>JADBKP010000001.1 GCA_014896315.1 Limnochordales bacterium
GAATCACGAGCCCGTCTCTCTCGCACTGTTCCGTTTTCAAGGAGCAATCTCGCGGATACGCTTGCGCTCGCTGCACTTGCCGGTCAATGACCGACACTACACAGCGGCGACAGCTTACTATTTTAGGAGCTGTTTTACCCCCGGTCAACTGCTAATTTACACCATTGCCTGTGGCCACCCGTAGATCAGTTCTGTCTGCCAAAACTTCCCACAAGAGGAGATTGGCAACTCTTGCAGAAATAGCTTCGTGTACTTAGCAAGTGACAGAAGGGGTTGTGGTTATGCGGAGTCGTCTTGCTTGTTCTGGCGGGCTTTTCGGCTTGATCCTGATTCTGGCTCTGGCAGTAGCTGCGGGTACCGCTTCCGCCGAGAATAGCGCCGGCATCGGGTTGAGTCTGACACGGCCCGGCATACTTGGCGTCTTTGCCGAGATGGAGGTTTCCTCGGGACTGACGGTACAAGGTAATATCGGTATTGATCGGGAGCAAGATTACGACATTGTCGGTTTCGGTATCAGAGGAATTTACGAGGTCTTCCCTGCTGTCGGCCTGGTTGGCGGGTATACACAGTGGCAGGATAACACGGTGATAATGGCCGGGCTGCGCTATACCGATCGTATCGACCGGATTGCCGTCTTCGGCGGGGTCAGCTACCAGTACGTGCTCGAAAGCAAGAAGGGCAACCCCGGTGTTGAGGCCGGCTTCCGTTTTCTCCTGGCCAACCGGTGGTACCTCGGGGTCGAGGGCGGATATCATCTGATGGAAGACGGTACTCCGGGGGTCTCGGCTTACGCAGGCTATGTTTTCTAACAGCCAGGCCGTCTGATATCCTCTGCGAGGTTACCAGGCAGGCTTTGGAAGGATAGGAGTTGAGGATGTGGCTGCCCGGGCTCCCCCCCGGGCAGCACTCGCGACGCTGATCGCTTACTCATCGCTCACTCTCCATGATCTCAGCCCTAGATGCGGTTACGGGCCCACAGCATCAACAAACTCAATATCACTCCGTAACCCAAAAGCCACGGACCTGCTCCAAGCAGCTTCTCTGCCCAGCGCATGGTGTCGCGTACTCCAGCACCTGCCCCGCCTGTTGCACCCCCCGTTGCAGCCACCGTCGCACCGCCCGCAGCCGTAACCTCAACTTTCCGGCGGTTGCTGCGGGCAAACCAAAGACCGGTGACGACCGCCATCGCGCCTATGACCAGCTCCGGAATGGCCAGATACCACCCGGCCCGGAAGCTCCAATCAGGGAACAACTCCGCATTGATGCCCAGCGTCACGCACCAGGGAGTAGCAGCCAGGATGTTGAGAAGGGCAAAACTCTTCTCCAGTGTGAAGAGCTTCTCCCTGTCCCACAACAGAATGGCCACGAACAACGCCAGCGGAGCTATCAGCCAGAGTCCCAACTGCGGCCACTTCCTTTCCAGCCCGAGCTCGGGGCAATCTACCGAACCGCGCATGGTTTCGCCGGCGTTTGCCCGACTCCTCCCTTATTAAGACCGGCGGGGGTCCAAACCCCCGCCGGCCCTTTCGGTTCCTGTTTGTACTTGCCGCCGCTTGCCCCCCCGCCGCGACCTGTCCGCATCCTTGCTACGCCCCGATCCCGTGCCGCAGTTCGTAGGCGCGAATGTCATCCTCATAACGCAGCGTAAGATCTATGTCGTCCCATCCTTCCAGCAGGCATTCACGGCGGAACGGATCGATAGTGAAGCTCACCTTCCAGCCGCTTTCGTCCCTCACTTCCTGTTTCTCCAGATCGACCGTCAACCTGTAGCCCGCCCGACCGGCAGCTGCGGTACGGCGAAAAAGCTCATCAACGACGCTCTCTGGAAGGACCACGGGCAACATGCCGTTCTTGAAACAGTTGTTATAAAAGATATCGGCAAACGAAGGGGCGATGATCACCCTGAATCCGAAGTCAGCCAAAGCCCAGGGAGCATGCTCCCGCGATGAACCACAGCCGAAGTTGTTGCGCGTCAGCAGGATGCTGGCCTGTGTCCATGGGTCCTGATTGAGCACAAAATCGGGGTTGGGGCTACCGTCGGGCAGATAACGCCAGTCATAGAAGAGGAACTGGCCAAACCCCGTCCTTTCAATGCGCTTGAGAAACTGCTTGGGTATTATCTGGTCCGTATCGACATTGACCCTGTCCAGAGGAGCTACGATCCCCTCCACGATCCGCAGCGGCTTCATGATGCGACTCCCCCCTGCGCCAGGAACTGGCGGACATCGACGAAATGGCCGGCCACGGCGGCTGCTGCCGCCATCTCAGGGCTGACCAGGTGCGTGCGCCCGCCCCGCCCCTGACGGCCTTCGAAGTTGCGGTTGGACGTGGAAGCAGCCCGTTCACCCGGTTGCAGGATATCGGCATTCATCCCCAGGCACATACTGCAGCCGGCCTCCCGCCACTCGCAACCCGCTTCGCGAAAGATACGGTCGAGTCCTTCTGCCTCTGCCTGCCGCTTGACCGCTTGCGAACCGGGGACAACCAGCACACGCACCCGTGGATGAACCTTCCGCCCCTTCAGCACCGAAGCCGCCGCCCTCAGGTCCTCGATACGGCCGTTGGTGCAAGATCCGATGAAGACCCGGTCGATGGTGATCTCAGTTATGGGTGTCCCCGGGGTCAACCCCATGTAGGCAAGGGCTGCTGCCGCCGCCCGCCGGGCCGGCTCAGTGGGGAAGAGCTCCCGGTCTTCCGGATCGGGCACCCGGCCCGTAACCGGCACAACCTGCCCAGGGCTGGTGCCCCAGGTCACCTGCGGAACAACCTCCGATGCGTTGACGGTAACTGTCCGATCATAGACCGCCCCGGGATCAGTCACCAGTTTCCTCCAGCGTGCTACCGCCTTCTCCCAGGCTTCACCCTTAGGGGCGTAAGGACGGCCATAAAGATAATTGAAGGTGGTATCGTCAGGTGCCATCATTCCGGCCCGGGCGCCGGCTTCGATAGACATGTTACAGACCGTCATCCGCCCCTCCATCGACAGAGCGCGGAAGGCCTCCCCGGTGTACTCGACGACGTAGCCGGTGGCTCCGTCAGTACCGATCTGTCCGATGATATACAGAATCAGATCCTTGGCAGTCACCCCCGGTGCGAGTCGCCCCTCGGCCCGGATCTCCATGGTCTTCGGCCTGGCCTGCCATAATGTCTGGGTGGCCAGCACATGCTCGACCTCGGATGTACCTATGCCGAAGGCCAGAGCGCCAAACGCACCATGGGTCGACGTGTGCGAATCACCGCAGACGATGGTCATCCCCGGCTGCGTCAGCCCTTTCTCGGGACCGATCACATGGACAATACCCTGTTCGGGAGAGTACAAATCCCAAAGAGTGATTCCGAACTCCTCACAGTTTTTGCGGAGGGTCTCCATCTGCTGCCGGGCTATGGGGTCGGCCACCGGGAGCGTCCGATCGGTGGTGGGTACATTGTGATCCATGGTGGCAAAGGTCCGCTCCGGACGACGCACCTTCCGGCCTGCCAGCCGCAAGCCCTCAAACGCCTGCGGCGACGTCACCTCATGAACTAGATGCAGATCGATATAAAGCAGGGCCGGCCGGCCCGGCGGATGTACCACGACATGTTCATCCCAGATCTTCTCAAAAAGCGTGCGCGGCCGCTCATTCTGGGGTTGCTGGTTCATACGGCAAAGACACCCCTAACACCCGCCGGGGGCGGGCCTGCGGCCGTACAAACCACCCGCCCCGGACGGGACCGAATGAAAGGTAAAACGAACGTTGGCTTATATGATAGCACAGCAAGCTATCGGGCAAAACTTTCTTCGAGGAAGGAGAGGAGTGCCGCGTTAAAACCAGCGGGATTCTCCAGATTGGCCAGATGCCCTGCCTGGGGGATCACCACGAGTTGCCCCCGCGGCAGCACCGACGCGATGGACTCTGCCACAGCCACCGGCGTGATGACGTCTTCTGCACCGACCAGTACCAGGGCCGGGCAGTCCAGCCGGGCCAGGATATCCGTAGAATCCGGGCGCAGCGCCATCCCGCGGGAGGCTGCGGCCACACCGGCCGGCTCGTTCTGCGAGGCCAGGGAGAGTACCACCTCGGCCTCATCCTGGCCGGCGCCCGGCCGCAGCAGGCCCCCAAGCATCGTCTCGGCTACCGCCCGGGCTCCTTTCTCCAGGGCGAGGGTCGCGGTCCGTTCGCGGTTGGCTCTGGTTTCGGGAGCATCAGCGCTGGCACGGGTGTCTGCAAGAACCAGGCCGGCGATGCGTTCGGGAAAGGCCCTGGCCATAGCCATGGCCACGTATCCACCCATGGACAACCCGACCAGCACCGCCCGCGGGAGGCGGTAGTGATCAAGCAGCGCCACCACGTCCTGGGCCATCATCTCCGGGGTTACCGCCTCGCCTGCTGCCGGCAAGGGGCGAGTGCGTCCAAACCCGCGCAGGTCCGGAGCGTAGGCCGTCCATCCCCGGGCTGAAAACGCCTCAAGCTGCGGCTGCCACATCCCACCGTTAAGCGGGAAAGCATGCAGAAAGATCACCGGCACAGGCTGACTTCCGGTGGCAGCCGGAGCTCCGGCTGCCGCTGCGGCCGCTCCGGTCCCGGCCGCCGCCCCGGCTACGTATAAGTGCAGATTGAGCTGGCGCGATGGCAGCGCGATTGTGAGTGTACCGAGTCTACCCACGCTCACCACCCGTCCTTCACCGTACCTTCGTTATGTACAACCGTGATCTGATAGATATAAGAGAGGGAGGCTGGAACGACCATGCCTCCCGGATGACGGGCCGGAATCCGTGCCCGCGCGAAACCAATGGTCGGGTAAGCCTTACGCGCGGTTGCGGGCGCGCCGCACGATGGGCCTAAAGCTGACCTGCAATTCCTCCAGGAGTCGGAGAACCTCCGACGCTGCCTCATACGAGTCTTGATTGTTGCGCTTGGCACTTTCGATCACGTTGGCGATGGCCGTACGGACTATGGCCTCCGGATTCTTTATATTTGCACGCATTCAAGAATCACCTCACAAATGATTAACTCCTTATCCATCTTACTCACCTTATGCTGCCAGGTCAAGCAAAGTGGAACAAAAGTGGGCCAAGAATGTAATAACCGGCTCAGATTTTATCTGTACGGCCTCAGATGATCGAGTATAACAGCGATGACGTCGGACCACCTCCAAGTCAGGAAAGAGAGTGCTGCTGCGGAGAACCTGCAACGCTGTGGGGGAATCCTCTGGAACATAGATATGAAAAGAAGGCGGGGAGCGCCCCGCCTTCCCTCACCCTGGGCTCCTGACCTTGGGGCTAGTTGCGCCTTGCCCCATCGGTCTGCATCATAGCGGACGTCGACCCCACTCCGGCCGTGGCCGCCCCCTGCTGCGCCTGCATTCCCTGGATCCCTTCGCGATAGGTCTGGGCCAGTCGCTGCACATACTGGGGATCTGCCGCCGGCGGTACATGATACCAGTTATTGGTCCGGGCCAGTTCAAAAAGCTGCCATTGAGTCTGCTCACACTGGTTCCGCAAGTTGACTAAAAGCTGGCGCAGTTGCGGGTTGGCCGCTTCAATGGAAGCCTGGGTGAACGACTGTATGCCCATCTTCACGGTATTGAGCATGTCAGAAGCAATATCCTTGTCTTGCATTTGGAAATCTCCTCCTACTGTAGCATAGCTATCAGCTGTTGCGACGCCTGGGTGGAACGTGCTGCCATCTGCTGCAGCAGATCCCGCAGTTGCGGATTGGTAGCCTGCTGAGCGTACTGTTGCGCCTTCTTGGCCGTCAGCTGCTCTGCCCCGATCAGTTCCCGCAGGTACTGCAGTTCAAACTGGGTGAGAGGAACTTGCGGCATCGGTAACTCTCCTTCCTTTCGTCTTGGGATAAGTTTTTTGCCCAACCGGATGCCGGTCGGTTTCATCGGTTAAAAGCTTCTCCGGCAGCAAGGAAAGGTACTCATACGCGACCGGACATCTTCTGCCTTACGCTGGTTCTGGTACCATTTCTGCCATCTTGTGGTGCGTATGGTATGACCTGCTGAAGTGGAAATGACCCTGGCAATCTCCCATGATTTCCTGAATATGGGAGCCCGAAACGGATGAACTCCAGCGGCCGGGCTGCCGATACTTGAGGTAGACTGTTGCTGGTTATCTTGATCGCCATCTGGGGTGCTGATTCCATTGGACTCGCTGGTTTTTTGGATTACTGCATTTGTCTTAGCAATATTACTAACTGTGGTTGGGTGCGCTCTATATTACGCCTGGCAGGTAAACCGACTGAAGCGTCAGCAGCAAATTGTACCGCACCGGTTACTGCAAAGGTATCGTCAAGGAACGCAGCTGGCTCTTGTCGTCGTCGTGGGTGCGGGAATAGGGCTGGCCATAGCGACCCTGCTGCGATAACCTATCTGATGCCGTCTTGCCGTGCACAGTGAACAATCTTCTGTTCCCCCCGTCAAAGCAGGATTGGGTGGAGTGCGGGCGAATATCAGAGTACTGGCTCGCAGCATCCACATTAAGATGACGGGGGTGGTAGATGTGCGTCGGATAGGATCGCTGGTGATTGCGGTCGTGTTGGTATTGGGTATCGGTATCTCCGCCAGTGCCCAGGGCCAGATATCCTTTAGCTATTGGCCGCAGGACACGGAAGTAACCTTTGCTGCCGCGAATGTTCAGCCCCAGCTGATCAAATCCCATGTCGTGAGCGCTTCGGGTGTGATGACGCTCCTGCCCCGTCTGGCGTTGTGGGGAGAGTATGCCGTCCTGCCCGAGGCTGAGGGGAAGCAGGGTAGCAGCAAGTTCACTCTTGCCGGCTCCCAGATGCTTATCGTCGGCTCCTACCAGCTCCTCAACGAAGGCGGTCTGAGCCTCTCCCCGGCCTTCGGTTACGTCTCTGCGAACAACGAGTACACCTGGCAGAGCGGCGGCTCGAGCGTCTCCTACACAGTCGCATACAGCGGTCTGGTGGTCGGGGGGGTAGCCCGGGTCGAACTGGCTCGAGGCTTCAACGCCCGGGTTACTGTTCTGCACGGGCCCAAGCTCACGGTGAAGGATACGGCCCAAAACAGACCCGCCGACTCCTACGACTCGGCTCTGACCGATGTGACCGCGGCAGTCTCCGTCAACGTTTTCCGGAATCTCGCGGTGGAAGTAGGTTACCGGGGCATTTCGCAGCTGGCCAGGGTTGAGGACTCTGATGTGTGGGAGCGGACCAGCAACGGCTTCTTCGCCGCAGCCAAAGTAGAATTCTAGGTGGAAGAGTAAGACGCTTCTTTGGTGCAACAGGCGGCTGTCACCGCAAGGCTGGCAGCCGCCTAGTCCGTCACATGCGGGGCCGGTTTCCGGAACACGAGAATGTATTCATGCACCTTGTTGATGCGAAATACGGAAGGGTAGCCCAGGGGGCGCAGGTGGTTGTACTCCTGCCGGCGATCCCAGATGATGATGTCATCGAAAACATAACCTATCTGCTGCAAAGCTGCCGCCAGGTCGGAATGGAAGGGATAGAACCGGCTTCCCTGACGCAGGTCCATCACAATGACAATGCAGTAATGCCCGGGCTTGAGCACTGTGTAGACTGCCGCAAAGACTTCCCCGAGAGCGGCTATAAACTTATGGTAGTCCGGAATCTGGCTGAGGTCGGCCGGTTCCTCGCCATAGTCGCGGGTCTCCTTCCGGTCAGCGGTCCGCTTGCGTGACAGGACGTTCCAGTAGGGAGGCGAGGTAATCACCAGGTCGACGCTCTCCGCCGGCAGGATGCTTGCCAGCTGGCGAGCATCGGCAGCGAAGATGAGACTGTTTGCCCCAGCCCTGTTTGTCTCACCGCCGGCCTCATCCGGACCTTTCTCAGCAGCCAGGCGAAAAAGGGGCGCCTGGGCCAGGCGTCGGCGGGCCAGGGCCACGAACTCCGGGACCAACTCAATTCCGATGCCCCGGTACCCAAGCCTTTCGGCCGCCACCAGGGTTGACCCGCTGCCGGCAAACGGATCCAGGACGAGCTGGCCGGAGGGGGGCAGGTAGCACTGGATCAGACGGCTTGCGAGCTGAACGGGAAAAATGGCAGGATGCCCCAGGCGCAGCTCCTCCTCATCCTTGCGGATGTCGTTCCAGACACTGACGGAGTAGCGGGTCCAGGTCTTGCCATCCAGGTTGTTGGCCCGTTTGCCCGCTCGTGTCGCCATCGCCAGCCGCTCCATTCCCATGCATTTTGTTCAGGATGGATAGTATTCTGCGGCCAGGCTGTGTTATCCTGGGGCTAGGTAAAAGTAATCGTTATTAGAAAGGCGGCTCACATCGATGACTCTATCGATTGGCTCCCCGGCCCCCGCGGTATGCGGCCTCACCCAGGACGAGACCGAGTTCGATCTCTCCTCGCTGCGGGGTGAGTGGGTCGTACTGTACTTTTACCCGCGCGACAACACCCCCGGCTGCACCCGGGAAGCTCAGGATTTTAACCGGCATCTGCAGGAGTTTGCCGCCCTGGGCGCCCGGGTAGTAGGCGTGAGCGCGGACACTCCCAAAAGCCACCGGCGTTTTGCAGAGAAATACCAGCTTGCCTTCCCTCTCCTCTCCGACCAGGAGAAGCAGATCATCAGCAGCTTTGGCGTGCTTAACGAAAAGGGCAGCGGCGCCCGGCGCAGCACCTTCATCCTCGACCCTGAAGGCAAGATCCGGTACATCTTTCCCAGGGTCACCGTGGAGGGGCACGCAGAGGAGGTGCTGGCCAAACTGAGAGAGCTGCAACAGATGGAGCAATCCGGCCCGGAGAGAGCCTGATTCACTCTGCAGGTATTACCGGCAAGATAAGGCATGAGGGGTGCAGCCGGTCGTGATAGACGGTCTGGGAGGCAACTACCATGCGCGTCTCCCGGGCCAGGTCACCGCCGGTGTTTAAGTTCCGGTCGTACTTGGGAAAGGCGCTGGACGATATCTCGAGGCGTATGCGGTGACCTCTACGGAAAACCTGGGACGTGTTCCACAGGTCGATCTCAAACCGGTATATCTTGCCCGGCTTGAGCAATACCTGGCGATCCATACCCTCGCGAAAGCGGGCCCGAACTATGCCGTCGCAAAGCCGCTGGGCATAACCGTTGGGCCAGACATCGAGCAGCTTGGCCGTAAAGTCGGTATCCAGGGCCGAAGAGGAAGCGTAAAGCACGACCGTGACCGGCCCGGTTACCTCCATCTCTTCCTCCAGGGGCGGGCTTGTATAGACCAGAACGTCGTCGCGGCGCTCGATCGCCGCATAGTCGTCCGGGCCCCCGATCTGGTGAGATGTCGGTTCGGTGATGAAGGGTACCGGGTTGGCCGGATCGTACTCGTAACAGTCCGGCGGCTCTTCAGCCGGTGGCTCCGGGCAGAGCCAGCCATCACCGAAGCGGCTGTTGGCCCGGCCGCCGCTGTGCAGGTAAAGCCGGGTCCAGACGGTGCGGGCGAGCGGCCACTCCCACTCATCCCGCCAGCAGTTGGCACCCATGACGAAGATCCGCACGGGCGGTTCATTCATGATACCCGTATCGATACCTTTGAGCCAGAAGTCAAACCAGCGCAGCTCGTAGCCGAGCAGGTCAATCACCGCTTCCCGGCCGAAGTCGACTGCCCCAAGGCGCGTCGTCTGGTTGATCTGATGCGGCCAGGGCCCCATGAGCAGCTTTTGTGCGGCACGGGTGGCGGCCGAGCGGCCCGAGCGCACCATGCCCATGAAGTTTTTGGGCGTGCCCACCTGTTGATCGTCGTACCAGCCCGAGATATGCAGCACAGGCACATCCACCTCGTGATACCGATTCTGGTAGCAGATCGGCCACCAGTACTCATCAAGGGTCGGGTGCTGGAGCGCCTCCCGCCAGTCGGGTAGCGGTCGTCCCAGGGCTTCGTCCATGGTCAGGAGGGGAAGATGCTCGTAAACCTTTGCCCAGTTGACGACTTCCACATTCTGAACTACCCGCCCGCTCACCAGATGCCGCCAGCACAGATGCATCGGCGATTCGGTGCCGGTCGGCGCCTCCACGAACGGATCGGAGGGAGTGACCGACACTATCATCGCTTTGAGGTGCGGCGGCCGCAGAACCGCCGTCAGCCACTGAATGCGGGCCAGGTAGGAGCTGCCCATGGTGCCGACATTGCCATCGCACCAATCCTGGCGGGCGCACCACTCCACTGCGTCGTAACCGTCCACCCCATCGTTCCGGTACGGGACGAAAGTGCCGTCCGAGTCCCCCCTCCCCCGGACGTCCATCCAGACCACCACATAGCCGCGGGAGGCAAAGTACGCTCCCAGTTCAAAACACTCTCTTGCTGTCTTCTGGTAAGGAGTTCGCAGGAGTATGGCAGGGTAGCGCCCCGCATGGGCCGGCCGGTGCAGGTCGGCCGAGAGAGTGATCCCGTCTCGCATCGGGACCCTCACATTGAAATCGACCCGCACTTCGTACACCGGCTGTGAAGAGTATGGGGAACTCCATGCTACCATCGGCCTGCCCCCTTTACGGGTGAACGGTATTCGCCCAAGACCCCCGCATACCTGCCGCCCGCCGTTGTGGCCCACCCGACCGTCGCGGCCGCCATCCCACGGTCTGCAGGCGACCGACTGCCGCCTTCTGGAAAAGCAGGAACTACCCATGCAACGAAGAAGGTTAGGGTTGGCCGGTTGAAGTTGGTCTCCTGCTTTAGTTCTGGTTCTGCCGAAACCCACAAATCCACAACTGTGCGGAGGGATGTCTGGTGACCATGAGTACCCGTATCCGTACAGGTAAGGTAACACAGATTCTCCTGCTACTTGTCGGTGCACTCCTGATCCTGGCAGGGGTTGCCCGGGCAGCCGAGCCACCGGCTTGATGCAGGTCTACCTCAACGACCAGCTGGTCAGGGAATGGACCGATCCCGAGCCGATCCGCTCCGGCCAGTATGTCGCTTTGCGGACCAATTCTACCCAGGCCGGGTTCTCATATCTGCGCATCCTGGCGGAGGAGTAGAAGTGCCGCCGATCCCTGCCGTCGCCGGTCCGCGCTGCTATGACCGGCCTCTCCGGCGAGTACTGATGGTATTGCCCTACGCCAACTGGGCAGGCACGGAAAGGCACGTCCTGACCCTGGGCAGCGAGCTCTCGGCGCGAGGCTGGGATGTCACCGTGCTCAGCCCGCCGGGACCGGCGACGCAGTGGTGGCGCGATGCAAACTTGAAGGTGGAAACCTTCGCACCGCAAGCCGAAGGGATCCGCCGCATGGTCTCCTCCTTACGCCAGCGGGCCAACGCCTGGGTAACACGGGGCAGGGACGGAGGGGGCGCGCCGGTAAAGGCCGGAATCGTCCACGTGCATGGTGCGCCCGAACTGCTCTTCCTGCTGCGCCACTTGCGGCCGACCACCGGTATGGTTTTCACCAGCCACGGGTTTGTCGGTCATAACGTAGGGTGGGACTACTGGTGGGCGGCTCTGGCGGGTCGCCGCTGGGCGGATGCGGTTGTGGCCGTTTCCGAGACGGAGGCCACCCGGCTGCTACAGCATGGGTTGCCTCCGTCACGTCTCAAGGTTATCCGCAACGGGATCGCAATACCTCCTCCCCGATGTACCCGGCCACGGGTCAGCGCGGCGGACAGCTGTTGCGACCGTAGCGTTGAGCCAGGATACGGTCCGGCCGTCTGGTCCGTAGGATTCGTCGGTAGGCTCACGCCCGAGAAAGGGCTCGAGTACTTGCTCCAGGCCCTTCCCCTGGCCCTTGCCAGGCTGCGGGCCGAACAGAAGCGGCCGGCGCCGAAGGCAGGAGTAGAAGGGGAAGCAAAGGCGAAGGCAGAGGCACAGGCAGAGGGAGAGGCCGTTATTCCCCGCATCAAGCTCTGGGTCCTGGGTGATGGCCCGGAAAGAAGAAGGCTTCACGAGCTCGCCCGCCGGCTGACAGAGGCCGAGCCGGGGCTGGAGGTGGAGTTCGTGGGAGCGGTGGCCGATGTGGCTTCCTGGTGGCAACGGTTTGATATCTTTGTCCTGCCCTCGCTCGACGAGTCCTTTGGCCTCGTGGTGGCCGAAGCCATGGCATCCGGTCTCCCGGTGATCGCCAGCCGCCTGCCGGCCACGGCCGAAACCATTCTCGATGGCCAAAGCGGCCTGCTTGTTCCTCCGGCCGACCCCGCCGCCCTGGCCTCGGCCCTGGTCCGGCTTATGATCGATAGCGAGTTGAGGCAACGCCTGGCCGAGCAGGCTCAACGCTACGCTCGCGACAACCTGTCCGCGGCCTGCATGGCATCTCTGACGGAGAGGCTGTACCTGCAGGTTCTGAGCCTTGACTTTGACTAGACCGATAAGCCATCTTCGGCAATGAAAGCCTCTCTACAGCCCGACCAGGCGATTCAGCTTGGCAGTGGCGATCTCGATGTAGGCAGGATCGATCTCGATACCCAGGAAACGGCGACCGAGTTTGCGAGCGGCCAGCGCTGTCGAGCCCGTCCCCATGAACCCATCGAACACCACATCGCCCGGATCGGAGGCGAGACTGACGATCCTCTCCATCAGGCGGAGCGGCAACTGGCAGGGGTGGACGTCCCGATCACGCCTGTGTCTGACGCGGTAAACATCATGCCAGATGTCGTCAAGCGCCGCTCTTGCCATCTCCGACTGCAGGCGGGACCCTTCAGTTGAACTCCTACCTGACAA
This sequence comes from Limnochordales bacterium, assembly GCA_014896315.1. Taxonomy (GTDB): domain Bacteria; phylum Bacillota; class Limnochordia; order Limnochordales; family DUMU01; genus DUMU01. The sequence goes on from JADBKP010000001.1 coordinate 12,588, forward strand.
CCTGGCAGTGCGGAGCGCGGCAGCGCCCCCTGAGACGGAGACGGCTGGGTGGTGGCGCCGGAAAATCGGTGCCCACACGGTAGTGAATTGGGTTTAGAATGGAAGTTGGTAACCAGTTGCAGTAACACCATGTTGGACCGGACCAACCACGGGAGGAGGTTATGCCGGGTGCTACCACGCAGGCCCCTGGGAAAAACAGGTGTGGAGCTTTCCGTCATCGGCATGGGCGGAATCGTCGTCATGAACGTACCGCAAGAAGAAGCTTACCGGGCTGTCGCTCTTGCCGTCGACCGCGGCGTCAATTACTTCGACGTCGCTCCCAGCTACGGCGATGCCGAGGAGCGGCTCGGCCCGGCCCTCGCCCCCTACCGCGACCAGGTCTTCCTGGCCTGCAAGACCGCTAAACGACGGGCCGCTGAAGCCCGTCGGGAACTTGAGGAATCGTTGCGGCGACTCAAGACCGATCACTTCGACCTCTATCAGCTGCACGCCATGACCACGGAAGAAGATTACCAGATCGCTACCGGCCCGGGTGGGGCCCTTGAGGCCCTGGTCAAGGCCCGGGAAGAGGGGCTGGTTAGGTTTCTGGGCTTTTCCGCCCACTCCGTGTCGACGGCCCTGAAGTTGATGGAGACCTTTGCCTTCGACACCATACTCTTTCCCATCAACTGGGTCCTCTTCTTCAACGAGAACTTCGGTCCGCAGGTGTTGGCCCGGGCCGGGGAGCTCGGCATGGGGCGGCTCGCCCTCAAGGCGATGGCCCGCTCGCTCTGGCCCGAGCATGGCGAACGCCGTTACGCCAAGCCCTGGTATGAGCCGGTCGACGACCCGCAGCTTGCCTCTCTCGCTCTTCGGTTCACCCTGTCCCAACCCATCACCGCTGCCATCCCTCCCGGTGAACCGTCGCTCTTCTGGCTGGCGCTCGACATCGCCGAAAACTTCACCCCCCTGACCGCCGAGGAAGAGGCAATCTTGCGTGAGAAAGCTCGGGGAATCACCCCCATATTCCGCCTCTCAGATTGAGCGTGGCCGATTCCGGGTTGGGCGGCCCGGTTGCTTGACCGTTTTGCATACACAAATGCACGTGTGGTGAACAATGCACCATGGCTTGCCCTCCGGATTGGTGAAAAATGCGCCATGGTCTGCGCTCCGAATTGGCAAAAAATGCGCCAACCAGCTCGAACCGAACCGAACCGAACTGAGCCGGGCAGGAGAAGCCTGCCTTATCGTCGTACTGTAGCCCAAACCCTTCCTAGGCAGGAGTGAGTCTGAAGTGCCTGGTTATCGCGCCGATATCATCGTTGCCGGCGGTGGCGTGGGCGGTTGTGCTGCGACGCTGGCAGCCGCCCGCCTGGGCAAGACTGTGATCATGACCGAGGAGACGGATTGGATTGGAGGGCAGCTCACCGCCCAGGCCGTTCCCCCCGATGAGAACCCCTGGATCGAGTCCTTCGGCTGCACCCAGCTTTACCGTTCCTTCCGCAACGGTGTGCGGGAGTACTACCGGCGGCACTTCCCGCTGACACCCGAAGCCAGGGCCAGGGTCCACCTCAACCCGGGCAACGGCGGGGTCAGCCGACTCTGCCACGATCCGCGGGTGGCATTGGCCGTTCTTTACGAGATGCTCGCCCCGTACCTGGTCAGCGGACAGGTGACCGTGCTGCTGCGCCACAAGGTGGTCGCGGCGGAAACCGACGGTGATCGGGTCAAGTCGCTGACAGCCCGCAGCCTCGAAACCGGTAACGAAGTGACCCTGGAAGCCCCATACTTCCTGGACGCCACCGAGATGGGTGATCTCTTGCCGCTTGCCGGAGTTGAGTACGTCACCGGTGCCGAGTCACAGAAAGATACCGGTGAACCGCATGCCGTTTCCGGCCCGCCCCAGCCCCTCAACATGCAGGCGATCACCTACTGCTTCGCCATGGACTATCTCCCCGGCGAAGACCACACCATCGAGCGGCCCCGGGATTATGATTTCTGGCGCAACTATCAGGCACCTTTCTGGCCGGACAAACAGCTCTCGTGGATAACCCCTCACCCCATCACGCTCGAGCCCCGCGGCAGCGCCCTCTTCCCGGAGGAAGCCCGGAAACTCAACGTGATGAGCCTGTGGTACTACCGCCGCATCCTCGACAAGAACAACTTCGCCCCCGGCTTCGCCAAAAGCGACATCACCCTGGTCAACTGGCCGCAAAACGATTACTGGCTTGGCCCTGTGTTCGAAGTGCCGGCCGAGGAAGCAGCCAAGCACCTGGAGGCGGCCAAGCAACTCAGCCTCTCTCTGCTCTACTGGCTACAGACCGAAGCGCCCCGGCCCGACGGCGGCACCGGCTACCCGGGCCTGCGCCTGCGCAAAGACGTGGTCGGGACGGAGGACGGACTGGCCAAGTATCCGTATATTCGGGAATCCCGGCGCATCAAGGCGGAGTTTACCGTTCTGGAACAGCACGTAGCTGCCGCCGTCCGCGGCGACAAAGGGGCGGAGAAGTTCCCCGACTCGGTAGGAATTGGGTATTACCGCATTGACCTGCACCCTTCTACCGGCGGCAACAACTACATCGACGTGGGTGCGTGCCCTTTCCAGATCCCCCTGGGGGCACTCGTCCCCGTACGGGTCGAAAACCTGATCCCTGCCTGCAAGAACCTGGGAGTGACGCATATAACCAACGGCTGCTTCCGCCTGCATCCGGTAGAATGGAACGTCGGCGAAGCCGCCGGGTATCTGGCTGCCCACTGCCTGGAGCACAATCTCAAGCCCCGCCAGGTGCGCAACGACGAAAAACGGCTGAAGGATTTTCAGAACCTTCTTCGCAACCTGGGTGTCGAGCTCGAGTGGCCGCGCATTCCGTGATCGAACAACGGCGGATCGGAGCAGACGCAGTCTGCATACGATCCGCCACCAACTCTTGCTATCCCATCGGACCCCCTCCCGAGCCTTGGCGTGTCGCCGGCGTACCGCTTGCTTCCAGCAGGTTACCAGTGTGCCACTCTCCCGGTGCCCGGTGAACTGCTGCCGGTTGCCAAGGCGGGCACTGGCACGTTACTATGCAATCCAAGTGGATTCTTCAGTGCCAAGCATTTTCGACGAGGAGGACGGGCAGGTTGCCCCAATTGATTCGGGCGGTCTTGTTCGACATTGACGGTACCCTGTTGAACACGGAAGAGACGGCCATCTCCTCCCTGCAGCGGCTGCTTGGGGAGCTCCGGCAGCAGGAGTACACTTACGATGAACTGATCCCTTACTTCGGGTACACCAGCCTCGACACGTTACGGGCGCTGGGCATCCCGGAGGAACAGCTGGAAGAGGTGCTCCACCGGTGGGAGGAGTATTACCGGCAGGCCGCCTCCCACACCAGGTTCTTCCCCGGTGCTGAGGAATTACTACAAGAATTGCGAAAGCGGGGGTTCCTCGTCGGGGTCGTCACGTCGAAAAACCGGGTCGAACTCGAATTCGAACTGGCCCGCTGGCCACAGATCGCCTCGCTGGATGTTCATGTCTCTGCCGACGACGTGGAGCGGCCCAAACCCGCTCCCGACCCGCTGCTGCTTGCCCTGCGAAAGCTTGGTGTTGCTCCCGCGGCCGCCATCTATGTGGGCGACACCCTCTACGACCAGGAGGCCGCCCGGGCCGCCGGCGTAGCTTTTGCCCTCGCCGGCTGGGGGGCGCGGGTACTTACCGGGCTCACCCCGGATCTCTGGCTGAGCCATCCCCAGGAACTCTTGCATTACCTGGTTGCCAGGTAGTCCATGGCCTGCAGACGGGGGTGCGGTCAGGTGCGGCATCCCCGTCTGCTGGTTGTCGGCCCGTTACCGCCCGGTTTCAGGGCAACCCATCACTCCCATACCGGGACCGGCTTCTTCGCCTCTGCCGAACGGTAGATGGCGTCCAGGATCTGCACCACCATCGCCGCCTCTTCCGGTTTGACCAGCGGCTCCTTGCGGGTTCTCACACACTCTACAAAGTGGGCAATCTCCCGGTGATAGTTGGAGTCACCCCGAGGTTGGTTGAAGCTCTGGTCGACGAGCCGTCCCCGCTCCTCGGTGAAAATACGCAGTTGCCCATCGAGCAGCTCCGCCCCTGCCTTGGTTCCGGCCAGTATCGATCCGAAGGGGGACTCGCGGATGTTCAGGGCCCAGCTGCTCTCTACCGAGACAACCGCGCCGCTCTCAAAGGTAACGAACCCGAAACCAGCATCCTCGACCTGAAACTTTGCCGGATCCCACGGACCCCAGGCGTTATATCCCGGATGGTCGGCCAGCTTGCGAAAGGTTGCCCCCAGCGCCCAGACCGGCCGCCCAATCTCACCCATGAGCCAGAGCGTCAGGTCGAGCGCGTGAGTCCCGATATCGATCAGCGGTCCGCCTCCCTGGGCCTCTTTGTTCAAGAAGACGCCCCAGGTGGGTACACCCCGCCGCCGCAGGGCTAACGCTCGGGCGTAATAGACCTCTCCCAACGCCCCTTCCTCCACCATCTGCCGCAGCAGACGGGCATCATCACCAAAACGGTGCTGATACCCGATAGTTAGGATTCTGTTGTTGCGGCGAGCTGCCTCCACCATCGCCCAGGCCTCTGCCGGCTTTATGGCCATCGGCTTCTCGCAGATCACATCTTTTCCCGCATTCAACGCCGCAATCGTGATCTCTGCATGGGCTGCGTTGGGCGTACAGACACTGACCGCATCGATATCATCCCGCGCAATCAATTCCCTATAATCTTCGTACGCTTTTGCTCCCGGTGCTCCGAATTCCTCGACTCCTTTTTTGGCTCTTTCCGGGATTATGTCGCAAAAAGCCACCAATTCCACATTAGAAAGCCGTTGATATCCCGGAATGTGGGCGCCCCGAGCGATTCCCCCAACACCGATGATCCCCACGCGCAGCTTTCGCTCCGTTACAGCAGCCATCGTCGCCAGCCTCCTGCGTCAAGAGCATAACGAACGCTCTCATATCTTTCGCTCCCAACCGATCATTTCCTACTGCTTCTGCGGCCGGCGGAGGGAGCAAGCCGCGCCTGCGGGACGCGGGACGGTGATCAGTCGCGATTCCCCCTGATGAGCAGGAACAATCCCTTGCGCACTCTCAGATTCTGCTCGATCAGCCGCGCCTGCTCTTCCAAGCACTCGCACTCGATATACTCCAGGATCTCCCGGAGAAGCCGGTCGCGAACTGCGTGGGTGGTGATGCCAGGCAATACCACTTCACGCACGTACTGGCAGCTCAGGCTGGCGAGGACCGCATCCTCGAATTTGAAATAAGGGTAGATACGGCAGATTAACGGCCGACGGCCGTCATGAATGCTGCACAGCCCTTGCGCGTCCAGGCAGCCACAGGTGTCCTTGCCCAGCCGGGGATAGTTCGCGCTCCAGAACTCATAGCTCAACTCTTCGCCCGGGAGCGTCCAAACGTCAGCAACCCTGCAACACCGGCTTCTGCATATCTGTGTGCAATAGGATACGTCAGGATAAGGTGCGAGCACCTGTATCACAGGGTCCTAAAAGCAACGGCCCCAGATCAACTTACCACGAACATAAGGCCGTGTCACCGATCAGGATGTTCGGTGCCCTGCTTAGCCCGGTCTTCCGTCCGTCTGCCCGCCCCGTGGCTCCGGTATTCGGGCCTAGCTCCAGAGATGTCCGAGCGCCTGCCACTCTGTCTCATCGGTGGTCCATTCGGCATACAGTGAATAGCCCATCTTGAGCTGTAAAGGAAGCTCCCCCCGCTCTCGGCAGCGTGCAAAGGCGGCTACCAGGGCTTGACTGGCGGCGACCACGTTCTCCGCCACCGGCCAGTGGGTGAACCGGGGATCGTCAAAGCTTGGCACGGCGAAGAGTAGACTGAAATCTCTGCTGTCGTACTTCTCCTCGCGCCGGCGGACTTCTGCTATCGCCACGTTCACCACACTCTCCACCTGGCTCTCCAGCCACCGCTGGTACAAGCCGGGCAGCGGCAGGGCGGAATCGTACGTCAAGACAGCCAGTTGATCGACCCGACCGGCCACCTCTTGCAAGTAATCGGGCGTAGCAAGATCGGAGCGTAGCCAACCCCCGTTCCAGCCGGAACGGAGCGGCCGGACGGCCACTGAGAGAATCTGACCGGGCAGCAGTCCGTTCGTCCGGATCTCATCCAGAAGGGCAAGGAAGAAGGGATCCCCACTCCTTATGGACTTGATGTCCAGCTGGATGCCGTCGACGGAATTGGCAACCATCAGTTCGCGAACGGTGGCCGTGATGGCGCGGCGAATTTCGGGATCCTCAAGGTCGACCCCCGGCCCGTACTCGGCATTCTTCCCGTTCAGCCAGGCCAGCACTTTACCCTCATATCCCGCACCGTGCAGAGCGTCAAGAAGTTTGACCAGGCCTTCTCCCCGCGTCTGGGCCAGACGGCCACCGGCATCGAGAGAACCAGCGTTGAGCAGGAGGTAGCCAAAGCGATGCTGCCGTACTCGTTCTACAAGTTTCAGGAGCTCAGCGTCGGAGAAAGCACCGCTGAACCAGCGGTATCCCAGCCAGATGGCGTTCTCCTGCTGCTCCAGCTCGGGAGGCACCACAGCTGCCACCGGGTAGTCACGGTAAGAGCCAAGGGCTACCAGCAAGGCGGCTGCCACCGCCAACACCATCAGGGTCAGGATCGTTGCCCGCAGCCGAACTGCCGCCGACCGGTGCACCGCCCCGGGTCTGGTAGCGATCGGTCCGGTAGCTCTGCTCGGCGTCCGGCGCTTTGCCATCGCCGCCTCTCCCCGTCCCTCTGCCTCGTGCCGTCCCTGATCCCGCCCGCGCCAGTCCCAGTTAGACCGGCGGTGCAGAGGCCGCCAGCGGCGACGTCCCGCCCGCATCCTCAAGAGGTCCATAGCTCCTCCTCCGCCACTCTCCATCCTGCGTGCTCTTATTTCTTCTGAACTTCAGGCCGTCCTGCCCCTTTCTGGAAGTTAGGGAAAGTCTTGTACGGGCTCGGCAAGATTCGTGGTTCAATCGGATGGTACAATTAAATGTAAAGATTGTGCGACAGCCTCCAGGTGGTCTGCGCGGACGGACAGGCCGGCCGCTTGCTCCCGCTCTGGCCGATCTGACTTATCAGCCACCGGTTTCGCCTTTTCCACGTTGCTGATACAGGGCCGGGCCCAGAACGCGTGATTCCAGAACAGGAGGTCGTCATCGCACCATGACTGAGAGCGATCGCAACACCATCATGATCGAACTCATGCACCGGCAGGCAACCGCCCCCGTGCAGGTGGAGCTCCCCGCCGGCCGCACGGTCCTGGAAGTCCTCGACCTATTGCTTGCTCACGATCCGGGTAAGCACCGTTCACCTATCCTCGCGGCCAAGATCAACAACGTCATCAAGAGCCTCTACTCCCGTCTCTCCCCCGGAGACAGAGTGGAGCTGGTGGATCTGGAAACCGAGGATGGTCTGCGCATCTACACCCGCAGCCTGGTCCTGGTCCTGGCCCGGGCGGCCCGGGAGGTGCTGCCCGGCTGCTCCGTCAAAGTGGAACACTCGCTGGGAAACGGCATCTACGGCGAGTTCCGTTATGAACGGCCGGTCAAAGGAGACGACGTGGCCCGCATCGAAGCCCGCATGCGGGAGATTGTCGCCGCGGACGAACCCATAGTCCGCCACCGCTTAAAGAAAGAAGAGGCCGCCGCCATACTGCGTGCCAGCGGCCGTCCGGATACCGCCGATCTGGTGGAAAGATATGTCCCCACCAGCACTGTACAGGTCCACACCTGCGGCTCTTTCACCGACTACGCTTACGGAGTGCTTGCTCCCCGTACGGGAGTCTTGCGCCTCTTCAAGCTTCGCTACTACCTGCCCGGCTTCATTCTGGAACTTCCCCGACCCGAAGACCCGACCACCATCCCTCCCTACGTGGAGCAGGGCAAGCTTGCCAACATCTACTACGAGGCGGAGCGCTGGGGGCGGATCCTAGGCGTGCGGACCGTCAGCGAGCTCAACGACGCCATCCGGTCCGGGGCTATAGGGGATCTGATCCGGGTGGCCGAGGCCTTCCACGAGAAGAAGATCGCCCAGATCGCCGACCTTATTGCCGCCAACATCGACCGCATCCGGATCGTCCTGATTGCCGGTCCATCATCCTCCGGCAAGACCACATTCGCCCACCGCCTCGGAATCCAGCTGCGGGTGAACGGCATCCTGCCCGTCCCCATCTCCATGGACAACTACTTCATTGAACGGGATAAGACACCGCTTGATGAAGAAGGCCGCCCGGATTTCGACTCACCCGCCGCCGTCGACCAGGAGCTTTTCAATGACCACCTCACCAAGCTGATCCAGGGGGAGGAGGTGGAGCTGCCCACGTTCGACTTCTTGACCGGCAAGCGGGTGTACAAGGGTGACCGGGTGAAACTCTCGCCACGGCACCTCGTGGTGGTGGAGGGCATTCACGGGCTGAACGATGCTCTGACGGCCTCCGTGCCGGCCGGAAGGAAGTTCAAGATCTACGTCAGTGCTCTGACACAACTAAACCTTGACGACCTCAACCGGATCTCCACCACGGACGTACGCATCATCCGGCGCATCGTGCGGGACCATCAGTTTCGTGGCAGATCGGCAGTGGATACCATCAGAGCCTGGCCCGTCGTGCGGCGAGGTGAGCGGCGCAATATCTTCCCTTTCCAGGAAGCGGCCGACATTATGTTTAACAGCGCGCTCGTCTACGAGCTAGCAGTGCTCAAACGGTGGGCCGAACCCCTGCTCAAGCAGGTGCCGCCTGACGTTCCCGAAGCCACCGAAGCTCGGCGGCTGCTCCGCTTTCTCAGCTACTTCCTTCCTTACGGGGACGAAGAGATTCCCGCGACTTCAATCATCCGGGAATTCATCGGCGGCGGGTGCTTCCCGACCTGATCCGTCCGGCCAGTATTGATCCACCCGAAGCTTGTCCGCCCCAGGCTGATGCGCCCCCGGCTGACTTGGCAGGCGCTCACCTGCTTCCAGTTGCCGGAGTTGCTCCCTGTGAATGCGGTAATCAGGGTCGGCCCGCTCCACCAGCGCCCAGAAACGAGGTGAATGATTGAACTCAATCAGATGAGCAAGCTCGTGGATGCAGACGTACATGACGAGTTCGTCGGGCACGTCAAGGAGACGGTAGGAGAGGTTGATGTTCCCGCGGCTGGAGCACGAACCCCAGCGGCGTTTCTGCTCGCGAAAGCGGATCTCGCCGATTCGCAAGTTAAACTCGGGAAACTTCTCCTTCGCCAGCCGCAGAATCCGCTCGCGCAAGCGAGGGAGGCGGCGAGTGGCTACCAGGCGGCGGACCAGGTGCTCGATCTGTTTCTCCCGCTCGGAAGGGGAAAGCCCAGCCAGCAGCTCCAGACGGATGGAGTCCCCGACAAATCTCCCAACTGAGCTACGGGTTCGACGGGCAGACGCGGCCGTGTAGATCTCAACGCGGTAACCATAGGCATAACGGACTTCAACGGGCCGAGGTGCTTCGGCCCTATCAGCGGCGCCGGCCATGCTGTCGGCCTCAACCGGGCTGCGGACCAGTGCGGTCAATACCTGCTCGAGTATACGCACATTCTTCCCGATAAGCCGGGCCACACTCTCCCGGGCCTGGCGCGCGGCGTTGCTCTCACCGGGAAAGCAAGCCGTCAAAACGTGAGCGGCGTGCGTAAGATCCCGGATCACACCGGCAAGCTTCTCCCGCTCCTGCGACCGTCCGGGCACCTGTTGGTCTCTCCCTTCACCTCCAGCATTCTACCACGCCGGCAGCCCGCCACCGGTTTGAGATCGTAGCGGGGTGGTATGATGTTCACGGGCAAGAAATGGCAAGATCGACAAGGGAGGCATTATCATGAGTACCCTGATTGATGGGACGTCGATGTTACCTTTCATGCGGACTCTCTACTGGCTGATCCTCGCCTGGTGGGTGGTCTGGGCCGGTCTCGCACTGGCTACCAGGGCCCGGGCCGTACTGGTATTTCTGGTTGTAGCAGGTGGTCTCTGGGCGGCCGTGGGCTGGCCGCTTACCCGAACCTTCTGGTTCATCCCGTTTCTGTTGGTTCCGGTCGTCTTCCTTCCCAGCATGGTACGGATCATTACCGAGTACCAGCGAGGAGTGCTCTTCCGTTTCGGTCGGCAGGCGGGGGTGCTCGCACCCGGGCTCAACGTGGTCTTCCCCTTCGGCATCGATCAGGTACGCAAAATCGACCTGCGTACCTTCACCATCGACGTTCCCCGCCAGGAAGTGATCACCAGGGATAACGTCCCGATCCAGGTCGATGCGGTCGTCTACTTCAACGTGTTCGATCCGGTAGCCGCAGTGGTCAAAGTAGCCGACTACGTTAGCAGCACCACGCTTCTCGGGCAGACCGTGCTCCGCTCCGTACTCGGGCAGCACGACCTGGACGACATGCTGACCAAGCGGGCCGAGCTCAATGCCGTCCTGCAACGGTTACTGGACGAGGCGACAGACCCCTGGGGTATCAAGGTGACCGCCGTCGAGATTAAGGCGGTCGAGCTCCCCGAAAGCATGAAGAGGGCTATGGCAAAACAGGCGGAGGCAGAGAGGGAGCGCCGGGCCAAGGTGATAACCGCCGAAGGCGAGCTGCAAGCTTCAGAGAAACTGGCTTTGGCCGCCAAAGTCATTGCCTCTCAACCGGCCGCCATTCAGTTGCGCTATCTGCAAACTCTGACGGAGATCGCCGCCGAGCACAATTCGACTATTCTCTTCCCGCTTCCCATGGAGTTCTTCCGGATCTTCTCTAGTCGGTCCAGCCCGGCAGACGCAGCCGAATCAACCCCTCCTCGTCCCGCAGATTGAGCCGGGAGACCATGTCGTGGAAGTGGCGGGCCACGGTGGCGGGAGCAACTTGAAAGGCTCGCGCCACCTCGCTCTGTTTCAGGTTTTCTCCTCGCAAAGTCCTGGACACATACACAACCGTGGCCGCCCATGGCTCTACCCTGCGCAGCCGCGGCCGGGCCATGTACACGTAAGCGGCCCACAGGGCAAGGGCCCCACCGATCTCCTCGCGCTTCCAGCCGGCTCTTCCCAGAGAGTCTTCCACCCGCTGGGCCACTTCGGCTGCCACACCTTCCAGCAACGGCCGGGGATTGCGCTGAGCCATCAGATCAACGCTGGGGTTGTCACGGCTTGCACCGATCAACTCCTCCCCCAGAATCCAAAAGTCTAGAAAACCCCGGAAGGCATGGAGTGAGTCGGGAAGTCCTTCGCTGCGCTCCCGCCGCTCTTCCCATGCCTCGGCGAGCAGCTGGCGGGCCGCGCGGAAGGGGAGTCTTTCGATTCGCACCACGCTCTCCGGCAAGTAGGGGAAGAGGATCAGCTGTGCCATAACCGGCGGCGGGAAGAGCCGCGAGATGTAGCCGTCTACCAGTTCGACGGGCTTGTGCGGTCGGCGACGCAAGAGAAAACCAGCCCCCTGTACGAGGCCGCTTTTAAACTGCCAGAGTATGTGCAGGCTTTCTTCGGTTCCGGCCGTCGTCTCTTTCTGGTTGGCCCTCCGGCTACCTGCCAGTAGCGGAGGCTGGGGCAGGGATAGCGCTGGCCCATAAACTCGAAATGCACCGGCAAAGCGGGCAGACGCCAACTCTTCCAGGGCCGCACTGTCCGGTTCGATCCCGCGCCGGGCAAGACGAATCAGAGCCCGCCGGGCCTGGGCCCGGATCGGAGCGTTTTCCCCTCCGACAGCCAGGGCCGCCAGCACGTTGGCTGCCGCTGTGCTGCCAGTCTCCACGAGTCGCGGTATGACATTGAAGAGATCATCGCCCACCGCGTCCTGGAAGATGAGCGCTGCTTCGATGGCCTCCTCCACGTCTGCGGGGTGCCCCACCTCCTCGACCAAGCTGACTACGCTCTCCTGCGCCAGCGAGTAGAGGACCATCCCTACCTCCTCGGTCAGCAACCCCAGTTCGGCCAGCTGGTCTTCAAACGTCTTTTGTCCCTGTTCGCCCTCGCCCAGAACTGTTGCTACCTGGGCTGCCTTAACCCTTACAACCATGCTGAGCGTCTCATCGCGGGCGATCCGTAAGAATGCAGGGAGGACCTTGTCCACCGGCAGCTGCTGCGCCACCCACGCCACTACGCCGAGCTCCTTCACAGAGACCTCATCCCGCAGGTACGCCGTGAGTTCGCCGATGAGGTCGTCGCCCAACCGCTCGTAGAGGGCCGCGATCTCTCTTCGGACGGTGCCCGGCTGTTTCTCACCGCGCTCTAGGGACTTGAGAAGCGCACTCAAGCGTCCGACCCAGTCAGTCTCACGCTGACGCTGGCCGGAGGTTTTTTCTACGTTTGTATGGCCGTGATTCTCCTCGCTTCTACCCTGTCCGCGTCGCGAATCCAAAGCCGTACCTCCTACCCGCACCTGAACCCGTCATGTCATAACTACGGCGCCCGGCGTTGCGTTCCTGTTCAGTTCAGCCTGAACGACACGGGGCTCGCCCCCTTTCGACAAACGGGAAATATATGAAAAGCGAACCGGGAGGCAACCTCTGCCTGTTCACCTCACCTGTTCGCCTTGCCTGTTAGCCCTCTCTGCTTGCTTTGCCTGTCAGCCATGTCTCTGCCTTGGTTGTCGGCCTTCGCGGTCGAAACCACCTGCGCTTACCAACTACCAATGGAACTTGTGCGGGCCAAAATCGGCCTGGTAGTAGGGGACGATGGCACGTCCGGGAGGCGCCACCTGGTCGAGGCGGGCCCGGTCCTCATCGGTGATGGTCACCTGGAGCGCTCCCAGGTTGTCTTCGAGTTGCTCCAGCGTACGAGGACCGATGATGGGGCTGGTCACGCCCGGCTGCTGAACTACCCAGGCTAATGCCAGCTGGCTGGGGGTACAGCCCTTGGCAGCGGCCAGTTCTTTGATCACGTCCAGGACGGCAAAGGCTTGCTCGCTGAACATATCGTCCCTGGCCGGGCGTTTCTCGTACCGGGAACCCTCGGGCGGCTGCCGATCTCGTTCGTACTTGCCGGTGAGAAAACCTCCGGCCAGCGGGGACCAGGGGATGATGCCGAGCCCGTATGTCCGCGCCATAGGAATGAGTTCCCGCTCGATGCTGCGGTCAAGCAGGTTGTAGGGAGGCTGTTCGGTGACAAAGCGGTTGAGCCCAAGCTCCTTGGAGACCCAGAGCGACTCCACTACCTGCCAGGCGGCAAAAGTGCTGGTGCCGATGTAGCGCACCTTGCCGGCCCGGATCAGATCATCCAGCGCCCGCAGCGTCTCATCAATAGGCACATCCGAGCTGGGCCGGTGGATCTGGTAGAGGTCGATGTAATCGGTCTGCAGCCGGCGCAGCGACGCCTCGCACTGCTCAATTATGTGGCGGCGGGAGTTGCCCCAGGCGTTGGGATCATCATCGGCCATACGCCCATGCACCTTCGTGGCAAGTACCACCCGGTCGCGTTTGCCGTTCTGTTTCAGAGCCTTGCCCACCACCTCCTCGCTCCGCCCCCGGTTATACACATTGGCGGTATCGATGAAGTTGATTCCGGCGTCGAGAGCCCGGTCGATAATCCGGATCGCCTCAGACTCCTCGGTGCGGCCACCAAAGAGCATGCACCCAAGGCAGAGCGGGCTCACCTTCACACCCGTACGGCCCAGGTTGCGGTACTCCATCCGTAACATCGCCTCCTGTCTCTTGCCAGATGCGGGTGCGGTAGAGCGCGGCGATCAGCTTTACCGGCCCGAGGGGGCCCCAATCGTCCGACCCCTCCCCCCGCCCTCGCTCTGCGGGGTTACCGTACCCATACAGGTATACCTCGTCGTGCCACAGATTCCTTCGCCCCGGACCATTGGAGAAGGAGACCCCACCACCAGCGGTTAATCCTTGCTATACAGAGCTGTAAAAGAGGTGACCGGCGAGCAGCCTCGTTGAGGATGGTGAGATCGTTCGGCACAGGCACAGCAGGGTGTACATCGAATAGACAGTTCATTTCTGATCGACTCTGTTCCGAAGGGGAGGAGACGCGATGGACAAATCTGATAGCAAACCCGCAGTGATGGTCCTGGGCACTTTTCACATAGCCCGTAGTGGTATCGACATCATGAGCCCAAGACGCCAGGCGGAAATCCGCCAATGTATCGAACGCATCAAGCTCTTCCGCCCTTCTAAAGTGGCGGTAGAAGTGGTCACTGAGAGAGACGAGGAATTAAACGAAGAGTACAGGCAGTACCTCGCAGGCGATCTGACCCTCAAAGACAATGAAGTACACCAACTGGCCTTCCGTATAGCAGCCGCACTAGGGCACGAACGTCTCTACGCGGTTGACTGGATGAAGTCCCGAGGTCAACGAGCATTCGGTGATGTTTACGAGTGGGCAAAGACTAACCAACCAGACGTTTTCCAATTCCTTTGGGGTGACCGGAGCGAGCGAGGGGGCGCACCCAAAGAGCAAACCATTCTCGACATGCTTCGATCATACAACGATCCGGAAAACGTAAGACAGAATCATCAGTTCTATATGCATGTCGCGCGGATTGGGGCTGCTGATGACTACGTAGGGATTGATTGGCTGCGGTGGTGGTACGAGCGAAACCTGATCATCTACGCAAACATAGCCCGTCTGGCCGAATCTCCTGCTGATCGCATCTTGCTCATTATTGGGGCAGATCATGTATACCTGGTTTCTCAATTCCTGCGCGAGAGCGGCCTTTTCGAAGTGGAATCCGCTCATACATATCTTTCTAAGCAATTGGATCGGGACGAACAACACCCTACCAGCTCTTAGCGCAACTTGAACCCTAGCTGCAACGGCAATGCTATAAGGAGGAAGAAGAGCCTCACGACTACCAATAGTCCCCGATCTACGCTTGCACGGTTGCGAGAAACCGTTCACATATGCCGGGAATCATCTTCCAATACAAGGTGGCGCACCGCAGCTGGCAGGTGGCGCACGATACCACGCCCGCCCTTCGCCGGTTGAACTACCTTCGCGACCTCCTCGCTCAGAGGCGGGCTGCCAAGGAAATGCGGCTCTTCGGCCTCGTACCCTGGATAAACGCCCACTACGAGGCGGAGTATGCGGAGTATGGTACTTCCAACGGTCTACCAGCTCGACCTCCTTTGGTGCTCAGACCGATACTAGAACGCCATTTCCACCCCGGCGTAGAGATAATCCTTCTCTGCGAAGTTCCCGAACCTGGTCCCGGCCGGGCCGTGGAAGAGGAGGAGGCCCGTCGAGAACGTCACCCCGTCTGCTGGGGAATAGGAGAGGCGCGGCCGGAGGAGGAAGTCCCGGCCGGTCAGATTATATATGCAGTCCAGACCGCAAGTGAGCTCAAACCTGGGCCGGTACTCCGCCGTCAGCATCAGGGTGGAGGTGGTCCCCTCCTCTAGCGGCCCACCTTTCAGACTGACAGCGGACTTCGCGACATGCTCCACAGCCACCGCACCGTTGAAGTAATACGCGTCGCTGGGTGTGAAGTCGGCGCCGAGAACCACCTGAAGGTAGGGGTTTTTGATCGCCGGATCGGTCCTTTCCCTATCCTCGGTCAGGAAGTAAGCGGCCTCTCCCCGGAATCCCCACTTCCCGCTCGCCGTGGCAAAATCGGCACCCAGGACACGGAGGCGATGGTAGACCGGGACGATCGTCATCGAGTCAAGGTCCGGGTGCAAGCTCGGGAGGTCGTCCCAGCCATCGAAATAGCTCAGCGAGAAGTCGGCTTTCCCGCCCATACGGCTGAGCTTCAGGGCAAATTCCGAGTTGTTCAACTCCTTGGCGGGTTCCTGCGGCGCACCCAGGGAAAACCCCGGAGGCAGTGGAACCGGCACGTACCAGCGGCTTCCCGGCTCCGGCTGCGGGGAGGGGACAAAAAATGGAATCCACACAAACTCTGCCGTCCAGTCGCCCCAGTAATGCTGGGCTCGCAGGGCGAGAACCTCGAGACGGTTCTCTTCGGCAAACGGGTGGGTATAGTCAACAGGGTTAAGGTTGTCGGTAGGGTTCGAGATATCGGCCGTACCCCAGGGTATCCGTTGGCGGCCAAGTCGCAGGTCAGTGTCCTCCAGGTATATGTCGAGGAAAGCCTCGCGAAGGCGGATCGACCGGTCAACCTCCACC
The DNA here is from genome assembly GCA_014896315.1 of Limnochordales bacterium. GTDB lineage: Bacteria > Bacillota > Limnochordia > Limnochordales > DUMU01 > DUMU01. The sequence continues at coordinate 28,618 of JADBKP010000001.1, forward strand.
CGTGCCCGGAGAGCCCCGGAGGAAAAAGGCTGCTCGAACTGGAGGGTGAGCCGGACTCCGCCCAGCTCCACCTTCGGCCCGGCCAGCGAGATCTCCGCCCCGGCCGTCACCAGGCCGTCGACGGTGAGTCCCCCGGCAGCGACCGGCGAGGCGAAGAGCAGCTCCGTGACCAGGATCGCTACCGGGCTGAGAAAACTCCTCCTGCTCCGCATAGCCCGTCCCTCCTCGCACCGCGGTTCCACTGCAGTTCACCTTGACGTCCGGGTTAGCTCGCGAGTGGTGAAGTAGTCATCGGGTATGCCCGAATTGACCTTGATGTTCTTGAACGTTATTATAGTTCGGGAACCGGTCGTCAGGTTTTGCATCTCTAGCCGGCTGGACAACCAGGCCCCGCTGCCCAGATCCACTACGTCCGACCCGGTCAACACTTTGATGACTTTCCCGTTGTTGTCCAGGAACTCCGCCCTGGCCAGGGTGAAGGTGCTCTTGCGGATCCACCAGATCTTCTTGGCGAAGCCGTCGGCCCTTCTGACCTTGTCCGAGACTGGCACAGATTCGACTACGTAGACCTCTTCATTGCCCAGGCGCTCCGTCCGCAGCAGGGTGTGGCGGTAATCGTCGATCTTCAGCAGGCCGATGTCGGCATAGGTGAAGTCGGAACCCATGAAGCTGTTGCTCCGTTCCTCCGAGGCGATCCGGCGGGGCTTCCCGAGAGCTGGCAGGTATAGCCAGTTCTCATCCTCCCCGCGCACTCCGGAGATACTGAGGAAGGCGGTTCCCTTCACATCGGCCGGGGAGAGAAAGCGGAGCAGCACCTTCCGGGTCGCATCATCACCGCGCTTGCTAACTATGGTGAGCTGCCGCACGCGCTCCTGGCCCGACTTGCTTATGATCCGCATCTCTATTTCGGCTGACATATCCATGACCGAACCCATCTCGTTGTATCGCTTGATTATCTCCGTACCGGAAAGTTCGGCGCGGGCTGGCGTGCTCAGAGCGAGTGCGAGACCGCAACAGATCAGGCTGAAAGTTACAAACCCGACTTTTTTCACAACATACTCCTCCTTCCCTTAATGACGGCCGAGTAAAGAAGAGCTGACTGAACCAACAATCGTAACTGCACCGCCTGCTCTCACTCCCCCGGGGTGATGCTCTTGCCCGGCAGTGACGTTGACGTTGTGGACGCATTCCTAAGCATCCGCTTCTCAAACCGGTTGCTGAGCCCCAGTGCAATCGTGGCCGGCACCACCGTGAGGGCGCCGGCACCAGTCAGCAGCATGGTGAGGGCGATGAGCGCTCCGAAGTTCCGGAAGATGGGCAACCGGGAGAAGAGCAACACGGCAAAGCCCACCGCCACCGAGACGGCGTTGAAGACGATGGCCGCACCTGTGGTTGCGGAGGTCTCAAGAAGGGCTTCACGGCGCGCCAACCCCCGGCGTCGCTCTTCCAGATAGCGACGGAGGTAGTGGACGCTGTAGTCGACGCCCATCCCCGTCGCCAAGCTGGCCATGGTGGTTGTGGCTGCGTTCACCGGTATGCCGGCCCAACCCATGAAACCAAAACTGTACAGGATGGCGAGGGCGATCGGAAGCAGGCAGCCGATTCCCGCTGCCAGTGAACGGAAAGCCACCACCACCAGGGCGAACACGACTGCGAGAGAGGAGTAGACGTTCTGCATCTGCTCGTCGCGAATGAGGTCCATCATCACCTGTTCAATTACTGGTATGCCCGTTATCCGAACTCGGGCCCGGTCGCCAAAGATGGCCTTGGCCTCAGACTCGAGGGCGGTGATCAGCCGCGTTCTCCCGGCCGTGCTCATCACGTTGCTGATCCGGGCCGATATGCGTGCTTCACGCTGGTCGAATCGCATGAACTGCTGCAATTCGTCGGGACTCGTCGAGAGGGTGAGCAGGAAGAGATACTGGGGTAGCAGGGCCGGATCGTCCGGCACGACTTCGTAAGCCGGATCACCGCCGTGAAGAGCACGGTTCACCCGCGCGAGAAGATCGACGATGGAGATTGGCCGGTTAGCTCCGAGGGCGCGCATCCTCTCCTGGAAGCGCTGTATGTCCAGAAGGATCTCCGGATTCGAAAGATCCGCCTCCACCAGGACTTCGAGCTCCGCAGAGCCGCCAAACTCTTTATCCACGAGCGCCTCTGCTTTCCGGTGTTCGCTTCCGGGTGGCAGGAAGTCTTCCATTTCGAATGTGGCCACCATACGCGACCAACCGGCAATAGCGATTACTGCGAGCAGCCCGGCCATGGCAAGGACCAGCACCGGTCGCCTGGCAAAGGCACGTGAGAGGTAGGCAAGTCCCCGCTCGAGTACTGTTTGCGCCACTCGGGCTTCTCTTCCGCTTTCACGCTGTGGGAGGCGGGGAGTGGGAAGGAGCAAGAGGAGGGCGGGGATGAACGTAATGGAGATGGCGAATGCGACCGCCACACCTAGAGCGGAGAAGACCCCGAAGTCGAAGATCATCCTGATCTTGGAGAGCGCCAGCGACCCGAAGCCCGCCACAGTGGTGATCGCCGCCATCCAAACCCCCCAACCTGTGGTGGCCACTGTGAAATTGACCGCCTCCTCCCTGCTCAGCCCGGCCTTGATCTTCTCCTGGAAACGGGCTACGATGTGGATTCCATAGGCAGATCCCACCCCGATCAGGAGAACGGGAACGAGGTTGCTGACGAGGGACAGAGGTCGGCCTAGCAGCGACATGATGCCCAGGGTCCATATCACGCTTATGCCCATGGTAACGAGGGGAAGGATGACACCCCGCACCGTACGGAAGCTAAGGAAGAGCACGACGGCGATGGCCAGCACAACGATGGGGAACAGGACCGCCACGTCTTCCCCCAAAGCGCGGTCGATCTGCTCGTTCATGACGAGCGAACCGGCAAAGCTCACCTCGAGATCGCCCTTGGCCTGGTTTACGTACTCCCGGATGCGATCCAGGGTACGCAAGGATTCGTCGAGCGTTTCCGCGTTGGCGAGGCTCACTGCAATGATGGTGGCTCGTCCATCCTCCGAGACCAGGCGACCGGCGTACCATGGATCGCTGAGAACCCGCTCCCGGAGTCTTAGGGCTTCGGCCTCGTTCGTGGGCAGGGACGAGATTACCGGACCGCTCCGGAGGGTATCTCCCTCACCCACGATATCGGTCAAGTTTGTCAGGCTGGTGACGCCTTGAACTCCTTCCAAATCGAGAAGGCCGTTGGTAAGGCGATCAAGCGTGGCAAGGGCTGCGGGAGCGAAGATGTCCTCTGCGGTTACAATGATCACCAGCCCATTCCCACTCCCGTACTGCTCCCGGAACTCATGGAAAACTGCAAGGCGGGGGTTGGTCCGAGGCAAGTTCTCCTCGAGATCCACCCTCCGTTGAATCCGGAGTGCGGCCAGCCCCAGTACGACCGTGGTGAGAAGAACCGCGGCGATGATAGCCTTAGGAAAACGGGCAACGAAACGGCCCAGTTTTTCCATCTCGGGTCTCCTTCCATCATGGAGTCGCACGCTACCTGCACCGGTGCGATAGGACCTCCAGCACCTCGGAGATAAGGCCCAGAAGCTTCGCCTGGTCCTCTTCGGGAAGGACTGTCAGGATTTCCCTCACCGCCTGAACATACTCCTGGCGCTGCCGAGCGAAGAGGGTCTGCCCCGCGGAGGAAAGGGAAACCAGTACCACACGGCGGTCCTCCTCGGTACGGCGCCGCTCGAGATACCCTTTCTCCACCAGTCGTCCCACAATGCTGGTCATAGTGGTGAGGGGGACAGCCAGAGCTGAGGCAAGTTCGGTCATGGTAGCCTGCCCCAGGCGGCTCAGGGTCTCCAGGACGAAGATATCCTTCATAGTAAGATCTTCGCTCTTGGAGGCGAAGTAACGGAGCAGGCGCTGGCCGATGGAAAGGATCAGGTCGTCGAGGAGCGCCGCCCTCTCCTCCCAGTTTACAGGCGATTCGGCCATATGCTACCCCCTTCGCCAGGATATTTCCGTCCCGGAAATATACGATGGTCGTAGTATTCTCTTACCATCTCCTCCTCTCTCCTGTCAAGGTCCAGCCAGACGCCGGCAAACTACCCGAACAGCCGAGCACGCTCTGTCAGGGCTGTCGCCGTAACAGGCCCAGGAACTACTCCCAGACCAATTCGCAACAGAGGAGGCGCAACGGCGCTGCGGGAGACGACAGCGCGCTGGAAGCCGGAGTCCCGTGGAAAGGAGAAAAGGGAAATGGCCGGAAAGGTCGAGGGCAAAGTGGCGGTAGTCACCGGGGCCGGCTCGGGGATCGCCGGGCAACTGCTATGTTCTTCGCCCGCGAGGGAGCGAAGGTGGTGGCCATGGATTATATGGCCCAGAGCGCCGAGGAATCGGCGAGGTTGATTCGCAGTGAAGGCGGGGAAGCGATAGCCGCCACGGAGACGTGTCAAAATGGTCGGATCTGGATCGGGCGGTAAGCGAGGCAGTCGGTCTCTGGAGTCGGCTTGACATCATGGTCAACAACGCGGGCGTGTTCGACGGTTTCGCGTCATGCCTTGACACCGACGAAGCTTTGTGGGATCGCGTTATCGATATCAACGTCAAAGGTGTCTTTTTCGGCTGCAAGCGGGCTATCAAACAGTTCCGGCACCGCCAGAGGAGATCGCCCGGGCGATACTCTTTCTGGCAAGCGAAGAATCAAGCTACATCACCGGAGAGGCTTTGCGGGTCGACGGCGGCTGGCGGGCCAAGTAGCTCCGACTCAGGGCAGCCGTCCTTGGAACCGGAAAGCTTGTTGCTCTCCGGCTTCCTTACTTTTTCCGTGCATCCCTCTCTCGGGTAGCGTACTCTTTCGGGGCAGGACTCGCCCTCGATCAGACCGAAGAGGAGGTGTTCGTACCTGAGGTCGAAGCCGTCGACGGGCGGGGCTTGAGGCAGATTCTCTGCTGCCTTGCCAAACTGGCAATCGAGCGGCGGGTCGGGCAGGTTACCTTCTTCATCCACCCGGAAAGTGATATGGCTCTCCTGTTGCGCTTTTTCGGTGCGGAAGTCACCATCACTTACAATTTCGATCGGGGCAGCATGGCCCGGGTGATCAACCTGGCCAGCACTCTTCAAAAGCTTAGCCCGGTTCTGCAGCAGTGTATGACGTCGGCACTGGGTTCGGCGGCCGATATGCTGTCTGAACCGTCGGTGCGGGTAACTCCCGGGCTTGCACCGGTGATCGAGGCCCTCTTTCCTGCGGGCATGCCTTACGTGCCGCGGGTCAACCGGCTCTGAGTCAATACCCTTTGGTGCGCGACAGCTCCAGCTGGGCCATGACAAGTTTGTAGTAGATCCCGCGCTGGCGGATCAACTCCTCATGAGTCCCCACTTCGGCTATCCGTCCCTTGTCGAGCACCACCACCCGGCTGGCGTTGCGCAACGTCGAGAGACGGTGGGCGATCACAAACGTCGTCCGGTTCTTCACCAGCCGGGCCAGGGCCTCCTGAATCTGCATCTCCGTCTCCGAGTCCACCGAAGCGGTCGCCTCGTCCAGGATCAGGATGCGCGGGTCCCGCAGCACGGCACGAGCGATCGCAATCCTCTGCCTTTCGCCCACCGAGAGCAACTGACCCCGTTCACCCACTCGCGTGTCGTACCCATTGGGAAAACGGACAATGAAATCGTGGGCGTTGGCGATCTTGGCCGCCCGGATTATCTCTGCAAGCGAGGCATCCGGCCGGGCGTAAGCGATGTTCTCCAGGATCGTCCCGGAGAAGAGGAAGGACTCCTGCAGTACCACTCCTATTTGTGAACGGAGACTTGCCTGAGCGTAATCCTTCAGGTTGATGCCATCGATCAGGATCTCGCCCTCGTCAGGATCGTAAAAACGGCAGAGCAGGTTGATAAGCGTTGATTTGCCCGCGCCGGAGTGACCGACCAACCCGATCATCTCGCCCGGTTCCACCTTCAGGTTTATGTCGTGGAGCACCGGATTGTGGGCCTCGTAGCCGAAGCTGACGCCCCGAAATTCAACTGCCCCCTCGATCCGCCGGTGAATGGGCCGGGCGGCTTCCTTGACCGCCGGCTCCTGATCAAGCACCTGGAAGATCCGTTCCGCTGCCGTCATCGCCTCGGTGAACCAGCGGGGAACGAAGCTGGCAAACTGCATCGGTCCATAAATCATGCCGGCGTAAGAGGTAAACTGCACCAGCTCCCCCAGCTGAAGTTCACGCTGGAGTACAAGGTGGCCGCCAAAGTACAGGATCAAAAACTGGCCGGCGCTGATCAGGAAGCCCAGCGACGGAAAAAGAGTGTTCCACGCTTTCTCATTGTTGGCCGTGATATCTCGCATTACCGCTGCCTGTTGCGTGAATCGTTTTGCTTCCCTCTCTTCCTGGCCAAACGCTTTCACGACGCGGATGCCAGACAGAATGTTGTGCAGCAACGAGTTAGTCTTGTCCCAGGCCCGCCACTGCACATGATACATGTGGTGTATCTGATGCCAGACTCGGCCCGACCAGTAGGCCACAAGCGGGGCGGGCAACAGGACGAGAAGCGCCAGCCGCCAGTCGGTGGCAAAGAGGATGATCAGTACCCCGATGAAGACGAGGCTCTCGTTGAAGAGCATGGCCGCCTGGTTCTGGAGGAACTGCTGGATAGTACCTGTGTCACCGGTGACCCGGTTCATCAGGTCACCGGTCTTCTGCCGGTTAAGGTACCCGAGAGAAAGCGTCTGGATCTTGGAGTAGACCATCTCCCGCAAATCCCGGGCAAAGCGGGTCCCCATCACGTTCATGGTACGTGACCGGACGATACCGACCGCCTGGATGAGCAGATTGGAGAGCCCTATCAGCCCTACGTAGATCAGAAGCTGGCGTATCAACTCACCGGTAGCCCGGCTTCCCCCTGTTGGCGTACCGGGGAACCCCACCCGCAGCACATCATCGATGAGAATACGGTACAGTTGCGGTTGTACGAGCCTGAGGCCGGTCAGCACCCAGAAGGTCGCCACACCTACGAAAAAGAGCGGCAGATGCGGACGGGCCACCTCAACCAGCCGGTGCAGAATCGACCACTTGTCGGCACAAAACGCACAGAGACTGACTCCTTCGGGCAGAACCCTGCCACAACGCGGGCAGCTGCGGGGCGGAGCCGGCTCGATGCGGGCCGGGATGGTGCCGGTCGCCAGTTTGTTAAGGTAATGTGCCAGCCGAACAAACTGGGCCAGATAACGTGCCGTGTAGGCAGCGAGCCTTACCGGCTCCCCATCCACCGTCGCGATCAGCTCTCCCGCCCCCACCAGTCCCTCGGCCTGAAAGTCCCGCGCCCGGGTAAGGTCGATCTCCCGGACCAGCTCGCCTTCGCGGATGATCCAAAGATACCGGCGGCTGGCCAGCACCCAGCCCGTGCCAAACCTCTGGTCCGGGCCCAGGTCAAAAGGAGCACCAAGTAGCAACTCCCCGTCCGCGCCGAGAACCCGCAGCCGCTCCGCCAGAGCTTCCGGCAAAGGGTCGGGGATGGGAAAGCCGGTGGCAGTTCTGGCTACGGCCCGGTCCGGCTCAGTCACCGGCGCCTGCCGTTTCGGTCTCAGCCCGAGCCGGCGTCCGGTCCGGGCAGGTTTGATCGTCCTGGTCACGCTCAAGCAGTCCACACTCCCGCTCGGTTTCTCGACTAGAGCATCGACTCGATCTGACGGAAGGCTGCCGGGGTCAGCGACTGGTAATCAGGGATGGCAAACCGGTTACCGTCCACATCGATCAGGATCAGCCCCCGCTCGCCGACGGTTAGCACGTTCTCATGACTGTTGCGCATGGTAAACCGGCGCCACCCGCGGTCTGTCTCGACCTCCCAGTAACTGTATCCGAACTCCTCCTTGACCGATAGCACCCGCTGAATCGTAGGGGTGAAGTACCGCCGATCCAGCTCCTCGCGCAGAAGCTTTTGCATCTCCGGAGGCAGCGCTCGTAGATCCTCGATGATACCAATCTCTTTGCCCTGCGCGTCACGGACCGATATAAACTCATCCGGCCTGCTCAAGGGGAAAGAGCGGTAGACCGTAACGCGCGAGTACTCCTCGGTCCGATCTCCGGCGAAACTGTCACTTGTCCCCGCCCCATCGGCACAGGTACTTCCCGCCCCTCCCGAACCGCCGTCTATCCCCTCCGCCATCCCAACAGCTCCCGCCGCTGCCGCTCCACCGTGCGCCCCCACTGCCACCACCGTGCAGGTCTCCTGTGACCTGGCAGGTGCCTGCACCACCAGTCCCAGAAAGCCACCGGCGGTCCGGTAGAACCTTACCCGCTCGGGGTCCAGGTAGCGAACTTCCACATACTCTTTCAAGCGATCTTGGTCCTGTTTCTCCCCATCTCGCTCTACCTGCGCCAGCATCTCGTCATCGACCCCCCGGATCTTCAAAGCCTCTCGCTGCAGCTTGAGCAACTTGAAATACGTGCCTTCTTTGGCCACCAGCTCTTCATGGGTGCCGGTTTCGACATTTCTGCCCTGCTCCAGCACAAAGAGCCGGTCTGCGTCCCGCAGGGTCGAGAGCCGATGGGCAATGGCGATGGTGGTCCGGTCCTGGACCAGCCAGCGGAGCGCCGCCTGAATCCTCTGCTCGGTCTCGGTATCCACCGAAGAGGTGGCCTCGTCCAGGATCAGGATGCGGGGATCCCGCAAGATGGCCCGGGCAATCTCGATCCGCTGCTTTTCCCCGCCGGAAAGATCCCTCCCCCGGTGTCCGATCACTGTGTCATAGGCATCGGGAAGCTGTACGATAAAATCATGGGCGCTGGCCGCCTTAGCCGCCCGCAGGATCTCCCGGGGTGTTGCCCCCGGCCGGGCATAGGCGATATTCTCCGCCACCGATCCGGTGAAGAGGAACGGATCCTGCAGTACCATGCCGATCTGTTCCCGCAGATCCTTGAGCGCGATCTGCTTCACGTTGACACCGTCGATCAGTACCTCGCCTTCGTCCACGTCGTAGAGCCGGGTTATGACGTTGGTGATGGTCGATTTGCCGGCACCTGAGTGCCCCACCAACCCCAGCATTTCGCCGGGCTCGATCTTGAGATTGATATCGTGCAGCACCGGTTTGTGCGGCTCATACCCAAACCTCACACCCCGAAGCTCAATTCGTCCCTGAATCCGTGGCAGGCGAACTGCCTGCGGATGATCGGTGATATCAGGAACGGCATCCAGCACTTCAAAGATGCGCTGGGCGGAGTTCATGCAGGATGACCACCAGTCGACGATGTGGGCCAGGAAGTCGAGGGGCCCGTAGAGCATGCCAAGATACCCGACGAAGGTCATCATCGTACCAAAGGTCAAGCGACCCTGAATCACTTCCGCTCCACCCAGTCCCCATACGGCCAGTCCGCCCAGACTCATGACAAAAGAGAGGGCCGGCCAGAGGGTGGCACCCAGGTTACCGGTTTCGAGCGCCACCTGGAAAAGCTCATTGTTGCGTACGCCGAAGCGACAGATCTCCGACTCCTCTCGTCCAAATGCCTTCACTACACGTACACCGGTAAGAGCATCGTTCATCAGGGCGTTGAGAGCGCTGTGTTTGTGGTAGTTGCGGGAGAAGAGTCGCCAGAGGCGTGGCATAACCACCCGGGCGATCCAGACGATCACCGGGGCCGGCAGCAACACCAGCAGTGTCAGCCGCCAGTCCATGCTGAACATGATGATCAGCACACCGACCAACATGAGCACGTTGACAATAAAGTACGGGACGCCATCATGGAAGAAATACTGCAGGTGCATGGCGTCATGGTTTACCCGCGTCATGAGGCTTCCGGTCTGCCGTGAACTGAAAAACCGCATTGACAGACGCTGCATCGCCGCGAAGACCTCTGTCTTGAGGTCGTAGATGACCTGTGCGGTCATCACCGAGTTGAGGCGGCCATAAGCAATGCTGATCACCAGTGCCAGGAGCTGGGTGAGAAAGATCAGCAGCACCACCGGGCCAAGCTGGCCAAAGTAGCGGCCGCCCGGAGTGAGTACTTCGTCGTAGAGAATCCGTCCGCTCAGAACAGGGCTAACCACCCGCAAGGCGGAGCTGGCGAGCATACAGAGGAGGATGAGAGCTATCTGCCGCTTGTAGCGGGGAACGAAGGAAAGCACCCGCAGGAAAAGGCGTCCCCGATCAAGACAGCGGGGACAGACGGGCCGGTTGGGCTCCGGATACATCAACCCGCAGCGGGGGCAGTACTGCGGCATCTGATCTTCCCGGATGTCGCTCTCCTGGATCTCCTCACCCCGCCGGACCTTGTCGACAAGCCGGCAGAAGAGCCCGAACTTGCGGGCCTGGGAGTTGGAGAAGCGGCACAAGATTATGTCCTCGGTGTTTGCCTCCTTGCGCACCGTCGCCACCAGAAGGCCGTTGCCGGTCAAACTCTCGACCCGGATGCCCTCAAGATCGGCCAGGGCAACGCTCCGCAGTGGCTCACCCAGGGGAGCAGGTGACGGTGCGGGCCTGTGAACTCCCGAGCCCACGACGGCCGGCCTGCCGCCGGTGGCTTTCGCCGCTGGCGGAGCGTGTAGCTCCGGGATAACCCATAGCATATCCCGGGTACAAACAACCCAGCTCGGGCTGAAGCTTCCGTTTTCGTCCAGATCAGCTCCGGCAATCAATACAACTGCGGCCGAAGTCAAGCCACGACGGCGCAGCCAGGCATCCAACTGCAGCGGGGCGGGTTCGAGTCGATCCACATGCTCGCCTCCCGACACGCCATTCGCCAGCAATCACCCGTATCCTGCCGGCTTATTCTGTTTGAAAAAGATTTGGCTGAACAACAAGAAGCTTCCTCCGGAATTCCTGTTCCAGAAGAAGCCTCTTGCCATCCGGGCTATCGAGCAGGCCAGGGAAAGTAACCCGCCCCAGCAGCCATCCTAAACCGTACGGCGCAGTCCCGCCGCGCTACGGGCCGCCCACCCCAGGATGGCGAGCAGTGTTGGCCAGGCTCACGTAGAAGGGAACGATGGTGATGAGGATCCCTTCGCTATAGGTGAGCTCCCGTATGATCTGGGATGCGACTCCGTTGTGGAGATACGCATCAAAAGGCTCGTCGGTCACTATGACGGGCACCAGAAGATTGAGCAACACTCCGGGCTCCTGGCGCTGCAGGTTCTCGAGGAAGTCGCGCAGCGGTTCGATGATCTCCCGGTAAGGCGATTCAATGACGGTGAGCGGGACGCCTCCGTGGCGCTGTGCGTCCCATTCGCGCCGGATCTTCTCTGCCTGTTCTGGGTCGGAGGCAACATGTACCGCCACGATATCGTCGGAAATCCGCCGGGCCACCCTGAACGAGTGATCGATGACAGGACTCAACCCGCCGATGGTGAGCACCACTTTGGTGCGCCGCGCCTCGTCAATCGCCATCGGTACCCTGGCCAGCCCCCAGCGCAAACTTGGTCACTACCGTGACGGCGAAGGCAAGCCCGCTCAACACCGCACCTGCCCCGTTGAGGACCAGCGCCGTTACCGGTAGCCGCCCGGTCTTTTTCCGCTGCCTCAGCCAGTGCACGACCATGACCGAGCGCAAACGCTAGAAAGACACCAACGGCATAGAGGGGAATGAGGTGATGGACGTTGCCCCGAAACACCACGAGCAGTACCGTGCCCGCCCCTGCGAGGATATAGATCCCCAGGTTGTGAACCAGAGTGTCGCCGCGGTTGGCAAAACGTCTCGGCATGTAGCCGTCGCGGGCCATGAACGCCGCAAGCCTTGGGAAGTCCTGGTAGGCGGTATTGGCCGCCAGGAGCAGAATGGCCATGGTTGTGGCCTACAGCAGGTAGTAGAGCGGGCCCTGGCCGAACACCGCGCGCCCGAGCTGGCTTAGCAGCGTCTCATTCTGACGCGGCATGAGGCCGAAGCCGTAAGATAACAGCGTCACGCCGCCGAAGAGCGTGTACATGATGGTTCCGCTCGAGGTTCATGGTGCGGATGGCGTGGGTGTCCTCAGGTGGAGCAAAGGCCTGGACGCCGTTGGAAATAGCTTCGATCCCGGTGAGGGCGGTCGAACCCGACGCAAAGGCCCGCAGCAGCAGAAGCAGGCTAACACCCGGGAGAACCGGTGATGCCGGTCCGAGTCCAAAAGCGGCGGCCGGGCTAACGGGCGGCACCCAGGCACCGTGAAGCGCCCGCCAGGCTCCTACGCCGATGAGAAGAAGCCTCGTCCCGATGAACGAGTAAGTCGGTACGGCGAAGTGCGCCCCGACTCCCGGACGCCGCGCAGATTCGTGGCGCTCTTGATCGGTGCGCTTCGGAGGGCCGAAAACCACAAAGCGGAGTGTACGCAACAGACGGTGCCGGGGGCTGCTAGGAAGATGATTGGAGAAGGTGGTCATAGCTGACCAAAGAGGCGGCCGCCTTCACAGGCGGCGTCTTTGGGCGTAAACCTCCCTCGCTCAGGCTTACGGGGTTAGCTGCCGGTTCGGGCGGCGAGAGTCGCCCTACCACCGCGGAACGGACATTCGGGCCGAAGCCTGAATGCCATCCGGGCGGATTCACCGCTGAAACCGGGGTCTTCCCCGGCCATTAGGGTCCCCCGCCCCGGCCGTGACTGACGGCCGGGCTCAGCCTAGTTTGCGTAACTATCGTCCATCATACGCCGGGGCGACCACGCACGCAAGGACGGCTTTTACTCAATGCGCTGGGCGATCAGGTCCAGCAGTCGGGCCGCTATTTCCCGCTTGGTCATGAGCGGCCATGCCTCTGTTGTGCCGTCCGGAAAGAGCAGCGTCACGATATTCGTGTCGACGCCGAAACCCGCCCCCGGCGTTGAGACATCGTTGGCTACCAGCAGGTCAGTACCCGGCTTGCGAGCCAGTTTGGCTGTCGCACGGGATACGGCCTCTCCGGATTCGGCAGCAAATCCCACCAGGAAGGGCCTGTTGCTACCTCTCTCGAGCTTCGCCCGGCCAAGCGTGGCCAGGATATCCGGGTTGGGTACGAGGGTAAGAGTCAATTCCTCGTCCGGATCGCCCCGACGCTTGATCTTCTCCTCCGAGTACTGCTTGGGCCGGAAGTCGGCCACGGCGGCGGCCATAACGACCACATCCTGTTCCAGGCCACAAGCCATCACTGCCTGCAGCATCTCCTCTGCTGTTTCCGCCCGCACGATTTCCACCTGGTTCTGGCCCTGGCCGCCTGCAGGCGTCACCTCATTCAGGAAGGATTCGTAGACCTTTGGGTCGACAGTGCCCAGCACCACGGTTACGGCGGCTCCTCTGCGCACTGCTTCCGCAGCAATGGCGAGCCCCATCTTCCCTGAGGAACGGTTACCGATATACCGCACCGGGTCGAGCGGCTCCCGCGTACCGCCCGCCGTGACAAGTACTCTGCGGCCCTGCCAGGCTGAGCCGGAAATCTCACCCTCTGCCGCCCGCTGTCGCAAGGCAGCCTCCAGCGCGGCCAGGATCTTGTCGGTTTCGCTGAAGCGGCCCCGGCCGACGTGGCCCGTGGCCAGCCGGCCCTCTTCTGGTCCGACAAAGATGCAACCACGGGCTTTCAGCCGGGCAATGTTCTCCTGGGTCGCCGGATGGGAGTACATATTGGAGTTCATCGCCGGCGCGATAATCACGGGGGCCCGAACCACCAGGTACGTAGTGGAGATGGGATCGTCAGCCAACCCGTGTGCCAGCTTGGCAATGAGGTCGGCGCTGGCCGGAGCAATGACCAGGGCATCGGCTTCCAGTCCGAGCTGCACGTGGGTGACTACATCCCCTGCTCCTTCCGGATGGAAGAGGTCCGTAACCACAGGAGCACGGGAGAGCTCTCGCAAAGTTACCGGGCTGATGAACTGCTGGGCGGCGGACGTCATGAGCACCCTGACCCTCGCACCCCGTTCCACCAGCCGCCGCACCAGGTCGACCGCTTTGTATGCCGCAATGCTACCGGTTATCCCCACCAGGATCAGCTTGTCCCGCCAGAGGGCGGATTCCGTCATCGGCTCGTCGTCTCCTTAGCGAGAATAGCTAAAATCAGGCTAATCTGATCCAGATCCTACGCCTGCATTGTACCGCGGGTCACCTTTACTCGCTATACCAGTCCACTTCAGGCGGGAGGCAACCATCGCCTCACCCTCTGTGAAGCGTCTTTCTATCAACCCTACTCCGGGGGCGTAGTAGCAGTCGACCGGCCCGATATTCACATGGACAACCCGATCAAACTCCCCCAACGGTACGGTTCTCTGCTCGCTCACGGAGACAAGGGTGGCCAGCTCTCCGGAGGGGAGCGTCCAGGTGCTGCCCTCGGAGAGCGGCCAGGGGAGAAGCTTTCTGCCTACGTCGGGGCGTCCGGCCCGCTCCCGAACGGCCTCACTCTGCAGGAGACTCTCGGCCGAATAATGCTCCTCCTTGGTGTAGATCTCGTACACGCCATCGTCGCGCAGTTCCAGGATGCGGGCGAGCACCGTCCCGCCGGAATCCTCCTGGACCTGGTACAGGTTACCGGAAGCATGGGCCACCCAGGCCGAGAAGGCCGCAAACTCGTTGCCTTCTCCTTCGTACTCCCAGCGCCGGCCAAGCTCAAGCCCGAGCAGATTGGCCAGTGCTGTTCTGGCATTGGAGGGGTGCTCTGCCTGCTCCCGCCGGTCGCCCGACTGTTGATCATCCTTCTCCCGGTCTGGCTTCGCCTCAGATGAAGGTGATTCCTCCTCTGTGCCCGGCAGTTCACGGTTCGGGCGAAGCCAATCACAACCAGCCTGGCCTGCAGCCAACAACACGGCAACCAGGCCCAGCACAATGCGCCTGCGTCTACTCATCATCTACGCCACCCACCTTTGAAACTACAGACGTAGCATTCCCTGGGCGGAGCGTAGACGGGATGGTGGCAACGTAACCCTAAGCTACCAGCGCCGGCGGCAACTCCTCCAGCCGAACCGTGTCTGTCACCACTTTGCCATCTCTGACCAGAAGCAAGCGAACCGATTCGCCGACCTGCCGCCCGGCCAACCGCCGTCGGATATCGCCGGGAGTTCTAACCGCCGCATCGTCGACGGCAAGGATGAGATCGCCCGGCTGCACTCCGGCCCGCCAGGCAGGGCTGTCCGGGTAGACCCGGGTTACGAGGACCCCACGATCTGCCGGCAAACCAAATACCTGTACCCAGACCGGATCGACAACATGCGGTTCACCGCTGATACCCAGCCACGGATGTGCCGCTCGACCCCGAGAGAGCAGCTGTTCCACCACGCTACGCACGAGATTGGAGGGGATGGCAAACCCAAGCCCCTGCGCAGTCCGCAACATCGCCGTGTTGATCCCGATAACCTCTCCTTCCAGTGTCGCCAGCGGACCGCCGGAGTTGCCGGGGTTGATGGCCGCATCCGTCTGGAGTAGCCCATCGAGGGGATAACCGGAGGGGGAGATCAGCGACCTATCCCGAGCGCTGATAACACCCATGGTTACCGTTTTCTCAAGTCCCAGCGGGCTTCCCAGCGCGATCACCACCTTGCCGGGGCGCACCCGATCGGAGTCCCCCAGCCGGGCCGGGTAGAGGCTGACCCGGTCGCCCTGGCCCGCGCGGATCCGTAGCACCGCCAGATCGTACGCTGTATCCATGCCCACTATCTCGGCTATATAACTGCGGCCATCGGCCAGCGTCACCCGCACTTCTTGAGCTCCGTTCACCACGTGCGCGTTGGTAACTATGTGTCCTCGCGCATCCCAAACAACTCCGCTACCAAAAGCCTCTCCCCGGTGTATCCCGGCAGGGGTGCGTGCCAGAACCGAGACGCTAACGTGCACCAGTGACTTGCCCACCTCGTCGGCAGCGGCTTCGATCGCTGCCGAAAACGGGTCGTGGCGCTGCAAAGTGCTCATCCTGCTCCCTCCTCGGTGCTTGCCAGGCCTTCTCCGGGCAACCCTAATTGACTATTCCTGATGTTTCTCCCCGCATTATACCCGTGGGGGTATTCCCGGTCAATAGGAAGTCACGCTTCTCTTCAGCTGCCTCTCGATTCTGGCTACCGATTGGCTAAGCTTGCCTGCCAAGAAAGGAAAGGGCGCAAATGAGGCGAATATGTAATTCGGTTAACCATAAATCAAAAAATGGGGTAACCTACCCACACTGCTGCAAGCGGGCCTGGCGCAGGCCTTTGGATCTAAGGAGGAATCTACATATGCCTTTAGTTACCAAAGGCAGCCACCAGTACGTGGTGCGGTCTAACGGAAAGGCCAGCGGCTCCTGGGATTCACTTTCCAGACCACAGGTGCGCGATGGGGCCGAAGGCAAGCTTCCCGTGGACGCCGTCTGACTCCAGCAACTCCAAGCCACACGGGGGCTGGAATCACTGGCCGATTGGTTGCTGCCTGTGGGACTGTGGCTTGGCCGTACGATAACAACACAGGATGGTAACTCCGTCGAGATCGGTCGATATCCCCTGGACGGACAGCTGCACACGCGCTGGTACTCGATTCCTGGTTCCGTTCCGGATTTCTCATCTCGCTGCCGCAGGCTGGCCAATACGAATTGGTAATGAAAGGAGGTGAAGTGAAAGTACAAGAGGCCTGGTTGATTCCGCTAGGTAACTGAGGGGCATGGGTAGAGTCCGAAGCTCTCAAGCGAAACTTCTGTGGAGGAGGAGGGCACCCGTGTTAAGTGCTATGCTGGAAAAGCTGCCAGGCCGGTCAACCCCGGTTGAGGTAATGTTTGTGCTGCTCGTCTTCTCCTTGTCTTGGCTTCTCGTGGCGTTCCCCGCGGCGGCTGCCACCACGCTCACGGTCTGGCTAGCCGACTATACGGATCTGGTGGAAAAGGAGATCATACCGGCCTTCGAAAGGCAACATCCGGGAGTCAAGGTAACGGTCACCCGCGTACCTTGGAGCCAGTTGGATGCCAAACTTGCCGCTGCTTTTGCAGGTGGGGCGGCGCCTGACATCTTCCAAGCGGGAGCGGAGTACCGGGCTGTCGTTGCCGAGCAGGGACTAGGCCGGCCGATCGACGATCTGGTGGCATCCTGGCCCGACAAGCAGGCCTTCTTCCCGGGAACCTGGGCGGCTGTAGTCTGGCGGGGCAAGACTTACGGTGTTCCCTACTTGACCTCACCTCGTACAATTCTTTACCGTACCGACATATTCGAAGAAGCGGGTCTCGATCCCAATAACCCGCCGTTGACATGGGAAGGTTTGTTAACGACCGCGCTCAAACTGAACCGTCAGAACGCGGAAGGTAAGTTTAGCCGGGTCGGGATCATCTCCCGTCCGCATTCCTTCCATTTCGTTTTGCCCTTCTTCTTACAAAACGGAGTACAGATGGTGTCGGATGATGGGCGTCGAGCGACGTTTTCCACTCCGGCAGGAGTCGAGGCAATCGAGTATGTCCTCAACCTCGAACGGAAAGTGAGTCCCCCCGAGCGGATGGCCATAGCCCAGACTGACGATGTTGAGAACCTCCTGACGGGTGCAGCGGCCATGATGTACGGCAATGCGGGAATCTTCCGCGTGGCTGAGTCTCGGAGTGCGGGATTGGCCAGGTTCATCGGTATCTCGCCACCTCTCAAACGGGTCCAGCAGGCTGGAGTGACCTATACAGACTGGTGGGTGATCTCCAGCACCACCCGGCATGTGGAGCTCGCCTGGGAACTGGTGAAGCTGCTCAGCACTCCAGAAAACGTCAGACGGTACAATGAGCACTTCAATTCCATTCCTCCCCGTCAGGATGCACTCAATCAAACATACATATCTGCCAATCCCCATGTCGTGCAGATGATACAGAAGGTTATGCCGTTTGTTCAACCATACTTCTCCAGCATTTATGCCAATCGCATGAGAGATATGGTTACCCAGTACATCATTAAAGCGAGAAACGGTGAACTCACGGTCACCGAGGCTCTTGCCGAGGCTGCCCGTCAGTATGAACTCCTCTTTAAGCAGTAAGTTGTTGGGTGGAAATTTCACCCGCATCGGAGGTGGAATATCATGAGAATGAAGCCGATTCTAATTGGCATCTTTGTAGGACTACTAACAATCAGCATCGTGAGCCCGGCCCAAGCTGCCAGGATAAGTGGTAAGATCCAGGTGTTTGCCACTGCGGAAAGGATCGCAGAACGTAGTAACTACCAGGATACAGTTCTTAAACAGTTTGAAAAGCTCCATCCAGGCGTCACCATAGAGACAATAAGAACGCCCTGGCCTGAGAACACTCGTTTTCAAGCACTCCTGGTAAGCGGTACACCTCCCGATATCTGGATGTCTGTGGGAATGAAGAGCTCCAACCTATATGTAGACCAGGGTGTATGGATGGATCTCACACCTCTGATTACCCGGGACAAGATCGATCTAAGTCAGTATTTCCAGCCCGCCCTGGATGTCACCACCTTTCGGGGAATGCGGTACGGCTTGCCGATAGTGATGTTCACCGACGCCCTCATCTACAACGTCGATCTTTTCAACGAGGCCGGACTACCGCACCCTCCACATGATTACAACGATACCAGTTGGACCTGGGAGAAGTACCTTGAATACAGCAAAAAGTTGACCAGAGACACGAATGGAGACGGTGTCCCCGAAGTCTGGGGTAACGACGGGATTGTACCGGCTCATATCCCTACGGTGGCCGCGTCATTTGGTGGCTTTCCCTTCTCACCTGACTTTCGGAAGGCACAGTTCGACTCGCCAGGCATCATAAAGGCGTACGAACTGATCCGGGACATGCAGTTCAAATATCACGTAACTCCTACAAACAAAGAACGCACCGCGCTGGGCCTGGGTAGCGTTGCCTTCGACCGGGGCGTTGTGGGCATGCGCATCGACTTTATCATGCGCGCAGGCGACTACGCTTATAGGAAGGACCTCCACTTCGACCTAGCTGCCAAGCCGCGCGGTCCAGCTGGCCCTAAGGTACTGCTTTATCTCAATACCCTCAACATACTGGCAAACGCCCCCAACCCCGAAGCCACGTGGGAGCTGGTAAAGTACCTTTCGCGGCCCGACGTTCTGCCGGGACTGGCGGTGTATGGTTACAACGGAATACCGGCCACCAAGAACGGCGCAGGTCTCTTTGTTGAACATATGAAAAAGATACGGCCTGACGTGGACTGGATCGTTTTCATCAAAGGAGCTCCTTACGCCATGTCCGTCGAGTACTGGCGGCCGAACTACACGGAAATCGACGCCCTTGTCGCGCAGATGACCAGCCCGATTCTGAACAATGAGAAAGACGTAGCCAGCGGCTTAAAGGAGCTGAACGACCGGGTGCAAGCGATCCTGGACAAGTACTGGGCGTCCAGGGAGAAGAAGTAAGCGAGCCGTATCGAATAGGAGGGGGCGTCGCGCCCCCTCCGGGCAATGTAAAGTTCACGAGCAGGAGTGCTCTCAAGTGAAAAGAACTAGTATAACGGTTGACTTACTGCCGCGGTATCCAAGCAGCTACCGGAAATCGCTGGGCAGGAAAAGCTGGTTTGGGGGATGACCGGCCGAATGCGCAGCATCATCGGGTGCGCCTGCAGGCGGAGAGCCGATGGGGGAATCGTCAGGCCCGCAGTTGTCGCCACTGCCGCGATCACAGGAATATGTTTCCTTATGCTTGCAGTGGCTTCCGCTGCCACCCTGCCGGCCGGTTACTGGACTACCGCGGCAGAGACGGTTCTTGTCGCCTATACCAGGGAAAAGAACCTGTCCCCCGATGAGTTTGTCCCTTTTTTGACCTACGTGGACCGGGAGGGCAGGCCGCGGGCTCCCTTCTTCGACGGTTTCATCATGACCCCCACAATCCAGACATTCGCTGGGTGGGAGGAGAATCTCTTCCGATCCGGCATCATGCTCTCCGCCGTGGACGAAGCTGCCGGGAGAGTAGCCAGGTTGTTTCCCGGGTTGCCTCCCTTCCGTGTTTATGTCGCCATTGCCAATCTCGAGGGTGCAACCGGCGAAGAACGCGCACAGAATGCCCGCCATTTCATAGATAACGTCCGCCGCCGGTTTGCCGCGGCCGGCTACAAGCATATCCAACTTGCAGGGTTTTACTGGCATCAGGAGGGGTTACGTGATCCGGTCAGTTACGAAGCAGCCCGACTGACCGCCGGCTACCTGCATTCGCTGGCCGGTTCACCTCCACTGGAACAACCCCGGCTACAGCTGCTGTGGATTCCCTACGATTTCGGCCATCCGAACCGCCCGCAGGTACGTGACTGGGCTCAGGGTAACCTTCCGCTGGATGCAGTCTGGTTGCAGCCCAATTTCCTCTGGGCCGAACGGAGCGGCTACGATAAGCAAGATCTCGATGAGACCGCCCGGTTCGCCCAGAGTCAGGGTGTCCCCATCGAGATCGAATTTGACGGCGGCGTTTTCACCACCGGCTGGAAAGCTTCCCGCTACCACCATTATCTTGTCTCGGGCCTTACCTACGGGTATATTGCCTTGCCCCTTACCTATTACGAAGGGGCCGGCGCCCTGTTGAGTGCCGCCAGGAGTCCGCTCTCGTTCCTGCGCCAGCTGTACGAAGAGACTTATGCCTTCGCCCGAAATCACTACGTTCCCCGGTCGTTTATCCTCGGCGGCCGGTGGCTGGGGCCGGGCAGCGAGCATTTTGAGGCCGCCCGTTCCCTGCAATTCCTGGCCGATGCCTTTCTGCCCCTGGGGCTCTGGCTTGGCCGCACGGACAAGCCCGAAGCTGTTCAATCCCTGCGGCTGGTGGAACCAGACCCGAACCAGTCCTATTGGCTGGTGCTGACGTTCCGGGCCGGTGCCAGTCCCGAGTCGCAAGCCGAGGGGGTCATCACCATCACCACGCAGGATGGTGACAGCGTTGAGATCGGCCGCTACCCGCTGGACGGAGAACTGCATACGCGCTGGTATACAATCCCCGGTGAGCTGCTTCGCCAGGGGGTACCCCCCGTCCCCACCTCCCGGCTGGTATACCCGATCCACTTCTCTACCCCGGTTGAACTGCATGCCAGCTGGCTCCGGTCCGATCAGTGGGTCATGCGCTGGGATGCACAGGCCGCCCGTTTCTGGGACAGTGTGGACCCCGAGGCTTTTGTGGCCCAGGAGGGACGGCTGCTGCCCGGTGTGCGTTTTGATGCCGCCACCAACCGGGTTCACTGGTCGGGGATGGACGATTCACAACCGTTGCTTGTGAGTATCGAAACTACCAGCGGCTGGTCCCGAGTCTATACGCTGCCACCAGAGTTGACAGACGGCAGTGGCCAAGGCAGCTTCAGCCTAACCGACCTGCCGGATGACGCCACCGTCACCAGCGTCTATGCCCAACCGGTCCGTCTCCCCTTCCATACCGTCTTTGGCGCCGAAGGTGACACGGCCGCTCCCTGGCGCAGGCCGGGCATAGCCCTGCAGCCCGGTGAGGCCTGGGCCTTTGCCGGCAAACCGGTAGGTGTGACCCGGAAACTGGTAGGACAGCAAGGTCGGATCCTGCTGTCTGCCCCCGCGACCGGTACGCCCTACCGGGTACTGATTCTTTTTGCAGGAGTGACCGGGAACGTGCGATGGAGTCTGCAGCCGGCGGCAGCACCCACCGGCAAGCAGGATGCACCTGTCTCCAAAGCCCCTCTCGCCTCCGGCCGATTGAATCCGGCCGACACCGAGCTTTCTCTCCTGCTGTCGGAAGCAGGCAATTACGAACTGATATTGGAAGGAGGGGAGGTCCAACTGCGCGAGGCCTGGTTGTTTCCTGCAGCTGACCAAGTTGAGCCAGACATTCCTTAACATGGTATTCACAAAATCACGACGCGAGGAGGGCTAACACATGGTGCATATTAGATTTCGCTTGTCTGGCAAAGCTGGCACTGCATTGTTTCGTACGGTATCCCTCGCGGTTGCGGCAGTACTGGCCACAGGAATAGCTGCTCCCGGTGGCACAGCCAAGACCAGGATAGTCTGGTACAATGTGCCAGGCAACCATAACAGCTACCAGATAACCATAGAATCCATGATGGCTGAGTTCAAGAAGCGGTTTCCCGATGTGGACCTAGACGTCCAATATTCGAACTCCAGCTTTGAAAAGGCTTTGATCGCCCTCGCCGGCGGTGCACCGCCTGACATTCTTACCCTCAGTCACCGGAATGCGGTCGGCGCCATCCTGGACGGACTCTTTGCCCCTGTCGACCTGAGTGTTTTTGGGGCAAACTCGCTGGCCGATCTGGAAAAGCAATTTATTCCCGGTACGCTGCGGACTATGATTCACAACGGCAAGCTGTACTATATGCCCAGCGAAGTGAGCGTCATCGCTCTCTATTACAACAAGGACATGCTGGAACGCTCTGGTTATGCAAAACCGCCAGCAACATGGGAAGAGATGATCGACATCGGGCGGAAAATCCGCAATCGGGACGCAAACGGGGAGTACACCCGCGTAATCATGGGCAATCCGGACACATGGATCGGCTCTGATTTCTTGTGGCCGACTGTGATGCGTCAAAACGGTGTCGATTGGATTGATAGCCAGGAACGTGCCAATTTCTTGCATCCGAAGGCGGTGGAGGCACTTACCATCTACAACACTCTTTTTACGGCTGGCATAGTTCCCAACGTGAACGCATACCACTTCTTCAATGATGGTAAGGCCCTGACCAAGATAGGTGGTTCGTACGAGATCTTTGATCTTACCCAGAAGAACCTTCCTTTCGAGTTGGCTGCCGCCCCCCTCCCCCGCCTGCAAAACGGCAAGCGGGTCTCGCTGGCTTACGCGTTTGGAAACTTCGTACTGAGTACGTCGAAGAATCAGAAGCTGGCCTGGGAAGTGATAAAGTTCTTCACAGGGCCAGAGAGGGCGGCCGCCTGGTTCGAACGAGCCCTCTTCATCCCGTGGCAGGGTAAGTGGTTGAATGACGTGATCGCCCGGTATCCGCTCTACATCCCCTTCATCGCCGAGTTCAACTATGCGCAGGCCCAGATTCTGCATCCCAACTGGCCTGACATCTCCCGGGCGATCAAAGACGCTCAGAAATCTATCATCGAGGGCAAGCAGAGCGTAAGCCAGGCACTGGCCGAAGCCAACAGCAAGATTCAAGCGGTGCTTGACAAGGCGGCGGCAACAAGAAAGCGATAACGATTGCCACGTTAGAAGCGGGGCAGCCCGGGTGTGGGCAGTGGCCGCCAACCGGGATCTGAAGCACGGCTCTGTGCTCCGTTCAATCGATGAATTGATCACCGAGGTCGAAGCTCACATCCGCAACCACCAGGCTAAACTGCAACGGCAGTTGCACCGGCGCGTTTGAAACATGCCGGTGAAGATACATTCAACGTGGTAACTCCCTCAACGCCCGCAGCAACGCCTCAACCTCTTCCTCCGTGTTGAAGAAGTGGAGTGACGCCCGCAGCGCCCGGGGGTAGGAAATCGATCTGATCAGGATCTTCCTCTCCCGCAGCAGCCAATTGACCGCCTTCTCCGGTTCGACGCCCTCAAGGGCAAAGGTGACCAGTCCGGCAGAAGCATCCTCAGCCACGGGTGTATATAGCTTCACTCCCGGCAGGCGCTGCAGCTCCTGCTTGAGGAGAGTAGCCAGGCTCCTGACTCGCTGGAAGACCCAGTCCCAGCTCCATCCCGCCATCCAGTCGATGGCCGCCACCAGGGCCGCTTCTGCCGCCACCGGCAACATGGCTACCTCATATCGGCCCGCACCGGGCTTGAAGGTGTAACCTCCTTCCAGATCATGCTCGTCCACAGATGCCCAACCGACATGGGCGGGTGCCAGCTTCTCAATCGCCTCCTTGCTCACGTACAGCCCGCCCGTACCGTCGGGACCGAGCA
This sequence comes from Limnochordales bacterium, assembly GCA_014896315.1. Lineage (GTDB taxonomy): Bacteria > Bacillota > Limnochordia > Limnochordales > DUMU01 > DUMU01. Next base: position 52,283 of record JADBKP010000001.1, read on the forward strand.
ACCACTTCTGTCCCGACACGGCATAATACTGAATTCTTAGCTTCTTCACGTCTACCGGGATTGCACCCACCGCCTGGGCCCCGTCGACGAGAACATCCGCCCCCGGCGAGCCGCTATCTCCGCGATCTCCTCCACCGGCAAACGAGCCCCGGTCGCATAAGAGACGTGGCTGATCGAAATAAGCCTGGTCCGCGGGGTGATGGCGGCAGCCACCGTCCGTGGATCGAGCGTGCTGCCTGTTTCCGGAACCCAAACGAGCTCGATCCCGTAGAGCCTGCGGTAGTGAAACCAGGGCAGCAGGCCGGAAGTGTGCTCCAGGCGCGAAACAATGACCTGGTCTCCCGGCCGCCAGCGCAGGCCGCTGGCGACAATGCTGATTCCATGGCTAGCGCTCTGGGTGAGGGCGATCTCCGCCTCGCTGACGGTCCCAGTATCACCCCCAGCACCGGTTCCGGTCACAATGCCTTTACTGAGAGTCCCTCCCAGGCAGCTGGCCAATCGCTGGCGGGCCTGTGCGAGAATCCGCTCCATATAGGCTAGAGACGAGGGCAGTGCCGGGCCATCGTCATAGATCCGCCGGCTGGCCGCTGCCTCGGCCTCCTGAGCCGCCCGGGGAGACGGCCCGGAGCTACCCGTATTCATATAGATGACCCGCCCCAGGGCGGGAATCTCCTTTCTCAACTGCTCCAGATCGATGCTGCCTCTGCGGGTACCACTACCGCACTCGATCATGCCCGCCGCTATTCCGTCCATATCGTCCTGGCCTCCTAACCCACCCATTGCGAGCGCGCCACCTTCACCCGTAGTCAACCGCATAAATTCTCACTGCGCTTGCTCTCTTTCGCTGGCAACTCTTTTGCCACAGCACCGGACGGCGCCGGGCGCTCACCTTCAGCGTATCCGGCGTAGCGGGCCTCCTGCAAGGCAAAGATTCTCTTCCAGGCGCCACTGCGAAAGCGCCAGACCATGATCAGTGACCGGATACTAACGTCCAGCAACATTGCCAGCCAGACGCCGTTCAACCCCAGGCCCAACCCCAAGGCTAGAGCAAAAGTGAGAACCAGGCGAATGCCCCACTGGCCCAGCGCAGTGGCATACATGACAAACCGGGTGTCGCCTGCCCCCCGCAGTGAACCGCTGGTGATGATCACGACGCTGAAGGGGATGCTTGCCACCGCCACTATCCGCACAGTATCAACGGCCAGCTCTATCACGCCTGGATCAGCGGTATAGAGCGATACAAAAGGACGGGTGAAGATGCCGAACAACGTGGCAATAGAAGTCATGAGCAAGGTGCCCATCTTGTTGGTCTCTGTCGCGTAGCGCGAGGCTACCTCCGGGTGGCCGGCTCCCAAACTCTGCCCCACCAGTGTCGTGGCCGCTACGGCAAAACCCATACCCGGAAGCATGGCCAGGGAGTTGACGTTGCCTGTTATCTGATGAGCGGCCATGGCCAAAGTACCCATACTGGCAATGAAGACGGTGTAGATGACCATGGCGCTCTGGCGAACCAGCTGTTCACCGGCGGAGGGCAAACCAATGTCGAGCACCTGCCTGATGGTACTCCAATCGAGTCGCCAGCGCTCCTTGAAACGCAACCGGACCACGGAGTAGGGGCTGACCGCCCACGCCACCGCCAGCGCCGAGCCAACCACTCGGGCAGTGGCCGCGGCCAGAGCCGCCCCTACAATCCCGAGCTCCGGGAAGGGGCCCAGCCCTCGCACAAGGATGACCGCCCCCACCACGTTGATCAGGTTGACCACTATCATCGTGTAAAGCGGAGTACGGGTATCCCCCGCCCCCTCGAGCGCGCCGTTGATGATGATGAGCAGCACGCCGACAATCATCGAAAGAGCGACGTAGCGCAGGTACACTGCGGCCATGCTGATGACAGTCTCGTCGTGGTTGCTCACCATGAGGAGCCTTACCAAGGTCTCCGCCGAAAAGTAGACGGTAAGCGAAAGGAAAGTGGCCACCGCTACCCCGGCCAGCAGGGACTGGCGCAGGGCGTTCTCAGCTCGCTCCGGGTGTCCGGCGCCAATTCCGCGAGCCACGAGCGCCGTAGTTCCCACTGAAAACGCCGTCAGCACACCGATCATGATGAAGATGACGAGGTTACCCAGCCCGACTGCCGCCAGAGCGGCAGGGCCGAGTGAACCGACAGTCATCATGGTCACCATGCCCACGAGGGTCTGCAGCGCCAGGCTGGCCACCGACGGCCAGGCCAGGATGAGGACGTTCCGGCGCATCTCACCGACGGTCAGCCCCTCGCGAAAGAAGCGCCTGGGCACCGCCCTCCGGCCTCTTCCTGCCTGCGCCTGATTGGCTGCCTCCGGCCGACTCGTCACCTCTGGCGTCTTTGCTGCCTCTGGCAGATTTGCTGCCTGCTTCGGGCCTGCAGCCTGCAAGTCATCGTGGATCTTGCCGCCCAATCCCGCGATCTCCTCCACCTGCTTCACCACCGGGAATTCCCTGTAGCAACAGTTCCAAAAACTCCAGGAGTGAACGTAATTGCTCGGGGGCAAGAGGATGGACCGCCGCCTGCAACAACTGGAGACGGTATTCCCATGATTTGTTCAGAACTTCAAATCCGTTTTCCGTCAGCCGTACCAGTACGACCCGCCGGTCGTTGGGCGATCTCTCCCGGACAGCCAGGCCAGCTTCCACCAACCCGTCGACCAGCTCGGTAACGCTGGAAGCAGCCAGACCCAGGCGGTCCTGCAACGCACCCATCGTCAACCCGCCGCACCTGCCGCACCTGCCCAGCATCTGCAGCACAAAGAAGCGGCTGGGTGTAAGCTCGTACTCGGCAAGATGCGCGCTGGTGGCCCGGTTCAGCTGCCTGACCACCGCCCGCAACAGTGTATCCAGCCGTTCCAGCTGAACCCTCTGGTCGGACAAATATTTCTACCTCCGAACATTTCGAAGTGCGAAATGGCTGCTCTGTAGCATATCACAAGCGCACCCTCCAAAACAACGGCAGGCAACCGCACTTAGGCCGTTGCCTGCCGACAAAAAACGGATGGTAGAACCGGACCGGCCGGTGTTCCATTCATACGTCCTGCTGCTTACCGGTAGATTTCAGCCCGCAGGGGCGTCAGCAGACTCGGCCGCCAGCAGCGCACCCGCCAGGCCGCAGACCAGGACTGCCTCATTCCAGTTGAGCAACGCCCCGTCAAACTGATCACGTACGATCATCGCGACGAGTAGGGAGTATGCGAGCATCCTGGGCGGATTGGCCAAGCGGCTTGGGAAGCCTCTTATCAACCAGACTCCTACCAATAGCAGCATTGCTAACCCGCCCAGGATTCCAGTCTCGGCCAGAGCCTGCAGTTCGAGATTGTGGGCGATCCCCTGGGTTCCGGAAGCGCCAGCAGGCCGGTACTCTTCATACCGCCATTTCAGGTTATTCAGTCCAATACCGGCGATGGGGTTGTCCAGAAAAGCATTCCAGCTCGTCTCGTAGACTGTCAGGCGATCTTGGTTGGCGTCCAGGTCAAAGATGGTCTGCACTCGCTCCATCAATCGCTGCTCGGGAGCGACCATCCCCACGACGGGTAAAGCCAGAAGTAAGGAGACAGTACCCGTCACCAATGGCTTACGCAGCCGGCTCCAGGAGACCGACCGGGCCGCCAGGACGAGAAAGGCAACTCCTCCCGCTACGAGACCGACCCAGGCACCGCGAGACTCGCTTGACAGCAACCCGAGCAGGATCAGGAACTCGTAAGGGATGACCCAGAGCCTTCTTCTTCCGCTGACAGAAGCAAAGTAGATGCCGCCCAACCAGAATGCCACGAGCATAAGTGTTCCCAGGTGATTGGGGTTGCCTGTCATTCCGGCAGTGCGGGTGCCGGTTTGCAGATAGAAGCAGATGGCAACCGCTGCATGGAGACCGGCCGACAGCGACAGAGGCCACAAGTGTGTTCTAATCCAGTCGCGGGTTAAGTACTCGGGATGCCGGGAGATGCTCAGCCCGATGAACAGTGCGACGGCAAAGCCGACCGTTGTCCCAATGGCGTCCAGCTTTGAGACAGCCGGGATCCAGCTGGCTACATAGCTGGCGATCATGAGGAGGACCGCCCGGTAATACCAAATATCCCAGGAGGTGGCCCGATCCGGGCCGCGCTCAAGATGCCGGTGGCGATGGCGGTGGCGCTTGACTGCCGCCGCCAGCAACACCAGGATGCCCGGGCTGCTCCAACCGCTAAAGGGCACTCCGGCGAAGTAGAGCCACCAGCCCCACTGCTCCAGACGGCTTTCTAAGCCTCCAGTATCCATGCATTGAACCTCACAGTGCCTTGCCGGCAGCAACCAGGATCTCACCCGCCTCCAACCTGGTTCGTCCCCGCGGGCACAAACACCTGCCACCCCACCGCACGGCCAAAGACCTGAGCCACAGCGCACCCCATTGTACGTATCGACGTCGCCCCTGGTAGTTCTGTTCGGAGATCGGGGCCTCAGAGAGTGGGGGAGAGGAACGCCTGAGTGCGGCTCCGGTTATCTAAAACGTATGGATTTACTAATGAAGCCCGACGAAGGGTACCCGGCCAAGGAAGATGAGGAATGTCCACAAGACGAGTAGTTTTCGTAGTGGTGGCCTCGCTCCTGGTTGCGGCCATCACCACCTTCTTGCATCTCAGGGCAGCGGGCGGCGCTCCCGACTTCGCCACGACCTGCTCGTTCAGGATGATCTCGAGGATGTCAAGACCTTCGTTGACGTCTTTAGATACGAGTTTCCGGTGCTGCTGGACAAGAAGGGCGAGGTCGCCCGGCAATACCGGGTCGTTGGCATCCCCTCGTCTTACTTCATCGATAAGGACGGACAGATCAAGTACCAGCTTGTCGGTGTGACAACCCCGGCCAACCTCGACAAAATGTTCCGGAGTCTGATCGAACCCGAGTGACCAGCGGGAAGTGAGGTGGCATGCCGGACATTACATAACCGGCGTTTCCGCTCGGGGAAGATCATGGGCTGGCAGTTCCGCTGGCATCGTTACACTGCCAGCATGGCAGCCCTCGTTCTTGGTGCGGGAGCTCCTCTTCCAGTTGAGTTCACATTGACCCAGCTGGCAGGCGGTCTGATTTACACCCACTCCGTCTTGAGGTGTCACCCCTAGTGTGCGAACGTAGCCCGCGGGCAAAGCTGCACGGTCCGGAACCCGCGGGCCACGCTGCTTTTCCAACATCCTTCTCCTTACTTCAGCTTACTTCAACGCAGACTCAATCTTGGACTTGATCGCCCGGGCTACGTTCTCGGGAGAATCCTTACCCTGCCAAACCGGCAGGTAGGCGTTGCGCAAGGTTGCCTCTATCTGGGACCAGTTGTCCACGTACGGCAGCATGCGGGCATCGCCCGCCTCGAGCGGAAAGAGGAAGACCTCTTCCTGAACGGGAGTCCTGGGGTTTACGAAGTACTTGAGCGCATACTCCCGGATGGCGGGGATACCGAATCCGGAAGAGAAGAGCGCACCCTCGCCTTCAAAGGTATGGGTTACCCATTTGACGACGTCCGCCGCCAGGTCGGGATACCTGGTATTGGCATGTACACCCATATAGAATACGTCCAGGGATACGGCTTCGTTCTTGCGTATCGGATAGGGGCCGGCATCGACGGTGAACTTGCGCCCGCGCTCAAGACTCCAGGGACCGCTGGGATACATGGCCGCCTTACCATCTTCGAAATACGTCCAGGGAGAGCCGTAGAGGACTGAGCCCGGCGGCGTGACCTTGTACCGGTTGGTCAACTCGGCCAGGAATTGAATGGCATGCACTGCTGGTTCTTCTCCCAGCGTAAACCGCTTGCGGGTTTTGTCAAAGAGATCACCGCCATTACGCCAGATCCAGGGCATCCAGTCCCGGATGGTAAACGAATACCAGACGAAGCCGAAGACATCGACATTGCCGTCGGCGTTCCGATCGAAAGTGAGCTTCTGAGCCTTGGCCAGGAAGTCTTCCCACGTATCTTTGCGCGCCAGGGGGGCTACGCCCCGTTCATCGAAGATGTCCATGTTCTCCAGAATGGCCAGAGTTCCTACCAGCCCGGGTAGAGCGTAGAGCGTTCCTTCGTAGCGAGAAGCCTCAACAGCATTCGGGTAGTAGTCCTTCAGAAAGTCGGCAGTCACATACTTGTCCAGTGGCATCAGCAAGCCGGTGCTGGCCAGGTTACGGAAGTTGATACCCCAAAGCCACATAATATCCGGCGGCGTACCGCCTACCGTCATGGTCAGCACCTTGTCTTGCCAGATGAGCGGATCGGCAATGGGAGTTGTGGTGATCTTGACTCCCGGATGCGCCTCTTCATAAAGTTTGAAGGCAGCCTCGTAGGCCTTGGTCTGGCGGTCGCTGCTTGCGACTACCAGAGCTGTGAGTTCGACGGTCTTGCCCGCAGACGACGCTGCAACCGCCACGCCTGCGGCAGGCAGAACGCCCACCAGAGTCGTGATGGTCACGGCCACAACAGTACGGGTAACCCTGCTTCGCCATGCAAGGCATTGCCCCGACCCCAACCGGACACCTCCGCTTCTCATCGGCGCTCCTCCTTTCCCTCTGGCCTCCTACCTCTTGCCTCTGATGGGAAAGTTCGTGCCGGTGGCAACAACTCCTTGTTATTCAGGCGGTTTTCGCCAAGCACTCCGATAACAGGCTCGTCTACTCATCCAGTGCGCCGACCACGGCGTTAGCCACCAACGGCCGCAGGCGGATATGGTTGTCGTTGTTGCGGGTCGGATGCACCCGGTTGGTCAGGAGAACCACGTACAGCTCCCGAACGGGATCGATCCAGATCGAAGTGCCGGTAAAGCCGGTATGACCGAAGGAGGCGGGCGACATCAGGTCACCTGCGGACGAAAAACGACCATCGCCCCTTATCAGCCAACCCAGCCCGCGCTCCTCCTCCAACCCGGTCGTATATGAACAGGTTGCTGCCTTGATGACGGCCGGGCTGAGAATGCGCACGCCCTCCAGCGTTCCACCCTGCAGGTACATGCGGCAGAAACGCCCCACGTCCCGGGCCGTGGAGAAAAGCCCGGCGTTACCACTCACTCCCTGCATCGCCCGGGCGTTCTCGTCATGCACCTCTCCCACCAGCGCCCCGGAACGGTTTGGTTTTACCTCCGTCGCGGCAATCCGCGGCCTGAGACTCGCCGGCGGGCAGTACATGGTGTCCGGCATGTTCAGCGGTTCAAACACCTCTTCCGCCAGGAACTCGTCCAGTCGCTGCCCCCGCACCCGCTGGATGATCTCGCCAAGCAGTATGAAGCCGAGGCAGCTGTAGACTACATGTTCACCGGGGGAATACTCCAGCGGCATGCTGCAGATCTCGGCAATCACTTCGGTCGGGCCCTGTCCTTTGGAGTAGAGATCCTTCCACGCCGGCAGCCCCGAGGTGTGGGTCAGGAGATGCCGCAGACGAACCTTATCTTTGCCTTCTCCCTTCCACTCGGGTACAAAGAGCGAGACCGGATCGTCCAGGCGGATCTCCCCCCGGTCGAGGAGGATCAGGGCGGCGGTGGTCGTAGCGATTACCTTGGTGCATGAGGCCATGTCGAAGATGGTGTCCTCCCGCATCGGTCGCTTCTCGGACTCCGGCTCGATCTGAGCCCACCCGTAGGCGACCGGCCCGTATTCCTCCCCGCGATAGCCTACCAGCAGAACAGCTCCGCAGATTCTCCCCTCATCAACAAACTTCTTGACCACGGCGGCTGCCCGTCCGAAGCGGGCGCTGATATTGCTGCCCACCCGTTCATCACTCCTTTGCCTGCGGTTGCAACAAAGCTCACACCTGCGTCTGCGCTGCTAGAGCTGCGAAGCTGACGTGCCCCAGGCCTCATAGCTTTGGCGCAGGCGAACAAAAAGCCCGCTCCCGGGAAGATCCCATGCTTGAGAGGGCGACATCCGTGCGAGGGAGTTGCGGGTCAGCGCCAGCAAAACCGCTCCCACTGCCGGCTCCACGGGCAAAGGTATCAACCTGATGCTTGCCTGCGGGCAGAGCTCCGCTAAAGCCTGCCGTACCCATTCCCACATGGGTGAACCGTCGGCAAACAATCCCCCCGCCACGACCACCTTGACCCCCGGCTCGTCCAGACGCCCCAGCCGGCGCAGTGCCGTAATGACCAGCTCGGCCAGTGCGGCCGCTCCCGAACGCACCAGCCCCAGGGCGACCTCGTCACCGGCCTGGGCGCAGGCCACCACGATGCGGCTGAGGGCGGCAATGCGCGGACGGTCGAGACCGCCCCGGTAAACCAGGGGTGGCAGAGCAAACGGGCTGGAAAGACCGAGTTCAGCGAGAATCTTCTCCGTGAGCGCCGTCTGCGGGCCACGGCCGTCGGCTGCCCGCAACACGGCGACCAGCGCCCGGCGGCCCAGGTCGTAGCCGCTGCCCTCGTCCCCGAGGATCGGGCCCCAACCCCCGACCCGGACGGCCGGGCCGCTCTCGCCGTCAGCGCCGGTTTCTGCCTGGGCGTAGACAATCGAACCGGTGCCGGCGATCAGGGCTGCGACCGCTCCTTCGGTCCGGCCGGCGGCCAGGACAATGGCCGCGTCATTGACCCAATGCAGGGGCCAACCCTGCCAGCCCCGGGCGGCCAGGGCCTCTGTCAGAACCCGCTGGTCGTCGGGCCGATCTGCTCCGGCCATCCCCAGGCAGATTGCAGTGGGAGTCTCAGCCAGCGGCGCCCCTGTGGCCGTACCGGGAGCGCCCCCGGAGGGCGTTGCCGATGCCGCCTGCGATTCTCGGACGCCCCCTGAGAGCCCGGTCTCCGTCCGCGCCCTCACCCTCGCTTCGGTCAGCGCCGCCCGCAAAGCCTCATCAAGAGCCCGGGCCGCCGCCTCGGCCCCCACTACCATGTAATTGGACGGGCCGCTCTCACCCCGCCCAAGCAGCGTACCGTCCAGGGAAGCCACCCAGCAGCGGGTCCGGGTCCCTCCGCCGTCGATACCGGCAACCCACGGCCGGGGCGCCCGTACCAGTACCATCCCGGGCTCATCTGCCACCGCCGCTTCCGGCCGCACTCCTTCCAATCCCTATCCCTCCTTCTCTGCCGCTTGCGGCCGTTTGCTGCCGCTCTCGCCGCGTCGCCAGGCGCCGCCTGCTATTCATACAGGTGGTACTTCCGGGTTTCGGCAGCAAAGCGCCGCGCCTGTTCATCCCAGTCGGCCAGAATCGCCTGCGCCTCATCGCCGGCGTCGATCCGGCGTCGCAACTCGTCCCCACCGGCGAGTAGGTCGATGAAGAGATGCCGGGGGGACCGATCTCCTACCTCCGTTACCGGCTCATGAGGCCTGCGCCAGTCAAACTGCTGCGGAAAGAGCCGACGAGCGCAAACCAGCATGTGCACACCAACAGCGACAGCACGCACCGCAGTCCGTTCAACAATATGAACCTGTACGCCGCCACACAGCTGGCCCTGATGCTTGCTGAACGTAGGTACAAACCAGAGCGGGCGGAAGATCACTCCGGGCAATTCCAGCGCATTGAGGGCGTCCGCCCACTTGTAAGGATCGATCCCCGGAGCGCCGATGATCTCAAACGGCCTGGTCGTCCCCCGGCCCTCGGAGAACGTGGTTCCTTCAAAGAGACATGTGCCGGGGTAGAGGGTAAGCCCCTCAAGCGTAGGGAGGTTCGGTGACGGCATCACGTACGGCAGCCCGGTATCGTCATACCACATCTCCCGCCGCCACCCCAAAAGCGGCACCACCGTCAGGTCGGCCGGCCTGGCCTGGCGGTCGTTGAAGAACCGGGCAAGCTCCCCGATGGTCATCCCCGTCCGGATGGTAATCGGCTGCCTGCCCACGAATGAGGCAAACTCCATGTCAAGAACGTTGCCCTCGCAAACCACGCCAGTGATGGGGTTTGGTCGGTCGAGTACGACCACCGGGAGGTTATAGTCGGCCGCCGCTTCCAGTAAGTAGGCAAGGGTATAAAGGTAAGTATAATAACGGCAACCGGCATCCTGGATATCAAAGATGAAGACGTCGATGTCACGCACCATCTCCGGCGTCGGACGGCGTGTCTTACCATACAGGCTGTATACGGGAAGTCCGGTGCGAGGATCGATTTCGTTACCGATATGAACTCCGTCCTGCGCCGCCCCCCGGATGCCGTGCTCGGGTCCAAAAAGCGCTGTCAGCCGGACCAGTTCCCGGCTGGCCAGAAGATCTATGTTGGCGCGCAGCCGGCTGTCGACACCGGTCGGGTTGGTGACCAGCCCCGCCCGAGCGCCCCGAAACCTCCGGGCGGCCTCATGTTTTCCGGAAAGAAAGACTTCGAGACCACTGGCCACTCTTGCCATCAGCCCGCCTCCTTGCCCTGAGTCCGTTTGATTAGCACGTTACCGAACCGGCGCGCAAAAGCAGCACAACCGCCTCCGCCGCCATACCCTCACCCGCTCCCACCCATCCGAGCCCCTCGCCGGTCTTGGCCTTGAAGCTCACCTGCGTCCGGTCGACGCCCAGCGTCTCAGCCAGCCGGGCCACTATCGCCTCCGCATAGGGAGCGAGCCTGGGCCGCTCCGCTGCCACCACCGTGTCCACGTTCACTACCTGCCAGCCCTTTTCCTCCAGTAGCCGGCGCACCCTGGCCAGAAGAGACAGGCTGCTCACACCCTCCCACCGGGGATCGGTGTCGGGAAAGTGCCGACCGATGTCACCCAGACCCGCCGCTCCCAGACAGGCGTCGATCACGGCATGGGTGAGCACATCGGCATCAGAATGACCGGCCAGGCCCAGATCGTAAGGAATGGTTACGCCTCCCAGCACTAGCGGTCGCCCCGCCACCAGACGGTGAACGTCCGTCCCCAGTCCCACCCGCAACTTAGGCAGTTGCATCACCGGTCTCATGAGCCCTCCTGCTTCTGCCACCTCCCGCAGCCGCCTTGCCATGATCGCCTCAGCCAGCTCGAGATCCTCCGGCACGGTGATCTTGATATTTGCCCGTTCACCCGGCACAAGCCGTACCGGAAAACCAGCCGCCTCAAGCAGTCCCGCCTCGTCGCTGGCCACCCGACCGACCGCCCGCGCCTGGCGCAGGGCCTCCTCATACCAGTCGATCCGGAAAACCTGCGGCGTCTGAACCGCCCACAATCCCGTCCGGTCCACGGTCTCCGCCACCAGCGGCAGCCTTTCTTCCGCCTGCGCCCCCTCCCCCGGTTCGCCGCGCTTGACCGTGTCGCTCACCGGCAGGGCGGCCACAGCCGCCCCCGCCCCGGGTGCTCTCGCTGCCGCAATCACACGCCGGAAAAGCCGCGGCGTGGCGAGCGGTCGTACCCCATCGTGAACGGCGACCCATTCCCACCGCCGCTTCCGGTCGGCAGCAAGCAGCGCCGAAACGCCCCGGGCCACTGACTCCTGCCGGGTTATCCCACCTTCCACAACGGCTATGAGTTTGGGTCTAACTGTGGCGGGTATGAGCGAACTCCAATCTCCCTCTGACCCGGTTGCCCCCCGATCGGGGGGTAGGACGAGAACCAATCCCGCCACCTCGGGTGTTTGCACCACCGCTTCCAGGGTCCAGGCCAGCAAAGGCCGGCCAGCTAAGGGAAGAAACTGTTTGGGGATGGCACCTCCGAAACGCTCTCCCCTCCCGGCGGCCACAACCACCGCACCAACAGCCGGACCTGTCTCCACAGAACCTGTGTCGCCTATACCTGCCTGCGGTCTCCCTGTCAAGAATCCCTCACCGGTCATCCCGCTAACTTCCTCTGGCCGACCGGCACCGGTCGGGCCCAGCAACATCAGGAGAAAACATAGAAAAACAAAAGGGCGGGAATTGCCCGACCGCCGCTGCCGGCGAATCAAAGCCCTTACCCGTCCCCTGTTCTACTCGGCACCGGTGATTCCTGCTATCTATCCGCTGAGCGCCCGCACTCCTACGGCCTGCTCCCGGGTCTTCGGGCGCGCAAAGATCATCCGCCCGGCAGAAGTCTGCAGGACGCTGGTGACCGTGACAGCCACCGTTGAACCAATATACGGACGGCCCCCATCCACTACTATCATCGTGCCGTCGTCCAGGTAGCCAACCCCCTGACCTTGCTCCTTGCCGTCCCGCAGTACCCGTACCTCCAGCTCTTCACCGGGCAAGACCACCGGCCGGGTAGCATTGGCCAGTTCATTGAGATTGAGCACCGCCACCCCGTGCAGTTGCGCCACTTTGTGGAGGTTGTAGTCGTTTGTGACGACTTTGGCCCCCAGCTTGCGGGCGAGCTTGACCAGCGCCAGGTCGACCACCTGACCGGCCGTGTCATTCTCCTCCCATATCTCTACCTGCAGCGAGGGATCCTGGCGCATGCGGTTGAGGAGGTCAAGACCCCGGCGTCCCCGGTTCCGTTTTAACTCCTCCGGCGAGTCGGCGAGGCGCTGCAACTCCTGAATTACAAAGCCGGGGATCACCAGCGGGCCCTCGAGGAACCCGGCTGCCGCCACATCGGCAATGCGCCCGTCGATGATGGCACTGGTATCAAGCAGCTTGCGGGTGACTTGGGGTAGACTCCGGTCGCTACTTGCCCTGCCCTCACTATCCACCGTCGCCGCCACCGCCGGCAGGTTATCAACAGGCCCCTTGCCCGGGGCCGAACCGGCCAGCGCCGCAAACTGGTCGGCCTCCCGACCGGGCCGACGCGACCGCCAGGGAGCCAGGCGGAGCAACTCATCCTTCTTGCGAACCGCCAGCGCCGCGCCAAGGTAGCCACCAACCAGCGTTACGATCAGCGGCAGGTAGCGGCCGATCCACGGGATCAGCGATAAGGGAAGACTGGCCAAAAGCGCAACCAGCAGCCCTACAATCAGGCCAGCAATAGCTACTGCAATCTCTTCACCAGGGACCTTCTGCAGGCGAGAGAGAAAACTATCGATGGCATGCCAGATCTCTTGGTACAAGAAAGGCAAAACAAGAACCCCGACGAGCGCTCCGAGGAACGCACCCACGACTATAGCGCGAAGGCCGCTCAGAAACCCCCAACCACCCGGTGTGGTAGCGACAACCACTTTCGCCACCCATGCCCCTGTGGCTGCCCCGATGAGCACAGAGGCCAAGCGCAGGCGGTTTTCCGTCACCGCTCATTCCACCTCCTGGTAGCGTCGGATTCCAACCCTAGTATCCCCGTCTACACCACGCTTATCCGCTTTCTTACGGGACGGGTTGGAACTCCCACTACCATACGGCGGTTAAGAGGCCTTATCCAATGTACTCCTCAAGCTCGCGCAGGATCTCCTTTTCCGTGCAATTCCGTGCGAGCACCAGTTCGCTGACGAGTATTTGTCGAGCGCTTTCCAGCATTCGCCTTTCGCCCGTGGACAATCCTTTTTCCTTATCTCTCTCGGCCAGGTTTTTCACAACCTGAGCCACCTCAAATATGTCACCGCTACGGATCTTTTCCAGGTTGGCACGATAACGTCTGTTCCAATTGGAGGACATATCGGTAGTTTTACCCTTCAAGATCTCCATTACCTTGCGAACACCATCTTCGTCGACAATTTGCCGCAAGCCGACTTCCTCTGCGGTGTCCATCGGTATCATAACTTTTAATTCGCCGAGCGGAAGCCTCATAACATAATATTGATGTTTCTTGCCCAGCACTTCTTTTTCCTGTATACCTTCGATGACTCCTGCGCCATGCATGGGATGAACCACTTTATCGCCAGCTCTAAACATGGAAAAACCTCCAACGGCGCTGTCAGGGTTACAGATACCCAGGTTGTATTATATCACTAGAACCACCTCCTGTCAATTTCATCTCTTGTCGACATCTTGACTCGGTTTGGCCAGTGCGCCTATAATATACGTGTGACCTGGGCGCGTTGTTTACCCCTCTCGCCCCCGGTAGGCCACTTTCCCCGAGTTTTCCAGGCCCGCCCACCACTGAACGACCGACACTCCCACTCCTGGAGGAGAGCGGTATTCATGGAGCACGAAGACCTGCCTGCCTTGCAACAGGCCGTCGAGCGTAATCTGGTGCGTCACCGCAGTATCCTGGATATTATCTCCAAACTGGAGGAATCCGACGCCAAGGTTAACCGTGCCGTAGCCCGTGCGGTCACCATGTGTGGGTGCATCGAGATACATGCATCCAAGCAGGTGTTTGATGGCGACCTCGCCCGCAGTCTTGCGACGGTTAACTACCATGTCAACGGCGAGTTGTGCGAGCAATGCCGGGAGCAGGTAGAGACCGAGCTGGGCCGCCACCTCTATTACCTCTCCGCTCTCTGCAATGCACTGCAGGTAGACTTAGGCAAAGTGATCAAGGGCGAACTGCGTCGGCTGGCAGCCCTGGGGCTTTTCACGCTAGCCTAGCCTGGTATCTGCGCCCGGGGCTCTCTTCGTGGGAACGGTGGGGGCTGGGCTCCCTTGACTCACAGCCTCCGGTCCAGGACTGCCTGGTCCCTCAGTCGCCGCAACCCTTCTTGAATGGATTTGGCCCGCACCTCACCGATCCCGTCAACGGCATCCAGCTCTTCCACAGTCGCAGCCAACACAGCCCCGAGGTTCTTGAAGGTGCGGACAAGGTTTTCAATGACCGGCGCCGGCAAGCGCGGGATCTTGTGCAGAAGACGATACCCACGCGGTGTCACGGGCTGATCGAGGTTGGGGAGAGTGGGGGAATATCCCAGGGATCGGGCCACAAGCGCCTGATCAACGAGGTCATCCGAGCTCCAGCTCTCCATGGCCTGCCAGACCTGTTCGGCAGTGCGCCCGTCCTCCGCAACCAGGTAATCTTTGACCGTCAGTAGCCCTTCGTTTTCCAGCCCGTTGAGGGTCTCTTCCATCTGTAACTCTACCAACCGGCCTTCGGTGCCCAGCTCGATCACATACCGTTCAATCTCGCGAACGATGCGGTCCACCATCTGGGCCCGCTGGATGACGGTGACCACGTCCTGCAGCGTGACCAGGCCCTCGAACTCAAGCGCATTCAACTCGGCCAGCGCCTGTTCCAGCACCGACTTGTACTTTTCCAGCGTGGAAAGGGCCTGGTTCGCTTTGGTCAGCAGCACGCTCACCTCGGGTAGCAGGTACTTCCAGTTCCCCTGGTAGAGGGTGATTACATTCCGTCGCTGGGAAATGGCGATGACGAGCTGTCCCGTCTGGCGGGCAACCCTCTCCGCCGTGCGATGACGGGTCCCGGTCTCCCGCGTCGGCAAAAGCGGGTCCGGTTGCAGTTGAACGTTGGCGAGGAGAATACGGCGGGCATCAGCCGAAAGCACGATAGCGCCATCCATTTTACACAGTTCATACAGGGCGGAGGGGTTCAGCTCCGCGTCGATACGGAACCCGCCATCCACCAGAGCAAGCACCTCCGGGGTGTCACCGACGACGATCAAAGCCCCCGTTCGGGCGCGCAAGACATTTTCCAGTCCTTCATAAAGCGGCGTTCCTGGAGCAACCATCCGCAGGGCCCGCAACGCAGCCTCGCTCAAACGCTCTTCCGCCATCTTGCCACCTCTATCTTTCTACCCACCCCAGAGCCTCTTCCAGGCGACCCACTGCCTCAACTTCGATATCGGCACGGAGCGGTAAGCGGCGAACATTGCCCGCCGGCAGCAGCAATCGCCGAAAGCCTGCCCGGGCAGCTTCCGCCAGCCGTCTTTCCGGCAGGTTGATGCTGCGCACCTCTCCCGTCAAGCCGATCTCTCCCGCCACAGCCATATCGGCGGGCACCGGCACCGACCGGAAACCCGATACCACAGCCAGAGCTATGGCCAGGTCGGCTGCGGGTTCATCGATCAACATCCCGCCCGCTACATTGACATAAACTTCCATTGTGGCCAGGTTTAGCCCGGCCCGCTTCTCCAGTACTGCCAGGACCATGCCGGCTCGGGCCGGATCGACACCGGTTACCAGACGCCGGGGAGTCCCGCCAAACGGAGCGGGCGTGACCAGCGCCTGCACCTCAACCATCACCGGCCGGTGTCCCTCCATCGCCGCCAGCACCACTGACCCGGGAGCTCCTTTCGGCCTTTCGCCCAGGAAAGTTTGAGACGGGTCGGCCACGGGATCGAGCCCGCGCTCCCCCATCTGAAAAATACCCACTTCCTGGGTAGATCCGAACCTATTCTTGGTCGCCCGCAAGAGCCTCAGAGCAGAACGTTTCTCCCCTTCGAAAGAGAGCACTACGTCAACAATATGTTCAACCACTTTCGGCCCGGCCAGAAGGCCGCTTTTGGTCACATGACCGACCAGCAGTACCGCCGGTCCGCTGCTACCCCCGCCATTCTTACTCCCCGCTGCACTGCCGGCCTCTTTGGCCAGCGTAACGAAGTCAACTGCCACCTGGCGAACCTGGGCCAGCGACCCGGGCGGTGCATCTACCTCAGGATCAAAAACCGTCTGCAGGGAGTCGACCAGCACGAGATCGGGATGCAAGTGGCCCACAGCCGCAAAGACGTCTGTGAGAGCGTTACGGTTGAGAAGGTAGAAACGTTCGGCGGTCGCGCCTACGCGCTCGGCGCGGCTTGCGACCTGGGCGGCGGACTCTTCGCCGGCCACGTAGAGTACTGTACGTCCTTGCCGGGCCAACCGTTCGCCAGCCTGCAGGAGCAGCGTCGACTTGCCAATCCCCGGCTCGCCGCCCAGCAGGATTACCGATCCCGGGACGACTCCCCCGCCCAGCACCCGGTCAAACTCCACAAGGCCGGTGGGCCAACGAGGTTCGGCCATCCCCACGCACTCCGCCAGGCTCCTAATCACCGGCGTACTTTGCGGCTCTTTCAATGCTCGCAGCAGCTTAGAGGAGGAAATGACGGCAGACGCCTGGGAGACCGACGCAGCCACCGGGGTGAAGCTATTCCAGCTGCCACAGGCATGACACCGCCCCTGCCACTTGGGAGCCGTCTGCCCGCAGACCTGGCAGACGTATGCCGCCTTGACCGCCGGCACCAGTCAGCCCCCCTCGCGTTGGCCAGCTTGAAATGGCAACCCATCCCACGCAAAAGTGGACCGATTTGATCGTACCACATCCTGCTGCCACATTCAGGCGTCTACAAACAAAGAGACGATAGTTCTTGTACGGCAGGAGACAGCGGAGGCAGTGACCGGGGGTGGGGGTCATTTGCCTGCACGCACTTGGAGTTGCCGAGTAAAAAAGGGCTCCCGGTCCACTTGCCGGAAGCCCTTCACCATCAGGGCGTCTTTATGAGATGGTTGCTGGACTTTCCTCTTTCTTCTCCCCACCGCCCTCGGCTTCGGGTAGACTGTCACGGAAGACTATCGCCCCGTCCTGCAGGTCGGCGTAGATGGTCTGGCCTTCCCGGAAACGACCCATAAGAATCTCTTCGGACAAGGGGTTCTCGATGTACCGCTGGATCGCCCGGCGCAGCGGCCGTGCGCCGTACTCCCGGTCGAAGCCTTTGTCGACCAGGAACTCCTTGGCTGCCTCGGTGACGACCAGCTTCATATCCCGCTCCTTCAGCTCCGACTGAATCTCCCGGAGCATGATGTCGACGATCTTCTTGATATCGTCCCGGCTTAACGGGTGGAAGACGATGATCTCGTCGATCCGGTTGAGAAACTCGGGCCGGAAGGTGCGGCGCAGCTCATCCATGACCTTGGACTTCATCTGCTCGTAGCTGGATCTTTCGTCCTCGTTCTTGCGGAAGCCGATAGCGGTGGAACGTTGGATCTCGTGGGCTCCTACGTTGCTGGTCATGATCAGCACCGTGTTACGGAAGTCCACCGTACGTCCCTGGGCATCGGTCAGCCGCCCATCCTCCAGCACCTGCAGCAACACGTTGAAGACTTCCGGATGCGCCTTCTCCACCTCATCAAAGAGCACCACCGAGTACGGATGCCGCCGTACCTGTTCGGTCAGCTGGCCGCCCTCTTCGTACCCGACATATCCCGGCGGTGCACCCATCAGTCGGGAGACCGTGTGGCGCTCCATGTATTCGGACATGTCCAGGCGGATCATAGCGTCCTCATCTCCGAAGAGGGCCTCGGCCAGCGCCCGGGCAAGCTCGCTCTTGCCCACGCCGGTAGGTCCGAGGAAGATAAAGGAACCTATGGGCCGCTTCGGGTTCTTCAGCCCCGCCCGGGCCCGGCGGATCGCCTTTGCTACCGCCTCGATTGCTTCATCCTGGCCTACCACCCGCTGGTGCAGGATCTCCTCCAGATGGAGCAACCGTTCGGTCTCCTCCTCCGCCAGCCGCTTTACCGGAATACCGGTCCAACTGGAGACGACCTCGGCAATATCCTCTTCCGTCACCTTCGCCTCGTTCCGGCTGCGGCTGTTCTTCCACTGCTCCCGCTTCTGGTTGAGCTCGTCCTGCAGCTTCTGCTCGAGATCCCGCAGCTCGGCCGCCTTCTCAAACTCTTCGTTCTTGATGGCGGACTCCTTTTCCAGCCGCGTCTTCTCGATCTTCTCCTCCAGCTCTTTGAGCTCCGGCGGGGCGACCAACGCTTTCAAGCGTACCTTCGAGGCTGCTTCGTCGATCAGGTCGATAGCCTTGTCCGGGAGATAACGATCGGTCACATACCGATCCGAAAGGCGTGCTGCGGCCCGCAGAGCCTCATCGGTGATCTTGACCCGATGATGAGCCTCGTACCTGTCTCGGAGTCCCTCGAGAATGCGGATGGTCTGCTCCACGGTCGGTTCCTCGACCAGGATGGGCTGGAAGCGACGCTCCAGCGCTGCATCCTTCTCCACATGCTTGCGGTACTCATCGATAGTGGTCGCACCGATCGCCTGCAACTCTCCCCGGGCTAGCGCCGGCTTGAGAATGTTCGAAGCATCGATCGCGCCCTCGGCAGCGCCCGCGCCTATGATGGTATGCAGTTCATCGATGAAAAGGATGACGTCGCCCGCGGTGCGGATCTCATCCATCACCTTCTTGAGACGTTCCTCAAACTCCCCGCGAAACTTCGAACCGGCCACGAGCGCCCCGAGATCCAGGGCGACCACCCGCTTGCCGAGCAGCGTCTCCGGTACGTCGCCGGCGACGATCTTTTGCGCCAGCCCTTCAACGATGGCGGTCTTGCCTACCCCCGGTTCACCGATGAGCACCGGGTTATTCTTCGTCCGGCGAGAGAGCACCTGAATAACCCGCTGAATCTCCTTCTCCCGTAGCAGCACCGGGTCGAGCTTGCCCTCCCGCGCCTGTTCGGTCAGATCCCTTCCGTACTGCTCCAGGGTGGGGAGCCGGCGGCTGCGGGCGGCCTGCTTGGGGCCGGTAGCGGCCGCACCACCCAGAAGCTCGATAACCGTCCGCCGGACTCTGTCTACGTCAGCGCCCAGGTTCTTCAGGACCTGAGCTGCCACACCCTCACCCTCCCGGATCAGGCCGAGCAGGATGTGCTCCGTGCCGATGTAGGTATGGCCGAGGTTGCGGGCTTCGTCGAAAGCCAGCTCCAAAACCCTTTTCGCCCGGGGTGTAAAGGTAGGCTGACCGATGGGATTACCCTCGCCCCGTCCGATTACCTTCTCCACCTCCGAGCGGACTTTGTCCAGGCTTATTCCCATGGATTGCAGGGCACGGGCCGCTACGCCCTCGCCTTCCGCACACAGCCCCAGCAAGATATGCTCCGTGCCCACCACGTTATGGCCGAGTCGTCTTGCTTCCTCCTGGGAGAGGACAACTACCTTCTGAGCCCTTTCCGTGAACTTGCCAAACACGGCCTCCACCTTCCTTCCTTGCAGACTTTATCTGTCTTCCCCCAAGGCCTTTGCTATGCGCCGGCGGATCCAGGTGGCCCTGGCCACATCTCGTTCCTCCGGCCTCATCTCGTGGTGCAGCAACCGCTGCAGGTGGGCGGGGCGGATCTGCACCAGAAGCTCCTGCAAGATCGTGGGCGCCAATCCCGTGATCAGGTTGAGATCAATTCCCAACCGAACATCCGAGAGGTAACCGAGAGCTTCGGTAGTACTCAACCTGCGCGCATAACGGAGAGTGCCGAGCGCCCGCCATACCCTGTCTTCCAGCGCGATACGGTTGTGATCCAGCATCGCCTGGCGAGCCTGCCTCTCCTGGGCGATCACCTGTCGGGTCACTTCCTGTAGATGCGACAGAACCTCTTCTTCAGTGGGCCCGAGGGTAATCTGGTTGGATACCTGGTAAATGTTGCCGGCCATCTCGCTCCCTTCGCCGTACAGACCCCGCACCACAAGTCCTACCTGACTGAGTCCATGGGAGAGCCGTCGCATCTGCTCGGCCAGAGTGAGCGCCGGCAGATGGAGCATCACGGAGACCCGCAGCCCCGTCCCCAGGTTGGTGGGGCAGGCGGTAAGGTATCCCAGGCGGCGATCGTAAGCGTACCGCAGCTCCGACGCCAGGAAATCGTCGAACTGGTTCGCCAGCCGCCAGGCATTTTGCACTTCCAGTCCCGGGAAGAACCCCTGGATCCGCAAGTGATCTTCCTCGTTGACCATGATGCTGACGCTTTCGTCGCTGCGCAAGATAACGCCGCGTCCTTCTCCCCCATCGGCCTGCTGGGGGCTGATCAAGTGGCGTTCGACGAGAATCTGCCGGTCAAGGGGCGTCAGATCCTTCAAATGGATGGCCTGAAGCTGGCCCAACCCCCTGGCTCTTTCGGCCGCGCTGCGCACCAGCTCATAAACATGCTCACGCTGGGCCGGGGTGGCCGTCCCGGGAAAAGGAATATCCGCCAGATTGCGGGCCAGGCGTACCCGGCAGCTGATTACGACGTCGCTGTCGGCTCCGCTACCTCCCATCCAACCGACGCCACCATGGCTTATAAGGTCATCGACCTGCACTGCCCGCTCCCTCCCCCTGGCCTTCCCGGCCGCTCTGTTCGCCTCTCTGGCTCAACATGGCTTCAAGCTCGCGGATGCGATCACGCAGTCGGGCGGCATCCTCGTACCTCTCCTCCGCTACCGCGCGCCGCATCTCCGCCCGCAACTGAGCCAGCCGGGCCGGAACCCCCGCGGCCTGGCCTGCGGAGTCGGTCGTCCCGGACTCTGTCTCCGGCCGCGGCGACGTGGCAGTCGGGCACTCAGGGGTAGCGCCCGGGCGTCGACTCGGCCGATCCGCCGTCCCCGCGTCCGTGCCTGTCCCTGCACCTGTGCCTGCCGCAACCTGCCCCACCGGCCGCTTGCCCCGGTGAGCGATGCTGCCCTGTACCTGGCGGATCACCGGCTCAAGCGGGCCAGCAAACTGCACGTAGCAATGAGCACAACCAAGCAAACCTGTGCGGCGGAAGTCGGCCAGCGTGGCACCGCAGACCTCGCAGCGGTCCGGACGCCCCGCACCGCGGGAACGGTGCTGGCCATACGTGGAGCCGCCGTTCCGTTCGTTCCGTTCCGTATCAAACAGACTGCTCAGCAGGTTCTGGAACGCAAAGGCGGGAGATTGCAAGCTAAAGTTGAATGGCTGCAACTCCCGGCGTGAACGAGCACACTGCTCGCACAACCACCGCTCCTCGCGGTGCCCGTTGATCTGCGTAACCACGTGAACCGTCGCCGGCCGCTCGTGGCACTCGTCACACACCATCAGTAAACCCTCCTCGCCCGCATTGCCGGCGTTGCCCGCGCTCTAGGCTTCTCCTACTACCACTGTGAGCAGGCTGCGCAGCAGAGCCGCCCGGAAGACATCCTGCCACTCACCCTGCAGGAGCTGAGCCTCTCTTTCCAGCACATGCCGGCTGAGAATCGCCTGGCGTTCGCTGATCCATCCTCTGCGCACGATCTCGGCCAGCAACGCGTTGGCCCGGCTCTGGCTGATCGACTCGCCGATCTGGGACAGCATCCACTGCCATCTGCTCTTCTCGTTCCCGGGGTCCAGGCGGATGATGCGGATGTAGCCGCTACCGCCCCGCCGACTTTCGACCACGTACCCCCGGTCGGTGGTAAAACGGGTGGTCAGAACGTAGTTGATCTGTGACGGCACACAGGAGAAACGTGCCGCCAGATCGCAGCGTCTGACTTCAACCAGGCCGTCCGCCTCATCAAGAAGCTGTAAGAGATAAGCTTCGATCTGATCGGACAACGCTCGGTATCCCCGCATAGTCTGCTTGCCCCTGTCCTCACCTTTCCGCTGGGTTGACCTTTTCTGACCTTCTGCCCTCATTATACCACCGGCCCCGGCCGGAAGAAAGCATGCGCGAGAAAAAGGCGAGGATGAGTCCGGCAAGGCGCCCGGGGATCGACCATGTGCCACGTACCAGGCTCAAGGGCGAGCTGAAAGATCGGCCCCGGGTCAGCCCGGGGATCAGCCCGGCCAACAGCCGGGCTGATCAAGGGAGGGCAACCCGTTCCTCTAGCTGCTTTAGCTTCTCATCCAGCGAAGATAGGAATACGGGCAGCTGCCTGATCTTGTCCCAATGGCCAAGGCACAGGAAAGCATGTAAACTCTGACTGAGCTCCCGGACGGTTGACCGTATCGCCTCATCCACCGGCTCCCCTCCCCCGCGCCTGTCCGGACTCGCACTGTTACCCGATGCTGCCGGCAGGACCCTGATTATCTCCTGCAAGCCCGCAACCAATCCGCTCCAGGCGCTCTCCAGCACCGCTACGCGCTGGAGAAGCCTCGCCTGCTCTGCCTCCAGCCCCGCCAGCCTCTCCGGCAGAGCGGCCAGGGTAGTCCACAGTTCACCTCCGGTTTCGGTACTCTCGCTCCGAGAACTCGTCGACCGGGCCTCCCCCTCCACCCGCTCGGATGCCGAACCGGGTGTCTGCTGGAGTATCAGTAAGTAGCGGGCCCTACACTCACCCGGTGTCACGCCTCCGAGGATCTCGGCTATCTCCTCAAAGGAGGTGCCGCTGCGTGCCTGACGCCAGAGGAAGGCCTCCCGTTCCGGGGTCCAGCTGGCCTGGTTCAGCCCGGGGCTTGCATCCGTCGCCGCCCCCGCCCGGGCATGGGTCGGCCGCTGCCCACCCTCAACTTGAAGTTGTGCTTGCAGCTGCTGGCGACGGTGCTCTTCGGGTGTAACTCCCATCTCTCGCAGGAGGAGATAGTAGCGCTGTGCCAGAGCTGCCTTGGTACGCCCCAGTTCCCGTATCAACTGGGGACGTTTCTCCTTCTGCCACCATTCGCGCAAGATACGCTCGTCCTCTTCTGCGGTGTAGCGCCGCAGCCCCCGCTCGTCAGCCTGCCCCGGCAGGGCCATATTCGCCGAGGCGTGGTTGCTTCCATTTACCACCATATCGCCCCCTGATGAAAGCAAATGGCCGCGCTCTCCATCCCGGTTAATTTGCCCAGTTACCGGCAAGAGATGAGCACGGCCAGCTAGGAAAGCCACAAGTTGAGGCGATGAGGTCATTTGATACCGATATGCAGGGCTGCTATGCCGCCGGTCAGATTGCGGTATCTTACGGCGGAGAAGCCGACGGAGCGCATAATCTCCGCCAATTCCTGCTGGGGCGGGATCTCGGACAGGGACTCGGGCAACCAGACATAAGGCGAAACCTGCGCAGGCCTGGTCTTACCCCGCCGTCTGGCCGGCATTCCGTCCAGTCGGCGGGCGGCCCAGCGTCCGAGCAGGGGGATAACATGATGAACGTACAACCGGTAAGGGCCGATCAACCACTTGTGAACAGGGTGCGACAGCTCCAGACTTACGACCCGTCCTCCCGGGCGGACTACCCGGTACATCTCTGCCAGAGCCCGCCTCAGGTCCGTCATGTTACGCAGCGCAAAGCCTGTAGCTACGCAATCGAAGGAATCATCCTCAAAAGGAAGTTTGAGGGCATCTCCGTATCGGAGATCGACGATATCTCGGTAACGGGTACGGGAGATCTTCTCACGCCCTACGCTTAGCATGGCCGGGGAGAAGTCGATGCCAATCACCCGGCCGTTTGGGGCAACCTGCCGGGCCATGATCAGGCTGAGTTCGCCCGTACCGCAGGCGACATCCAGTGCCTGCTGGCCGGGGCGCAGACCGGTATGCCGCCGGAAGACGGCCTGCCAGTAGCGGACGATACCGCCGGTCATGATGAGGTTCATCAGATCATAGCGGTCGGCTATAGTCCCGAACACTTGCTGCACATATCTGGCCTTCTCTTCCGGCGAACGAAATTCCGGCCGCAGAGTTATCCCACCTATCGCCTGTGATCTGTTCGGCTCGGGAGCACGAGCAGGCATGACAAAAGACTCGGCTACTGCTGGCTCAGGCTCCATTCCCCCAGCACTTGCCCGAGCAACCTGCCTATACGCTCGTCCACCAGACGATGGTAGACCAGCCGTCCTACCCGCCGGCGGGCCACCACCCGAGCTTCCCGCAGCAACCGCAGTTGATGGCTGGCAGCGCTTACAGAAAGGGCGACCGCCTTGGCCAGATCACCCACCGGCAATTCCCGTTGTGCTAACGCGTGCAGTATCCGTAAACGGCTGGGATCGGACAGGAGGTTGAAGAGCTCCGCCGCCCGCCGCAGTTTTTCGCCCGTAAGCTCAGGGAGATCGGCAGCCATTCCTGTTTCAAAACGCCCCCTCAATGAACGGCCGCGGCAACTGGCAGCTGTCGCGGCCGTTCTCTTTGATTATACCGTACGTCCTGCTGATGCTGAAGCTGAAGCTGAAGCTGAAGCTGCAACTTCGGACGCAGCCGCTTTGGCAGATCCGGCCGCCCCCGTCTTCTCCAGCTCTTCGGCCAACGCCAGCCACTCTGCCGCCCGCCGGTCGAGGGCCCGGGCAATCTCATCACGCATGATCTCGTCTGCACCTTCATGAGTTGGACGCGCCCCGGCCTCCCTCACCATGTCACGCAGCATCTGCGGGTGATCGATGATGGGGCAGGGTGCAAGGAGGTTGCGATGGAACGGTTGCCTGGCGCGGAAGGCAGCAAACAGCGGGGACTTGAGGGCCTCTGCCAGCGATTTTTCCTTGATGTTCTCGGTAGAGAAATGGAAGAAGGCACATGGTTCGACATCGCCGTTAGCATTGATGTGAACGTAATGCCTGCCTCCGGCGATGCAGCCCCCGACATATGGGCCATCGTTCCAGAAGTCCGCGATGAAGATGGGCCGTGTCATCCGCAGCTCGTTTACCCGCTCACGCAGCCAGGCCCGCTGCTCCGGAGAGATCATCAAAGAAAGGTCCGGATCGCGACCTATAGGTATATAGTGGAAACTCCAGAGGTAGAGAACGCCCTTGTCGATCAGATGATCGATGAACCGATCACTGAAGAGCTGATAGACGTTGCGGCTGGTAACGGTAAGGGAGGCTCCGAAGACCAACCCCCGTTCGCGTAACCGGTCCATCGCAGCCATGATCTGTTCATACACGCCCGCCCCTCTCCGGGCGTCGGTCTCCTCCTGAAAACCTTCCAGGCTAATGGCAGGTGTGAGATTGCCCAGATCGGCCAGCCAATCGGCCACCTCGTCTGATATGAGGGTTCCATTGGTATAAGCCATGAACATTATGTCCTGGTGGCGGGCGAGCATCTGGCGCAGGTAGCGGTAGGCAAACGGTTCACCACCAGAGAGAACCACCCAGTGAATTCCGAGCTCTTTCGCCTCCGTGAGAACCCTGTCGACCACTTCCCAGGGCAACGTGTGAGGCTCATACCTTCCCGCCCAGCAGCCCCGGCAGCGAAGGTTACAGGCTTCGGTCGGATCAAGCAAGATGAAGCTGGGTGGCCGGAACCCCAGGCGTTCGGCAACCTCCTGCCTCTTCTTCTGGCCCTGCACAAAGCCCTTGAGCGCCCATGTCATGACCAGGTGTCTGACCATACGCGGACTGAGATGCAGGCGAGCCACTACTTCTCTCCACTTCTCGTCCTCGTCCCAGCGCCGGCGGACCGCCGCAATCACGGGACGGTACGCCTCCACGGCATTGATCTTGCCAAGGAGGCTCAGAATCGCCGGTACCGCTCGCCCCGGGTCCCTGGTAATCGATCCGATCATCGTTTCCAGGATTCGATCACTCCAGGAGATCTGCACTTGCAGGGTTCCATCATCCCCTTCCCTGAGTGGCTCTGCTCCCGATCCGTTGTTCACGCCGGATAGCATCCTCATCCCTCCCGTCTCGCATCTCGTACCCGCCTGCGCCTGCAGGCGGTCAAGCCTATGTTACCATACTTGAACATATATGCAAGTGATGGGATGAACAACCCTGGCTTCGCCGGGGGAGTCAAGCTCGACAGGAGAGTATCCGGCCGTGCCGAACATTTTAGGGTAGGAGGCGATGGCTAAACGCCATGGACTTCAACCAGATCGCAACCGCACCGCCGGCCGCATCTGGGGGCTGGCTTGACCGGATTGCCGATGGCAGCTGGGGTGTGCTGGGAAGCCAGGTCGGGTTGGGGGTGATCCTGGGACTTGCGGTTGGCTATACGGCCAAGAAGGCCCTGCGCATCGCCCTCTTGTTGCTCGGCATAACGGTGATAGCCGGGGTCTATCTTACCCGCAGTGGTTTCATAACAGTTAACTGGGAGTCGGTCGAGGCCGCTTACGAGGCGTATGTGAATGGCCGCGGCGGGTTGGGCGGGCTCATCAAGGAATGGGCAAGCTTCCTCAGCGGGTACATTCCCGTTTCCGGCAGTTTCCTTGTCGGTTTCGTACTGGGCTTCCGGGCCGGCTGAAGGCACGCGCCTACGCGTCTAGCAGCCCTCGTGACTTAGCCCGCTGGTTGGCCGCCAGTATCGCCATCCGGGCCTGCTGCATGGAGCGAGTTACGCCTCGTTCGGCCAGAAAGATCACCAGGCCGTGAGGAGCGGCGCGGCTGCGCCCGGACCTTCCCGCCATCTGCACCAATGCAGCCCGGTCATAAATCCGTTCCTGATCCGCATTCCAGACCAGCACGTTGGCCCGGGGGATCGTTACCCCCCGTTCCATCACCGAAGTGGTGACGAGGACATGGATCACCCCTTTGCGAAAGAGGTCAACCTTCTGCTCCCGGGCCGGATCGTGGGCATGGCACGTCTCCACCCGCAGCCTCAATCCGCCAGGGCCAAGCTGAGTCAGCATAACCCGAATCTGTCGGGCCACCGCTTCGAGCTGCGCCACCCTGGGAACGAAAACAAAGAGCGGCTCGCCGGCCAGCACTCTTGACCAGAGTTGCTGCAATGCCCGGCCGGCCTGAGGCGATCCGCGCGAGACAAGGAGAGGAGGGGGCAGTGGCCGGCCATGCGGGCGGGCCGACAGATCCACGTGCAATCCCCCGGGGACCGAGGCTTTGCGAACAAGGGAAGGATCGGGGGTCGCGGTCAGGTATACGACGTGCCCGCCGGGGCTGGTCGCCTGCTCTACCGCCCGCTCCAGCAGAGCATTCCCGCGGAAAGGAAATGCGTCCGCCTCGTCGACAATCGCCAGGTGGAAGGCGTGGCGAAAGCGCAGGAGCTGGTGCGTGGTGGCGAGGGTAAGCAATTGACCCCGCCACCGTTCGTTGCTGCCACCGTAAAGCGCGGCAATGGCAACCTGGGGCAAGTAGGTTCGCAGTCTATCCGCCAGCTCCCGCACCACCTCCCGCCGGGGCGCGGCAAAGAGCACCCGCCGACCTTTGCCCAGAGCGTCAATGATGGCCGGCAGAGTGATCTCGGTCTTCCCTGCCCCGCAGACCGCTTCGACCAGTCCGTACCGAGGTGCTGGCTGGCGGCAGAACCGCAGAAGCTCGGCGGCGGCCTGCTCCTGCTCGTGCGTGAGACGGAAGGGGAGTTGCAACTGTAAGGCGGTCGGATTGCCTGCCTGAGCCGGCGCTTCTGCCGTTCCACATCCGGACCTTTGCTCCGCAGCAGCCTGGTAGAGTAACGTGCAGGTACGGATAGGCCCCAGGGAAGCACACTCCCGGCAGACAAGGCAGACGCCACCGCTCCTGCCGCAAGCAGGGCAGAAAGATTCCCACTCCGCTCGCGCCCCGCAGCGGGTGCAGTGCCAGCCATCCCCAAGCCAGGTGAGACCCGGGAGCAAACGGAGGCGGCCGGCAAGCACCACCAGCTGTAAGGCTGCTGTCAGTTGGCGGCCGGACAGCAGCAGGCCCATCTCCTCCAGATCCCGGCGGATCTCCCCCCATGTCAGCAGCCGGCCGGCCACAACATCCATAAGATCGTCGGGTGTCAGCGAGATACTGACTTCTGTAGCAAGATCATCCGGGCCGTTCTCCTCCAGCAGGGGAAGCCTTCTGCACCTCCTGCCTTCGAGCACAAAAGCTCCGATCTGCCGGCGCAGATAAAGGGAAAGCCGCCAACGCTGCCAGAAAGAGCCCTCCCACAACGGCTCCAGCGCTGCTCTCTCCCGACCAAGCCGGCGACAGACCCGGTCGGCTTCCCCTGCAGAGAGCGGCCCGGCCAACAGTTGCACCTGCGCGCCGCGAGCACGCCAGTAGGTGATGTCAAAGCCGGGATCAGGAGTCATCCAGACCTCTATCCTCCTCCCCGCGCCTTGCGAACCTTCCTGCCGCACGGCATAGACGAAGAGCTGCACCGGTGCCTTCGCCCGCACGGGCCGCCTCACCCCTTCCGTCACCGCTTCTGATACCATCATGCGGCAGCGGGCGTGCGAACCACGTCGAAACCTGGCGTTCACGCCTCCCCGCAACGACTTGCCACTTCTCCCCTGCCCTGGCCCGTCTGCCCTTTACTTGTCCTGCTTACGGTGATAGTATTGATTAGCAGTATCGGCTGCGAGCCGAAATCGAACCGGAGGCGAAAGAGTCTCATGGCAATGGATGAGACAACCAGCGTGTACGATGTGGCCGTGATTGGTGCAGGAGCGGCCGGGACAAGCGCTGCCATCTTCACCGCCCGGGCCGGCCTGCGCACGCTCCTGGTCGACGCAGGCGAAAGCGGTCTGGTCAAAGCTGCCCTCTACAACCACCTGGGCTATGAACGTGTTTCCGGACCGGAGTTTCTCCAGCTTGCTAAGGAGCAGGCTCGCGCGGCCGGAGCTGAGTTCGTAGAAGCCAGGGTGACCGGCCTGGAGTTGAGCAGTTCAGGCGACCGGGTCTATTCCCTTAAGGCCGAAAACGGGCAGGAGTTTCTCGCCCGCCACGTAATCCTCTGCACCGGCAAATCGCTGGACCTTGCCCGGCAGGCCGGCCTCGAACTGACTGCGGGCCGTGAACGCAAGTACCCCGAGATCATCAAGGTCGACAGCGACGGCCGGACGAGCCTTACGGGGGTATGGGCCGCGGGTGCAGTCGCAGGCGCCAGCCCGCACACCATCATCGTGGCGGGAGATGGTGCCCGGGTCGCCATCAATCTCCTGAGTGAACTGCAGGGGAAGCGCGTAGTTGACCACGACGTGCTGCCGGTGCAAACACCAGCCGCTACTGCGTGACCATGCTGCCATGTCCTGCCTCGTCTGCCGCAGCGGGGAGAGCGTGTCACCCCTCCCCCTACACTTCTCCCCGCTGCCGGGGCCGACAGCCTCCTCACGGCCGGCGCAGATAGTGACTTACCGCACCTGCTTGCGACTCTCCACCAGCTCCCAGATCATGGGGATGAAAATGAGCGTCAAGATGGTGGAGACCAGCAATCCTCCCATCACCGATAGCGCCAACGGCCTGTCGATCTCGGCCCCCTCACCGCTGCTAAAAGCAAGGGGAAAGAGCCCCACGATGGTGGTGGCGGCGGTCATCAGAACCGGCCGCAGGCGTACTCTGCCGGCTTGTCGCGCCGCCTCAGCCGGGCTCATTCCCTGTCTGCGAAGCTGGTTGGCGTAATCGATCAGTACGATACCGTTGTCTACCGCGATACCGGTCAGGATGATAATACCGACGAGCGATATGATGTTGATGGTCGTCCCCCCGGCGAATGTGGCAAGGATCGCTCCGATGGCGGCTAGCGGCACCGTCAGCATGATCACGAGCGGATGGAGTATCGACTCGAACTGGGCCGCCATCACCATATACACGAGAATGATAGAAAGGATCAACGCCAACCGCAGATCGGCGAAGGCGTCCCGCATCAGCTCGGTGACACCTCCCAGCTTGACGGAGACGCCCGGCGGCAACTCCATCACGGCCAGCACGCGTTCCACCTTGTCGCTGGCGGCACCGATGTTGCCGTCGACGGGGGTGGCCAGAACCGTCAGAATCCGTTGCCCGTCCTGCCTTTCGATGGTCACGGGAGCTTTTTGCTCTTCCGCCTCCACCACCGACCGTACCCGCACGTAGGTGGTGCCGGCCGCACCCGCACTACCGCTGCTCCCGGTCATACCTCCCAGGTTGACACCGGCCACGCGCAGATTCGTCACACTCTCCAGTGAACGGTCTGGTACAGCGGCCTTCACCACTATCGGCACCTCGCGGCCGTCAATCTCTATGTACCCGGCCTCCGCACCGACCAGGGCGTCGCGAACACCCATTCCCAGCTGGGCGGTGGTAAGTCCACCCAGCAACAGCCGGGTTCTCTCCGGCGTGAGGACCAGCATCGGCCGCACCACATCCTCCGAGGAGCGGACGTCGGTCAAGCCGGGTGTCCGCCGGAGCCGCTCCACGAGCTCCCGTGCCACGGCCGACATCGCCCGGGTATCCAGGCCTCTTATTTCCACAGTCACTTGCCGGCTGAGAAAGCTACCCAACGCCCCTGCCAGCTGCGCTTCATCACTGACGGAGATCGTGGCCTGCGGAAAGCGTTGTGAGAGTCTGGCTACCTTCTCCCGCAGTTCATCCACGATCATAGCGGTACTCCGGCGCCGCTCCGCCTTAGGCTTGAGCGTGACCGTCAGCGTCCCCTGATTGCCAGGCATGCCCGTCAACTGGCTGATGAAGTCCGAGCCACCACCCGTACCCACCTGCGTGGAGAAAGACTTGATCTCGGGCAGCGCTGCCACGAGTTTCTCGACCTCCCGGATCACGCGGTCCGTCTCCTCGGGCGGTGACCCGACGGGCAGCTCCACATTGATCGAAAACTGCCCCATATCCACGCGGGGGATCAACTCCCTGTCCATCAACGGCACCAGGGCCGCGACAAAGGCTGCCAGGGCTACCAGGCCGCCAAGCAGAGAGACTTTGTGAGTCAAAGACCAGTCAAGCACCCGACCGTACGCTTTCTGCAAACGGTCAAACCAGGGGACGTTGCTTCCGATTCCGGCCTTCGCTGTTTTCCCGCCCATCCTCCCCAGACCGCGGGAGGCCAGAAGCGGCACAAAGGTAACGGCGACCAGAAGCGAGGCCATCAAAGCCATAGTGACCGTCAAACCCAACTCCCGGAAGAGTTCGCCGGCAAGACCACCGACAAAGACCACTGGCAAGAAGACGGCCACCGTCGTCAGGGTTGCATCGGTGATTGCGGCCAGTACTTCCTCCGTTCCCCGTACGGCCGCTTCCACCGGCCCCTCTCCCTGCTGGTAGTGGCGGAAAATGTTCTCCAGGACGACGATGGAGTTGTCCACCAGCATGCCCATCCCCAAAGCCAGCCCGCCGAGAGACATCAGATTGAGGGTGACGCCGCTGAAATACATGAAGATCCCTGTGACCAGAAGGGAGAAGGGTATCGCCAGTCCTATCACCAGCGTGCTCCAAAGATCCCTCAGGAAAAGGAAGATCGCCAGCATTGCCAGGACGCCACCAAGAAGGGCGTCTTCAGCCACGTTCCGAATGGAAAGAAGGATAAACTGCGACTGGTCGAAGATGGTCGTTACCTGCAGGTCCTTATTCTCACGCGCAAGCTGTGCCAGCGTCCGGTTGATAGCACGGACCACTGACACGGGATTGGCGTCTGACTCCTTGTTGATCGCCACCAGAATGGCCGGTTGACCGTTGACCCGGGTGAACCCTTCACTGCCTTCAAACGCTTCTCTTACTTCCGCTACATCACCCAGCGTCAGGAACTGCGGCATCAGGAACGCCAGTGCCCCCAGCGAACTCCCTGCCTCCGATTGCGGGCGCAGACCGACAACGAGCCCCTTCAGCTCGTCAATAGAGGTGAGGCGACTGCCAACCCGGGCCGGATACTCCTTGCCGTCCTTGCGCAAGTTCCCGATCGGCACGGAGATATTCTGGAGCTGTATGATCTGGGTGAGCACCGACGGACTCAGCCCGTACTCTTCTAGTTTGTCGGGATCGTAGAGAACCTGGATCTGCCGACTCGCTCCACCCATCATGTTGACCTGGGCAACTCCGGAGGTCTGCTCAAGTGCCGGCAGCACATCCGTCTCGACCCGTTCTGTAAGTTCTGCCAGGGACATATCGCCGGCGACACCCAGCATCATCACGGGTATCTGGGTGGGGTCGAGCCGGAGCACCATCGGATCCTGAGCCTCTTGCGGCAGCGTCGTGCGCACCTGCTTTAGGCGGTCGCTCAGTTCCTGAACAGCGGCGTCGAGGTTTGTTCCCCACCGAAACTGGGCGATCGTGACGGCGACGTTCTCCATCGCGATGGTGTTTACCTGGTCCAACCCGGCAATGGTCCGCACCACGCTCTCGACGGGCCTTGCCACCGCCTGCTCGACAGTTTCCGGATCAGCGTTGGGATATACTGTTAAAACCCCCAAGACGGGGAGATTAAGTTTGGGTAATAGATCCAGCCCAAGCCGCGGAACTGCCACCGCACTGAAGACTGCGATGGCCAGTCCGATCATCAACATGAGAACCGGCCGGCGCACCGCCAATCGGGCCAGCTGCATAAAGACATCCACCCTCCAAAATGGAAGCCGGACCTCTAAAGCCCGGCTTACCCGATCTCGCGCAATCCCGCGGCTTCCGGCGGGACGCTACTTGGCTTCTCGCTTCATCTCCCCATCCGTCAGGGTGCAACCCGCGCCCCCGCAGGCAGTTTCAG
Source organism: Limnochordales bacterium (assembly GCA_014896315.1). Taxonomy (GTDB): domain Bacteria; phylum Bacillota; class Limnochordia; order Limnochordales; family DUMU01; genus DUMU01. Next base: position 84,876 of record JADBKP010000001.1, read on the forward strand.
CAGAAGAGTTGCCTGCAACCCGACGTTCCGCTGCAGCGACTCGATGATCGTCCGGACGACCAGCCGTTCTTGCTGATCATAACTCTCTACCTGGCCAACCTGCCCGGTAGAGCGCACGATCCACAGCCGCTGGCGGCCGGGAAGCTCTCTCGAGGTTATGTCAACAACCCCTGCCTCTGATCCCATCCATTTTTCGAAGCGCACAAGAGTAACAGTATAATTCTTTTCGTCTCGGGTCGCGGGAAGCTGGAGGAGCTTATTGATGTCGATACTCCCATCGCCCGAGCCAGCAGCCGTCAAAGGCAGACTAACCCCCGCCATGGCGGCCGCCTGCTGGATTGGCTGCACCATCACTTGCTCGGTGACGGGTGAATAGATATAAACCTGCTGCTTTTCACCATCGACAATGACGAGCTGCCCGGCTAAAGCGGTCGGCTCGACAAACTCAAGCCGGAGGACCGGCGGCTTGACCGTAGCTGCGAGCTTTCCCCGCATGCGAGCAACCTCTCGACCTGTGGCAGGATCAAACTGAGAGACGGTCACGGTCAACCTGGCGTCTTTGATCTCCTGCGCATAAGCGAGGGCTTTCTGCACCAGCGACCAGGCGTCAGAAATTGACTCCGCCCCGGCAGAGGAAGCGGAAGCGGCAGCCCGGACGCTCTCTGCCCCCGGCCCGATGGCGATCGCAACCACCAGGAGTACGCCCAAAGCAGCAAGAAGAGATGCCACGGCCCCCGTCCTACGTGCGCAGCTCATGCCGACCCCACCTCTTTCCCGATCTTAGCCGTGATGTCTTCCACCGTCAATATTGCCAGGTCTTGCGCACCGCAGGCAGCTAGCCCTGGCAGAATCCGGCATGAGGGAACAGCCCCTGACAGCTGGAGCTGCTCCTCCCACCTGGACCCAGAATTACATAAAGGATTCGCAGAATTGATAACGAATACGGCTGCATGTTGGTTGAGAGCCGGGCGTCGCCGGCAAGGAGGTTAGCAGTGGATAACCTGCTGTCGATTCTTCTGGCAGTATTCCTGCTTGTGGGGATTCCCGCCGGCAAACCGGCGTCAACGGGCAGCAGTACACCGCTTTCGCCGTCCCCGGCCTCCGGCGTGGACTACGACAATTTCGATCCAATTCAAGAGCTGCCGCCGGCGAGCCACCTACCCTACCGCGACCTTTCGGTCCTGAAAGGCCGTACGATCGTGGTAGATGCCGGCCATGGCGGAGACAACCCGGGCGCACGCGGTGCTTCGGGCGCGACTGAAGCCAATAACGTCCTGGCCATCGCCCGCTTCCTCCAGGCGGAGCTGGAGAAGGTCGGAGCCCGCGTGATCATGACCCGTACCGGGGACGAGGCTCCGCTGGGCGGCCGCGTTGATCAGCTTGCGGCCCGCACCCTCATCGCCAACCGTTCCCGGGCGGATGTCTTTGTAAGTATCCATAATGACAGTAATCCCGACCCCAACAAGAGCGGACCGACCACCTACTACTACGGTTCAGAAAGCCTGGCCCGGGCAATCCAGGGAGAGCTGGTAACAGCTCTCGGTGCCCCGGACAACGGTGTCATGCGCCGCGGCTTTTACGTCCTCAAGCATACTCGCATGCCCGCTGTGCTGGTGGAAGCCGGGTTCATCACCAATCCCTATGACGATCTGCGTCTGCGCCACCCCGTATACCAGCGGCGGGTCGCTCAGGGCATCGTAAGGGGACTTGCCCGCTACTTTGGCGGCTGAGATCCCCCTTAATCTTCACGCTGTTCCCCCGGCGGCTTGGGATCGTCCTTGTGTATCAACTGCTGCCAGAGGGGGCGTATACGCGGCTGGCGCGGCTGCACGGTGAGGCGACCCTGCGTATCGAGGGAGGCAAAGAATACATCCTTAACGTTGGCAATACCCCTGGCTGCTAGCGCCCCTTTTAGCCATCCCAGGTCAAGGTTGGCCCGCTTGAGGCTTTCATAGAGGACCTGCCCGTCGACGATCAGCGGCAGAGGGATCCCTTCGTAGTTCGTCGGTACCCCCACATCCGCCGGCTGAAGCGGCCGCTTCTGGGAGACGGGGAAGACCGAGAGTTCACCTGAGGTTTCCAGAATCGCAAACTCCACGTCCTCCACATTTGCTATCCCTTTACCTCGCAGCTGGGCAAGGAGATCGTTCACGTTATAATTCATCTTGCGTAATTCGTCCTCAATGATCTGCCCGTTGCGAATGACGACCGAGGGTTGACCGGCCACCCAGGTACGAACCTTGAGGCTTTTGGTCGACGCCCACGAAAGCAGGATCTCCAGCGCGATCAGCGTGATGATGACCACCACGCCATCCCAGACGGGGATCTTCAGGTTGGAGATGGCCATCACCGAACCCTCGGCAACCATGACTGCAACCACGAGATCCATGGGCGCGAGCCGGCCGACCTCGCGTTTGCCGCTTACCCGCAGGCCTGCCAGCAGCAGGAAGTAGAAGAGCACGCTTCGGCCAACAACCGTCAGTATGCGCATGCCGTAGCTCTCCACACTCTCTCCTCCTTGTCTCCTACTGCCTCCCTCTCGCACAGGCTACCCGGGTCTGGACGCCGGCCCTCTTCCATAAGGATCTGTGGGGGTGAGCACGTGCCCGCCGGGATTCTGGTGCTGGTCATCCTGCTGGGAGCAGGTCTTTACATTCACAACCAGCCCCTGGCAGCCGCTTCCTTGCTGATACTGATCCTTTCGGCCGTCGGCTGGCCGGCGGTGCTACCCTTCCTGGAACGCCACAGCGTCCAGCTCGGCATATTCTTTCTGCTCGTCGCAGTTCTCACCCCGTTCACCCGCAGTGAACTGACCTGGAATGAGATCTACCGCTCGCTCGTTTCCGACCGCGGCATCCTGGTGGTAACCATCGGCGCCCTCTCAACCTACCTGGCCGCCCGGGGAGTCCGTCTACTTCAGTCCGATCCTGTCATCATGGTCAGCCTGGTGGTCGGCTCGGTGGTGGGCGTTTCCCTCCTGGGAGGGATTCCCGCCGGACCACTGGTGGCTGCGGGACTGGCCGCCGTTCTGGTGGAGCTGCTTACCCCCCGATGATCCCATCTGGCCGGAGACTTCCGGCGCGGGCCCTGTCAGTTTCGCCGGCAACAACTCCTCCTCGCGTACGACGAACAGCTGGAGCAGCGCCACCACCCCCAGCACTCCTGCCACGGCCAAAAGCAGCAGCAGCCGCCCCGTATCGGCACCCCAGCCGTAGAAGGGCGGGCCGGCGGCGACGCCAAAAAAGCGGAGGCTGCCGTAGATGCCCGTCACTATTCCCCGCTCAGCCCGGGAAGCAGTACTTGTGATCAGGACGTTTATAGAGGGCAAGGTGAGGCCGGTGCCGACGCCCGTGCCCAGACTGACCGCGGCCAGGCGCAGAATCCAGTGGTCAAGTAGCAGCAAGGCTACGATACCGGCCGCGGCCAGACCCAGGCCCAGGGGAATGGTCAAGCCAACGTAGCGGGGCAGCTGTTTCTGCATGATTGTGCCGGTAGTGTAGGCCACCGACGCCATCAAGAGGACCGGGATGGCCAGCAGGAGCCCGCGTCCAAAGACTCCAATACCCTGATCTCGTTCCAGCATGTCGGAGAGGAGGCTCAGCGTGCCGAAAAGATTGCCCAGGACAAGAAAGCCGGCCATGCTGGTGATCAGGAAGTAGACGCCCTTTTGCCGGGCAATTTGCGCCAGAGTCCGGCCGTACTCATGCAGCGACTGGGGCTTCTCGTCCAGCTTCGGCTCCTCTGCCACCCACCACACCAGGGCCGCCGCCGGAAGGGCAAGTACCCCGTACAGGAAGAACGGTGCGTACCACGCGAGCAAAGCCGCGGCCGCACCGGCCAGGGGTGCAATAACCTTTCCCAAGCCGTTGGCAGCCTCAAGCAGACCCAAGGCCCAAGCGCGCGCGGGGCCCGTGTATATGTCGCTGGCCATGGCCATGGCCAGCTGGTAGGTACCCCCGGCACCGACCCCTTGAAGAATGCGGCCCGCCACTATCCAGGGCCAGGGGTTGGCGGCCAGGACGGCGGCCACACCGGCGACCAGTCCACCAGTGCCGTAGAGGGCCAGCGCCGGGGCGATCACCGCCCTGCGTCCGCTCCGATCTGAGATAAAGCCAGAAAATGGTATTATCAGCCCTGCCGGTATTGAGAAGAGCGTGATCAGCACACCGACACGGGTCAGGTTTGTGTCCAGGGCCTTCTGCAGCTCGGGCAAGACCGGGATCAGCAGGGAGTTACCCAGCACCATGATGAAGGGAACGGTGCACAGCACATACAATGTCACCGCCTTCCGTCCCGGCGACCTCTGCCTCTCCCCATGACCGCCATCTGCCCTGCACTCTGTTTCGGCCATTCACCTGCGACCTCCTCGCGCGCCTGGGTAGTATGCAGCTTTTTGCTTCACTTCACGCCCGGGGGAGGCAGGCGTTGAGACCGGGATATTCTGGGTACACTCTGCAAAGAACGACATTCAGGGGAGAAAGGGAAGAACGGGCCTGCCCACACTCGCACGCTTGCGACTGCTCTTGCCCGTACTGGCTCTGCTCGTGATCTCCTGGGCGGGCCTGCAAACTGCCCGCGGCCCAGGGCAGGCAGAGCTGATAACCGGGCTGGAAGCTTTTCTTGATGCTCGCCTGCGGCAGGACGAGGAGGCGGCGCTCATCTGGCTGACCAAAAGCGCACGCCACCAATTCACCCGGGCCGGCGAGCCCATCACCGGTACGGCTAATCCCCACTGGACCTACTTCGCCGTACTTGGCTGGAAGGGAAACGAGGCGATCGTCGCCGCACACGAGGGGTACTCCGGCGTCCCCTATGCCTCATACCGGGAAGAACGGCTCGCCTGGGGAAAGGTAGGCGGTGAGTGGCGGATCGTTCGAGCCCGTTTCTCACCCCGGTACACTCTGCGGGCCAGCCAGGACGGCACCACACTCTTCTTTGCGACAGATACCGGTACGGCAGCCCCAGGTCAGCCGGACGGCGACGGTAAGTGGCAGGAGCGGCAGGAGAGTATCTCCCCCACGGTAGTCCTGCGTCTTACGGACCTTCCGGCAGAGTTCACCCCGGCCGGTGCCTCGCCTGAGGTACGGTTTGGAGTCGGGCGGGCCCGGTTTGGGCCGCTGGCCTTTGCACCCGCAGATCCGTCCCGCTTTGCTTTCAGCAGCAGTGGCGTCCACGGCTTTGTCGGCCTGGCCAGCCGGCAGGGGTTCGAGCGCGGACTTGATCTGTACTTCGAGGGCGATGTGGTGGAGATCCGCTGGAGCCCCCAGGGTCAATACCTCCTCGTGGACGTACTCGAACCGTCCGGCCAGGTGGTCACATTCATTTACGATGTGGTCCGCGGAACTCGCCTTCCCGTCGAGCGCATCCGGGCCTATCCCGCCCCGATCCCGCCTGAATTGCTGAGTGTAAGCCGGCTACCCGCCGCCCATCGCGTGCAGACCCCTGCCCCTGTATTCCCCGCGCCCGCTGCTGCCTTCTAGTTCACCGTTCACCCACATACTGATGAACCGGCAGCCCGCCGGGTGGCAGGCTGCCGTCCGCAAGCAAACCGCACCGGCCGGGGAGGTATCCAGATGCAGATGTTTTTCATCCGGGCCCGGACCTTACTCGCTTATGCGGGTCTGCTCGCCCTGCTGATTGTCGTGGGCATTGCCTGGCGCGCCGGCTGGCACTGGGAGCGGCCGATTCAGGAGTTCGACAACTACATCCCCGCAGTGGCCCATACCGAGTGGCCCATCTTCTACGTCAAGACCGATCAGAAGAAGGTAGCGTTGACCTTCGATATCAGCTGGGGTCATAACACCGCCCCCAAAGTGCTGGAGATCCTGAAACAGGAGGGGGTTCGGGCCACTTTCTTTCTCTCCGGTCCGTGGGCACGCCGGCACGCTGATCTGGTCCGCCGGATAGTTAGCGATGGCCATGAGATTGCCAGCCACGGCGACCGGCACATCAACCTGGGCCATCGTTCACGTGCCGAGATTGCGGAGAATATTCAAAAAGCCGATGCCGACCTGCGGGCCGTCTCCGGACAACAGCCCCGCTTTTTCCGGCCGCCCAATGGCGACTACGATGACATGGTGATCGAAACCGCCCGCAGTCTCGGTTATGAGACGGTGATCTGGGCCATAGACACGCTCGACTGGAAGAATCCGGGACCGGAATACATGGTACGGCGGGTACTCAACCAGGTCTTCAACGGGGCGATCATCCTGATGCATGCCAGCGACTCGTCCAAACAGATCCATCTCGCGCTGCCCGAGATCATCCGCGAGCTCCGCTCCCGTGGGTACGAACTGGTCACCGTCGGTGAACTGTTGCTCGCCGGCACTCCCGGTCGCAACGATCCCCGCCGTTAGCAACCGGCGATGCCTGCGCCGGACAAGTATCGTCTAGTTAGAGGCGGCGATGAAACGTAAAGTGAAAGACCACATGCCCGGGCCGAGCTGCCAAAGATCGCTCACCCGGACAGCCGCCCTGCTGGCCGTCCGACCCTCTCGACGTCCGCAGGCCACGGTGACGCCTCCCTATGACGTAATAGACGTGATATCGGAACGTGTAATAGCCGGACGGTAGAAACCCGTGCCATAAGATGCAACTACTGGCATGTTATCTTACCCCGGGATCTCCGTCCATACCAAAGATAAGGTCAAGCATCTGGCGGGCATTGCGGATGGCGTAATCGCCAAAGTTGTTATTCATCAGCAGGTGAACTGCCTCCGCCTCCCCGGCCAGCTCCTGCGCCTTTTCCGCCCATGGGCGCAACTCCTCTTCAGAGTAGAGGTACTTGAAACGATCGCCGCTCGTAGCCAACCCCCGGGCGTACCAGGTCTCCCGGTTCCGTCCGTGAAACCGGATTATGGCCAGCAGGGGGTTGGTCACGGCAATGACGGCGGGTATGCTTCCGGAGCCGGTCTGGGGCTCGTCGACGATCGTATGAACAAACTGCAGGTCCCGCAAGAATGCGAGGGTTTCCTTGCTCACCGCCGGGGTGGCAAACCAGCTGCGGTGGCGAAATTCGATGGCAATAAGGTAGGAAGCAAACTGCTCCCGGACCCAGACAAGATAGTCCAGATTCTCGGCCCGTCGCACAAACCAGGGGGGAAACTGGAAGTGAAGCGCGGTCAGCTTGCCGCTGGCGACCAGCGGCTCAAGGCTGCTGCGAAAGCGATGGGCCACTTCATCCAGGTTCTCCTCGCCAGGTTTGGGAGTCCGGTCATGCCTGGTCAGCGCCCGGTAGGCCTTGACGTGGAAACGAAAGTCGGGCGGGGTCACCTGAGCCCAGAGGGCAAAATTGCGGGGCGGCTGCAGAGCATAGTAGGACGAATCCACTTCCACCAGGTTAAACTGCCGGGCATAGTACGGCAGGCGCTCACGCGGCTTGAGCCCCTCGGGATAGAAGTTGGCGTGGTCCGCCCAGGCACACGTTCCCACGCGAATTTGTCCCATAGCACTCCCTCTTTCCCATTATCACCCCTATAATAGCTAACATGAGAATAGGCATTGTTGGACTTCCGCAAGTTGGCAAGACCAGTGTATTTCAGGCTCTCACCGGCAGCACGGCCGGGGTAGGTGTGGCGCCTGTCCCCGATCCGCGGGTGGACAGGCTGGCGGCCATGTTCAACCCCCGCAAGACAACTTATGCCCAGCTGGAACTGGTCGACCTCCCTTCCTACCCCCTCTCCGGTGGCCCGGCCGGTACGCCGGCAGGCGGCAAAACGGTGGAGCAAGCCCGGCGAGCTTTCCTCGAGGCGGTCCGGGACGTCGATGCCCTCATCCAGGTGGTGCGCGCCTTCGACAACCCGGCGGTGCCCCCGCCACTTGGCAGCATCAACCCCGCCCGGGAGTTCGCTACTCTGCAAGAGGAATTTCAGCTCTCCGATTATCAGGTGCTGCAAAACCGTCTGGAAAGGCTGGCCAAGACCGGGCGCGGCCGCACCGGCAATCCCGCGTCGGCCAGGAGTGAGGCTGAGCTACTGGAGAGATGCAGTGCCTGCCTGGAGGAAGGCAAGCCCCTGCGCACCCTATCCCTCGCCGCGGAAGAGGAGAAGCTGCTGCGGGGTTTTGACCTCTTCACCTTCAGGCCGGTGATTCTTGTGGTTAACCTCGACGAAGATGAATGGCGGCGGGGGAAGTACACGGGCCAGGAGGTTCTCGAGGCGCTGGCCGCGGCGCAGCATTTGCCGGTGCTCCCTATCTGCGGCCGTCTGGAACAGGAGATTGCCGAGCTGCCGCCGGAGGAGAGAGAAGCTTTCGCCCACGAGCTTGGTATCGAGGAAACGGGTATTGCGCGTCTGGCCCGTACAACCTACGCCCATCTCGGCCTGATCTCCTTCTTCACCGTGGGCGAGGACGAAGTCAAAGCCTGGACGATCCGCCGCGGGATGAGCGCCCGGGAGGCTGCCGGCCGGATTCACAGCGATATCGCCCGCGGCTTCATCCGGGCAGAAGTGGTCACGTACGCTGACCTGATGGCTTGCGGTTCACTGGCGGCGGCCCGGGATAAGGGCCTGCTCCGCCTGGAAGGCAAGGATTATGTGATGCAGGACGGCGACATCGTCAACTTCCGCTTCCATGTCTGAGCACCGCTCAAACCGGTCTCACCGCGAAAAGCCGCCGGAAAGGTAGGCCGAGGAAGAAGCGGACTCCGTACGCAGATGTACCTGATCACTGCCAAAGTGCAGGAGTTCTGCGCCGGTGTCCAGCACCAGCCGCCCATCGTCATCGAGGCCAGCAAAACGGCCGCGCCAGACCGCACCGTCCTCGCCTACGACCAGCACCGGCTCGTCTATCAGCAACAGGCGCTGGCGGGCCTGCGCAGCAAGAGGGATGTACTCGCCCCGGAGCAGGGAGCGGTAGAGGGGCAGGAATGCCCGTTCAACGGCGAGCAGCACGGCCCGCAGCGAGAAACGTTCACCGGTCTCTTCGTAGAGGCTTGTCGCCTTATGCCGTAATGCCGGCGGGAGATCTGCAATCCTCACATTCACGTTGAGGCCGACCCCGGCCACCGCCGCCAGCGCCTGGCCTTCAACTCCCCGGGTCTCGACCAGCACGCCGGCCAGTTTGCGGCCTCCTACCACCACATCATTAGGCCATTTCACCCGCGCGGTTACGCGGGAGACCTCTTCGACGGCCCGGGCCGTCGCCAGCGCCAGTGCCAACCCCAACCAGGAGGCACTCCGCATCGGGAGCGGCCGGGCAAAAGACAGAAGGCGGCTGGCCCACAGGCCACCCAGGGGTGACGCCCACTTTGAACCGCGGCGGCCCACCCCCGCCGACTGGGTCAAAGCGACCACCCACGTGTCCCGCCGGTAGCCGGCCTCCCACAGGCGCCAGGCTACAGTATTGGTAGAATCGACTGCTTTCAACCAGATCTGAGGTGTTTCCATACTTTCGCTGTCAAATGGTATAATTGGCGCTGAAGGGAGGGCGGTCGTGTGTCTGCTCCCTCGTCCCCACCCCGCAAGTGGTTCTTTTTTTCATCAGGGATCTTGCCTGTCCTGCTGATGCTTGTGACCGCGCCCCCGGCCCGGACAACTACGCCTGCCTTCCCCGTCTTTGCTCTGGTAGAGATCACCGCCGAATTTCCCGCACCGAGCCTCCCTTCGGTCTTTTCCCGACCCCTTGGCATAGATTTGTTTGCCGAAGACTGGTCACGCACACCCTGGACGTACCCGCCCGATCCCCGCGCTCTCCGTCGTGTCGGCCTCGGTATCCTAATAGATCCCCGCGGTTACATCCTGACCAGCCAGCATCTGGTGGGCTACCCGGGTGATCACCAGAAACTCAACGCCCGCATCCTCTCCCCGGTTGCGACAGATCCTGCCACCGCCGCCGGACTCGCCTCGGCGACGCCGGCGTTGACCGTAACCGGGGCCGGAACTCCGCTTGCCGTCCGGCTGGTCGCGGTTGATCCGGTCCACGACTTGGCACTGCTTCTCACAAGTGAACCTCCGGCGTACCGGCCAAACTCCCCGGAGCTGGTCGCAAGTCTGCTTCCCCTGGAACCGGGCTCTGCCGTCAGTCTGGTTGGGGGATCGGTGGCCGGCTCTGATCTCTCCGGGTTGACCTTGCTCCCCGGCGAGGTAACACGTTACAACAGATGGCCCTCCGCAGATGCTCAGGCGACCGCCCACCTGATCGACCCGCTGCTCGGTGAGACCCGGGAGGTTTCAGGGCTTGTCCCCATCCGCCTGCTGCAGGTACCCGTGCTTGCCGCTGCCGCCACCTCCACTAGTTCTACCGGCTTCGCCGCTCCCCTGCCGGGAGGTCCCGCCTTCGACAGGAACGGCCAGGTGGTGGGGCTGGTGACCGGCCTTGTGGCAACTTCCGATCCCGATCTGGCCTTTCTCGTCCCCTTGCAGGTGGGGCTGCAGCTTATGTCAGACTGGCAGGCGAGTGAAGAACGCTTCCGGCGCGTCAAGGACGAGTGATCTCCACCTCTGCGTACCCCACCATGCCGGCCAGGGGCGGCTGCAGCTTGCGAACCCGCACGGTAACCTTCTCCAACCCTGCTCTCCCCTGCTGCGACTCAAGGATCGCCCCTGCGATTGCCTCTGCCAGCGCCTCGGCCAACCGGAAGTGGCGTTCCTCCACCACCTCCTTGATCAGGGAATATACGCGGGAGTAATCCACCGTCGCCGAGAGCTCATCCACCCGGCCTGCTTCTTTGAGATCAAGCCAGAGGTCGACGTCAACCTCCCACCGCTGCCCGAGTTGCTGCTCCGCGGGAATAGCTCCATGGTAGCCGTAGAAGACCATGTTCTTCAAGCTCAACCGGTCCAAGCCCGCAGGCCGGTTACGGGTACTCAGCGCCAGCCACCTCCCTGCCGCATGCGATCCGATAACTATTGCAGTCCTACAGCCGGCTTGGGCTTCTTGCCGGCGTCGAGCGGGATTCCCACTTCCTGACTGCGCTCCCGCGCCTCGGCGGCCGCCGGCTGCTCCTGCTGCTCTTCTTGCTCCTTCTTCTCCTGCGGCGCCTCCACGGCCGGTTTGTCCAGTTCCTCGCCGCGCATCAGAGCGGCAAACTCCTCCCGGCCGAGCGTCTCCCGCTCCAGAAGCGCTTCCGTAACCCGGTCGAGCTCAGCCCGGTGTTCCTGCAGGATCTGCTTGGCCCGGGCATAAGCCGTTTCGACCAGGCGGCGTACTTCCTTGTCGATGGCCGCCGCCACTCTTTCACTGTAGTTGCGGTCGCGGGCGATATCCCGGCCGAGGAAGATCAGGTCCTCATGCTGCCGGCCGAAGGTTAGCGGGCCGAGCTCTTCGCTCATGCCATACTCCGTCACCATCCGGCGGGCGATCTTGGTCACCTGCTCCAGATCGTTGTGCGCCCCGGTGCTCACCTCTCCCAGGACCAGCTCTTCCGCGGCCCGTCCTCCCAGCATGTGAGCGAGCCTCTCCTCCAACTCGGTCCTGGTCTCATACCAGCGGTCCTCTTCCGGCAGCGTAAGGGTGTAACCTCCTGCCATGCCACGACCGACTATGGTCACCTTGTGAACCGGATCCGAATGCGGCAGGAAGTGCGCTACCACGGCGTGGCCCGCCTCGTGAATGGCGGTAAGCCTCTTCTCCTCCGGGGTCATAACCCGGCGCTTCCGCTCCGGCCCGAGCAGCACCCGGTCAATGGCTTCCTCAATCTCCGCCATCCCGATCCGCTTCTTGTTGCGGCGCGCCGCCAGGATCGCCGCCTCGTTCATCAGGTTCTCGAGATCCGCCCCCACGAATCCAGGGGTCATGCGGGCCACCACTTTCAGATCTACATCCGGCCCCAGGGGTTTGTTGCGGGCATGGATACGCAGAATCTCCTCCCGGCCGATCACGTCCGGCCGGTCGACAACAATCCGCCGGTCGAAGCGCCCGGGACGCAAAAGGGCCGGGTCGAGGACGTCGGGGCGGTTCGTGGCTGCCATGACGATAACGCCGGTGTTGGCCTCAAACCCGTCCATCTCCACCAGCAACTGGTTGAGGGTCTGCTCCCGCTCGTCGTGACCGCCACCCAACCCGGCACCCCGGTGCCGGCCAACCGCATCCAGTTCATCGATGAAGACGATACAGGGGCTGTTTTTCTTAGCGGTCTCAAACAGGTCGCGCACGCGGGCCGCACCCACTCCCACGAACATCTCAACGAAGTCCGACCCGCTGATGCTGAAGAAGGGAACTCCCGCCTCACCGGCCACTGCCCGGGCAAGGAGCGTCTTACCGGTCCCAGGAGGACCAACCAGGAGTACTCCCTTGGGGATCTTGGCTCCCATCTCGACGAAACGCTTGGGATGCTTGAGGAATTCTACTATCTCTCCGAGCTCCTGTTTGGCCTCGTCGGCACCGGCAACATCATCAAACGTCACTTTCGCCTTCTCTTCCGAGTAAAGATGCGCCCGGGCCTTAGCAAACGAAAGGGCCCGGTTGTTGCCGCCCTGCATCTGGTTGAGGATAAAAAGGAAGAAGGCTGCGAAGATGACCAGCGACAGAATGGACGGCAGCAGATCAACCCACCAGGGCCTTACGGTCGGGCGAGCCTCCACCGGAATGCCCCGTGCCTGAAGTTCCTCCACCACCTGCGGTACCATCCCAGGCGGCAGGACGGTCTGGAATTGCTTCTTGTTGGTCAACCGTCCGACTACGTTCTGGTCCCCGATGAACTGTACTTCGGCAACCTCACCACGCTCGACGTACTGCATGAATTCGGTGAAATTGGGCCGTTCCGGTGGTGACGGGCTATTCATGAGGACCCTACCCAGAGAGAGCGCCAGGATGGCGATAAGCATATACAAGCTGATGTTACGTGCCAGTCTGTTCAATAATGGGCCTCCCCTCGTGGGCCTGCTGGCGCGTTAGTAGCAATCGTCGCTATCAGTTCAATTATAAACTATACCACCGGCCTCCCACGCCGGTCCGGACCAGGTAAGGTAGACCCGTCGGCTGGTCGTGGGTTTGACCAGCACCCGGCGGTCAACTGCCAGCCCGGGAACCCAAACTATACCTTTTGAGTCTACCACAACGGGCCAGAACTGCCGCCAATCCCGGGGGATTTTCCGGTCAACAAAGAGATCCTGCAGCTTCTTGCTCCCGTCCAGCCCCGGCGGCTCGATCCGGTCACCCGGCAGCCGCCGACGAACCCGTAGCGCGCCGGCGATCGCACCGGCATCGAGCAAGACTCCGTACTCTGCTTTTGGCGTACCTGTTGCAGCAGGCAGTATCTCCCCGGGAATTGCTTTAAGCCAGGTGGGCGCACCCGCCCACCAGCAAACCTCCCCCGGAATTGACAGAATTATTCCCTCTCTGGGAACTTCTTCTGCTGCCCCCACCGGTGTCGCAGTGGCCGCTTCCGGGTCTGCCACTCTTTCCACCCTTGCCAATCCCACCCGCCCACGGTTTACCCAGTAGGAAAGACCTCCGGGCAGGTTGAAAGGGCCGGAAAAGGCCACTGGCTTGCGGGCCAGTTCCAGCAAGTTCCGCCGCCACTTCTCCGTCTGCACAAAGCCCAGGTCGCGGGGGGCAGCACGGCCGGTAACCTCCTCCACAAACTGCCGCAGCAGCCGCCGCTGAACCGCCACCGGCTGCGCGACGTAACGGTCCAGCGTCCAGAAGAGCCGGGATGTTTCTCCCACCCGTACGACCTCCGCTCCGACCGCCGCCCAGCGCGCCCGAACCACTTCCTCCAGGAAGTCGTCTTCTTCTCTCACGACTTCAGCCAGACGGGCCAGGTTCACCCGGATGGCCGGATTGTACTCCCGCTCGAGGAGCGGCAGAAGCCTGTGCCGCAGGCGGTTGCGCAACAGCGTCACGTCAGTATTGGTCCTGTCGCGGGCGGGCTGCCAGCCCCAGGAGGCGACGTAAGCTTCGATCTCCTCCCGGCTGACGGAAAGGAGCGGCCGCACGTAGCGCCCCTCCCTGATCCACCTCATCCCGGCCAGACCGCGCAGCCCCGTCCCCTGCAACAGATGGAGAAGCACCGTTTCCGCCTGATCATCCCGATGGTGTCCGAGAGCGATCCGGGCAAATCCCAGGGAGTCGGCCAGTTCGTCAAGAAAACGATAGCGGGCCAACCGGCCCGCGGCTTCCAGGGTCAATCCCTCTTTTCGGGCGAGCCGAGCCACATCCTCGTGCCGGCTGTAAAAAGGAATCCCCAGGCAGGAGGCCAGCTCTCGCGCCCGTTCCAGGTCGGCATCGGCCTCCTCCCCCCGCAGTCCGTGGTGCAGATGGGCGCAGGCCAGCTGCAGCTGCCAGTTTTCCTCCCGGTTGAGTCGCCAAAGCAGATGCAGCAGCGCCGAAGAGTCCGGTCCCCCCGAGAGTGCCACCAGCACCCGGTCTCCCGGGCACATCAGTCCCCGGGCTTCGATCTCCCTGCGCACCCGCGCAAGCAGGTCGCACTCGCAGTCCACCAGGCAAGCTCCCCCCATGCTTCCCCACCCGTAAGACGCGACACCTCCCCGCGGTGAGCGGGGAGGTAGGAGGCAGGTATCGTCATCGCGGGCAGATTGTCATCACCTGGAAGCCCAATCCGATAACCCGATCACTAAGATATCAGTCCGGCAAGACAGGATAAAAGACCGCCAACTACACTGTCACCGGTTGCCGCCTTGCTGCGTGCTTTGCAGGTAGGAAAGGATCGCAACCAAAACTCCAACGATAATGCTATTCCACATAGGCGTTGGCTGGTCGCTGAACCCGAGAATAAACGGCGAAATGATGAGCCAGATTCCCAGGATGATATTGACCCAGGCCTGCCATGTCATCTCGGTTCGCTCCTTTCTCCACCCCGACGACACCCGCACTGTGCCCGATGTTTTCTATCTTCGGGCACTCTCCCGTTCAATATTATGCTTTTCTAGGATTTTAGTCCAGTGGAGGGAGCAAGACTGAAGACAACCGAATATACTCATCCATGGCCGGGGCAGCCTCTTCGGCATCCATCCGTGACTGCCACGCACCGGTACAAGGTTCAATCTGCACCACAACGATGGTGGTGTCGTCCGTTAGTTGACCCTCAGCCCGCTCCCAAACCGTAGCAAACAGCTCCTCTGCCACCTCCTGCGGATTGCGGCGCCTCAGCTCTACCAGACGCCGTGCCAGCCACTCCCCGCCCAGCTCGCCGCTGGGCCCGGACTCCATCGCCCCGTCGGTAGCCAGAACCAGAAGGTCTCCCGGGTACAGGCGGAACCGCCGCGGCTCAACCGGTATGGTCGCCAGGATCCCTGCCGGCAGAGTTGAAGCGGTAATGGTTTGCACCGTGTCACCATGTAGGAGCAGCGTGGGTGGTGAACCGATTTTGATAAGCTCGGCCATCCCGCTGTGCAAGTCCACGGTCAGCAAATCGAGGGTGGCAAACCTTTCTTCGGAACGGAGCAGGAGGGCCGCATTGAGCGTGCGGACGGCAAACTCGGGGCTGAAACCGGCCACAAGGAGCCGACGCAGCATCACCATGGCCGCCTGGCTCTCATCCGCGGCCGGCCAGCCGTTCCCCATTCCGTCACTGACGGCTATAACCTCCCGCTCCGACCCGAGCGGGAAGCGGACCGCCGCATCTCCCGAAACAGTCGCATTCGCCTTGGGAGCAGCCTGCTTCCCCCAAAGTACCTGCAGCTGCTGGGCCGGAGTTAACCGGTAGGTAACCCTTACCGCCGGCCGGTAACCGCCAACGTGGCCCGCCAACGCCCCCGGTACATCCCGGCCGTCCAGGCGACTCGCCTCCTCCACCTTGGCCAGCTGACAGGAGAGGCGCAAGCCGGCGGCAGTGGACAAAACCGCGGCAAGGCGCGACACCCAGTCCTGGGCTTGTTCCGGCCGCTCGAGCCAGAGGGTTGTCTCGATCTCCCGGCTGCCTCCACCCGCCTCGACCACGGTAACCCGGGCCGGAGGAAATCCGCGTCCGGCCAGCTCAGCCTCGAGCCGGGCCGACAACCCGGAATTGAACCTGACTTCCGCCTGCATCTCCGCGGCGAGCACATCCATTAACTGGGCCAATCCTCGCAGCTCTCCCGCGACCAGACGCCGGCTTTCCCATACGCGCTGCTGCCAGTGAGCCTCAATCCGGGAGAAGTAGAGAAAGCGGTTGGCAACCGCCACCAGGCGTTTGGGGCGAAGACACCGCCGGCGTAGAGCGGCCGGGATATCTTCCACGCCAGCCCCGCTCCGGCTCTCGCCGGCCGCCAGCAGATCGATAAGCGACCAGTAGGTTTCCTGCGAGTTCTCCTGCCAGCATACCTTCCGCAGAGGACAGGACTGGCAGCAGTCTTCGTCTACCGCGCGCAGGAAGACATCGAATGTGGTGGGCTGGCCGGGCAGGCGTCCCGAAATTGCCGCCGAAGTAGCCAGGCGGACGGTGGGTAACTGATCGAAGACCGAAGCTACCTGCTGCAAGACCTCGCTTACGCCCCGCAAACGCCCGGTCATCTGGCGACGCAGGTGAATCGCCTCCACCACGGCAGTCTGGGCTTCATCCGGAGGGTTGCAGAGGCGCCGGGCCCATTCCCGCCAGCCGGCGGGCATCAACAGGAAGAGTAGGGCGGCTACAACCCCCGAGCTGCCGTAGAGATGTAACGCATCAACCAGAACAGAATCTCTCCCCGCCATCCACCCCGCTCCTGCCCCCGCCCCCACTCCGAGCAAGGCGGTGACCATACCCAGGGCGTACCAGACCACTGCCCCTCCTCGGCTCCCCG
The DNA here is from genome assembly GCA_014896315.1 of Limnochordales bacterium. Lineage (GTDB taxonomy): Bacteria > Bacillota > Limnochordia > Limnochordales > DUMU01 > DUMU01. The sequence continues at coordinate 101,537 of JADBKP010000001.1, forward strand.
CCGGAAAGCTGCCGGCAAACAGCCCCCCAACCGCAGCCAGAGCAATGATCACCGGCTGCCGGGAGACAGATGCTTGCGCCAGCCCCAGCACCACACCGGCAGCTGCCCCAGCTCCCGCACCGCCAGCCGCCGCCGCCAGGAGGCTGCCGGCGAGGGTTACAATCACCGAGAGATCCAGAACTGCCAGGGTCACATCCAGGCGGGCCAGCACCGTTACCCCAAGAGCCACTCCGGCAAGCAAGCCCACCTGGGTAGGTCGATCGAGCCGGGCCGGGTAGTTGTCGGCAAGCTTCTGCCAGGCCACCCGCCAGACCGGCACAAAAAGAATAGTCCCTTGCAGGACAATGCCGGCCTGCAAGGCCACGAGCGGGAGCGCGAAGTAAAGCTCACCCGCCCAGGCGACCAGCAGCGCATACAGTAAGACCTGTATCAGTGCGGCCGTAGCGGCAAAAACTCCTGCCGGCTGCCATCGCCAATCGCCACGGGGAAGGCGCAGCGGTCCCATCAACACCCAGGCCAGACTGCCCGCCAGCAAGGATGCGGCCGCGAACTGCCAGCCCAGATCGGCAAGGCCAGCTACCGCCCCGAGAAGGCCGCCGGCCAGAACCAGCGTCTCTCGCAGGCCGCTTTCTTCTCCCTTCTCTCTGTGTACCGCGTGGTGCACCGCGTGCTCCGCCAGACCATCGCCGTGGCTTGGTCCACCTGGGTTCGGTTGCCGCCGGCGGGGCCAGCTCACCAGGGCGGCAACATACCACGCATATCCAAACGGAGCAATCTCCCCCCAACGGGCCAGGGAGAAGACGAAACCGGACAGGGCCGCTCCTGCCGCCCACTTCCAAACCCTGCGCCGCTGGTGAAGATCACTCCTGATACCGGTCGTATTGGGGGACGTCCGGCCGACCGGCCGCAGATGGGAATCTATGCGCTGGTAGCGATTGACCTGCGTCGTTGCCACCTTATCGGTCGCTCCTGTTGCGGGATGGGGTGTCCCTACTCTACCACCGGGCCGGCAGGCGGTGTGTCGATTGCAGGAGGTTGGCCTCCGAGGGTATCCTTGAGCTTCCCAACCCCCCGCGGACCTTCCGAGAATATCCCGAGAAGATTGGCGGCAACTTATGACGGGCGATTGATCACCAACCTTTGCGATTTGAGGAGATGGTGGGCTTGCCGCAGGTAAAGTGTACTGTCAGCAACTGTTTCTTCTGGGAAAAGGATTTCTGTAACGCTTCCGAGATCGAGGTGGCAGTTAACCGGTCCAGCACCTTGCCGGGCAGAATGCCTCGGGAAGAGGTGGGAGAAGTAGGTGCTATCGAACGGTATGCCCAGGACACTACCGATACCTGCTGTGTGACCTTCCGGCCCGCGGGGAAAGTGGGCGCTACCTACGAGGAAGCTGGACGCTACGACCAGGAGAAGGGCTAAGCGGGTAGTCGCCGTTTTTGTCGCCGCGTTGCCGCTGCTTCTCCGCTACTTTTCTTGGCGCGGGAACAGCAGGTAGTACGCGGCGAGTCCCAGCAGCAGATCATCGAGCCAACCCAGAAGGGGGATGAAATCGGGCCGCCAATCGACGGGTGAGAGGATGTAGATCAGGACAGCCCAGAATAACACCTTTCGCCAGGTAGCCACCCGGGGGCTGGCGAGCAGCCCGAGGACTCTCAAGACCCAGGACCAGAAACGGGACCTACCCGTGACGTGCGCAGACCGTCTGTTTGAGGTTCGTCCGCGAAATCTGATCTGCCATGAGCTCTCTTCGCGCGCCGCCCTGTCGCCGGTGTCTGCCTGGCGATCAGCAAGCGGTGTACCGCAATAAGGACAACGCTCTGCCAGGGCTACCTGCTGCCCGCACTCCGGGCAATGCACTGTGATACCTCCTCAACCATGCTCTTTTTACTATGGTAACCTTTTTCCCCGCTCCGGTCTTCCCCGTGCTACTTTGCAGCAGGAGAACCTCTCCCCCAGACCGAAGTGATTGAGGTCGGGCTAGGATTACACAGGCAGGCACGGACAGGGGCGGGCAGGAGCGAAGAGATTGGCAAGCGAACGCAAGGTGCGGGGATTGAGGGAAAGAGTTCACCCGAAGGCTTGTATCAGTGAAACCGCCCAATTGGCGGCGGATGTGCAGGTCGGGGCATACACGATCATCGGGCCGGATGTGGTTATACACGAAGGGTGCACCATTGGTCCGCATGTAACCATCGCGGGACGGACGGAGATCGGCCCGCGCACCCGTATCTACACCGGTGCGTTGATCGGTGTCGCTGATCCGGCCGGGTTTCGTAGTGACCGGGGCTGCGACGATGGAGCAGACACCACTACCACCCCCTCCACCCCGGCCCAAGCGAGGCAACTGATCATCGGAGCTGACAACATCATCCGGGAGTACGCAGTCCTGCGCCCGGGTAACAAGATCACCGGCCCGACCCAGGTGGGTGATGGCAATTTCATCATGGGATACGTGTACCTGGGCTCGGGCTGCCAGATCGGCAATGGCGTGATCATCACTCAGGCAACACACCTGGGGGATGGTGTCACCGTCGAAGATGGAGCAGTGATCAGCGGCCTGAGCGAGATCGCCGCCGGTGTCCGCATTGGCGAGCTGGCTATGGTTGGAGCGGTAACCTGTATCAGGGCCGATATCCCTCCTTATCTGATGGTAGCCGGCAATCCGCCGCAAGTTCACGGCATCAACGTGGTCGGATTGCGGCGTCATGAGATCTCACCGGAAGACCGTGCCGACCTGAAGCGAGCGTTCAAGATAATCTACCGGACCAACCAGCCCCTGGCCACCAGCATCGAGGAGCTGTCCCGCGAATTCCCGCACTCTCCCCTGGTGCAACATTTGATAGAGTTCCTGCGTCAGTCGCGGCGGGGAGTATTTCAGCAGTAAAGGAGCGCCCACTCAGTGCGAGCTGCCACCTGTGGTCCGGCCAATCAATCCATGACTGAAGCAACAGTTCCCATGCTGGATCTCCGCGAGGAGTACCGTTTAATTGCCCCGGAGATAGACCGCGCTGTGCAGCAGGTGCTGGCCTCCGGACGCTACATCCTGGGAGAAGAAGTCTCTGCTTTCGAGGCCGAGGCTGCTGAATACCTGAAAGTAAAGCACGCCGTCGGCTGCGCCAGCGGTACAGATGCCCTGCTGCTCTCTCTCATGGCTCTCGGGATCGGACCGGGAGACGAGGTGATTACAACTCCTTTTAGCTTCTTTGCCACCGCGGCGGTGATCAGCCGCCTGGGAGCGATTCCGGTATTTGCGGATATTGACCCCCGCACCTTCAACCTCAGTCCGCACGCAGCAGCCGAGTTGATTACACCCAGGACCCGGGCGATTATCCCCGTTCATCTTTTCGGCCAGCCCGCCGAGCTGAACGCCTTGCGGGAACTGGCCGATCGGCACGGCCTCTTCCTGGTGGAGGATGCCGCCCAGGCATTCGGGGCCCGCTGGCAAGGTCGGCCTGTTGGTGGCTGGGGCGATGTGGCAGCCTTTAGCTTCTACCCCACTAAGAACCTGGGGGCGGCCGGAGATGGAGGACTGGTAACCACGAACGACGACGAGCTGGCCAGGAGGATCCGCATCCTGCGCCAGCAGGGTGTCAGCTCTTCCCGGTACTGCCATGAATTGATGGGAGTAAACAGCCGGCTTGACGAGATACAGGCTGCGATCCTGCGCGTCAAACTCGCTCATCTTGAAGACTGGAACGCCCGGCGCAACCAGATCGCCCACCGGTATACGCAAGTCTTGCAGGACTTGCTCGGCTGCCAGCCGCCCTTTGTGGCACCCGCGGCCACTCACATTTACCATCAGTACACTCTGCGTACTCCCTATCGCGACGAACTCCGTGAGTTTCTGGCCGTCGCCGGAGTGGAGACGGCAATCTATTACCCGCTGCTTCTGCCGGACCAGCCTGTCTACCAGAGGGGGGGATACCCCTTCCGTTGCGGACCTTTGATCGAGGCACGCCGTGCCAGCCGGGAGGTTCTTTCGTTACCGATCTTCCCGTACTTGCGGGAGGAGCAGGTCGAAAGAGTGGTGACTGCCATCACTTCGTTCTTCAGGCAGAAGGCAGCGGTCGACAGGCAGGAGTCGGTGTTGACCGCGGCCAATATGTAGTCGTTTAAGGTTGACTCGGCTTGTCTGACCCCACCTCTGGCATCTGGCAATGTAATGTATGGAGGCAGCCGTCTTGGAACGTGACGATCAGCGCTGGCTTTTTATACTCAACCCCACCGCCGGCGGAGGGCGGGCCGGCAGGCTCTGGCCCGGGCTCGCTGCCGAACTTGATAGCCAGGGGATCAAGTATCAGGTCGTACGAACGGAAGGTCCTGGTCATGCCCGGGAGCTGGCCATGGCGAATTCTGGCCGTTATGAGCGGATCGTTGCGGTGGGCGGTGACGGGACCTGCCAGGAAGTGGTGCGCGGTGTAGTAGAGGCAAACAGCCCCGCCGCCAACCCGGGCAACCCGACTCCGAACCCCGCCGCACCGGCGGTCATCCCCCTTGGCGTTTTGCCGCTGGGGACGGGGAATGATTTTGCCCGGGGTCTGGGGCTGCCGACCGACCCGCGCCAGGCACTGCGTGCCCTCCTGAGCGCGGAAGTTCGTTTTGTCGACCTGGCACGGGTTAACGGAAGACCGTTCATAAATGTTGCCGGTGTGGGTTTCGACGCCGAAGTGGCCGCCCTGATCAACCGGATTCATGTCCGCCTGCCCGGCCCGGCCATGTATCTGGCCGGCATTCTTTACGAGTTGATCCGCTATCACAACGCCCCACTCTCCCTCACCTGGGAGTCCGGTAAGTGGGAGGGCAAGGCATTGATGGTGGCCGTCGGCAACGGCACCTGTTATGCGGGCGGCCTGAAAATGACGCCCTACGCCCGCATGGATGACGGGCTCTTTGACGTCGTCATCGCCGGCGACTTAAGACGGCTGCGCATCCTGCGGCTTCTCCCCGACCTGGCCCGCGGCGATCATCTCCGCGACCGGCAGGTCCGCCTCATACGTTGTCACCACCTGCGCGTGGAGGGGCCGCCCCACCTGAGCGTTCATGCCGACGGTGAAGTGGTCGGACGTCTTCCCGCCGAGTTTACCCTGGAAAAAGGAAGGCTGGCCGTACTGCGGCCGCGGTCCGCTCTCGTCTCCGAGGAAGCCGCCGGGAGAGAGGGGGCCGGCGCCGCTCACGCCGCGACCAAGAGCCAGAAAACCGACTCGCGGATGTCTGCCATACGCATGAAGCCGGCGCCGGCGGGATGGGAGGCGTCCGGCAAAGCCCCCCCACCAGCATCACCTGGCAATCCTTGATATCGTCGCAACCCCTGTGCTGGAAAAGCAGACCGGTGTCCCTGAAAGGACACCGGCTGCGGGAAATGGGACGGGCCTAAAGCTAGGCACCTGGTCTATAGTCTCTTGCCCTCAAGCTCAAGCGTCGCCCAGAATGAGGAGGATAAGGATCAGGAAGATCACGAACGCCATTCTGGTACTCCAGGTTCCGAATCCGAAGCCGCCCATCGACTATGCCTCCCTCATATGTTTGTCTAAGGCCGAGTTTTGCGGCCCTATCTGGTAGAAGAGCATACGCAGCAGCCATCCGGCGCGAACTAGCCGTCGCGATTCAATTCCATTAGTCTCCGGTGCCGATCCGTTCGGGCAGATCGGGCTCGACCGGCGCAGGAATAGGCGGCCAGCTCGCCGGGCTGAACAGCCTGCAGGGGTTGCGCTCCCTTCCTCAGTCGTCATCGCCCCCTTCGGGTTGGAACCAAGAAGGGCTGTCAGGTACCTGGTGCTTGGGGCTCTTCTCCGGATTCAAGGGCCGGGCATAGACCAGAACCCTGGCATCGCCCACGACTTCGCCAGCCAGCGTCAACGTTACCGGGATCTTGATTGTATGGCTACTTCCCCGACTGATTACCGTAGCCTTGCCGCAGACCGGGTGTTCGACAAACCGGGCCGCCGCTTCCTCGTTCTTGTAGGAAGCTCCGGCCAGACCCTTGACAGGGATATCCTCGACGAAGTGGAGCGTTTTCCTGGTAACGTAGGTGTCGTTGACCCCCTTGCACCACAAAAAGAGGTCGAAGCTGCCGGTAACCTTCACTTTCTTGCCCCCGCCGCTGTCGGCGATGGCGGCCACGTCGGTCACGGTCGGGTTGGCGGTGTGCGTCCCCAGAACCTCCACCAGTCCAGCGCTGGGATTCTGCATCTCGATCTCATACACCCGTTCTACGGTCGTGGTGCCGCGACCGTATACTGCCCGTAACACAGTCTCTACCAGAGCCGCTCCCGCGGGGTTAGGCGCCTTCTCCGCTTCATGCATCTGCACTACCCCATTTCCTCAGGGATGAAGAGCGAGTTTTTTCGAACCCGCCCTAGTTCTTTCGCTTCATGATATGCCACAGGCCCAGAGAGGTTCTTCCCGGTCAGCGCTCTGTGAACAGCCCGAAGGTTGCCAGGGAAGATCAGTCAACCGGGTCACAGGGGTCACAGCAAGAAACGGGGGAGGAAAGCCTCCCCCGTCCTGTCCCGTCATGTGGCCAGGCTACCAGCTAACTACTGCTCCTCTTCTTCCTGCTCTTCTTCCTCTGGCTCTTCCTCTTCCTCGCCCCACTCCACCTTCACGGTAAGAGTGCCAACAGGTCCCTCTTCCTTGTACTTGAGAGTATAGCGAAGCTCGACATCGGGTATTACGACCTGTTGCTCTTGTACCGTCAGCGCTCGGCTCGCGATGCGGCTGGCGAGGGTGTTGAGGTAGCTCGCCAGTTCCTTACGGGTAACAATACTCTCTTCCTTCCACTTCACGACTCTTCCCTCCTTTCTTCCCAAGTCCCCGAGCAACGTATGCGGTAGGCCCGGGGATCGAAACGGGAGCAGGAGACCGTTTTTCGTATGAGCATCGTCGCTGCTTGCGGCATACGATGGTACACCGCAGCAAGGAGTGGTAGACGTGTCAGCCGAGTCTCCTCGCCCACCTGAGTCAGTTCTGGCAGCTTATGGGATCACCCGCGCCTGCGTGACTACCGAAAACTACAAAGAGAAAAAAGGCGTCTGGTACGTAAGTCACAATGGGGAAACCAAAGTACTGAAAAAGCTCTCTCTCAGCCCCGCCCGTCTGCGGTTCGTGCTGGATGCTGCGGAGCACTTACGCCGGAATGGAATCCACATTCCTGCCGTTTTCACCACTATCGATGGCCGCGATTTCGTGGAAGTTGCGGGCGACATCTACATCCTGACCGAGTTCATCAAAGGCAGGAATCCCGAATACGACAAGGAGTCAGACCGCGCCATGATCATGCAGGGCCTGGCCTCCTTCCACCAGGCCTCCCGCGGCCTGCGCTGGTCGGACCGGGCCGAGGCCCACGTGCAGCTCGGAAACTGGCCAGAGCAGTACACCCGCCATCTGGAGAGGATCGCCCGGGCTGAGTTGACCGGCCCGTTTGGCACCGAAGCAGCCAGGTACAGGCAGCACCTGCTGGAGATAGGGTACTTTGCCCTGCACCGGCTGGAACGGTCCGCCTACGCCGACTGGGTGGAGGAGGTCCGGCGTGAAGGCGGGCTGGCACACCAGGACTTCGCCGCCGGGAATCTTTTGGTCGACCGGCCGGGCAACCTGCACGTACTGGACATCGACTCGCTCAGCATCGAGATACCCGCCCGGGACCTGCGCAAGGTCTTGCTGAAGGTGATGAAAAAGAGGCCGGGCTGGGAACACGACCTTGCCTGCTCTCTGCTGCACGCGTACGACCAGGTTAATCCTCTTTCCAAAGCCTACTACGAGGTGCTTGCCATCGACCTGATCTTCCCCCACCTCTATGCAGGGCTGATTGATAAGTACGTCCGAGAGCGGGCTCCTGAGTGGAGCGAAAAGAAGTTCCTCCAGAAGTTGCAGGAAGTGGTGAAGCTCGAAAAGACAAAGGCAGAAGCGCTCCTGTCTCGCGCTTTATTACCTTGTGCCCTACCGGCCGTCGGCAACCACAACCACCGCCACCGGACCGCCGCCCGCAAAGGAGGGATCGCCGGTGTCTGAACGCAACGGCCGGCCCCCGCGGCTCACCCCGGGGTCGGAATCCCGACTCCTCTCGATACTGCGCCAGTATCCTTTTGAGGTCCGCAAGATAACGCCCGTCCAGGTCGAGGAGGAGAAGGGCAAGGGCGTCTGGAAGGTGGAGACAGAGAGCGGAACTCTCTGCCTGAAGCGGACCGGACAGCCGGCCGAACGGATCGCCTTCAGCGTCGCCGCCCAACGTCACCTGGCGGCCCACGGTGCGCCGGTGCCGGAAGTGATCCCCACCCGGGACGGGTCGTACTTCGTGGTTGAAGACGGTCAGAGTGATAGGCAGGTCTACGCCGTATACCAGTGGATCTCCGGCCGCAGTCCCCGCTGGGAGGATCGGGAAGAGTTGCGGGCGAGTGTGGTCGCGCTGGCCCGCCTGCACGCCGCCTCGCGGGGGTTCAAAGTCCCCCAAGGGGTGCAAATCTTCACCAAGCTCGGCCGCTGGCCGGAAAACTATGAGGAGACCGAGGCGCGGCTCAAGGAGTGGAAGGAACAGGCAGCCAAGCAGCCGGAAAACGGGTTGAATGCGCACTTCCTGGCCGGCGTTGACATAGCTCTGGAACTGGCGGCCCATGCCCGCCACGCTCTCGCAGCATCACCCTACGCCGCGATGGTCCAGCGCTTGTGGCCCGGGGAGACTCTCATCCATCAGGACTTTGGCCCAAGCAACCTTGTTCTGACCAGGAGCGACCCATATTTGCTCGATCTTGACACCGTCACGTTCGAGTTCCCTGCCCGCAATCTTCGCAAGCTCGCCTGTGAACTGATGCAGAGCAAGGGTGGCTGGCGAAACGAAGTTCTGGATGAAATCCTGGAATGGTACACCGCGACAAATCCTCTATCCCAGGAACACTTGCAGCTGCTGGCCATAGACCTGTTATTCCCCCACGCTTTCCACGATGCGGCCAAGAACTGGTTCAAGAAAAACAAACCAGAGAAGCCCGAACGGATCGCTCGGGCGGCCCGCCTGGAAAAGGAGAAAGCCGACGCTCTCTCAGTCTGGCTACGTAAGTTGGGGTGAGTCAAGTTGCGTGTTGCCCTGATAGCGACGGAGAAGCTACCCGTTCCCCCCGTGCGGGGGGGAGCGATCCAGCTATACATTGATGGTATCCTCCCCTACCTCACCAGCCACCACGATGTCACTGTCTTCAGCGTCAACGACGAGCAGTTGCCGGCGGAGTCGGAGCTTGCGGGAGCTAAGGTGGTTAGACTGCTTGACACCCGCTACCACCAGAACGTGGCAGAGGCTCTCAGGCAAGCGGAGTTCGAGCTGCTGCACATTTTCAACCGGCCCACGTGGGTGGTCGAGTTCGCGGCGGCCCGGCCGGAAGCAAGGCGGATCGTGAGCCTGCACAACGAGATGTTCGAGTCTGACAAGATCTCTGCAGAGAACGCTGCCGCCTGCCTTGAGGCGACCGACAAGGTAGTGACGGTAAGCAGATTCATCGCCGAAGGCGTAGCCGCCCGATATCCACAAGCAGCTCCAAAAACCAGGGTTGTCTACTCGGGCGTCGACCCTGAGATCTACCTGCCGCGCTGGCATCCCCGCGCCCGCCAGCTGCGGGTGAAACTGGCCCGCCGCCTGGGATTCGACCCCGATGCGCCGATAGTGCTCAACGTCGGCCGCCTGTCGCCCAAGAAGGGAAGCCACCTGATCATTCAAGCAATGGATACCGTTCACGAGCGCTTTCCGGAGGCAGTACTCATCATCGTCGGTAGCAAGTGGTACGGGGAGACCGAATGGGACGAATACGGTCAGTACCTTATGAGAATGGCGGCCAGGTCGCCGGGCCGGATCTTCCTGACCGGCTTTGTCCCGCCCGGCGAGATACCCGCATACTACAGTTCCGCCGACGTCTTTGTCTGCGCCTCGCAATGGCCTGAGCCCCTGGCCCGGGTTCACTACGAGGCTATGGCCGCCGGCCTGCCTATCATCACCACACGGCGGGGCGGCAATCCGGAGGTCGTTGACGGTCTGGGCAACGGGTGGGTGGTCGACGAGTATAACGACCCCGTCGCTCTCGGCACTCACATCGCCCTGCTGCTGGAGAAGCGGGAGCTGGCCGAAGAGATGGGCCGGCGGGGGCGCGAGCTGGCCGAAGAACGGTTTAACTGGAAACGTGTCGCCGACGAGTTGCTGGAGATCTACGCCGAACTGGAACACGCCGAGCCGGAAGGAGAGGGGCAGCCGTGAAAGTCTTGGTGGTGGGGGCAGGCCGGGTGGGGTTGATCATGGCGGTGACCCTCGCCCGCCTGGGGCACGAGGTCGTCTGCCTGGAGAAGGATGCGGAACGGGTCGAGCTGCTCCGGCAGGGCTGCTCCCCCTTCTGGGAGGCGGGGCTGACCCAAGCGCTGCGGGAGGGATTGGAAGCGGGTCGGCTGGCGTTTGCTCACGCCGGTGAACGGTACGTGATAGCTCCCGACACGCAGGTGGTGATGCTCTGTGTCGGCACTCCCGTGACTGCGGTGGGCGGTATCGACCTCAGTCAACTGGAGGCGGCCGTCGAATTCCTGCTCCCCCGCCTGGAAGAAGACGTGCTGCCCGCGGTGACGGGGCCGGTCGCGCTGGTCACGAAAAGCACCGTTCCCGTGGGAACGGCACGGGCACTGGCCGCCCGGATTGCGGCCCGGGGCATGGCCGGCCGGGTGCTGGTTGCCAGCAATCCGGAGTTCTTGCGGGAAGGAACGGCACTGGCCGATGCACTTCATCCCGACCGCATTGTCATAGGAATGCAGGAACCGGAGGCGGCGGCGATCTTGCGGGAGCTTTATGCGGGCATTGAGGCGCCGGTGATTGTTTGCGACTGGCAGACTGCCGAACTGATCAAGTATGCGGCCAACGCCTTCCTCGCCACCCGGCTCTCTTTGATGAACGAGCTGGCCGACCTGGCCGAAGCGACGGGCGCCGACATTGTCGAGGTGGCGCGGGGCATCGGGTTTGATCCGCGCATCGGCCCGCACTACCTGAAAGCGGGCCTGGGATATGGCGGCTCGTGCCTGCCCAAGGATGTGGCCGGGTTGATACATATGGCCTGCGAACAGGGGGTCGCCCCGACGCTGCTCACGGCGGTGGCCGCCGTCAACGGCCTGCGCCCGGGCAAGGTCGTGGCCAGGCTTAGGCAGGCCCTGGGCGGAAGCCTGGAGGGCCGGGTGGTGGCGGTCCTGGGGCTGAGCTTCAAGGGCGGGACTGACGATCTGCGCTCCTCTCCGGCGCTGGAGGTGGTCCGGTTGCTGGCCAGGGCCGGAGCCCGGGTGCGGACCTACGACCCGGCGCACCCCCCCGGGGCTCTGGCCGCGGTCTCGGCGGAGATTCTGCCCTCCGCCTATGAAGCCGTTCGGGATGCGGAGGCCGTTGCGGTGGTAACCGATTGGGATGAGTTTGTGCAGCTTGACTGGGAGCGGATGCGCAAGATGATGGCCGGCCGCATCGTGCTGGACGCCCGCCTGTGCCTGGACGCAGCCCACCTTAGCAAGCTCGGTTTCTTCTACATTGCCCCGGGCCGGGGCCAGTTCCCAGTCTTCTCGGGGGAGGAGGGTGAAAACCGTGGCTAAAGTGATCGTGACGGGGGCGGCCGGGTTCATCGGTTCGACCCTGGCCGAGGAACTGCTCAAGCAGGGGCACGAGGTAGTGGGCATCGACGCCTTCCTGCCCAACTACTGCATATTTCAGAAGAACGACAACTGGGACCGCTTGCTGGAGTGGGATCGGTTCAGCGGGGTGGTTGGTGACTTGGCTCAGCTGGATCTGGATGGGTACGTCTCCGGCGCCGACGTGATCTTCCACCAGGCGGCCCTGGCCGGTGTCCGGGAGAGTTGGGGGGAGGGGTTTTCGGCCTACCTGCACAACAACGTGCTTACCACCCAGGTCCTGCTCCAGCTGGCTGTCAGACACCGGATCAAGAGCTTCGTCTATGCCTCGTCCTCGTCGGTCTACGGCCAGCAGCCCGCGCTCCCCCTGCACGAGGGCATGTCTCCCCGCCCATACTCACCCTACGGCGTGACCAAACTGGCTGGTGAAAACCTTGTCCGGGCCTACCACGAAAACTTCGGCCTGGCCTGCGTCAGCCTGCGCTACTTCACAGTCTACGGCCCCCGCCAGCGCCGGGACATGGCGATCTATCGCTTCATCGACGCTCTCGTCCACGGTCGCGAGATCAGCGTGTACGGCGACGGAACCCAGACCCGTGACTTTACCTTTGTGGATGACGTCGTACGTGCCAATATCGCCGCCTGGCATGCGCTAGCAGACGAGGCGACAAGCCCGCTCGTAGCTGGGGAAGTCTTCAACGTGGGCAGCGGCACCTCTGTTACCTTAAGAGAGCTCCTCGATCTGATCGGCCAGGTAGTAGGCCGCGCTCCCCGCATCATTCAACTTCCGGCCGCCCCCGGCGACGTAGCTGCCACCCTGGCAGACGCAGGCAGGGCCAGGACGGTTTTGGGGTGGCAGGGAGTTACACCCCTGCCGGAGGGTATAGCGGCAGAGTACCGGTGGTATCAGGAGGTCCATCAGGTCCACCGGTAAGCCGGGCCTGAGACCCTGCTGCTCTCGGCCGCATTCTGCAGCGCTCAGTTCACCTGCAGGAACAGTGCATCGTGTATCGTGCATCACCGTAACCCCACTGAAGGTGATGGGTGAAAAAACCACCCACCTTCGCGGACAAGGGTGGTGAAAATTTCACCCACTGAGGAGCATCCGCCGGACGCAGGTTTACCCCAGGCAACCCTTGCCGAGGTGGGCGGCGCTGTCCCTCACCCCTAGCTGGGCTTATGCAACGCCAACCTGGCCGCAACCGGCCGTGGGAACGTTCCCACGCCTGCACCGGGTAGATTTTTCACCCACCCTCGCCAGGCGACCGGGTAGAAAAACTACCCACCACCCCCACCAGGGTGAAGCAAGGGTGAACCAGGGAGCGTGGTTCATCCAGCAGCAGCCCGACCGGCGTGATGTAGGCCGTAGGCCGATACTGGTGGTGCAGAAGTCAGGAATCGATCCAAACATGGTGCAGGCCACCTGCCTTGAGGATGGCAGCGGCTCGTTCAACGTCACTCTGATCGGCCTCTCGCACCCCGGCAAGCGGGGATCGGTCACTCTGTTCGGCCCATTTGTGGTCACCCAGTTTGGTGTAGGGCAGCAACTCGACTCTCTCGACATTCGGTAGCGTGCGTACGTACGATGCCAGCGCCACGAGATTCTCCTCTGTGGTAGTGATGCCCGGGATAAGCACTACGCGAATCCAGACCGGGATGCGTTGATCCGCAAGGAAGCTCGCAAAGCGCCGAATGCGACCCGGGTCGACCCCGGTCAGCGAGCGGTGTAAGCCCGGATCCATCGCCTTGATGTCCATCAAGACCAGATCGGTGTACGAAAGCATCTCCCGCACATCCGCACGCTCGATCCGGGCATACCCCGAGGTATCCAGGGCCGTGTGGATCCCTGCTTCCCGGCAACGCCGGAAGAGCTCGGCGACGAAGGCCGCCTGCAATGCGGGTTCACCGCCGGAAACCGTCACCCCGCCGCCCGACGCTTGCATATAAGACTGATAGCGGAGAAGATCGTTCCACACCTCGTCAACGTCTTTATCCTGGCCACCCCAGAGTGACCAGGTGTCCCGGTTGTGGCAGAAGGCGCACCGCAGGGGACAGCCCTGGAGAAAGAGGACGTACCTCAGGCCCGGACCGTCCAGGGCCCCCATACTCTCCACAGAGTGCACCCGTCCCCGGATCGGCCCGGTGCCGGTGGCTGTGCGCCGGTCAACCGGCCGCGAGCAGGCCCACTCGCGGCCGGCGGTCTGGCATTGTTGGTCCCGCGGTTCAATTGCCATTGGTCCTGCTCTCCTCAACGGTTCGCCTGCAGACCTCATGCCCCTACAAACGTTCGTGGAAGGTACGGTTGATCACTTCCAGCTGCTGTTCACGGGTGAGACGGATGAAGTTGACCGCATACCCCGAAACCCGGATGGTCAGCTGCGGATACTTCTCGGGGTGCTCCATGGCGTCGATGAGCGTCTCCCGGTTCAGGACGTTGACGTTGATGTGGTGACCTCCCCGGGCAAAATACCCGTCGAGCAACCCGACCAGGTTGCGTACCCGGGTCTCGCCATCCCTCCCCAGGACAGTGGGGATCACGGAGAACGTGTAGGAGATGCCGTCCTGTGCTTCCGCATAGGGTAGCTTCGCCACCGAGTTGCAGGAGGCAAGGGCGCCCTTCCGATCCCGGCCGTGCATCGGATTCGCGCCGGGGGCAAAGGGTTCACCCGCTCGGCGTCCGTCCGGCGTCGCCCCCGTCTTCTTGCCGTAAACCACGTTGGACGTGATGGTCAGAATGGAAAGCGTGGGAACAGCTTGCCGGTAGGTCGGCTGCCGGCGCAGCTTGTCCATGAAGCGTCGCACCAGGTCGACGGCGATCTGGTCCACCCGGTCATCATCGTTGCCGAAGGCCGGATAATCACCTTCGATCTGGAAGTCGACAGCAATGCCCTGTTCGTTGCGGATCGGCTTCACCCGCGCGTACTTGATGGCCGACAACGAATCGACAGCCACCGATAAGCCGGCAATCCCGCAGGCCATTGTCCGCAGGATCTCTTCGTCGTGGACTGCCATCTCCAGGCTTTCGTAGCAGTACTTATCGTGCATGTAATGGATGATGTTGAGCGCATTGATGTAGGTTCTGGCCAGCCAGTCCAGCACCCGGTCGTAAGCTGCCATCACCTTGTCATATTCCAGCACTTCATCGCGGATGGGAGGCATCTCCGGGCCCACCTGCTCCCCGGTCTTCTCGTCGATGCCGCCGTTGATGGCGTAAAGCAGTGCCTTGGCAAGGTTCGCCCTGGCCCCGAAGAACTGCATCTGCTTGCCAATACGCATAGCCGAAACGCAGCAAGCGATGCCGTAATCGTCGCCCCAGTACGGGCGCATCAGGTCGTCGTTCTCATACTGGATCGATGACGTATCGATGGAAACCCGGGCGCAGAACTCCTTGAAGCCACGCGGCAGCCTCTCCGACCAGAGCACCGTCAGGTTGGGCTCAGGCGCCGGACCGAGGTTGTAGAGGGTCTGCAGGAAGCGGAAGGAGTTGCGGGTAACCAGCGGTCTGCCGTCTACTCCCATTCCGCCGAGGCACTCCGTCACCCAGGTGGGATCGCCGGAGAAGAGCTCATTATACTCGGGCGTGCGCAAGAAGCGGACCAAACGCAGCTTCATGACGAACTGGTCGGCCAGCTCCTGGGCTTGCTCTTCTGTCAGCAGTCCTGCGCGTATGTCTCTCTCCACATAGATGTCGAGGAAGGTGGAGACCCGGCCGAGGCTCATCGCCGCACCGTTTTGCTGCTTGACCGCGGCCAGGTAGGCAAAGTACAGCCACTGGTAGGCCTCCTTTGCCGTTCGGGCCGGCCCGGAGATGTCAAAGCCGTAGGAAGCTGCCATCTCCTTGAGCTCTTGCAGAGCCCGGATCTGTTCGGCGATCTCCTCCCGGTCCCGAATCGTCTCTTCCGTAAGGCTCGGCCGCTCGAGCCGCCGCAGGGCATCTTGCTTGGCAGCGATCAGACGGTCCACTCCATAGAGCGCCACCCGCCGGTAATCACCGATGATGCGGCCACGACCGTAGGCATCGGGAAGTCCGGTGATAATCCCGGCGTGGCGGGCCTTGCGAATCTCCGGCGTGTAGACGTCGAAAACCCCCTGATTGTGCGTCTTGCGGTAGCGCGTGAAGATAGTCTTGACTTGCGGATCCAGCTGATACCCATAAGCGGAGCAAGCCTGTTCCACCATGCGAATGCCGCCGAAGGGCATGATGGCTCGCTTAAGAGGCGCATCGGTCTGCAGTCCGACGATCAGTTCGTCTTCGGGATCGATATAGCCCGGTTTGTGGGAAGTGATGGTGGAAGGTGTCCGGGTATCGATATCAAGCACCCCGCCCCGGCGCCGCTCCTCGGCGAGCAGCTCCAGGCACTTCTGCCAGAGGCGCTGTGTCCTGGGGGTCGGGCCGACCAGGAACGAAGCATCGCCGGTGTACGGGGTCACGTTGCGCTGAATGAAGTCACGCACGTTGATGGTGCGCTGCCACTCGCCGGAGACGAAACCCTCCCAGGCGTCGGTGCGGCTTTGCACGTGTTCGGGCAGTATCTGTACGGACATCCGATCGATCCATCTCCTTTGCCCTTTTTCTCTGCCTTTGAGCCTCAGCCCTCATGGGGCTTGACAGCAACGGCGACTTTGTGTTAGTGAACAGCGTCACATACTTTACGCCGGCATTATACCATACCTTACGTATCGAAACCTAGGCGTCGGGACGTAACGTTTTTGTTAACGCCACACACACCCATTGACAAGCAGCCATTGTGCCGTTATAGTCAACGGCAAAGGCGATTCTGTGAACGCGTTCACAATCGCAAGCCCCTGCCACCCACCAACCTGGAGGAGGAAGTTGCCATGCTGACCGCAACAAACGGCAAGCCGGGGCCACAAAAGCCCGAAAGCACAAAGCTCTTAGGCCAGCAGCCCGCCCGCGGTCAAAGCGCCCCGGTCGCCGAAGCCGAGGCAGATCGTACGCACCGCTCGTCCGGAAACGAAACGGAGAGACCGCTCTCACCCGCAGTCCCTCCTTCACTGCAGCAGCGTCTTGACCGGCTGGTCGCCGAAGCCAGGGCCGCTCAGGAGATCATGCGTTCCTTCACCCAACAACAGGTGGACGAGATTGTGCGGGCGGCGGCCACTGCGGCCCTCGCCCATCATGAACGGCTCGCCCGCCTCGCCGTCGAAGAGACCGGCATGGGCGTATATGAAGATAAAGTTCAAAAGAACCTGTTTGCTTCCGAGTACGTTTATAACGACATACGTCACAAGCGAACCGTCGGCGTCCTGCGCGAATTCCCCGAAGAAGGATATGTGGAAGTGGCCGAGCCCGTCGGCATCATCGCGGGCATCACACCGGTTACCAACCCGACTTCTACCACAATCTTCAAGAGCTTGATCAGTCTGAAGACGCGCAACCCGATTATCTTCAGTTTCCACCCCAAAGCGTTTCACTGCAGCGCCGAAACCGCCCGCATCCTGCGGGAGGCTGCCGTCGCCGCCGGGGCACCTGCCGGATGCATCTCCTGGGTCGAACCGGTTACCCTTGAAGCTACCCAGGCGCTCATGCGCCACCCCGGTATCGCGCTTATCCTTGCTACGGGCGGCGCGGGCATGGTTGCGGCGGCCTACTCCTGCGGCAAACCGGCGCTGGGTGTGGGCCCGGGCAATGTCCCGGCCTACATCGAAAAGTCCGCCGACCTGGAGCAGGCCGTGGCCGACATCGTCCTGAGCAAGACCTTTGACAACGGCATGATCTGCGCCTCCGAACAGGCCGTTATCGTCGATGCCGAGGTTGAGCCGAAAGTTCGGCATCTCTTTGTCGAGCTCGGCTGCTACTTCCTCTCCCCAGAGGAGGCGGCACAGCTCGCCAGCGTGATGTTTAAGCCCAACGGTGAACTGAATGCTGCGGTGGTCGGGCAGAGTGCGGTGAAGATCGCGGCCATGGCCGGGCTGGATGTGCCCGCGCAGACCAAGATGCTGCTCGTACCGGTAGAAGGCGTCGGGCCCGAGTATCCGTTCACCCGGGAGAAGCTCTCTCCCGTTCTTGCATACCTGGTCGTCAAGGACTTTCACGAGGGCGTGCGCCGCTGCGAAGAGATGACCGAGTTCTACGGGCTGGGCCACTCGGCCGTGATCCACTCCCACAACCAGGAAGCGATCAACCTCTTTCGGGAACGGGTACGGGCCGGGCGTCTTCTGATCAACCAGCCAGCGTCCCTGGGCGCTATCGGTGACCTGTACAATTTCGCCACCCCCTCGCTCACCCTTGGCTGCGGCACGATGGGCGGAAACTCGACCACGGCCAACGTCGGCGTGGAACAACTCATCAACATCAAGCGGGTGATGCTGCGACGTCCCCGCATGCAGTGGGTACGCATTCCGCCGGAAATCTACTTCGAACCCGGTTCACTACAGTATCTGGCTGAACTTCAGGCAAAGCGAGCCTTCATCGTAACCGACCCGATGATGGTAAAGCTCGGCTACGTGGCAAGGGCCGAATACTTCCTCAGGAAGGCCGGAGTGACGGTGGAAGTCTTCAGCGACGTCGAACCCGATCCATCTGTAGAGACGGTAGAGGCGGGTGCCCGGGCGATGCAGCGCTTTGAACCGGACTGCATCATCGCCCTGGGTGGCGGTTCGGCCATGGATGCCGCCAAGGGTATGTGGCTCTTTTATGAGTATCCCGATGCCCGCTTCGAGGAGCTGCGGCTGAAGTTCCTGTACATCCGCAAGCGTGCCATCCGCTTCCCCCACCTGGGTCGGAAGGCGAAGTTCATCGCCATCCCCACAACCAGCGGTACCGGTTCGGAGGTCACGGCCTTTGCGGTCATTACCGACAGAAAGAGAAATGTGAAGTACCCGGTCACCGACTATGAGTTAACCCCGGACGTGGCCATTGTCGACCCGGACCTGGTCATGACCGTGCCGCCCCGGCTGACGGCGGATACCGGTATCGATGCCCTGGTCCACGCCATCGAAGCCTATGTCTCGGTCATGGCCTCGGACTTCACCGACGGCCTGGCCCTCAAAGCCATCGACCTGATCCTCAAGTACCTGCCACGTGCCTACAGGGATGGCACCGACCGCGAGGCACGGGCGAAGATGCATTATGCGGCCACCATTGCCGGCCTGGCCTTCACCAACGCCTTCCTCGGCATCAACCATAGCCTGGCGCACGTGGTGGGCGCCCGCTTCCACATACCCCACGGGCGAGCCAATGCCATCCTGCTGCCGCACGTGATCCGGTACAACGCCGAGCTGCCGAGCAAGCTGGTGGCCTATCCGCAGTACAGCTGGCCGCGGGCGGCCGAGAGGTATGCCGAGATCGCCCGTTTTCTCGGGCTGCCGGCCCGGACGCCGGCAGAAGGGGTCGACAGCCTCCTGGCAGCGATCGACAGGTTGCTTACCGAAGTGGATATGCCTCGCAGCTTCGCCCAGGCCGGGATTGACAGGGAAGCCTTCCTCGCCCAGCTGGATGAGATGGCCGACGTGGCCTTCAACGACCAGTGCACCGGGGCGAACCCTCGCCTGCCGCTTGTGCCGGAGCTGGCCGAGATCCTGCGCAAAGCTTATGAGGCGGAGAGAGTTGGAGAGTCCAGGAGTTGAACGGTTGAAAGTAAGGGGAGGCGGATCCCCGCCCTCCCCTTTGCCCGTATTGCACATATTGGTGGTTTGCGTCCGCGCTACTGCCACCGGGTCAGAACACGGCCCTATTGCCCGGCCGGACGCGCTCGAACCGGCGTTCCCCTTCGCTCCGGTAGCTTCGCGGCCCGGGCAAACATGACCAGCCAGCAAAGGCCCAGCGCCAGCCCGGCCAGGACGTCGCTTAGATAATGCACGCCCAGGTACAGCCGGCTGTAGGCGATGAGAAGGATGAAGAGGGTAAAGCCCCCTGCGATCAGAAACCGAAAGAAAGGCTCCCGAATGTAGCGGGCCAAAATCCACGCAAAAAGCCCGAAAACAGCAGTACAGACGAAAGCATGACCGCTAGGAAAGGCAAATCCAAGTTCGCTCATATCCACGCCGGCCGGCCTTTCCCGGGCAACCCAACTCTTGAGCTGATCGTTGGCAATCGCTGAAGTCAAAAGGTCAGTGACAAAGACGAGCGCGGGCTGATAGAGCCGCAGGGCCAGCAACACCACCAGCATGATCAGGGAAGTCACTATCACACCCTCGGCCGTACCAAACCAGGTGATAATGGTAAAGAAAGCCGCCGCCTTCACTCCCCGCAAGTTCAGATCGTCTACTCCGCTGAACCATCCGTATCTGATGGCAACCGATCCCAGCCAGCCAACCAGCCCGGAGGCGATTGCCACTGCCAGCACAGCCTCCACCAACCGGCCAAACCCCACAAGGCCCGAAAGCTTTCTCCCCGGCATACGGGTACCACGAGCCATCAACCGATCCATCCTCACTTCTTCTGCCCATCTGCCTCCCGGCCCGGCGACTTGCTACGGTTCGGCTGCACCACGTAGATGGCACCGCTCCGGGGGCGAATATCTACGGAAATTCGCCCGTTCTGTACCTGTACCCTGCCGCCCGTCAGTTCATCCACGAGAACGGTCCCGTCGGGCAGGTTAAGAGCGGACAGCTCGATCTCCCTGACAAAGGGCTGAGAGGGGTGGTTGTTTAGCACCACCACTACCCGATCTTCGCCGAGGGTACGGGCATAGGCGTAACGCCACCAGTCGGCCAGGATCATCTCCATTCCCCCTCGCCGCAGGGCGATATGCCGGGAACGAATGTCATTCAGCCTGACCACCAGATCCCGCACGTCAAGGTTCTCCTCTTCGCCCCAGGGGAAGTCGGCTCGGTTGTAAGGGTCGTTCCCTCCCTCCATGCCGATTTCCGTACCGTAGTAGACGATGGGAATCGCCCGTTGGGTGAAGAGCCAGATCAGTCCCAGCTTGAGTCTGCCTATAGGATCATCCCTGGTATAGGTGGTAAACCGGGGCATGTCATGGTTGTCCAGGAATGCTCCCATCTGCCATGGATCTTCCATTGCCATCTCCACCTGGCGGCTAACCTGAGCCAGCACCGCCAGGGAGCCGTCCCTGGCAAAGGCCTGGCGGGCCGCCTCGCTCTCCGGGAAGTCGATGAGAGCCGTTACCCCGGCCCTCTGATACTCCGCCAGCCTGTACGGCGAGCTGTCCCAGACCTCGCCGATCACCCAGAACCCCGGTTTGATCTTCTGCAGCTCGGGTACGTACCACGACCAGAACTCCGGCTCCACGTGCTTGACCGTATCCAGCCGGAAGCCATCCACATCGGTCTCTTCGATCCAGAAGCGGGAGTACTCCAGAATGTACTCTCGGACCTCGGGATTGCTCTGGTCAAAATCGGGCAGGCCGAAAAGCCAGCCCCTCCGTACCTCTTCAGTATCATTCCAGTTGCTTATTTCCCGGCGGGGATGGAACCACTCGGGTTTTTCCACCACCAGCGGGTTATTTGGGCCGGTGTGGTTGACTACTATGTCGAAGATCACCTTCAGGCCCCGGGCGTGGGCCTCGCTCACCAGCCTCTTCAACGTCTCCTTCGTGCCGAAATGAGGGTCGACTTCGTAGAAGTCCACCGCTGCGTAACCGTGGTAGTCAATCCCCGCGTTTCTCACGTGGGGAGTGATCCAGATGGCGGTAAAACCCAGCGACTTGATGTAATCCAGCTTGTCGATGATCCCCTGCAGGTCACCGCCGTGCCACGCGTACGGGTTACCCTTCATCACATTGAAATTGTTGGTAGGATCGCCATCACTAAACCGGTCAATCATGATGAAATAGATTCGCTCGTCCTGCCAGATCCGCTGATCGGCCGGCGCACCGGGCGTCACAGCCCTCTCCGCCATGGCTACACCCAGAACGTGAACCCCCAGCCCCAGCACGGCCAGCAAGAAAACCAACAACAAAAGTCGGCAGGCCCATGGAGCGGTCGGCCCGAGTTTTGTGAACCGAATCTCTCGGGTAAGGCGGATCATCTGTATCATCTCATGTCTTCCAATCCAATCCCGGCTTGCGGTTCATGGCGGCCGCTACCGTCGCCGGCGCCAGAATGGCGATGCCGTGGGGAGGCAGTTCCAGCCGATCACCCTCCACTCTGCCGGTCAACATCTCTACCTCCAACAGGTCTACCAGGTGCACACCCACACCTGCGGGTACTGTGACGGCATTCCCCCGGCTACTGTTGTTGATAACCACGTAAAGACCTTCCTCATTGGCCGGCCGTTCCGGAGCTGCCAGCGGACTGGGCAGCCGGCGGAAGCCGAAGAGACCCGTCACCGGGTCGGCGACAAAGGTCTCCCAGGCCCCGTCGTTCAACCACGGGAACGCCTTGCGGATGGCGATCAGCCTTCGGTAGAGCGAAAGCAGCTCCGTGTCCCTCTGCTTTGGGTCATCCCACGGGTAGCAGCGGCGGCAGTCCGGATCGCCCTTGCCCTCGAGCCCCACCTCGTCGCCGTAGTAGATCATCGGCACGCCCTCCGAGGTAAGCAACAGAACTGCAGCCTGAGCCGCCTTCTCCCGACTGCCCAGAACGGTACGAACCCGAGGCGTGTCGTGGCTGCCCAGGAGGTTAACCAGGCCACGAACCATCTCGGAGGTGTATGTAAAGCGCATGCGGCAAAGTAACCTGTCATACTCGGCAGCGTCCAGTTGACCGCTAAGAAAGGCAAGGGTAGCATGACGCCAGGGATAGTTCATCACCGAGTCGAACTGATCGCCCTGCAGCCAATCAGTAGCATTGTGCCACACCTCACCGAGGATGAAAGCATCCGGCTTTACTCCCTTCACCCGGTCACGGAAAGCCCGCCAGAAGCGGTGGTCCACCTCATTGGCCACGTCCAGCCGCCAACCATCGATATCCGCCTGCCGGATCCAGTACTCGGCCACCCCGAGCAAGTAATCCCGGCACTCCGGGTTGCCAGTGTCCAGCTTCGGCATGCTGGCGATTCGGTTGGCAAAGGTCTCGTAGTTGCAGACCTCCGGATTGACAGGGAAGGAGTGCAGATCATAAAACCAACCCGCGTACCTGGAATCCTTGCCCTTCTCGATCACGTCCCGGAAGGCGAACCATTCCTTGCCCGCGTGATTGAAGACCGCATCCAGCAAGATCCGGATACCCCGCCCGTGCGCTTCCTTCACAAGCGCCTTCAACTCCTCTTCGGTGCCAAACTGCGGATCGATACGGTAGTCGTCGGCAGTGTCGTACTTGTGATTGGAGGGCGCTGCAAAGATCGGCGTCAGGTAGATACAGCCGATTCCAAGGTCTTGCAAGTAGTCAAGCTTCTGGCGGATGCCTGCCAGATCGCCACCCATCCTGTTGCTACCGGTCGGTGGCGTCCCCCAGGCTGCTACGTTCGGGGGATCGTTGGTGGGATCGCCGTTACAGAAGCGGTCGGGAAAGATCTGATAGAAGACTGAATACCGCAACCACTCCGGCTGCGCAAAGGCATCGTTTCTATGAATGTACGGATACTCGAAGAACCCCCGGCGCGGGCGCCGGGGAGCGATTCCGTACTCCGTCAGCCAGGCGTAATCCCCATCCCGGCCCCGGACGTAGATAGAGTAGCGGATCCGCCGGGTGGGAGCCGGGATGGTGACACCCCAGTATTCGTGCACACCATCATCGCCCAGGCGTTCCATAGGAGTTGAGCGATCAAGGTCGGGGGGCCAGGAATAACGGTCGCCGTGAACGCAAACAGCCGCAGCCAGATCTCCCCGGGCAGCCTTCAGTATAATTCGGAGGTGTTCAAGACCAACCGGATAAGCGTATGGTGACCTGCAGGCGTGAAAGAGAGCGGCCAGCTGCATCTGATGTACCCCCGATCTGATCGGCAACGGAGGGACGCCGCTTGCGCCGGAGGGCGTCCCTCCGAGATACCAACGTTCTATTTCTTCCGATACTCGGATATTGCCTTCTGGAGCCTTGCCTCAGCCACGGGCAGGTAGGCAGCTATCCCTGTTTGCAGGTCTCTCCTGCCGAACATCGCATCCCGGATCACGTCGCCAAAGCCATCGGCGAAGACCGGGCCGAAGTTGGGTACCTTGGCCCAGTACATCGGCATGGACTCAAAAGCTGCCAGGAAGAAGTTGGAGTAGTACGGATCCTTGGTGATGCCGAGCTCCTTGGCAAGCTCAATATACGAAGGCATCGCCCAGCCGGTGGAGACCATGTGCTTCTGTCCCTTTGGACCGGCAAGGAAGCTGAGAAGCTTCCAGGCTGCCTCTCTGCGAACCGGGTCCTTAATACCGCCCGCCATGCCCCAGCCAGCTTCCATCACAAACGTGGTAGAGTGGACTTTATAGATGGGAGGTATGACGGTACCCCAGCGGAGCTTCGTCTCGTTTCGCCAGCGGTTGATCGGCCAGTTACCGTATATGACTATAGAAGCCTTTCCGCCGAAAAACGCCCCTTCAGCATGTCCTATTGCATCCCGTTCCGCCCAACCATTAGGCCCGATCTTGTACTTGGCGGCAAGATCAATAAAGAACTGCATAGCCTTGATGGCTTCGGGATTATCGAGATAACCTTTAAACGTCATGAAATTCTTGTCCATTATCGTGTAGCCGGCACCCCAAGCGAAAGAAAGGGTGAGGGCAACCCACTCAGGATCGGTGAAGATACCGTAGCGGATCACCTTACCAGAAGCATCTCGCCTGGTCAACTTCTGGCCCCAAACGAGAGCTTCGTTCCAGGTCCACTTGTTAGTAGGATAAGGGATTCCCGCCTCATCAAAATGATCTTTGTTGTAGAAAATGCCCATCGTAGAGAAATCTTTTGACATGGTATAGAAGTTGCCGTCGGGCTGGCGATGCTGGTTCACAATGGTGGGAACGTAGGCGTTAAGATCTATCTTGTCCCGTTCTATGTATGGAGTAAGGTTCTCGAGGACGCCGGCACGGTAGAACTCAGCATAGTCCCAGTCGCCGACCATGAACACGTCGGGTGCGGTCCCTGCTGCCAGAGCGGCCAACAACTTCGGCTTGTAATCTGCCGTAACTGACTCAAGCTTTGTCTTGATCCCCGTCTCCTTTGTGAACTCATCGAGAGCATCCTGGATAGGTTTGCTCCCATCCGGCCCATCCCAGGTCCAGACCCGCAATACGAGATCTGCCGCCGATACCGTGGACGAGGCAGCACCAACCATCGTAATAGACACAACTGCCGCCATAACCGTCAGGACAAGCCCATGGCGAAAGCCGCTCATCGTCTTCATGATCTTGAACCTCCCTTGTGAGCGCTTGTATAGCCGGTCGCCATACCTGACGTTCCAGTTACCGAGGTCATGCTCTCGTCTTCCGTCGGCCCGCCGCCAATCCCGAACCTGCTGCCCTTGTCCAACCATGAACTACATCTCAGATCCCCCCTCCCGCGGGCCACATCGCAGGTGGTCCGGCAGGGCGAGTCTCGACCATCAAGGTTTCCAATCGTTTGCACCGAGTAGCCAAATGACTGCTACCGGCCAGTCTCTGCCAACGGAGAACCGATGAGCAGAGTAAACCGGGGCTTCGTATCTCCTACCATCGACCAGCGCGCTTCCAACGGCATGTAGCGGTCGGGAAGAGGCTTGATCACGATCCCATAGTTTGGCTCTCCCTGCAACCAGCCTTTGGCCAGGTCTGTCAGATCGAGCCGCAGCAACTGCTCTGACGGGCTTGGAATTACCGGCCATTGGTTTACGGCGGTCACTTTGGTGGGTATCGCCTGACAGGTCAGGTTAAACGTAAAGAACGGATCGGTTTCTGTAGCCAGCGGCCAGTGCGACATAAGATTCATGAGCAGGGTGTAGTGGTCGGTGGGCGGTTCCGGCGGTTGCATAGAGGCAGGTATCCGTGCATTTTGACGCCAGTCTTTGACAATCCGGTAGACCCCGAATGCCGCTGCCCCGTCCTCCTTAGCCGTGCCCAAAAGAGAAACATCCAGAAAGACTTTCTCGATCGCCTCAATGTCGATATCGGACGGCAGGTCCTTACGGGATAAGGGAATGTATACGATCGTTTGGGCCTTCTCCCCCAACCCAAATCCGAGGGAGTAGGTTCCCCTGACCGTTCGATCATCGAAGGGGAAGCTCTTGTCAAGAACCGTCACCGTATGAGCCCTTTCGGATCGCGTCGCCACGAAGATATCCGGCTTTATAGTGACTGAACTGCATCCCGTCGCCAGGACCAGAAGGCCAGCCGGGAGCATGCCGAGAAACACACGCCGCACCCGCTGCATAGCTGCCAATACGAGCAGGCCTTTCCACATTTTCCGGACCTCCCCGGTACAAGCAAGACGACTCGTCCGCCAGTCTAAATCCCGCCAGTACCTTAGGCGCGGCCGGGCTGATTCCTTGGCCTTCTGAGCCATATCCACAGGACGGGAACGCCCCCGGCTATCCCCAGGAAATCGGAGATCAGATCGGCAGCCTGGCCAGAACGATAAGGCAATGGTATTTGCGCCACCTCGACGAGAACACCAAAAAGTGCAGAGAAAACAACTGCTTGCCTTATGCGTCGCCAAACCCCCGGGCGGACGCCCCTATCCTCCGGCCCGCTCCGCCCCGTCCACCACCCGGCCAGGACTACGTGCACGATGAAAGCCGCTACGTGGTGCAGTTTGATCGTCAACTCGCCGACCTCGACTTCCGCCCCGATCGGGCGGATAACGGCCAGTACGAGCAACGCTAGTGAGTAGGGCCAGACCAAATACGGGCCAATCTGCGTCAACCAGGTGAAGTAGCTGACTTCCTGAGGGTTCGTCTTCCCAAAATCCTCCATGCTTCACTCCTGAAAGTACTATACTGGAAACTGCCTTCACATTATACTGCCTCGGACTACCGCAGAAGCCGCCTGGGGAGGACCTCGGCGGCAAGCAGTTCAACGTAGCTGAGAGCAAGCAGGATTAAGCCGTATTAAAATCTCATTTGATGGGCAGATAGCCGCGGACAAGCCGCGAGCAGTACAGACTTGGGAAGGGACTGAATCAGCAAATGAATAGCTATCTGGTACGGCTAGGTGTCATCGGTACGGGACGCCGGGCAGCGATGGTCAAATCCTGGCTGCAGGCGGATAAGCGAGCCAGGCTGGTGGCTGCCGCCGACCCCAACCCGGCTAACCTCAAGAGATTCCGCGACTTGATCGGACAGGAAGTGCCAATTGCAGAGAGTACCGACTGGCACGAACTGCTGGAGAGGGATGACGTAGACGCCGTCGCCATTATTACCCCCGACTTCACCCATGACGAGATCGCGGTGGCGGCTTTGCAGGCAGGAAAGGCGGTCTACTGCGAGAAGCCCATGGCAATCACCGTCGAAGGGTGCGACAGGATGCTGGAGGCGGCGCAGGAGACCGGGAAGCTCCTTTTCATTGGTCACAACATGCGATACATGCCCATCTTCCAGACCATGAAGGAGATCGTGGAGTCGGGTGTAATAGGCGAGATAAAGGCAGTCTGGGTGCGCCACTTTGTCAGCTGGGGAGGCTATTACTACTATCACGACTGGCACGGCCTGCGTCGCAACATCACCAGCCTCCTGCTGCAGAAAGGTTCTCACGATATCGACATGATCCACTGGATTACCGGCAGGTACGGCGAGAAGGTCGCAGCCTTTGGCAACCTCAGCTACTTTGGCGGCGACCGTGATAACCAGCTGCAATGTCTGGACTGCCCAGAACAAAGATCCTGCCGGGAGGCTAAGCTCGAACCGGGTGCTCTCTGCGCCTTTCGCCAGGAGATCGACGTAGAGGACAACATGTCCATGTTGATACAGCTCGAGGGCGGCATCATCGCCAACTACTCGGAGTGCCACTTTGCCCCCGACTACCACCGCAACTACACGTTTATCGGCACGGAAGGGCGGCTGGAAAACTCCGAGCTGGAAGGGAAGGTGTGGGTGTGGACGCGCCGTTCCGGCACGTACCGGGAACTGACCGACCGGACCTACACTCTAAAGTCCAGCTTCCCCGGCGGAACCAGCCACCAGGATGCCGACCGGCTGATATTCATCGATTTCCTTGACGCCCTGCTTGAGGGGAAGAAGCCGGTAGCCGACCCGGTGGACGCCCGCATGGCGGTGGCTGTGGGTTGTGCGGGAGCAGAGTCGATGCGTTCGGGCGGGAAGGTGGTGAACGTTCAGCCGCTGCCGCTGCCAAGCATGCGGCGCTAAGGAGTGATGTGATGCTCAGGGAGATCTTTACCGGCATGATCGGTACAAACTTGATCCTGCAAGGATTGGCGGGCGGCATCTTCATCGCCTTCCTCAACCTGCTCGGAGCGGCCGTGGTGGTCGCCTGGCGGAATCCTTCGGAACGGCTGCTCGATGCCGCGCTGGGTTTTGCCGCCGGAGTAATGCTGGCAGCCAGCTTTACCAGCCTGATCCTTCCCGGTATCGAACAGGGGGGAGTCATCCCGGTTATCATCGGGATCATGCTGGGCATCGTTGTCCTGGACCAGGCCGACCGCTGGGTACCCCATGTTCACGTCCTTGTGACCGGACGCGTTCGGGAGGACCCCAGCCAGACCGATCACAGCCGCATCGCCTCGGTGCTACTCTTCATCGTGGCGATCACCCTTCATAACCTGCCCGAGGGTCTGGCCGTCGGTGTAGGCTTCGGTTCGGGCAACCTCGACGAAGCGATCCCGCTCATGCTGGCCATCGGGTTGCAGAACATTCCGGAGGGGCTGGCCGTCTCGGTGGCGGCCCTTAACGCCGGCTTCAATCGGCGTTTTTACGCCGCCTTTACGGGCATCCGGGCCGGTCTGGTAGAAGTCCCGCTGGCCGTACTGGGAGCATCGGCGGTCAGCCTTGCCTCCTCGCTCCTCCCGTATGCCATGGGCTTTGCCGCCGGCGGCATGCTCTACGTCATCAGCGACGAGATCATCCCCGAGACGCACGGAAGGGGTCACGAGCGGATCTCCACCTGGGGCACCATGCTGGGCGTCCTAGTAATGCTCTACCTTGACGTGGCTCTCGGTGGGTGAGATACGGAGTCCCGGACGAAGGAGAGGACAGCACGTGAAGATTCTGATGCATAGCTATACGTATCGCCGTTATCCGCTGGAGAGAGCTCTGAAGAAGGCAGCGGAATTAGGTTATGACGGGATCGAACTTTCGACAGTTCACCTTCCGCCGCAAGACCCGCTTGCTGGCATACCGGCTGCGGTGGAGCAGGCTGCAAAGCTTGGCGCTCCGGTACGGGTTTTGAGTTTCGGGGCGGACCTGACTCACAAGGATGAGAATGTCCGGCAGCAGAGCCTGGAAAGAGCCGTCGGGTTCATTCGCACCGCCGGCAGGCTGGGGATTCCCCTGGTGAACGGCGGGGTGGCCAACCTGGTAGGCCCGCGCTGGGACAGATGGGGCGAGAACGGCAGCAAGCTGGCGACCGATGAACACTACCGGCTGATTGCTCAAGGCTTGCGGGTGCTGGATCAGGCGGCGAGTGAGGCCGGGGTCAGGGTCGCACTGGAGATTCACCCCAACTCGGTGCACGACACGGCCGCCTCCACGCTCCGCATCCTCGAGGAGAGCGGCGCCCAGAACATCGTGGCCAATCTGGATGCCGGCAACATGTACGGCACCCCGCACGCCGAAGAGGCCACCCAGGCCATCGCCATGCTCAGCAAACATCTGGGGTACGTGCACCTGAAAAATTGCCGGCGGTTACCCGGTGCAGAGTCCGCCGACTACTCCTGGACACTGGAGATGGGTCACCTCGACTACTACCGGATTCTTGAAGCCCTGTACCGGACCGGGTATTCCGGCTTTCTCACGATCGAGTACTGCGGACAGGGTGATCCGTCAGTAGCCGCCGCCGCCGATATCCGCTACGTGCGCCAGATACTGGCCGAGATTGCCGCGACCGGCGCCAGCAGTTGAGAGGAGGCTGCAGACCTGCGAGCGGAGGACGCTCAGAAGCTGATCTCCATGGCCAGAAAGGAGATGCCAAGCTCGATTGCGAGGGCCGTACCCATCTCCGCTCTGGGCTGGCGAATCATCCCGCTATGGCTGGGGTAGTAGCTACGTTTGCTGACGCCGGCATGTTTCAGAGCATGTTCAGCGTCGGGAAACATGCCGGCAACCCCACCGGCAGCAATGAGCCTCCAATTGGCCTCCCCCTGGTGCAGCAACTGGTAGGCGAAGAGCGTGGCCAGCAGGGCTGTGATCACAGGTGTTTCCACTGCCCTGTCGTCGTGCGGGATGGCATCCAGCAGCATATGGCTGGCCAAGCCAAGCGCGAAGGCCTCCCATTCGTTGTCAGCTAAAGCATGGGCCAGGCCGGCACCAACGATAAAATGAGTCCCCAGCGTCATCGCCCCGGCCGGAGCCGGCGTTGCCACAATGAGGCCCAGGAAAAGCAGACTTACTGTGAGAAGCTTCAGAAGCGCCCTCATTCTTCACCTATCCCATGTTTTGCCCGTTTTCCATGTTAGGCTCACGATTGCCTAGATATTGTTTCGCTTTACAACCAGAGAATCATCCAGGGAAAAACCTCCGCGCGGGATGTACTGCAGGCCACGCAATTTTCCGGTTTCCCGGCCAGGCGCCACCTCTGTTGTTACAGCAGCGCTGTAAGCGGGAAAGTCTGCTTCGACGTCGAATTTAACAAGAAGGAGGCGATAGGATCATGGCTTGCGCCAAGTTGCAGATCGACTTCAACGCTGTTCCAGAGGAATTGCGGGCGGGGCTGATCGAGATAATCGCCGACCGCCCGGACCTTTTCTGCTTTGCCGGCCGCTGCGATTGTGACGATGAGTGCCACGACTCCGACAGCTGCTGCTCAGAGTGCGAGTGCGACGACGAGGCGTGTGCCCATATCACCGTCACCTTCGCCCACGACGAGGCGCTCGGCAACAGGTTGGCGCTGGCACTTGACGTGGAGGGGGATGGCCGGCAGGTCCGGATCACCTACGGGCAGAAGGCAGCGGCCTTTCGGGCGCTGGGGCGACTGCTCGGACAGCTCCTCACCCAGCCCGATGCAGGCAATACCGTCACCATCTCACCCTTCCGGGAAGAGTCCGGATTCACTATGCTTGGCATCATGATCGATGCTTCCCGCAACGGCGTCCTGCGGGTAGATGCCGCCAAACAGTTCCTGCGGCATGTGGCCCTGATGGGCATCAACACCTGCATGCTCTACACCGAGGACACCTACGAGGTGCCGGGGCTACCCTTCTTCGGTTACCTGCGCGGCCGCTACACCCAGGCTGAATTGAAAGAGCTCGACGATTACGCTTTCAACCTGGGTATCGAGATGATCCCCTGTATCCAGACGCTGGCCCATCTGGAGCAGATTCTCCAGTGGCCGGCCTTTGCCGAATATCGGGATACCTCCGGAGTGCTCCTGGCCGAAGAGGAAAAAACCTATGAGCTCCTTGAGAAGATGATCCTGGCCGCCAGCAGCCCCTTCCGCACCAAGCGGATCCACGTGGGAATGGACGAAGCTTTTGGGATTGGTGCCGGGCGCTATAAGCAGCTGCACGGCGAGAAGCGGCCCTTTGACATCCTCAACACGCACCTAAGCAAGGTCCGCGAGATCTGCCAGCGCCACGGGCTGCGGCCGATGATCTGGAGCGACATGTACTTCCGGCTCGGTTCAAAGAACCACGAATACTACGACAAGAACACCGTCATTCCTGAAGACGTAAAGAAGGGCATCCCCAAAGACGTCGATCTCGTCTACTGGGACTATTACCACCTGGACAGTGACTTCTACGCAGAGTGGATTGAACGGCATCGGGAGCTGGGGTCGGAGCCGGTAATGGCCGGCGGCGTCTGGACCTGGGATCGGTTCTGGGCTTCGCTGCCCTTCTCGTTCACGACCACGGACGCCTGCATGCGGGCTTGCAAGCAGAAGGGCCTGCGGGAGGTGTTCGTCACCATGTGGGGCGACGACGGTATGGAGTGCGACGTCTTCAGCGCCCTGCCCGGGATTCAGTTCTTCGCGGAACACGGCTATACGGCGGGTGAGACCGTCGATCAGCAACTGCTGCGGATGAACTTCCGGGGGGCATGCGGAGCCGATGCCGATTTCGACGACTGGGTGAAGGCCAGTGCTGTGGACGCCCCGCCCGGTGTCGACGATCCCGGCAAATGCCACGGCAACCCAGGCAAATGGCTGCTCTGGCAGGATCCGTTGCTGGCGATCATGGATCCTCTTGTTGAAGGCCTTCCCTTGCGGGAACATTACGAGAAGCTGGCACAAGCGTTGTTTACCGCGGCGGAGAAAGCAAACGGCGCCAGCCAGTGGGACAGCAGCCGGTGGGGGCGGCGGCTTCTCTTCCCCGCCCATCTCGCTCATGCCCTGGCGCTCAAGAGCGAGTTGCGCCGGCGTCTGGCGGAGGCTTATTCACGGGGAGACCGGGCTGCCTTGCGGCAGATGCTGGCCACCGACATCCCGGCGCTGCGAGCCGCGGTTGAGGATCTGTGGCATATCCATCGTGAGATCTGGATGTCCACATACAAGCCGTTTGGTTGGGAAGTGGTGGAGGGACGGTACGGCGGCCTGCTGGCCAGGCTGGCAACGCTCGCCGACGTTCTCGAGGCCTACCTTGACGGTGAACTGGAGGAGATCCCCGAACTTGCAGTTAAGCTTGAGAAGCCCATGTGGTCGGCTCCGGGTATGCTGCCCGAAGTGCATTACGCCAGAGTAGTGACGCCGAGTGTGATCAAGTAAGTAGTGCAGCCACAAGCGGCGTGATCAATGGATAACTGGATAACGGCCCGGACCACCGGGCCGTTTTTCATTCTTGTCTAACCTGACGGGGCTGCATCGTTTTTCATTTCCCGTACTGGGAAGCAACAATTCCAAACACCAGAAGGAGAATGCTGAGCTTGAATGCCGTGTACCAGGAAATGCTCCCAGCTACTAAACCCTGAGCTACTGCCCCCGGAAACAGGTCCGGGACAACCCAACCCCACAGTAGCTGAATAAGAAAGGGTATAACGGCACTTACAGCCAAGCCAATGACAAGAACCACAAGGAGAATACCGCCAACTTTCAGACGCCCGGAGAGACTCTTCACTATCCGGTTCGCATTCATCGGACAGCCCCCTTCCCTAGCTAATCAATCCCATTTTACTCCAACGTCGGCCCTCCGGCTACCGTACGCACGGCATCTTCGCCGTGCAACCACCGAAGACCGGCCGGCCAACCTCGCTCAGCCATTTCCAGGATTGAACGGTAGTAGGGGTTGAGCCCGCTGGGGTCATAGTTGTACTTTTCTCGTTCCCAGACAACAGACAAAGTAGTTTGCAATGCAGGCCCCCGTGAATTGGCCTGGCTCAGCATACGAAATCATGTGGATCGTTCCTGAGCATGACCTCGTATGCAGGTCCGAACTGCGATGAAGACACCGGCGGGTGTATCACCCGGTTCAATTCAGAAGAAAACCAGGCAGGTGGGCGAAAAGGCCCAATATGGTAGAATGGTTCGTTGGCCCGCTCGCCGGCGAGGTAGCGAGCAAGTGAGCTAAGAAGGTGAGCCTGATGGAGTCGGCTGCCCGGTCAAACACCCCTCTGCGCGCACAGCGGCAGGCCTGGCGCGCCTATCTCAGGGCAATAGGTGTGGCCCGGCGCCACTGGTTGAGGATGATCCTGGCCTTTACCGGGATGATGATCGACTCGATGACCATTCTGCTGGTCCCCTTGCTGTTGCGGTGGGCGATTGACGTCTTAACCCAGCATGGGGCTGGGGTCGGCGGAGCGCCTCTTGCAGCCGGCGCTGCTCAACTTTCCGCGGCCACCTGGCAGCTGGCAAAGATCGCTCTGATTGCAGCCGGTCTGGCCCTTCTGCGGGCGGGCGGAATCTACCTTGAGATATTCATGCAGGAGTCGGTGGGTAACTGGATCGCCAGGGACATCCGCAGCCTCCTCTTTCAGAAGATGCTTCGCCTTCCGTTCGCGTTCTTTGACCGTCATCAGACGGGCGACATCATGTCCCGTTTGACGAAAGATGTCGATGCGGTGCGGGATGGTACCGGCTTCGTAGTGCTGATCACCGTAGTCAACATCGTGCAGGTCGCCGGCACGATCACAGCCATGCTGTTGCTCGATCCCACCCTGACGCTGGTGGCCATGTTGATCGCACCGCCCATTGCCCTGATCACGCTGGCCTACACCAAAGCGGTAAGCCCCTTGTACCGGGAAGTAGAGGCTCGTTCCGGCACTTTGCACACGGTTGCACAGGAGAACATCTCGGGGATCCGTGTGGTAAAGGCCTTCACCCGGGCCCCTCAGGAGATTGAGAAGTTTGAACGGGAAAACAGAGCGCTCTTCAAAGCCAACCTTGATATTGCCAGGCTCAACAGCCTCGTCAACCCCTCTCTGGATCTGATGGGGGTCCTCATGTCGCTGGTGATCCTCGGGTACGGAGGATACAGAGTGGCGACCGGGTCCATGGACCTGGGCGTCCTTATGGCCTTCAGCAGCTATGCAGGCTTCCTGTATTGGCCGCTGCGGCAGACCGGCTGGCTGGCCGACCTTATCAGCAAAGCGCTGGCAGGAGCGGTCCGTATCTTTGAGTTGCTGGACGAGCGGGAGCAGCCGCTGGGAGGAAAGCAGGATGGAGCTTACGGGAATTCGGAGCGAGTTCGCGGGCTTCTGGAATTCCGCGACGTGTACTTTGCCTATACCGACGAGCATACCACCGATGATGCTGGCGACTCCCGTGACCGGCAGCCGGTTCACAAAGAAGACGATACCAGCCCTGATTATGCGCTGCGCGGGTTCAACCTGGTAATACGCCCTGGTGAACGAGTGGCGATCATGGGCGGCACAGGTTCAGGCAAGACAACCGTAGCCAACCTCATCCCTCGTTTCTATGACCCTACCGCCGGGCAGATCCTGCTGGACGGCCGAGATCTGCGGGAGTGGCCCCTGGAGCAGCTCCGACGCCAGATAGGATTCGTCTTCCAGGACAACTTCCTGTTTTCCCTCTCGATCCGGGACAACATCTGCCTGGGCAACCCCGAGAGCGACCAGGCCAGGGTGCAGGAGGTGGCGGAGGCGGCTCAGATTGCGGCCACCATTGAGAGGTTGCCGCACGGTTACGAAACGGTGGTCGGGGAGCGGGGGATCGGACTGTCAGGTGGCGAGCGGCAGCGCATAGCGCTGGCCAGAGCATTGCTGCTCGATCCCCCCATCCTGGTGCTGGATGATTCCACAGCCAGTCTGGATGCACACACGGAGAAGGCGGTGCAGGCTGCACTGGACCGTCTGGCAGCAGGGCGTACGGTTGTGATCATCACCTCGCGGGTGGCTACTGCAATGCGGGCGGACCGTATCGTGGTCATGGACAAAGGGAGCATTGTGGAGGCAGGGACTCACGCCGAACTCCTGGCCCAGGATGGCATATACGCGCAACTATACCGGGAGCAGATGTCCTTGCGGGCCGGGATACTGGGGGTAGATCAGGTTGTCGGAGAAAGATGAGCTCGAGGGTGTAAGAACGCGTGGTTCGAAAGGGTTCGCAGCCCTATGGGCGTTCCGGCCATACCTGCGGCCCCACCGGATGCGTCTTCTGGCAGCCACGGTCCTGATGCTGGTGAGTGCGGCCACCACCATGTTCCTGCCGTACGCCAGCCGGATCGCCCTCGACAATTACATCATCCCCCAGCGCCCGCAAGGCCTGCTACAGTTTATTGCTCTCACGATAGCTGTGGCCGGGCTTGGCGCGCTGGCAACAACCGGCCGCGCCCGCTTGATGGCTTACGTAGGCCAGGAGTCGATCCGCAGCATCCGACGGGATCTATTTGCCCATATTCAGGAACTGCCGGTCTCCTTTTTCGACCGCATCCCGGTGGGAAAAGTGATGACCCGCCTGACCAGCGACGTGGATGCCCTGGCCGATCTGCTCAGCGGGACGATCATCCAGATGTTCGGAGACGCGCTGACGCTGGTGGGCTTCCTGGTCATTATGTTCGCCGTCGACTGGCGGCTGGCGCTGGTCACGGTGGCAGGGCTACCGCCCCTGGTGTTCGCCTTTTCTTATCTTAGTGGACAGATCGAGCGGGCCGAAGACACCGTACGGGAACGCGCCTCAGCGGTCAACGCGACGCTGCAAGAGAACGTATCCGGTATCCGGGTGATACAGGCCTTCTGGGCTCACCGCAAGTTCGGCGAACGGTTCGAGCAGGTAAACCAGAGCTTATTTGCGGCCAGCCAGCGAGCTCTCTTCGTGTTCGCCTTCTTCTGGCCGACGGTGGATTTCACCTGGGTTGCCAGCACCGGGCTGCTCCTGTTTGCCGGTGGTTACTGGGTCCTGCAGGGGACGCTGACCATCGGAACTCTGTCGGCTTTCATCGGGTACGGAGGCCAATTTTTTGGACCTCTGCACGGGTTGTCACAGGCCTACAGGGTCATCCAGCGGGCGCTGGCGGGAGCCGTACGGATTCAAGAGGTCCTGAAAACATCAAGTGAACGTCTGCCCGGGTTGCCGGCCATGCCACCCATCTTAGGGGAGGTCGAGTTCGACCACGTTACGTTCGGTTACGAAGCAGGCCGGCCGGTTTTGCAGGACATCTGCCTGCGAGCCGCGCCGGGTGAGACCGTAGCCCTGGTGGGACACACGGGAGCAGGTAAGACATCGATAATCAACCTTCTGTGCCGCTTCTACGAGCCGCAGGCGGGAGTAATCCGGGTGGACGGGCAGGACATCAGCCAGGTGGATCTCGACTCCTACCGCAGGCAGACTGCTCTGGTATTGCAGGAACCATTTCTTTTCTCCGGTACGGTGCGGGAAAACCTGCGCTACGGAAACATCCATGCCACCGACGAAGAGATGCGGGCGGCGCTGGCCGCTGCCGGGCTGGATCTGCCGCTGGACCTGGTACTGCACGAACGGGGGGGAAACCTCTCCTCGGGGCAGCGCCAGCTTCTCTCCTTTGCCCGGGCGATCCTGGCCAATCCCCGTATCTTGATCCTGGACGAAGCGACGGCCCATGTCGATACGTTGACGGAGCGGAAGGTTCAGGCAGCCATGCAACGACTCTTGCAAGGGCGGACCGCTTTTGTCATCGCCCACCGACTTTCCACCATCCAGTCGGCCAGCCAGATCCTGGTCATCGAGGGTGGGCGCGTGGTCGAGCGCGGCACGCACGACAAGCTGCTCGCGGCACGCGGCAGGTACTGGCAGCTGTGCCAGGAGCAGAACCTCCTGGATGGAGAAGCGGAGGAGGCGGAGAAGGCGGATGCGCAGGTCGCCTCCGGGTACGACGGCGTGGCGGGCACTTCTTGAGGACCCGGCCTGAGCCTGAGGCAATCCATGCAGCCGCCTGGCTTTTCGCGGAGACCTTTTTTGCCCAAGCGGAAAGCCAGGCATCCTCTCATGGCAAGATACCCTCTCGCCTCAGCTTCAGGAGGAGGAGGTAGCGATCCTCATCAGGTTTGCGCAGTAATCTTCCTCGGGCATTGTGGAGTAGATCGGAGTACGGGAGTTTGACAGTGAAATGCCCATTTGAGCGCGTGTCCGGAGAAGAAGCGCTGCTTAATGCATATCCCGGGTGATCGCGCGTGTGACGGGGTAGTGCCAAAGCCATGGTTATTGGCGTGAAGATAATATGTTGCGCTTGGATGGTATGCGTGATATGGTTCGTAGTGGAAGGAGGTGACGCCGGGTGTTCCTGCGCCGTAAGATCGTCCGTCAGTCCGGTAAGGAGTACGTCTATTGGCAGCTGGTAGAGAATGAGCGACGCAACGGCAAGGTCAGGCAGAAGGTGATCTGCACGGTTGGCCGAGAGGATGAGATGGATCGGGATCGAGTGGACAAGATGGTCGCCGCCCTGGCCAGTCAGACCCACAAGCTGCAGGTGCTGGACCTGGAAAAAGACCTGATACTCAAGCATACCCGGGAGTACGGAGCCTTAGTGGTACTGCAACGGCTTTGGGATGAACTCGGCATCGGAGACGAAATCCGGCGACAGATCAGAGACCGGGCCTTCACCTTCGATGTGGAAGCCGCGATCAGGGGTATGGTCTTCAACCGCTTGCTTGATCCCTTCAGTGATCGTGGTACGTATGATTGGCTTGTCAATGACGCTGACTTCCCGGAAGCCAAGAGCCTCAGCCTTCACCACCTTTACCGCGCGCTGGACGTCCTTCACGAGTACAAAGAACCGATCGAAGAAGGGCTCTTCCTGCGTATGCGAGATCTCTTCTCTTTGGACGTGAGCCTCGTCTTTTACGATGCGACTCTCATCCGTAGCTACGGAAGGGAGTCAGAACTGATCCAGTACGGTCGGGACGGCGAGTTAGAGTTCCTCCTCACTCTTGCCAACAGCCGGGAGGGATTGCCCTTCGCTCATGAGGTGGAACCCGGCGCCACCGCTGACGTAACGACCGTGGAGAAAATGGTTAATGCCCTGCAGCGGCGGTTCCATGTCACCC
This sequence comes from Limnochordales bacterium, assembly GCA_014896315.1. Lineage (GTDB taxonomy): Bacteria > Bacillota > Limnochordia > Limnochordales > DUMU01 > DUMU01. The sequence continues at coordinate 139,503 of JADBKP010000001.1, forward strand.
ACTGTATCTTCGTGGGTGATCGCGGGATGCTGAGCGAAGAGAACCTGGAGCTACTGCGGGAAGCCGGCATCCACTACATCGTTGGCTGCCCGTTGCGACGGGCCGGAGAGGTCCGAGACATCGTCTTGGCCTGGCCCGGTCGCTATCGCGAAGTGGCCGAGAACCTCAGGGTGAAAGAGGTCCGGGTCGAGGACCGCCGCTATATTGTCTGCTTCAATCCCATCGAGGCTGAATACGACCGCCAGACCCGGGAGTCCATCGTGGAGGAGCTTCGGGCCGAGCTGGAAGGTCTCGATCCCTGGTCACGGGAGGCCGCCAGGCTCTACTCCCACCCGGGTAAGGGCCGGTATCTCATGCGTCTCGATGACGGCCGTATCTGTTTGGACGAGGCCCGAATCCGGGAAGAAGCCCGTTATGACGGCAAGTACGTGATCCGAACCAGCTACGAGCAGCTTGACAGCGCGGAGGTGGCCAGAGCCTACCGGGATCTCCAAACGATTGAGCGTTCCTTCCGGAGTCTGAAGAGCTTGGAAGAGATCAATCCCGTGTATCACTGGCGGGAGCGTCGTATCCGGGCGCATGTGCATGTGTGCGTGCTGGCCCACCTCCTGGAGCGCTATCTGGAGAAGAAGCTTCATGCGAAAGGGATCAAGATGACGGCGGCGGAGGCGCTCAAGCACCTCTCTCGGATCAAGTCAGCCTATATCGAGATCAAGGGAGCGATGTATCGCCTGCGCTCCGAGGCCTCCCCGGAGGCGGTTACCATCTTCCAGGCCCTGGGATACCGCATTCCACCACGCATCGAGCCCCTGGCGAAGGACGACCGTGATGCCAAAACGGAGGCCTCGCGCGCCCAAAACGCCCTTGTATAGCCATTTCTTTGCATTACGGGTGTCAAAGTGCCGGAGTAGTTCACGACTACAAGTCTAAACCCATTCGCTTTCGCCCACTCCTTACGCCTCTCTTCGTATATTCGCCGCTGTTCGCCGCGGGAGACACCACTGATGGTCGGCTTGTTATCCATAATCGGCACAGGCTGGGCATGCTGTCGCTCGTGGTATTCTACGATCAACCTGGCGTGAGGAAAATATCCATCAACCGGTAGTCTCTGACGCCGGCCGTTCTTCCCAGGATCACCCAAGAGCGTTGAAAACCGGTGTTGGCGCAGGCAACGTTCCCCCAAGAGCTCCTCAAGTAGATCGAGTACATAATACTCGTCACTCGCTGCTCGGCGGGACATAGATCACGGCCTCCCCCCATGCCACCGGCTGTAAAGAAATGTTACACGAGGAAGCGCGACTAGCGAAGCCTGGAGTTAGAGGAATCCCCAACAAGAAGATGAACTAAAGGAAAGCTACCACGCATCTGCCGCGACGGTCGGGACAAACTGTCTTGAAAACGCGCTCCGTTCCGCTCAGGTAGATCAAACAAGTTTTGGCCTGCGAAAGACGGTAAGACGGCAGTTCACAAGGAGGACGGTAACAAAATGAGCAAAACGCATCGCCGGCCAGGAGATCCCGTCGGTAGGCGGGCATCCATGGCCAGCATAGCGGTTACCGGGGCCGCACTGCTTTTTGCGCTGGCGTCACTCTGGCTTTCACCTGAAGCCGACTCAGCCTCGACCGGAACCGCGCCGCAGCTCGGCCCTAACCTGGTTGTCAATGGGTCATTCGAGAAGGATGCAAACAAAGACGGCCGGCCCGACGGGTGGACCATCGAGTGGATGTGGGTGAAAAGCCCCAACCGGGTTGAGCTGGCCACGGACACGGCCGCCGAAGGGCAGCGCTCGCTCCACGTTGTGGTGACGGAGACGCGCGTCCCCCAAGGCTGGGGCGGCCGGGCTTTCCAGGACATCAGGATCACTCCTGGGACCACCTACCGCGTGAGCGGGTCGATCAAGATGAAAGGCTGGCAGTCGTTGACGGCAGTCGAAGGCGTCGCGATCACTGCGCTCGGGCACTTTACCGACGGGTCCTGGAGTGAACCGCAGAAGCCCATCACGCAAGAGCTTTTTGCCGGCGACTTCGACTGGAAACGCTTCGAGGGCCGGATCACCGCTCCCGCCGGAGCAGACCGTCTCCGGTTGGCTGTCTGGGCCAATACAGGCACCGGCGAGATCTGGTTCGACGACATCCGGCTTCAAGCAGAGCTTGCAGAGACCGAGATAGGAGAGGAAGGCGGGCAGGCTGACCGGCCGGCCGGTCAAGAGGAAGGTTCACAGGCTACGACATCCACACAGCAGGGAACCTGGTCGCTCACGCTAAAACCGCGTCCGGTCGAAGCCCGGGCGGTCTGGATCGACGAGTATACGCTGGCCTCCCTTACCGGCCGGGAGAGCGTGGCCCGGCTCATGGATCAGCTGCAGCAGGCCGGGATCAACATGGTCTTCCCCTTTGTCTGGATGGGCGGCTATGCTCTCTGGCAAAGCGAAGTAGCAACCGTCAGTGCCGCCGTCGAGGTCTGGGGCGAGGATCCCCTGCAGGTGATGGTGGAAGAAGCGCACCGCCGGGGTATCGAGATCCATCCGGTTGCGGTTATCTTCATGGTTGGCTCAAAGAGCGATCCCGGACCTATCGCCACCGCCCATCCAGACTGGGTCGAGCTGGACAGGAACGGCAATTCCGTCAGCTCCTACGACCTGATCTGGGTCTCGCCCGCCCTGCCGGAAGTTCAGGACTTTGTGATGTCCGTGCTGAAGGAGATGGTCTCCAAATACGACATCGACGGGCTGCAGCTGGATTACATCCGCTACGAACTGGCTTTGCCCACCCCCTTTGGGTACAACCCCCGAGCTCTTGCCCGTTACAAGGAGGAGACCGGTGTGGACGCCCGACAGCTCACCCCCGGCAGTGAGGGTGAGCTGGCCTTCGCCAGCTGGCGGACGGAGCAGGTAACCCGCTTCGTCGAGCGTGCGCATCGTGAACTGAAGGCTATCAAACCCCACCTGCTTCTTTCCGCAGACGTCGACCCCGACTACCGGTCCGCCCTTTCCATGCGTTACCAGGACTGGAAGCTCTGGGTGGAAAAGGGGTATCTCGATCTCGTTTTCCCCATGGCGTACAGCACCAATGTGAACGAAGTGCGGAACTGGATGAAGAACAACCTCTACCTGAACGGTCTGGCCAGCGGGAAAGCTCTGGTTTATGCCGGTATCGGGTCCTACCTGCTGCGGACTCCCGAGCAGATCGTGGAGCAGGTGGAACTAGTCCGGGAGCTGGGAGTCCCGGGTAACGCCCTCTTCTGCACGCTCCAACTGGAGAGCTGGGATTATGACGCCCTGGCCTCAGGACCTTACCGGTATCCGGCGGTCCCTCCCCACCGGGCGCCGGGGGCGGCAGCAGCGGCCACGGTCCGTGCACTGGCTGACCAGGTCAAGGCCGCCGAGGGTGCACCGGCGCCGCTGGTCCAGGATTTCGATCACCTGGCAACCCGCATCGAGAAACTGGCGGAGGCCCCCAGTCCGCCCACCCCTGCGGAGATTGATTCCATCCGTAGCAGCCTGACCAGGACTATCGAAGATCTTCAGCCAGGTGGTCGCCTGGGAAGGTTGATTGCGGAAGAAACAGCAGCGGAGCTGCGTACCGAACTTACCGTTGCCGACCAGATACTGCTCTACTGGTCCTTCCACCCGGGGGCCAGCAAGTAAGTAGAGCTGTGCACCAACGTTAGAAAACAGGGCTTCCGACCGCCAGGCCGGAAGCCCTTTTCGGTTTGCTTACATCGGCCTCCGAGGAAATCGCTGTGTTAGGGAGAAGATTAGAGTAGCAGCCAGACACCGCGCAGGACGAACGGGAGGGCCATTCTTGATGAGATCGCTTCACGGCCGGCAGAGCGGAGGTCACTCAACTCGTGATATAGCAGCGCTTATCACAGCAGTGGTTCTCCTTGGCGTCTGCGTGACGGCTCTGGCCGTCGTATGGATGATGCCCTGGCAGGGGGCTGCTGATGAACCCCTGACCTCGGCCGCGGTCGTTACCACTGCCGCTGCTGCGCCTGAAGGCAAAGTAACAAGCGCGCCATCGGAACAGCAGGTCGCAACCGTACAACAAACGGAGACAGTTCAGCTGGGGATTGACGTGTTGCTGACAGATGAAGGGTGGCGGGCACGGCTGCGGGGCAAGCGTGTCGGGCTGGTAACGAACCAGGCAGCGGTGGATGCACACCTGCAGGCGACGGCAGATCGTCTGGCATCCGCCCTTCCAGGGCTTGGGGGCGGCAAGCTCGTAGCGCTGTTCGCCCCTGAGCACGGGTTGCGGGGCGATCGGCCGGCGGGGCAGACGGTTCCCGACGAGATAGACCCGGTCACCGGTGTGAAGGTTTACAGCCTTTACGGTTCCAACCGTGCTCCCACCCCCGCCCAGCTGCAGGGCCTGGACCTGCTCATCATCGACCTGCCGGATATCGGGTGGCGGCATTACACCTACATCTCAACTATGGCGTACGTGCTGCAGGCGGCGGCCTCGGCCCGTCTGCCCGTCCTCGTCCTCGATCGGCCCAACCCCATCGGCGGGGAGATCATCGAAGGGCCAGTGGCAGAGCCGGACTTCCTCTCCTTCGTCGGCATCTACCCAATCCCGCTCCGGCATGGGATGACCATAGGTGAGCTGGCTCTGTACTTCAACCGGGAGTTTAAGCTGGGGGCGCAGCTAGAGGTCGTCCCCATGAAGGGCTGGCGGCGCTGGATGCTTTGGGCCGATACCGGTCTGCCCTGGGTTTCGCCCTCGCCCCAGATCCCGACGCCGGAAGCCGCCCTGCTCTTCGGCCTGGGCGGGGTGCTTGGCGAGACGCTAAACTTGAGCGACGGGGTTGGCACGGCCAAACCCTTCTCCTACATTGGAGCGGAATGGATCGACCCCTTCCGGCTGGCAGCCGCGGCCAACGCAGCGGCTAACGCTACGGGGCTGTACTTTCGCCCCACCTATATCGTGCCCTTCGGGTACAAGTTTGCAGGTAAACGGCTGGGAGCTGTCGAGATCCACCTGGTGAATCCCCGCCTGGCCCGTCCCGCTGCCGCCGGCATCGAGCTCCTCGTGCTGCTACATAAGTTGTGGCCGGGAAAGGTACAGTTCCCCACCGGACAGCGCAACATGTTCGACCTGATCGTGGGAACTGCTTCCGTACGCAAGCAGGTGGTTGCCGGCAGTTCAGCAGCGGAGATTCTGGCGGGCTTCCAGGCAGAGCTGGAGCGCTTCGCCACTCGGCGGAAAGCGTATCTTCTGTACAACTAGCCAACCCATTCGCGACTAGCTGATGCCCGGCCGGCCGAGCGATGGCGCGGTTGCTGCCGCTACCTGACTCCCCGCAAGAATGCCGATCTCCTGCAGCAGACGGGAAGCGTCGCGGCGGGTGGCTGTAAGGGTGAGCTTCCAGGCCGCCCGCAGCATGGCCGTATAAAGCTTGCGGCGTGCCCGGTCACAGCGGTCGCGGTCACCCCGGGTAGGAAAACGCCCTTCGGTAACACGACAGATGAAGACGATGGGAAACTCGATTCCCTTGGCGCTGTAAGTAGTGATCAGTTTGACAGACGGGTGGGTCACATCCAGCGCCTTGCTCCCGTCGGGCTTGAGGAAGAGTTCATAGGGAACGTCGTACTCGGCCAGCCCGGCGGCTACCTCGCGGAGAAATCGTCCGTCGTCGGCGAAGACGGCGATCGTTTCGGGAGGAGAGCCGGCAGCCAACTCGTTCCAGATCTCTTCAACGACGCAGTCCTTCTCGGACTCCGGTGAGTCAGCCAAGATCAGGCGAGGTGCGGGACCATCTTCGGGCACACCCGAATCCGGAAGTACGAGGTCCTCCCCAAGCCGTTCATGCTGGTTAGCGATGAGTGGCTTGGCCGCTTCGATGATGGCCCGGGTCGTCCGGTAGCAGGTACGCAGAATGGTCACATGCCCGCCCGTCACTGCCATCCGCTCGTTGCTTGATACATTCCGCCTTCTTCAAATGCTTCCTGCCATCGGGGAGTGCAAATGCCGGCAAGACCCGCCACGTGGGAGGCGGTCGCTTTCGGCGAAGTGGCAACCTGCGGTTGCCCGACAGGCCCGCCGTTCAACGACATATACCAAAGTACCGCCTGCTCCGCATGGTACAATGGCAGTTAAGGGAGAAAGTAGGCCCAACGGGAGTTTGACAGTGAAATGCCCATTTGAGCGCGTGTCCGGAGAAGAAGCGCTGCTTAATGCATATCCCGGGTGATCGCGCGTGTGACGGGGTAGTGCCAAAGCCATGGTTATTGGCGTGAAGATAATATGTTGCGCTTGGATGGTATGCGTGATATGGTTCGTAGTGGAAGGAGGTGACGCCGGGTGTTCCTGCGCCGTAAGATCGTCCGTCAGTCCGGTAAGGAGTACGTCTATTGGCAGCTGGTAGAGAATGAGCGACGCAACGGCAAGGTCAGGCAGAAGGTGATCTGCACGGTTGGCCGAGAGGATGAGATGGATCGGGATCGAGTGGACAAGATGGTCGCCGCCCTGGCCAGTCAGACCCACAAGCTGCAGGTGCTGGACCTGGAAAAAGACCTGATACTCAAGCATACCCGGGAGTACGGAGCCTTAGTGGTACTGCAACGGCTTTGGGATGAACTCGGCATCGGAGACGAAATCCGGCGACAGATCAGAGACCGGGCCTTCACCTTCGATGTGGAAGCCGCGATCAGGGGTATGGTCTTCAACCGCTTGCTTGATCCCTTCAGTGATCGTGGTACGTATGATTGGCTTGTCAATGACGCTGACTTCCCGGAAGCCAAGAGCCTCAGCCTTCACCACCTTTACCGCGCGCTGGACGTCCTTCACGAGTACAAAGAACCGATCGAAGAAGGGCTCTTCCTGCGTATGCGAGATCTCTTCTCTTTGGACGTGAGCCTCGTCTTTTACGATGCGACTCTCATCCGTAGCTACGGAAGGGAGTCAGAACTGATCCAGTACGGTCGGGACGGTGAGTTAGAATTCCTCCTCACTCTTGCCAACAGCCGGGAGGGATTGCCCTTCGCTCATGAGGTGGAACCCGGCGCCACCGCTGACGTAACGACCGTGGAGAAAATGGTTAATGCCCTGCAGCGGCGGTTCCATGTCACCCACTGTATCTTCGTGGGTGATCGCGGGATGCTGAGCGAAGAGAACCTGGAGCTACTGCGGGAAGCCGGCATCCACTACATCGTTGGCTGCCCGTTGCGACGGGCCGGAGAGGTCCGAGACATCGTCTTGGCCTGGCCCGGTCGCTATCGCGAAGTGGCCGAGAACCTCAGGGTGAAAGAGGTCCGGGTCGAGGACCGCCGCTATATTGTCTGCTTCAATCCCATCGAGGCTGAATACGACCGCCAGACCCGGGAGTCCATCGTGGAGGAGCTTCGGGCCGAGCTGGAAGGTCTCGATCCCTGGTCACGGGAGGCCGCCAGGCTCTACTCCCACCCGGGTAAGGGCCGGTATCTCATGCGTCTCGATGACGGCCGTATCTGTTTGGACGAGGCCCGAATCCGGGAAGAAGCCCGTTATGACGGCAAGTACGTGATCCGAACCAGCTACGAGCAGCTTGACAGCGCGGAGGTGGCCAGAGCCTACCGGGATCTCCAAACGATTGAGCGTTCCTTCCGGAGTCTGAAGAGCTTGGAAGAGATCAATCCCGTGTATCACTGGCGGGAGCGTCGTATCCGGGCGCATGTGCATGTGTGCGTGCTGGCCCACCTCCTGGAGCGCTATCTGGAGAAGAAGCTTCATGCGAAAGGGATCAAGATGACGGCGGCGGAGGCGCTCAAGCACCTCTCTCGGATCAAGTCAGCCTATATCGAGATCAAGGGAGCGATGTATCGCCTGCGCTCCGAGGCCTCCCCGGAGGCGGTTACCATCTTCCAGGCCCTGGGATACCGCATTCCACCACGCATCGAGCCCCTGGCGAAGGACGACCGTGATGCCAAAACGGAGGCCTCGCGCGCCCAAAACGCCCTTGTATAGCCATTTCTTTGCATTACGGGTGTCAAAGTGCCGCCCAAGGCAGCCGAGCAACCCATGGCAAGACAGGATCATCGACGGGGAGGCAAGATGGTGAATAACAGCACTTCAGGCAAGCCTGTACTCTGCACGATCGGTTACACGAAAAAGAGCTTGCGCCGCTTTATTCAGCTGCTGCTTGATGCTGGCGTCGAGAAGGTGGTTGATATTCGGCGTAACAATACCTCGCAGCTGGCCGGATTTAGCAAAAAGGACGACCTCGCCTATATCCTGAGTCTAGTCAATATAGACTATGAGCACATAATCGACTTGTCCCCCTCCGCGCAGCTGCTCGCGCGCTATCATAAAGATCACGACTGGGCGGCTTTCGTAGCCGACTTTCGCAAAGAGGGCAAGGAACGACAAATGCTCGAGCTGGCCAAGCAGCTGGCCTACTCCCCGCAGAGACTCTGCCTGCTCTGTACCGAAGATCGCCCCGATCACTGTCACCGCCGTATAGTGGCGGAGTGGATAAAATCCTTGCGGCAAGAGATCGAGATAATCCACCTCGTATGAAGACCATCGCTTGAGAGTCATGACTGCCAGCGTTAACGAGAAGAAGGGAACTAAATGCCAGGTAAGGTAATACTTGCTCATATCGGACAGGTATCCGAGCTAGGCGAGGCGGAGCGCTGGCTGATTACCCGCGGATACCGTTCAATCGCAGGCGTACAGTACCACCCGGAGCTTGCTCCCGACCCTGCCCTGTTCCGTTGGATGCGCGAACAGAAGGTGAAGGGAGAACCCTGGTGGGAGGAATACACGCGGCGATTCATCGATGAAATGTCTACTCCCAAGTTTGAACAAGCTCTTAATTCCCTCCGTTGCCGCCTCGACCAGGGCCGCGATGTCGCTCTGATATGTTTTTGCCGTACAACTCAATGTCATCGTTACCTGGTCGGACAGCGGTTGGCAGCTCTAGGCTACGTAGTTGAGAGTTTGGACACTGAAAGCAGCAGTCGCAGCAAAGACGCGCCTACTACAGGCGAAACTCCAAATCGGACTCAGAACTCCTCCAATAAGTCTGACAGCGGTGGGAGCGGTACGCAGCTCCGACTGTTCGACTGGTAACCGGTCAAGGAGCGGATCGTCGTGCCGGAAAGGATTATCCTGCTGGCGGTAACGGACATGCACAACGGCTATTTTTGCATTGCAGGAGTACGGGACGGACGCTGGGTAAGGCCAGTTTTGCCAGGTGCTCGTCAGCTTACCGCCGACGACATCCAGACAGACGGTAAGCTATGGAGGCCATGGGATATTATCGAAGTGGACAGGTTCTTTCCAGTACCGGTTGTTTGGCCACATAGCGAGGATCTGGGCTTCGATCCGAAACTGGCTCGGTGCGTCGGGTCTATAGATGATCCTGGTCAACGGAGTGATCTTCTCGCGCAATACGCCTGTAATGATGGCTCGTGGTTGACACTGCTAAACGGTGAAGGTCGCAAATCGCTTTGCCTTCTCCGGGCTGCTCAGATCAACTGGTTTCCAAGTACTCGCAATCCCAGTAAGCAACGAGCTGCACTGGTTGTTGGCCAGAAGCTCTATAACGGATACGGCGACGGTTACAGCATAGTCGATCACTATGCCTCGGACTGGTGCAATGGGAAGGAAAAGAGTTCATCCGCCAAAGCTCCGTATGTACTGCTCGGGCTGAGCCGGCGCTACAACGAGCGCTTCTGGCCCATGGTGTTGCGCACATTCTGCGCTCCCAGTTACCGTTGAAGAGAACTGCCCACGAGGGCTGGCCTTTTGTCCGGAAGAGGCCTGCCGATGTGTTCAGGGGGGGGATGATTCCATGTCAGAGCGCAAACCGAGCAAATCCAGGATGCTGGTCGTATCATCATGCGGTACGAGCCTGTTGTTGAACAATGTATATCAGAGCCGATGCGGGTCCGGGGATGAACTGCGCCGTCTCTTGCAGCGGCATGCCAACAGCAAAGAAACTGAGATCCCTGCCGAAGACAAAGCACGAATCGACTGCCGGATCAACGAATGCCGCACTGCGCTCTTGCAGGCCGGCCCTGTCGAGGCCCGGCAGTTGAGTGCCGAACTCAACGGCCTGCTCGGACTCTACAAAGATCTACGACCGCGTCGCCAGGATCTGCTTTTCTTTCTCTCCACGGACACGTATCTGGGCGAGGCGGTCAGCAGAATAATCGCCGAGTGGCTGCGGCAGTTTGAGATATCTCCGCAGCTGATTGCAATTGAGAATTTGGCTACGAATTCGGTGGAAACATTCCGCTGGGGAGTACAAGAACTCACCAGCTGGTGTCAGAAGACTCTCCCCGGATATCGTAAGGATTACCATATCGTTTTCAACGTCACCGGGGGCTTCAAAGGCGTGCAAGGGATACTAACCACACTGGGCCACGTGTATGCTGATGAGATAGTTTATATCTTCGAAGGTAGCGATGCTTTGCTGCGCATTCCGCACCTGCCGGTGCGCTGGGAGATGAAAGAGATACTGATGGAGCATATTACTGTCTTTCGCCGGTTGGCAAACCGCCAACGCGTCCCCCTTGCTGAGCTGGAGGGCGTGCCTACCAGCCTGTTCGAGGTGGAGTATGACGGAATGGCAGTCTTGTCCATCCTGGGGTCGATCCTGTGGGAACAGCATAAACAGGAGTTATACTCCGTCCGCCTGCTTCCGCCCCCCAGTGATCGTATCCGGTATTCACGCCGCTTTGAACGAGATGTGGAAAAAGTAACCGATTCAAGCCTGCTCTACGTTCTCAACGAACAAATCGATGATTTCCACCGTTATCTTATAGAGAATCGCACCTACAATCCCAGTTCGCTCAATGTACACGAGGTGCATGAACCTCCTGTTCCCGGAGTGACCCACGAGTTTTACGCCTGGTCGCACCGGGATGCAGAGCGAGTCTATTTCCACTTTGATGGTAATGGAGCTGTACTGGACCATCTCGGACCACATCTTTGATCCATTGAGTTCGTACGGGAATAGATACCCTTCCACGCCGCGCGGTCGCCGCACAGCATAGGGAAAGATCGGGGGTTCGGAGCATCCGAGCCCCCGGTCTATAATACGGAGAGGGATACGCTGGCTGATCGCTGGCAAGCTGTTTACGTGGGCCATACCGCGACGGGAAACGGAGGTGCAACCAGGATCGGATGCAGGCCTATCATGTGATGATAGTGGAAGACGACACCAAGATCGCAGCAATCCTGGCCGAAGAACTGGAAAGGTATGGCCACAGGGTCTCTCTCGCCCGGGATTTTGGGCAAATAAAAGAGGAGTTTCTCCGCCTCAAGCCGGACCTGGTCATCCTGGACATCAACCTGCCACGGTTTGACGGCTATTATTGGTGCCGGCAGATCCGCACCGTGTCTAAGGTCCCCATCGTCTTCATTTCGGCCCGGGACGACGACATCGACCAGGTGCGGGCACTGGAAAATGGGGGCGATGACTATATAACCAAGCCCTTCACCCTGGAATTGGTCCTGGCCAAAGTAAACAGCATTCTGCGCCGGACCTACGGCGAATACGCCATAGGGCGCGACCCGCAACTTCTCCGGGTAGGCGGCCTGCTGCTAAATAGCGCGACCAACCGGGTCGCCCGGGAGGAGAAGGAGAGCGAGCTCACCCCCAAGGAGTTTCGCCTTCTCTGGCTCCTGGCAGAACGGGCGGGGGAGATCGTCAGCCGGGAGGAGCTGCTTGAGGCTCTCTGGGACGACACCGAATTCGTCGATGACAACACGCTAACGGTCAACGTCGCCCGCGTCCGCCGCCGGCTCGAGGAGCTCGGATTGCCGGGGGCAATCGAAACCAAGCGGGGTCAAGGCTACCGGCTCAATCTGACCCCGAGCGGGGACGATCGCGTACCATGAGCATGAGCATGAGCATGAGCATGGGCACGAACACAGGAATGATGAACATGCGAAGGTATATCTGGGCCTTCCTCCGCGACCGGGCAGTATACATAGCTGCATACGCCGCCTTCGGCACCGTGACCGTAGCCGTGGTCCAGCTCGATCTCTGGCTCTCCTCGGCAAGCCTCCAATTGAGCAACGTTCTGTACCTTTACCTTCTGGGCCTGGTAGGACTGGTCGTGGTGCTCGCCGTCGATTACCAGCGACAGGCAGCCTTCTGGCGCTGGTCCGAGGAGCGAAGCAGGCTCTGTACCGGAGAACCCCCCCGCTCCCTCTCTCTGGATGAACTGGCGCTCCTTCCGGAGCCCCGCACGCTGGAGCAGGAAAACTTCTCTCAGGCCTGGTCCGCGCTTTACGGCCGTCTCCGGTCCGAGCTGGCCAGGGAACAAGAGCGAGGAAGGCGGAATATCCGGTTTCTCAGCCAGTGGGCGCACCACATGAAAACCCCGCTCGCCGTGATCGCCCTGGAGATCCAAAAAGGCCGCAAACACCCCCTGCCGCCCGAATTGGAGGCAATCCTGAGCAGCATTGAGGAGGAGACCGAGCGGCTCAACCACTCGTTACAAATGTTGTTGAACGTCGTGCGCCTGGAAGACTTCACCGCCGATTTCCGGGTTGAGCCCGTCGATCTGGTGGAGTTGTTGCGACGTCTGATCAACGACCACAAACGGTCGTTCATCAACCATCGTGTCTACCCTAAGCTGGAACTGGCAGAGGAGAGCCAACAGGCTCTTGCCGGCACCTGGCTTGTCCGCAGCGATGCCAAATGGCTCCGCTTTGTGCTGGAGCAGCTCCTCTCCAACGCCATCAAGTACTCATCCCGGCCCGAGCGCGATGGGCAGGTCATCTTCCGCCTGAGCCGTGCCGGAGAGGATACGGTGCTCGAGATCGCCGACAACGGCATCGGTATTCCCCCTGAGGATCTCGACCGGGTCTTCGAACCGTTCTACACCGGCACCAATGGCCGGGCCTTCCCTCAGTCCACGGGCCTCGGGCTCTACCTCGCCTGGGAGGTCTGCAACCGGCTGGGTCACGGCCTGCGCCTGGAATCCCGCCGGGGCGAGGGCACGCGGGTCTTCCTGCACTTCCCGCACGACTACGCCATCTTTTCAGGCCTGGAGACTGAGACCGTGATCAGCTGAGTGTGAAACAAACGTGACACGCTTGTAAGACTTCCTAGCAGCAGTGTAAGCAAAATCGATGGCAACAACAAATGCCTTCCTTTACCCTTGCCTGGTGAGGGTCTGACAATACCCGATCAGTTGACCCGATCTGCTTAAGTAGGCATTGCACTATGGTCATCCTGCAAGCCCGGGGCCTGACCAAGGTCTACGGCGGCGGGCGGGGCAAGGTAGCCACCCGCGCTCTTGACAATTTCTCCCTCGAAGTTCACAAAGGCGAATTCGTCGGCATCATGGGTCCGTCCGGCAGCGGCAAGACGACCCTCCTCAACCTGCTCGCCACCATTGACCGGCCTACGGCGGGGACAGTTCACATAGAGGGGGTTGACACCGCCACCCTGCGCGGCGAGGAGCTCGCGCTCTTTCGCCGTCGCCGCCTCGGCTTCATCTTCCAGGACTTTAACCTGCTCGACAGCCTGACCATCGGCGAGAACATCGCGCTTCCCCTGGTCCTCGACCGAGTGCCGGTGGCCAAGATCAAGGCCCGGGTCAACGCCATAACCCAGCGTCTGGGCATAGCCGGTATCCTCAACAAATACCCCTACGAAGTCTCCGGCGGCGAGCAGCAGCGGGCGGCCGCCACCCGGGCGATCATCCACGAACCGGCCATCATCCTGGCCGACGAACCTACCGGCAACCTCGACTCCCGTTCAGCCCGGGATCTCATGGAGACCCTCACCCTGCTCAACACGGCCGCTGGCGCCACCATCACCATGGTTACTCACGACCCCTTCGCCGCCAGCTTCTGCCGCCGCATCCTTTTCATCCGCGACGGCCGCCTCTACAACGAGATCCACCGGGGCGAGAGCCGGCAGCAGTTCTTCCAGCAGATCCTGGATGTTCTTTCGCTGATTGGGGGTGGTGCGGATGAACCGCATGAGTCTGTGGCATCTCGCCGCTAGAAACGTCTGGCAAAACCGCGGCCGCTACCTGGCCTACCTGGGCAGCGCCGCCTTTGCCGTCATGATCTACTTTCTCTACAGTGCCCTCATCTACCACCCTGAACTGCAAAGCGGCTACCGGGGCGCCCGGTTTGCGGTGGAAGGCATGCGGGCCGCGGCGGTGGTGGTCGCCGTCTCCACCTTTCTCTTCCTTCTCTACTCCAACTCCGCCTTCATCCGTTCCCGGATGAAAGAGTTCGGCCTTCTCAGCCTGCTCGGCTTCTCCCGCCGCCAGCTGGTGCGCCTGATCCTTGCCGAAAGCCTGATCGTGGGAACCTTTGCCGTGGCGAGCGGCCTCGGCTTGGGCCTGCTATTCCTGAAACTCTTCTTCCTGGCCGTCTCGGCCCTGCTGGGGCTTACGGAATCAGAGCAGATTCCCCTCTATGCCGGCACACCGGTCTGGGTCTCTACCATTCTGGTCTTCGGTTCATTCTTCGTGGTAGTCTCCCTGGCTTCTCTTGGAACGGTACTGCGCCGCAACATCATCGACCTGGTGCGGGCTGGGCGGCAACCCAGGGGCAGCCCTACGTTCTCCCGCTGGCTGGCCATCCTTGGCCTGCTCCTGGTAGTCGGAGGATACGTCTGGGCTTCCATACCCAGGCCGATTGTAGTCATTTCAGGTGTAATACCGGTGACCGCCATGGTCTCCGTCGGTACATACTTCCTGATCCGCGAAGGGTCAATCGCCCTGCTCTCCTGGCTGCACCGGCGTGAGGCTTTCTTCTACCGCCCCGTGCCCTTCTTGACCGTGAGCCAGCTGGTGTATAAGCTGCAGGACAACTACCGGGTGCTCTCCGCGGTGTCGATCCTGGTGGCGGTCATTCTGACCGCGGTGGGCACGGCATATACCATGTACGTGATGGTGTTGCAGGATACCGTCGACAGTTACCCGCAAGCAATCCAGGTAGTGCAACGAGGTTCGGTTGAACCGTCAGCCACAGTCGCTCAGGTAGAAGCAGTACTGCGTAAGCACGGCGTAACCGGCATGCACTACCGGGAGCTACTCACCTGGACCGCCAGTTTGCGCAGCGAGCCGCCCGGCGAAGACTACCAGGGCCAAAACCAGGGCCAGGGACAGGGACAGGGCAGTCAGGAAGCGGGCCGGCCAAACGAAATCGCGATCACGCCTATTCCTTACAGCTTTTACGCTAGCGTGGAGAGGCCGCAAGGAGAGCGCTTCCAGCTGGACCGGCCGGGAATGGCGATCCGTGTATACCCCTTCATCATCCGCAAGCAATACCGAACGTCGCCCCAGCCTGTAACCCGCTACCTGGTCATTCCCGCGTCGGGAGCGGGCCTGGGGCAGGCGAGAAACAATTACATAACTCTTGAGGTTATCCCCGATCAGTCCGGCCGCCTCTTAAACCAGCTGCCGGAAGGGAACAACCTCCTCGTTCTCGATGACGGGGACTTCGCCAGTTTGCTGCAGCGCGTGCCGGCAGCACAGCGGATCCATATCGCTATGTGGAACGGGAAGGCATGGAAAGACCGGGCGGTGGAACGGGCGGTGGCCGAGCTCCGTACCCTTTTCCCGGCTGGCGGCCCGGTGCAGATAACCGCGGCGGTGGAGGGTTACCGGGCGTCGCTCAGCACCATGGGCGTGGTGCTCTTCATCGGCGTCTTCGTCTCCCTGGTCTTCTTTGCCGCCTGCTTCAGCCTGCTCTACTCCCGGCTCTTCACCGAGATCGAGGACGATCGCCGCTACCTGTGGCAGCTGGCACGGGTGGGGGTGAGCGGGCGGGAGCTCCGGCGTCTGGCTCTCCAACAGGCTGCCATCATCTTCTTCATCCCCTTCCTTGCCGGCCTGCTGCATTCCACCTTCGCCATGCAGGCCCTGGGCACGCTCACCGGGCGCATGGTGCTACAATACGGCTGGCTTGTAGCCTGCGGCTACCTGCTGCTCTACGGCCTGGCCTTCGCCGCCACGGCCGGCTTCTACTGGCGCTCGCTGCATACCGGCTTGAGCGGCCGCATGGGCAGGGAGTTGGCCGTCTAGCATGTGGGGAACCAAGAGGCCGGCTGGCCGCGCCGGGGCGTCCTCAGGTCGAAGCTGCCGACGTCCCGGCGCAAGGCCTCGCCCTTCCTAATCTCGCCGTGATTTCACCTGTGGATACGCTTCTCCTCACCAGCCGGCTCAATTCCCCGCTCTCGTCGCGAACACCCTGAAGAGAGCTGCGAGCTCTTCGGGGCGAACGAAAACGTACCTATCGCCTGTGGACCGGGCGAGCTCCACCAGGTCCTCCATGGTATGTGACCAGTTATGAATGAAACCGTGCACGAACGCAGGTCGGGGCGCATCGTGCAACAGGCGGTCCAGTTCGGCGCCCATTCTCACACCCCCGGATCCGAGAGCCCGGAAGACGGGAACGACGCGCTCCCCGGCGTTCAGCAGCATATTGGCCTGCTTATACCCGGCAACACGCTGGCCGTAGTCCGGGTAGATGGCCCGTAGCCCGGGAATGTGGCTGGCGTACAACTCCAGGACCCAGTCAGGAACTGGGCCTTCACCCGCCATCGGCCAGATCATGTCGAGCCCCAGCCGCTCCATGTAGCGGGCAGTCAGCTTCAGGAAGCCCTCTACGGCCTCCTCGCGGGAAGCAAGAGCCTCTCCGTAATGCTCAAGATACGCGTACCCTATCCCCGATACCGCACACAAGAAGGAGTCGGACGGGCGACGAGTTCGCTGCAGGTAATCAAGGACGTCCGGCATCAGGTCGAGGGCAAGCGGACCGATCGTCCATCCTATCGGCACCTCGCCATGAGCGGGACTGTCCCAGTACTTGCGGAAAAAGTTGAGCCAGGCCTGCAGGTTATCCCCATCTGAGAGGATATACGAGATATACGCCGCATCTTCTCGCAACACACTCTCGCCCGCCCGTTCCGAACTGCCCAGATAAATGGGCACCTCCCTGGCTCCGCTATGAACGCTCAGGTTACTCGCATGATCTGTGGGAACAAGGTATTTCCCAAAACGGCTAAATAGCGTGACACCAGCCTGCTCACCCGGCCCGACGCCATCTCCACGCCAGGGATAACCAAGAACCGGGATGTTGACCGGTGAATCCCGCAGCACCTGCACTGTGACACGCATTTCATCAACGGGAGAGTTCCCGGGCTCCCGTCCATCCTTGCTGCCTGATTGCCACCAGACAAAGACGCGCTGCTGGATCAGATAGTCACGCAACGCCAGGATCGTCGGATGCAGCATGGCCAGAACCCGGTCTGTGAGGTAGGGCCGCAACGTGGTCCATGCCCATTCATAAGCCTCAGCACTGGTTTTGAACCTGTCCCGTAGATCCTCTACGATAGGAAGCTCATACCGGTCAGCATACCGTTCAGCATACTCAGGATAGGTGATAAGTAACTTCTTGACCCCGGCCAGCATCGTAGCCACGTTAACAGTAGCCGGCAGCTTCGGATCGACAACTACCTGGCCCTGGAGCTCGCCACGGAACTGGCGGATCAAGTCGAAGGTTTCCGTCAGCCCCAGTTGCTGCAGCTCATCCACATCTCCCCGCTGCTTGAGCCACTCCGCCCACTGGCCGTCGAACTCGCCAAGCAGGAAGTATATCCGCGGCTGCTTCTGGTTGACTATGCCCTGCAACAAGAGCATGGTCAGCTGCAAATCTTCCGGAAAAGCCCGGAGGTCCGCCACCAGCAACCGCCGGGCGATCGCCGGTGTGGGGGGCAGTACACGCTCCCTCGCCACCTCTTCCACCCCTTCGCTCATGTTAACGGTATCACCGACCAGTGCCGGCTTGCCGTCGTCACACTGCGCTACCATGACCCAGCCAAGAACCGTGACCAGGAAGACCCCGAACAAGAGTCCAAACGGCAGCGGTCGCCACCTTATGAGTCCGACGACCTCTAAAGTTCGCAACCGCCCGCCCATCCTACCGCCTCCTTTGACGCCGGGCCTGTGGCAAGCTTTCGGGCTGCGGGCGGAAGATGCACCCGCAGCCCGTTGCACGTGATGCTGCTCACCGCGTCACCGGGGGTAAAGCCTCTACTTGCTGGCGCGTCCCACGACCTTGTCCAGTTCGCGCTGGACCTCTTCAGTTACCTGGTCCAACAAGGCCTGCGGTACCTTGTTCTGCCGGATGGCCTGGTCGGTCGCCCAGGCAAGACGATCCCAGTAATAAGCACCGACCGGAATTACTGGCCGGCACCGGGAAACCTGCAACAGGGCGACGAAGACGCGATGACGGGGGTCCTGCGTTAACAGGGGCGAGTTGAGCAACGAGCGGACAGTGGGCAGGTGGTACGTCTTCCTCATCCAGATCTCCTGCCCTTCGGGACCACAGAAGAACCTCATAAACTCGAAGGCTTCTTTCGGATGGGCGGCGCCTTGCGGGATGACCAGGCTCCAGCCTCCCGACCAGGTGGTCGGCTTTGCATCCTCAGCGTAAGGGAATGGACCGATGCTGTACTCGAGCTTGGGATTCTGGTTAGCGATCGTACCCAAGTGCCAGTCACCGTCGATAACCATAGCCAGTCTGCCGAAGAGAAATGGATCTTGCCCGGCCGAGCTGAAAAACGCATCGATATCGGCAATCTTGTAAATGTTACTCCACCGCTGCAACCACTCCAGAGCCTTAACCACTTTCGGATGGTTGGCAGTCACTTTACCGGAAGCTTCGTCATAGAACTCGCCGCCGAAGGCCCACCCCCATCCGTATAGCCATCCCTGTCCCCGCCAGGGTACAAAACCGAGGCTGGTGTAGCGGCCATCAGGTCCGCGTTGGGTCAGCTTCCTGGCCGCCTCCTCCACCTGTCCGATGGTGACCGGTGGTTTGGCGGGGTCGAGTCCTGCCTGTTCGAAAAGGTCGGTACGATAATACAGAGCCCTGGCGTCGGTGTCGTGGGGAATCGCATAGATCTTGCCCTTCCACGTACTCTCAGCGATTGCAAAGGGAAGGTACTCCTGGCGCGGATCGACCTTAGCAGCTTTGAAGAAATCGTCAAGGGGAGTCAAAATTCCGGCATTGGCCCGTTCGGCCACGGTGAAGCGGTCCAGGTAGCAGACGTCTGGGCCAACGCCGCCCGCCATCGCGACAACCAGTTTCTCGACGTTTGTTTTGGACATATCAACGGCTTGCCCAACAACCTCGATGCGATCCTGGCTCTGATTGAACCGATCTATGATCTCCTGGACTATCAGGCTCCACGGCGGTGTGCCAAACGTATGCCAGAACGTTACCTTGACTTTCGCCTCGACGGGCACGCCCAGCACCAACCCGATCAGCAGCCCCGCGACAATGGCAACGCTAAACCTGAGGGTCCATCACATAGCATGCCACATCCTCATCCTTCTCCCTCGCTTTCTGTGGTGGTGTCCACTTTCTCTCGCATCTGCGCTGCCAGACTACGGACTTAGCGTCGCTTGCCCCTGCCCAATTGCCTCCCGGGTTTCTGACCTCGTCTCACCTCCAATGAACTGCCCACAGAACGCGCTGCCTCCCCCTACCCGGCCGGCCAAGTTGCCGCATCGGCACGAAGTCGGCGACTGAGCTGAACCCGGCGTATGCATATATATGCGGTATGCCTATACGTACAGGGCACATATTGAGTTCTACGCGGCCTGTTCAACTCCTGCATCACAATGGCCCGAGAGCACCGACCACCTTCAACTGTGGAGCTGCCGTAGAGCTACCCGTGGGGCCACAGCAAATGCGCAGCGCCAGGGTCACATGGGTTATGTACGGACATGTGTATATCACCTGTCCCCGCTGTGCTGCCGTTGCTAACGGTCACCCGTTTGCTGTTGACACAGCCGCCAAAGCGAGGTAACTTGTGAGTGAGTTCACATTTCTCCGGCCGAAGTGGGTCCGGTTGAGGCGGGCGGTTTATCGCCCGGCTGAGACCGGGCCGGATGGCCCGAGGAGACAAAAAGCAAGCGGCAGCCTGACGAAGGGTTTTACCCGACGAAGGGCGGGGCAGCCAGGGTGCATCGACATCTTTGCCGTTCCCGCCGGGACGGCTTTTTTCTTTGCCCGCCGCCCTCCCCCGGAAGAAAGGATGGCAAATTGCGGTGAACAGCCCAAAGAGTAGTCCGGAAACTGCATGCGGTACCAAGCCCCGGGAAAGCACCAGCGTCGCCTCCGCCTCTGCCCCTCCCGCTTCTCCCCTGCCCGGCGAGAGACGACTGGGAGTTGTGGGCATTGTCGTGGAGCGTCGCAAGGAGACCGCTCCTCTGGTGAACCAGCTGCTAACCGAATTCGGCGATATCATCGTGGGGCGCATGGGAGTCCCCTACCGGGAGGCGGGGGTCTCTGTGATCGCCCTGATCGTGGATGGCACTACCGACGAGATCGGTGCTCTAACCGGGCGGCTCGGCCAGATCCAGGGAGTCACCGTTAAGTCGGCTTTGACCCGGTACTCTCATTCTCATCACGGGGAAGCTCGGGAGCGGACGCCAGGTGCAACTGCAACAACTACAAGTGAGTAACGAAGCCGAGTATCGTGAACTTCTTCACGATATCACCTGCCGGACGTCGGCCTTTCTGGCACGGGCCGGAGTTGGAGACGGGGCACGCCCGAGCGCCGGGCAGAAAGCAGGGCCGGTCCACGCAACCCAGGAGGAGGTGGTGGCACTCCTCACGCCACCTACCCCTGCCGCGGAAAAGGCGCTCTTTGCCGCCGCCGACCGGGTGCGACGAGCGGCCGTAGGGGACGCCGTTCACCTGCGGGCGATCATCGAGTTCTCCAACCATTGTGAAAGAAGCTGCTGGTATTGCGGGCTGCGGCGGTTCAACCGGAAACTGCCCCGCTATCGCATGACGGTAGACGAGGTGGTGGAGGCCGCCCGGGCTGCCATCGCCCTCGGCTTCCGCACGGTGGTGTTGCAGTCGGGAGAGGACTCCTGGTACGACGAGCGTACGATCTGCACCATCATCCGCCGGATCAAGGCGATTTCGCTTCCTTCCTCCTCCGGCACGGTGGCTATCACCCTTTCCCTGGGCGAGAGGCCGCGGGCGGAGTATGCGGCCTTTCGGGAAGCCGGTGCGGACCGCTACCTTCTCAAACATGAGACGGCCGACCCGGAGCTTTACCGGCGGCTGCACCCCGGCATGTCGTTCACCAATCGCAAAGAGTGCCTGCACTGGCTGCGGGAGCTCGGCTACCAGGTAGGCTCTGGCAACATCGTGGGGCTGCCGGGCCAGACCGTCTCCACGCTGGCCGCGGATATAGGTTTCCTGAGCGAGCTGGACGTGGAGATGGCCGGCATCGGGCCGCTCATCGTGCATCCGGAGACACCCCTTGGCAAGCTTGTAGAAAGAAGCAACGGGAAGGAAGCCGGGCTGCCGGCCGATGCCGTGACGATGACGCTCCGCACGGTGGCCGCAGCCCGGCTGCTTCTGCCCCTGGCCCATCTGCCCGCTACATCCGCCCTGGGCACGGCCGATCCCAGGGGACGCCAGCGGGCGCTGCAGGCCGGAGCAAATGTGGTCATGCCGGACCTTACACCCACGCGTTACCGGCGTCATTATGAGATCTACCCCAACAAGATCTGCATCTTTGAAGACCCAAGCAGCTGTTTCAACTGCTTGAGCCGCATGATCACCGGCCTGGGCCGCTTCGTAGCCACCGATCCCGGTCATAGCCCGAAGTGGCAGCTGCCTGTGGGACGCCGGTAAACAAGGTGACAGGCGTGCGGCTGTGACCGAGCTGTTGATTAGGAAGGAGTACCCGGTAATGATAGATTTGCAAGAGCTTGAACGGTATCCCGCCGATTTCATCGATACCGCCCTCATCGATGACCTGCTGCGAGAGGCAAAACCCCCTTCCGCCCCCGAGGTGGCCGACATCCTCGCCCACGCTCGCGAAGCCCGGGGGATCTCGCTGCAGGAGGCGGCGCGCCTGCTCTTCCTGGAAGATCCCGAACTGCTCGCCGAAGTCTACGCCACCGCCCGGTTCGTAAAGGAACGGATCTACGGTAAGCGGATGGTCTTCTTCGCTCCGCTTTACATCAGCGACTATTGTGTGAATAACTGCGTCTACTGCGGCTACAAACACAGGAACGAGTTCCCCCGCCGCCGCCTCACTCTGGACGAGGTCCGGGAGGAGGTCAGGATTCTTGAGTCGCTCGGCCACAAGCGGCTAGCACTGGAGGCGGGCGAAGATCCAGTTAACTGTCCCATCGACTATGTGCTGGACGTCATCGGCGCGATCTACGAGACCACCGAGGACCATGGCGAGATTCGCCGCGTCAACGTAAACATTGCGGCAACTACGGTCGCCGAGTACCGCCTCTTAAAAGCTGCCAAAATCGGCACGTACGTCCTCTTCCAGGAGACCTACCATCCGGAGACCTACCGCCGGATGCACCCCTCCGGACCGAAATCCAACTACGCCTGGCATCTGACGGCCATGGATCGGGCGATGGAGGCCGGTATCGATGACGTGGGGCTCGGGGTACTATTCGGGCTGTACGACTACCGGTTCGAAGTCCTGGCGCTGCTGCTGCACGCGCAGCACCTTGAAGAGCGGTTTGGGGTAGGGCCGCATACTATCTCCGTTCCCCGGCTGCGCCCGGCAAGGGGGGTCACACTGGAGAACTTCCCCTACCTGGTCAGCGACGAGCAGTTCAAGAAGGTGGTGGCGGTGCTGCGGCTCGCCGTCCCCTACACCGGCATGATCCTCTCCACCCGTGAACGGCCCGGCTTCCGTGACGAGGTGCTGGCGCTAGGCATTTCGCAACTGAGCGCCGGTTCGTGCACGGGCGTAGGCGGGTACCGGCATGAATACGGAATGCCTGCTACCTCCAGGAACGGGGTCACGGCGAATCAGAACGACGAGTCGCCCCAATTTGCGGTGGAGGACCGGCGCAGCCCGGATGAGATGATCCGCAGCCTCTGCCAGGCTGGCTTTCTGCCCAGCTTCTGCACGGCCTGCTACCGGCGGGGGCGTACCGGCGACCGATTTATGCGGCTGGCAAAGACGGGGCACATCCAGAACATCTGCCAGCCCAACGCCATTCTGACGTTCAAGGAGTACTTGCTGGACTACGCCTCACCCGCCACCCGTGAACTGGGCGAGCAGGTCATCGCCGCCCACCTGCAAGAGATCGGCAAGGAGCGGGTCAGAGAGGAGACCAGGCGCAGACTGCGGAGGCTTGAGCAAGGTGAAAGAGATCTCTACTTCTAATAGCCACGCTGACCGCGGGCAATCGGTCGCGACTAGCACTCCCGTCGTTTCTCGCGGGCCAGCCGCATTCCGGTCGGATGTGCCACGGTCGGAAAGGCTACACATCGGCCTTCTCGGACGTCGGAATGCCGGCAAGTCGAGCTTGCTCAACGCCCTGGCCGGGCAGAACGTCGCCGTGGTCTCTGCAACCCCCGGGACTACCACTGACCCTGTCTTCAAGGCCATGGAGCTGCAGCCGCTTGGGCCGGTGGTCTTCGTAGATACCGCCGGGCTCGACGACGAAGGCGAGGTCGGTTCGCTGCGGGTGGAGAAGACCCGCAAGGTACTGCGGCGTCTGGACATGGCACTTCTGGTCGTTGACGCAGCTTTGGCCCTGCAACTAGAGGGCACGGCGGCCGGGCAGCACCTTGACAAGGAGTTAGCTATCCTGACCGAGTTCCGCCGCCGCCATCCGAACGCCCCGGTACTGGTGGTTTGGAACAAGATCGACCAGCTGGAATCCGCCCAGATCGCCTCGCAGCCACGGGAAGAGGCCAACGGCAACGGCCAGGGCAAGGACAAGACCACCTGGGCTGCCACACCGGAGCTTGCCCAGGTCCTGGCCGCGGCCACCGCATTTCTGCAAGCGGGAGAGCACGGCAGCTCCCACCGTTCAACGCCGCTGCGCCACATCGCCGTCAGCGCCCGCACGGGCCAGGGCATTGAGCAGCTCAAACAGCTGATCATCGCGGCCGCCCATGAAGGCCGTCTGGCCGGGTCGGTACCGTCGGTGCCGCTCGTCGAGGACCTCGTCGCTCCCGGGGACACAGTTATCCTGGTCACCCCCATCGACAGCGAGGCGCCGGCCGGACGGCTGATCCTTCCCCAACAGCAGGTGCTGCGAGCTCTGCTCGACCATGGCGTCGTAACCCTGGTCGTACGCGAAACGGAACTGGCCATCGCCCTCGAGCGCTTGCGCCGTCCACCCTCCCTGGTCATCACCGACTCCCAGGCCTTCGCCCAGGTGGCAAGGGTGCTGCCGGCCGACGTGCCGCTCACTTCCTTCTCCATCCTCTTTGCCCGGTACAAAGGTGACCTCGAGCAGCTCCTCGCCGGCGTCGATGCTGTAGCCCGCCTGCAGCCCGGCGACCGAGTCCTGGTCGCCGAGGCCTGCACCCACAGCCCGTCCACCGAGGTGGATATCGGCCGGGTCAAGATCCCCCGCCTATTGGAAGCACGGGTTGGGGGGAAACTCGAGTGGACGTGGTTCACAGGGTACGATTTCCCCGCTGAACTGCAAACTTACCGACTCGTGATCCACTGCGGCGGCTGCATGCTCAACCGGCGGGAGATGCAAAGTCGGCTGCAGCTGCTCCGGCAGGCGGGAGTGCCGGTCGTCAACTACGGCGTACTCCTCGCCTATCTCACGGGCACCCTGCCCCGGGCCATACAGCCGCTCCGCTCGTACAGGGATGCCGGCGCTCTTGGCCACGGCTCATGCAATAGCGGCTGTTAAAAGCTGGCAATCGCATTGTGCAGGTGCCAGGTGCGATGTGCGGGAACTGTCGGCCCGGCCGCAGTCCCCGCACCTCGCGTTGACCTCTTACCCATTACCTACTCTCTACTTCCGCTGCTTCGCCCAATAGTCGTCGAGCAGCTGCTGCACTTTCTCGTTGAGAGACTTCAAAGCCGTGGTTACATCTACTTTCATAGCTTTAATGTCGTCCTCGACACTCTTCCGGAGAGTGGAGATCTCCTGGTACGCCGGATGCCAGGGCTCAGGTGCGGCGGCATATGGGAGTCCCTTGATGAAGACCATCCAGTCCACATCACGCTTTATCGCGGCCATCTCCTTGGCCCATTGTACGGCCCCCTCAGCCGTGGGCGGAATCGCCCGCAAGCCGTATATGGCCAGCCTCGTAAGCACGTCGGGCTGCGAGATAAACTTGACCCACTCCCAGGCCAATTCCTTATTGGGGGAGCTGGCCACGATGTTGATCGTGTCCGAATAGAGCAGCACCTTCGGACCGGCCGGCCCGCGCGGCTTGGCAGCCAGATCCCAATTCAGATTAGGTACGTTCAGCAGGTTGCGATAGCGGCTGGTAAAATCGATCAGCATACCGACTTTGCCGGTGGGGAACCCCACCCCGCCTAGCCCCTGGGCCACCCGCTCCTGGTAGGTCGGCGTCACGCGGCTCCGGAAAACGCTTTGCAAATACTCGAAGCCGGCCCTCATTTGGGGGGTGTCGAAAAGCGCGGTCTTCAAGTCGGGGGTGAACTGCTCGGCCCCGAACGACCGCAAAAAGACCAGGGTGTTACCCACTCCATCTATTCCCCAGATCTCCGGTGTTCCGTCGCCGTTGATGTCCTTCGTAATCTTCTTGGCGTAGCTGATATACTTATCCCACGTCCAGCTGGGATCATCATAAGAGTGCGGTGGATCGGGCAGGCCGGCTTGCTCCAGCAAATCCTTGTTGTAGAAAACAGCATCAGTATAGATGCCGACCGGCATGCCGTAACGTATGCCCTTCCAGGAAGTTTCCTTCCAAACTGCTTCAAAATACTTGCTGGTATCGACCCGATCTCGCGCAATGTACGGATCGAGATCAAGCCATACCCCCTGATCCAGATAGTCCAAAGTCAAACCGGGAACAACCGCGTCGGGTGGGGCGCCGGCGGCTAACATGGTGTTGAACTTGGGCACCCAGGGCCAAACAACCGGGACATACTCAACCTTTACATCGGGATGTTTCTTCTCAAACTCTTGCCGGATTTTTTCCTGTTCCGGTAGTTGTGTCGGCTCAGCTGCACCGGTAAAAATAACCAACTTCTTGACCTGGCTTTGTGCTGCCATCACCGGTTGAACATTTGCAAGTGAACCGAAAACAAGTACGAAAGGGCCCAACAGCAACGAGAGAAGCAGAAATTGCCAACGCAGGCAACCGGGCTGAGATCGGGAAGCGGGGCAGAGATCCTCATGTCCGACATTCGGTCTTATCACGTCCGACATCCCCTCTAGTTAGTTAACTGTTTTTACTTTTCTCGCCTCCCGTTTATTTTCCTGCCTCACCATTTACTTACTTCTTCTTAAGCCTTCTTCCCGGCAGACCTGCCAACCGGGCCGCTGATCGCTGCCGGTACTAACCTGCAGCACACTCCTCGCCCCGGCAGGGTTTCTTATAGCTCGTGCAAAACTTTGTGCTTATCGAGTTGAAAGGAGCATCCAGCCGCGCATGCAACAAACACAAGGTAGAGAACTGGTACTAACTCGCAAGAACGGGACTGCCGTTGCCCGCATCCTGGCGGCCAGCGCCGGTATCGGCGGCCGGGGAGCGGCTGCCAGCAGCTTTGCTAGCTTGAGGGTGACGTTGCCAACCCCTTCTGATTCTGAGCCCGCGGAAACAATAGTTGCGTCACTGAGCTATGATGCAGAGGGACGTCCCCTTGTAGATCAGCCCGAAGAAGCTCAGCAGCCACCTGTCCGTCCCGCCACAGAACTTTCTCTGACTGTACGTGCCCGTGAAGAGCGACCGCATCTCGCCGGAACAACCGGCCTCACCACCTGGGTCGCCCGGCTCACCGGCGGGACGACCTTTGAGGTCGTCGCGAGCCGGGGCGGCTTCGACGGACGAGAGACAGCCCTCCTCCGCCTGCGGATTCCCGAAGCACGCCGAATCCACGCGAGCTACCTCTTCTCCGACTGGTGGACCCGCCCAGCTTTCCCACGGCAGATGGCTGACGTTCCCGCCCGCACCCAGTTCCTTCTTTGGGAACGTACAGATGGACTCTTCTGCTGCCTTGTACCGCTGGTGAACGGTGACCTGCGCGCCACTCTCCAGGGCGCGGCAGCCAGCACCCGTCTGCAAACCGATGCTGCTGCCAGCGCCGCTCACGCCGTCAGTCCGACTCAGTCGGCAACAGTTGACTTTACCGCTGCTGATCTGGACATCCTGGTGGCCACGGAGAAATCTGGTCTGAGTTCGTTTGCGGGCCTCATTTTTGTACTGGGAACCGGTCCCGATCCCTACTCCCTGGTTGAGGCCGTGTATCGCCGGGCTCTCCAAGCTATTAACCTGAACGAGCTGGCGGCCGAAACGGTCGGCAATGCTCCCGCATATCGCGCTCCCGCGTACGTCGCCCGTGGCCGCCGCGACAAACGTTTCCCGGACGTCTTCGAATATCTCGGCTGGTGCAGCTGGGATGCCTTCTATCAACAGGTGAATGCCGCCGGCCTGCTGGAGAAGGCGCGTGAGCTTCGCTCCCTGCAGCTTCCGGTGAGGTGGGTGCTGATCGATGACGGCTGGTCGCCAGTTCAAAACAGGTTGCTAGCCGGATTTGGCAGTGATAAGGAAAAGTTCCCCGCCGGCCTCGCCTCCGTCATACGGGAGCTAAAAGCCGAACTGGGCTTCGGTTGGGTCGGCGTCTGGCACGCTCTTACCGGTTACTGGCGGGGTGTTGATCCCGCCGCGCCGGAAATGGCAACAGTTGCCGGAAACTTGCTGCTGACATCAGCCGGCACTACCGTCCCAGGGTTCACCCCCGAAGCAGCTTTTGGCTTTTATCATGCCTGGCACAGCCGGCTGCAACAGCAGGGCGTCGATTTCATCAAGGTGGACAACCCAGGGCGCGGTCTACCGCCACGCCCGGGAATCGTCCCCCATCGCCCGGGCCGCCGCCGCCTGGCAGTACGGCCTGCAGGCCTCAGCCGGTCTCCACTTCGACGGGCGACTGCTCAACTGTATGGCCATGAGCTGCGACCTCGTCTGGTTCTGGAACGCCTCGAATGTGGCCCGTTCCAGCGATGACTTCTTCCCCAACCGGGAGGGTAGCGCGCGAGAACATGCGCTGCAAAATATTTACAATTCCCTCTGGCTGGGTGAGCTCGCCTGGCCCGACTGGGATATGTGGTGGACCAACCACCCCCAAGCCCGGTATCACCAGGCGTTGCGGGCGATAAGCGGCGGCCCGGTCTATGTTAGCGATCCCCTGGGAAAAACCGATCCCGAGCTCCTTTGGCCGTTGATTTTTAGTGATGGACGAGTCCTCCGGTGTGACGAGCCGGCGCGCCCGACCCGGGATACCCTCTTTAGCCAACCGACTGCGCTGAAAGCCTTTAACCGCGTCGGCAATAGCGGTATATTGGGGATGTTTTGGGCGGGCGACGGAGAGAGTTCAGTGCAGACAACGGCTTCCGTAGCCGACGTGGAAGGTTTGGGTGTGCCGGCGGGGCAGGCAAACGGAGCGGAAGCGGGAACGCCCCTGTTTGCGCTCCATGAATACTACACCGGCCAGCGGTTGCTGGTATCACCTGAGGAAAAGTTAGAGGTGGTACTGAAGCCCTGGGAAGCGCGGGTGTATAGCTTCGTACCCGTACAGCGCCTAACTGCTCCTATCTCCCTTGCCTTTGCGCCCATCGGGTTGGTGAACAAGATCATCTCGCCCCGAGCGGTGTTGGATTGCGAGCTCGAGCGCATTGAGCCGATTCAGGATGCGCTGCAGGGGCGTCCTGGGGGCTGCCTGCGGGGCAGGATCACCCTGTACGAAGGTGGTCGCTTCCTCGCCTATTGTGACCGGCGACCATTGAGGGTAGAGGTTATAAGCACGATAAGCATAAGTACGGGCGAAAGGGCGACCGATTCAGCGGCGAGCAAGCGACCGCTGGAAGGAAATCTTCTCACCTGGAGCTGGGCAGAGAACTGGCTTGAGGTGGATATACCGGCAGGCTTGCTGCGACCGACCATTGAGATTGTCTGGCAGGAGAACTAGAACCTGAATCTCAAGTCTCTTAAAAACTCCAGGGAGGACTGCGTGTGAACCTTACGAGCCTGATTCCGGGAACTACCGGGTGTGCGGCGCTGCTCGTGCTGGGCTTGACTCTCGTCACCATTACCATCACCATCACGATAGCACCGCCGGCAGCAGCCCGAACCACCAGTGTTGACCAAAACTCCAACCGGCTTGTCAACGTTGCTCTGCACCGCCCCTACCGGGTAGTGGCAACCGCCCCCGACCCCGTCTGGCAGGAGGCGGAGAGCCGCAACTATCCCGACACCGGGGGCAAGGAGCTAACCGATGGCGTGTTCGCCCCCCAGGGTTCAAACTTCTCCCACCCGGCCTGGCAGGGGTGGCAGAACCAGGAGTCCCGCATTGTTACCATTGACTTGGGGCGACCGGTTACGGTGCATTACGTTGCTGCCAACTTCCTGCAATATAGCCCGGCCGGCATCTGGTTCCCGGAGCAGATTAGCGTTGTAACCTCCCCCGACGGTTGCCACTGGTCGGCCCCGGTCACCGTTCCCTCAGATATACCGCTCAACCAACCCGGATTGCTGACGCAAACGATGACGGTGGAGTTGCCCGCTCGGCCCCGGGCTCGCTTTGTGCAACTGAAGGTGCCCACCGGGGTCTGGATCTTCATCGACGAGGTCCAGGTCTGGGGGATGCCAGAGAGCGAAACCGCAGAGTCACAGCAATCAGGCCGGACGGAGGAAGCCGGCCACAGCAGTCAGGAGGATCAATCCCCGACCGAACTCGATCTTATAGTGCAACAACGTCGGGGGTTGCTGGCCCCACCGCCCGAGCGTGGCTGGCTGCCGCCAGGCGCTCCGCAAGCTGCCGGTGCCCGACACATCGCGCTCATCTACTCAAGCGGTGATCCGGCCAGGCCCAGCAACCTCGACCTGGCACACTTTCTACCTTACGTAGCCTACATTGATCGATGTTGGCAAATCCGGGATACAATGTTCGACACTCTTCTCTTCTTGCCGATCGGCAAGCTTTCCACCGGACGGGATTACGGCACCGTCGACAAGCCTTCGCTCCTCACTGACTGGCAGGGATACCTCGACGAGCTCTTCCGCCCCAACTTCCAGCTGGCCGCGGCCGATCGGGCCGTGGCGCTGGCCTGGCAGAGGCTTGACAGCCTCGTTTTGCGAGAGGCCGAGGCCGAACCAGGGGCTGCGGCGGCTCTCCGTCATCCGGAGCGGGTCAAAGTGATCATCGCCGTCCCGTTCCCCAGTCCCCGTGCAAGCAATTTCGGCACGCTTCCGGGTGACAGCGAGCCCCTGAACTTTGCCGACCCAATCCACGGGCAAGCAGCCCGGGAACGGGCGCTACGCTGGTACATAGACGAGGTGCTCGCCCGCTGGCGGGCTGCCGGATTCCCGCACCTCGAGCTGATCGGCTTGTACTGGTTCCGCGAGACCGTCGAGCCGTATGACCGGGCTATAGTCCAGAATACCGCTGCTTACATCCACGCTCTCGGCTACCGGTTCTTCTGGATCCCCTACTATCAGGCGCGGGGCTTCACAGAGTGGGACCGGCTGGGCTTTGACGTGGCCATGATGCAGCCCAACCTCTCCTTCGCCCCCATTCCGCCCGAACAGGCAGAGGCCCGACTGGCCATGGCCGCGCAATTGGCCCAGCGCTATGGCATGGGCCTCGAGATCGAACTGCACTGGACTCTCACAGATCCGGCCGAGCGGGCCAAATACCTGGCCTACCTCGAGGCCGGGCGCAAGCTGGGCTATATGACCGGGGCCGTTCTCTCGTACTACCAGTCGGTAGATAGCCTGGCCAAGGCGATGGCGAGTTCTGACCCGGATATACGGGCGCTTTATGACGAGAGCTATCGGTTCATCAAGGGATTACGAGAGTAAAGAGCAAGACTAAGAGTAAGAGTAGCTGCGAAGACGGCGGCTTTTCTGCCCTTCTCTGCCCTTCCGTCCTCGCAGCTCGCAGCTACCAACTTTTCTTACTCTTTCACTTTCAATTGACGGCGTTCGGGTAGAGCCGGGCGGCAATCCGGAGAAGTATCAGCAACACCAAAGCTTGCACCGCAAAGTCGATACCAAGGCCCACGGCAGCCCGGCCACCTTCCACCATGAGCGCGCGCAGCGCGTCTACCTGGTAGGTGAGCGGATTGATGTGCGAGATGAACCTCAGCCATTGCGGCATGAGGGAGAGCGGATAGATGGCGTTGCTCGCAAAGAAGAGCGGCATCGTCAGCACCTGGCCGATGCCCATGAACCGTTCTCTCGTCTTTACAAGGCACGCAACCACCAGGGAAAACGTCGAGAAGATAGCCGCTCCCAAAAAGATTGCGAACAGCACGCCAACTATGGCCAGCAGCGTCAGTTTCAGGTGCACGCCCAGGGCAAGCGACAGAAGATAGACGATAAAGGCCTGGGTGAGCGCACGCAGGCCAGCTGACACGGCCTTGCCACAAACCAATGCACCGCGGTAGGCGGGACTGACCAGGTATTTATGCAAAACTCCGAGGTCTCGTTCCCAGATCAGGGAAATGCCATAGAAAATGGCAATGAAGATCACGCTCTGAGCGAGAATGCCCGGAGCCATAAAGTCGAGGTAGCTCATCTCGCCCGTGGGGATAGCGCGCACGCGGCTCATCACCTGGCCAAAGACCACAAGCCAGAGGGTAGGCTGCACCGCCCGGGTAAAAAGCTCCATGGGGTCGTGCCGAAGCTTGCGAGCCTCGGCCTCGGCAACGGCCAGCACCTGCTTGACAAACTCGAGGACGGCGACGGCCGCTCCCCCGCCGGTTTTAACCCAAACGCCGCACTGTCCGTCGCGTCCGCAGTGCATCACGGAACGACCCTCCCGTCTCGATCGAGCTTCCGGTATAGTGAACAAAGACATCGTCGAGGCTTGCCTCAGGGCCAACGGCGGCTTTGAGTGCAGTCGGTGTCCCCACGGCGGCCACCCGCCCCAGGTGAACGATAGCCACTTCATCACAGAGTTCATCGGCTTCTTCCATGTAATGGGTTGTAATGAGAACGGTGACGCCGGAGCGGCGACGCAGTTCCCGTACATGTTCCCAGACGGCCCGCCGCGCTACCGGATCAAGACCCACGGTCGGTTCATCCATGAAGAGCACAGACGGCCGATGGAGCACTGCCTGGGCAATCTCGAGACGACGAATCATTCCCCCCGAGTATTGGCGCACGAGCATATGGGCGGCCTCTTTCAATCCCATCAGCTCGAGAGCCTGCCAGATCCGCTCTTCCCGCTCCGCCCGCGGCACGCCGTAGAGCTTGGCAAAGATCAGGAGATTCTCGTAGCCGGTAAGGGCCCCGTCGGCCGACAAGAGTTGCGGAACATACCCGATCCGCCGGCGCACTTCTCGCGCCTCCCGCACCACATCACACCCGGCCACCCGCGCGCTGCCCTCGCTTGGCGGCAGCAAGGTGGTGAGCATTTTGATCGTGGTGCTCTTGCCAGCCCCATTCGGGCCGAGCAGTCCGAAGATAGAACCGGCCCGGACGGACAGCGTCAGGTTGTCTACCGCCACGAGCGAGCCAAAGCGCCGCGTCAGCCCAAAAGTCTCGATAGCCGGTGGCGCAGCCTCAGCCGGCGGCGTAGCCTCCGCCTGCGCCTGTGCCTGCGGCTGTGCCTGTGACTGCGCCTGCGACTCTGCCACCGTACTTCTGCCACCGTTCATCGGCCCGCTCGCACCTGTCCTTCCGCCTGCACTTGCGCCTGCACCAGCCGCTGCACCTGCGCCTGTACCTGCCCAGGTACCTGCGGGCGGGTCCCGGCGCGCAAGTACATCATCCTTCTCGCTCATCCACCATCACCTGCTCCCCCTGCAGCGCAAAAGCACGCCGCAACACGGCCAGACCTTCATTCAGGCAGCGCAGTTCACGCTGGGAAAGCGTGGCCAGCGCCTGCGCCAGCTTGTCGCGGGTAAGACCACGCGCCCGCTCGAGCAGCGCCACACCATCGGCCGTCAGCCGCAACACCGCCCGCCGCCGCTCTTCCGAATGCTGGGCGCGCTCCACCAGTCCCCGGCGTACCAGGCGATCCACCATAGCGGAAGCCGTGGGATTGGTAACGCCAAGATGCCCGGCCACATCCGCCAGGCAAGCTCCCGGGTTGCGTCCGAGATACGCCAGCACACGCAACTGCGGCACTGAGAGCTGCCCGCTCACCTGCTGGCGCATCTCGGTCCGGATCAACCGCATCAGCGGTGGCACCAGCTCCATGATCTGCCGTGCACAGGTCTCGGGAGTAGCCGCCAGTTCACGCTCGTCAGAGGTCCGGTCCTGCTGCTGCATGGTCATATAGTCTCCCTAACATTTAGTGTAGCTAACTATACCCTGGAGTCGCCCGCCCGTCAATACCGTCCCGACCGCAGGGTCGTCGCCACCAGGATGGATGTCCTTCGCAGCCGAATCGATAATTGATTAAGAAGTTTTCGCTTGATGAAATTCCGTGGCGACACACCGCCAGAGGGTTTCGGCGGGTATTGCAAGGAAAGCTCTCAGCGTCTTGTGCGACTTCGTTTTTGAAGAAGTCCTACCAGTAGTCCTTTGGGGACGGGGGATCAAGCTCTCATCAGGGCCAGTGAAGGGCCCCGCGCTTGGTGTCGCGCTGGCCGCTGAAACTGGGGTTGTCCCTGACGGTCGCGCATCAGGCTACCATTCCACCACCTCCCGCTTCGCTTCTTTGAGCCGGTTCCGGCAGGTGCTGCATCAACAGCGGGTCTCCTCCCACCGCCCCACGAATCCGGCGGCAAGGCCCTCAAGCCAGAAACGGTATTCCAGTCTTTCGAAATACGCGGCCGGAATCCCGCTCGCTCCGTTGTAGGCCCCGCTCAGGGTACAGGCCATAGCCCCGGTAGTGTCCGAGTCTTCGCGGATGTTCACGGCATCCAGCAGGGTTCGCCGGAAATCTCCAGGGCTTTGCAGAAAACAAAAGAGGGCGAAGGGCAGGCTCTCGAGGACATAGGATGAACTTCCAAACTCCTGCTGCACTTGTGCCGCTGTCGCCCCTGCGGCGAACAGTTAAGGAAGCTTGCTGCCGACACGACGGTAGAGTGTGTCCGGCACCCCATCGCGGCTGCGGTAGTTGCCCGCCGTGTCCACAGTCACCTTGCAGGTGCAGCTTGCCTCATACCTTCGGCAAGCCAATCGAACTGACGCACACAACCCTGCTCGTCAAACTCAGTTACGGTCGAGTGATCAACCCAGTCCCCGGTGTTTATATAATAGCTCTCAGAGGAGGATGGAGACTGAGGATGATGCGTATGACCAAAAACCACGTAGTCGTACCCATCTTTGCTGTGTAGCTGTTCAGCCTGGGCTTCCCATCTCGCAAATAAGACACTATCAGAAACGCCCACTTCATTAGTTTTGCCTTCTCGCTTGGCCCGTTGGAGGAACCTCGTTGTGGCCTTCCACCAGTCAACTGCTATCTTGCCCAAATCGTAGCCTGTCATTTTCTTGAGCCCATCCAGTATGTCATACATACCATTAAAAAGAGGATCATAGTAGTGACCATGTTCAACGTAAACCTTCTTTGGGCCTGCTTGAAACACGAACCTCGGATAGACAAGTCGTATTCTTTGAAGCGAAAAAGGCAGGCCGCGCAGCGCGATGTCGTGGTTTCCAGGTATGTAAACGACCTCCACTCCAAAAATCGGAAGCGTAAGAAGTTCACCCAAAATTCTCTTATCCCTGCTCGACAACTCTTCGCCATCTATTGGAGGAAAGTCCAAAATGTCTCCGTTGATTATGAGCCTATTAGCGTTCGCCTTCACGTAAGACAAGAAGTGAGAAAAAGCTTCCTCGCGGCTACGATCATGCCATTTGTCGATATGAAGATCTGAAATAATGATAGTTCTTGCCATTAGACCTACCTCCTTTTCATTTGGCCGTGGCTTAGGCGTCGCGTCCTCAACGGTTGTCCTTCGACGACCTTTCCTGTACAAATACTTGCGCTGATGTGCATGCTCGCGTTTCGTGGTGGTGCGTTCAGGCGCTCACGGCAGCACCTCCTCCGTGGGGTCCCGAACGCGAGGCACCATCGGGTTTTTTAGTCTAATACTATAGTCTTCTATGTCACGCTGGATTTTCCTTCTTATTTACACGAGTTGTTCGAGTTGTGGCTATCACTTTGATGTCCGCGTAGCCTTAGGGCTCCAAGAATGACGGTCTCACCCCGGCCCGCACTGCATCCATCGATCGCGACCTGCTCCCACGTCGACCACCGTAGCTACGCTTTCGTCGTTGCCGACAGAAAGCGTGAGGAGGTACACGCCATGCCGCTTGGACCGCGGGCTGAACTGAAAAAGCAACACGAACGAGGTGGCGGTTAGATTAGGTGCTCCTCAACCTGGCCACGAGGGCGAGCGCTTTCTCCGGAAGCTGGATGCCGAGCGTCTCAACCGGGTGGTAGTCCCGATCTGGTTCTGCGAGATCACGACAGAAAAGTCGACAGTTCGCAAGGCTCCGCGCGGCGCCCTCGAGCACGAACGCGAACACACTCGTAACATCCTGCAGACCCTGCAAGGCCACGGGTACACCGTTCTTAACAACATAAATGCCGCGATTAACATATTGAATTCCCAGGGCCAAACGTATTACATTTATCAATGGCCGTATCAATGTGGCACAGATCCTGGTGCGCCTACTCCTAGTGGCTCTGGAGGCGGGCAACGCCAGCGGCCAATGCCGGCAGAGGCAAGTCGAGCGCTTTCTACCAGAGTACAGGAGTTCGTCCCGAGGGCAAGGCACGGGCAAGCCGCTGGCTTCGGCAGCAACTCAAGTGGGTACCGCCCTTGGCCCAAGGCAGCGATCTCACCAAGAGGAGGGGCCACTGTGTCATGTCGTTCATGCGCACTGTTGTTGCGGCTGCTGAGTGAGAGCCGACCTTATGCCAGGTATCGCGCACCGACTAAACACGGTGACCAATGCCGACCGTATCCTGGTCATGGACGGCGGGCAGATTGTGGAAGAGGGAACTCATGCAGAGCTGCTGGCGCGGGGTGGTGCTTACGCTCGTTTGTGGCAGGCAGGCACTGAGCAGTAGGGCAATGCTGTTGCCTCCATCCCTGGGGGATTGGCTGCCGGAAGGTCACCTCGCCCGCTTTGTCAACGATTTGGTGGACGAGATTGATCTGACCCCCGATCACCCGGTGGCATGAAGTGAATAAGGGGCTCCGGGGGCAGCTACCCTACAATCCCCGGACAGCGGTGAAGGTTCTCTTCTATGCCCTGGCGACCGGGACTTTTTCCTCCCCGCAGATTGCCCGCCGTCTGTACGACGACGTGGCCTTCCGGTATCTCTCCGCCAACACGCGACCGGATTTTCGTACGATCGACAACTTCCGCCAGCGTCACCGAGAGGAAATGATTCACCTCTTCGCCCAGTTGGTACAAGTAACACACAAAGCCAGCATCGTAACCTTACGCCATGTAAGCATTGACAGTACCAGGCTGAAGGCAAGTGCTTCCAAGTACAAGGCGATGAGGTACGCGCGGTTGAAGCACGAGCTGGAGAACCTGAAGCCGAGATTAGATAGCTGATGGCCAAACCGGACGCTATCGACCGGCAAGAGGATGAGGTTCGACCCCGACCGGCAGGGTGACAGCCCTTCCAAACTCGTCCAGGCATATAACGGACAGTTAGATGTGAATGGAGACTACTAGATCATTGTAGCTGCGATGGTGACCAATCAGGCCAACGCCAAAGGTCTTCTGACGCCAATGGTAGAAATGACACAGCAGCTTGGCGGCCAAACTCCCGATACCGTTCTCGCTGACGCAGGCTACTTTGGCCAAATCGAGCTCCAGGATCTGGAAGATAGAGGTATCAACGTTCTTGTCTCGCCTGAAAAGCTAGCACTGCTGACGCGTCAAGAATCCACTTACTCACGACCGGCCTCCCCTCGTCGCTCAGCGATCAGTTCGCTGGTCAAGGATCGATTGGTAGCAACATAGCGGCGCACTATTTCCTGCGCGTACCGAACCGCCCGTGACGCAGCGAACATCCGCAGCTCCTCTCCCTCCAATCGGATAATGACCTCGTCACCGACCCTCAGTCCCAAAGCCTTCCGGTATTCGGCGGGTACGACCAGGCGTCCACCCCCGCCTCGGAGAGTATACCACCTACGTAACCCTATGGCAAAATGTGCTCTAGTGGCAGCCGATGAATCGCCACGCAAGCCGGGCAAGCCCGGCAACAGGGGCAGCTGCTCCTGCTTCTGCTTCTGCTCTTGCTTATGTTCCTGGTTCTACTCCAGCCCCTTCCCGGGCGTCGCCGCGTCAGTCAGAAGTCTGATCCACTTCATAGTGTCCCACCAGCGAAGGTGAGGTGGGGTCGTGAGGTTCTAGCTTTGTCGCCGGAAGCCCGGAGGCATAGCAGTAGATGCACCCGTGGCGGCAAGTTCCGTATACGCCGATATCGCGGCTCAGCACGCAGCCACAGGCTGGGCGCTGCCCGGTATCTTTTTTCGCACCCACGCGGATACCAAACAATCGGTAGATCAACTCGTCATCAATGCACTTGCCCGGCCGTATTCCAAACGGTCGAAGATCGTAGGGCTCTGCACAAGCTACTATCTCCATTTCCGCCGATCGGGCGATCTCGGCCATCCGGCGCAGAAGAGAGGCCACGCCCACGTCTTCGGGCGTGCACGGCCTCAGACCCTGTAGCGAGGCCATGCGCCTGCCCGCCTCCCGGTAATCATCAACGAGGCTGATCACCACCCGCTCCGTGTACCCCTGCAGGGCGGCAGCGATCTGGGAGAATCTCTGCGCGTGGTACTCCTCATTGAAGTCGGCAGCCCAGATGATGGGATCATAGCGCCAGATGACCCGCTGCGGCGTAAGCCTTTGGGACAGTTCCTTAAACGTCTCAAGGCTATCCTCCAGCGAGGGAACACGAGGCTCTATCTCCCGGGGATATCCATTCACGGTAAACTGAAAGTAGTAACGGTACCCCCGTTCATCCAGCTCCTTCAGATGCTGCATCAGCGGACGGGGATTCTTGGTCCAGAAAACAATAACATCCACATCTTCTGGCTTCAACGAGACTTGCACCACCTGTTTGCGGTTGAACGGATTCGGGTAGGTGCAGAAACCGGCCCGAATGCGGTTCATGAACCACTCGCTGTAGAACCTGGGGATGTCCGTGCGTCGACTAGCGCTGATGATCATTTTCACCGCTCCCCATCTGCCACCTGCAGGTTTAGCTTCTCCAGAAGGTCAGGGCCACAGTAGAAGACGGAAGAGAAGCAAGGCGAGGACCAGACCGAAGACCGGTTTGATGATCTTGGCACCGCCCCCAATGGCCAGGCCAGCGCCCAGCCAATTACCTGCGATGTTGGCGATGCTCATGATAAGGGCTACGGGCCAGTTCACCTGGGATGAGAGGCCGAAAGCGATCACTGCGGCAGCGTTACTTGCCAGGTTGACAAGCTTTGCGTTGCCGTTTGCCCTGGCAAAACCGAAACCAAATAGCAAGACGAAGGCAAAAGCCAGGAACGTCCCCGTCCCCGGGCCAAAGAACCCGTCATAAAAGCCTATAACCAGACCAACCGCAGCCGCAAGCAGGTAGTGACGAACTCGTGCCACCTCAAAGCTGTCATGAACTCCAAACTCACGCCGGGCGAAGGTCACCACCGCTACTACTACAATAAGAGGAGGCAGCAGAGCCGCTATTCTCTCGGACGGCAGGACCAAAGCCACAGTAGAGCCGGCATACGAACCTATCAGGGAAAAGGCTGACGCTGTCAGAGCAATCGGCACGTGCACCTGTCGGTGTCGAATGTAACGAACCGTACTGAACGTCGTTCCCAGGCAGCTTTGCACTTTGTTCGTACCTAATGCGAGATGGGGCGGCACCCCGGCCGCCAGCAGAGCCGGTAGGGTGATAAGGCCTCCGCCACCCGCCATCGAGTCGACCAGGCCAGCGAAGAAGGCGGCCAACGCCAGGAACGCCAGCATCTCACCCATTGTGTCCACACCCAGCTCCATACGCCCCGCTCCATTATACGGCGGCAGGACCCCGGCAGTGCGGCTCTCCGGCCGCCGGTGCGATCCCAAAATGCGAGCGTAAACTCGCCCAGTGCAAGGCGCGGGAAGGAATTGCCCCCGGCGGGATGAAGTACGAGTTGTGCTGGTACGCCTGGCGCACACTCGCCAAGAAGGGGGCGGAGTCCGTGCGTGGTATGCGAGTCAAGTTATGTGGAGTTAGAGCCGCGCTCTCAGCCATCCTCTGCCTCGTCACCAGCCTGCCTGCGGCCAGCTTCGCTCTCTTATCTGTCGTGTCTGTCGGGCCGCCGGCGTGTGCTGCGAATGCCGGACCGGCGGGCACATCTGAGGCTCTCGGGCAGCAACAGAAGGGAACAGTAGTCGGTTTGGTGATCACACCCGACGGTCGGGGCGTGGCCGGAGCGCGAGTGCACGTAAAAGGGACCACCCTTGAGACTGCCACTGGCGCAGATGGGGAATACAAGCTCGAAGGCGTTCCGGCCGGCTGGCAGACCGTCGAGGTAACGTGTGAGGGCATGGTGGCTGCCAACAGCCTAGCGCTGACTGTCAACGGTGAGCTGCGTTTGCTGCAGGATTCTGACGGTGGAGACGCCGGCAGATTAGAGCCGCAGACCGGGCAGCCGGAGCAGCCCAGGCAGGATGCAGTGCAGCAAGCCCAGGCCTCGGCGCAGACTAATCCGCAGGCCGAGGGGCAGGCCAATTCGCAGGCCAAGGCCCAAGCACCGGCGCAGGCGGGGGCACAAGCCGTGGCCGAAGCTGAGGCGCAGGCCGCAGCACCGGGCCAGCCGCGGGCCGAAGCAGCGACCGAAGCACAGGCCGAAGCTCGGGCTGAAGCCCAGAGGAAAACAGAGCCGGCCAGCCTGGCGATTCTCATGGCCCGGGCATCACCCGAGCAGCTGGCACCCCTGGACCGGTGGCGGGCAGGAAACCCTGGTCGGCCCGCAGCCGACGTGGTATCCGCCAGAGTACGGGTAGGGGTGATCGCCGACCAAGTGGTCCGGGCCCCCGAAGTTGTATTGACCTCTCAAAGCGCCGACTCGGATTACATCAGTCTTGCAACCCTTACTCCCGGGCCCCAGAGCGACCTCACGGAGGACTACCCTGGCACGTTCGTAGCTGAGGTGGATTATCGCTTGAAGAGCCAACCGACGGGCACGATCAGGCTTTTCCTCGTCGATGACCGGGGTAAACTGGTCACGCCCCCCGGCCCCGAATCTTCTGTCACCGTCGCAGGGGGTGAGGGTCGGGTAACCGTCCGGCAACCCCTCTCCGTTCCCAAGGGAACGGCCCTGGTACAACCCCTTGTCGGTCTCTTCCCCGGTGACAGTCCGGAAACCCTGACGTGGACGTTCTCGCTGCCCTGCCGCGTCCGGCTACTGGCCTACGTTTACTCTTCCGATCGCGTAACCAACCTGATGGCTCACCCGGAGCAGCCCACTGCTTACGTGGCAATCGATCAGCCCGATCAGGAGAACGACCGCCTGGTCGCCTTAGCTTACAACCGGCGACCGCCCACAACTTCCATGGCCACCATAAGTGCTGACTCCGGACCAATGGCCATCTCCGATGACGGCCGAACCCTTTATGTTGCCAGCCGTACCGCTCCTGTCGTGACCGTAGTTCACACGGATGGCCTGGCAGCGAGAGAGGTACAAGTTGAACATGGTGATATTGTTAGCATAGCCGCCATCGGGCCGGATCTGATCGCTTACATATATAAGAAGCAGAACAGCGACCGTTATGCGGGAGTAGTACACGACATACGGACCAATAAGGAATACCCCTGGATAGATGATACAGACTTCCCGAGTCCTGCGGTCGGGATCGCCTCGCTTGGGATCATTTACACGGTCCGTAATGGTTATCTGGAGAAATGGCAGTACTACTACGGCCAGTACACGCCCATGCGTCTTGAAAAGCGAGCTTCCCAGTCACTGGGTAATCACCGTTACCTCCTGCTGGACAAGGCGAAAGGAGTTGTATACTACGGCCGCTACAAACTCGACAGCGAAAATCTGCAGCGTATCCATGCTGCCGTTTCCGATGAAACGCAGGAGTTTATCGCCCTCTCGCCGGATGGCAGGTGGGTAGTTGATAGCAGCTATACGATTTATGAAACCGAGCACCTCTTTCCCGTTGTTGAACTTGGCAGGGGCGACTCACCGAAACCCCGGGCTGCCTTCACCAGTGACGGCGTGATCTGGTTGAGTGAGGCTTCCCGGCTGCTGGCGTTCCGACTTCCTCGCCAGGAGGCGGAAAGGTAACCCTGGCCGCCCTGTCGCCTCGAAGAGTATATAAACGTAAGCGTCAAATCGTGACCACGTTGACGGCGAAAAGCCCCCGCCATGTGAGCGGGGGCCCATAGAGCCTATGAAGACAACAGGCGAAGGGATCAGGCGGTAGGCGATGCAGGCACCCGGCAGGTGGCCGGCAGGTTGGCAGACCACGGCAGCAGGTCGTCCAGGGCCGCCGGGTTCCCAATGTCCACGTTCAGAAGCCGGTCGAGCAGATACGTTAGGTAGGCGAAGGGATTGAGCCCGTTCTCCTTGGCCGTCTCCACGATGCTGTAGATGATGGCGCTCGAACGTGCACCGCGAGGAGTGTTGGCGAACAGCCAGTTCTTGCGCCCGATGACGAACGCCTTGATCGACCGTTCGCTACGGTTGTTGTCCAGTTCCAACCGGCCGTCCTGGAGGAACGCCGTCAGTTTGCTCCATTGGTTGAGACAGTACTGGACCGCCTGCCCAAAGGCGCTTTTCGGTAGAGCACAGGCCGCCTGGCGCTCAAGCCAAGTATGAAACTCCTCTAGCACCGGCCGGCTGCGTTCCAGACGGGCGGCCTGGCGCTCTGCCGGCGTGACATCGGCCAACTCTCGCTCGAGCGCAAACAGGCGGTTACAGAATTCCAACCCTTCTTGCGCCGCCACTCGTTTGCCGGCGCGGGCAGATGGAGGAAGCGCTTTGAGAGCTTCGTCGAACTTGCGCCGTGCATGCGCCCAACAACCCACCAGGGTAACGTTGGGCAGCCCGTCGTAGCCGGAATAACCGTCCACATGCAGGTAACCCGAAAAGCCCGACAGGAATTTGCGGGCGTGCTCCCCCGCACGAGTCTGCTGATACTCGAAGAGAACGATGGGTGGTCCATCTCGTCCCGTGCGATACAGCCAAAAATATGACTGAGTCTGTGCCGCTCGTCCTGGTTCGTGGAGCACCTGTACGGTGGTCTCATCCGCATGGAGGATCTCTTGTCGGAGCAGGTGTTCGTGCATCCGCTCGTAGAGCGGGCTCAACCACCGGTCAGCAGCGATGAGCATCCAGTTGGCCAGGGTTTGACGGGAGAGAGCGATCCCGAGCCGTTCAAACTGC
The DNA here is from genome assembly GCA_014896315.1 of Limnochordales bacterium. Taxonomy (GTDB): domain Bacteria; phylum Bacillota; class Limnochordia; order Limnochordales; family DUMU01; genus DUMU01. Next base: position 181,783 of record JADBKP010000001.1, read on the forward strand.
TGCTCCTGGCGGTAGAGAGGCAAACCCTCCACGAACTTCTGGGTCATTACGTAGGCGACGGTCGAGGCAGAAGCCAGACTTCCCGGAATTACAGGTGCAGGCATCGGCGCAGGGACGATGGAAGCAGTGACCTCCTCTCGCTCACAGTGCCGGCAGCCATAGATGTGGCGAACATGCTCGATCACTTTCGCCTGAGCCGGGATGATCTGAAGTTCCTGCCTAACTTCCGTACTCATCTCGTGCAATGGGCCACCGCAAGCCGGGCAGATCTGCTCCGCCTCAGGGAGACGGTACTCAATGGTCTCCACCGGAAGGTCTTGAAGCATGGCTTCACGATGGCCGCGGGCCTTGCGACGGCGATAAGAGTTGACCGTCTCCAGCGTCGGTTCCGGCGGAGCTGGGCTGGCTGCTTCGACCTCGGCTTCGTTGAAGATCAATGGTTGCTGTTCTGTCGGGGTACGTTCACTGGAAGCACCAAACTGGCGGTGCCTCGCTAAACGAAATTGCTCCTCAAACCAATGCAGCTTTGCCGTCAGCTCAGCAATCTGTTGCAACAATGCAGCGTTCTGCTGTTCCAAAGCAGCGCATCGGTGGCGAAGATCTTCAGTGGTTGCGTCGGAAGAAAGTGTCATGATAGTCTCATTCGCCGTTGTTACGTCGATCTCCTCTTGCTTAGCAAGTTTTTTCGCCTCGATCTCAAATGATCGTCCGGGCGGTTACCTCTGGATGAGCCTCCCGCTGTTCAAGGGGGAGACCGTCGAGTAACCAGCGCAACTGGCGACGAGTGATAGCCAGCGGAGTAGCACTGGGCTTTGCCGGCCATTGAAAGTGACCCCGCTCTAGCCGCCGGTAATGCAGCCAAAATCCGTTGTGGTCCCACTGGAGAATCTTGAGCTTGTCCCGGCGGCGATTGCAGAAAACAAACAGGCAAGAGGAGAATGGGTCCAGCGCAAATGCCTCACGCACTAACGCTGCCAAGCCGTCGATCGACTTGCGCAGGTCCGTGCTGCCGCACGCCAGATAGACCCGGTCCGGGCCGATATCGGTCAGCATAATGCCGTCAGCACCCGCACAACGGCTGTTAGCAATTCCGGATCGAACCCCGATTGCACCTCAATAACGGCTGAGCCCACTCGCACAAGCAACCCGTTGCCGGTATGGGGGAGCTCCCGGTCGTCTACCACCACCGGCAGCCATTGTGACGCTTTCTTTGTACGTGCTGGTACGGGTGCCAGCCGTCTGATCCAATAGTACATCTGATGGGGTTTGATTCCTTGGGCTCTACACCACGCCGCCACAGTCTGCCCGCTGGCCAAAAAGGCTGTAACCCGTGCCTGCCACTCTTCTCGTTGTTCGGTATTGGTCATCCGACGACAACCTCCCCTGCATAACTCTGGAGGAGATTATCGCCAAGGGCAGGCCGCCGGGCCAGGTGGTTACGGTTTGACGCTTACATATAAACATTAAGCATAAGGTATCGACCCGCTCCACAGGGCGGGCCGATACCTTCAAATCCAGTGTCGATACTCCCAATCAGCGTGAGCCAGGTGGCTTTCTGCCGGCCGGATGTCCTGGAACGTCGACGCCGCGCTCCTCCACTCTACCAGCTATATCCGATGCTTATGTCCCCGATCGGGATGGTTCCAAGTTCTCCCTGGCTGATCGAAAACGAACCCGATCTTGCCGTTAGCATGTTGTATGTCACTCCATAGCCGATCCGAAGGTCCAGAGTGAAGCCGCTCCACACACCCTTCCACCCCAGGACTGCACCCGCTGCACCGCCAAGTCCGTTCACCGATGCATCGGCGCTGCTGGCTCTCACGTAAGCCAGTGACGCCACGGGACCAACATACCAGCCCCTGATGGACTGCCCGTTAAAGTAGAAACGGTACGTGAACCCGAACCCCACTCCGCCCGCGGTGTACTGACCATCCACCTTCTGCAGGTACAGCTGGGGGGCGATGTCGACGCTGCGGCCAGGCGACACCTGTGTCTCGTATCCTGCCGTGATCACCCCGAATAAGGCGGACGACGGTACGGTGAGCGAGCGCTGTATCTCCGCAGCAGCACCCGCCACGCTTGTGGTAACACCCATGACCATGAGTGAAACCGCGCACAAGACTACAGCGACAAGCCCCGATTTTCTTAGCTCCATTATCATGCTTAACCCTCCTTGGAAATGCCAGCATATCAAGCCTTGACATTCGAGCACATAAGAGCCGGGTACGCACATAAGCGCCAGGTACATCGTTCTAGTTGCTATATCTCGTCAAGGTCCGATAGGTCAATATCCAGATCAATGACGACGGGATGACCCCACAGCGCCTCACACGGCTCCCTAGCTACTCCCGGAAGTCGCACGTTAAGGCAGACGATCCGCTCTTGCGAGTCGCCAGTATGGTAAACACTGGCCAACACGCAAGGTTCATCCTTATCCTCGAAAGGCAGAGGACTCTTGTCGTAATACCCCCACTCGATTACCATCCGTTTTTCTTCAGCCATCCTGCGAATTCCATTCACTACTTGCGCTATTGGAGTCTCGCCAGTGAACCAGAGGGTGACACGAAAGTTGCTCGAGTATGGATAATAAGCGCGCGCAAACTCGAAGAGAGTTTGCCAGCAGGTCTCATCTGCCGCCAACGTAGCTCACCAACTCCTTTTGTCAAGGATCGCACCTGGCATACTCAGAATAGCAAAGCGACAACGCGGCCTATCCGGGCGCACGTTGTCGCTTCAGTAAGCTGGGAGGAGCCTCCCTAAGTCGCCAGTGGCGTGGCAGCGATCAGCTCAGCCAGGCCTTTTGGAGATCAGCTCGATACGCTGCCTCAGCCGGGTGGAAGTAAGATCTCCTTCTCAAGACCTTTAAACATCCCCTCAACAATGCTTAGCGGATCGGACACACCGAGGGCGCGCAGCACTCTCACGGCCGGGCCACCGTTATACAAGAAACGCGGGGGTTGATTATTAGACCAGACACCCGCTACCTTAAACTCCGTCTCCGCACGTCTACGGTCATCCCGCACAAGCCGGCCGTGAACAGCCGCGTTACGGTAGTTCCTGATCGCCGGCCGGCGGTCGTCCAGTGCCTGCTGCATCACCTTTAACTCTGTCCTGATAGGTTCGTCCAGTACGTCAAGCCAGCGATCAACGTGCTCTCGGTGCGTATGATACCAATAACAGCCAGGCCGTCCCGGGATCGGTGTGAGAGGTGCCCTGGATTCATGAGGCCCAAGCAGCACATCGGGGGGCTTATGTCCCGGTCTGGCCTCCAATTCGCGTTCGATCTCGTTCAAGCTGCTGACCCAGTTCGCCCTCTGTATAGCATCGAGCAGGGCCGTATCCCAGAAGGTGACGGAGTTGATGACCGCTTCCTGTATTCTTCCTGCCCGTAACGCCGCCTGAGCGCGGGCTGCCGCCCAGAAGCAGCGCAAGGGTATATTGAGGCGTGTCAGGTATTTGGGAGCGCCAGCCGGAACAGGACTGCGACCGGCCAACCAGTCGGCCGCGACAATGACCGGCTCGGCCCAGTGTTGCTCCCACTCGTCCCCGAGCACCCTCTCGGCGAATGAGGCTGCCCCCTCGAGATCTCCCTTGCGAATGCGGGCAAGGGCTGCCTCGCGGAGCCGGTAGGCTTCTTGTGGAGCCTTCTGCAAATAGGCGCCGTACCTGACCAGGTGATTACTGTGCTGGGGTACTTCCACGATCTCGACACGTTCTGAACCGAAAATGAGGTTGGCAACCTGAACGATTAGCTCTTTGAGCGCAGGAAATCCCCCAGTTCTCGCGATTATCACATGAGATGGTCTAAGATCCTCCTGCAGTCGCGCAAGAGCGAGGTGAAGCCGCCTCACCAGTTCCTGTGCCAATGGCCGCTGGACCGGGTCACTGCCCTCCAGTCGCTCCCTGCCTTGCAAGAGATTTACCCATTGCGCTCCTCCCGGCCATTTGGAGTGCGCAGGATCCCAGGGCTCGCGTCGCTGCAAAGCCAACTCACGGGCTAACGTAATGTCGCCTCTGTTTCGTGCCTCGATCCACCCTGCCAGCACCGGGCCTGCCGCGGCCGGCTCGGAGCGAAAGATCTCCGGATCACGTTGTGTACTGAATATTACGGCCGCAGTTACACGCTCTAGCCGGTCAAGAACGTACTTTAACTTCGCCGGAACCAGCCGGATCCTGCCGTCTGTATCGCGAAGACAATCCGTAATATCAGGACCTATTCCCCCGCGTGCCTCGAATTCCCTTATCTGAACCGCTTCTTCGTCTACGACCCAGTCTTCACCATTCAGCAGACTCTCATGGAAAACTCGTGTCTCTGCTACAGTTGTCCGGCGTTCCTCACCTGCATGCCTGATTACCACTTGCAGATCGGTTTCGCCAGCCGGTACAAGCAGCAGCGTGGTCATCGTCTCTGCCTCCTACCACGAGAATGCTCTTTGCGAATTTCTGCATGAAAGGCGAAGATTTTACCACCACGGCTCGGATATGGCGCCCATTCCGTATCACGAAAATCGTGAATAGCGAGCCATCTTCCTAGTGATCGAGTATCGATCAGCTTAGCCGCCTCAGCAACACACTCGCATAGCGACGTTTCATCCAATAACTCCAGGCGATAGCCGTTATCACCATCACATAGCCGATAAGCCGCATCAACAGTGACGACAACGCTGCCCCAACCTAGGGGACGGGCGTGGCCTAACTTGGTGGCATAGCGAGGTTGATTGGGAGTACCGTCGGTCTTAACACCGGCTTCGTTCCGAATTGCTTCCGGCAGCATGCGAACAAACTGGTCCGGGCAGAGGGCAATCAGGAGGGCACCCAGCTCTGCCGGGCTCAAATCACGGAACCGGACCTTAAATCTAAACTGCGTTCCGGGAGTGCTGACAAAACGAGCAATGGTAGCCCGTTCGTTGAGGAGGTCACCATCGCTGTCTGCACTGTAATCCCTGGCGCTTACAGCAGCTGCCGGGTTATGCTGGTAAAACTTCCGGCCGGCCAGATCACCCGGCGGGTCCCAGTCCGGCAGATCGCCGTAGGTAACAACCACTCCCCGGTCCAGCCGCTGCCGTTCGCCTAACTTGGACTGGTCGATGTAAAACTCAACCGCACTCGGCTTGGGTGCCGCCAGCTCTTTAAGAGATATGGCAAAACCGCGGTTGGGAGCCAGAAAGCGCTGCGCATCCGTCCTTCCCGGCGGAATCTGCTCTACGGCCATGTTGAACGAGACACGGCCGGCAAGTTGTGTAAAGTCACCGCTCCCGATCCCGGCACTGCCGGGGTTATCGCCTGTGTAGCCAAAAAGAGCCCGGGCGCCCGTCAGGTGGAGGGGACGGCCGGCAGGATCTTTCTCAAGCTCTGCAGGCCGAGGAGAAACCTCCGGCCGCAGCACCCAGCTGCCATCCTCAGCTCGCCGGCGGCAAACTGTATTCACATAGCGCCAGCGGTAATAATAGTGGTGACCGTAGGATACGACACGCTTCTTTTGCGTGTCCCACTCTACGAAAATGAGGTCTCCCTTAGCAAAACCTCGTTCAGCTGCTCGCTTGAGATGACCAATCGCCTGCGACCGCTTTTCGTGGTCGTTACCCAGGGAAGGGTGACGTGGACTTACGTGTCCCCCTTCAGGATCAACCAGGTGGAGGTAGGTCTCAACCCAAAAAGTATGAACTGAGTCGTCAATCGGCACATTTCTTATTGGAGGAACGGGAGTCCTGGAAGCCTTCGGGTCGGCCGAAATATTCAGCAATCGATTACTAAGGACAGGCTTGTCATTGAACTCGGCCTCCCAGCCCTCCATTCCTCCTCTATACCTGTGCTGCAGAGTGCTATCGCGGCAAAAACGCGCCCGTTCCATAGGATATATGTCCACAATAGAAGGCAATCGATAACACCGGCCTGCATATTGGAAGTCACGAACCTCCCTGACGATGGCCGGACGCGGTTCTAGAATCAGTCTAACTGGTTGCTGGTTTCCTCCCTTTGGCCACATAAGGTTCGGCCGGTAGGAGAACGACTGGTCCCAAACCCGCTCCATCGGCGCTCCCAAAAGCGCTCCTATCGACTGGCGGACCATGCCCTTAATCTGCTCGCCAGGGATCAGTACCCGCCCCCGCTCGTCTCGCAGCGGCTCAAGAACAGTACGGTTACCATGCACCCGTCGTCCCGGGAACCAGGGCACCTACCATTGCCCGGAGTCTTGGTACGGCGAACAGGTACGTTTGCACCCGCCGGAACTCAATGTGAACAGGTACCAACACCTTACCTCCTCCCGGCCTCGCCAAACATATTCCCTCGAGCGGTGCAGGAACTTAAAGGGATTGTCGCCCATTTCTTGGGAACAAATCGGGACGGAAGAAGCGAAGAGAAAAACAAAAGCGCTCGGGTACAGGCCCGAACGCTTTTGTCCCCGCCCGTGGATCAAGTTCTCTTCGAATTCCAGTCAAGTACTTTGCTTCTTACTCCTCCGCACCCTTCGCCATCGTGAAGGAATCGATGACCCGGCCGTCGCGTGTGATTGCCGTAACGCTGAGCTTGTTACCATCAATGGTTATCGCCGTGTACACCTGGACCGATTCCTTCAATGTGACTCGCATCCACTCGTGGTTGCCCACCGAGTAGAACTTCGAGCCGGCTGTGCCGCCAACGATGTAGACTGTTCCTTCTCCGTCTCCCACGATCCGTCCTCTGTAAAGCGGCCAGCTGCGCATGTAGGAGTGGTCGTGTCCGGCCAGGACCAGGTCGATCCCCAGTTCGTCGAAGACCGGCGCCAAAGCGTCCTGTACATACTTGCTGTCCGAGATATCGCGGCTGTGATAAGGCGGACGATGCAACGCCACGACCTTCCACATCTTATCGCTCTTCGCCATATCTTGCCGCAGCCACTCCACCTGAGATGCCAGATCCCCTTCCGTATTCAGCACCGCCAGATGCAGGTTGCCGTAACCCAGGGAGTAGACCTTCTCCACCTGCCCGGGCGGCCCGTTCTCCGGCAGCTGGAACTGGGCCAAAAACGCTGCCTCCCCGCCGCCGATCAGCTCGTGATTGCCGAGCGCCGGCACTACCGGTATGAAGGGCAGGTAATCACGGGCGGCGGCAAACCAGTACTCCCAATGCTCCTGCTGATCGCCGGCGTCAACCAGATCGCCAGGGATAAGCACGAAACGGGCCTCCGGATACTCTCTCAATGCCTTCCCCAGGACCTCACCCCAAATGCCATACCCATTGCTCGTAGAAGCGTTGGCAATAGCCTGAGTATCGGTCACAAAGAGGAACGTAAACGGCTGTGCTCCTGCCGGTGCGGTTGTAAACCGGGCCGGCTTGCTCCAGCCCGCCGGCGTACCATCTCCTACCCGATAAGCGTACTCGGTACCTGGTTCAAGCCCTGTCACTTCCACCTCATGTATCTGCATCTCACCCTTGCTCGTAAGGAAGGGGTAACTTGTACCGAAAACGGTCCTGATACCGGTCGCATCCTGATCTGTTTCAGGGAAAGTACCGTCGAACCGGGAAGCGGGCACGATTTGCAGTACAGTACCGGTTACCTCCGGAGAGGTGCGCCAGGTAAAGGTTTGCGAGGTGCTGGGATCGTGCTTCCAGGTCAGGACAATGTGTTCCGGCTGCCTGCTCCCCAGCAAGGGGGCGATCTTTACCTCTACGATGGGGCTGACAGCCCCTTCTTTGACCGCCTGCAATCGAGTAGTTACCGCTGCCACGGCAAACTCGGTGGTGGTAAGCTCGCCGTCGGCATTGGTCAGGCCGAGAAGCCTCCTCTTGGAGACGGGCTCGAGCAGGTGGATGGCCGCTCCCTCGACGGGCAGGCCGTTCTTATCTTTGACCGTGAAAGTGCTGGGCTGACCCAGGGTGGCACGATCGACCGTGAGAAGCAGCCCATGCGTCACCCGGGCCTGATACGCCGCCGGATAAACCGTAACCGGCCCGCTTCTCCCTTTCAACTGCAAGCTCGCGCTTTCGACGCTCACCTCCACCGCACCGGCCGCGCCGGGCGCCACGCGAAAGGCTACGCTTGCCAGAGTCTCAGCTTCGGAAGACCCGGCGACACCCTCCAGCCCGGTCAATTGCAGGTCAATCCTGCCCTGCGTCGGATCGACCGCGTAGCTTATGGTCTCGTTCTTGGCAAACCGTTCATTCAGCCTGAGCTGGATGCCGGGGCTCTCTTCATCTGCATCCACAATCTCCAGTACCGCCGGATCATACTTCAGTGTGGCAGCCACAGCTGCCAGCGCCGGAGCACCTTTCACGTCGAAGTTCAAAACGAATGAGGCACCCGCCTCCACCGATTCCGGCCCGACCAGAAGCAGCTCCGGCCCGCCGGCGCTCACCTGGAACACCCAGCGAAACTCTGCCGGATTACCCGCCCGGTCCTTTACACCTACCCAGACCTCGTGCACTCCGTCCAGCAACGGCTCTGTGGGCACGTAGTTGATGGTCCGGCTACTTGATTCATAAGTGGGAGTTACCGGCTCACCGTCAAGCTTCATCTGAACGCTCTGCGGATCGATGCCGGTGCCACCCGGATTATCTTCTACCTGCACACGAATGGTCGGACGGGTCTGCAAAACCTTGCTCGCCGGCGACGGAGAAGCGCTTACTATGCGAGGTATCTCCGTGTCTTCGTCCACATCGCCATACAGAGCCCGGATATGGTCAACGTACAAAACGCCGGCATCTTTCTTGTTGTCGTTGGTCTCCATGTACCGAACCTGGAGGTCGAGCCGCAGCGGAGGTGTCTTACCTTTAGGAATAACAGCCTCTACGTACCGCCAACCCGTCCAATTGACGCCATTGGTGGCATCGGTAAAGTCGATGGGAATGGCAGCATTGTTTGCATCCCGCAATTGGGCCCGGAGCCAATGCCCTTTACCATCCCCGTACACCCACATTCCGATTTTCTCCGGATAACCTTCCAGCACCACATTCTGCTTCGTGTAGGCATACGCTCCCGAAGTGCCCTTCTGACCGGTGAAGTCGTAGATCAGCTTCAGAGAATGATTCCCGAAGCGAACAGGCTCAGGAGGAGAGGCAAGCGCTATCTGTACCCGGGTGTATCTGGCACCGCCGGCAGTCCAGTGGCTGATACCGTTTTCGAAGTCCTCCAGAAGCACAGGAGGCTTGCCTATATCCACAGGAATCGTGACGCTGACGTCACCAAAGCTCACCTGTATTGCCCCCGAAACTCCTGTTGCATCCGTAGCAGTAAACCGCCCGGTCTGGTCGATTCTTCCGATATCACCTATCACTTCCCAGCGGTAGACGGTTGGGTCACCCTCCACCGGCTTCCCTTCGCTGTCATAACCGGTTACCCGGATAACGGTCGTCTCTCCGGGGTTCACGCTCATGCGTTCATTCAAGGGTCTGATGGTGGAAAGCTTATCGACCACTTCCACCAGCGCACTTCCGCGCACCTGCCCGGTCACTGCGCTCACGACACCCGACGCAGCTGAACCGGCAGCAACAAAAACCCCCTCCGGACTGATCTCACCCAGTCCGGGGGATACCTCCCATTCGACCGGGCCGCTGATCGGCACGGGATTATACCACTCATCCAGTCCCTTAACCGTGAAGGTAAACTTGCTTCCCGCAAGCAGCCGCACGCGCTCGGGCCGTACGGCAAGCTGCGCGAGCGGACCTTCCGGAGCAGTGCTGATCACCAGGAGCGAGTTGCCCACCGCCCGTTCATACCCGTCTGAGGGGCTGTTTTGCACGGTCGGTTCTGCATCTCCCGGCTGGCGGGCAACAAAGGTTGTTGAACCGCCTCCATCCAGGTTGATCGCGTGCACCGCTCCCAGATCCAGCATCAGCCGGGCAAGCTCGGTGGTGGTCACCCCTTCCGAGTAGCCGGGCTGGCGGCCGTCGACGGTCAAGAGCAGGAGAGTGCCGTCGGCACGCACCCCGAGCGCGGTGCGCGGGTGAACCGCCTGATCAAGGTTTGGCCCGAGCTTGCCGTCTTGAACTAAAATCGAAGTATTGCTGCCGGGATGACCGCCGATAGCCTCCTTCACCCGCTCCCACGGTTCACTGATATTAACTGTAATGCTGACCTTATCGCCAACCTGCAGCTGTTTCAGTCTATTTGCGCCTGTGCCCGCACCGGAAAGCACCATAATCCCGTCGCTTAAAGGTGTGCTTCCTTTCTGTGAACGGATTTCCCGTACTTCCGCGGTGATGCTACTGTTGAGCAGCAATTCCCCTTCGACGTTGCCCAGTACTACTTCAATACCGTTATCGTCGGTCAGCGTAGAGGCGGCATACATTGGGGTGTACAAAACGATATCGTTGCCGCTGCGGGGACGGTTGACCTTGTTGATGATGATCGTTTGTCTGGCCGTAGCTTCTGAGTCCTCCAGGCCTGCGGTAGTGCTCGAGTGAACCGTCATTGTCACCGTGACCTTCGGCATTCCCATGATCGCCTTGTCATCTTCCGTGATCCCGAAAGCAGCCCCGCCGCCGGGTGTGGTGACCAGCTGCCCCCGGTGGATCACCAGGCCGTTTGGGATGCCAAGGGGAGGTGAGGTGCTGTAAGCATCCCCGTCGATCGCCGCGATCACCCGGTGACCGGGTCTGCTGACCGCCCGGGCCTGCTCGGTGACTGGGGTCAGTCCGACCACTTTCCCGTCGGAGAAGCCCACCTCCAGCGTGATCTCAGGAGCGCTCGGGTTTACTTCCAGAAGATGGATCTGCTGCCGCCCGCGATCGCTCTGAACAACAAGGACGGTCTGCCGCACCCCCGGGGCGATAAGAGTGCTCTGCATATCAGTAACCTTGCCCAGAGCAAGCGAAGGAACCGTTTGCCCTTCAGCCTGCGTCCGGGCAAGCGCACTATTGCCCGTTTCGGCAGCCAGTACGGCCGGCCCCTGCTTCACACCGACTATTCCCCCCGGGGCGAGGAGCAGTAGAGGGATTGCCAGCGCGAGGGCGAAAGCCAGGAGCTCGAACCGTCCGAACTGCCCGCATGGCCTTAACCGTCCGAACCGCCAAGGCCACCAAGACCACCCAGACCCATCAGACCCACTGCACCGCGTCCCTTGCGTAGACCGGGCCATACGCGAACCTCCCTCTTTTGGATCACGTCGCAAGACAGCTGTCGATTCTCGAAACGGGCTGGTGCGGCCCTTGCACCGCTACTAGATCGGCCAGCCTCTCCCGTTCAGTCGATAAGATACTTATCCGTGACCTGGCAGTCTCCTGTTTTTCCGCCAGACCCTTCTGGATAAAGAAGGCAATTCCGTTCGCAACCAGAGACCCGCAGGAATCAGGGTAGAAGGACAGCATCAGACTACCCCGAGTACGAGTTCCGCCACGGGGGATCCTCAGCAGCGGTTACGCCGCTACCGGAGAGATCGGTGCCCATATGGGCAAAGCTATGGCGCTGATCGAGGCGGGATAAGAGTGCAGTGTGCGTTCTTCTGCAAGGCCAAGGCCTACGTCTGGGAGGAAGGAGACGCTTCCATGGTTGAGATGAAGGTAGTTGCCGCAGTGGCAGCCGAGTTATGGGGGTTGGAGTCGTAGAAGGTGATGGAGCTCTTGACTGGTGCGACAAGCATCCCGCGGAATCAGCCTGCGAGCGTGCGCCCGACGTAGACAACGCCCACGCGCCGCCCCTTTTCATCAACCAGGTAGCGTACCTCCGCAGCCATCTCTCCCCGATCCTCCTTTTCGAGCCGATCTGCCGCCTAGCTCCCACTCGACGTCCCGCTCGATTGGGCTCCTTCAATCCTTAGCTGATTGACCGGTTTTGCCATGCGCTCAACTGCTTGTCATCAACGGCCGTAGCAGGCCTCTTGAGTTGATGCTGACCACACCTTCGCCAGAGCAGGCTCTCGCGCTCCTGGTGCTAGTGTATGCATAGCTAGTATATCACTGAGTGGCCGCAGCCCTCCCTGCACTACGGACAAGAGGTTTGGCCCGATCTAACCCTTTCGGAATCTGAGCCGTCAGCACTCCTCGCAGTGCTTGCGTCGAGAAAGCCCGCTTTCGTGGACACAGGGAAGGTTGCAGCTCTGCAACATTGATGCGGGAGGAAAGGTAACCACCTTCCGCCTCCTCACCTCCCGTGCGAGCGGAGGTTGCATGCTTGCAACCGTTCAACCAAAGCAGGGGCGAGAGAAGCGACAGAAGTCGCAGTACCCCAATCCTCGCCAGTACCCGCGATATTGATTGGTAGACAACGCTGCCTTGCCGGGTGGTTGCGATCTCTGTTCCTGCCCCGGGCACCGACGAGGACCACTCACGGACTGGGGAACATGCTGCTTGCCGAATCGTCGGAATCCGTTGCCAGCCAGGTGAGACCGTCGACATCGTCGGCCCGGACTTCGACCGCGTCGATCGACACCGAGGCCAGCCCTGCCGCAGCCACCGTCACCAAGGCCGCCCCCGGTACTAAAGCCTGCAGCTCCCGCATCCGCATCCGCACCCGCACCCGCGCCGGCCAACGCACCGGCCAACGCACCGGCGAGTAGGCACTCCCGCATCCGTCGGGCCGTCTCCTTGATCCGGCGCAAGCCTAGGACAGTCCGTTCCTGGCCCTCGATGTAGCCTTTGAGCATGCCCCAGTTGGTGATGGCGGAGTAGTGCGGTTTACCTGTATAGGAAAGGATCAGCCGGGACTCGAGGGCGGCAAGATCCGACTCCCGCATCAGCAACCGTTCCACGCGGCTTTCGCCCACCGAAAACCAGATGCTATTCACCCCGCCGTACGTAGCGGCGTAGTAATCCTGCTTGCCCGTAGGAACACGGATGGTCTGCGCCTCGAGTTCCGCCCCCACCCGGATGATCTCCTCGTCCGCAAGCCTGTCGCTGCCGCTCTTCAGCACCCGCAGGGCGTGGCTGAGGGCGATGAGCAGCGCCGAGGATGCGCCGAGTGGACGTAGCCTATTGCGACCGCCGGCTAACCACTCGTGCACGTTCGAATGACGCGTATGCCGCTTTACGAGTGGACGCCTGTTTAGAGTGTACCGTGCTTGGCCCCGACTTTCCAGCGCTCGTCTTCAATGCCTCACTTTGTGAGGCTAGGCTGATCCCGCCCTCACCTTTCGGATCGTGCGGTATAACGTCCACCGCCCCGGCTCCATCCGACGCCTTCGCTGCAGTCGGAGAAGGCACTTCCCCACTCCCGGAAGAGTACAAGCACGAAACCTTCGCCCGAGCGAGAAAGTGTGGGAGTCTCGGAGCGGCTCTACCCTTTTACCGCACCTCTTGCATTAAGTGCTGGATGCGATCGACAAGCGCCTGGCCCACCGGATTCTTCGCACCGCCGGCATTGCCCGTTGCCCCGTACCACCGAGGACGAGACAGCAGGGCAGGGCAGTCTCTGCTTTCGCGACTTCCTCGGGCATGGTTCATCACGCAAAACCAACAAACCCACCCCGGTTTCGGTAACGCAGGTTTTCAGCGCTTCATGGTATACTGAGCCTGCACGTTCCGCCCAAAACTCGTGTGGCCGATGGGGAGGTGCCAAGGCGTGACCCGCGTTAACGGAAGCAAACCACCGGATACTCCTGCTACCAACGGGGTGAACGCGAGGCAACCTTCCCAGACGGTGCAGTCTTCGCCACAAGCAACGCAGCCCTGGCGTCTGAAGCTGGGGGAAGCTCTCGAGAAGGCGGTTAAACAGATCGTTGAGGGATATGATCCCGAGAAGATCTTCCTCTTCGGGTCGATGGCACGCGGGGATATCCATGCCGACAGCGACATCGACCTGCTCATCATCAAGGAAACCAGTCGGAAATTCCTCGATCGGATCAGCGATGTTCTCAGCGTCATCAATGTGCCTGTCCCGATAGAGCCCATCGTATACACGCCGGAGGAGTTCCAGCGCCTGCAGGCAGAAAAACGGGATTTTACAGAAACGGTCATGAGGGAGGCAAAGCTTATTTATGAGCGGAGGGGCAATCAATCAAAATCGAGTCGAAGCTGAACGGTGGCTGAAAACCGCCGTAGCCGACCTCAAGGCCGCCCGATGGAATGCGCAAGGCGAGTTCTTCAACCTGGCCTGCTTTACGGCCCAGCAAGCGGCCGAAAAGGCTCTTAAAGCGTTGCTCTTATCCACAGGTGAACGTGACGTACGCGGACACTCAGCGCTCGGCTTACTGGAAAAGGCCGTTGCCCTCCGGCCTGAGCTCTGTGCTTTACGCGCCGACTGCCGGGTGCTTGACCGCTACTACATGCCAACTCGCTATCCCGACGCTCTTCCCGAGGGAAGCCCCGTTGAGGCGTTTGGACCGGAAGATGCCGAGGATGCTCTTAGCCGGGCAGAGAAGATCATAACAGCCGTACGGAAGGCCTTGGAAGAGAGTCATGCCTAACTATCTGGTCTTGAGGAAAAATCGTATCGGGGTGCTTACGCCGAACGTAAGCGAAGCCGATCCCGTTCTCCTTCGTTAGTGATGCCCAGAGCCTAGAGGAGAGCGAAGCCCCTTTCGAATCAGCGTGTCAAAGAGCTGAATTTACTACGAGTGCTGCTTCGCCAGGTCGCGGGGAGGGCGTGCCCTCCATGCATATCCAGTTTGTGTACCCCGGAGATGCTGTTGATCTATCATCATAATCTTTCCTCCCGCGGGCAAGAAAAAGCGGTGGGAACGAGTTTCTTCCCCTCCCCTCCGGCTTGCCTGTCCCACAGACCCTCAACGCAAAGACAAAACGGACCAGGGCGGGTATGCTAGGCAGCTCCGCCTTATCGGGTGGCTCCGGCTCGCAGCAGCACCTTACTCCAAACGGATATCGCAGCGTTGACGGTGTATCCGCCGTCTTCCAAGAGGTAGAGCGGGTAAAGATCCAGCGTGGCGCCGGCGAGATCAATGCGGTTGGGGGCGATGGCGCGTATTTCCACTTGTCAGGACCTCCTTGCAAAGCTTCTCATGGCAATCGATACCGGGTGAGCTATGATTACGATAGTGGGCTGCTGCTTGCTACCGCGACAGCTCGCTGCGCAGCCAAGCCGTTACCACGCCGGGATTGTCGGTGACGTCGGCAACCTCCACAGACCATCAGCCGGTCCGCCCACTCAGTCGACTTCTTACCGATAACTTCGCTTCAACAAGTCGAGATTGTCTTCATACTGCCGGAACTTCGGACGAGGCGTGACGGTGCCGTCCCTCCCGGCATTGCAGACGTTAATACTGTAACACCCTTTGTTGGATCCGCTCTTGTTCCGGTTGGCAAGCGGCACGAGCGCCTCCGACGGAACCACCCAGTGCTTCTCGAAACCACCTCAGGTTAATGGTAAGTCACCACTCATGGTCGTCGTCCCAACAGGTGACACAGAACCAGTAAACTGGAGATCAGGCAGGTGGCATTCGGCTGGGCTTGCGCACGGCACCTCGCAACAGATGCACTCCCATCGTCTCCCGCTTGCGTTGCGGTTTCTCAAATCTTACCAGCTGCTGAAGCAGTACCTTGAGGCTCGCTTATCGAGTTGTATTACCACCGAGTTGCATTACCGTCCTTAGAGCAGCTCTAGGTATCGCGCCCGGGACTCGCCTCGGTCCCCTCCACCAACACCTGAAGACGGAAAGCAGCGTCGGAATGTCACGCTGAACAGTCTCCCAGACAACAGACAGATCGACGCCAAAGTAGTGATGGATAAGCACGTCACGCATCCTGGCCATTTGGGACCAGGGCACATTGGGATGTTGGTTTCGAAAGGCTTCGCTTACTTTCTTTGCCGCTTCTCCAATCACTTCGAACTGCCTTACGACCGCGTCCTGCGTTTTTTCGTCAATTGAGAACGTTTCCCAGCTCATGCCCTCAGTGTAGCGCTGGATCTTGCTGATAGCTTCCAGGATGTGCCTGACGAAAACCAGATCGTCACGGTCGGCGGACATAGATAACTTCTCTCGACGCCAGGATACGGTCCTTCAAGTACGGGCTGAGAGCGTTCGGTGTGACCAGGTCTACCTTGCGACCGAGCAGGGATTCCAGCTCCTCCAGGATGCGGCAGTACTCCACGAGCCCCTTCCGGGCGTCCGCCTCAAACTGGACCAGCACGTCAACATCGCTATCGTCCCCGAAATCCTCTCTGAGGACCGATCCAAAAAGGGCCAGCTCCCGGATACCATGCTTCTGGCAGAATCGCGCGATGGCATTCAAGTCTAGTTGTACCCTTACGCCCATCGCGTACTGCTCTCCCTTCCCCTCCCTAACTGCCCGGTACACACCAACACTCGATGAGCTGATCTCGTGCAACGACAGTCGCGGCTACCTACGGATTCAACAGCCCACACTCGCTCACTGAGTGCTGGCATGCCTAGTATACCACGCCTCAACCGCGTCGCCCCTCCCGGAACTGAGCTGCAAAGTGCGCCGCCCTATCAGCTGTGCATCGACATAGAACGCAAGATATCGAGAATCCCCTTGCTGGCGTGGCTGTCGGCGAAGGCCTTTCCGTCCCGTTGTCGCCTGCCTCGAAAATCCTCTACCCAAGAGCGAAGCTAGATATTCCTGTCTTCCCGGTCAGCTACGACTTGCGTGCCTTCCCCGTCACGTATGGGGGTTATCCCACGGACGGCTGCACGCTGCTGCTGGCCGAATCGACTGGATCCGTCGCCAGCCAGGTGAGGCCGTCGACATCGTCGGCCCGGACTTCGACCCGGACGCCGGTGCGGGCGATCTTGAACGGCATGATGCGAGCCCCGGCGGCGGTGAGGGCGGCTTCAACCCGGGCACGGACAGCGGACAAGTCGCCGGACCGGGCCGCGGCAGCAGAGGCGCTGCCGTCGGGCCAGGCGGCAGGGGTGTCACTATCGTCACCGATAACAGTGATCATGCAACCGCCGCCGCCTGCACCGCAGAGCTTGCTGGCCTTCGCCCCGGCCGCTGCCGCTGCGTCCATGAGCCGGTCGACGTTGGGGGTAGTGACGCCGTCGGCCAGTTCACGGCGGTTGCGCCACTCCTCGGCGATCAGTTCGGCCAGGCCGGGGAAGGCCTCGGCCG
Source organism: Limnochordales bacterium (assembly GCA_014896315.1). Classification (GTDB taxonomy): domain Bacteria; phylum Bacillota; class Limnochordia; order Limnochordales; family DUMU01; genus DUMU01. Next base: position 198,727 of record JADBKP010000001.1, read on the forward strand.
CGGCCACGGCCTCACCAGCACCAGCAACAGACCCTCCCAGGGCAGGGGCAGAGTCGGAAGCAGCGGCCGGGAAGCTATGGGCTTGCGCCCCCGCTCCCGCCCCCGCCAGCAGGCACTCCCGCATCCGCCGGGCGGTCTCCTTGATCCGGCGCAGGCCGTTCACGGTCCGGTCCTGGCCCTCGATGTAGCCTTTGAGCATGCCCCAGTTGGTGATGGCGGAGTAATGCGGTTCACCTGTATAGGAAAGGATCAGCCGGGACTCGAGGGCGGCAAGATCCGACTCCCGCATCAGCAACCGTTCCACGCGGCTTTCGCCCACCGAAAACCAGATGCTATTCACCCCGCCGTACGTAGCGGCGTAGTAATCCTGCTTGCCCGTAGGAACACGGATGGTCTGCGCCTCGAGTTCCGCCCCCACCCGGATGATCTCCTCGTCCGCAAGCCTGTCGCTGCCGCTCTTCAGCACCCGCAGGGCGTGGCTGAGGGCGATGAGCAGCGCCGAGGATGCGCCCAGGCCCGAGCCCTTCGGCGCCTCGTTCTGCGTGTACACGTCAAGCCCGACGCCGGGGCGATAGTACCTGATCACCCGGGCGATCAGGTCAAGCGGTCCGCCGAGCGCCAGCTCGTCAATGCTCGCCGAGTGCTGTTCCGCTCCCGTATCCAGCGAGTAAATGTGAACTGCGCCATCCTCTCGTGTGCGCAGCAGCACTTTACTCCAAACGGATATCGCAGCGTTGACAGTGTATCCGCCGTCTTCAAAGAGGTAGAGCGGGTAAAGATCCAGCGTGCCGCCGGCGAGATCGATGCGGTTGGGGGCGATGGCGCGTATTTCCACTTGTCAGGACCTCCTTACAGAGCTTGTCATGCCAATCGATACTGGGTGAACCATGATTACGATAGTGGGCTGCAGCTTGCTACCGCGACAGCTCGCTGCGCAGCCAAGCCGTTACCACGCCGGGATTGTCGGCCGCCCCTGTAGACCATCAGCTTGTCCCTCTGCTTACTCGACTACCTTTCTAACGGCGGTTCCTTATCCCTTGATGAGCAATCTCCTGCGCAAGCACAGCGGAATAACTAGCTGGAAGCTGACCGGAGCACGACAGCGTGGTACAGCTGCAAGCCAGGGCCCTGGCGGCTGAAGCTACATCGTGACTCGCCGGAACCTCCCCATGGTCCCAAGGCCAGCTCCAGCATGAAGGCTACCGCGTGTTCTGGCTCCTTTTGCCCGGGTCAATGTCGGTGCAGGTACCCAATGAACTGCTTGTCTTCCACCCATGATCGTCGCGGCTTTCCACGAATTCCAGTGTCCCCCTGGATTACGCACCAAGCATGATAGCGGCGGTGCGTCCGGTGACCCATCCGAGTACTCGATTGAAGCGTACCCAGGACACGTACACCAGTCAATCGAACCGATACAGCATTTGGAAAGTGCTGTAGGCCATGGTAGAGGGCGTCACTCCTGGTCACCGTCCCAGTAGCTCGAGACAACGCCAACAAGTCGCCAATATGGCAGGCGACCTGCGGCTGATGCGGCCAGAGCTGGCTGAACCCGCCACAGGCGCTGGTCGATAGCTTAACAGAAGGGCTGTATACCTTGGCTCGTTTTCGGGGACGATACCCGGGGGTTTCAAGGACCACGGCAAGACAAGCGGGTAGGTAACCTGGAACCACACGGCAACGCGATGCCAGTGGACCTTTCTGGCATCGATGAGAGCGACCTCGAAGAGTGGCTTTGGGCAATCAAGATGTTCACCGCTGCGGGAGGCGACCTATTTACACTCCCCAAATGACAGTCAGGATGAAGGGTTTGCTCAATCCGGAGAGGACGACTCGTGGAGGAGTGAGGGAGCTACCCCCCCTCCTTTCATTCATCCGTCGTCGTCAGTTACCACCCTATCGCTGGTCTTCTCCGCCTAGTCTGTCCGGGCTTGACCTTCACGAGTTGGTTCAGTTTGTCCAGCCGTGGCGTCCTCTCCTCTTGGGCGATAGCCAGCAAACCGACTCCGCGGCTTGCAGATGAATTCTCGGATTTCAAAGCCGTATCGGCTGCCATAGCCAGACCACCCCGGCGTCCGTCGCCATCAAAGTCGCCTGCACACAAAGAGACATGCCCTCCGACAGAAGGCGCAGGGTAGCCTGAACAGCTGCCAGTTTGGAGTCGGTGACGAGGTTCCTGCCAACCGTTCGCTGGCCTTAAGCGCTCCTTCCCCATCGCCTATGAATACGAGAAGATGTCGCACGCCTAGATCCGGTGTCAGCAGCAGGAGCGCTTCTTCCTCGACATCACCTAAGTCAGACAACACAGGTGTCGCTTTCTGTAACGCGTGAACGAGCTCCTTGTAGCCCAGAGGGCCCGTCAACTCCACTCGTGGGTACGATCCGAGGATACGGTCGGATACCACTCAAGCACGGAGCAGGCGCAGGTCATGCTGCTCTCCCGCTAACAGCCCCTCGGCGACCGCCAACAGACCGCCCGCAACTCCACCCGTGGTGCAGCAACACCCTCCGCAAAGCCTTCCGGGCTTTCCGGCCCAGTCCTCCTCCGTGAAAAAGACCTCTTTGCCGGGCCGTGCCTCCGCATCACCTGCTCGCCCCTGTGTGAGTACACCGTCCAGGTAACGTTGTCAGGAAGGGGGTGCGGAATCAGCGAAGCCACAGGGGTCTTTTTGTCCTCGACGAGTCTATACCACCAGCGACCAACCGGATCCCAGCGGAACTGCCAGTCCCTGAGCACGCCGCTAATAGGAGCCGTATTGCCGTAGATCACGACAATCGTGCCCGGCGACTCCAGGGAGATCGCCAGGGGAAGGCTTTCCCACCTGCGGACAGAAAGCGACCTGTGAGTGGAGATCTCCTGGATGTAGGGGCTTTGGTGATCAGAGCTCGTGAGTAGGACCAGCGAGTCTCTTGCTCTCGTGACGGCCACATAGAAAAGCCGCCGCTCCTCATCCTCCACTTTAGCCAGTGTATCCCCGAAAAGACGGCAGTACTGCCAGTTTGGATGTATGAGGGGGAAGCACCGGTCCAGTGCGTCCAAAACAATGACGGCGTCACATTCTTGGCCTTTGAAGCGGTGAACGGTCGACGCCGCGATCTTGTCCTCGAAAGCTTTAGGTAAGCACCGCTTGATACGAGTCAACAACTCGTCAAGATCCCTGGGTTTGCCGCCAAGGGAGTTGGCGGGGTACCCGGGCCAGGAGACCTCGTTACGGCGCGCTAGCAAGACAACACTCTTCCCGCTGTCGAGGAAATGCCTGGCAAGACGCAGTACGGCGACCACCAAGGGGTCCCTGTGGTGGGCTTGCAACTCCAGCTCGGTGGGGGCGAAGTCTTCGATCCTGTACAGAGCCACTGTCCCTTTCCCGCTCCTGCGTGCGACTGCGGACGTGCCCCTCCCGCGCATCAAGGCGTTACCCACGTCTACCACCGCAGGTACCGAGCGGTAGTTAGCCGGCATATACAGCGTCGTGGTGTCCCGAAAGAGTCTTTGGAACTCCGAGAAGTAGCGCAAGTCTGACCCGGCGAACCCGTTGATGGCCTGCCAATCATCTCCGACACAGAAAAACGACACACCGGGGTTCACCGACCGGATAGCCTCTATCAGCGCAAAGAACGCCTCCGAGAAATCCTGAAACTCGTCAATCAGGATGTACCGGAGTCTTGCGACATTGCCGCGCTCCCTTCCACGATCACGAGTAAAGGCCGTGACTCCTGACCTGATCCGGTTCACCGCCCGCCATAGCAGGCCACTGAAGTCCTCTTTGCGGTCTCTGGCCAACAAGCGAAGATAATCGTCGTATATCTGGCTGGCCGCCTCCAAAAACAACTTTTCAGATCTGGAGCACGGTTTGTGTGCGGAGATCAGCCTTCTGAGCTCATCTGCACTGAGGTTACGCAACCGGCACCGACCAACAAACTGAGTAATCGCTTCTGTGAACCTATCTATGGCACGGCACTTTACTAATTCCCAAATTTCTTCTTCCGAAAGGCGCCTGTAGGAGATGCCCAACCTAGCTAGCTTGTTCAGCAGTGTTGACACGAACTGGTCGATCCCGACCTGTAGATCCCGTGGAAAGACCTCAATCAATTTCCACCCGGGTTTGCGAGCCCAGAACTTCCGCTTACTCTCAATCGCCTCATCGTAGTCTGGATCGCCCTCAAGACCGAAGTACTCGATAATCACACCACGGTCGCGACCCGTAATAATAGTAAAGTCCGGCCTATAGGTTATACCCTCCCACCGGATAGGACGCTCGTAGTGGTAATCGATCGCATGCTCAAAAAGAGCATTTGCTATCACTTTCTCGCCGAACGACCGGACGCGCTCGCCCCTCAGTGTCTCGCGGGGTAGCGCTCGACGATATTCAAGGAACTCCTTCATGGGGAGCTCGAAGCGCCCGTTGACGATGCGTTCCCAGTCCTCCCGGAAGTCCGCCAGCATGATCTCCCGAACAGTCGGGCGCAGGCTATCAGAGCGTATGTGTTCATCGATGATCTCCTGTATTTCTCGACCGAGGCCAAACTCGTCATCGGGCCCTTTATCATAGAGGATGGACTCGTCGGGATGGACGATCGCATAGGCCAGGGCGTGGAATGTCATCACGTGGGGGATGGCTGCTCCCAACTTCTTTTCCAGCCTAGTGCGCATCTCCTCAGCAGCCTTGCGGTTTAACGCCAGCAAGAGGAGCTGGTCGGGGGAAACCCCGCAGTGCTGCTGCAGGAACACGGCTCGTGTGACCACCGCTGTCGTCTTGCCGCTACCCGCCCTGGCTACAACCTGCACGTCCCCAGTAACGGTAGCCACAGCAGCGGCCTGTTCGTCGTCCAACCTTACATCAAGTTGGCGGTCCGCCCACTCCCTGACAAACTCGGTCTTGAGCGATTTGTACTCGTCGGCCGTGATCAGGTTCTTGTCGGGATGTTTATCAAAGATCTCGTCAGCTGACAGGTAGCTAGACTCAAATGTCGCTCTGAGGGCCTTTAGGAGGTTTTCTCGTTTGACCTCCTGTTCACTTGGGTAGAAGGCCACAAACCCGGCCCTGTCGAAGTCAACCCTTGAAAACCTGGTCTCCTGCGTGCCGGCTTGCTCGAAGCGGATAAACACGCTATCAATATATCTTTCCTGTCCGGCATTGGTCGTTACGGTGACGACTCTGGTGATCACCCCCAGACCCCATTCGGGATGCTGCACTTGCCAGCCCCGGATGTTGTCCTCACGGCCCGACTGTTTTCGGGCTGCAGCGATCAGGTCGTCCAGTGACAACCGTCCCAGGCGGGTTGTCGGAAGTATCGACATGGCTTGCTTCCCTGCCTCGCGACGCGAGTCGCCTCATTAGCCGTGCATTGACATGGATCGCAATATAGCTAGAATCCGCTCACTGGCGTGGCCGTCGCCGAAGGGGTTGTTGGCGCCCCCCGCATTGGCCATCTCCTCGTACCGGCGCCGATCGGTCAGCAGCGCGAGGGCTTCTTCCCGGATGCGGACCCGATCTGTGCCAACCAGGCGGGCAGTGCCCGCCTCCACTGCTTCTTGGCGCTCGGTCTCCTCCCGCAGAACCAGCACCGGTTTGCGCAGGGCAGGCGCTTCTTCCTGCACACCGCCCGAGTCAGACAGGACAAGCGTCGCTGCCTGCAACGCATGAACGAAATCCCTGTAGTCCAGGGGGTCCGTCAACTTCACTCGCGGGTGCGCTCCGAGGATGCGATTGGCAGCCTCTCGCACCACCGGATTGCGGTGGCAAGGAAAGAGCACCCACACGTCGGGCAAAGCCTCAAGAATATCAAGGATGGCGTGGTAGACCTGTTCCAGAGGCTTGCCCCAGTTCTCCCGGCGATGGGTGGTGACGAGCAGCATCCGGGAAGCTCCCCCCGAGCCTAGGCCTGGGGCTAGGCCCGGGCCTGGGCCTGGGCCTGGGGCTAGGCCTGAGCCTGAACCTGGGCCTGAGCCTGAGCCTGAGCCCGCTGCCGATGACGCCGCCTTTGCGGACTTCGCGGTCAGTTCAGACGCGGCGGCAGCCTCAACGCCAGCTGAACTTGCCTCGCCGTGCAGCGCCAGGACCGCATAAAGCGCATCGATGGCAGTGTTACCAGTTACGTGAACTGTCTCCGCGGGAACTCCCTCCGCCAGGAGATTGGCAGCGGCCCTCTTCGTGGGGGCAAAATGAACTGCCGCAAGCCGCGTGATGAGCCGGCGGTTGGCCTCTTCCGGAAAGGGAGAAGCGATGGAGCGAGTACGCAATCCGGCCTCCACATGGGCCACCGGGACGTGAGCGTAAAAGCCGGCCAGAGCCCCCGCAAAAGCCGTGGTCGTATCACCCTGCACGATTACCCAGTCCGGCTTTTCCTTAGCAAGCACCGGCTCCAAACCCAGCAACACACGGGACGTCAGGCTGCAGAGGCTCTGCTGAGGCCGCATTACGTTCAGGTCATAGTCGGGACGTATGTCAAAAAGGTTCAAAGCCTGGTCCAGCATCTCGCGGTGCTGTGCCGTGGCCACTACGACAGGCTCAAAGTCGCTGCTCTTCTTCATTGCGATGATTACTGGCGCGAGCTTGATCGCCTCAGGTCGAGTGCCGACAACAATCAGGCAGCGGAGCGTGTTACTCATCGTACCACCGATCTCTTGCTGTGAACTGCTGAAGTGCTACAACTGCCAGGCCAGCGCATGCTCCTGCAGTCTGGATATCAACCGGTCTGGACTTACCGCTCCACTCCGGGCAAATACGTGTGCGCAACGCCGTCGGCTAAGCACACCAGAACAGGGTCTTGCGCTCTTCCCGACCGATCCAAGAATGGGGAGCACTGTCCCGTCAATGGTGCCCTGGACCGATTCACGCCGGGTCAGCTCGGCGACGTCGACAATAAGCACCGCTTACCGCTCCCTCTCATCCAAGGTCATCGAATAATGGAATCTGTTCGATCTCCGCCGGTTGTGTATGTTCCGCCGAGAATTCCATCATCGCTTGCAGGAGAGACTGGTGCTGTCCTTCATCGGCTACCTTTATTAGCCAAACCTGGTCTTGCCCTACATATGTCAGCGCTTCTGGAATTATCTGGTTTGCCTCTTGGGCCAGATTCCTGATAAAGTGCTTGCATAGCCGCCTCATATGCACGGCGGAATCGCGGTTCTCCCAGAATTCATACACGCCAAGTGTTGCATCTCTTAAAAGGTCCTCACAGCTAATTCGAATCTCGCAGGGCGGGGTTGAACGGCCAACCACTCTGATGAGTGACGCAAGTATCCTCTCCAGTAGTATCCTTCGGCACAGGTTCCTCTCAGCCGGCGACTGCTCTACATCCGGGTCATACGGAATGAAGTAAAGGGGTCGCGGATCTGTATCAGGCCAAACGCGGAGAAAGAAATGTCCCCCCGGTTCAAAACCAAAGAAGCTCGCACTGCGAGAATCGAAGACGAGAGCGATGCGCTCCTGCTCGACCTTCAGACCGAGGGTGGCCCAATCTCCCGCGGGACATCCGATGCTCCGCAGTTCTGCCTGTAACGCACCAAGCGTTTCAGTGAAAAGGCTTCTTTGAGGTTCCGGCAGCACCGTAACCAGCATCGAACCCTTCACTCGTTCACGGGCCTCTCCTAAAACCTCTGCTAGCCTTGGGCCGGATATCGCCAAGAGAGTGTGCATCTGGTCGCGGTTCGATGACTCCGAACCGAAAGAAGACTTCTTGCACTCAGTAATTGCAAACTTTCCCTGGCCCTCCAGCACCACGTCGGGTCTAACCCGCTCCTTGAAAGCAACACCTGCACGTATCATGGCAAGCCTCAAGTCCGGAGGAGCGGCCAGTAACGGGGCGATAGCGTAGACGGAAAAGCCTTGTTCGTAAAGAAGCGGTCGTATACCGAGTGCCTGAAAGTCTCGCGGCAGTGGTTGCACGAGCCAAAGCATCGCGTTGAGTTGGAATATCGGATCCTCCACCAGCTCAGCCAAGTCCTGCCTCATATGGCACCTCCTCGACCGAGCGCTGCACAAGGTCGATGTAAGGCTCGTTTCCGATGTATGCCGTCGCCCCGGGGTCGAGATATCGCTGGACGTTTCGTACAAGACGATGCACTGTGTTTCCGCAAGTGCCGCTCGGTACGATGGCAATACATCCTGTTGTAGTCAGCTCCAGCCACAGAGGCTGCCACAAATGGCGGTCGAGTCCGTAGACCTGCACCTTTTCCGGTCCCAGATGGATTGGGTGGCCCCAAAGCCTGAAACGGTTCGGTTTGCTTCCAAAGGTCGTCGAGATCCAGCGGGAAAACACCCGCCGATCAAGCGGTTCGCGGAATCGAATTACAACGGGTGCGCCTACAATCCTCTGTAACTGCCCTGGTGCATTGATCGATTCGCGGACCTCGTACCACGTCTGCTCTTCGGTCTTTCGCAACAACTTTTCATATACCTGAGAAACGTAAATGACGTGAGCTCGGTGGTCCCTGAAACTGCTACTCTTGTTTGTTACATGCCCGTCATCATAAAAATCGTGCCCTCCACGGCCTACAGGGGAGGGAAACCTGAGCTGACTGATCGCATAGAGCGGTGAATAGAGCGCTTGCAATTTAGAGAGACGCTCCTTGATTACCCCGACCCGATCCACTAGCCGGAACGTTGCGGAGCGTCGTTCTCTAATGGATTCAAGATCTTCTTCGTCCTCCCCCTCGTGGTCTGACTCGAACTCGTCTTCGTCGGGCTCCTCTAATAGGTCATCCTCAGCTGGTAGACCATCAGGAGTCCGTTGTCCGAACGTTCCCGGGTCAAACACGCTCTCAAACGCGCATCCTATGCGAGTGAATCGGGCAGGGTGGGTCGTGGTCTGGACTACGTTCCACAAAACATGGAAAGTGAGCCCGCTCAGCCAAACATGGTCCAGTTCGGGTGTTGAAAGCACCAGCGCCCGAGCCCATTTTTCAAGGGAGTCCGCCTCCATCGGGCTGTACAGTGCCACCACTCGAGATCCGACGGGTTCCAAGAAACCTATGTCACCCTCCTTAGGGTCGGTAACTCGAAACAGAGACTCTTCCAACCGCGTAACACCCAGACCGCGCCGCTCGAGCAGCAATTTTATCGTCTCGGACGTGACCGGTCTGGATCCGTCGAGTACCTCGAGCAGCCACGTCTTCACCACAGGGCGCTTAAGTTTACTACGCTCTCGAAGTTCCTCCATTCGCTCGATGGAGTACCCGTCAAAAAAGCGAACCATGTCTCGCTGAGTTGCAATCTTTGTCAGGTCGAGGGCTGTCAAGGGCAGACCCCCTCCCTTCTCGCCCGAACAGGGCGTTACCCCACCAGACCGGGCATGCTTTGGATTCCTCTAGAACACCGCCGGCCCTTCGGAACTCGTTCGACCATAGTGTAACCCCCCGGGCCTCTCGGCTGCCATAAATTGCGACATTGGTTCCATGGAGAGCCACACCTTACTCGGGGACTTTGTGAGATCATTTCTGGTCATATGATACTCGAGCAGTGTAACGCTATCATAACTGCCCCTTCTCCCGACTGAGCTTTGCTTCTCCAGGTAGGCCAGGAAAGCTCCGAGGTTCAGATTCAGCGGTGAACTCAGGGTTGTGGAAGTTGCCGACATCTGCCTCCCGTTCCTTCGGCGCGATATGTTTGGAACACTCGGCCGGCATCTCCAAGTATCTCTCGTGGCGGATAAGCCCAAGACCACGGACTCGCCGGGTGACGACCCGCACACTAACCCGCAACTGGCTCACCCAGCGCAGCCACCCACCTGCCCATGTCGGGCCTGTGTAGATGGGGCTGGCTTCTCCCGCAAGCCAGACACCGGCTATTTCGGGCTTGACGTCCACGGTTTAGGCAAGACCCTCTTGCCCCCGCTGTACACGGCGCAGTGCCCAATCGAGCGTTTCGGGGCGGATGCGCACTTCAAGGGCAGGCATAGCGTTGACACCTCGGGCAAGCAAGAAAGCTCAGAAATCCGAGTCTAACTCTAGAACGATTCTTCTTGACTGACCCTCGGATCACTTCGCGCCCCGAACCTCAACAGGCACCGGAAAACGGAGCCCCACGAAGACTCCCATGATCTACCCGCCAGGAAACCGTTCAGCCGCGGCGGCTGGCCTCTCACGTCAGTGCTCCAGGACCCCACGGGCGTCCCACAAGCTTTTGGGGCAGCAGCGTGACCTCGTTCGCGCTGCCCCTACATGCCTCCATGCCAGTAGCCCACTACCGGCTGACGGCAAACCTGAGCGCTCTTGCCAGTGCAGCCTCGCGTACGATAAGGAAAGGCCTCCGCCGCTCTCGTTAGAAGTTTCGGCTTTACGGAAGTGGCTACACGCGCTATCCCGAGAGACTCCTCAAACAGCCACTTCGGAGCGCAACTTGACCTCAAGAGCTCCTCTTACCCAGCCATGCCCTGTTGACACCTTACCTCCTATTGAGCAGATGGATTTTAGCGGTTCCACTACGTATTTGTCGATTAATCGGTCGACGTGCCGTTCCTCGTGTGAGAGCTCCCGCAGCCACGAATCCGTGTTCGGCTCCAGGTGCTCACGTTCCCGGCCCAACGTCCATTTCCGCTGCTGGTCCTCTATGAGAATCCGCAGCACACCCCTGAACGTCGTCCCGGGAGGCATGACCTCAACGTTTCGGTTAAACCCGCGGTGAACGGCACTCGTGGCGCGGTCACGAGCCGCGGCATACGCAGGCTCGGGGTCCTTATCTGCCTCGAGGTAAGGTACCATGACGAAGCCCGGAAGACTCTGACATCCCAGGAAGTAGCAGGCAGGACATATTGGTCCTTTGCCATACTCGCAGGCACCACCCCTATAGACGCCTGCCCGGACTAACGTATGCTCATCAGCGCTTAACCGACTGAACGGAAACGGAATGCACGGTCTGAAAACCGGATTACGTGCAGCTTGCTGAATGAGCAAACGCTCTAGTTGAGACCGCAACGCACCTTTTACCGATGTACCAGGAATCACGGCCCTACCACCGATTCTTGCCACCGGACTATGGAACTCTGACATCGGATCCGGGGGGCCCCCCACGAAGAGGGGCTGATCGATAGTAAGCCATAGGTCGTACTCCCTGAACACCCTATCAGGCATGATCCGAAACCTCCTCGCTGTAGTAATTCCGAATAGCTTCGAGCTTGGCCAGCACGTACCTACCCTCAGCCCTCGTCGGGAGCTTCGAGACCAGATGCACAACCTGTACAAGTATCGTCAGGTCCTGAAGCCTTTCCTCATATAACTCATCTTCCCGCTTGCCCACCACAAATGCCTCTGCAGCTTCCGGTCCGTGAATCTCGTACAGCCGGGCTAAGTCACTAAGCAAGCCCCGGACCGCGAGTCCGCCCTTCTCGTCCGAGTTCAACTTTCTTACAAGGTCAATCAGGTCAGGCATGACTACCTTCCATGCAGACTCCACCCCTAGATCCCTCCTTCGGGATGAACCAAACACCGGGGACCGCGCACGACGCTGCCTTCAAACAGTGCGCGCACGTAAACACCTCCGACTCTATTTTCGTCCGGTTCAAATAGGTACCCCCAGACAGGCATAGCTACCTCAACTATTCCAAACTGTTCCAAAACATCTCCCCGTTCGGGCAACCGCACAAGCAGCGAACCCCAGCAACATTCGGCTTGATCCTCGGTCACCGGGCCAACACGTTCCATGGTGCAGTATCCCAACCCCTTGCTTCGCAGGGCACCAACTTGAAGCGAGAAATGCTGAGGAAGGCAGGCTGCCCTGGGACCCGTGACAAAGGCTCGTGCTTTAACGTCCACCAAAAATGCATACTCAAGCGGCAAATAGGCTGAGCCCAACGCCCTATTACGTGTAGAAGCAGCCTGCCAGTACGGACCGGAGTATTCCTCAATTATTGCCACACCAGCAACTCCCTGTCCGAACTCTGCTGTCAGCGCGCCAGTAAGCTGCGAATACGGGATGGACCGTTCCAGGGTCCCGCGGAAGGTTCCCTTTTTTAGCCTCTCACCCAGGGAAAGCGTTTGAGCGTTAAGGATGTATTCTATAAGAATCGCCACCACCCCCCCGCACGCGGCTGCTTTCACCGCTAAAAGTCAATTCGAGTAACGAAAGAACCTGGACAGGTCCGAAAAGTCCTTTTCTGATACCGTCGTCGAAGCGGTTGACCACCTCTTGCGCAGTTGCTCGGATAGGACCCGGCTCCTTGCTGTCTGCCTTGACAACCGCCCAAGCAAGATCAGGCAAGCCTGTCCGGCGCTCCACCTCAGCCAACTCGTGCAGGTAGCGCCGTACTCGTGGAGGCCGATCATCCATCCATTTGCCCATTCCGGTGATCAACGCTCGCAACCCAGGGAGGTCGGTTTCGAATCTAAAGGACCTGATACCTCGTACAGCAACCGCATGCGAAGGGTCGGAAACGTGCCGCCAGTCCACGTAGAACGGCCATTTGGCAGGGCCGTAGCTGACTCCCAGTCTGACTGCCTTCGCTGCTTCCGCTAAGAGGCCAGACCGCCAATGGTGCTCAAGTAGGACCGGAAAGTGCTGCTTCATCAGGTCAACGTAGCTCCTGAGCAACTGCAGGAGCTGCCGCTTTTCTGCGAGTTCGGCAATCCAGACGCCTTCGGCGAGTTCCACTACATGGCTGAAGATTCGCCGTACGGCTTCACCGAGCGCCGTAATCGTCCGCGCGAACTCGTCGTGCATGTCCCGAAGAATTCCCAGCGGCCGGAATTGTGACAGCACCGGTATGAGTTTCTCGTTCTGCTTAGGGGCCATCCCTACGAAGAGCACTCCATCAATCACCCTTTGCCCGTACAGAGCTTCGACTAGAAGCTCTGCCCGGCGTGGATCCAGAGAAGCACAGATCCAGCACGCCAGGCTGTCGCGCTCCTCCCACTGCCTCAGATCAGCCTGCCGGAAACCACGATCTCGCAGTTCCCAGCAGCGGTTGCACAGGTTCTCGGTTACCGTCGCCACCCTCTGCGGGATTCCACGCCGCACCTGGCACACATCACAGAGCGGGGGTTCAATCTCGACTGTGGAGTCAACCTCAGGCGGGTAGAACGAACTATACGAGTCAGGTGTAGTAGTCCGCGGTACGGGCGCATCAGACTCGAGTTCCCGGAGGGCCCTCAGCTTCTTATCCAGTCGCCCGACTTCTGGACCGACCTCACGCTTCCGCCCAGGGGGAGTCCCAGGATGGTCAAGCAACGCCTTAATGTGATCTCGACGCTTTTGTAGCTTTGCTGACGCCGCTCGGATCAGCTCGCGGTGGACATCCCCCGAACGGGGAGACCGCCACAGCTGCAGGGAGCTAGGCGGAGCTTCACGTGTGTGTGCTTCGGCGTAAAACCCGCGATCTGTCAGAGGTTTCAGAATGCCTCGCAGGCTCAGCGCCGAGCTGGGCAAGAAGAGATACAGGGTCGTTCCTGTGCGAAATAGCAGGTACGGCGACTCAAAGTCGTCGAGTGCATCACGCAACTCTCGGAGGACTGCTACATCCATAGCCCGCGCAAAGGACTGATGGAATTTGACAGTCACACGCGCTATGCGTAACTTCCATCTCTTGGAGGCGTCCTCGTGGTTTCGCACCTCCACGCCGTCAAGGGCCAAGGAGAGACCTTCGTGGCTGGTCCGTACCTCAACATGTTTCTCCAGTGCCCGGTAGTATTGGCCCGTGAGTGTGCAGTGCGCCCACAAGGAGGTTACCTGGTTCGGCCAGGCTTCGTCTTCGCCCCGAGCACGGAAGTTGTCTGCTAGACTCTCTAACACTGCGCTAGCCGAACTCTTCTCCCACAGCGTGAACAACTCTTCTAAGTCTGCAGGCGTCTTGATCGGCTCGGGATCTTCATGCGCAGGTTCATTCCTCCAAACCGCAAACACACTCTTGCTCCAAAGATTTCTCCACTCGTTCGCCTGGGGACCCTCGTAAACTGCTCTGACAGTTGTCGCGGCAAGGTTGTCGGCTAAGCACACTAGGAATAGGGCCTTACGCTCTTCTGGACCGATCCAATGGTGAGGAGCAGGCCGGGCAAGATCCCTCACCCAGTCACTCCAATCGGCCAGTTTCATGTGATATATGACTGATGCCCAAGTTAAATCTCGCTCGACTATCTCTGGGATCAGAATTCCAGGCATAAACTTTCCTGAGCGGTAAAAACTATGTTTTTGGCCGCGTAGACAGTCTGCCGCCAGCTTCCCGAGGTCATGTAACTCGGGGATGATCATGCTTGTCACCTCGCTATTCTCTACAGCCACTGCTGCTCCCCGGTTCCATTGCGTATATATGCACCGTTTTTAAAAGTTTAAATGCTTTTGCCCAGTAGGAACTTGACGACAAGTGCCTGGCTAGCCCCCTAACCAGAGTGGACAGGTAGCCTTTGATTGGGTAGAGTCCTGTTGGGAGGATTGACAGTGACTCGGACCCGATACGAACCAGACTTCAAGCTGCGGGTAGTCCGCGAAGCGTTGGAGACACGCAATGCATCCCTGGTCGCACGACGCCACAATCTCGCTCCTAACCTGGTAGCGCGTTGGGTTCGGCAGTATGGCGCTGATGGGGAGGCCGCGTTTTCTGCCAAGCGTCGCCGTTCGCAAGTGGAGACCCCCGAGTTGAGGGACATCCAGCGGGAAAACGAGCAGCTCAAGAAGCTACTGGGCGAGAAAGACCTCGAGATCGCCATTCTCCGTGACCTTCTAAAAAAAACAGCCCGACCCTGAGGGATCGGCTGGAGGTGGCGGAGAAATGGATTCAAAGGGGGTACCCCATCGCCGTGGTTCTTCGCATAGTGGGGGTCGCCCGGTCGACGTATTATGCTCATCGTCATCCCAAACGGCCCAAGAGCCCACGAAAAGGGGGAAGGCCGAAGCCAGGGTATTCGTGGACCACGGCAGGAAAGCGAGTACCCGATGAGCAAATCCAAGAGTGGCTATGCGAACTCATCGCTGGGGAAGAGGCCTGCTATGGCTACCGCAAGCTGACTGTGGTGCTCAGGCGCCGGTACGGGCTGATAATCAATCACAAGAAGGTCTATCGGCTTTGCCGCGAACTGCGGTTGCTGCGGCCGTGTCAACGCCGGCTTGAAATTGACCCACTACGCGCCGGTTTGGAATTGACCCACCCCCGAGAAAGCAGTCCTACAGTGCGTAGCACCAAGGGACGCCGGACACCGGTTACTGTTTCTCCGCTCTCACCCCCTCTGTGGATGGTGGCGCTATGCCGAAGATGCCGGCCCGCTTCTTTTCCCGTAGCCGGTAGCTTTCACCCCGGATGTTGAGCACGTGGCTGTGGTGAAGCAACCGATCGAGAATGGCAGTGGCAATGACCGGATCCCCCAGCACCTCGCCCCACTCACCGAAGCCTTTGTTCGACGTGAGGATGATGCTGCCGCGCTCGTACCGCGCGGAGATGAGCGCAAACAGGGCGGTTGCAGCCGACCGATCGTAAGGCCAGACACCGAATTCATCGATGATAAGCACCTTAGGCGCCAGATAAACCCGCATGCGGCGGTCAAGACGGTGCTCTTCCTGGGCCCGGCGCAGATCTTCGAGCAGGTCGTATGCCCGAGCGAAGTAGACCGCGTGACCGGCCTCGATCGCCTTGATACCCAAAGCGACCGCCAGATGGGTCTTGCCCACTCCGGGTGGGCCCAGCAGGAGGATGTTGGCGCTCTCGGCCACAAACGCCAGGGAGGCCAGCTCGCGCACCTGACGCTCATCGATGGAAGGCTGGAAGCTGAAGTCGAACTGTTCCAATGTCCGGTGAAAGGGCAGGTGCGCCAGGCGAGTTCTGGTACGCAAGTAGCGCTCCCGGCGTGCAGGTGCTTCGATCTCCATAAGGTCAGCAAGGAAGTCAGCGTAAGGCAGTTCCTTTTGGGCCGCTACTTCCAGACGGCTTTCCAGTACGGACGCTGCTTGTGCCAGCCCCAGTTGCTCCAAGTACGAGCGGGCCTTCTCCAGCGCAATCATTCGTTTCTCACCGTCCCAATCAGCGACTCATAAACCGCCAGGGGACGCTGCGCCACCTCGACCGAGCTCACCTGGAAAGCCACCGGTTCCCGCCGGCGATTGTCGCCGGCTGTCGGCACCTCAGCCCATTGAGCGGGATGGGTGAATCGCTGCCCGGGTCGGGTAGCCCTGGGGTACACGGCCAACAGGCGGTCGCCTGTCCACAACTGGATGATCTCAGCCCCCGGTTGCACCTCGACTCTTTCCCCGGGCTTCCACGGCCAGGGTACACCGTACCAGGACCCGTCCCACTGTACGTATCCATCTCGTCCCACTGCCCGACTCTCCCGCAGGAAAGGTTGCAGGCGTTCCCGACCGGGTAAGGGCTGCAAATGATGCCGCTCAACCGCCAGCCTGTCTATCGGTCGCTCACGGGTGGTACCGTGGATACGGACGTTTGCCACTGTATCGCTCCAGAGCAGTGCTTGCCGGTTCAAGTCGTCGAGGTCCGTGAAACGAATACCCGGCCAGAAGTTTCCCTTGACGTACTTGATTCCGCTTTCCACACGTCCCTTGGTCTGCGGTCTGTAAGGATGGCAGAGCTGTACGTTGAATCCCATCCGCAGCGAGAAGTCCAGAAAGCGAGGGTTCCAGACCGGCCGACCGGCATCGTCTGTTTCCAGCGCCACCAGTTTCGTTCGGTCGTAGAGGCACTTCTCCGGTACGCCGCCAATGGCAGCGCATGAAGGTAGGAGTATCAGCCCGGTTAACAAACTCCACGTAGATAGCTCTTGACCAGCTCAGTACCATGGTGAAGTACCACTTTCGCTACACCGTGCCGTGTGGGAACACCACCGCACAACTGCCGAAATCGACCTGAGCTTACTCACCCGGGCGGGTTTCGAAACGAACGGTCACTTTGGGCTGGTGTTGATGCCGCAATGGTTGGACGAAGTCCTTGAGTATCGTATAGCCGCCCGTATATCCGCAGGCGCGGAGTTCCCGCAGGAGAACCTTGCAGTTCGTCACTCCCTCCGCCCATCGTTGCATGATAAACTCCTTGTAGGGATCCAGCTTCGAGGGTCTCTTCTGTCGAGGAGCTGGCCTGGGCACTTCTGGGGCCCTCAAATACTTGCGAACCGTGTTACGCGAGATTCCCAAGGTCCTGGCGATGGCTCGGATGGAGTACCCCTCGCCTTTGAATTCATAGAGCTTTTTCACTTTCCCGCCTCCCAGCACGACAGTTTCGACACCTCCGACTCGTGGTGGAATCGGCGGTGTCTTTCGCTGGGGGCGGGTCATTTTCATTCCGGCGCTACTGGGTCAGTTTACATCCGGCGCTGACAGCCGCAGCGTCCCAAGAAACCCCACCATCCCCGGCGGCTGGCTCGTAACCGGCTGGTTACTGGGCCTAACCAGCTATGGGAAGTCGACGTCAAATACGGGTACATAGCAGGGGAGGAGCGGTTCTTCTTCGTGATGCCTATCCTGGACGTGTACGACCGCTCGGTGGTGGAGTTTCACATTGGCCTGACTTGTCAGGCGGAAGAGGCGGCCAACGCGCTCAGAGAAGCAGTGCGCCGACGCAAACCGGAGTGGGAGGACACCAAACCAGTGGTCCGAACCGACAAAGGGCCACAATTCATTAGCCAGCTGTTTGAGGAGACGTGTGAGCAATTAGGGCTGGAACACGAACGGATACCGAATGCAACCCCCAACAAGAACGCCCACATCGAAGCGTTCAACGGGATCATGGAGGAGGAATGCCTAGCCCGCAACGAATTCCATACCTTTGCGGAAGCATATCTGACAGTGATCGACTTCATCGACTTCTACAACGAGCGTAGGTTACACTCCGCCCTGGGGTATCGTAGCCCTCAGGAGTTCCGGGAAGCATACCGGCAGAATCATACGCGACTCGCCCCGGTCAAGGCATAGCTGTCCATCGATAGGGGGTCGGCGCGGGTCTGCATGTGCTGCGTATGTTCCGTTGAGAATCGCATCATGACTTGCAGGACAGATTGATGCTGTCGGGCATCACCACCCTTATTATTAGCCAAACCTGTTCCTCCCGCATATATGTCAGCGCATCTGGCATTGTTGACGTTCACCTGTGTCAACGGACAGCGACTTTGTCCACCTCGTGTTGACAATCAACGACCAAAGGTGATAAGCTACCCCGGGAAATACACGGGGTGCGGTGTGTAGGTGAGCGGTTTCCCACGGGAAAACCCAACCGCCTGCTCGCCAAGCCCCTTTATCGTTGCTTTGCTCATCCGGTTATCACCAGGTCAGCAAATGGCATGTCTTGGTTCGTTATGCAAAAACCTCCTGTAGTTTAGCCTACACGGGTTTCAGGGTCAAGTTGCTTCCCCCTAGCCCCGTATCTGGCGGGAGAACGAGCAGCTCAAGAAGCTTCTGGACGAGAAGACCTCGAGATCGCTATTCTCCGTCACCTGTGGAGACAAACAACCGCGCACTGAGGAATCCTCTGGGGGTCGCGGAGAAATGGATTCGAAGGAGGTACCCGATCGCCCTGGTTCTTCGCACGGTGGGGGTCACCCGGTCGAAGCACTAGGCTTACAGTAAGCCAAAGCGTCGTCGTCATGCCTATCCTGGACGTGTACGACCGTTCGGTGATCGAGTTCCACATTGGGCTGAGTGTCAGCGCGAGGAGGCGCTATCGAAAGGTGGCCGGCGCTACTGAACTAACGGTTTGTCAACTAAGAATAGGCACAGGTCCCTGGGCTTGCATCACAGCCTCTCCTGGGGAACTCACGCGGTCCTCCCAGCCAACTCATCAAAGGCCTGGTACAGTGATATACACCGTACGCCGAACGCCCAAGCGACAAAAGGTATGCGCACCGGGCCAACGATCTTTTTCTTGACCCTATCGTATCCGGGAATGGTGTGCTTTTCCAACGTGACCAGTGTGGCCTTGTGGGTTTTGGCCAGAGCAACGAACATCGGATCTTCTCCTCGCAAGAAGGTGTCATCTTGCTGAACCTCGAAGTTATTCAACACAAACTGGCATATATCAGCTACGTAAGAAAAAGTGTTCGGAGTAGGACTAAGGATTTGGATTAGCCCTTGCCTCTCAAGGGCTTGAAGCAACTGGCTTACCCGGTCCTTCTTTACTTTGAGCTCTCTGATAAGTCCATCGGATCCTACCAGCTGACCACTCCTGAAGCCTTGAATGAACCACTCTTCAAGCCACTTGCTGGCCTGAGCAGCGCTCCTGCCGATGGAAGGGTACCGCGAGCGCAGTCCCAGCGCTAAGCTGGGTAGTACTCCGCCGTAAAAAGAAGTGATAAGAACGTTTGAGTCAATAAGATACTTCACTGCTACGCTTCTCCAAGTAAGCAACAAAAGCTCCCAGGCTTATGTTCAACAAAGATGCTGCCTCTTTAAAGGTGAGTTCGCCCTCAATAGTAGCGGCGACTACCGCGTTTGTGAAAGTAGGGCTATTCCAAGCTGCGAGGTTGTGATCGAAATTGCCACTGGAACTTTTGCGTTTTTGCTTTCCAAGACCTTTGTAGTACTCTCCCACCAGGTTCTGGTATTCCTCGCGGGAAATGAGCCCAAGGTCATGGGCTCGACGCGCAGCAACCCATACACTCACCCAGAACCGCCTGGCCACGTTTTGTGCGGCTTCCCTCGGGTCTGAGCTCCACATGCGGCGAAGCTGTTGCTCCGGGACTAAGAGCTCCGCGGCAACTCGGTCGCAAAACTTTTCCAACTCGGGGTCGGGTTCGAGCTCGTGATTGTCGTCCAAAGCGCTTTGTCCAACCCAGATATGGGCAAGCTCATGGGCAAAGGTGAAGTTGCGCCGGGCCTGATAATCCCTCATGTTGACCAGAATGATCGGGGCCACCGGGTCGGCAATGGCGAAACCCGAGAACTCGGTCGGATCCAGGGGGAGATGGGTGTTGCTCCCCACAATGCCCCTACGAAGGACTAGAATCCCTATCTCTTCGGCTCGCTTGCTCAGCTTGCGCAGGAAGTCATCCCAGTCTTCAGCCTCCACGCGGATTGCTTGCACAGGGATGTAGCTACGGATTGCGTCCGCCACCTCTTCCGGTGCGGCTTCCTGCCAGTCGACACTTCCGACAAAGGCAAGTGGACGATTCCCCCGGTACTCCCGCCACCAGTCTCGCTTTCGCAGGGCGTCGTAGATGGTTTCGGTCAGTTCGAGGCTGGGCTCTTTCGGAGCATCAGCCCTCCTGCGCAGGTCCGGAATGGGAATCTCCACCCGGGCTGGTGGAGGAAGAAGAAGCTGGCCGAAGGAGACCCTGAGCCTTTGCGCGATCTTCTGGGCCTGCCGGTACGTCGGGCGCGCCTTGCCTCCGATCCAGGCATGAACTCTCTCTACGCTAGCCCCCGCGGCTCTAGCCAAGTCGTCAGGGTCCAACCTTGCGCGCCGCAGTGCCCACGCCAGGGTCTCAGGATTGATAGGCACTTCCAGGGTGGGCATGGCCGTCACACCTCCCACAACCAAGTTCGGCAATACACCGTCAGCTGGAGACAAGTGTGAGCACTCTTGCCACTGCAGACGCGCGACGACCGGAGGAAAATCTTCACGTCAGTGATGTTGATTACCTTCCGGCTTGCCATTCGTATGCCGACTCTATACTTCCATTATGCAGCATAAGGACTGTGGTAAACTGGTGCCTTGCAACTTGAGGCATCTGTGTCTGGTGGGGGCTCTCGGAAGATCCCGGAAAATGCTACTCGTAATGGTCAGCGCTGCTAGGTGCAGCTTCGGCACGGGCGACGACCTCGTCCAGGGCCGGCTCTTCGCGGCCCACGGCCAGCAGCAGCGCCCGGACCTTGACCGGCTGGGCCGAGGCCGCCACGCCCGCCAACAGCCTCAGCCCATGCTCCAGCCACCCCACACCCACGCCCCCGCCCGCCCGCACCCGGAGCTTGACAATGTCCTTGTGCGGGGTGGGTTCGACCGTTTCGCCCTCGGTGTGCAGTTCCTCGAAAAGCCGTTCACCGGGGCGGATGCCGGTGAACTCGATCTTGATGTCCACGTCCGGTTCAAGGCCGCTGAGGCGGATCATCTCCCGGGCCAGGTCCAGAATGCGGATCGGCTGGCCCATCCGCAGGACGTAGATCTCGCCACCTTCCCCCATCGCCCCCGCCTGCAACACCAGCTAAACCGCCTCCGGAATGGTCATGAAATACCGCTTCATCTCCGGGTGCGTGACGGTGACCGGCCCGCCGGCGGCAATCTGCCGCTTGAAAATCGGTATGACACTGCCCCGGCTGCCGAGGACATTGCCAAAGCGCACGGCGACAAACCGGGTACGGACCGGACGTCGGTCTACTCCGTCACCGCCACCGCAGACTCCGTCAGCCCCAACGGACCTATCCAAGCCGGCGACATGCGCCAAGCGGGCCTGCTTTACGTGTTCCTCGGAAAAAGGGCAGCTCCACCCCGACCTTTACATTACTCGTGAACCGATCGCCGGCTAGCACGTCAACATCACTATCGTCCGCGAATAGCCCCGCCCGCTCCCTGCGTGCTAGCATGCCGAGTGTACCGTTCCCCAACCGCGTCGCACTCCCGGGCACTGACCTACGAAGTGCGCTGCCCTAACAGCCGTGCATCGACGTAGAACGCAAAATATTGAGAATCCGCCCGCTGGCATGTCCGTCGCCGAAGGGGTTGTTGGCGCCGCCGGCACTGGCCATCTCCTCGTGCCGCCGGGGATCGGTCAACAGTGCGAGTGCTTCTTCCCGGATGCGGGCACGGTCTGTTCCAACCAGGCGGGCGGTGCCCGCCTCCACCGCTTCCTGTCGCTCCGTCTCCTCACGCAGAACCAGCATCGATTTGCGCAGGGCAGGCGCCTCTTCCTGCACACCGCCGGAGTCAGACAGCACAAGCGTCGCTTCTTGCAACGCGTGGACGAACTCCTTATAGTCCAGAGGATCCGTCAGCTTCACTCGCGAGTGCGATCCCAGGATACGACTGGCTGCTTCTCGCACTATCGGATTGCGGTGGCAAGGAAAGAGCACCCAGAAGTCGGGCAAAGCCTCAATAACTCAATAATGTCGAGGATGGCGTGATAGACCTGTTCCAGAGGTTGCCCCCAGTTCTCCCGGCGGTCGGTGGTGACCAGCAGCATCCGGGAAGCTGCCTGCCGACCCAAGCCTGCACTTGCTGGCGATGGTGTCGGCTTTTTGGTGTCAGGATTTGCGGTCAGTTCAGATTAGGCGGCAGCCTCGACACCAGCTAAACTTGCTTGGCTCTGCAGCGACAGAACCGCGTAAAGTGCATCAATAGCCGTATTACCCGTCACGTGAACTGTCTCCGCGGGAACTCCCTCCGCCAGGAGATTGGCGGCGACCCTCTTCGTCGGGGCAAAATGAACTGCCGCGAGGCGCGTGATGAGCCGGCGGTTGGCCTCCTCCGGAAAGGGGGAATAGATGGAACTGGTACGCAACCCGGCCCCCACGTGGGCCACTGGGACGCGAGCGTAGAAGCCGGCCAGAGCCCCCACAAAGGCCGTGGTCGTATCTCCCTGCACGATCACCCAGTCCGGCTTTTCCTTGGCCAGCACCGGCTCCAAACCCAGCAACACTCGGGATGTAAGGCTGCTCAGGCTCTGCTGCGGCCGCATGACGTTCAGGTCATAGTCAGGACGTACGTCAAAAAGCTTTAAAACCTGGTCCAGCATCTCACGGTGCTGTGCTGTGGCCACTACGACAGGATCAAAGTCGCAGCTCTTCTTCATTGCGATGATTACCGGCGCCAGCTTAATAGCCTCGGGTCGAGTGCCTACTACGATCAGGCAGCGTCGTGTTTTACTTATCGTACCTACGACTCATTGGGCCAGGGCATGCTGCTATAGCCTCGACCCCGACCAGTCTGCGCCTCCAGCACCACTGTCGGTAAGTACTTGTACGGGAATCTTGTCCAGCGCCTGCCTAATAAGTCAAACACCGTTAGAAACAGTGTAGCGACACGCATCACTATGCGCCTGAAGTTGAACCTCACGCAAAGAGCTCGTCGAGATCGTCTCGACCCAAGATGCCTATGTCCCCGAACCCGTACTTCTGCAGACACAATCGCAACGGCTCGCAATCTTCATCAAGACCTGTCAAAAACACTCGGCTGGCAAAGCCCCTGGCCTCGGCTTGCCGAGCAGTCTTTACCATGAAGTCAAGTTTGCTGAGGGTGTCACTCTTCCAGGTAGATATCGGCTGGTCACACGACAGAAAGTTCCTGACCCGGACCTTGCATTCATGACCCTCAAAGCGCTTGGCCCCCAGAAAAGCCGCATCGAATGTTGATTCGGAGTCTACCAGGGATCGGGTATGATTCTGATCCAGGCGCTCGTGTAAAGAGCACTGATACTCCCTGCGTAAGCATGTGCAATTACGAAATGGTCTCGCAAATGGTCCCATCTGGTAGATTAGGAATTCTAGAAACCTTCCTCTCGGTTCAAGTCTCGAGGAAGCTATGCTGTAAAGTTTCTCAAGCATTGTCCACAAGATACCTACGTCGCGCGACGAACGAGATCCAGGAGGCAAGTGTATTTTCACCAAGAGTTTGAATTTCTCCTCGCGCAAGCCGCTATTGTAAGACGTCAATACCTCACGCAAATAATCCGCAACGATGGGCCAATACTCGGCATGGAGAATCAGAAATTCAGTGAGCTTCCTTACTGGAGGAGGGTATCCGTAGGTCTTTTTCGCCCGTACCAACTCTAGCTCTGCCATTAGGGTCACCGTGTAATCTTGAGCGTGGGCAATATGAGAGGCGACAAGCCCATTTTCGCTGTCATGGTAGCCACGGTCTCCCGTATGAAGGGCCAAACGTTTATGGGGACATTGCGGTCCAAAAACTCACGTATCAACTCCTCGCTTGGCTCGAGCTCTGCCTGCGACAGAACATATATCAGATGATATGTCAGCTTGATAGATAGATCAGGAGTCGGCTTCTCTTCTTTTTGCTTTTCCTGATTCTTCGGAAAGGCATCTAGAGAGAATTCCGCTCTCGCGGCAAACTCCCTTTCAGAAAAGGACTCTAGCCCAACGCTGAACTCGTATTTTATCTGTAGAGGCGGCCGAAGATTGAGCTCGCGATGATGGCTGAGATCAGTGAGCGCTATGGCCTTAAGCTCTACTGCTCGGACGAGCTTGTTGTATTCCTCTGTCACAACTATTCACCTCCTTGGCCACCAGTGTGAAAATAAACCCCGGCAAGGTCATTTGCCGGGGCTCAGGCAGCACGCCTCGGATAGGCGACCTGCATCCACTCTTCAAAGTTGCCCCGAACCTAGGCGGCTACCAGGTAGCGACTGCCTTCGCAACCACTGGGGACACATAGACCGCTGAGGTCGTAATCCATCCAGTTCGAGGGCAACTTGGGTGGGTCCAATCGTTGGTTCTGAAGCCAGGCACTGACAAATGGCTCGACCAGCTTGCGCGTATCGGCATGGTCCACCCTTACCTCCACAACTGGCTGCCCCTGGAATCGCTTGAATGCGCGCCGGAGCGAGGGAAGGATTCCCCGTGCCCAGTCAAGAATGACATCCCACTCTTCTGGGGTTTGCAGGCTCTTGTGCGAAACCTCTACAAGCTGCTCCGCAGCCTGCAGCGCCTCCGCCATTTCCTTTTGATCACAGGGAGGGGCATTCTTGATTCTGGAGCGAAGCTCGCGGTAAATCTCCATGCCACCCGTTTCCAGCCATCGCTCTGCCCACCCAACCCACTGCAGGCGAGCATCATCGTTCATAGCTGTCACATGCTCCCTGTAGATCTCCAGCTCCACGCGGATGCGCTCCCATAGGCGGTCGAGCGCTTGCAGAGCGGGCCGAGCGCTAGCAGGAGGCAGAAACTCCCAGGACAGGGTAGAGGAATCAGCATCCGATTGCCATGCTTCCGGGTGTACCAGAGTCACGACCGGTCCTCCTCCCCACTGCCATCCACCGCTCACCGAGTACACTACAGATTCGCCAGGCATGCCGGGATCCCTCCCGGCACATACTATTCCCACCGAATTCTGGGTTATTCTGGCAAGTCGGCGTTACGTGCAGTGCAATATTGTCTTTTACCACACTCGGGGCGTTGGGGCAACGTTGAGATCTCAGCTTTTGACAGCCGAAAACCCATCTGCCATCCGGTCCGTGATCGCCCCTCGGCCAACTTCTCCACGTCAGTGGCGTCGGCGAGCAGGTCAAGTTTCACGACGAACGAGTCCGGGCGCCGCTCCCGCACGTCCCCGTACGCGAGAAGACCCACTCATGGCTGGACTTGCTGCCCCTCAGACTCTTTCGTCCGCCGATGCCGCTTCTGCCTGAGACAAGACCCGGTCCAAGGCAGGCTCTTCGCGGCCCATGGCCAGCAGCAAAGCACGGACCTTTCCCTGCTCGCCCGAGGCCACGGCCTCCGCCAACAGCCTCAGCCCGTGCTCGAGCCACGCCACATCCACGCCCTCGCCCTGCCGCACCCGCAGCTTGACAATGTCCTTGTGCGGGGTGGGCTCGACTGTTTCAACGTCCGTGTGCAGCTCCTCGAAAAGGCGCTCCCCGGGCCTAATCCCGGTAAACTCGATCTTGATGTCCACGTCCGGTTCAAGGCCGCTCAGGCGGATCATCTCCCGGGCCAGGTCAACGATCCGGATCGGCTGGCCCATCCGCAGGACGTAGATCTCGCCGCCCTCTCCCATCGCCCCGGCCTGCAACACGAGCTGAACCGCCTCCGGAATGGTCATGAAATACCGCTTCATCTCCGGGTGAGTGACGGTGACCGGCCCGCCGGCGGCAATCTGCCGCTTAAAAATCGGTATGACACTGCCCCGGCTGCCGAGGACATTGCCAAAGCGCACGGCGACAAACCGGGTACGAACCGGACGGCCCACGGCCAGGCTCCCCCGGCTCATCGCCTGAATGATCATCTCCGCCACCCGCTTGGAAGCCCCCATGCAGTTCACCGGGTTAACCGCCTTGTCGGTGCTGATGAGGACGAACCGTTCCGCCCCGACCTCCGCCGCCGCCCGGGCCACGTTCAACGTTCCAAAGATGCTGTTGGTGACCGCCTCATCCGGATTCTCCTCCATCAGCGGCACATGCTTGTGGGCGGCGGCATGGAAGACGATCTGGGGCCGCCACTCACCAAACACCCGCCGCATCTTCGCCCCGTCCCGGATATCCGCAATGCAGTCCACAGTCTCCAGCCCGGGGAACTTCTCCTTCAACTCGCCCTGAATCGCGAAGATGCTGTTTTCCCCGTGCCCGAGAAGGATCAGCCGCCGCGGGCCAAACCCGGCCACCTGCCGGCAAAGCTCGGAGCCGATCGAACCACCTGCTCCCGTTACCAGCACCGTCCGGCCCCGCAGGTACCGGGCGACCCCTCCGGTATCGATGAACAGGGTGGTTGATGTCCTCGTCAATCCGGTTGAACCCATGACTCCCGAGTGAGCTTAACGATAGCCACTTCTGGACGGAAACCAGGCAGGGATAACCGCCCCGGCCCGAACTACCGGAACCGGCGGGCTCATCTGCCATCTCTTTTTCCTCCCGCCGGTTCTTGAAGAGCTACCGTGTTACCTCCCCCGTTTGTAAGCGGGCCGTCCTGCGAAGCCGCCACTTCCGGAACCGCGGAGACAAAATGGGAGGCCTCTGCGGCAAGGGCAGGTGGGGGTTCAGCAACAAGCCGGGAGCTCCGGGATCTTTCCGGAGTGAGCATAATCCCAATCGTCCGGAACATGATCTTGAGGTCGAGCAGAGGCGACCACAGGAAAATGTAGGCAAGGTCATAACGAAGCTTGTCCTCAGCCGGAGTGTCATAGTTGCCGCAGACTTGGGCCAATCCCGTGATTCCCGGTTTAATCAGGTGCCGCAGCTCGTACCCTTCTACCTTTCTCCGAAACTCTTCAACAAACTCTGGGCGCTCGGGCCGAGGACCGATGAGGCTCATTTCCCCCTTCAACACGTTGATCAATTGAGGGAACTCATCAATTCGAAAAGCGCGTAGCCACTTGCCTACCCTTGTGATGCGGGGGTCGTCGCGCGAGGCCAGTACAGGTCCGGTGCTATTCTCGGCCTTGTCGACCATGGTCCGGAATTTCAGTATCTCAAAGGTGCTGCCCCCCTGCCCTACCCGTGTCTGACGGAACAAGACGGGGCCAGGCGAATCGAGCCGAGTAGCTATCGCGGCAAGCATACAGAGGGGAGAGAGAACGACAATTCCGATGAGGCTCAGAACAACGTCGGCAATTCTCTTCAGGGTCCGTGCAGACCACTGGCATGCCCTAGGACGGATTTCGAGCAGCAAGCGGCCTTCATCCTCAAAGACGCGACTGGATGCCAAAAGGATGTCCCCGGCACCGGGGAGGACGAAGAGGGCATCTTTCCATGCAGTAGCGTCCTGCAAGAACTCGACGAGCTCGGCAGACCTGATTGCCCGCAGTCCCAAGGTGGCCGCATTGACGCTGTCAGAGGCTGCGATCCTTATCCGAAGTACTGCCCACTTCCAAAAGACAAGACCCGCCCACAAGAGACAAAAAGTCACAGCATACGTGAACCGCGGGATAGCGACCATCCGGAAGGCGTAGACCGAAGCCGTAGTGAATATCACTGAGAAGGTGGATGCCACAAAAGCCGCGTACGATATGGCAAGCCATGATCGGTGGCGCCCCCATAAATCTACCAAGCTGCCGCCAACAAATAGGCCGAGAAGCCCGGCTGCCGTCGTGAATCCGATTTGCAGGTGGAGGTGGGATGGAACGTCTCCACCGCACAGGATCCAAAGAGCAACAAGGTGAGTGGCAGCTCCGATCACCAGGGTACCGAACAACTCTGCATGCCAACGGCTTAAGAAGGCGATAGGCAAACCTTTAGCATCGTGGTCCGCCTTCAGAGAAACGCGACCCATGAAGTGCTATGCCTCCCGCACGATCGGATCATCCATCTACCGCACACGGGTTCCAGACCGCGGTCATTTCTACCTTCGATCCCATCCAACAGCAGGCCGCAAAGGTTCACTAGCGGGGCGCGCCGCAGTTGCTATCCTATGTTTCGCGGAGGGTCTCTTCCCTCCACATGACCAATCGTAGAAAGCCGTTGCCTCGGGACAGGTCGGCCTGGCCCATAGGTGCTCCCAGCTCACCTGATTGGATGAGGCGTCAGAGACCGAAGAGCCCGCGACCGCGGAAAAGACCGTGAAACCTATTGCCCGACCAATCAGCGGTGCCTCCTGCAGCCCTTTGCTTCTTCCAGCACCCCACAGTGGAGAGCCACGATCTCATCGGACGTGCGCTCAAGGAAAACACGAACTCCTTGCTGACCAAAGCAAACAACTAATAGGCTGTTGCAAACTTAACACAAAACCATCCTGGCATGTCCTCGGTGACTCTCAGGTTCTCCAGGTGAATCAACTTGTTGCCTGCCGCAGGGTATGCTCAAGTTTATCAGCAAGAACACTGAATGAGTCATTATTTTCAACATACATTCTCCCACGCATCCCCATTTCCCACCGCTCTTCATAGCTCATTTCTGCAATCCGGACCGCCGCCTTGGCCAACTCCGACGGATTTCCCGGGGAAACAGACAGGCCCGCCCTTGCTTCCTCCACAATGTTGAATGGTGTATCAACACAGAACAGCACCGGCCGCGCCGAAACCATGTAATCGAATAACTTGTTTGGACTGATTCCCCACCGGAAAAGAGGCGATGTCTTCAAGACCATCAGAAAGGCATCAGCTTCAGCTAGAACTTTGTAAATGTCCTGCTTCGGCACGGGATCTTCAAAACTCACGTTAGTCAATCGTAGCTCTTGTGATTTTCGAACGAGAGATGGCTTCTCAGGACCATCTCCGATTAAGCGAAAGCGAATTCGTTGGGCCCAGCCGTTTTGCTGCAGCAAATACGCTGCTTCTAGGACAACTTCTAAGCCGTTTGCCAAGCCATGAGACCCGGCATACATTACGGTGAGTGTGTCGGTCCTACGTGGGGGGGTCGGGGCTGGAATCAGATCAAGATCTATACCGTTTGGTATCCAGTCAACCTTTGATCGCGCAGCCCCTTTTCGTTGCATGTGGTCACATGCCCCTGGCAGGAGTGTGATTATACGAGTCGCGCGTCGGTACAAATGGCGCTCAATACCTTCGAGCATGGCAATAAACGGATGATGCTGGTTAAACCCGCCGAGGTCTATTAGACTTTGCGGCCAAAGATCGCGAACCTCAAACACAAAAGGTACTGCATATCTGGCAGCAAGGCGTTCTGCAGCTAGCGCTGCGAACAAGTGTGGGCTCGAGCCAAGGATCACATCAGGTTTGCCCAATAGTTGAGGGGACACCAGTCTGTAAACCCGGTGCGAAAAAGAAAGCATGTTTCTGACCCGCGCAACAGTGTTACCAGCATAGGGGGGCGTGCGCAACCAAAGGAAACGTACTCCGCCAACCGTGTCAAGCTTGTAGCACTCTCCAGGATTTAAATGAACCTCTCGGCGGGTGGTGTGGTTAAAACTGGAGGCCACAATCGTGACGTTGTGGCCTCTCTGGACCAGATACTTAGCCAAGGAATAATGTCTGGTCCCTCCGGGGCAATTTGGAGGGACAGCGTAGTGATTGATTATCCAAATATTCATACGATTTTCCCACCCAGTCGAGCAACAATTTGGCGGGCAGCCGTTCCAACTCCGTAAGGAGTACCTTCTGCCCCTTTTCTTCCTATCATTGCCCTGATGGCCTGTGCCACAACCTTTCCATTCTCCGGACAGCACAGCGTGTTCCAACCCAGTTTTACAAGCTCGACCCATTCGGTCTCCGCACGCAGGGTCACACACGGGACACGGTAGAAAAAGGCTTCTTTCTGCACACCACCTGAGTCGGTGACAATCAAGCACGCGTGCTTCTCGAGCATCACCATGTCCAAGTAACCTACTGGGTCGATCAAGCATAGATGGATCCGAGCGACCTCTATGACTCCGTGCGACTCGAGAGCTTTCCGGGTGCGGGGATGCACTGGAAAAACCACGGGTATATCCGCTGCTACGTGAGCAAGCCCCTCCATTATCGCCCGGAGACGCCAGGGGTCATCTGTGTTCTCTGCTCGGTGTATAGTAGCGAGGATGTAAGAGCCAGACGCTAATCCCAGGCGGGTCAGGATTTGACTCGTCCGCTCGGCCTTGTCTCCGTAATAGAGCGCCACGTCATACATCACATCGCCAACCAGGTGGATGCGTGTTTCAGGAATCCCTTCCTTACGTAGGTTGACCACAGCGTTCTCAGAGGGAGCAAAGAGTAAATCCGAGATATGGTCTGTAACCGTCCGATTGATCTCCTCAGGCATTCGACGGTTGAATGAGCGCAGCCCTGCCTCTACGTGAGCGACAGGAATGTGAAGTTTGGCGGCAGCGAGGGCCCCGGCTAGCGTCGAGTTGGTGTCACCGTAGACCAGTACCCAGTCTGGTTTTTCTTTTAACAGCACCCGTTCGATGTGTTCGAGCATCCTACCCGTTTGGGCTCCATGCGTGCCTGCACCTATTCCCAAGTTGTAATCTGGTTGGGGAATATCCAGCTCCCGGAAGAACACCTCAGACATGTTCGGGTCGTAGTGCTGCCCTGTGTGCACTAACACCTCCCGAACATCCTCCACACCCCGCAGCAACCGAGAGACTGCAGCAGTCTTTATAAACTGAGGGCGAGCGCCTACCACCGTCAGTATTTTCATCTTGCACCCTTCTCAAAACGAGCTGCCAATTGGTTCACGACTTTGTCTAGCGCAAACTGCTCCTGGACCCGCGCGCATCCAGTCCTACCCAGCTCTCGGGCTAAATCCTTGTTGTCCATTAAACGCCGGATGGCCTCAGCCAGTGCTAACGAATCCTTAGGGGGTACCAGCAGCCCCGCACCTCCATCGAGCAGTTCCGGTACACCTCCGGTTCTAGTCGAAATCACTGGGAGACCATAACTCATGGCCTCGATCAGCGCAACCGGGATTCCCTCGTGAAGGCTTGGAAGCACTACAGCGTCCACTTGGCGGTCCTCATATAGCTTAAGTAAAGCGTCATGCGGACATTGGCCCAGGAATCTCACTCTGTTCTGCAAACCCAGTTTTACCACTTGAGCCTCTAAAGCTTGCCGTAGCTCACCGTCCCCGGCAAGCCAAAGCTCAACGTCCCGGTCAAGGAGGGATAATGCTTCGATTAAGTAGACGTGTCCCTTGCGAGGGATTAAGGCAGCTGGACACAGAATGCGAAAAGGCCGTGGCTCCGAGAAACACCGTGGCTGGTCTGCTAGATTCGTGCTAGGTAACCTCACGCCTAGGTGCAAGACGAAGCTCTTTTGCCGGGAAACGCCCTGTGAAAGCGCCATCTGCAAGCCGCTCTGTGAGATGAACCGAGCAAACGTCGCGTGCGCACTCTTCCTGGCAATCAGATTGCCTTCAATTATATCCCAACGGTGGGCTGTAAAGCTCCACGGTACACCAGACACCTCGCTCGCAACCATGGCTAGACTTGCAGACGTTGATGCCCAATGAGCATGAATGTGCTGGGCCTTCCAATGGCGGGCCAGTTGCGCCAACCAGAGTCCCTTAGGATAAGCACAGAGGTTCTTCATAAGATGGACCGGATTGACAGTTACCAAGAGCCTGAGAGCCCGAACACATTTCCATGGCGCACGTTGAAATTCCCGGGCAGCGCTCCGAACAATAGTCCATGAGATTACCGGCTGCACCAAAGCCGGGTCCACGAGGTCCTCGGCACCCTCATGGATCAGCTTGCCCCGGGGGTAAAGAGGCACCACCCCCACTGTATGGCCTTGCCGGCGGAGCTCATGTATTTCAGGGATAATGAAAGTTTCGGCAGAACCGAATGGAAGGCTAGAAGTAACGTACAGCACTCTCATTCTAAAATCACCTTTGGTGGATTCTTGACTTTTTGGTATGCCTTGAGGATCACGGCCCGTATACGATTTACTTGAAGGGATTCCTGGCGAATGAAAATACGGCGAATTTCTCCAAAGGCGCTTGAGTATTTCGGAAAGGTCTTCTCCAGAGCAATAAGCTGGGCGACATGTAGGCGGTGATAGAACGGACTAGCGAGATTGCCTGACAGATCGTAGTAGGACCAGTAGCCTGCATTGTACCGTGGCAGATAGGTAACTAGGGTTTTCAAACTTTCTTCCAGAAGAACTGCCGCACCCACGTCTCGGTCAACAAGCAGATAGTCATACAGTCCGAAGAGACCAAAAATCCAACCATTGAGAACGCCGTTCGGTTCTGGGTACGGCACCTCCTCAAGGATTGAGCCCTCTGGTACCACCCGACGCGTACCCCCCTGCTCAACAGTTGTACAAAGGGGGCCGAGGGCTAGCCTAGCCGCCTCCAAAAAGACACGTTGGCCTGAGCACATATGTGCTCTTACCAAAATAGATATGCCTTGGCCCTGGGTCATGGCAGAATATGGCGAGGGAAGGTTCATCCCCAATAGGGGCCAAACACTCCACCCTCCCTTATCATCTTGAGTCTTAACCGCCCAGTCAGCGATTAGCAAAAAGGCGTTTTTGTTTTCATCCTCCGCCATTCCTTGCTCCAACCACCTATCCCAATGTCCGAGAGCCTTCTGAAACAGGGTGGTAGGGAAGTGTACCAAGGAGCGTCCGTTCACCCGGTTGAGAGGGAGACCACGGTCGTCTACCGGACCCGCCCATGCTGTCTTGGCAGTCAGGTCGTTAAAATAACCACGGAGCTCGCCCTCGACAAAGTGCTTTCCCATTTGTTGTGCGACATGCCAATAACTGCGCCCTTTCAACATTTCTCCCCATCGCGCCAGCAACCTGGCATAAAGCTTGACTCTGTCCGCGGCTTCTAGCACGTTCCTCATAACGCCATCTGCACTCCACAACTAAGAACCAGTCCAGCAGCGCACCCTTACAGGGCTTGGTGCGCAAGCACTGCCTCACCGCGCACGGGCCCGATACTTACTGCACCAGGCTGCACCACGCCGACTTTTGGGTGACCAAGGGCAAATCTGCAAACCTTTGACTCCAATTCCGAGGTCACTTGAAACGACAGTCACACAGTTTACCGCTTGAGGCCTTTTCCTAGAGTCTGTCCAAGTATTTCCTTGCTCCTTGACAGGTGAACTGGCAACCCGCTCGTTTCAGTCATATCAAGAGCCCGACGGGGTCGCATGGTCCTGCGATCCAGTCAATACATGATGGGGGGTTAACCATCATGCCCAGGTAGCTGCCGCCCGCATGCCCCGTATCGTGTCCAGCACGTAGCTCGGGAACAGGGCCAGCTTCCGAAGATTGTGCCCAATGGCTACACAGATCCACTCTACGTTGACCTTCTTCAAGCCCCGAGTCAGAAATTGGGTGAAGCGCAGCCCACGTTTGATTTGACCGATCACTGGCTCTACCGTCTTCATCCGCTTGGCATATAACTCCCTGCCGAGCTTGGTCCGCAGCTTGCGACGCATACGGTCAGGATAGGAAAGATTCGCGGGAATCCTGCCTTTGGGCGCGGGATCCAACTTTTGGCCATGCCGCATCTTGTCAGGCGGCACAAGAACGTTGATACCTTTATCTTCCAAAGTCTGGAGTTCCATCTGGCTAAAATAGCCTGCGTCAGCGAGAACGGTATCGGGAGTTCGGCCGCCAAGCTGCCGCGTCATTTCTACCATTGGCGTCAGAAGGCCCTTGTCGTTGCTCTGATTGGTCACCATCACTGCTACAATGATCTGGTTGTCGCCATCCACAGCTAGCTGTGCGTTATATGCCTGGATGAATGCTTTGTCCGCCGAGAGCATGATACGAGATTCGGGATCCGTAAAGTTACGCTGTGCTTTCGGATCAGGCGTTGCCGGGGGTTGATCAGACGGCGGTGTCGGCTTGTCGGGATCGGAATGGTCATCTGATCCCGACTTGCGTGCCTCCTCGGCTTTGGCTTCGGCCTCCAATGCCGCTATAGCTTCCCTGATCTTGGCCAACCGTTTCTGCCGGAACGCCAGCTCGGAAGGGATATCATCCTGCCGGTCGGGCCCGAACTCCTCATCCTCTTGCCGGTCGATAGCCTCCGCTTTGGCCATCAGCTCTCTAATCTCGGCCTCCAGCCTTTCCATCTCTTGCTTCAATCGCCCGTAGCTCATCGCCTTGTGTTTGGAAGCGTTCGCCTTCACCTTGGTACCGTCAATGCTTACATGGCGTAAGGTTGCGATGCCGGCCTTGCGTGCTACCTGTACCAACTGGGCGAAGAGGTGAATCATTTCTTCGCGGTGACGCTGGCGGAAGTTATTGATCGTACGGAAATCCGGCTGCGTGTTGGCGGAGAGATACCGGAAGGCCACGTCGTCGTACAGACGGCGGGCAATCTGCCGGGAGGACAAAGTCCCGGTCGCCAGGGCGTAGAAGAGAACTTTCACCATCATCCGGGGATTGTAGGGCGGCTGCCCCCTGAGGCTCTTCTCCTCGTACCACCGGGTGATCGGGGTCAGATCCATCTCGTCCACCAGGTCGTTGATAAAGC
This sequence comes from Limnochordales bacterium, assembly GCA_014896315.1. Lineage (GTDB taxonomy): Bacteria > Bacillota > Limnochordia > Limnochordales > DUMU01 > DUMU01. The sequence continues at coordinate 233,114 of JADBKP010000001.1, forward strand.
GGGCGAGGTGACCCTCAGGCAACCAATCCTCCAGGGACGGAGGCAACAGCATCATCTGATCAGGTTGATACTCTTTGTACCGCTTGCTCATACTAAAGAAATTCCCCATCCCCCTTGATTTTTCCTGGTCCCCGCGGAGAAATACTTGGACAAACTCCTGATATGAACGAGGCCGTCAAGCCCCGCAGTATAAACATTGGCCGGAGTGGATTCAGGGGCCGGGCTACGTCGACGGTTGGCAGCCTGATATCCGCGGGTTGGTTACCGCACCACATACCTCCGTCGGGGAGCAGCCTCTGACTAGCAACGCGCGTTTGGCTATGCCTAGCGCTTAGGAGTTCTCGAGGATCCTCCCATTCCCGGGACCCTGCGCCCCTGTACACTCCAACCAAGACCAAACTGCCTTAGCTTTCTGGGTGTCTAGGCCGCCATCGTTCTCCTGGTTTCCTCCACCTTGCAGGCAATCGCCCAAACAAAACCTAACAGTTCTCTTGCCACAGCCGTGGCGGCTACAGCCGGGCTTTTGCCGCGAAGGACCAATCTGTGGTATTTGCGACGTAGTCGATTCTGGGCCTTCCAGGCGATAGCCTGGAGTTGTGGGTTTTGTCCTTCCTGACGTCTGCGCAAACCACCCTTAAGGGCTGGGGCATAACGGTAGCTCCAGGCAGCTTCAAGGAGCACTCGTCGGACGTGGGCGTTGCCCGCTTTGGTAATTCCACCTTTGCGTGTGGTACCCCCGCTCGAGTGCTCTCTGGGCGTTACCCCAGCAAACGCCATTAGCTGGCGTGGATTGGTAAACCGCGAAAACTCTCCAATCTCAGCCACTAATGTGACCGCAGTGACCTCCGCTACTCCTCGTAATGTCTCCAAAGCCTGGATCACTGGCGCATGTACGCTATTGGAAGCTTGCTCATGGATCTCCGCTTCCAAACGCTTGACCCTCTCCGTGATCTCGTCGATAGCGTGCAGATACTCCTGGAAGGTCACCTGCAATGCCTTGTTTTCAAAGTGCAGCCCATCCAGCCACCTTCTATGGGCTGCCCCCCAAGGTTTAACCCTTTCAGGAGCATATAGCCCGTGACGCAGCAAGAACTTCGACAAGCGGTGGCGTGCCGCTAACAAATCCTTCTTGGCATCTTCACGAGCCCGGGTGAGATCCCGCAATGCTTCATCCTCTTCTCCAGGCACCCAAACCGCTGTTAACTCGCCCGCACGTAGAAGCTGTGCCAGACGCAACGCATCCCGGCGATCGGTCTTGACCCTATCGCCAGGCCTAACTGGGGTCAGCGAGGGAGCAACAACGATGCACTGAATGCCCATCCTGGTCAACTGACGGTACAGATCATACCCCGTCGGCCATGCCTCATAGCAGACAAGAAGCTCTTTCGGGTCACCCAGCTTGCGCATGAGCTTGCTCACCGCCTCTGGACAATTGGGGATCTTTCCCCAATACCGAGGGGCTTCCCGGCCATGGTCCGCTACCGCCACGTCCACGCTCTTCTTCGATACGTCCAAACCAACGTACTTTGTGATACTCTTCATGGTACCGGCTCCCTTCATTTGTGGCTCTGTCCTGGTGTGCGGTATCGCACGCATCCAGGATAACCCACGTAGCGTGAAGCGGAGCCGGCCTCGTTCATTATGACTAGAGCGAAACTGAACCCCCGCGCGAGCAACCTTCGGTCCCTAAGGGGGATTCACCGGCCTTCCTGGGCCTACACTTGTTTGCCGGCGCCGGCATCAGCAACTTCCAGCTACCTGTCAATTGCCAGCCGTCGCACTCCGTAGCTCACTTGATGTCATCTGATCCTCGGGCTGTCTCCACGCCGCGACTGTATACCGAGAGCGTGAAAACTACCCCCACACGGCATCCTTCACGTCATTGTTGGGTATTGGTCATCTGACGATTACCTTCCTGCCTGACTCTGGCCAAATGATTACCGAGACCAACTCGGCGTACCACTTGCTCAAAGTCTTAGGCTTAGCGATTAACCACTGTGATGCCTCTGTCGCACACCCCACCATACACCCTCAAGCAACCCTCTGACATATAATGGCGCCTTTCGAATGCGATTTCTTTCTAACGCCAACCGCAGCCCATAAGCAAAGCACACTAAGGGTACGTCGACGAGTAAGAAGCGCGACAGGCCATGCTTTTGGCGCCTCCTTATCAAAGCATTTCTCGGATAGTGACGGGCCTTCCAATCTGGAAGATCCCATGCGGTAACGTAACCCATCAATGGGATTCTTACCAAACGGCATGGCATTGGTGGGTGAAGCACGTTCGCCTCTGCGTCTATCACAATGTCAAAGCCGCGCTCCCGGACTCTCTCTCCGTACCATGTCTCCTCGCCACTCCAAAACCTTGCATCCGGCAACCCAACCGCCTCTATTATACTCCGGCTCAACAGACTGCCATTAAAATGAACCTTGTTGGTAGGTACTAGCCTCCCAAACGTTTGGATAAACTCCTCCTTCGTCCTAATTATCCTACCGTTATGAACCCGCGCGGCAATGAGTGCACCTCTCGCGTCACTAATTGGGAGTGCGTTAACAACAGCGATACTGTTCAGTTCCAGCATAGTCCGTACAAGTGTTTGCAAGCAAGACGGAAGGGCTACACTATCATCGTCGCTAATAAAGACGGCGTCCGCCCCGGCCCGGAGGGCCTCCTCCATCCCGATGGCAAGTGCGCCGTCAACGCCGCAATTCCGGTCTAGCCTAATCCACCTAGCGTTCGGATACTGAGCCACAACGCGCCCCGTTTCGTCTGTACTACCATTGTCAACAACAACCACATGTGCAAGGGGCAGTAGCTGCTCTCTTAGAGATTCCAAACAGGTGGCCAGGAGACGTGCTCTATTACGAGTAGGTATGACCGCTATTACCTTCATTTTTCTCACTTGGAGCGGTGCGAAGATTCAGTTACGCGCTACACTCCGTCGCTTCGCCAGCAACCGTTCGTATAGAAGTTCATAGCCGTCTATCATGCCTTTGGCCGAGAACCGAGCACTAGCGCGTTCTTCAGCGGACCTTCCCATCGCCTCACGAACTGCAGAGTTAGTAAGCTGCACCATGGCACGGACCAGCGCGCCCTCGTCTCCAGCCCTAATCAATATCCCTGACCTACCATCCTCTATTAGCTCGGGTACTCCTCCAACCGCTGTTGCAATGACAGGTTTCCCAGCCGCCATCGCTTCCATAACGGCGAGAGGATTGCCTTCCCAGTCGGATGCGAGCACAAAAACATCCGACGCACATAGCACTTTTGGAGTGTCTCTTCGAAACCCCAGGAACGAAACGCGGCTACTGACTCCCAACTCGGAAGCCAGTGATTCCAGCTGCGGTCTCTCCGGTCCGTCTCCAGCAAGAAGTAGTCTAGCATGCGGCGCTTGTGCCACCACTCTAGCAAACGCCCTCAAGAGAAGCCTGTGATTCTTCTGTGGCCTCAGACTAGCTACACACACAAACACTATTTCCTCAGAGGAAAGCCCAAGCTCCTGCCTCCACTGGTTTCTCATGCCGCGCAAACTTCTGTACGCGTGAACATCTATCCCATTTGGTATTACGACAGGTTCATTGATTTTATACAACTCTTTCAAGCCTTCAGCAACGCGGCTTGCAATGGCTACCGGAACAACTCCCCGGCTAAAACAAATACGGTGAATAAGTAACCCGATTCTATCAACCTCTTTCTCCGGCACATTATGGACAGTATGCACCACTATCCAGTCGTGGCGACCAAAGAGGAACGGAAACAGGTACCGCAATACATACTTATGCGTGTGGACAATGTCGGGCCTGTATTCGCGCAGAACTCGCGATAGCCTCCAGTACATTCGCGGGTCAAATCCGACGTGCTTGCCCAAATACCATACAGGAACTGAGGCTCGGTCAATGGCTTCTTGGACGTCAGTCGTAGTGCGACCAAAAAGGCTGACTGCTGCGACGTCGTATCTGCTTCTATCTATACCCACTATCAGGCTGGAAACAATTCGTTCCGCTCCGCCCGACCCAAAATTCGGTATCACGTACAAGACTCGCGGTCTTCTTCCGTATAATACTTCAATAGCCACGTTCCACACGTCGCCGTTAAATTGGTGTGGCTGCTTCACCACGATGCACCACCAAGTTGAGGCTACTATAAGAAATGCCCCCGGAGTACAAGGCGACAATCGAACCACGGGCAGAGCCATGGAAAGGGACTGGACAAATCGGCCTTATCGCGGCAACGTTGTTGACTAGACTGACTGATGTGGATTGCGTTATCTGACTGGATCACGCGTATCCGTGTGTATAAGCCATCTTTACCACGGCGCATTGTAAACATTTGACCTTCGCCTCACAGTTGAACTGCTAGTCTCGCGTGGGTTATTCCTAGGTTTTCCGTTCATGGCAATCAGCAATTACATGAGGATTCAAACCACGAGCAAAACGAATGTGCGAGTGGATGTTTCCGAGATTATCGGAGCGCACAGCATGTTCGCGGCGACGCAGCTACGTGCGTTGCACGCGTGAAACCTTGTGCCAAGCACGCAAAGCAGCGTCTTCAACAAGCTTCAGTTCCCCGATCCTCAAGACCTTGGACACCAAGGCGTACGATGTCACGCCCATTCCCACAGAGCTCAGCAACCGAACGCCCTGCAGTGCGATACTATCGCCTGGAAGCTCCACTTCCATGACCGAATTGACAAGCCACATCGTGCTGCCCATCGCACTCGACGCCACTAGGATACGCCACAAAGGTACTAGGATGGCTTTCCAACTGAAAGCAACCCTGTTACGCGAGTCTGCGCCGTATGTGATTCGATTCCTGACAAACCAAAGCCCCCTGCTCGCCCCTACAGGCGGGCCGGCCACGGCGTACTGCTCTGGCTCGCTGGTTGGTTTGGCTAAATTTGACATTGAATTCGTAACCGCAATTGTCTCGTTACCGACTATCGCACGAATCCGTGGGCGCAGGATCAGTAGTAGAGCTACGGCGCCAAAGAGTCCTGACAATGAGGCGGATAGCGCTAAGCCTGCATGCAGCAACGGTCCGACCAGGGCAAAATTCAGAACGATGTTTACCGCTACGCTTATTATATTAATCACCGTGGGCACGGTAGTCTCCTGCAACGCGAAGAAGGCCCTAGTAATCATCTCCCGTATAGCGAGTACCCCCCCGCCTAGGCTATAAAAGAGTAGTGCCCATGCTGTTGCCTGTGTCGCCTCTGAATCAAAGGCACCCCGCTCGAAGACAAACCTTACTAAGGGTACCCGTAGGACAGCCATCCCGACAGCCACAGGTACGAGGACAAAATTGATCATATTGACAGCTCTCACAAAACCTGTACTGAACCTTGCCCAGTCTCGATCTGCAGCCATAGCCGCCAGGGCAGGATACACCACGGTTACAATCGCCAGGCCCAGCACCCCCGGGACTAGCGCCATCAATCTATAAGCGTAGTTTAGCGCGGCCATGCTCCCCTCCGGCAAGCGCGAGGCCAAGCTCCTCTCTACGAAGCCGTTCAATTGAGCAGCACCGGTAGCTACTAACGTGGGGATTGTCAGAATTGCTACACGCCTCAGCCAAGGGTCGCGCAGATTGAGAACCGGCCTCCAGCGGTACCCTGCCCTGTATAGGGCTGGCAAGTGCAGTACTACCTGCGTGGCAAACGCGATAACGGTCCCCACAGCTACGGCCACGATGCCGTACCTGGGTCCGAAAGTTACGATCGATATGATAAGTACGACATTGACCGCCGCAGACGCCAGCACAGGCACGGTAAACTCTCCGATCGCCTGCAACATTCCTGTTAACAGACCCGAGAGAGTCTGAAACACTGCCATTGGAAACATTATCCTAGCCATGTCTACAGCGAGGTCAAAGATAGGACCCTGGAACCCCGGTGCCGCTAGACGGATAAGGAATCCGGTCGACACCTCTCCAGCGGTCACTAGTATTAAGCCGACCAAAACCGCCGCGTTGATCACGGAGTTAGCCATGTCAAAAGCGCTACCAATTCCGCGCTCCCGTCGAACCTGGGAGAACACAGGAATAAAGATTGTACCAACAGCGGAACCAACAGACGTAATAAACAGGTTCGGAATTGTCTCTCCTACCAAATAGGCGTCAACAAACCCCGTGGCACCGAATATCCCTGCCAGTGATGCCTCACGAGCCAGACCAAGAAACTTACTAACGATGGAAACCACGGTAATCGTTACCGCGGCTTTCAATAACCTTTCTCCCGGTTCCAACAAGATACCTCCACAAGGTACATACTACTCTGCCCTTACCAACACGTCCCAACGCACTTTGGCTACAACCACTGCCCTTGCGGCAGGCTCCGGACCACATAATCCAAGAGCTCTCGCGCCACCGTCTGATTCTACCTTTTGTCCCCACCGCGGTCCCGGTCGTCGAGCCCCACGTCCATCTCGATCCTAACGATTACCGAGTGTTCACCCGATTTTGCCTGATGCATCACCAGGACGCCAAACCGAGAAGCAGTCCGAAAGCCCGCTTGCCAACTGGCTGTTGAGCATGCTACCCAGACGGCCGCTAATCTGGCAGGGCGAAATCCGTTAGTAAGAACTTCTTTCGCCGTGTCAAGGTTGGTATCACCCCCTCGGGTTGATACGCCATTGAGCCCCATGCGTATCTCGGCTTCGATAAGACCGTCCTTGGTCTACGCCCAATCATGGATGTCAGGCGCGATGGCTTGGCCGTCGATACTGCGTACCCGCGGCGGGTAATGCTACCCCGTCGTGCGGGTCAAGGAACCCATGCTTGCTCGACCCGTTACCTCCAGGTGCCCATGACCACACTCGCTCACTGAGTTTCCTCCATGAGTCGGCGCAGTATTATGATCCTTCGGTCGGCCAAGGAGCGATCAAGGCTGCTCTTTACGAACTTCCCGCGCCCACGAGCCCCCCGTATATCGCTGCATACTCCGCAACCACACGCCCTATATCGAATCTCTGAACCCTGTTACGGGCAGCTAAGCCCATCTGATAACGCAACGACGTATTACGCGCCAAGGCGATCAAGCGCTCGGCCATTTCAAACTTGTCATCAACCAAAAAACCAGTTTCCCCGTCCTCTACTACCTCTGGGATCCCACCAACCCGCGTCGCAACGACTGGCAATCCGGCAGCCATAGCTTCAACAATCGATAAGGAAAATGCCTCCGATGTCGATCCCAACGCGAAAACATCTGCGCTAGTCAGCATGGCACCTACATCTTGTCTCTTCCCTAGGAAGTGCACGCAGCCTTCCAATCCCAGTTGCCTCACCCTTTCCTCGATAGCACCCCGCATGGGGCCGTCACCAATCAGGAGCAGGTGTGCACGCACCGAACAGCGTACCTGACAAAATGACTCAATTAGAAGGCGATGATTCTTCCACGGGGCAAAGTTGGCTACGCATACGATAACGAAAGTGTCTTCAGATATTCCCAACTTGTTCCGTAGCTCGCTCCGCAGACTGCTTTGGTATCGAGAGAGATCAATTCCATTATACACAACTTTTACCTGTGGCACCTTGAATACTTCCCGTGCAGCGTCAGCTACATACTTACTACAGCCAACCAGCTCTGTCCGAAGGAGTCTGGCGAATACGGCATCAGTAACTCTCGACAGCGTTGTCGATACCACTCGCGGGTCCCCATGAATTGTATACACGTTTCTGCCGCGGTATCGTCTCAGGGAAGGCACGGCTGCGTACCTTGGAATTCCACGGTGAAAGTGGAGAACATGCGGCCGAAAGCTGCCCACGATTTGCCAGAACCTCCGTACTAAGCGCAGGTCATCGAACCTTCGGGATTTATTGAGAGAGTATATCGGTATCTGTTCAACATTCAGTTCGCGTTCCAGCGAGGTGTTACCCCGCGAGTAAATCACACACACTGCCGAATTAAAGAAAGGTCTACCATGAATACACAAATCGGTTACAAGGCGCTCCGCACCGCCGCTATTAAGGTCAGGGATTACATGCAACACCCGTATAGGGTATTTAACTTCTACGTTAGAAACACCAAAGACAGTTGGCTTTGCACTATTCACTCCGCTTACACGCATGTCGTTAAGATCTCGCCCTTTCGGCCTACCGCGGCTCTAGACGTGTCATGCTGTTTCAAAATACGCCACTGCTAGCGAATCTCTCGCCTCTCACTTGCTCCCTGCTGCATCTTGATCAAGTGTTGATATTTACACCCTAGGAGACCGCCCGAGAAATAAGCTTTGCAACGCACTTACTACTATACCGGGTCTTGTAACAGGATACGTTGCCATGTAGTGATAATAGATGAGACCGTGACAGACTAATTCTTGGACGGCCTCCTAGTCTATCTCGCCTCCTGATGTACCTCTGCAGCAAGTCGCCTCAAATACAAGTATGCTCCGGTCACAACTCCTTCGATTGGGTCGAGCGACCAAGCCCTGATGCTGGCACCTATCGCCAGTAATACTATACCCAGGCAATGCCAGCATACGGCCGCTCTGGCTAAGAGACGGCTTAAAGGCCGCGTCCTATAACACAGAACGTACCGACGCCAGAATATCAGGTGGTTATGGATCAGTGCCTCATAGGCCCATTTTCGCCGGCGCTGATCAAGACGCGTGGTTCCACCAAGATGCACAATCTCTCCAGCATTTACCATGACGACCCGTGCGCCCCGCTGCTTTTGGCCAAAAATAAAGGCCGAATCCTCGCGGAGCGAATATGGATTCCAGCCATGTTCCAAACAGTAATCTCCAACAAACCCTATCGTCATCGCCCAGTCTCTATTCAAAAGTACGGCCGCCCCCATCCCGCCATCAGTCTCACACACCGCACCCAGCGGCATGGGCTGCTTCGGATATCGGAAACCACCGCTGGCCAAGTATCCTATCCCGTGTTGGCGGCTTGGGACCGCGATTAGGAACAGCGCGCTGAACCATTTTCTTACCAAGCCCCTCGGATAGCCATCAGAGACATACGGGACCACGCATTGTGCGCCGTATCTCATTGCAACGTTAACAACTGTTTCTATAAACGTTTCCGGCAAGACAATATCATCGTCCATCAATAGGATGTATTCTGTTGAGCTCTGGATTATACATTCAGCGCGCTGTGATATCATTCCACGCTGTGCCTTCACAAACCGAACAGGAAATCCCATGCCACTCGGCAGACCCCAATTTTCAACATCGAGGTCTTTGGGAACAGACAGAATAATCTCATGCGGCGGTAAGGTTTGACGCATGAGGGCTGACAAAGTTTGTAGAAGGCGCGGATTAGGCCCCACCGTCCTAATTCCTACCGTAACTCGCGCACAACTCAACTCTTGCCACTCACCCTTTCAATCATCCTACACACCCAGCGCTGCTCTTTACACAATTCTGCCCTGCTGGTATCGTGAGGCAGTGGAGATGCACCTCCTCACTAATCTACTTACCGGTGCATACTTCGATAACGTATTTTACCCTCTCGAGGTCCGAAGAACCCGCCAGGTTACTTGTTCCACCTGGCCAACAATCGAAGGAACCACAGTCGCGCGCTTCATGCCGACCGGGCCGCCAGGTTCTTGGTAGCCCTCTTCGCAGAACACAACCCCTGAATCACTGCGCCGTAAATCCGTCTTCCTCGACTCACCCGCAGCAGGCGTTTCCGGACCGAGGCCTGGTTGGTCTCATCGGGAAATGTATCATCCAGGTTAGCCCTGGAAAGAACCGAAACCTCAGACCGCTCCAGACATCCATATCGGGGAACCTTTCACGTAGTCTCGACATTGAGTGCTACGACTTCGTGGGCAGCACAACCGCCAGGAATGGCGATGGACCCGGTGGGACTTGAGCCCGGAGAACTCGGCTTCCACAGTAAGCAAGAGAAACCATGAGTGCTGTACGCCCATCGGTCACCGTGAGGGCGTCGGCGTGTCGCCACTAACGAGCTCGTGGCCACCCAAATGAGCGATCCTTTAACATCCTAACTTAACTGTCGCGCACCGGATTGATCACCTAACGACCCAATGTCTCGTAGTCACGTTGTGCCGAACTCCACATTACAGCCGACCCAACCCCTGACCTATACATCTACACACCGACAACTCCCAAAGCATCAACAGACCCCCGACATCCATTTATTGTGCCTGTGTTCTTGCCGCCGCCAACATTTGTATCAGCCAAAAATATTTATAGTTAAGTGTACCTAGCGTAGCGCTAACCACTATCAACGCAACCATGGCAGCGGCAACAGCTTGGTAAAACTCCGAATTGCGCCCCAACTTCCTTGCTCGTGCGTAGTGCGTCGCAAGCACACTTCCCAACAACAGCAGCCCTACTATACCCAATTCACTCAGCGACTGTAAGTAGATACTGTGCGGCACCGTGCCTAACACCCCAGCCCAAGGAACCATCCCTGGAGCCGGTCTGCCAAAACTACCGAATCCCCATCCTATCAGCGGTCGCTCAAGAAATGCTGCGAATGCCACGCGCCACAGACCTAATCTGCCAGAGCCTCCGGAGTTCAGAACTCCTTGCACACTGAACCGATCCTTCAACTCGGATGGTACAGCGATCGTCACCACGATAAGCGTTAAGATCAGAATTCCCGCCACATATATCGACCTCTTCGAAGATAACCCCTTTGACAAAACCAAATGTGCGACGGCTAAAATGGACGCTAATACAGCTCCTCTCGAGCCGCTCAAGACGATAGCTAGTGCTACAATAGCAGCAAATATTGCACGGACAATCCGGCGAAGACCCCCGTCCTGTTTGCCAAGCAAGAAAACAAGGGGAAGTACCAAGCTTGCCGCAAAATGGTTAGGATCAGCGCGCCGGTTCTCACCCAAGACCAAGGTGCTTCGATGGGACGAGAGATACGAATATCCTTGAAAATACATGACGATTGATATAGCGCTTGCGACAACTCCTCCGAACACAATACCCCTACTTATTTTCGCGACAGTCTTTCTGTCCCAAGGAAGACGCAGTATTACAAGGTACATAAAAAACAGCAGAAGTGTACTTGTCAAAGTTGCCACTGCAGACGGGTATACAGACCACAATGCAGAGCTCAGGGCGAAAACCAGAAAGAACACCCAAGAAATCTCGCACGCAGAGAGCCGCAGAAACATGCCGCGCCCCCTCACTAGCATGTCTGCTACTGCTGCAGCAGCAACCACGGCGCCCACGTATTTGGTTAGCGACCCAGCTCCTCCTATCCCTAGAACACTGTCAAACGGTATTAGTGCTGCCCAAATTGCCAATAGGGTGCCCGGCAACCGCCCCATCGAGCAGAGATTCCTCGCGTGTTTGTTTACATTGTCGTGCATACTATTGGCCAACACCCCTAAAGAGACATATGTGCGTCAGCTTTTCTCAACAAACCGTTAACTTTTGCGTTTGTAAGCCCATTCCCACTATCTCTGTCGTGACATGGTGTGTACCCAGCTGGGCTGGTTTCTTAGGGCTGTCCGCAGAATCCTGCCAGGCAAAGCGCTTTCTGTTCATTTGGGGCAGACGGTAAGTGGGAGGACTCGTGTAGGGAGCAGGGCCGCAACTGCCCTGGGCCTTGGTGCAGGGAGGCAGCGGATTCTACCAGTTATAAAGCCATCTTGCAAGGGAAGAGGCCTGGTGCGAGGATCTTGTTCAAGAGTGTTTTGTGGACCCACTTCGTCTGCCCTTATCGTGGGGCTCAGGAGTATTGCCAAGCATCGCCGACGATCAGCGCAGCATTACAGGAAAGGAATTCCCCTCTGCAAAAGTCGTTTTGGGTTTTTTTCTGAAAGATCTCGACGCGTACGCATCCTTGTCGGGGGTATCCCATCCTCTTCGGCACAAGTATGTGCAATCGTACCTCGTGGATTCTGCCGGCGGAGACAATCGATCAAAGCAATTCTTCTAGTTATAGTTATTGGAACCATGTACGAGTCTTCAGACTGTTTCCAAGTAAGAACTGGTATTACCCGACTACAACAAAGTGGTTGGGCATCTGCGGTATTGGCTCGCCTCCAGACCCAAGGGGTTACCACTGGACTTAACGGCTCTTTGGTCACTGTGAGCGTGAGTCTTTGATATCATGGCACCTATCACCGGGTTTGATACTTACTGCGCTCATCCCAGGAGCTGACATTTTTCCCTCGCTCCTGTTGCACTGGTAGATGCGAAGGACCAGATCAACCGCCTGTCGCCCGGCTTCAGCACTTACGGGTACCGGCTTGTCAAACCCTACGGCGTCAGCCATAGCCGCAAGCAACAGGCCGTGACCATTGCCGTACACACTGGCCGGATCAGGCTGCGAGGCCAACTCAGCCTCGACGTCCAAAGCGTGCCGGTCAGTTGCGTCGGCGAATTCCCAGCGTTCGATCCTATTCAAGGCAACGCCACCGATGGCAGCGCTGCCCCGTTCCCCAAAGATCGCCAGGGTCTCCTCCCAGTTCGCGGGAAAGACGTTGGTCGAGGCTTCGATCGTGCCCAGCGCGCCCGACTTAAACCGCACCACCGCCACAGCTACGTCCTCGGCCTCGATCCGATGAAACTGCGTGGCGGTAAAGGCAAAGACAGACTCAGGCTCTCCCATCATCCAGCGGAAGATGTCGATGGCGTGGATGGCCTGGTTCATGAGGACGCCACCGTCCAGAGCCCAGGTACCTCGCCACGGTGCTTGATCATAGTACTCCTGGCTGCGGTGCCACCGAACCGCTACCGCTGCATGCGAGATCTTGCCGAAACGACCGGCGTCCAACGCTTCCTTTAGCTTCACTACTGCAGGGTTGAACCGGTTCTGGTGGACAACACAAAGTTTGACCTTCTCCCGGTCACAGGTTTCGATCAGAGCGTCGATCTCCTCCAGAGTCAAACCAATCGGCTTCTCCACGACCACGTGCTTGCCGGCCCGGGCCACGTCTATCCCGTGACGCGGATGGTCACCGCTGGGGGTACAGATGCAAACCACATCTACGTCCTTCCGGTCAAGCAGGTAGCGGTAGTCAGTGTAAGGATCTGCACCGTAGCGCGAGGCAAACTCGTGCGCTCGCTCGGGGATAATGTCACAGACCGCCTTCAGCTCAACACCGGGGATCCGGCGCAGAGCTTCAGCGTGGTACTTGGCCACCCGCCCGCAGCCAATGATGCCAAAGCGAATGGGTGGTAGCTCATGTGCCGAAGTTCTTCCGTTGGTCACGGCGTCATCTCTATTGCTTACTGGCATAGCTCAGTCAGACTCCTTCTGGTATTGAGAAGCCCATTGCCGATGTCGCTACAGGTAAACCACCTTGCCTCGTTGACCCTGGCTGATTCCAAGCCACCTGGTCACGCCACGAGTGTCCATCACGAGCTGAGCATGCTCCACAATCCAGGCGTAATCGATGCTCGAATGGTCGGTTAAGATCAGCACCGCATCCGCGCCCGCAACTGCCTCCTGCGTCAACTCAATGCTGGTCAACGGCTCGATAACGCCCTGCCGGCGATCCACCGCCGGAATGAAAGGATCGTGGTACGATACCCGGCAGCCCTCTTTCTGCAACAAAGAAATGACTTTGATCGCCGGCGACTCCCGTTCATCCGGAAGATCTTTCTTGTACGCCACTCCGAGGGCCAGCACATGGGATCCTGTCAGCGGTTTGCCGCGACGTCCCAGAGCTCGGGTGAGCTTCTGAACCACGAAGTACGGCATGGTAAGATTGATTTCGCCTGCAAGCTCGATGAAACGAGTGTGGTAGTCGTACTGCCGCGCCTTCCAGGTCAAGTAGAAAGGATCGATGGGGATGCAGTGACCGCCCACGCCGGGCCCCGGGTAGAACGGCTGGATCCCAAAGGGCTTAGTGAACGCCGCATCGAGCATCTCCCAGACGCTAATTCCCATCCGGTCGCACAGAAGCGCCATCTCGTTCACCAGAGCGATGTTGACGGCCCGGTAAGTGTTTTCAAAAACCTTGGCCATCTCTGCCACCCGGGGTGAAGAGACCGGAATGACCTTCAGAATGGTCTGGCTGTAGAAGGCATATGCCACCGTGAGGCAGGCCGGCGTGACTCCGCCCACCAGCTTGTTTGTGTTGTGGGTTGTGTACCGCTTATTACCCGGATCGACCCGCTCCGGGGAGAAGGCGAGGAAGAAATCTTCACCAACGGTAAGCCCGGAGGTCGCCAGCTTCGGCAGCACAACCTCCTCGGTTGTTCCGGGGTACGTGGTGCTTTCAAGCGAGACCAGCATTCCCGGATGAAGAAACTCGGCAATCCGATCGGAGACGTTCTCAATGTAGGAAATGTCGGGGTCATAGTTGGGCGTCAACGGCGTCGGGACACACATGACCGCTATGTCACAGTCGGCTAGGACCGAAAAGTCCGAGGTGGCTCGCAGCCGACCGGCTGCCACGAGCGACTTGAGGTCGTCCGGCTTAACGTCCAGGATGTAGTTTTCGCCCCGGTTGATCTTAGCGACCCGGGCGGGATTCTGGTCAATGCAGATCGTGTCGAACCCTACTTTACCTTTCTCCACCGCCAGGGGCAGGCCCACGTAGCCTGCGCCGATGACCGCCACCCGAGCCGTCCGGGTGCGGATCTTGTGGAGCAGGTTGCGGCCCGCCGGCGTCAGCTCCGCCTCGGTCAAGAGCCGAGGCACGGCCCACGCCGTCGGCAGGTCGACCGTCGTCGGAGCTTCGCTTGCCAACGCGGCTGCAGCCATCTCACTTTTCGCCTGTTGACCCTCATCCCTTGCATCTTTGATGTCCATATTCATCTGGCTTACCTTCCTTCTTCGCTGCGCTGCCCCGTAAGGGGCAGTTGCATTTTGTTAGGCGTTAGAACCAACCGGCGGCTCAAAGGTATCGATGACCGCTGCCACGTACTCTATCTCGTTGTCGGTGAGCTCCGGGAACATGGGAAGCGATAGCACCTCTGACGTCGCCCACTCGGCTTCCGGGAAGTCACCTGGCTTGTACCCCAGCGGTTCGAACACTTTTTGCAAATGCAGCGCCAGCGGGTAGTAAACAGCCGTCTGCACGCCGTGACGGGCAAGATGTTGCCTCAGGGCGTCTCGATACGGCTGACGTACCCGAATGGTGAACTGATGGTACGTGTGCTCGGCTCCGGGTGCTTCGGCCGGGAGTGTAACCAAACCCTCCCGAACTGGGCGGGTGCCGGCCAGCAGGAGGCGGTAGCGGGCGGCGATGGCCCGGCGACGCTCGATCCACGACGGCAGATGCGGGAGCTTAACCCGCAGTATAGCGGCATGGAGGGCATCCAGGCGACTGTTATACCCGAGCAGATGATGGTAGTACTTGGGCTTTGAGCCGTGAGCCCGCAGCATCCGCAGTCGGTCAGCCAGCTCATCATCGTCAGTTACAACCATCCCGCCGTCCCCGAACGCGCCCAAGTTTTTCGTCGGGAAGAAGCTGTAACAAGTAACGTGGCCGTAGCTTGCCACGGGGCGCGACTCGTAGCGTGCTCCCAAAGCCTGGGCCGCATCTTGTATGAGGGTCAGCCCGTACCGGTCCGCAATCGCTCGCAGACGCGGCAGATCCACCGGCTGCCCGTACAGGTGGACGGCAACAATCGCTTTTGTCCGGGGAGTGATGGCCGCCTCCACCATGTCCGCGTTGAGGTTGAACGTGACAGGGTCTATGTCGACGAACACTGGTCGGGCACCCAGGCGTGCAGTCGCTCCCGCAGAGGCGAAAAAGGTGAAGGGAGTTGTAATGACCTCGTCGCCTGGGCCGATGCCCAGCGCCAGCTGAACGAGGTGCAGCGCGTCCGAGCAATTACCCACGCCAACACCGTGCTTTACCCCTGACAATGCAGCGACTTCCGCCTCGAAGGCAGCTACTTCGTCGCCGAGGATAAACTGGCCTGCTCGAATCACCCGTTCAAAGGCAGCAACCAGGTCATCGTGTAAGGCTTCGTTCTGCCGCTTCAGGTCAAATACCGGAACCTGCATTGCTTGCGTCAGACTAGCCATGCGGCTCATCTCTTTCACCCGTTTGATCGGGGAAACAAAAGCTGTTCAGCTGGCACTTCCCTCACAACCCGGGCGGGACAGCCCATCACAACACTGTAGGGGGGCACATCTCTCGTTACCACCGACCCGGCAGCAACAACCGCTTCCTGCCCGATCTCTACTCCGGGCAGGATGACCGCACCCGCGCCAATACGGGCCCCCCGACGGATGGTCGGTCCCCGCCGGTGCTTGAACCGCTCTTCCGTGCGCCCCATGTAGTTGTCATTTGTGGTTATCACCATCGGTGCGATAAAGACGTGATCTTCAATGGTTGTGAAGGCGGTAATGTACGCTCCTGTTTGAATGCGAGTGTTATCGCCAATTGTGCAGTCGTTTTCAACCGTAGCGTTATGTCCGACGATCACGTTCTGACCGATGAGACACCTTTCTCTTATCTGTGCTCCGTCGGCAATGAAACTTCCCTCGCCGACAATGCTGCCAACATAAAGTACCGCGCACGGTCCGATGACGCAGTCACTGCCGAGGCGTAGCCACAGCTCCTCATTCCCGGCCGACCGCTGCAGCCGCGCCAGAGTGCTTGACCTGGCTACGGTAGGGATCATTCCCAGCACCGCATGGTCACCGATCTGGCACCGATCACCGACCGCAACGTTATCTCTGACCACGACGAAATGGCCGAGCCGGACATCAACGCCAAGCCGGGCTCGCGGGCTTACCCAGCACAGCTTGTCCGCGCTATCCATCCTAATTCACCGTCTGTCGACCGCAATGACGGCCGTCGTCATTGTTTGTCTTTTCCATTTACGTCGCTTTGCCTTGTGATTTCCGTTTCAATCTGTCGGAAACAACCCGGTCTCCTTGCCACCCGGCCTCGCTCTGTCACCCCTTGATCCCCGTTCTCAAAAGAACCTGCGCCCGGCGAACTCCACCTAGAGACCGGGCTGCACCCTATCTTTTGAAGGCTTTCTACAGCTGTCGCCAGCTTCCTGCCCCGCAAAAGGCTTTCTGAACCCGCGCTAAACTGGCATAAACTCTGACATTCATTCCTTCGGTTCTAAACTGACTGCGTCCGCCGGGCGTGCTGATATCACGTGGCCACAGCGAAACAACAGTGGGCGGGTTGCGTTCTCGCCCGCCC
This sequence comes from Limnochordales bacterium, assembly GCA_014896315.1. GTDB lineage: Bacteria > Bacillota > Limnochordia > Limnochordales > DUMU01 > DUMU01. The sequence continues at coordinate 250,177 of JADBKP010000001.1, forward strand.
GAACAGCCCCTCGGCCTACCGCGCCAGCAGAAAACAGACCACAACCACGATAGCCGCCACCAACGCATACAGCAGACGCTTGCTCTGGCGCCGCCTGTGCTCCAAGTGCCACGGCATCCAACCCCTCCCCGACGCACGCAAGGCCCGGCCACAGACACAAAGGGCCGGCTTCTCCCAAGCACGGCCGGTTGCGCCACCAGCTCCCGCCGGTATAAGGCGCCCAGCTATAACCGGGGTTCATCGCTTCCGTTTACTGGGTTGATTTTCGTCTCGTTTCCTGTAATTCCTATCTATCCCTAAGTGTATCGATAAAACACTCGGCGGCGCGACCGCCACCGACGAGAATCGCAGCTCTCGCCGGCTTGTTACCCGTTCCTCTGTTCCTAAAATAACCCTAGCTCGCCGCGCCCGCAGAAAACAAGCGACAACCAGGCCGGCTGCCTATTTCGCCCTTCGGCAAAGATTTCGAAGAAGGTCTAAACTGCCATGATTGTCGTGCCGATCCTAGCCTTGGAAGCACCTCCACCTCATCCCACCGGTACAGGGAGGCGGGCGAAATGCGGATCCACTACAACCTCGGTGTGGCGCAGGCGTTGATGGCACTGCAGAGGAGCAACAGGGCGATGGCGGTGGCCAGGGAGAGGGTTGTGTCCGGGCGCAGGATCAACCGGGCGGCGGACGATGCCGCCGGCCTGGCCATTGCCCAGCGTCTGAAGGCCCAGATCCTGGGCATGAACCAGGCCGTGCGCAACGCCATGGACGGGATCTCGCTGCTTGCGACCGCCGACGCTGGCATCGGGCAGCTGCAGCAGATAGTTCACCGGCTGCGGGAGCTCGGCGTGCAGGCGGCCAGCGAGACGCTCACCTGGCGGGACCGGCTGGCGATCCAGCGGGAGGCCGACGAGCTGACCCGGGAGCTGTCCGCCATCGCCAATCGTACCGAGTTTAATGGAAAGAATTTGCTCGGCGGGGGCTTGCGGCAGGCTTTGTTGCAGGTGGGGGCGAATGCCGGTGAAACAGTGGCGGTGGGGATTGACGCGCTGGACGCGAAGTCGCTCGGCCTGACCCCGGAGGTGCAGGGGTATGTGATTGAGGGGCGGGGGATTGTGGAGGTGGCGGTGGACCCGGCCGCAGCCGTAGCCGTAGGAGTCGTCGAAGGCCAGGGCGCTGGCTCAGGCGCAGGCTCAAGCGCAGGCTCAGGCGCAGGCTCAGGCCCGGGCTCAGCCGCAGGCGCAGGCGTAGGCGCAGGCGCAGGGCCAGCGCTGCCCTCAGGAGCTTACGAAGTCCGGCTGCACCAGGGCGGCGGTTGGGTGGTGACGGCCGGGGGCAACCTGGTGTTGACAACCGTTCAGCCCCGGCAGTTTACACTGGAGATTGCGGAGGCACCTCCGCCCGGCACTTTCACGGCTTCACTCCCGGTCGCCGGAGCACAGGGGGAAGGAGTGCCCGGAGAAGCCACAACCACACTCATCTTCCGTTGCGCCTATGCGCGGGGTTTCCACCTGAGGCTTGTCAAAGCGGCGACCGGGGGTGCCCCCACATCTGTCTCCTTTGGCTGGGACGACGGGCTCGGCATGAACGTCCTCACCGTCACCCTTGGCACGGACGGCGCCGGCAATATCGCCGCCACCTGGCAAGAGGTAGCGGCGGCCATCAACAGGAGCGGCTTTGGCATCTACGTCAATGCCACCGGGGCGGGGGCCGCCTCGGAGACGGCGCGGCCACTGGAAGCTACTCTTGTCACTCAGGCCGCGCCCATCGCCACCTCCGCCACCTTCGATGCCGCAAGCGGCACGTTGCGGGTGCTGCTCGGCCGCAATGAACGGGGCGAGGTGGACGCCACCTGGGCCGACGTGGTGGCCGCCATCAACGGGATTCAACCGCCGCCTGGCATCACCGCCGCCCATGACCCGGCCCACGCTCAGGCCCCTGCCGATGCCCAGGCCTGCACCTGGCCGCCAAAGCTTCTGACCGCCGGCATCTCCTTCAGCCTGGTGGATATGAACGGCAACGTGGTGGCCACCCAGGCCACGCTCCGGGATGACAATTCGGTAGTGCTGGCCGATATCGTCACCCTGCACTGGAACACCGACCTGATGGCCGAGCTGCTGAACCCGACCGTCCCGAGCACCCCGACTCTCCCGCCCGGCCAGGCGGCCCCGACCGCCCCCTCGGCCTGGGGCCTCAACGTCATCGGCGTCGTAACCGGCGAAAAAGGCGTGCTGGTGGACACCCGTGAACACGCCCAGAACGCCCTGCCGCTCCTGGACCACGCCCTCGCCCGCCTCTCCGGTGAACGTTCCCACGTGGGCGCCCTCCAGAACGGCCTCGAACGCATCGTCGCCAATCTCCAGCTCTTCCGCGAAAACCTGACGGCGGCCCGCTCCCGGATCGAGGACTCCGACCTGGCGGCCGAAGCAGCGCAGCTCTCCAAGCACGAAATCCTTACCCGCACCTCTGCCACCATCCTAGCCGCAGCAAGCGCCCACGCCACCACCCACCTCGAATCCCTCTTCCAAACAATCCGGCAGCCGGCAATCCGATAGCAGCATCCCGACCGCACCGGTACATCCCTTTTGCTTCCTAGGTCCGCCGCACATCTGCTGCATACTATACACGATCAGCCAAACCAGCTCCGTTACTCCCCCGCCTCAAGCTGTTGCGTAAACTGCCTCCGCCACCCCCCACCGCATAACCATTCACTCCACCCAACCCTCCCCGGCCGCCTCCATCCCACTTGCTCGCCTCCCGTTCACACAAACAACCGCTGCAAGCTGGCCTTCCGCTGCCACCCGAACATTCCCTGACCGCCACTCTCACTTATCGGGCCGAATAATATACACCCAGCAGCTAAGTCTCGTTACGCCGAACTGCAGCTACACAACGTTCGATTTAATACGTACGATACCCTTCACCGGCCGCCTCACGTTCGGCACTCCGGCCAGCTTTCAGTCCCAGCGCCGGATGCCCGTCTTAGAAAACTCACACAATAGGCGTGCCCGAACCGAACGGTAATCACCAAACTCCACACGATCGTCGCCCTTTGATCGAACGGCTTGTAGCTGGGCTTCCCTGCACCCAGCCTCAGCAGCCCGTCGCATAATATACAGCCCATGGATGCCACTTTCACGATGTGAATGTTCGTGGTTTCGCGTAACCAGCAGTTCAGGCGGGGAAAAACAGCGGCCGCCTGCAATTGCCTACGCAGGTGGGACGCTTTCCGTCCCGCCCGAAGTCCGCATACTCATGCAGCCGTCTTCCCTCGCGGTCAACTCTTGCCCTGCTAAAGTGGGGCTGCGCAATGGCCGCTCCCGCATACCATACAATTTACACTCGGATTATCTACGAATCCGGCGGACGAATACGGCCCGTCTTCGGCGCATACGCTCGATCTTTCTCGGTCCAAATCGCCGACCTGATCAGACACGCTTCGACACACCCAAATGTTACCATGGGTGACAGGCTGGTTGGTGTTGGTACATCGCAGGACTGACTTCGGAATCGGGTGGTGAAGTAGTGTCGCCAGAAGGGGTGCAGCCGCAGGGAAGAGCTCTTTCGCACGATCAGCTTTTCAAGAGCCTGCTTGACCGGTTTCTGCCCGAGTTCGTGCAGCTCTTTCTTCCCGACCTGGCCCTCAGGCTGGACATGGGCACGGTCAAGTTTCTGCAGCAGGAGCTGGTCGGTGACCATGGCAAGGTCGTAGACCTGTTGGCTGAGATGAAGCTGGCCGCAACCGGCGACCCCGTCCTCGTCCATGTCGAAGTCCAGGCCAACCGGGAACGAGAGTTTGCACGAAGAATGTTCTCGTACTACGCCCGCATCACCGAACGTTACCCGTACCCTGTCGCTCCTATCGCCCTCTACCTATTCGAACCCACATTTAGTGAGCTATCCGCCAGCCAAGAGCTGTGTCGCAACGCCCGCCAGTTGGAGAGTTGGGTGGACAACAGGATCGGCATCGAGACGTTGCGGTATACGTTTTACGCGATACACTTAAGTCGAGTAGGCTGGCGGCAGCTCGCCGGAATCCGCAACCCCGTCGCACTTGCCCTTCTCGGAGTGGCGGGACGGCGGCTGAATGACTCGAACGCACGGGTGCAGGTGACGGTTGAGTTTTACCGCGCATTAATCCAGGCGGTGGTTGAGCCACAGGATCGGCAGCTATTGGCGGGGTTTTTCGAAGCGTACATGCAACTGAGCGGCGAGGAACGACAGTGCGCGTGGAAGGTGCTCGAATCATTGTTCCCCAGGGAGGCAGAGGCAGTGGAAGAGATCTGGACTCCTTTGCACGAGATGGGCAGAGCCGAGGGATACCTAGAAGTGGTTTTGCGCCTGGTTCGCAAGCGTTTGGGCCAGGTTCCACCCGATATTGAGTCATCCGTCCGCACCCTACCGCCCGACAAGGTGCTCGACCTGGCTGACGCTTTGTTCGAAATCGGCACCATTGAGCAGCTGCAAGCCTGGCTGGCAGCGAAGGCATAAGTTCGGCGGGCCGGAGAGCCTTCACTCCCAGCACCGGCTGCCTGTCCTGTAGAGCCCACCCAATAGGCGTATCCGAACCGAACAGTAACGCGAAAACTTCACACGATCGTCGTCCTTTGATCGAACGGCTTGTAGCTGGGCTTCCCCGCACGCAGCCTCAGCAGCCCGTCGCATAATATTCAGCCCATGAACGCTTCTTTCACCATGCGAATGTTCGGGATTTCAAGAAAGCAGCAGTTCGGGCGAGGGAAAACAGCGAGGATAACGAGTCTAGCAGGCAGGTGGGACGATGCCAGTCCCGTCCGCTCGTCGAATAGTCATGCAGCCGCCTTCCCGGGCGACCAACTCATAGCCTGCTACCGCGGTCCTGCCCGCTCCCCGTCCCTGTATACTATTCACTCCGCGCTTCGATTACCTACGGATTCGAGAGGTATCAGCGGGCCACTCCGACGGGCGTGACGCGGCGGCGGGGAGGAGGCCGGTGCAGCCGGTTCAGCCGCTGCGGGCAACCCTTTGCGGGCTCTCTTCTCCGGTCCTCCTCCCCGCTTCGCTCCGCTTGCCGTCTCTTTACCGCTTCCTTACCGCATCATTACCGCATCATTACCGCCTCAGGATCTGCGCCAAGCGGGCGTCGAGTTCGGCCATGGCCGAGGCCACGCCCAGCCCTTCCAGGACGATGTCGTTGCAGGCAGCGTTGATCTCACGGATGATGTCGTCGAACTTGGGGTGAGCCAGCTCCATCGTGGCGTGGTTGAGACCGGTAAGCATTATCCGCATGTCGGGATCTCTCTGGGCCATTTCGGCAATCCACTTATCACCCCTGGGAATGAAGAGGCTTCCCGTCTTGTACCAGAACGGGGCGTTCTCCGGAGAGGTGAACTCGTACGCTACCTTCCACGCTTCGGCCTGGCGCTTGCTGTTGGCCAGAACGAAGTAGCCCCAGGCGTAAGCAATGTTGGCTGGACGACCGAAAGAAAGGTGCGGGTACTCGGCAACACGCAGTTCAAAAGAGTTCTGAATCGCATCACGCAGGCCGACCAGAGCCATGGAGAGCCCGGCGACAAACCCGATCTTGCCTGCCTCAAAGTTCGTCTGGCTCTCGAATTCCGGAATTGCGGCCCGATAGCGGTTGTAAAGGTCGGCAAACACCTGCAAAGCGGCAACGCTCCGAGGGCTGGAGAAGTTCGGCTTCCCGTCCTTCAACCAGTCCTCACCGGCAGAACGCATCATACTCAAGAACCAAAAGCCGGTGAACGGCCCCCAGCGCACCAGGGCCAGACCGGCCCGCTCCACACCACCTGGGCCGATGCGGGTGAGCTTGCCGCCAAGTTGCCCCAGTTCCTCCCAGGTGTTAGGAACCTTTGCGAAACCGGCAGCGTCGAGCATGCTCTTGTTGTAGTACAGCCCCAGCCAGGTCAGCTCGGTGGGGAGGAAGTAGAATTTGCCGCCAAAGTCGAGGGCACCGGCAACGCCCGGCAGGAAGAGCCTGGCGAAGTCGGCCTGCGAGGAGAGCCCGAGCGCCTTGTAGTCAACGGGAGCAAGCAGCCCCTGTTCGATGAAGCTCGGAGCGTAGCGGGTGGGAAGGAGGACCATGTCCGGCGTGACGCCTCCGGCCAGACCGGCCAGGAGCTTTGTTTGTACCTGAGTCCAGTCGATGTACTCGAGCTTCACATCGATATTCGGGTACTTGGCCTCAAAGTCTTTCTCCAGCTTAGCCTGGATCTCGGGGTATGGACTCGTGCCGGAAGTCCAGACGGTGACAGTCACCCTGGTTGCGGCGCTGGCCGGCGCCGGCGCTCCCAGCCCGATGCCAACAGCAGCGACCAGAAACACCAACAACCCAGCAAGAAGCGCAAACCTACCCCAGCACGGCTTTGCTGAACGGAAAAGCCCTTTCAACATGTTTCCCTCCTTAAGTTTCCCCGGGACCATTCACGCAAGAGTCGGCTGTTGCTCATGTCGATCCACGGACTAACAACCTCGGCGTCACCTTCCGGACATCCCTTCGCGCCTTTCTCCCCTCCCCTTCCCCCTCTACGCCGGGTTGAACCGTCGGCAATAAGCACGGTTCAGCAACCGCAGCAGCCCCGGCGATAGCCACAGGCGCCGCAGCTCCAGCTCTAGCATGCTCGGCGCAGGCCAATGGCTCAGCCGGTCGACCGGACGTAGGCGTAGGCACAGGCTTAGGCGTAGGCATAGGCATAGGCGTGGACTTAGGCGTGGGCTTAGCAGGTGCGCTATCCTCGTGCTCTGGCTCTGCCGTATCCTCGTGCTCAATGAAAGACAACAATCGGTCGACGGCGGCCTGGGCAATAGCTTCTACGTCAAGCGAGATCGATGTTAAGGGCGGAAAGACCAGTGCGCCGAGCTGCGTGCCATTCGTGCCGACAACACCGGCTTCCGCAGGGACCGCGATCCCCTGCTCGTGCAGTGCCTGCAGCACTTCCATCGCAGCCACGTCGTTTGCCGCGTAGAACCCCACCCGTTCCTGCCTGGCCCACTGCCACCAATCGGACTCAAGCACAGCCCGGGTCGACAGGTAGGATGGGCGGTACAGGACGCTGGCGCCAGTCTGCTCTTGTCCGACGTCTGCTACCATTCCCGTTAGTTCTCCGTCTGCCACCCGGCCAATGCGTCCGTGGTCTACCACCGCACCGGTTGCCGTCGCCGGGACGATCCCCTCTGCCTCCGGTGGCCGTATGACGGGGGCAACCAGAATAGCCTCAGGGTCGACACCCAGATTACGCAGTTCGTCACAGAAACCGAACTGGCGGTGCCCCGGGGTCATCGGTGCGGGAAAACCAGCGGGCACGAAGACGAAGCGGCGGTATCCCCGCTCCCAAAGGTGGCGGGCAGCCAGGCGCCCCGCTTCTTCTGTTGCCAGGATCAGCACATGCTCGCTGAGCGGCAGCTGCCATTCGTACAGGCATTCTTCCCCCAGAACCATTACCGTGGGCACGAGGCTGTCGGCCGGGTCAATCACCTTGCCCCCCGGATGCCAGGGTGAACGGCGGGTGTCAACCAGCACCACGCCGTCGACGCTGCTCTTGCCAAGCCCAAGGTCAGCCCCGGACTCCACCCAGTCGGGCAGATCGGTGAGGAACAGCGTATAGCCACGAGCCCGCAAGGCCCTGCCAATTGCTGCGCTCAGCTCCGGGTAGAACGGGTCGGCAAGCCAGGAGACAGCAACACCTATCAGCCTGGTCGCTCCGCTGCGCAAGCTGCGGGCCGAGTGGTCCGGCTGGTAGTTGAGCATCTGGGCCGCCTTGAGTACCCGCTCAGCAGTCTCGGCAGAGATCCGTAGCTCGCGGCCATGGCCGTTCATCACTACCGACACGGTGGTGGGCGATACCCCTGCCAGGCGAGCTATGTCCCGGATGGTGGGCGGGCGGGACTGCTGTGGTGTGCTAAAACGTTTCTTCATACGTCAGATAATATCCCTGATGACAACGGGTGTCAATACTGGCAACCCCCGGGGAGTGAACCAGAACATGGTCTATGTCCATGTCTATGCCCTGGATCCTGCGGCCCAAGCCCAGCTAGCGCCCGGGCCGCGCCGGTAGACCCTCTCTCAGATGTAGGTCCGCTGCACGTCGACTGAATACTATACGCACCCCGCCTGACTTATCCAGTCACTCTCCCGCCTCTAGCTGCTGTGTGAACTGCCGCCCGAACCCCCCACCGCATAGCTATTCACGCCGCCCGGCTCTTGTCGGCCGCTCCCGCCACCCGCACTCGCACTCCGTTCACACAAACACCCGGTGTAAGCTGTCCATCCGCCAAAAATCGAACATTCCCTACCCGCTACTTCGACGAATCGGGCCGAATAATATACAGCCTGCAGCTAAGTGTTGGTACGCGGAACTGCAGCTAAACAATGTACGAATTAACACGTATGATCGCCTCCACCGTCCGCCGTATGTTCGGCATACTCGAGGAAATACCCCTGGAAGCGTCCCGCCTCCTGTTTCATCCGCTCCGTCTGAGCCACCCACACCTTGCCGAACCATCCGGGGGGGCGGCGGGGCAGCAGGAAAGACGGCCATGCGGTGTAAGAAGAAAGCAACAACGCTCCGGCAACAGCGACGGCAACGGCAACAGCAATGGCACAGGCGGTGAAGGCAGTGGCCGCGACAACGGCGGCAGAGGCGCGGCGGCAAGGGCGTGGGCGTTAGCGGCAGCAACAAAGGGATCTCAGCTCGGAAAACAAGCAGTAACCAGACAAAGCCGATACAGAGCCAATAACCGAACATTAAGGCGGGAATCTGGCGCGATAGTCGCGCTTTGATCGAACGGGCTGTAGCTGGGCTTCCGCGCACGCAGCCTCAGCAGCCCAATGCATAATGTGAACGTTCGGCGTTTCGTGAGAAGGGCAGTTCAGGTGGGGAAAAGCAGCCGGCAAACCACAACAGAACGCGCAATCGGGACATCTTCCGCCCCGGTTGCGCGTGAATAGTCATGCACCAACCGTCGTCTGCTGCCAGCTCTTCACCTGTTAGAGCGGCATGCCCCAATACCGGTCGGTGTATGCCATTCACTTCAGCCCGGCGTTTCCTACGGACCCACCAACCCCCCCCCCCCCCCCCCCCCATCCCACCCTCCTAACGCGCCACCCCCTGCCCTCCACCTCCGCACTTACTGCTTCCGCACCAGCTCGATCAGGTCGAGACCGGCAAAGTAGCCGGTGGAGTCGGGCGACTTACCTACCACCTCCAGCCGCACCGTGTGCCGGCCCGCTTCTATCGTTACCGTCCCCAGGATGAGCCGGTCGCTGCGCAGGACCCGATCCGCATAGCCGTCTATGAGCTGGCCGATCGGCTTCCCGTCGATGAAGAGCCTGACCTGGCCGTAGTCGGGGGCGAGGGTGTAGTAGATTGCCACCTCGTACGACCCGCCCTTGTGCACTTCAAACGTCCCCTCTATCCGAGCGCCCGGGCGCTCAGCCCGGAAGAAGAGGTGCTGGTTGCCGCTCCAGAACGGTCCGACCCAGTCCATCGCCTGGAGTTCGTACGGGCCACCTTCAGCCTCGAGATTGGCCAGCCTTTCGCCCTCGATGCGCACCAGCCCCGGTGAGGCAGCGTAAACAACAGGACTGTGCGGCGATGCCGAGGTCGCCCTACCGTACCTGTCCAGCGCCTGGACCAGGTAGTATGCGCCATCGCCAGCGGCCGAGGCCGGATCGACCCACCGGGTGGCATTCGTCTCGGCGACCAGCAACCAGGGAACCGGCTTCAGCTCCGGAGAGTCACCACGGTAGATCCGATACACGAACGCATCCGGACTGGCCGACCACTGCAGCTCGGTCAGACCGTCTGCTACCCCTGTGGTAACCTCGATCGTACCGGAAACCGGGGAGGCAGGAGCCGTCTGGTCGCTGAACGGAGTGAGCGGAGAGGGTGCGGAAAGCAGCGAGCCCGACGGCGAAGGCGTGATTAATGAATACACCTGATAGAGGAAGGCCGTCCAGACTCCGGCCGGTTCGATCTCCACCTGCACACTCTCACGTCCCCGGGTTACCGCCGCCGCCAGCACAAATTCCGATTCGGCAAACCGGTGAATGGAGTTCTTCTCGAGGCTGCTCCACACCCCCACTACCTGACCATTTACCCGGACCGTGGCCACCTGCGGCCCAACCCCCGCGTCCAGCCGGCGCCGGAGCACCACCCCCTGGTTGTTCGGATCCAGGCGGACCGTAAACGAAGCCCGACCGGTGTGATACAGGCCGACATCCTGCACCCCCTCCCGGTCCAGCGGCCCTTCAAACGACGATGTGAGCAGCTGGCGGTCAACCGTACCTTCCACCTGCCACCGGTGCAACGCTTGATCGGCGGAATCAGCCGGCCGCAACTCGTCTGTCAGCCGCCAGGCGTCTGCGGGAAGACCATACCAGAAGGCCACGCTCTCATAGTCGGCCGGGGCGTCGTTCTGCCCGCCGTGTTCGATCGTGTAGACGATCCCGCTACGGAAGTACACGGGGTCAGGAACGAACCAGCGGTAGACACTGGTAACATCCTGTTCACCTTCGACCGTATGCCCGGGCGCGCCGTGGAACGGTAAGCTGAATGGCCCCCGGTTGAAATACCAGCCGCCGCCGAAGTGGTCCTCAGTGCCTGTCCCGTAAATCACCGGGGTGCTGCTGCCGTCGACACGGATACGTTCGTCACCTTCGAGGTACCACCGGCTGGGAGGACCGGCCAGGCGCATGCTGACACCAACCAGCTTGCCCACCCCTCCCACCTGCAGGATGGTGTAATCCCGGCCGGGGGTGGTTGGGCTTTCCCGGCGATAGGTGGCGTGGAAGTAGCCGACCCGGCCTTGCGCAAAGAGTTGAGGAAGCTCCGGCGAGCTCTCGCACTCTATGGTGAACTGTACCCGCACCGTGTCACTACCCGTGTTGTGCAGGCGCAGCTCGGCACTGCGGGAGAAGGGCATGGGCCAGAGCGAGGTCAGCTGCGCGCCGGCCTCGGTTCCGGCGTCGGCCGCGGCCACCCGGACGAGCGCCGAGTCGACCGGGTGCGGTCCGATAGGAGTGGCAAAGAAAAGAGAGAGCGGCGCCTCAGTGGCCGGCGTCATCTCTCCATCCCAGCTGGCTTCCAACCACAGGTTGCTGAGGGTCCTTAGCGAGGCGGTCCGGCGGGCTTCATCCTCCTTGTTTTCGGCGGGGGGATATTCAAAGTCCCGGCTGCCGTACCAGTTAGCACCAACGATCAGGTAGTCATGGGCGATCTCCGACGGAGCGTAGCCGACGTCGATGGAGTCGGTCAGGATGAGGACGGCACCCCGTTCATCCCGGAGAAGAGGCGCTCCGGGCACTGAGTCGGATGCCCCGGCCTCAGCCCGGGGCTTACCTCGTGCCTCATGCTCGGCTTCGCCTGCAGCCTCATCCCCGGCCTCACCTGCGGCCGTGGTTCGGGTGTAGACCCAGTAATAGAACTCATTCCAGTCGATCTGCGAGGAGACAAACTGCACACGAATCCGCAGTAGGCTCTTGCCCCGCGTGTAGTCGGCGGGAATATCAAAAGCAGCATCCCGCCAGTTGTACCCGACGGCCGAACCGGGGGTGGACCATTCCCCCACCAGTTCACCATCGACATATACCCGGCCTTTCTGGTTAGCGATGCCGTAGTCAAGACGGCGGATCAGGCGGACACCCTGGTTGTCCGGATCGATTTTCACCGTAAACTCGCTATATCCGATGAAGGCCCGACCGTTATCGTGAACCCTCCTCGTAATCGGTGGGTTCACAACAAGGACGTCCGGAAGCGTGAAAGCCAGCCGGGTGATGGTGGCCGGCCCCGACAATACCGGTAAAGAGGCGGTCTGGCCGGGGGGAATCACGAACGCGCCGGTGATCGTCCTCGTCCCGGCAGCATGGTCAGCACTGCCCGGAGCTGCGCCCCGCGCCGCCGCCGCTGCCCCGGTCGCGGGGGTCTCCTGCCCAGCGGTGATCTCCTGCCTCTCGTACCCGCCGCGTGTGATCTCGTACCCCACGTGGTAATACGTCGGTTCACCGGTGGTTGTCAGCTTGAACGAGTACCGGAAGGGAATACGCACGTAGGATACGAATCCGCCGCTCGAAAGCGAGTCATCTACCACCCACGGGCGGACGAAAGGCGGATGGGTGCCGGCAAACAGCTCCCGTACCGGCAGGTCGTAGGTGGGGGTCGTGTCGTTGTCGATGTAGATGCGAATGTTACCGACCCTATCGATGCCGGTGAACCAGAGGCGCGTGATCGCCCCCTCGCCCTTGGCCTCGGCCAGCACCCGGTGACCGTAGCTGTCCCGGTACAAGTACCCGGGCCGGTTTGCGTTCTCATCGCTCCAGTCGTTGTTGCCCCCGGAACGGTCATGGCTGCTGAATTGGCCTGCGAACCGTTCTGGCTCAAGCTGCGGGAGCTGGCGGATGAGCGGATCATAGATGCCGGCGTCGCCGACGTCGCCGACGTCACCGGCATCACTAACATCTCGTGTTTCAGCTCCCGCACCGGTGTCGCCACTGGCGCGGATCGGAGTCATCCCAAGCATCCACAGTATCCCGAGGGCCCCAAGCATGCCCAGCATCCCCAGCATTACCCGCATCGTGAGCATCACCCCCAGAACCCCCATCAGCCTGAATACCGCAACCCGGATGAGGCACGGACGCAACCCCCGGCTGACTCGTGGGCTGCGGGACTGACCGTTGACCTGGATCTGTAACATCCCCGTACCACCCTTTCTTGAGCGTCGCGGTGGTCGTACTAACAGCCCGACATTCCTGCAACAAACGATTGTACCGCCCGTCCGTCGTTGTCATTCGATTACCGGGGCAGCACTCCTTCGTCACCGTCCGCCGTTTGTTCGGCATACTCGAGGAAATACCCCTGGAAGCATCCCGCCTCCTGTTTCATCCACTCCGTCTGAACCGCCCACACCTTGCCGAACCATCCGGGGGGCGGCGGGGCAGCAGGAAAGGCGGCCATGCGGTGTAAGGAGCAAAGCAACAACGCTCCGGCAACGGCGACGGCAACGGCGACGGCAATGGCACAGGCGGTGAAGGCAGTGGCGGCGACAACGGCGGCAGAGGCGTGGCGGCAAGGGCGTGGACGTTAGCGGCAGCAACAAAGGGATCTCAGCTCGGAAAACAAGCAGTAACCTGACAAAGCCGATACAGAGCCAATAACCGAACATTAAGGCGGGAATCTGAATTGCAGGCGCGGGACGCAATCCGTCCCGACCGGAGCCCGCATAGTCATGCAGTTGTCGTCCCCTGATATCGACTGTGCCCCTGCTAAAAAGCGTCGGTGCTTGAACCGCTCCTGCATATCATACACCTCACACCCCAATTACCTACGGACCCGGGGGGATATCGACGACGTCAACGACATCGACAGCATCGACAACATCGACAACATCGACAACATCGACAACCTTCGCCCCTGTACCACTTACCACTGCGACTCCTCAGCTTAGCGAGCGTCCAGAATCTCCCGCAGGACGGGCTCTAGACCATTAGCCATACGCATAAATCCCAGATCGCTCGGGTGCGTCCCGTCTACCGTGCACTCGTCAAAGTCTTCCCCGAGCAAAGTCGAGCCGTCGTAGAAGAAGAGATTGGTGTCACCGTCGGCACGCAGCCGTTCCACGGTCTGTTGCTGGAATTCCTTGCGCTCCGTGCGGGCCCGCAGCGTCTCCGGATCGACAAGATCACGGGCATAGGCGATGCGCGACAACACCAGAATGGGCACGAGCGGGTGCGCTTCCCTGAAGATCCTAATGAACTGCGGCAGTGTCTCCCGGAACAACTCGGTGCTAACGCAGTTTGGCTCGTAGTCGAGGACGAGCAGACGGGGATTGGGAATCTGGGCGATGAGCCTGGCCACTTCCGGATCGCCCCGGCCGTTGCCGGAGAAGCCCAGGTTGATAGTTTCGATATTCAGGCGACGGCTCAGGATGTTGGTGTAGGCCATGCCGGGGCGAGAGGCACATCCGCCCTGGGTGATGGATGAACCATAAAAGATCAGGCGACCGCTGTAGGCGTATGGCGGGAAGGGCCGGATCTGGGCACCGGCGTCGAGGCCGATCTCTACCTCTTCCACGCCCTGGTAGAGCGGGAAGTTGATGGTGACGGCCGTGAGTCCGTCGCTGCCGTCTGCCCCTGCCGTTGCACCCGCACCGACCCCCGCACCAGGACCCTCGGCAGCATCAAACAGCTTGTACTCATACTCCGTCGCCTTCAGGTCGTACTTGGTGACGGTGTAGAACCGCTGTTCACCCGGACGTCCGAGGTAGAGGTCGAAACCGCACTGGCCGGTGGCCGGCATGTGGTTCATGTCGGCCGGCGCCCGCAGCCGGAGAGCCGGAAAGGCTTCTCGGTCGGCGAATGCCAGACAATCTCTTTTTGCTCTGCCATTCTCCTGTCCCCTTCCACAAAGCTACAGACAGTTCTGTCTCTGCTCTGCCCTGCCGAGTTCTGAAGCTTTTGGTGGAAGCTCATATTGGCGTCGTAGACGTGGTCTGATAGGCCTGCATCAAAGGACATCGCTACCTTCCAGGCAGTTACTCTCGTTACCCGGCAAGGATGCTGCGGGGAACGGCGGCCGCCCCGACACCCGGCACGTGTCCGGACGGCCGCAGAACCAGTTATCTGATCGGCACAGGACTAGTCGGTAAAGACGATGTCGTCGACCTCAAACCACCCGGGTATCTTTGCGCCGTCCTTCTCCTTGATGGCAAAGAGTTCATCTGTTGGAATCAAAAGAGGGCGCTTGCAACCTGCTCTGCGAGCGCCCCCCGTGACGTACTAACCCAGCGCGGCGTGACCTCACTGCCTTACTTCTACCACCCTACCTTTGCTGCTGAAGAAGTTTGGTAGCCTGTTCGTGGATCTGTGTCAGAGCCTCCTCCGGTATCAGCTCACCTCTCCAGAGCCTGGCCATCGTACTGTTGACCAGCGAATCAAGCTTCGCATCGGCTATCAGGTAAGGCGAGTAGCTGGCCGGGTCAAAGGCTGTCTGGAAGAAGACCATCCAGTTGTCGGGCAGGTTAGGCATAGCCTTCGGGTACTGCAACATCGCCTCCCGCAACGAGGGCATGCGCGCCGTGAACCTGGTCAGCTCCAGCTGACGGTTCACATCGGCCACGAGATAGCGCACCCACCTCCAGGCAGCCTCCTTGTTCTTGCTGGTTGCCACAATCTGAAAGCCATCGGGGTTCACCCGGGCCGCCCGGCTAACCGCCCCTTTTGGTTGGAGGGCGATTCCCCACTTAAACTTCACGTCAGACAGGTAAGTCTTGATCACGCCCGGCCCGTAAGCCAGAGTTAATCCAGCCTTGCCGTTCCACACCGAGTACGAACTGCTGAACGATTCGACCTTGTCCACCACCATAAGCTGGTAGAGCCACTTGACCGCCTTCAACACTTCGGGCGTGTTGAAGTAGCTCTTGGTGGGGAAGTTAAATCGATCCCATATCTTCCCGCCCGCCTGGTGAACATGCATCTCCCACCGCCAGTCCAGCCGGTAGGTCCCGTAACGATCCGTCTTGCCATCGCCGTTAAGGTCGCTGGTGATCCTCCTAACACTCTGGGTGAACGTATCCCAGTTCCAGTTTTCGCCGAGCTCCCTCGGGTTGAGCAGCCCGAGTTCTGCAAAGATATCGGCGTTGAAGAAGGTAACCATCGGGTAGATGCTGACGGGAATACCCCAGATAACACCCTCCGGCGTCGTGCACCCGTGAACTGCCGCCGGCGGCATCTCGTTGATTGGCACCCTATCCCGCTGGATATAAGGTCGCAAGTCCTCGAAATACCCCTGACCGATGAACGGTCCGGCCAGTGCCGGGTGGGCATCCGTAACATCCGGCCCAACGCCACCCGCCACCATGGTGGTAAACTTCGATCTCCACTCGTCAAAGTTGCCGCTCACCGTGATGTTTACCTTGATCCCCGTCTCAGCTTCAAATCGCTTAGCCATCGCCGTCAGGTACTGTTGCCACTCAGCCCCGTGTCCGCTGTAGGTGTAGTGGTGGATCACGACATCGGCAGCTTTAACCGATACTCCGTCCGACGTAGGCAGTACAGCGGCGCCTGTGAGCAGCAAACCGATGCTGACCAGGAAAACAACGAAGTCGCGACCAAACCTGCAACCGGACCTGCTGATCGACATGGTTCACCCTCCTCTGCACGGTATTTCTTTTGACTTCTGTAGAAAATTTCCTTCAAGTCAACAACCGATCCGGGCCGTCAGGACCTGCCGCTCCAACCCTGACAGCAACAACGGGAGGCATTTTCTACCAGAGGCATGCGTCCAGGATCGGACGAATTAGTAAAAGATTCTGCTTGCTTACAAAGTTGAAAAGCCGGAACACGGGGGGTCCAGGATGCGCAGCAGTCGGCCTGTCGGCAGATGCGGGGGATTGCTCCTCGTTCTCTTGCTTCTGAGTCTGGAGCTCGCTCAAGCTGCTAACGCAGCCCCTGTGAAGCTGGTCTTCATGTTCCGGGGCGGCGAACTACAAAGAGCAATGGTCCAGTACTGGAAGGCGGAGTTCGAGAAGAAGAACCCGGACATCACTATCGAATGGCGCGAGGCAACCGGCAACTGGATGCAACAGATGCCCGTCTGGATTTACCCTTACCGAAGGCATGATCGGGTACCTCAAAGTGATGGGCCGGGGTCCCGTGCGGCGTTCGGCGCTTACCGCCTTCCAATCCATGTTCCCCAGACGCTCCGCCATCTACCATGCCCTGGGCATGATGGACGGTGTGGTCAGTCCGGAGACATTCTTTGTCAATGCTTCCCAGGTAACCTCCATAATCAACAACGTAGTGCGCAATGAAATAGCTATGAACAAGAAGCCGGTAAAACAAGCCCTGGCCGAGATCGCGGATGCCATAAGGGCTTTGTATAGGAATAAGTAATCCGGCGAAGCCGGCGATATATAACTGGATACAAGGGAGTGTGATTGGTGTGAAGGCGAAGCGATGGAAGGAGACCTCGCTCCGGCAGCGCCTGTTGATCTCTTGCACGTTTGCTCTGATCGTGTTTCTCGCAGCCGGCAGTTTGGCCCGGGCAGCTACCGGACCGGTGGAAATCCGGTTTGCGGTCTGGGGCTCTGCCAGTAAGTATGGGGAGATCATACAGGCGTTTGAGAAAGAGAATCCCGACATTAAGGTCAAGCTTGAGCTGCGCAGTTGGGGAGAGCACTGGACGCACCTTCTAACCAGCATCGCGGCCGGGGCGTCTCCCGATGTGATCCGGGTGAATGGGGGGTACTTGCTGGATCTTGTCGCCGACGGGGCGCTGCTGCCACTGGACGAGATGATACGTAGAGACAAACTGGACATGAGCCAATACTTCAATACCGGCGACATCTTCCTTTTCGGCGGACAGACCTATGGTCTCCCAGAGGTTGGCGACATAATGGGCGTGTACTACAACATCGACAGGTTGGAGGAAGCAGGGGTTCCACCGCCCGGTCGCGACTGGACGTGGAGCGATATGGCTGCAATCGCCCGCAAACTGACCGTCCGTTCGGGAGATCGGGTTCAGCGCTGGGGAGTGATGATTGATCTCGGCAACACCGGGCAGAAGTCGTGGGTGAACTTCTTCCTGCAAAATGGCACACGGGCTCTGCGCGACGACAAGCGCCGGGCTCTTCTCGATACACCGGCAGCCATCGAGGCAGTTCAGTTCCTGGCCGATCGCTACCAGAAAGACCGTTCGGTCGCAGAACTGCCCTTCACTTTCCAGAAGTTCATTGATGAAAAGGCGTCCATGATGTATGCTCTCGTTCCCACCACAATCCCAACCCTTATGAATGCCAAGTTCCGCTGGGATATTGCTCCGATGCCAAGGGGGAAACGGTTTGCCTCCGAAACCAACTTCGTGGGATTCTCCATCAGTAGCCAGACCAAGCAGAAGGAGGCGGCGTGGCGATTTCTCAAGTTCCTGGCGGGTCCGACAGCGCAGGGTATCATCGCCCGTATACGTGACGGCTTACCTGCCCTCAAGTCCGCAGCTTATTCCCGCGAGTTTCTCATGCCGGAACAAGGGCCCCGCCGTCTCGCCGAGGTCTTGCAGGTAACGGCGCCGCATACGTATGACCTGCAGTTTACCCCCGGCTGGTCGCTCTGGACGGCCGCGGTCGATTCCCACTTTGTACAGGCCGTACAGGGCGGCAAGGATGTTGAGGTGGCAATGAAGGCGGCAAACGAGCAGGTTAACGCGATCCTGGATCAGTCCTGGCGTGAGCTCGATGCCAAACTGGCCCGGCTCAAACGGTAAGGAGGCTGGTCACCCGGGGTCAGCAGCCAAACGACCGGTTCGCCGACCCCGGGCTGTTCCCGCAAGGAGGTCCTGGCCATGACGAACACACCCACCATTCACCAGCACCGTCCGCACTCCCGTAACTGCCGAAACTCTCTCCTCATGCCGGCTGTCACAGTTCTGCTTTTGCTCGGGCTCGCTTTTCCGGCCAGCGCCAAGCTGGAATTGCTTACAGAGCCGGTTCAAACAACCTCTTCCACAACAAGTGGCAGTGGCTCGAGCACCTTAATCTATATACCTGACCCGGTGGGCAGCGAGTTCACCATTCGCACGGTGACAGCCGTATCTGGGGAATCCCTTTTCACTAATGAAGGCGACACCATATGGCTCGCAGGCGTGGGAGCGCAAGCGGGAGCAGCACCCACCACCATCGCGCTGGTGTGGGTGCCGCAGGAATCCTGGTGGGGATTCTCTACATGGACCCTCCAGCTGCAAAGCAAAGCCGGGCTTCTTCCCGTAGACCTGGCAACGGAGAAATCGGCATCACCAACCGCCACTGTTGTGGATTTGCTGCAGGAGGGCCCCCGGCCGGGACACATATACGAGTCGCTGTTAAGCTATGATGGAGCACGCGGAGTCCTCTCCTGCCGCTTCACCGATCTTACTGACAACACCGTCCTTTATCAGGGTACCTTTCTGACCGAATACCGGGACGCCCCGTTCTTCGCAGCAGCGGGCCTAGAGTCTGGCAGCGATGCTGATGTCAAGGTCGCGGTCGAGCGCCTGGAGGTATACCCTCTCTATCTTCCCGTTGGCCTGCGCTGGAACGCTGGCATACTGGCGGAGAATGAGAGCTTTCTTCCTCTTTCGCGCTTTGAACGAAGCGACAAGATCAACGTAAAGATCGACGCGCTCGCGCCTTCGTTGCCCGGAACAATACAACTCCTAAGCGCAACTGCTAAAGGTACCGCAGAACTAGCCCGAGTGGAACCGTCTGCTCCGGAGATCAACGTGGCGTTGGCGGCGGCTGATCTTCCCACGGGCAGGTCATTCATCCTTCTAGAATATGTGGAGAACGGTGTTGTTCTATTACGGGATGTTAAAGAGATCACCGTAGGTATTGCAACCCTGATCTTCGCCGACGTTGTTGTCGACAGAGAGAGGAATCAACTCCTATGCGACGTTAAGGTGGGCAGTGACGGCGGGGTGAACGACATCAGCCTCGCCATCCGCGGTCGCATCGACGAACTGGTCTGGAATCCAGACAGCCGTCAGTACGAAATAGATCTTGGAGAAACGATAACACTTGTCGAAGAGTCTTTGGACATTCAACCAAGAAATACGATCACACTTCCTATCAACCTGCCTCTCCCTGATCGTCCGGGGTACTGGAGAATCATTTTTGAACCGACTACTGAGCCGGTGATCGGACTTAAGACTGCCAATGCAGAACAGCGTTTTGGCACATACTTACCGGCCACACTCGAACCGGGGGAGCCGTTTGTCCTCGCGGTACTTCCCGATACGCAGTACATGGTCGAATCCTACCCGGAGATCTACTTCCGCCAGCTCCAATGGATTGCCGAACAGGCTGCCGACCAGAACATTGTCCTAACTTTGCACCTGGGCGACATTACGGACAATAATATCCCGATTCAATGGGAGACGGCTGTGCAAGGTATGAAAGTCCTCGATGGCGTCATGCCTTATATTCTGGCGCAGGGCAACCATGATATGACACTGTCAGGGGGCGGCGTCTACGATCGGGATCATTCGCTGATCAACGATTACTTCCCCCTGTCCAAGCAGCCGTGGATAGCGGGAACTTTCGAAGCCGGCCGCATCGAGAATAGCTACAGCGTTTTCACGTTCCAGGGTACTAAGTACCTTATCCTCTCGCTTGAGTTTGGTCCCCGAGATGAGGTGCTGGCCTGGGCCAACCGGGTGGTGGCCGATCATCCGGACCACAAGGTGATCATGATCACCCATAATTACACGGGTGCTAACGGCGGGCGCTCCGAATCAGCCTTTGCGTATGATATTGCCAACAATCCTGCGACAACGGTCAACGCCGGGCCGCAGATGTGGGAGAAACTGGTGCAACATCATGAGAACTTCTTACTGATCTTGAGCGGTCATATCCATTCTGATGCCATCCCCAGACAGGTGGCAATCGGAAAGAACGGCAACCGGGTCTACGAGATGCTGGTCGATTACCAGAGCGATCCCAATGGTGGCAACGGCTATCTCGTCCTCATCACTTTCTACCCGGACGGGAGAATAGAGGTGAGAGCATACTCACCCTATCTGGGGCAGGACCGGGATATAACCGACCGGTACGGGTTCAATAACCACTTCATCATCAATACAGAGAAGGGGAAGTTTGAGGAGGTGAGCAAGAGTTAGACCACTAGATGGTCAGACGCAAACCGTCATAGGCGACGATGAAGGTATCCGGCGGAAGGCCTCGCTCGGTCAGGTGCTGCCGGAAAGCAGCTTTGAGTTCACTATGGAGCAGGCCGCCGTTATGGGAGAAGTGGGTGGCGACGAACCGGCAGGCGGGGGCGGTCAGGCCTGCGGCCAGTAGCCGCTCCCGTACCGCCAGGTCGGTTTCAATATTCATATGGATGCGCCTCCGGTCACCGGGCAGCGGTCCGCTGGTACAGTCCAGGATTACGAGATCGAGACCATCACCCACCCACCGGCGGCCGCTCTCCCCCTCGAGCCACGCCCAGGTTTCCTCAGGAAAGTAACCGGTGTCAAGACCATAGAGAAGGGTTTTGCCACCGCGGCGGAAGAGGTAGAAGAGAGCCTCTTCGTCAGGTTTGTGGTCGGCCCGAAGAGGAACAAGCTCGGCGTCACCGGCCCGGAAGGGACGGAAGGCTTTCACCCGATGAACCCGGACCAAGGCTCCCTGCCGGGGCTCAGGTTGGGCTTCCGGCTCGGAGACGGACTCCAGGCCATCGTCCGCCGGCCCGGCCTCCCCTGCGTCTTCTGCCACCTTCAGCTCGAGGGCTTTCCGGACAACCATCTCGTTCCCGTAGACGTCGAGTCCGGGGTCATGCTCCTCTCCCGGCGCCGGGTGCGCAAACGGAGGACGACGCATTTCGAGCTCAGCCGGATAGAAGTGGTCAGAATGGGAATGGGTAATAAAAACATACCGGACGAGTCCGAGATCGACGCCATGCACCAGGGCCTGGTGGTAGGTGTCCGGCCCCAGGTCAAACTTGAACCGGCCATCGATGAGAAGCGACGCCCGCGTCCGGATGTTCTCATGCCCCGCGGCACGAGCCCGGCAACATGCCTCACAACGACAGAAGACCGCCGGCCAACCCTCAGCTGCTGCAGTTCCAAGGAAGAGGATCTCCATGCTTGCATTTTATTCCTGACAGGCGCGCGAATCAAGCTCCCAACCTTTCAGGGCACGTAGGCTCGCAGCAAGACTGCCGACGCAGCATCGCCGGCCGCAAGGCGCAGGTCGGTGACCGCAGCCGGAACGAGCAGGCTCTCCCCGGCCCGCAGCCACAACTCCTCACCGCCGCCCGCCACGCGCAAGCTACCTTGCAGCAGCATGAAGATAACGAAGCGGTCCTCGCTCGGCGGAGACCACTCGCCCGTGAGCTCAATCCGTTCAATTACGTACTTGTCGTTAGCATCCAGGCGCGTTATGGAGCATTTGCTGGCGGCGGTGGCGGCGGTGGCGGCGGTGGCGTCGGTGGCTGCGGTGGTTACACTGGTCACGGCGCGTCTACCGTTTGCAGAGGCGATAGGGGAGAAGTCAAAATTGATCACGTCCAGCGCCTTCTCCACATGCAGTTTACGAGGTTTGCCGTCGTCGCCGAGCCGCCCCCAATCGTAGACACGGTAGACAGTGTCTGAGTTCTGCTGGATTTCGGCCACCACCACACCCCGGCCGAGGGCGTGGACCGTGCCGGCGGGAACGGAAAAGACGTCTCCCGCTCTAACATTCACCTTGTGCAGGTAATCCTCAACCCGGTTCCCGGCGATGGCGGCTGCAAACTCTTGCCTGGTCGTTCCCGGCTTGAGGCCGTAGACGATCTGCGCACCGGGGGCAGCGTACAGGACCAGCCAGCTTTCGGTCTTCCCCAGGTCACCCTCATGGATGCGGGCGTACTCATCATCGGGATGAACTTGTACCGAGAGCCAATCGTTGCAGTCGAGCAGCTTTACCAGGAGTGGGAAGCGTTCACCGGCGGAGAGCGGGGTTTTCCCCATGATCTCGTCCCGATGAGAATGCAGGAGATCAACCAGCCTCCTGCCAGCTAGCGGACCGTTGCTGACGATCGACTGCCCGTGGGGGTGGGCAGCAATCTCCCAGCTCTCCCCCACCCGGCCGGAAGGGAGCTTTCGCCCGAAGAGCCGGGCCAGCGCATCTCCGCCCCAGATCTTTTCCTTATAGATCGGGTCGAATTTGAGCGGGTACATGTCTCAGCCCCACCCCCGTGTGTCTGTATCTTGGATCAGCCCTTCTCCCTGAGCAGCAGCCATCAACTCATTGTCAAATGTCAAGAGAACAAGCTCCGGAAACTCCCTCTTCAAGGCTGTGGCCAACGAGAGATGCCATAGATCCGCACCCCGGAGAGGCCATCTTTCCGCCAGCTTCCTGATATCGTCCGGGCCGGGATTAAGCAATCACGCCATCGATCTTTTGCTGGCGTGCCGCAGTGATAATCTGTTCGTTTCCGTTCTCGCCGGGGTGGCAAAGAAAGAGCTGCAGCCCCATCCCGTACTCGCTGGTTATTGAGAGTATGCCGCGGATGAGCTCTGTAAAGAACTCGTCCGACAGGAAATACTGGCGGGAAAACGGTACCGCAAGGCCGATCGTGTCAGACCGCCCGGTCGCCAGCTGCCGGGCAGAAGCATTCGGTACATAGCGCAACTCTTCCATCGCCTGGCGGACTCTCTCGGGTCTCGGGGGCAATCTCCGGACTTCCGTTGATGACCCGTGAGACGGTCTTGGGCGAAACCCCTGCTTTCCTGGCTACGTCGCGAATGGTGGCCATTGGCCCTGCTCCGCTCCTCCATACCGTGACCGTGCGTCCGTGCGTCCCGGGTGACCGCGCCTTGACATCGGTGTCGCTACCGGTGTCATAGCTTCGACGTTGCTAGCGGACTTCCTTCCGAAAGTTATCCTTCCTCTGGAAGCGGTTATTGGGATATACCGGCAAGCGGCCCGCTCTCCTTGTCCACTTCTGCCCCTTCTCATACGGTCCAAGTCCAGGTTCAGGACCAGGGCCAGAACCAGGACCAGGACCAGCTCCAGGCCACGAGCCGGGGTGCCGAGTTCACCCCGGTGCAGGTGCAGGTCATGGGTGAAAAAAGTACCCACCTCGGCGAGCAAGGTTGGTTAAAAAAGTACCCAGCAAAGAGCGTCAGCCGACCGCGCACTCGTCCTGAACAACACCCATCGGGGTGGGTGGTAGCGCTGTGCTATGAACTCCCGGCCCCAAGCTGGGCTTCTTCTACACCCACAGATTTCCACAAGCGCGGCTCTTGCGAAAGTTCTGCCAGCAGGTTGCGACCGGTCGCCGTGGGAACGTTCCCACGCCATCTGCACGCCGCCGCGGGTAGTTTTTTCACCCACCATCGGCGAGCAACCGGGTAAAAAAACTACCCACCACCCCGCAGGGGTGATTCTGGTGTTAGCACGGCCGCAGGATCTGTCCGCCTGGCGGAGAAGGTCCTTTTTTGCGGTTCACACCGGCTGATTACACCACAGAGGACAGAGGTCGACAGGAGGAGTCGCAGGTGTCACAGGTCGTGCAGGAATTGCAGAGTGTGCCCGTGGCCTCGCCGGACGGTTCGGTTGTGGTTACGGTGGAAGCAGGCAGGACGGCAGCGGTAGCAGCAGCGGGTGACATCTACTACTCGCTAAGCTACAAAGGCCGGATTCTTATTGAACGGTCGGCGATCGGCCGCTTTGTTCTGCGCAACGCTCCGCCGCTTGGCGGGCGGTGGAGGCTGGTGCGGGTCGAAAACAGTTCAGTTGATGAAACCTACACGTTGCCGTGGGGGCCGGTGAAGACGGTTCGCAATCATTATAATGAGGCCGTCTTCCACTGGAGCGAGTGGATGGAGGGCGCAGTGGCGAGCGGCCGGGTGATGCTGCTCGCAGTGCGGGTGTATAACGAAGGGGCGGCCTTTCGCTACATTTTCCCCGAGCAACCCGGCCCGGCGGAGCTGCAGATCACTGCTGAAATGACTTCGTTCCGTTTCCCGGCCGACTACACGGCTTTCATCGCCAAGGCTCGGGATTTCCGCAGCTATGAACTGGAATACCCCAGGAGCAGGTTGTCGTCAGTCGAAGCCGAGGACAAGGTGCGGCTTCCCCTGCTTATCAGGGCAGAGGCGAACATCGACGCAGATGGCAGGGGCACGGGCCGGGTAGATCAGAGGGAAGCCTGGCTGGCCATCACCGAGGCTGAACTGGTGGACTACGCCGGCATGTACCTGACCCGGGGGGAGGACGCCCGGACGCTGGTCAGCATCCTTTCCCCTTACCCGGACGATCCTGAGCTGCGGGTGGTTGCCCGCCTGCCGTTTGCGACGCCGTGGCGGGTGATCATGGTGGCCGACACCCCCGGCAAGTTGATCGAGAACAATACGCTGATCCTCAACTTGAACCCTCCGTGCAGGATCCGGGACACG
The DNA here is from genome assembly GCA_014896315.1 of Limnochordales bacterium. Lineage (GTDB taxonomy): Bacteria > Bacillota > Limnochordia > Limnochordales > DUMU01 > DUMU01. The sequence goes on from JADBKP010000001.1 coordinate 275,070, forward strand.
TCCTGGATCAAGCCGGGGCTTTCAGCCTGGCACTGGTGGTCGGGCCACCGGGCGGAGGGCGGGAGGTTTGTCGTGCCCAACTTCGAGGCCGAGGCCGTAGGCGAAGGGCAGGAACTGGGTCAAGGTCACGGACAGGGCTTGGACCAGAACCATGAACATGAACAGGACCAGGACCAGGTCCAATCCCACGGCCCGGCCCGCCTTGCCCCCGCCACCGAGGTCGTCACCTACGAACCTTTCCCTGGCCGAGTCGACAACCGGACCATCCGTTACTACACCGACTTTGCCGCCGCCCACGGCTTTGCCTACAACCTGATCGACGCCGGCTGGTACAGTTCCGAGGCCGACGCCTGGGCCAAACCCCTCGAGCTCGACATCACCAAACAACTCCCCCAGATCGACATCCCGGAGATGGTTCAATACGCCCGCCGCCGCGGGGTGGGCATCTGGATCTGGGTACACGCCGCCAGCCTCGAACGGCAGCTGGACGAGGCCTTCGCCCTCTACAAGCAGTGGGGCGTTGTCGGCGTCAAAGTCGACAGCTATGGCCGGGACGATCAGCCCTTTGTACGGTTCATCAGCAAGATGGTGGAGAAGGCTGCGGAATACCAGTTGATGATTGACTTCCACGGTGCGTACAAACCTACAGGGCTTCGCCGCACCTGGCCGAACTTCCTCACCTCCGAGGCGGTTCTTGGCCTCGAGTATGCCAAGGTTACCTCAAAACCGGGGCGGCCCTCCCCCACCCACAACGTCACCATCCCCTTCACCCGCATGCTGGCCGGCCCGATGGACTACACCCCCGGCTGGTTTGGCACGATCGATCTGGGGTTCACCGTGAAAGGCACCCGCGCCCACCAGCTGGCCATGTATGTCGTCTACGAATCGCCACTGCAGATGGTCTCCGATACTCCCATGGCCTACGAGGGCCAGGTCGGCATCGATTTTCTGGAGCATGTCCCCACTACGTGGGACGAGACCCGGGTACTCCTGGGTGAACCGGGCGAATACATAAGCATCGCCCGCCGTTCCGGAGCTGATTGGTACGTGGGAACGATGACGAACGAAGAGCCCCGGGGGCTGGAGATTCCCCTTAGCTTCCTGGGGGAGGGCGAGTACGTCGCCTACATATATGAAGATGAAGATCCCGGTTCGGCCCAAGCTGCGGCCCACCCGGACCCCGCCAGCACCCGCCTGCGCCGGGAGATTGTGAACCGCCACACGGTGCTCACCGCCCGGTTGGCCGGCGGCGGCGGCCAGGCAGTACGGTTGACCCCCGCGATCGCGAAACGGGAATGCAGTACAGCCTGATCACTTCTCGGGGTTGATGCGGAAGAGTCGCATCCCGTTGAGGGTGACCAGAAGCGACGCTCCCATGTCGGCGAGGATCGCCAGCCACAGCGTCAGCCAGCCCGGAAAAACCGCCAGCACGGCCAGGAACTTGACCGCCAGGGAGAAGGCGATGTTCTGCCGGATGATCCGCAGCGCTGCCCGGCTCAGCCTGATCGTGAACGGTAACCTGGCAAGGTCGTCTGCCATCAGCACAATGTCGGCCGTCCCCAGGGCGGTGTCGGTACCGGCACCGCCCATGGCAATGCCTACCGTGGCAAGGGCCAGCGCCGGCGCATCGTTGACGCCGTCCCCCACCATCGCCACCTTGCCGTAATCCTTTAGCAGTCCCTGGATGGCGCTGACCTTATCCTGAGGCAGAAGCTCGGCCCGGAACTCGTCCATGCCCACACGCGCGGCCATAGCCCTCGCCGTTGCCTCGTTGTCGCCGGTAAGCATGATGGTCTTGCTGATCCCGACCCGCTTCAGCTCAGCCACCGCCCTCCTGCTCGTCTCCCGGACCTCGTCGGCGACGGCGATAATGCCGAGGTAGCCCTGATCGGTGCCTACGATCATGGCCGTCTTGCCTTCCTCCTGGAGGCGGTTCACGTGCTCCAGGATGGGGGCAGTGCTGATACCTCGCTCCTCAAACAGGCGCAGGTTGCCAATATAGACTCTCTGCCCGCCCACCTCACCCCGGGCTCCGCGGCCCGGGAGGGAGCTGAAGCCTCCGGCCGGCTCTACCGCCAGACCCCGGGCCTCGGCGGCCCTGACAATGGCCATGGCCAGCGGGTGTTCGGACCTGGCCTCCAGGTTGGCAGCGATCTTGAGCAGTTCCAGCTCGCTCAGGGAGTTGAGAGGTATGATGTCGGTGACAGCCGGCTCGCCTTTGGTGAGGGTGCCGGTCTTGTCAAAGGCGATGGCCGAGAGCGAACCGGCCTCTTCGAGATAGATACCGCCTTTGATCAGCACGCCGTTTCTGGCCGCGTTGGCGATGGCGCTCACAATGGCCACTGGTGTGGATATCACCAGGGCACAGGGACAGGCAACCACAAGCAGCGCCAGGCCCCGGTAGATTCACGGAGCCCACTCATACCCGAAAAGTAGCGGCGGTATCAGCACGATGCCGGCGGCGACCACCAGAACCACTGGGGTGTAGACAGCCGCAAACCGGTCGACGAACGCCTGGGAGGGAGCACGCCTTGTCTGTGCCTCCTCCACCATGTGGATGATCCTGGCGATGGTAGTATCCTCGACCAGCTTCGTTACCTCAACTTCCAGCAAGCCATATGTGTTGAGCGTGCCGGCAAAGACCTCATCCCCGGGACCCTTCTCCACGGGAATCGACTCACCGGTGATGGCCGCCTGGTTGACGGCCGACTCGCCCTTGATGATCCGCCCGTCCATGGGGATCTTCTCGCCCGGCCGAATGATCATAATATCGCCGACCCTGATCTGCTCGACCGGAACTTCTATCTCCTGCCCTTCCCGGCGAATACGGGCTACCTTCGGCGCAATCTCCATGAGCTGGTGGATCGAGCGCCGCGCCCGTTCGAGGCTCCAGGACTCCAGCATCTCGGAGACTGAGTAGAGGAAGGCCACCACCGCGCCTTCTTCCCACTGCCCGATGCCTATCGCACCCAACACGGCCAGGCTCATCAGAACACTCATGTTGAAATCAAGACGGCGCAGAGAGTAGAACGCCCGGCGGAAGTTACCCCACCCGCCGAAGACCATCGCTATGAGGTAAAGCCCGGTCACAAAGAAAGAGTCCGCAGCGACCTTCGCAGTGATGTAACCCGCCACCAGTGCCGCTGCGGAGAAACCTGCCCGGAGCAACTCCGAATCAACCTTTGCCCCGGTCTCGACCGGCCGAGAGCTCTCTTGCGGGACAACGATTGTGTAATTCTCCTTCTGCCCCTCCCGCCGGATGGCTTCAAGGTCGACAACACCTTCAATGGTGAGCTTCCCCGTGGCAGGATTCAGGGAGGCCCTGGTCACTCCGGGGAGAGCGGCCACGTTCTTTTCAAACCTGGCAGCACAGTCCAGGCAGGTGATACCCCGGACCTGCAGTACTATCGTCTTCTCTCTGGTCTTCTCTCTTGAAAGAACTTCTGCCCCGGCCACAACGGTAGTCCTCCTTCGCTCCTCGGTCCTGCCTCAAGCTCCTTCGTCTGGCAAGCTGCCTGCCTTTGCGCCCCTCAGCGGTTTTGCTCCGCCACATGCTTCAGGGCCTCGTTCACCAGATTCACCACGTGGCCATCAGCGAGCCGGTAGTAGACCAGCTTGCCTTCCCTACGATACCTGGCCAGCCCCAGATGGCTGAGGAGCCGCAGGTGATATGAAGCCGTCGCCTTACTTGCCCCAACCAGTGCGGCCACATCACAAACGCAAAGCTCTGCCTGGCTCAGGGCGTAGATGATCTTCGCCCGGGTCTCGTCGGCCAGCGCTTTGAAAAGGTGAGCCACACCCGCCACTTGCTCTACCTCTGGTTTCAGTTGAGCTACCAGGTCGTCATGCACGACGTTGACCTCACAGACCGGGGCGTCGCCAAATACCCAGCCCTCCCGCGACGCCTGGCTCTCCCGGCTGTCCGGGCTCCTCATGGTCCCGATGGCCATGGCCTCTCCTCCCATAGTCAAACAGTCACACGATCATTTGACTATCATGTTACCCCTGGCAATTGTCCGAGTCAACGAGATGGGCTTCTGGGCCCTGTACAGTCAGGCTATGCCACCGCGTGGGGCAGGCACCAGACCTCCCCTTGACAGGGCAGTCCTGGTGCGACTAATATGAAAATGGTACTACAACGTTATAGGAGTGGCATTGGTGGCAACCCTCAGGGATGTTGCCCGTAAGGCGGGGGTCTCGATAAGCACGGTCTCACACGTCTTCAACGGTTACGATGACATTCCCGCCGAAACCCGCAAGAGGGTGTGGGACGCGGCCCGCGAGCTCGACTATCATCCAAACGCCTCCGCCCGGAGCCTCGTTTCCCGCCGCAGTAATCTCCTGGGCCTGGTCGTACCCGGGCGGGCCGGCATGCGCCACCCCTTTCTTTATGCCGTGATCTGTGGTGTCGCTGAGGCAATCGCCGGTACGAGGTTTGGACTGACCCTGTCGGTGGCAGAAGACGATCAGCGTTCCTTGCGCGAGCAGGTGAATCGCTGGAAGGAGCAACGGCTTGAAGGGCTGATAGCCATGGGCTTTGCGGAAGATCATCCGGTTGCCCAGGCCATCCTCGAATCCGGTATCCCGGCTATGCTAGTCGATACGATTCTGGAAAGCCCGCGGGTCTCCTGGGTCAAGTCCAATGACACCGAAGGAGCGGCCCAGGCGGTCCGCCACCTCCTCAGCCTGGGTCACCGTCGCATCGCCTACATCCACGGCCTCGGGGGACAGATCTGCCAGGAGAGGTTGGACGGATATCGCCTGGCTCTTTCCGAGGCGGGCATACCCTTTGATCCTCAACTGGTCGAGGTCGCCGACTTCACCAAGTCCGGCGGCTACCGGGCGATGAACCGGATCTTGAGCCGGGCAAACCCGACCGCTGTCTTCGCCGCCAGCGATCTGATGGCTTTCGGCGCAATGGAGTGCTTGCGCGACCGGGGGCTGCGCTTGCCCGAAGACATGGCCATTGTTGGCTTTGACGACATTGATGCCGCTTCGCACGTGACCCCGGCCCTGACTACGGTACGGCAATTCGGCGACCGGATGGGCAAAGAGGCGGCAGAAACGCTGGTCGCATTCCTGGAAGGAAGAATAGAGAAGCCGCATCCCTCTCTGGTGGGGACGGAACTGGTGATTCGCCGTTCATGTGGGTATTCGGCCAAGCCATATTCGATGATGGCGTAACGGTGACATTGCTATAACGTTATCGTCAAGTGATCTGGCCAAACCATGATTTGAAAGAGAGGATGGCAAATGAGGTTGCGCAAGCATGGGCTTCTTCTGGCTACATCAACACTGTTAGTTCCTATTCTTAGCTCAACTTCGGCTGGATCAGCTGCAGATTCTTCTCTTCCTGCTGCTTCTCCCGTAATGGCCACAACGAATGTTCCTCAATGGGTGGAAGATGCTGTCGTATACCAGATCTTTGTGCGGGCCTTCAGTCCCGAGGGTACACTGCAAGGCGTAACCGACCGTCTGGAATATATAGCCTCGCTGGGCGTAAACACCATCTATCTTATGCCGATTCACCCCATAGGTGAGGTAAGGCGGATCGGAACCCTGGGCAGCCCGTACAGCATCCGGGATCACCTCGAGATCGATCCCGCCCTGGGCACACTGGCCGATCTAAAGGAGCTGGTGCGCCGAGCTCACGCCCTCGGCCTGCGGGTGTTGCTCGATCTCGTCCCCAACCATACCTCGTTTGATAACCCGTTGATCGTGCAGCACCCCGACTGGTACGTCAGAGATGCCAGTGGTAACCCGCTCCCCCCCAACAAGGAGTGGCGCGACGTAGCCCAGCTCAACTACGCCAATCCGGAGCTGCGCCGGTATATGATCGATGTGGCCGCCTACTGGTTGCAGGAGACGGGTATCGATGGGTTCCGGGTCGATGCCCCCGTCTATGTCCCGCTCGATTTCTGGCGAGAGTTTGCCGCCGAGATCAAAGCCCGCTTCCCGCAGGCATTCCTTCTCGCCGAGTCCGGCGAATCGTGGCTGATGGAGGCATTTGACGCCCAGTACGACTGGAATTTCCTCACGATGATCACCAATGTGCTCCAGAAAGGGAGCAACCCCGAGCTTATCCTCGCCGAGATCGACTACTGGCGTGATTCGGAAGGCAAACTCATTCCCAAGCTGCGTTATCTTGAGAACCATGACCATGACCGTTTCCTCGGGCACTTCAGCGCAGAAGAGCTGGTGCCGGCAGCATGCGCCCTTTTCACACTTCCCGGCATCCCCATGATCTATGCCGGACAGGAGATCGGTGCAACCGTGCGCCCGTCGCTCTTTGACCCCTTCAAGGTGGATTGGAGCACCCGGAATGAAAGCATCCTTCAACTCTACCGCCAGCTGATTAACTTACGGCAAAGCTCCGCTGCTTTGCGCCGGGGTGAACTGGTTCCGATCACCATATCTCAAGCTGAGGGAGTTCTTGCCTTCGGCCGCATTTTGGGCGACGAAACGATCCTGGTCTTAGCCAATTTCCGTCCCCATGTCCGGCAAGGTGCTCTCAGTCTTGCGAATCTATGGGAGCGATACAAGCATCCGGAGAGCTCCCGGGATTCCATGGCAATCGAAGTTGTACCGCTCTGGACTTCGTGGGGAGAGGCCGGGGCGGAGCGGGCTGCCCCGGGCGCGACAGCCTCACTGGCCGAGACGGCCGCCGGTTCTGACTTTACAGGGGCTGACCTCACCGCAGCCGACCTCGAAGGCGAAGCCGGCGCCGGCGAGGCCGGCCTGCTCAATTTCGTGTTACCACCCTATGGAGCCGCGGTCTATCGGCTAGTGCCGGGGGCTTGAGAGCAACGCAGCGAAGGGGGGTGGGAAGCTACCGTTGTCCGTCGCACGTCTTCGCTCCTAACTCAGGTGTATCCGCTCGCAGTTCAACCGTCCGTCCACAAGAACTAAATGGGGGTCGGGAACATGAGTCTGCCCAAGAAGAGTGTACGCCTGATTTTGAACGGTACTTTCATCGTTTTGATGGCAGCAGCGCTCCTGGTGATGCCGGCGATCCCGGGCATGGCAAAAACAAAGCTTACATTGTGGGACTGGCATGAACCCCGGGTGAAGCTTTTCGAAGAGTACGCCAGGCTCTATGAGAAGGTTCGACCCGATGTCGAAATAGATGTTGTGACGGTCCCCTGGAATGAGTACTGGAGTAAGCTGACTGTCGCCATTGTTTCCAAGACGCCTCCTGACATTGCGGAATTCCACAACGAACAGTACTCCAACTTCGACGGGATGCTCACACCTTTCCCGGAAGACCTCTTCCCGCTTGAAGAGATGCGCAAGAAATACATCATGTTTGATCAAGCCTTCAACTTTGATGGAAAGTTCTACTACTTCCCCGACGGCATTATGACCGGTGTGATCTTTTATAACGTGGATCTCCTTAACCAGGCAGGCATCGCAGGCGTCCCCGCAACCTGGGACGATATGATCGTGGTCGGTCAGAAGCTGACGCGGAGGAACCTTGACGGCACGGTAAGGCAGATCGGGTTCAACTTTGCCAACGATGCCGGCGTTCTTGTCGACATGATCTACCAGTACGGCGGACGCCTCTTCGGCGAGAAAGGGGTGGCCTTCCACGAAGATCCGGGCAAGAAGGCCGTTCAACTCTTTGACAGGCTACTCAAAGCAAGAATCAGCGTCCAACCGGGAGTCGAATTCAGCGGTAACTTCGAGAACGGTCAGATAGCCATGCAGTACACGTGGACGCACTATGGCGGATATCTTCGGAACGTGTCCAAGATTCACTGGGAGGTCGCACCACTTCCGACTGTGACCGGTGGGAATCTGCCGGCTCGCGGGCGCAACAACTACGAGTGCGGCCTTTCCGTACCGGTCGGCGTGCCCAAGGACAGACAGCGCCTGGCGTTTGAGTTCATCAAGTGGCTGTACGATAATGACGAGTTCTACATCCGGCTGAACCAGGCGCTCGGCCGTATCCCCGGACGCCCGTCGCTTTGGAGCCGACCCGAAGTGATGAAGAACTCGATGTTCCGTGTCCTCGCGCAGCAAGTTCCGTACACGGTATACGCCGGGCCTATCCCGGGTTGGATGTGGGAGACCATCGGGATTTTGCACCAGGACCTCATCAACGGTACGAAATCTCCTATGGTCGCCCTCGAAGAAGCCCGCCAGAGGGGCGACGCCGGATGGCGCCAGTATCCGCCTAAGTATATCGTGGAGCACAAATACAGACCGCCGGCCAACTGAGCCGGTACACCGTCTGTGCAACTCTTGCGAGCGCCCGGGCCACGAAGCTCGGGCGCTCGCACCGTCCGTACCCTTCGGCAGCCGCCGCGGCAGATCGCTCCCGGCTACTCCCCGATGATCTTGACCAGCACCCGCTTGGGGCGCTGCCCGTCCCATTCGCCGTAGAAAACCCTCTGCCACGGCCCAAAGTCGATGCGCCCTTTTGTGATGGGCAAGACCACCTGGTGGCCGAGGGTGAGGCTTCGCAGGTGCGCGGCGCCGTTGTCCTCCCCGGTACGGTTGTGCAGATAGTCGTCACCCCGGGCCGGATGCCTGCTCCAGGGTGCGATGGTTCCCTCGAGCCAGTCCTTGATATCCTGCCAGAGCCCCGGCTCATGGTCGTTGACAAAAACCGAGGCTGTGATATGCATGGCGCTGACCAGCATCAGCCCTTCTTCGACCGGGTGCTCCCGCAAGAACTCCTCCAGCTGATCGGTGATATCAATGATCTCCTGGCGGCGGGAAGTGTTGAAAGTGAGATAGGTTGTATATGACTTCACAGCTGTATCCCTCCGTGTGCCTGACCACAGTTCCAGAGCGATCTTACTTCCCATCTTACCGAATACGGCATCTACCGTCCCAGAAGGCTTCGTCAGCCGGCTGGTGCGTGGAGCTGTATACCTGCCCGCGCTTTACCACCCCTGATGAAAACGGGCCTGAGGGCAGCCGTACACGCACGCGCATACGGGTGAACGGGAGAACGGGAGTACCTACATGGGTCATGCGGCTGGCATCCGTCACCGGGGGATGCGGTATCATTTCAGCGGGAGGGTGACCAGCATGAACGTCGCCTTTTTCCTGCTGCCGAAGGCCGAGGTCGTATACTTGAGCCCCCGGTCGACGCTGCGGCAGGCACTGGAACGAATGGAACGTCATCGCTACTCGGCCGTTCCGTTGGTCGACGAAGAGGGGCGCTACGCAGGCACGATCACCGAAGGCGACCTGCTCTGGTACATCAAGAACAACGCCGGGCTGGACCTTGAGCGTGCCGAACAAGTTCGCCTCTGCGACATCCCGCAACATGTTCAAAACCAGCCGGTCAGCATCTACGCTGAGATGCGCGATCTGATCCGCCTGGCCGCCGAACAGAACTTCGTCCCGGTAGTGGACGACCGCGGTCTTTTCATAGGCATCGTCCGCCGCCGGGAGATCATCGAATATTGCGCCCGCTTGCTCTGGGCCACCGATCCGCCGGCCGATCGCTCAGGCAGCGAGGCCCGGGCACAGGTAGAGGCCGGTCCGCAGGAAGGGGTGAAGGATGAGCATACCGGTGCGTCCTGACAGGCCTCCGGTAGGCGTGCCAGGAATTCCGTGCCCTCCTGTCGAAGCTGAAGGGCAAAAAGCTCCCAAAGTGGTGATGGTTGTGAACAGCCCACTTACCCGCGTGACGGCTTCCGCTACGTTGGCAATGGTACTGACCCTGAGCCTGCTCGCTGCACTCACGGCCGCAGCTCTTCTACCGACGTCGGTGGTCGCTGCCGCAGCGCCTGGTGCACCGGCACCACTGGTTCTTGTCTATAGCGAAAGGACTGCCACATCCGGCCTCTATTCCTCTTACGAGGATACCTTTGCCGCCGCACAAGCCTGGCTGAGCCGTTTCTTTGACTATGAAGTGATCTCAGACCGGGAGGTAGAAGAGGGAGCGCTGCTCAGCACCACCGCCCTGCAGGCTGAGCCGGGCAAGAGGCAGGCCAGCCCCTACAAACTGGCAATCCTGCCCGATAACGCTATCATGAGCGACGCCGAAGCGAGGGCCTGGGCCGAGTTCGTAGCTGCCGGCGGCAAGATCATTGCCGTCTCCTCGACCTCGCTGCGGGACGAGTACAATGTCCCGGTCACCATGCGCCTGGGCGATCTTCTCGGCGTCTGGTGGAAGCAGTGGCTGACAGCCGGCACTTACAAGCAGCTGCGGATCACCGACGAAGAGTCCGACCTGGCTCAAGCCCTGGCCCGGGCGGGTCTCCCTCCGGTCATCGCCGTGGAAGGCCCGGCCCAAATGGTAGAGGTGCTGGACCACGGCAAGCAGGTGGCGGTACGGGCCAATGCTGAGGGAGTGCAATCGTTCATCTTCCCGGCGGCGATCGTGGAAAGCCAGGCCGGCCTCTACTTCGCCCTGCCCGTCTTCGACCCGCAGGTACTGGCCTGGCCCGACCTGCAGCGGGCTCTCTACGCCGTGATCAGATACTATGTCCCCGAAGCAGTAAAAAAGGACCAAGCCACAGGTGAAGAGATTAGCTTCACCCCCCTCACCAAGCGGGAGCTTTTCGCCAGGTACATGCCCACCGCCGATATGTTCCCGCCCCTCAGGATCGTTGACCGCGTGCCGGGTGAAGTACCGCCGGCCAGGTCGTATCGCATCTTTCCCGGCGCTTACTATCGGAAGGCGGTCTCCAGCTTCGACTTGTGGACCGGAATCGAGGGTGTGATCACGTTGCCCGAGCTGATCACCGATCCGGCCAGGCAAGACAGCCGCGGACCTCTCGACAATGCTTCCATCTACATGGGCGGCAACGGCAGCGGCCAGGAGATCGACGCCGGATTGACATGGGACAGGAACGTGGGCGGCTGGCGGCCCTTCTGGCGCAATGAGAAGTGGGCCAACGCTCCCCTGGTTGAGGACCTCTTCGTCTGGTATCCGGGCGAGACGGTCCGCATGTCAGTGGTGGTCGCTGGCCCGGGCAAGCTCCGGCTGACGATACAGGACGAAGGTCCTGATCCCAAGAAGGCGTTTACCACCGTCTTTGACGCCTGGGGCTTTGGGCCGGGCGTACGGCAACAGTTTAAGCGGGTCAACGCCATTGACCAGGTAGGCAACGAGGGCAAGCCGGTCCAGCCCACTAGGGCACGGGTGACCACCGCAATCTGGAAGGAAGTCTGGCTCTGGCGGGGCGACGTCAAAGTCCCCTTCACTCCGGAAAGGTTTACCGACATGCGCGCCCCAAACGCCAGTCACTTCGTGATCAAGACGCCGGCATCGGCCGACGGCGAGCCAATCGGCCCCGGGGCGGAGTTGATCGAGATCTACGGCAATCCTGCCGACCGACCGGAGAAGTAGCCAGAGCCCGGCAGTACAGCGTTATTCATTGTCATTCGTGTGCAGCACCGTTAACTTGGACAGAGGGTCAGGGGAAACCTGCCGCGTTTGCCCTGACCCTCTGCTTGTCCAGCCTTCACTCTTTCCTGCTCGTGTCGAACCTTACGTCCGGGATGCAGCTTTGGCCGCTACTCCTCCTGCTCCGCTATCTCGGTGTCGACTGCAATCTCGTAGACTGTATTCGTGACCGAACTGACGCAAATCCGACCTTTCGGAGAGATCGCCAGACCGATTAATTGTTCGTCAGTAGGCAGATGTATGGCCCGGGAGATCTCCAGGCTCTCCGGGTCGATCAGGAGTATTGCACTCTTTTCAGAGGAGGATGTCAATCGCACTCCGTTGGCCGATGCGAACGATGGCCGGGCCAGGGCTACCAGCGCTTTGTGGAAGGGTGAGTAGCTTAACGCGGCGATCGTATACAGGTACTGCGGGCCTTCCACTAACAGCTCTCCTGCGGGCGAAAGAATCCTGAGCTGGTTGTCAGTCCAGTTTACCACCAGGTTGCCGTCGGGGAGCACGGCAATCTCATCGCTGTGCACGTGAGTGACCGGCAGTTCAAAGAGCTCGGTGAAGGTGTTTGTCGCGGGGTCAAAGCGAACGACGCTCCGCCCGGGCCCTCCTCGCGGGCGGATAACGAACGTGCCGTCCGGCGCCGCAGCGATTCCGAACAAGAAGAGCGGATGCGACGGATAGGCAAACCTCTCTACCCTGCCCTTCCTGATGATGACCAGCTCCGATGAGTTGCTGGTAGCAGCGATGATACCGTCCCCATTGACCGCCAGCCGGCAGACTCCTTCGGGCAACCCGCTGATTTGCGAGCGGAGCAGGCCATTGGCAAAGACCTTCAACGACCGGCCCGATGCCACGAGAACCCGCCTGCCGTAGGCAGCGATTCCCCATGGCCTTTCCAGAGCATCGGCTGGCAGCACCGGTTTGTAGATAGTTTCTACGTGCGAGCGCCGGCTATCGTAAAAGTAGAGGCCCTCCGCCCCTTTATATGTACCAAGGACCACAAAGCCCTGCCGGTAAGGAAAGACGCTCCCGAAATAAGCCTTGAGACCGGTACCACTAAAGTCTGTCCCCTCCACGAGCACAAGCCTGCCGTCCCGCCCGACGCGGAAACGGAGCGCCCGATCATCCCCAACAACGTAAAGGCCACGAGCGGTAAGGATCAGACGGCTGGGATTGAGGAGCAGATGGCTCGGGATCTGACACTTGCTTTGCAGTGTAAGGCTATCGGCAGCGATGTTGTACACATAGCGACCCGAGTCCGCCCAGAGCAGGACATACAGATTGGCGTCATCGGCCACGCAGCCGTAGACTCCGAAGATCCGCTCTCCTGCCGGGATGCTGGCCGACCCGGTCAAAGTTGAACCCAGCGCCGACCAGCCAATGCGGATCGTACCCCCGGTAACCCCCTCATCATCGGTCTCATAGTCAACCTGAACGAGAAAAAGCCGCTGGGAATTTATGGCCGCCAGTGTCGTAAGGTAATGAAGACGAAGCTCAGGAAGGGTGATCGCGCGGTCAAGCACAAGGCCACGCTCGCTATCGACAGCATACAGGGAGAAACCGGGAAGGTCGCCGACAGCCTGCGATGGCTCGGTCTCGAGGAAGAAGGCCTGATCCTTGCCGGATACCATCAGTCCCTCGAAGAAGTGGGCCTTCACGAACCCGCCATCCAGGCGGTATTGCAGAAGATACGGCTTCCTCGAAGCCTTCACCCAGATACTGCCATCACCTGCGACGTAGAGCTCGCCGGGACCCGAAACGTCCCGCTGAGCCAGGTAGTCACGTCCGATCGGGACGAGGGTAGCAGCCTCCTGAGCCCCGGCGCGAACGGGAGTTCCGAGCAATGCGCTCACACTCACAAGCAGCACGACGGTGGCTAGCAAAACGTGCCGGCACCGCGGCATGTCCATCCTCCTTTACCAACCTTTTGGTTGTTCCCACCCATGCATTCTCTCCAGTACCATTCTTTCCTGCATCGCCCATATTATTGCCTTTGTATGGCGCTTCTGACACTTCGGGCCAGGAGCAGAAGCGTCAGGCAAGCCAGGCGCGCAGGCCGCTTAGCGATGAGGAGGAGTGCGAGACTGCCGAGAAAGAATTGATAGCCGCGACCGGTAGAGAATCCTTTCAGGAATTCTCGCCCTTGACCGTGCCGCTGCCGGACGGATAGAATGGCAGCGTGGCAAGACCAGCTAATTGCCACTTTAGCTAACAAGTGAAACACCGACACGGACTTTAAGCGAGAGGAGGCAGGCAGAATGATGCGGACTTTCAGCCAGAAGGTGACAGCACTCATCACGGGAGCAACCGCTGCGTTGGCCGGGATGAACCCGTATGGCGACAGCGTTTCCACCGCTCGCACCTTCTCAACCGAATATCCGCTGATCCTGCCTGCCCGGTAGAGGCTGAAAGGCGTTACCACTCCACCCCAAAGCTGATGGCGGGCCGTGGGCAGGATCAGTCCACGGCCCTTCTTGTGCCCCGCTCCATGCCGGAGCACTGATCGTCCTCCCTGCAACCCACCGTCGACTGTGCCTTTCTTGTCGGCGCCTCTGCTACAAGGCCTGCAGGGCCGGCCGACTTTTCGTCCCCCCACCGCAACTCACGCAACCGCCTGCTCCGTCACTGCCGGGCTCGTGAAGAGCCGTGGGATTCTCCCTGGCCCGTTGGTTTTCACGAGGAGGTAAAGAAAGTGACGGATCCCCGCCTGCTCGACGCCGGTTTCGCTAAGACTTACCAGGAGTCTCTCCTTCGCGACGCGGGTGTCGACACCCGTCGTCCAACTCCCCATCCTGTAGCCGAGGCCCGGCCGCCGCTTGCCACCCCCGGCCTGAGGAGCTGGTCACAACGCCTGACCCGCGCCCTCTCCCTGCTCCGGTTCTGGTAGCGCGAAGTCCGGGCGAAGGAGGTGGCACGCCGCCTCAAAGCGGACCGAACAGGACAGACAGGTTACGGTGAACGGCCGACAAGCAGCAACGCACGAACTCGAACGCACTCATCCCTCTGGGAGGTTGAACTGGTTATGCCCTCGTACTGCAACGCCAAGGATGTCCTGCCAGCGGAGCTGTTTGCCGCCCTGCAGAAGTATGCAGCCGGTATGCAGCTGTACGTACCCTGCCCTGACGAAACCCGCGCCGCCTGGGGTACACGCAACGGCACGCGGCAAGGCCTGGAGCAGCGCAACCACCAGATTCGCCGGCTGTATGCGGAGGGTGTAGATCTCGACGAGATCTCTCGGCGCTTCTACCTCTCCCGCGAAACAGTGCGCAAGATCGTACGGGGCGTCCGGCGTAAACAGGATATGATCTCCAGATGACAGAGCTCGATCCAGGCCCGAACGACCGGCAACCGGCAGCTCGACTCTGGCCTGCGGGTTGCCGGTCCTCTCGCGTCCGGCCGCCGGGGCCGGAAGAGCCTGAGCTAAAACTTAAACCGTTGTCGCAGTTCGAAGTAACTGTCGGTGGCTTTTTCCGGATCGTCCGGAGCAGTCCATCGGCAGCGCCACTCCCAACCATTGGGCGAATCGTAGGCGATACTCCACGTATCGGTTATCGCCCCGTGCCCATTAACACTCCTGCTCCATCCGGCCTTGACTCCTTGCAAGCCCCCAAGGGAGAGCTTGAGCGTCAGGGAGAGAGTGTGGGTCAGGCCACCACCCAAAGCAGAGGGAGAAGCATCTGCCGCCGACTCCTCCTTATCCAGAACCTCCGCGTCCTCCTCCGAAGGTGCCGTCCCCCAACCGGGCGCTTCCCACCTTACCGTGTAAGCTGGCGTCCATTCGCGAACCGGTCCGGCCGCTGCCCTCCCTGTGCGCCAGATTCGCAAATCGGTCCATCCCCCGCGACCACTTTCAACTTCCCCCCGCCAGCGGTACTGGCAATGCTCCCACCAATGGACAAACTCCGCCCAGAGAGGGGGGACCTTTCCGGCAAGCTCAACCCGGCCGCGCCCGAAGACGGCTTCCAGCGGCAAGGAGGGTGCGCTCACAGGGGAAGAAGGCGAGACTGCAACCGTGCCGGAAGCGACCAGGTCGGCGATCAACTCGTCGTGGTCGGGCAACTCCTGCACCCGCTGGCCCAGCCCAAGCCGCCAGGTCATCTTGTGACGGGAGGGTTCCGCCCCTAGCCAGGTGGCACCCTCCCACTCAACCCCTGCCTCGCCACGCCAGCGGTAGAAATTGTTGGCCGCCGTTGAACGTCGCGCCGCCCACGGGAAGAACTCCGCCGGCACAGCGTATATCCGCAGCGTTTGGGAGTGGCGGCGCCTTTGTTTATCCCGCTTCTCCCCCACCAGCTCCAATGCAGCAAACCCCGTCCGTTGCTGTACTTGTCCGTCCGGATGGTACAACTCAACCCGGCGCGCCTGCCAGCCCGCCCAGGCCGACAGCTGCAACCCCCTCCAGGGACGGCTGAGGGCAACAGCCCCCACGTCTTCCCGGTAGAAGCAGCTCCCGCCCGGCTGGCTCATGTCATTGGTCGCAAAGTAGTCGGCAGGCAGACTCCCCTCCCGCCAGGCTGCCGCCAGCTCCACGCCGAGATCAGGTGCAGGTCTCCATTGCGCTCGCCCGCCGCCAGTCAGATAGTCGCTTCCGGGCGACTCCTCGCTTCGCAGCAGTGGCGGTACGCTCTGGCTCGTCCACCCGTAAAACAGGTCGGCGTCCACCGACGGCAGGATGCCAATCTCTGTCAGCGCCACTCCCCGTACACCATTCCGGCGGGAATCGCCCCCCAGGTAGCCGGGGAGTGGGAGCCGAAACTCCCCCAGCACCCCAATGGCCGGTGGACCGCCCTCCCAGAGCGGTCCGCTAGCAAACAGGGTTATCTCTTCCGGCGAGAGTGACCAGACCCAGGTCTCTTCCTGAAAGTCCGCGGTCTGCCCGCCAGCCCCCAGCCGCAGCAGAAGCTGCGGCGCTACCCCCTCCGGTGCGAATGCCCCAACCGTGACTTCTGGCCGAAGGTATATCTCACCCCGCCACCCCTCCTCGGGGGTGAATAGGATCCTGACCTGGCTCTTCTCTTCGGATGATACTGCCACTGATGGAGCCACCGATTCCGCCGCACCAGGCTCCGCGGCCTGTGACGCCATCGGCGCTTTCACGACCACTTCGGCGCAACTGCCCGCGCTCGCCAACGCCATCAGGAGCAAGACAGGAAAACAACCATATACAGATGACAGATGGATTCGCCGCCCCGCCCACCTGCTCGGCAATGCCCTCATCCTCACGCCCAACAAAGCGGAATCACTACCTCCCGCGGCTCGTTCTTTCTCCCTTTCCCCATTTCACCTCAATGTTAGGCGCCGTCGTTACCATTCCTTCCCACTCATCCTTCTTTTTCCTGCTGCTTTGACGAACAAAACCACCCCGATCCGTGTCATTACCGGCGATGGTGTCATAACGATCCCAAGAACCACTTCAGTCGTTACCGCCCGCACGCCGTGGCAACGGAAGGAGGGTTGAAGCATGACAGGAGGATCGCCAGTTTCTCGCCCGCACTCGCTGCTGTTACCTGGTCGGCTACCGTTTCTTCCGCTGGCGGCTCTTTTGCTTTCCACAGCTTTCATTCTGCTTGCTTCTCCGCCGGCGGCAGCAGCCACTTCGGTTTCGGTGAGTTTTACCGCCAGCGCCTCGACCGAGCCGCGGGCGATCGCTATCATCCCGAACCCCACCTCCGGCCTGCTCCCCGGTCTGTCCTTAACCCTCGTGGGCGATGAAGCGGAAGCGGCCAACGCCCTTTTCCTGGGCGCCGTTGCCGCCCTCTTCGGCATCGACACGAACGTGGTGATCCGGATGGGCCAGTCAACTCCCACTCCGGATATGCTGGCAGCGTTCTACATCTCCAGCCTCTCCCGTACCCCTGTGGCCGTCATCCTCAAGGAAAAATCCAGTGGTAAAGGCTGGGCAGCCATCGCCAAGGCCCACGGCCTGCCGGCCAGCTACCATGGCAAATGGGTCACCGAACGGGTGCGCAAGGAGCACGGAAAAGGTAACGGCAAAGGCCATGACAAGCATAAGGACGACGACGATGATGACGATCACGGCTACTACTACGTACGCAAGTTCGTCCCCTATACCGATGCCGAGTTTGAACAGATGATCTTCATCCGCTTCGCCCGCGATTACTACGGGGTTGCGGAGGAGGATGTTCAGCTGTGGTTCGCTTCCGGCCTGGGGTACCAAGACGTTGTGCTGCTGCTGAACCTGTCACGCCGGGCGCGGGTGGAGCCGGCCACCATCATCAAGCTCCGTCGCCAGGGGCTCACGTGGACTGCTATCTCCAGCCGTTATGGCGTAACCTGGGCGGAGGTTGCCCGGCCCGTCAAGCCTTCTCTACAGTTCACCCTCAAACTCGAATGGCATAACTAGTCACCCTCTGGCTCTCTGCCTGACTCCCTCATCCTGCCCGGGCTCTGCCGCCCGGGCTTTCTTTTTGCGAGCAACTTGCAACTATGATAGGATCAAAAAGCGCCCATCCTGGCAGGATAGGGGTGCAGACAGCTCACCAATCTGGTTGTCAAGGAGGAGAAGCAAGAATGGGACCGGTGAAGGTCGCTGTGATCTACTATAGCTCCACGGGAACCAACTACAAGCTGGCGCAGGCTGCCGCCGAAGCAGCCCGAGAGATGGGAGCCGAAGTGCGGGTCCGCAAGGTACGCGAGCTTGCCCCAGAGAGTGCCATCAACAGCAATTCCCATTGGAAGGCGCACCTCGAGGCAACCCGGGATGTTCCGGAAGCCACCCTTGATGATCTCGACTGGGCGGACGTCTACATTTTCAGTACCCCGACCAGGTACGGCATGATGGCATCCCAGATGAAGCAATTCCTGGATACGACAGGGCCTCTATGGGCCCAGGGAAAACTGGCTAACAAGGTGGCTACCGTCATGACCAGTGCCGCCAATCCCCACGGCGGCCAGGAAGCCACCATCCTATCGTTCTGGGCGTTGCTCGCCCACTGGGGTGCTATCATCGTTCCGCCCGGCTACACCGATCAGTCGGTCTTCGCCGCCGGCGGCAACCCGTATGGCACAAGCGTCACGGTGCCCCAGGCCGATACAGCGGGAGCGATACCCGATGAGAAAGCGCTGGCCGCTGCCCGCTACCAGGCCCGGCGGGCCGTAACAGTCGCTTCCTGGATAATGAAAGGTCAGGCTTAGGCGAAACCGTCGCCTGCACGAACCGATCGCGGACCCACGCCAGAATCGGGGCAGAATAATGCCCATGAATGGGTGTAGATCTCTTCCTTTGCCGCTGCGCTTCCTGCGGCGGATCCTCGGAAGAAACCGGATCCCCCTGGCGCTTGCTTTGGGAGCTGCCCACGCGACGTGGCCCGGGGACGCAGTCCGACCTGACTGGAGCGGGCCGAGTTCCGGTGAATCCGGCCGGCCCGCCACACGCTCCCAACTTGATCGAACCGGCCCTGGCATTCCGCTGTTGACCAGGATAGTCGCTGCCCTCGGCCATCCTGAAGACCTGACCTTCCGGATCCTTCGCCTGCGCCGGCAGGAGATCGTCATAGTGTTCATCGACGGCCTGGTGAAACGCTCAACAGTCTCTCGGGCCGTTGTCATCCCCATCTCTCATTTACTGACAAACGCAAGAGACCGAGCGTGGGGTCTCGTTTCTCTCGAGACCGTCCAGAACTCAGTCGTCACAGCGACAACCGTTCACGACACTGCGGATTTGGATGCGCTGATAACATCCCTGCTGGACGGGGGCGCACTCATACTCTCCAACCTTTGGGATCAGGCGCTTGTCACGTCTGTACGCGGGTTTGAGACACGGCGGATAAAGCAACCACAAATGGAAGCAGTGACACGCGGGCCGAAGGAAGGCTTCACCGAGAATCTCCGGACGAACACGGCATTGATCAGGAGACGCCTGCGCACACCCAAATTGGTTTTCGAACGCGTGCGGATTGGAACTGAATCGAATACTGGAGTGGTGATCGCCTGGCTGCGGGACGTAGTCAATCAGGAAGTGCTCGCGGAGGTAAGACAGCGTCTGGCCCGCATCGAGATGGACGCCGTGTTGACAGCTGGCTACCTCGAAGAATGGCTGGAAGATAACCCGTTCTCACCCTTCCCGCAGCTTGGCCACACCGAACGGCCAGATGTGGCCGCCGCCGCCCTGCTCAACGGCCGGGTGGTGATCATGGTGGACGGAACACCGACAACCCTGCTTGTTCCCGTCGCATTGACATATCTGCTGCACGCTGCCGACGATTACTACCACGACCCTTGGATTGCTTCCCTCACCCGCAGCCTCCGTTATGTCAGTGCCATCGTTGCTTTCTTCTTGCCGGCCATGTCAGTGGTGCTTTTCTCGTTCCAGCCGGAGCTGATTCCAACTCCTCTTCTGCTCTCACTTATCCGCGCGCGGGAGACGGTGCCCTATCCGGTAGCGCTCGAGGTAGGGCTGCACTTTCTGATCGTCCTTACCCTTCTGGAAGCCAATGTTCGCATGCCACGTCCGGTAGGAGCGGCGCTTACGATAGTTGGGGGCGTGGTGATAGGGCGGGCGGCGATCGAATCGGGGCTGATGTCGGCATCAATTGTGATAGTCGGCAGTACAACCCTGCTTGCCACCCTGACCATTCCCACGTACAGCCTTGGGACCGCACTCCGCTGGCTGGCGCTGGCTATGGTCTTACCGGCGTCGATCCTGGGACTGGCGGGCGTTCTTTTCTCCGCGCTGGCGATTCTGATCCATCTGTGCGGACTCCGTTCCTTCGGGTTGCCCTACCTCACGCCCTATGCCCCCCTGCTGTGGGCGGACGCAGCCGATTCGGTCTTCCGCTCTCCCTTGTGGTTGTACGGGCGTCGGCGGAACCCGGATAAGGTGGCAGAGGACGGTAGTGCCATGCGCATCAGCACTCCCCCGCAACAACCACCCCGGCCGGACCAACGCCTTGAGCTGGAGCGCGGCGGGGGGCGGCCAGCGTATCCACCTGTATCGGCATCAACGCATCGGCATCACCGCTTCGTCCGGTAAGGAGGGCGGCCAGCCCGGCCACCTGGAGATACTCCTGACCGCCTGCCGGATCGGCCCGGCGTGGCAGTACCAGCCATTATCGTCCCGGCGTCCGGCTGGAGCTGACGCTGGCGCATCCGCAGCGAAACCAGAGCTATAGCGGGAATTGCTATTTGAAACAATGGCGCGTAGACAACCCAAACATCCATAGCAAACAGGGCCAATTCGCCGGCGGTACTGTAGAGACCGGCAGCCAGTGCTCCCGCCACCAGCCCGATAGCGGCGATTACCGGTGGTAGGTGTCGGCGCTCCCTCAGATCCAGAATTTCCTGCACGCAGCTGGTGGCTGCGAGCATTATTACTGTCAGTTTGATGAAGCCGGCGTTTATCCAGACAGCTATGGCGATAGCCTCGATTCGCTGCACAACACGCCCGAGCTCGATCAGTTCGTTGACGGCAAGCCCGGGGTACAGGAAGCGGACCGCTTCGTGTACCCCCAGGACGGCAATGTTCCGGACTTCTTGCATGGCCAGGAGCAAGCCCGTGACCACCATCGCCCAGCGCATGGGAGTGGCGGCGCGTGATGGGTCACGCAAGGATAGTGCTATCGGGATGAAAGCAACCAGTTCAGCAAAGGGAAAACTCACTGCGAGCAGCACGCCGTGGAGAAACGGCCGGTATCCTCTTTCGAAGAGAGGAAGCAGCTGGCCCATGTCGACCAGGCCCGGAGTCAGCAAGGCCAGGAGCAGAATGAGGCCGGAAGCAATGAAAGCGATTGGGATCACCACTTCTGCCAGCCTGCCCGTCCCCTCGATCCCCTGGCTGATCGACCAGACTGCCAGGCCGACAAAGGGTACCAGGATCACCGGCGTGGGTGTCCGGGGAAGAACCTCGAGCCCTATCAGTGTGGTCATATTGCGCAGAACTGCTGCGGACCAGTGAACGAAATGAACAAAGTAGAGCGCGGCTACAATCCGGCCGACAACAGGGCCGAAGGCAACGATCCAGACCCTGCCAGCCGGTGGCCGCTTCTCTGCTTGCTCCTGTCCGCCGGGCGGACTTCGCCTGTTTGCCGCCGCAACCCCGTCTATCAGCCGCTGCCAGAGCGCTGTGAGCACCAATCCCACACTCAGCGCGACCAGGACGGCCAACCAGGCATCCCTGCCGGCCGGGACACCGGCCGGCAGCAGAGTCGAAGTTCCCATCAATACTCCCACTGCTAAGACGAACAGCTGCCACAGAGTGATGTAGGTAGGCCCGGTCCCGTCCATGTGATCCCCCTCTGCATAATTCTCACTCCCGGAGTGCAAATCAATTCCAGAATGTTTCGTTTCGCAGTAGGGGGAAGTCACGCATGCCAAAGGCGGCGTCGCCACCCCCGTCAACCGGCGAGGGGCGGGAACAAAGCATGGGACAGGACGGGAACGGTCCAGGGAAGAAGAGGCCGGCAAAGGAGAACGCCGCAAGCAAGGCCGACCATATACCGCTGGTCCAGGCCGTGGTTGCCGAACTGGGCCACCCCGAAGATCTCATGACCAGGCAGCTCCGCCTGGATGGCCAGACCGTCGAAATCGTCTTCATCGACGGGCTGGTTGACCGGACGACCATCCAGGACACTATCGTCAACAGACTGCAAAGGGAGGCGCTCCGGCGGCGGGCGCAAGTATCCCGCCGTTCAGGCATAACGCTCCAGGACGCGGAGGCGAGCATGGTCGGAACCCCCCACCTGGAACGCGTCGAGGAACTCGATCAGATCATCAACCGCTTGCTTGAAGGCGGCACTCTGATAGCCGCCGATAATTGGAAGCAAGCATTGATGGCATCCACGGAAGGATGGGAAAAACGTGACATCACCGAGCCGGACACCGAATCGGTGGTACGGGGATCGCGAGAAGGGTTCACCGAGAACCTGAGAACCAATACTGCTCTGGTACGCCGCCGGTTGCGATCCCGAGATCTGGTACTGGAAAGGCTGCGGGTTGGCTCGGTTAGCAATACTCCCGTCACCATCATGTATCTCAAAGGAATCGCCCATGAGAGTCTGCTGGCGGAAGTGAAGCAACGGCTCGCCCGGGTAGATATTAACGGTGTGCTGGAGAGTGGCTACCTTGAGGAGTGGATTGAGGACAACCCCTTCTCGCCCTTCCCTCAAGTACAGTACACAGAGCGGCCCGACCGGGTCGCTGCGGCTTTGCTCCAGGGGAAGGTAGCCATAATGGCTGACAATACGCCCATGGCTTTGATCGTCCCCACCACGCTCAACAGTCTCATGCATGCGCCGGACGATTACTCAGAACGATCCTGGTTGTCCTTGCCGGTTCGGCTGGTCCGTTATACAGGTCTCATATTCACGCTGCTTTTGCCCGCCACCTACGTAGCCCTGACGTCGTACCACGTTGAACTGGTTCCCACACCTCTCATGCTCTCCCTCATACGCCAGCGCGAGACAGTACCATACCCGTCCGTGGTTGAGGCTCTCGGAATGGAGCTGGTGCTTCAGATTCTCATCGAGGCGGGAGTACGCTTGCCGCGCCCGGTCGGTTCTGCGGTGACCATCGTCGGAGCAATCGTCATCGGCGACGCTGCTGTTTCAGCCGGCCTGGTCTCCGCCACCATGGTCATCACCGCATCCCTGACGGCCCTGGCATCCTTCACCATCCCCGCATATAACCTGGGCGCAACAATCCGCTGGTTGGGAGTACTTCTGATCATTCCCGCCAGCATCCTGGGAATTCTGGGGTTGCTTTTCGGCATTATGGCACTGCTGATCCATTTGGCGAACCTCCGTTCTTTCGGTGTTCCGTATCTCGTCCCCACTGCCCCCATGGTCTGGGAGTCGAACCGCGAGGACATGCTCTGGCGTTCCTACCATTGGAGGCAGCCCTTTCGCCCGCAGTTCCTGGCGCGGCGAGAGACCCGGTCAATCGGCAGTTCCGAAGCAACGGGTCTCCAGGGCTGGAAACCACCGCAACAACCGCCGGCACGGGAGAGCAAGCACCTTGAGCTGGAGAGGTCTTATTCAGCGACAGCGAGGGGACGTACTCGATGAGTCTCACCAGGCCGATGAGATTGCTGGGGGTTCTGTTGACGCTAGGATCTATGCTCCTGCTGGCTGCCGGTTGCTGGGACAGAGCTGAGATAAATGAACTGGCCCTCATTATGGCGTCAGGCATCGACTGGGAAGATGGCATGTGGGTGGCGACTGCAAGCATCGCCCAAACAACCGGCCAGCCAAGTGGTACAGGACAGGCCAGCGGCCCAACCGGTCCAAGCCGCCAGGCGTTTGTCGTCAGCGCCCGGGGGGCAACGGTAAGCGAGGCGCAACAGAATCTGCGTCTCTTTTTGGCGCGGCGACCGCGTTGGGATCACGCTTCAGCGCTGATCATTGGGGAAGCTGCAGCCAAACGCGGTATTGCCGAGATCCTCGACCTGTGGACACGCTCCGAGGCCATGCGTACCACAACCATGATAGGGCTTGTGCGGGGAAAGGCCCAGGAGTTCATCGTGGAAGCGCAGCTGGGGATTGAAACGATGCTGGGAGTGACGTTACCCGGAATACTCCGGTTGGGCAATCCTATGGGAATAAGCGCCGTTATCACGGCTCACCGCATGATCCGGACTCTATCGTCGGAAAGCCATGCATCGCTGGTTCCGCTCTTCGGGCTGGTGGCTCAACCCCAATCACCCCCACCGGCTACCGGCGCACCACCTCCGCAAGCAACCACCGAGGGTTCACCCGCGGGAGCCCGCCAGCGCACGGCAACAGACCCTTCATCTCTGGTACAGCAAGGTAGGTATCTGCCGCCGGCAGTTCCTCTGGCCGTCGCGCAGCTGCAGGGAACCGGTATTATCCTCGAAGACAGACTTGTCGGCTACCTGGACCTCTATGCCACCCGGGGCGTTTTCTGGGTAACATCCCCACCTAACAACGCTGTCATACCGGTATCAGGCCCGGGGCCGTCCGAATTGCCACAGTTGAGCGTATTGATAGAGGATGTACGGCGTGAGATCACCGTTTCGGCAGAGAAGGCAGATCTCAGACTCCTCGTCACGGCCTCCCTGGAGACACAGATCCCTTTTCAACTGGAGGAGATGGGGGTGGTCGGCCCCCATGCCGTCGGCGCCGAAGAGAAATTGGTGCAGATCGCTGAGGAAGTTGCAGGACATATCGAGGGCGAGATTCGCGCCGCCCTGGAGGCCACCCAACCGCTAGGTGCGGACGTATTCGGGTTCGCCGTTATGTTGAACCGTCAACGCAAGAAGGATTGGGAGCGCATTCGTGACCGTTGGCACGAGATATACGGGCATCTACCAGTATCCATAAAGGTCGAAGTGAAGTTGGTGGAGACCGGAATGACCATCGGACCGCCCAGTACCACCGGTCTGAGAGATCAACACGCCGGCGGCTCCGAAGTTCCGGGCGACACCGGCGGGTTTGACGGCCCGGGCAGCTCGAAGTCCAGCTCTAACTCGGGTAGTAGAGCAACAAAGGGTACCGGAGGATATCCCAGATGGGTCAAGTAGCCGTGACGGTTGGCTTCCTCAGCATTCTGTGGGCTTATGGTCTCTTCTCCCTCTGGCGACAGCGTGCGTGGAGGGCCCTGGCGGGGTTTGTCGCTCTTATGACGCTGGGCAGTGTTATGGCCATTGCGCTGGCCTCAGGAGTTATGGTTCTGCCCTGGTCGCAATGGCTAACCTCGATATTTAAGCCAGTAGCCGAACTGCTGTTTGGGCCGACAGTGGGGCCGTAGGGGGAGCTGGCCGGAGTGGGAGAGCGGTGTTGCTGCCACGCTGAGCCTGACAGCAACACCGCTTTGTTTCATATAGTAGCCCGCTGGATGGCCGCGGCCAAATCGTCCACCTGACCCAGAAGCCACTCGCCGGTTACACCATCAGCACTGGCAAGGTCGGCAAGGGCCGCCCGCAGCTCCTGTACCGCCTCCTGCAAAGCGGCGAGGGAGGCCTGATTGGCCTGATTGGCCTGGTCCGCCCGATCGCCGGCGGGAGCAGAAGCAGAGGCTTGCGCCAGGGCTGCGGCTTGCGCCAGGTTGTCCAGGGCTTCTCGGACCCTGGCCGCGGCTTCGGAGTGGGACCTGCCGGCCCGGTAAAGCGGGTCGAGGAGGTCAGTGCCAGCAGCTTCAGCCCTTGCTTGTGCTTTGGCCTCGGAGGGGCAGTCGCACGGTTCGGGCCCGAGGCGCTGGGCAATGCGGTTGGCAAGTGCCAGGGCGGCCCGGGCCACGTCGTAGGGAGGAACGGCCGGCAGGCGGAAGGGGCCGGCCTTCAATTCCCGCAACATCCCGCCGTCGGCGTAGTTGAAGGCGAAATGGACAACCCCGGGGTTGTCGCTGGCGAGCACGGTCATGGTCTGAGGCAGGGCCATGGCCAGAGCTCCTTCCATGATGCTGATCCCGGTGGCGGCAAAAGCCTTGGGGCCAGCCAGACGGGCCATGCCTTCGGCCTGGCGCTTCACATACTCCAGGTCATACTCGGTATAAGCCATGGCGCTGATGAAGTCGAGGTAGCCCGCCGCAAGCCAGGTCGGCCAATCCTGCAGTTTGCTCGCCCTTGCTTCGGCCGGGTCGCCGACCACGGCTGCGCTCAGTTTGATGTCCGGGCGGATCGCCTTGAAGCGGGCGCTGGTTTCGGCGACGAAACGGGTAACCTGCGCCATGCGCCAATCACACCAGCGCCGCCAGTCGGCCGTGTTGCTGCCAGGACGCAGCGTAGCAGGGTCGATCCCCGTCTCGGTCTGGAAGATCTCCCTTTCGGCGTCTCCCATTATTATCGCCGCCGCGTTGTTACCAGCCCCCGCGGGATAGCGAATGTAGTCGTACTCGAAACCATCTATGTCGTACTTGCTGATCAGCTCAGCAAAGAGATCGCTGAGGAACTTCCGCACTTGGGGGTTGCCGGGATCGACGTAAGCCAGGCCGGGCTCGAGGGCGGAGACCACGCTACCATCCGGCCGCCGCAGCGCCCATTCGGGATGAGCGTTGAGCACGGCGCCGGGGTCGCTCGCACCCCGTTCACCCACGTTGAAGACGTGTACCCAGGCATGCAACTCAATACCGCGCTTGTGCGCTTCCTCTACCCAGACGGCCATGGGATCCCAGCCAATATACTCGCTCCGTTGCTTGCCGATGGCCGAAGGCCAGAGGGTCTGGCCGTGATAGAAGCTTTCAAGGAAGAGGACGTTGAACCCGGCTGCCTGGAAGCGGTCGAGGGTAGCGGCGATCTCCTCCGGTGAGGTTTCGCTCGGCCTGTACCATGCACCGCGCAAGGATACGGTGGCGGACGGGTAGGCGAGCAAGAGTCCCCGGTCGGCCTCTGCCTGGGCCTGCAGGGCGGTGCGGATCACCATGCCCGTCGCCTCCTCGAGGCTACCCTCCCCCTCTGCCCCGGGCTGATCGGCTTTGGCGGCCCGTGTCCCGGCCCTGGCCTTGAGCTCCTCCCATTGCGCCCGGGCGCGGGCCAGAAGCTCTTTGCCCTGGTCCAGAGCCTGGCGGGCCGGTGTGTAGGCGATATCGGCCCACGAGGCCGCCGCTGCGGCCAGCGACTGCTCCAGTTGAGCCAGGCGTTTCTCCGCCCGGATCAGATATGTTTCGGCATCAACGGTGAGGACCAGCGTATCGCCGGCGCTTTGTCCTTGACCGCTCCTGATCTCGACCCGTTGCCCCACCTGAACATTCTCCCGGATCCAGTCGGCCGACTGGCCGTGGCCGGAGATCACAAATCCATTGCTGGGTATAGCCTGGTTGTTGCCGCCCACCGAGACAATCCGGCCATCAACCACCACCGCCTCAATCCCCCACTGGTTGGTCAGGGTGCGCGTGCGGCCGGGGGCGGGACGATAAATGATGAGTTCGTCCGTACCCCGAGAGCGGTTGAAGCCGTTGATACGGTGAGTCACGCTCGCTTCTGTTCGCTCCAGATGATACAAGTCCAGGTCCACTGCCTTCCGTACCTTTACCCCCGCACTCATCACCGACAGGACCATGCTCTGGGGGACACTGAGCACGTACCCGTCGGCCGGGATAGGGGTGTTACCCTCTATACTAATCCTTTCAACGACTCCTTGGCGCACGATGATATCTATGCTGCTGGCGGGAGTCAGCGTCGTAGCCGGCAGGAACGGGTCGGGCAAGAACACCCCGATTCCCTGCTGGCCCAGACGGAGAGGGCGATTCACCCATGTGATCGGCAGTTCCTCAGTCCACTCCGCGTCGGTCTCGCCAGGATCGCCGACCAGGAGTCGAGGACTGACAAGCTGCAAAGAAGCAGATTCCTGGGCCTGCAGGGCCGCCCCGGATACCGAGACGAAGCCCAGCATCAAAACAAGCAGTACCGTCGGCAGGCGCCCAGGCCGTCCCTTGGGCGGTCGCCCCCGCCCTAACCCCGATGTCATTTCTCGTCTTCTCAGCACCAAACGTTCCCTCCTCAACGGAGTTGGAGAGCATCCGAGTTTTTTCTGCCCGAATTACCATTTTCCCTTCCTGCTGTTTGGGCCGTGATACACTAGTATTCGTTACCATCCCTCCCATGTAGCAGAAGGAGGTCAGGGCAGAATGGAATACCGTCACCTAGGCAAATGGGGGCTGCGCGTGAGCAGTATCTCCTTGGGAAGCTGGCTCACCTTTGGTGGTTCGGTGGACAAGGAGACGGCTATCAAGTCGATCCGCCGCGCCTACGAACTGGGTATCAACCTCTTCGACACCGCCAACGCTTACTACCGTGGGGCGGCCGAAGAGGTGGTGGGCGAAGCCTTGCGCCCCTTCCCGCGCGAGTCCTACGTCCTGGCTACCAAGGTCTTCTTCCCTATGGGCGAAGGACCTAACGATCGGGGACTCTCTCGCAAGCACATTTTTGAACAATGCCACGCCAGTCTCAGACGCCTCGGCGTGGATTATATCGACCTGTACCAGTGCCATCGCTACGACCCCGAGACGCCGCTGGAAGAGACGCTCCTCGCCCTTGATGACCTGATCCGGCAGGGCAAGATCCTCTATGCCGGCGTCAGCGAGTGGACTGCCGCCCAGATCGCCGAGGCGATGGAGCTGGGACGCCGCCTTGGCCTGCATCCGCTCGTCTCCAACCAACCCCACTACAACATGTTGCAGCGGGAGATTGAAGCGGACGTGCTGCCCACCTGCCGGCGTTTTGGCCTAGGACTGATAGTCTACTCACCGCTGGCACAGGGAGTGCTGACCGGCAAGTACAAGCCGGGGCAGGCGCCGCCTCCAGGCAGCCGTGCTACCGATCCCAAATCCAACATGTTCATGAACTGGCTGCTGCAAGAGAAGGTGCTGCAAAAGGTCGAGCGGCTGCGTCCGGTGGCGGAGCGCAATGGGCTGACCCTGGCGCAGCTGGCACTCGCCTGGACGCTGCGTCTTCCGGAAGTGTCCAGCGCGATAATCGGGGCTACACGGCCGGAACAGATCGAGGAGAACGTAAAAGCGGCCGACGTCCGCCTGAGCGAAACCGACCTGCAAGAGATCGAGGCCATCCTGTCTCAATAGTCCCTAGCGCTACTTTCCCGGCTTCTCCTGGCCGGGCAGATTGGCAAAAAGGTGGGCAAGGGCACCGGAGAGAGGTGTAAGCCTTGGCTGGTTCCGCCAATCGTCGAGGAAGTCGATGGGCAGCCGCAGGAAGGCTTCCACCACTGCCGGATCATACTGGCTGCCGGCCAGGGAGCTGATCTCCTCTCTGGCCGCAGCCAGCGACTTGGCTGGCTTGTAAACCCGTTCCGAGGTCATGGCGTCAAAGCTGTCCGCTACGGCAAAGGTGCGGGCCGCCCAGTGAATGTTGTCCTGGCGGAGTCCGAACGGGTACCCGGTTCCGTCCCAACGTTCATGGTGCTGGATGATCCCGAGCAGTGCATCTTCGGAGATTCGCGGCAGGCCGCTTGCCACCAGGTAGCTTGCCACGGGATGTTTCTTCATCACCGCCCATTCCTCACTGTCAAGAGGTCCGGGCTTGCGCAGGATTGAATCGGGTATGGCAATCTTGCCCACATCATGGAGAAAGGCCACCCGGCGTAACGTGAGGAGCTGCCACTTTGAGAGACCCATCTTCACCCCAATGGCAATCGCCAGGTCAGCTACTCTCTCGGTATGCCCCGCCGTTTCGATATCCCTGAGCTCCAGCACTGCCGTGACCGCGTGTATGAGATGCTCCATGGAGACATCGTGGTCGTTCAAAGAAGGAGAGCCCTCGGGCATCAGTCCTGGCGAGCTCCCCGTGCCCAGAGGCGGCAACTCCGGTTGAACCTCCAGGTCAACCCCCCACAGCAGCAAGGTGCCGGCCGCAGCCCCCAGGAAGAGCAGCGCCCACAGCAGATCAGCACCTCTTGTTCTGTTGCTGGAAACTAGCCCTCGATCTGCTGTGATGACGCCTACAATCTTACCCTGGTAGTCGCGCAGAGGTACGATGGCGGCGGCCTTCGCGCGCAGATCCGCATGATAGGGGATCTTGCCCATGGCTACCGCAGTCAACGGCAGATCCTCCGACAAGCTTATTTCCTGCTCCGATATGAGCCTGATGCGCCCCTGGGAGTCCACGTCGACCAGCCCCACCAGCATGTGGGCTGCAGGGTTGAGCAGGAAAATGCTAGCTTTGTCGCAGGGGAACAAACGCAAAACTATGTCGACGAGTGCAGCTCCCCGTTCATACAGTGACTTGCCGTTTTGCTGCACCTGCTTCTGGTATGCCGCGAGTGCAGCCAGCGCCAGCCCCACGGCGCCGCCCCTGGCAAAACCGTCTCCCGCAGTCAGGGAGTCCACCCCCTGTTACTACTGTGCCTCCCTGGCTCGCTGTGGCAGACATCACACATTGTGCGGGCTCTGCGACTACCCTGGCAGCCTGCTGAGCGGCCAGTATGAATATCGGTATATTCCGAGGTAAGCTTGAGGGGATCGTCCTCGCGATCGAGGAGTTCTCACATACTGTTAACCGCGGGTCCACGATACTGGCAGGCACTGGATTTCGAAAAGAAAAGGCCCGGAAGCCTGACTGTTTCCGGGCCAGAGGGAAGTCGTTGTTGCCGCCGTGCCTGCAGCTACATGTACTGTCTATTTCGCACCCCAGACTTGGACCTCGGCTACCCACATCAGGCCGGGCCGGGCCACCGGGCCTCCGTTAGGAGACTGCAGGATACGAACCTTCTCCGTCTCAACAGGAACAAAAGTAAAAGCGGTGGAGTAGACGTTGAAGGTTTCCTGATCATTCATATACTTGGCGATGTTGACCCATTTCTCGCCATCCCAATACTGAATGACGAAATTGCTGCTGGACCACCACTTGCCCCGGTCGCGAGCCCAGAAAATAGTAACGCCACCGATCTTTTTCTTGCCGGGCAGCTGGATCTCGATCCAGTGCTCGTCCTCGGGGTTCTCGGCAGAAGCCCAGGCTACTTGGGCCCAGCGTCCATTCTCGTCCTGATCGTTCAACTCCCCATCGTTTAGTGGCGCAGCGCTGTAACCGCTGAAGTTGCTGTCAGTGACCACGACTCCACCGTTGTCGGCGAGGGCCCAGTTTACCTCGAGCGCCACCGGTGCGACGCCGGTCATGAGATCCTCGGCGGCCAGGGTGACACCGGCTCCGAGGGCAAGAGCGGACAAGAGCCCGACTGCTGCTGCGGATAACAGACCAAACCGGAACTTCACGCCATACACTCCCTTTCCTGCTGGGGATTGGTGAACAGCTGTACATAGGTTCGCTAGCTAAGAAAAGATCTCCTGCTGTCATAGAGAGAGAGAACGAAAGTTTGACCATCCGGTCAATCAGTGATACCATCCGTGAGGCAAGCGAGCAACCGGGTCGCCAGAGGGAGACGAGAGGAGTTGGCGGGCGAATGCTGGCCATAGAAACAAAGGGACTCACGAAATATTACGGAAGATCACGCGGGATTATCGACCTCAACCTGGAGGTCCCGGAGGGGCAGATATTCGGGTTCATAGGTCCAAATGGCGCCGGTAAGTCAACGACCATCCGCACCCTGCTCGGCTTTCTGCAGCCTACTCGTGGCGAGGCCAGGATCTTCGGCCACCCGGTCTGCGGTCTGAGAGATGCAAAGCTACCTCTGCCACCCTGGCAGGTCCGGGCCGAGATCGGGTACGTCCCGGCGGAGGTCAGCTACTACGATGAGATGAAGGTGCGCGAGCTGCTCGCCTACTCGGCTTCCTTCTACCCCCGCCGCTCCCGCCAGGAGATCCGCTCCCGCATGCAGGAGCTGGCTGAGATCTTTGCCCTTAACCTGGATGAGCGGATCGACTCCCTGTCGCATGGCAACAAGAAGAAGGTGGCGCTGATACAGGCACTCCAGCATCGACCCCGGCTCTTGATCCTCGATGAACCGACAAGCGGTCTCGACCCCCTGATACAGGCTCGGCTCTTTTCCGTGCTGCTCGAGGAGAACCGGGCCGGCACTACTATCTTCTTCTCCTCCCACGTTCTGAGCGAGGTGCAGCGTTTCTGCCATGCCGTCGCTATTATCCGCGAGGGACGCTTGCTGGCAGTCGACAAGGTTGAGAATCTCCTTGCAAAGCAAGTCAAGCGAGTGCGGATCCTGCTCGCCCGGTCAACAGCTAGCCCGTCCAGCCCAGCCAGCTCAATCGGACAAGCCTCCCCGGTCAGCCCGGCCACCGATCCCGCCGAGGCTATGAAACCGGTCCTCACCCTGGCCGGAGTCTCTGGAGTGGAATGGACTAACAATAAGTCCCTGAGCTTTCTCTATCGCGGGGACGTCCCCGCACTCCTGGCGACCTTGAACCAGGTTGCGCCGCTCGTGGCCGACATCCAGATCGAAGAGCCGTCACTCGAAGAGGTTTTCCTTAGCTTTTATAACGGTGAAGTTGACGACAAGGATGCCGGCGTCGAGCCGGATACAAGTGAGAGGAGGTAAGGCCCATGAGTATACTGTTGCGGGAGATAAGAGCCGGCCGTAACAGCTGGCTGGCCTGGACCGTCTCTCTCTGTTTTTTGACTTTCTTGATCGTATGGATCTATCCAGCAGTAGCCAGGAGCAGCGAGGCCTTCATTCAATATGTAGATTCACTGCCGCCCCAATTAACGGCGGCCTTCGGTCTTGATCGCATTAGTTTTGCCGATCCAGTAGGTTTCTTTGGAATTGAAGCCTATTCACTCATTCTCCTCTTCGGCAGTATCTACACGGCGCTGCTTGGGGCCACCATACTTGTCAAAGAGGAAAGCGAGAAGACGGCCGAATTCCTGCTGGCTAAGCCCCTCAGCCGGGCCGCGATTGTATCTCAAAAAGCGGCGGCGGTCCTTGTATATGTCGCTCTCTTCAACCTGGCAGTAACGGTGGTCAGCCTGGTATCTTTCCGGCTTTTCGTGGAACAGAGTTACCGGATCGGTACCATCATCCAGCTGATGGCCGGTTCGTTCTTCTGCACCCTCACCTTTGCAGCGATAGGCCTTCTGTTGTCGTCAGCCCTGCGCCGAGTGAGAACTGCCTATACCCTTGCCCTGGGAGGCGTTCTTGCCACATACTTTCTCAGCATTTTCTCCGAATTGAGTGACAAATTGGAATGGGTAAAGTATCTTACTCCTTTCCGGTATGTGGAGGCGGCCGATATCATGACCTCAGGCCTTTCGCCCACCAGTGTGGCCCTGCTGCTCGGTGTGACAGCGGCAAGTACGGGGGCGGCATATCTAGTGTACGGAAGAAAAGACATTCATGTCTGAGGTCTGAGGCAAAGGGCATACAACCGCGGCCCTGCTCTACCAGCTGGTCGCAGAGGGATTCGCCGCTCTGGCAGCGCTGCCAGACCGCGGTCGGAGCAAGCTGGATTGTATTGCCCTATTGCCGCCGAGCTGCGGGACGGCATCTATGGCTGGTGCCCGAAAGTCCGCCCGTCACCGCCCCAGGATCACTTCGACCACATGCTCCTTGCCGTCACCAAGGACGGGGATCAGGCAGCCCGTGCCATGACCCTCGCAGCCGCCTCCCAGGGCGATCGGTCGCCCGTCCAGGGTGACCCGCTTTACGCCACAGCTTACATGCTCAGGATTGAAGACCTTGATCAGGTAGGTCGCCCCGCGAAAGATGCGCCGCACCGAAAAACCATCCCACTCGGCGGGGATGCAGGGATCGATCAGCAGCCCGTCGCCGTCCTCGCCATTCCCATCTCCAAACTCAGGCCGGATACCCAAAAGCCACTCGGTACTGATTCGGAAGAGCCATGCGGCCGAACCCGTGTACCATGTCCAGCCGCCCTGTCCGAAGACCGGCGAATCCGGCCCGGCGACGTTGCCCGGGGTCACGTACGGCTCTACCTTGTACAGATCGGGGTTGAGTCCCCGGTAAACCGGGCAGAAGGAACGGTAAAGTCGCCAGGCAAACTCCGGATCGCCCGCTTTCACGGCCGCCCAGATCGCCCACGTGCCGGCATGGGTATAAAGCCCGCCGTTTTCCCTGATTCCCGGCGCATACCGGCTCAGATAGCCGATCTTCTCGTCCGGTTCACCGTATGCCGGCCACAAGAGGAGCGGCCCGAACTCCCGCGCCAGGTA
The DNA here is from genome assembly GCA_014896315.1 of Limnochordales bacterium. Classification (GTDB taxonomy): domain Bacteria; phylum Bacillota; class Limnochordia; order Limnochordales; family DUMU01; genus DUMU01. The sequence continues at coordinate 308,936 of JADBKP010000001.1, forward strand.
CTCCTTGACGGCTGCCAGTACCGCCTGCCGCCTCTCCCCTTCGGCCGTATCGTTGATGATCGCCCAGGTCTGCGCGTTTAGGAAAATCTTGGCATACTTTGACGTGGCGCTGCCTACAAGCTGGCCATCATCGGTCGTCGCCCGCAAATACCAGCGGCCGTCCCAGCCATGCTCGTTGATGGCAGCCTTAAGCGCGGCTGCTTCCCTTTCGTACCTCTCCGCCGTCATCACGTCGCCCCGGCGGCGGGCCACCCGGGCAAAATCCCGCAGCACACCATAGAGGAAGTGCCCAAGCCAGATGCTCTCGCCCTTCATCTCCGTGCCCACGGCGTTCATCCCGTCATTCCAGTCCCCGTCACCGATCAGGGGCAATCCCCGCGGGCTGCGCAGCTCCAGCGAGTAATCGATGGCGGCCTTGCAATGTTCATATATTGAACCGCTGCCTTCGTCCCGGTAAGGTATCTGCTCGTCGAGGAATGCCCAATCACCTGTCTCCCGCAGGTAGTTGACGGTCACGAAGGGGAGCCAGAGCCGATTGTCGGAGATCTTGTTGACCGCCCCGTGCTCCAGGATGGGGTGCCACCAGTGGAATACGTTTCCAGCCTCAAACTGGTGCGCTGCGTGCAGGCGGATCTGCGCCTTTGTCTTCTCCGGATCGAGAGGCAGGAAGACCTGGCTATCCTGCAGCTGATCGCGGAAGCCAAACGCCCCGCCGGTCTGGTAGTACGCGGTCCTCCCCCAAAGCCGTCCGGAGATTGCCTGGTACTTGAGCCAGACATTGGTGAGGAGATCGAAGCCCTCATCGGGGGTTCGGACCTGAATCCGTCCCAGAAGCTCCCACCAGAACTCCTTCACAGCGGCCAGAGCCCGTTCCGCCGCCCCCGGCTCCTGGTACTTGCGGATAAGCTCATAGGCCTGCTCCTTCTTCTCTCTCTCTACCGCTCCCAAGACGTAAACGAGTGTCCGGGCCTCGCCGGGGCAGAGATTCACCCGGTGGTGGAGACTAGCTATTGCATCACCCCAGCGTCCCGTGGTCTCCGACAGCTTCCCCTCCTTAACTGCCTTCGGCGCCCGCAGGCTTCCGTACATCCCGAGGAAAGCTTCCTTGTCTCCCTCGTATCCGGCCGGAGGTTCACTCCCGCTGTGGAAGGCGTAGTACTCCCAGTCCCGGTTCCAGTGCTGCCCCTTCCGGTTGGGCAGCTCCCAGAGGAACTTGGTGGCAAGAAGCGCTCCCGCACCGGCTTCCGGTTCATACCAGGTCTTGATGAAAGTCTTGTGAAACTCTCGATGCCAGTCGGGCGCCGCCCCCAGCAGCCATTCAAAATAAGTAAAGAGGGAGAGCCGGCGCCTCTTGTCGCTCTCGTTAAAGAGGCGGACCAGCCAAATCTCGACTGGTTCACCCTGAGGGACGAAGATTACAAGTTCGCTGCGGATGCCGGCATAACGGCTTGTGAACTGCGAGTAGCCGGTTCCGTGCCGGACCTCATAGCTCTCAGGGGTGTAACAGACCGGCTTCCAGGTCACCGACCAGATCTCACCCGTGTCGTCGTCCCGCACGTAGATGTACTTGCCCCAATCGTCGCGGATGAGATCCTGCTCCCAGCGGGTGATACGGTTGAGGGAAGCGTGAGTTCTAAAGCTGTAGCCACCGCCCGTCTGCGAGATAACCAGCCCCCAATCGCCCGGGCAGATCACATTAACCCACGGGCGGGGAGTGTCGGGACGGGTGATAACGTACTCGTTCCGTTCAGAATCAAAGTATCCGTACTTGGTTGCAAACTTCCTCACTCTGATCAACCTACCTACCAGTAAAACTTGGGGGAAAAGGAGCTCTACCGGGGTGGGAGAAGGCGAGCTGGCAGCCGTCCTGAAGTCTCTCCCCTGCCAGCCCGCCGTCCCCGGGCTTGCCTAGAAGCCAAGCAGCTCGAGGTACTCTGGTGTCACCGCGTAATCGCTCTGCTTGTCAACAAAGCCGGCCTGCTTGAGGCCTTCCTGAACCGCCTCGTTCTGCATGAAGAGCCGCCAGATCAGGCCTGAGCGATGATTCTCGATCATGAGGAGGATTGTGCCCTGGTCGATGCCGATATACTCACGGGAATACCAGTCGTACTCCGCATTAAAGCCGCTGGTAAACCCATACTTGCCCCAGATCAGCGGGCCATACTTGCTCAGCATGGCACGCATGGACCGCAAGGCGAGATCGGGCACAAGTGGCAGGGAGGCGATGGAGGCGTACGGAGCGATAGTGCCGTCGTGGTTGCCGGTTGTTGCCCCATAAGCCCGGTAACCTCCCGGCCCGTCTGAGGCACTCAAACCCCAGATCTCGCCATCATATGTGGCAAACCTGCCCTTCAACACAAAAGTGAACTCATAATTCCGCTTGGCTGCCAGAATGGCGTTGTTCCAGTAGTTGGCGTAACGGTCTTCCTTGTTGCGGAGGTCAAGCCAGATCAGCGGGTACAGATAGGTGAAGAGCACCTCCTGGGGTTGGAAGATGTACTCCTCGGTTGCCGGCCGCAGTATCGCGTCCCAGGCCGACGCCGGAGCCGGATGCGTGGGTGAACCGAAGGCCAGAATGTACAGAAGCAGGCCTTCGTTAAACTCCTCCCAGCGGGCAGAGAGGAACCCGGCCTCGGGCGTCCAGCCCATGGACATGGTCTCGCCGCCGGCCATCATCCACTCCCAGTCGACCGCCTCGTAGAGCTGCTTCGCCAGCCCGGCCACCTCCGTCCCCGGGAAGTACTGGCCCACGGTCAGAGCTCCGGCGATAAAGAGGGCGGTGTCGATGGAGGAAAGCTCACTCCCCTTGGTCCGGCGGCCGGTATTCATATCTACGAAGTGGTAGAAGAAGCCCCGGTGTCCTTCCACGCCGCCGCTGGCAAAGGTCTTCAGTGTGGTCAGGGCCCGTTCGTAGCCGGCCTCCCGGGTGATCCAGCCGCGCTCGATCCCGACCGGGATGGCGCTCAAGGCAAAGCCGACCGCGGCGATGCTGCACGGCGAATCCGCCCTGCTGCGGTCGCGGACCAGGCCGTTTGCCGGATTCACCTCGTTCCACAGATAGTCGAAGGCCCGACGGGCCACGACATCCACCAGTTCCTCATCGCTTAGCTGTTGCAGACGGGCCACTTCCTCCTTGACTTCGGCAGGAATCTGCTCCAGGAGCTGCTCACGGGTGAGGATTAACGACTCGTCCCCCTTCTCTACACGAATCCCATCCAGGTAGAAAGGCTCGGTCAGCGGGAACTTGTTCTTATCTTTGTCCCACGCAGCAAAGGCAAGGTAAACCATGTAGCGGTTCCCCGGCTTCACCATCTTCAGCATAACCGGGGGCAGTTCATAACGGATCTCGTTCCAACCCGGCTTTATCTCTGTATCGGAGAAGAGACCACCCACCCAGCTCCAGCCGGAGGTGACATCGGCCATGCCGAGGAAGTACATGCCGGGGTTGGCCTTGTTCTCGGGTGGCAAATAGACATTGACGATTACTATACCACCGTTCGCCCAGGTCTCAACCTTGGTACCTTCCAGCGGCAGGGCAACTTTGGTCTCCAGGGAGTTGCCGCTCGGAATAACCTTGAGCGAGTGGGTGCCCTGGATCTTGATGGTATCGCTGAGCTCAAAGCGGGCCCCCGTGTTATCGTTGTTGAAAGTCGTGATCTCCTCTTCGGTATCCATGGTCCAGATGTACTGGCCCTGCTCGCCGTCGGCAGCGCTGGCTTGGCCGGCCACCAGGGAGATCAGAACCAGCCAAGCAACGTACAAGGCGATGCGGAAGCATCCCCCACGGTTTGGTCTTGCCTTCAGCATTGCCTGCAAGCCTCCTTCGTGCGGCAAGCAGGTGCGGCCCCGGCTTGCCGCCGCCTGCTTGCCCCGTACTGTTGTGAACTGCTAGCCCCACCGGCGCCTAGCAGCTCATTGCTCCGCAGCCGCTTTCACTACCCGGATGCCATCGAGATAAAACATCTCGGAGAGCGGAAGTTTGTTTGTACCACTCGCGTCATAGCCGATAAAGGCGAAGTAGAGCATGTATTTGCCGTTCTTGTTCACTTTTTTCATGGGCTCGGGCAGATCAAAGCGGACCTGGTTCCAACCGGCCTTCACCACGGTACTGGAGAAGGTACCTTCGACCCAGGCCCAATCGGTGGTCACATCGGCCATGCCCAGGAAGAACTTGCTCGGGTTCAGCTTATTCTCGGGCGGCAGGTAGATGTTGATGATTACCGCATCGCTGCCGATCCAGGCAGCCAAACGTTCACCGTCAAGGGGAATTGCCAGTTTGGTCTCGATCGCCGAGCCGCTGGGTATCACCGACACGGAACGCTGGCCCTGGATTACGTACTGATCGCTCAGCTTGAAGCGGGCACCGGTATTGTCATCCTTGTAGCTAAAGACCTCGCCCAGAGTGTCCATGGTCCACAGATATGTGCCTTCGTCCTCTGCCGCCAGCCCACCGGCAACTGCCAGGCCAACCAACAAAGACCCGGCAACCACCCCCGCCGCTACTAGCCGGAGAAGCCGTCGCAGCCCGTGCACCGATCGTCCACTTTGCCTCATGGGATGATCCCCTTTCTCCTTGTGATTTAGGGCGCATAGCTGCTATGCCTGTCTGATACCCGTTTGCCCGCCTGCCTGTCTTGCCCTCACTCTCACCTTCCTTGCAGCAGCTTGGTGGCGCGCTCTGCCTCGGTCGCCACCGCCTGCTCCAGGGCCTGCTTTCCTTCGAGAGTGGACCGTACCGCCGCTTCGATGCTCGACATCACCTCGCCCAACTTGCGGGCGTTGGCAGGGAAAGGCACCGTCTCGTTGGCAGCGGCAAGGAAGACCAGCCACCGCGGATCGTCTTTCCACGGGGAGAAGCTCTTGATTACAGATACCCGGGCCGGCAGATGCGAGTTGATCTGGCAGATCTGGGCCATCATCTCCGGCCGGGTGGCAAACTCGATGAACTTCCAGGCAGCCTCCGGGTTCTTGGTGGTGCGGGACATCGCCCATTTGTTCACATAAAGCAGTCCGGACCGGTTGAGCTTCTTAGGCGGCAGGGTGACACCCAGGTCATCGACATCTTTTGGATGAGTAGCAGCCATCTGGCCGAGGACCCAGGCACCACCGTACTGCATAGCAGCAGTTCCGGAGACCACCGCCTCGACACCATGGTAGGGCGATCCCCACGGACCGGCTATCTTGTGCTTCTGCGAGAGGTCAACAAAGAACTGCAGCGCTTCTATGGCCGCGGGCGAGTCAAAAGCAGCCTGTTTCCCATCCGCAGTCACAAACCGGCCGCCGTTTTGCAGGATGAAAACGGCCACGTTCGACCAGTGCGGCCAGGCGTTGATCGCGTCCCGCTTAAACTCGCCCTTCTCATCCCGTACCACCAGCTTGCGACCCATTTCCACAAGCTCGTCCCAGGTGGTGGGAGGATGCCGCGGGTCAAGCCCTACCTGCTCGAAGATGTCTTGCCTGTAGAAGAATGTGCGCTGGTCAAGCCGATAGGGAATGGTGTAGAGATTGCCATCTATGGTGCCGTCCAGCAATGCCGGTTTGGGGTAGTCCTGGAGGCCGGGCCAGTCGTCGGCCCATTTATTCAGTGGCTGCACCATCCGGGCATTGACATAAGTCCCAAGCAACTCCCCGCCAACTACGAAGACATCGGGCCCACGCCCGCCCGCAAAGAGAACCGGTATCTTCTGCAGATAGCTGTTCCAGTCGGTGATTTGAATGTTGAGGGTAATGCCGGTCTCTTTTTCAAACGCCGGCTTGAGAACCTTAGTGTACCAATCGATTGCCGTTGGGTTTTCCGCTTCGGGCGTCATGACGGTGAGGGTTACTTTGCCGGCCGCGGCAGCACTGGCCGCAGGTACGACCTTGCCGGTCGAATCAGCCAGGCCGACTGCGCATGCCAGCAGCAAAGCCAGTCCACCGATGGCTATCACTGTGCGACCCGCCGTACGACCTGCCCACCGCGTCATTACAATTCCCCCCTGTTCTTCACAGAACAAAGCTTGCACGGCTCGGACTCGACAGCTTCTGCATCCCTCTTTTCATCCTCTCCCCGCGATCACCCCCGCTTGAGAACACGTGTGCATTGAAGGCTGCATACCGCCGCCGGCGGTACTCTTCACCCGGTCATGCTCCCGGCACTTCTGCCCGCTCCCACTCCAAAGGCTCCGATACTCTCGCCGTCGACTCCCGTACCACCAGCTCTGCCTTGAGCAGGACCTCCTGATACCCGAACTCCCGTCGCTTAACCAGGCGGTCAATGAGCAGACGAGCAGCCGTCGCTCCCATCTCCTCGATCGGCTGCCGCATGGTGGTTATAGCCGGCCGGGAATAAGCGGCGGCAGTGATATCGTCGTAACCCATTACGGAGATCTCCTGGGGCACTGGCACTCCTGCTGCCTGCAGCGCCGTCACTGCTCCGATAGCTGACCGGTCGTTGCTGGCAAAAATGGCTGTTGGCCTTCTTGCCGGCGGAAGTTGCAACCATCGCTGCACAGCCGACGCGCCGCCTGCCTCGGTATAATCCCCGGGCTGAACAAGCTCAGGCTGATACGACAGTCCGGCCTCCGCCAATGCCTGCCTGTACCCCTGCCAGCGTTCCTGGCTCTCCCGCTGACCCTTCGGTCCGGCAATAAAACCTATGCGGCGGTGGCCCAGATCCAGCAGATACCTTACAGCCTTGTACGCTCCGTCGCGGTTATCCACCCGTACCGAATCGATCCCAAGTCCGAGTACCTGCGGCTCGAGAAGTACCAGGGGAATATCCTGCCGGGCCAGGTCCAGGAGCACCTTCTTGGGAATGCGCCGCGCCATTACTATGAGCCCGTCCACCCGGCGCTCAGAGACTTGCGCCAGCGCGTCGAGCTCACGGCGGCGCTCGCCATGCGTCAGGTAGAGGGAAAGGCCGAAACCGGCTTCATAAGCGGCGCGGTCGACGCCATCTACTATGCGACCGTAGAACATATCCGCTACGCCGGGGATGACCAGTCCGACCGCTTGCATACGACGGGAGACAAGTCCCCGCGCGGCCGCATTGGGGCGGTAGCCAAGACGGGCGACCGCTTCCAGAACTCGTTGCTTTGTCTCCCTGCTGATGCGCGGGTCATCATGGATGGCCCGAGAGACCGTCGAATGGGCAACTCCCAGCTCACGAGCTATATCCTTGATGGTGACTGGCACGTCCATCCCCCGGTCCCAGCAATGGCTTAGATCCCGGTTAGCACCCGGCTTGCCCCGCGTTTGTGCTCACGTTTCCGCAAGCTTAGCCTACCGGATTTGCCGGGGTATTGCAATCCCCCGCTTCCATCGTGATTGTCATGTCGGGCGTCCCTGTCAGGTACCCGTGGCGAAGAGGAGCAAGGGCATCTCTCCCCCTGCTCCTCCCCGCGATCCTGGCTTATGGCCTACCCGGTCTCCGACCGTCTTGCGCACTGGAAGTCCTGTTACCTTTTCCGCGTCGCCCAGTACTTATCGAGCGCGTTCTGCACCTGTTCAGCAGCTTTCGCCACCGCCTCGCGCGGTTCAACCGTACCGCTTATTACCTGCCAGAAGTTGTTGATGACGGGATCGATAATGTCCTTCTGGATCGGCAGGCTCGGAATGGCCACCTCGGTTTCAAGGGCCCTTAGCAAACGGTCAAAAGCCGGGTTGAGCTTGCGATACTCGGGGTTCTCGTTGAACTTGCGGATCGGTGACGGCCGGCCCTGTGCAAACATGAAGAAGCCGGCACCGCGCACATCTGTCGTGAGAAACTTGATGAAGAGCCAGGCCGCCTCCTGCTTCTCGGGCGGGAGATTGCGCGGCATCACATAGCCCCAACCCCAGGAGATTCCGGTCACGCCGGTGGATTTCGCCTTGGGGTTTTTCTCGTTATAGGGCATCAGACCGACGCCAAACCAGTCCGGGCGCCGCTTGGTTTCCAGCGCCTGATTGAGAACGAGGCCGAATACGCTGATGTTTTCGAAGATGGTCGCTTCCTTGCCGTTGATGAAGGCCTGCGCAGTAGTGTGGTTCGTCCGGGTTAAGAAGTCGTTCTGCGCGGCCGGATTGTTCATCTTGACAATCTGGCCGATGAAATCGGCTGCCTGCAGACCTTCATTGCTGTCGAAGGCCACTTTGCGCAAGTCGGGGCTGAGCAGAGTTCCGTTATTGCTGTACAGGAAGGGGATGAACTGGTTGGGCCAGGCGCGGAAACCGAGCTGAGTAATCCTCCCGTTTCCGTCTCTGCGGGTTAGCTTCCGGTTGGCCTCCAGCACGCCCGACCAGGTCTCAGGCGGTTTCTCCGGGTTGAGACCGGCCTGTTCGAACAGTTCCTTGTTATACATGTAGAAGCTGTCGTTGAGCCCGACGGTCGGCAGCGGCAGGCTCCACAGCTCACCATCGTAACGGAAAGCATTGACCTCGGCCGGGTAGAACATGTTGAGATCCAGCCCATCCCGCTTGACCAGGTCGGTAATGGGCCGGATGGCATTCAGGTCGGCCAGGGCGAAGATCTCCATCCGACGCGCCATCATAACCTCGGGCGGCACGCCCGCGGCAAAGGCCGACATGATCTTGCCCGAAACGTCGGTCCAGCCCTGGACCTCACTCTTGACGGTGATCCACGGATACTCCTTCTCGAATTCCTCGATGATCTTGTCCATCAGAGGCTTGCGCGTACCGTCCCACCAGTTCCAGAAGCGAATGGTTACCGGTGTTCTGCTCTGAGTGGCGGCCGCGTCGGCGGGAGGGACGGCAAAGGCTACCAGGGCAACGCCGGCCGCAATGGCAAGGGCACAGATCTGCTTAGCACGCATCAACAATTCCTCCACTTCCCAACCAGATGCTGCGTCACACAACCGCCTGATTCATGTAATCTCTAGGTATCGGCTTGACGCCGTTGACGGTAGGTGTCTGTCTGCTAGAGAAAACCATCCCGTCCTCTTCCCCGACAAAGGCCTATCTGCGGGCGCCCCATTCTGCCGGCACGCTTCCGTCCCGCACCCGCAGAATGCAGCACTTGGAATCTATTTCCCATTTACTCCTCTCCTTTCGGAGTTTGCCACCAAACTTTTCGACACCCGCCGGCAATAATCCTCGTCCTGCTGGCGGTAACAAAAAGAGGAGAGCTGTCTTGCTCTCCTCCTTGCCGGCCGGGTCATCACCCGGGCTTTCCCGCCGGCTACTAACCCTCCCGTATTCTCAACGGCGCTTCACGCGGGTTTGCCAGTATCTGTCCAGTACGGCCTGAGCCTGCTCGGCCGCCCTGGCCACAGCCTCGCGCGGCTCGACCGTGCCGCTTATCACCGACCAGAAGCTGTTGACCCCCAGGTCGACCAGCTCTTTCTGAACGGGGATGGCCGGGAAGGGCACCTCGGTCTCCAGCACCATCAGCAACCGATCAAAGACCGGGTTGAGTTTGCGGAACTCAGGGGCTTCGTTAAACTTCCGAACCGGCGAGGGCCGCCCCTGCATGAGCATGAAATACCCCGACCCCCGCGGATCAGTGGTCAGGAACTTAACAAAGAGCCAGGCTGCTTCCTCCTTCTCCTTCGGCAACCCCTTGGGAATCACGTACCCCCAGCCGTAGGACAGGCCCGAAACCCCCGTCGACCTGGCCTTGGGGTTCTTCTCGTTGTACGGCATCAGGCCAACACCAAACCAGTCCAGACGCCGTTTGGTCTGCTTTGCGTGTTCAAGAACAACATTCATTATGCTGATGTTCTCAAAGATGGTGGCTTCTTTGCCGTTGATGAACGCCCGGCCGATATCCGGCTCGTTGCGGGTCAGGAAATCCTGCTGCTGAGCGGGGTTATTCATCTTGACGAGCTGCCCGAGGAAGTCGGCCGCCTCCATCCCCTCCGGGCTGTTGAACGTGACCCGCCGCAGGTCGGCGCTGAGAAATGTCCCATTATTACTGTAAAGGAAGGGAATGAACTGGCTGGGCCAGGCTCGGAAACCCAGCTGCGTGATCCTGCCACCTCCATCCCGGCGGGTGAGCTTGCGGTTGGCCTCGAGGACGGCGCTCCACGTCTGGGGCGGACGCTCCGGGTCGAGCCCCGCCTGTTCGAAGAGTTCCTTGTTGTACATGTAGAAGCTATCGTTTAAGCCGACTGTAGGTAGTGGGAGCGTCCACAACTCACCGTCATACCAGAAAGCGTTGGCCTCGCCCGGATAGAACATGCTGAGGTCGATGTTGTCCCGCTTCACCAGATCGGTGATGGGGATGATGGCGTCCAGGTCGGCCAGGGCAAAGACATCCATCCGCCGCGCCATCATCACCTCGGGCGGTACACCGGCGGCAAACGCAGACATGATCTTGCCGCCCACGTCGGTCCAGCCCTGGATCTCGCTCTTGACCGTGATCCATGGGTACTCCTTCTGGAATTCCTCGATGACCTTGTCCATCCAGGGCTTACGCTCGCCGTCCCACCAGTTCCAGAACCTGATGGTTACGGGTTTGGGCTGGCCGGCGCGCCCTGGTTGAGTCGCTGCACCGCTTTGGGCCGCCTGCACTCCCACGGGTGGGGCGCAAGTCACCGCCCAGCCCACCAGCGTGAATGCCACAAGCAACGTCGCCGCCCAGCTCAGCACCCGCCTGCGCTCTACCCTCCGCATGAGACTCCCCTCCTTTTTCTGAACTCCGGGTGCCGCCTTATTTCTCTGTTGTTGGGCGGTTTCCTCCAGCCGGTACTGGTAAGAAGGTAATTTTCTACCTTCCGGCGAGAAGTTCAACTACCTTTCCCTGCCAGCCAAGAAAAACGTACTCCTGCCAGGCGCTCCCGGTTTCATACCAGTCGTGCACGGCCGCAAACTCCTGCGGGCCGGCGAGGAAGACGCTCCCCCACCCGCCGGTTATAGTGCCATAGCCCTGGATCTGCCGAATGTGTTGGAGATAGCGACCGAAGGCAGCCTCGACCTCCCTTCGCGCCGGTTCTGCCCCTTCCACTTCCTCCGCCACCTGAAGATATGTGGCAAAGGCCGCACCCAGCCGGTAGTCGTAAACCAGCTTCTCGTAGGTGTTGAGCTGCCGCCCCAAAAACTCCCCCGGATGCTCCGGGTTTTCCAGACTGAGCAGGTAGGCCATTCCTCGGGCGGCAGCAGCCAGCCAGCGGGGCCGATCCGCATCAGCGGGCAGAAGCTGTGCCGCCCGGCCAAGGGCCCAGACTGCGACCGACGTGTTGCTCAGGTCATCGTAGTCTGCGTAGGGCCCCTGGGTGTCAAAGCGGAAGTGCCCGTCGTCGGCCTGAACAGAACAAAGCCAGGCAAGGCCCCGGCGGGCTGCGTCTTGCAGGCGGGAGGCCAGCTCCGACCCCTGTTCTCGGGCTGCCACCTCCAGACAGGCCACCACTGAATAGCTGGTAAACCAGGGCTGGTGGCCGAATCTGTGCCTGTCCGGACGCTCGACCCGGCCCCAGAAAAACCCCTCCGGATCCTGATAGCTGCAGATAAAAGCGGCTGCCCTCCGTGCCGCTTCGAGGTAGACCTGCCGCCGCAGGGGGTCGAGCCCGGGATCTTCGGTCAATGCCAGGAAAAACTGGACCGCATCTGCATCCGTATCGCTGTAGTCAGCACGAAAGCCGTTCACAGAGACACCAAAAGTGAAGCCGCCGTCCGGCTGCTGATGGGCAAGCAGCTGCTCGGCCATCTTCCAGGCGAGGTGGCGCAGATCTTCATCGCCCAGCTGCCGGTAGAGCAACACGGCCAGTCGCCCCGTCTCGGCCAGCACGTCATCCCGTTCGGTTCCAAGATAAAAGCGGCGCGGGTGAACGAAGTTGTAGGCGACAAGGAAGTCCGACTCCAACCGGCAGGTGAGCAGAAGCTGGGCAAATTCTGCCTGAGCCGGTGAATGGAGCGCTTGCGGCCAGAACCGGAAGGGCAGGGCGAGGCGGAGCGTCACCCTGGCCGGATCCTCGGGGACGAGCTCCCAGACCAGGCGGTAGCGCCCGGGCTGCCGGCCTCGGCCCTGCTCTTGCTCCCCTTGTTGCCCGGCGGGCAACGGCGCAGGGGCGATGCTGGGAGCATACTCGGTGCGGCAGGCGGGGGAGTAACCGGAGCAGGCAGGAAGTTCCACCCGGAGCAGATGATCGACCTGCTGCCAGTCGGTCAGTACCGGCAAGCCGTTGCCCGCCACAGCCGGAGCAGACGTAGAGATCTTCATCATCTGGATCAGCTCCGCCAGTACGGGACGCTCAGAAGCCTGCGCAGGGAACTGTACCAGCAGCACAAGGCCGGCGCTTCCCTTCGTGCGGGCGAACATGGTGAGGGTGGTTTCCGTCGCTACCGGAGACTCACCTTCCTGCTCCGGGAAGCCGACTACCGCGCCCTGCGGTGACCTGACCCAGCGTCTCCCGGTCTCAACCCAGCTCTGACTCCACTGAACTCTCAACCCGAAGGTGGCAACCGTATTGGGTGGGTGAATCTGGGGGCGGGCAAAGAGGGTTAGCAAACCCGAAGTGGCGTCGTAATTGTAAGTAACCTGGAACTCCCAGGGGACTCGCCGGCCGCCAGCCCGGTGCAGGCCGGCCACCCCCCGCGCCACCAGGGTAATCTCCACCTCCGTATCGGTATTGGTACCGGCCCGGTCGAGTGCCACCCTTTCAGGGGTGAAAAGGTAGGAGAAGGGATCACCGGCACCGATCACCACTTCCTCGTCGATCTGCAGGAAGGGGACGATGTGGAAGGCCTCCTCACCCCAGGCACTGCGCACCAGCCCGCCCGTTTCGCGCACAAGGCCAAACCGCAGGTTGCGGGCGACATCTTCGACAACATACAGGTGGTCCTGCTCGCCAAGAGCCTCTACCTCGCCGGGTTGCCTGGGGGTAACGGCCGGATCAGGGGTTTGCCACAACCGCAGCGCCAAGACGATCTTCCTTTCTTCCTCTGACTCACACAGGTAATCGTGTGGTTAGTGGCACTTACTTGACCAGCGTGGCTTTCACAGCTTGCTGGCTCTGGCCAGCAGGCTGGCCAACCGCTCCAGGATATACCCGAAGTACCGGGCCGCGAAGCGTGAACGGTCTTTGGGCGCCAGCTTGCGCCAGACGTGGGGTGCAGGGGCGAGTGCATCGATGATCAGCCGGTAAGCGGCCAGGCTGCAGATCACCTGATCCCGTTCGGTAACCGTCATCCCGGCCTCCGCCTGCAACGCCGCTTTGGTGGCGGTCAGGAAAGCTTTCAATTCTACGGGGATATCATTGAGGGTCATCTTGCTGCTTGGCAGTTCACCCGTGAAGAGAGCTTCGAATCGGTAGGACTGCTTCTCCACGGCCGGCTCGCCCGTCTCCCCCACAGCGGCGCTCGCACTCCGAGCTTTCCAGGCGGCCAGTTCGGACTCTACCGCCTCCAGCTGCCGGAGAAGCCGGCGTTTGGCGGCCTCCGTTGCCTCAAGCTGCCGGCGCAACTCCTCTATCTCAGCCTCGGCCCGGCGTAGCTGGGCATAGGCAAGCCGCAAAGCCTGCAGGTGAGCCTCGGCCGCGCCCGCACCCGGCACACGGAAGAGCGGGTGATTCTCAAGACCAGCAAGAGGATCACGCTCTGGGGGAAGCGACGGCATGTCCGGTTTGTCCCCTGTCGGCCGCCGCGGCGCTTTCGGCACGGTGCACTCCCTCCCGAGCACCTATCATTTGTACTGGAGGGCGGCCATGGTCCGCCCGGTCATCATCCCGTCATCAGCATCCGGGCCACTTCCCGATAAGCACCGGTGGCAGGGTCCTGAGGGGCAAAGAGGTTCAGCGGCTGCCCGTACATTTGCGCCTCCACTACCTTCGCTGAACGGGGTATTACCGCCAGAAAAACGTGCTTGCCGAAGACTTCCTCAACCCGGCGGCGAATCACCGGTGCAATGGGGTCGTTTCCGTCATACATGGTGATCAAGACTCCCACCAGCTTGAGGGCGGGGTTGAGTCGCTCCCGTACCACGCCGACGGTGTTGACCAGCTGCCGGACCCCTTCCAGCGCCAGGTACTCGGCCTGAACTGGAATCACCACCATCTCTCCCGCCACCAGAGCGTTAATGGTGATAAGGCCAAGGGTGGGAGGAGTGTCTATGATCACCCAGTCGTAGGGAAGGGGTTCACGATGGCAGATTGTGCGTAGCGTGAACTCCCGCCCCAGCTTGTGGGCGAGGTCGAGTTCAAGCCCGCTCAGCTGGATGTTAGCGGGTGCAAGATCAAGCCGCGGCACGGCCGTCGGCCGAATCACCTCTTGCAAACTGGAAGCCTTCTCACTGACACAATCGAAGACGCTGGGGGCCTTCTCAGTCTCCTGCGGGGATAATCCCAGGGCCTGGCTGGCGTTGGCCTGGGGATCCCAATCAACGACAAGCACCCGTTGACCGAGCTCAGCCAGGGCCGCACCGATGTTGACGCTGCTGGTGGTCTTGCCCACCCCGCCTTTCTGGTTGGCCAGCACGAGAAAGCGCGGCGTTCCACCGGCAGTCGGCCGGGCAGTTAGCTGCCGTTCGGTCGCCCACTGGCTGCCGGTGACCAGCTGGTGAGTCGCACTCGGAGCGGGCTGCGGCGCCTGCCAGGCCAGAGCCGCCACCTCCCGCCGGATCTGGGCGAGGGAAACTCCGGCCGCACGGCGGGCGGCCACATAGCGCAACCGCTCCACAGCCTCGCTGTTGAAGAGGTATGTGTGGTTTACTTCCCGGACGGGCTGCACCAGCCCATACCTGACCCAGAACCGCACACGGGAGAGGGGCAGGCCGAGCAGCGCCGCCACCTGTCCGGTAGTCAACTCGATATCGCGAGGAATCTCCGCCATAAACCTCACCTCGCCGGCCGGAAACCAGCAAGTGACCGAGGATCGCGACCGGTTGTTACTTTCCGGCTGATAAGTGCACTCTTGCCTTCGCCGTCAGCCCGCCAACTCCTCTGTGGTAGAAGCTGTTTTCCCGGGAAGTCCCTAATTGCGAAGTAAGTAGTCGTACCGGATGCTGAAGTTGAATCCCGGATGAGGGGGGTCGAGGATGGTTACCGTTCAGAAGCTGAGTTGGACCGGAGTGAGTCCCCTGGCTTCACCGGAGGCCAGCTGCCCGTGGATCACTCGGCCGTGCTGGTAAGGATAGCGGACACTTCTTTCCCGATGCAGGCCGCGCCCGGCTACGTCCAGATCGACCAGATCATTGGGGATGCGCTGGCCAATCATAGAAGCATCGGCTCGGGGAGGGGGAGGCAGTTGATGCGGTATATGCAGATCACGAGGATCGTGGTTACCCTTGCTCTATCCTTCTGCATAATCGGATCCACAAGCCAGGAGATTTGCGCCGCCAATATAGCTGAAGGACGACCGTACACTGTCTCCCCGGCAGCCGAACCAAACTACCCTGACACCGGCCACAGAGAGTTGACCGACGGCCGCAAAGGCGCGGCGTCGTACCTGGACCCTGCATGGAGTGGCTACCATGTCTACAAAGGCCAAGCTGTGGACATCATCGTCGATCTCGGCGAACCAGCCACACTCTCCAGCGTAACCATTGGGACGCTTCACCATCCATCGGTTGGTATCATGCAACCCACGTACGTGGCAGCGGGGATATCAAATGATGGCCAACACTGGGCGGTCTGGGATGTGGTGTACACCTCCCTGGCCTCACCGGGCGAAAAGGATACCCCTGAGAGAGTCACGTATACGTTGCCACGATCACCTCAACCCGTAACAGCGCGCTACGTAAGGCTTCATTTACCTCTCGAGATAAGCCTCTTTCTGGACGAAATCGAGGTCGAGGAAGCCCGACCGGCGCAAGCCTCAGATTCTCTCTCCCAAGCAGAACTGCCGGCCTGGCCGCGGGGAGATCAATTCGACTTGGCGCCGATCGGTCCCTATCGTGCGCCGGGGGCGGCTACAGGCAATGTTCACGATATTGTTCTTCTGCCTTTGTACCCGCCGGTGCGCTGGGACGTGCAGCAACTACTCCCATACGTCACCTTTGGCAGGCCAACCGGTGAAAGAGAGCCCTCCGGCCAGGACGATCCGGCCTGGGAACCCCAGGACTGGCTTTTCGATACCGTGCTCTTCACCCCGGTTGCAACCGCGCCGTCAGGAGGGTTCTACCACACATCCAGTTCACCGGGATCGGTTTTTGCCGACTGGCTTTGGCTAGTCGATACCTACTTCTTCCCCGATGGACCGCTGGCCTCTTTGGATGAGGCCGTAGCTTGGGCCGGCCATCGTCTCGGCGATGTCGAGCACAAAGTAAAGGTTATCCTGGCGCTCCCCTCACCGAATCCGAAACAGACCGAGTTCTGGTCGGGGATCGATGAGGATTCGGGGGCCCGGCAGTATTTCGAATCCAAAGGTCTGGTCATAGGCAGGGACAGCAGTAAGAACCGGTTTACCGGTACTCTCGCAGAACGCCGCGCTGTTGTGGAATGGATGATTGACGAGATCCTCGCCCGCTGGCGACAGGCCGGTTTTCACCGGCTGGAGCTGGCCGGTTTCTACTGGTACGAGGAAGGGGTATCGGAAAAGGCTGAGGATCAAGCGCTCGTAAAGCAGGTAGCGCAGGTAGTTCACGAGCGGGGAAGTCGGTTTTACTGGATTCCCCACTTCCGCGCCAGTGGATACGCCCGCTGGCGAGAGTGGGGGTTTGACGCTGCCATATTGCAACCGAACTACTATTTCATGTCGCGCGAGGAAGTACCCTCACCGGGAAGCGCGCCGGAGGGTCGACTTTCCCGCCTGTGGCAGACCGCGATGCTGGCCAGGCGCTATGAGATGGGGATCGAAATCGAGCTGGATGCCAACGTGATCAAAGATGCGGAATTGCGCCAGCGCCTGTACGAGTACTTCGAGGCCGGTGATAGGTACGGATATATGCGCGAGGCAGTGCTCGCGTACTACCAGAACGTCAACGATATCGCCCAGCTGGCGCGTATGCCAGGCGGTCCGGGCAGGAAGGTGTATGAGGACCTCTATCGGTTCGTCCAAGGGAGGCTCGAAAGCTGGAGGCAGGCCGGCCGGGTGGTCGACGGCATGGGCAGACCGGTGGCCGAAGCCCGCGTCCAACTGGGTGAGGCGGTAACCTCGACTGACGAAACCGGCTATTTTGAGCTTCCCGCTTTGCCTGTCGACGAGGGGTTGATAGCGGTAAGCACTCCTGCCGGTCAGGTTGCCCTGATACCGCTGGTCCGGGCCGAAGGTCCGACCCCGGTTACAATTGTCGTCCGGCGGCAGCCCGAGAAGGTACTCTTCGACCCGAGCGGGGAAGCTCTGGATGGCCAGTTACCTCCTGGGCTGCTGACGCTGGGGGTACAGGCCCAGATTGTACCCGAGCGGGCGAGGCCCGGGGTCGAGGTAACGGGGAAGCCGGAACACGAATTGAAATTGGTCCTGGGCAACTCGCCGCTGCCTTTTGGTTCACTAATGTTCAACCTGCCGGAAGCGTTGAGGGATTGGTCAGACTGGCTGGCACTGGCGATCGATATACGATTGGACAACACTAACACACCTGTGACTTCGTTGACCATAGGTGTTATGGACGACGACGGGAACGCGTACGTTCGTACTCTTCCAACAGCACGCACCAACTCGGGAGAGCAAACCGTGCTTCTGCCACTGGTTGAAGCTGCTACCGGTAGGTTTGCTTCGAACCTGGTCCGCGACGGAGAAGGTGGTGGCATCAATCTGAAGTCTGTAGCCCGCGTCACGGTGAACTTCCCTGCGACTGAAAGCAGGCAGGAGGTGGTGTATCTCGGCAAGTGGTATTTGATCGGTTACTCCGGACCAACCGCACAGAAAGGGCAACATGAGTAGGAAGATAGTACAGGATAACCGACAGCAAAGTAAGAGAGGAGGCACAGCTATGAAACCGGTAAGTCAACTGCTCAAAACCGGTTTTGGCCTGCTAACGGTTATTCTCAGTGTGTTCGTCGGGTACAGCGGCGAGAGCGAGGCAGCCACTCCTCAGAAGAAGGTGACGATCACTATCGCAGAATTCGTGGACTTCCGGGGGCCAAGCTACGAGTCAAAACGCGCCCTTGCCGACGAATTCGAACGCCGGCATCCTAATATCGAAGTCAAATTCGTCCCGTATGCTCTCGACGCTGCGGTCATAACTCATATTGCTGCCGGCGATCCTCCCGATCTGTTTTGGATCGGCGAATCGCTGCAATCCATGGCAGCTCGCGGCATGCTCCTTGACCTTACACCATACGTTCGACGCGACAAATGGGACTTGAGCCAATACTTCCCCATTCTGGTGGACGCTTATTCCTATCAGGGCAAGCTTTTTGGTATGCCCAATGACTGTGCTCCGATAATCCAGTATTACAATGCCGATCTCTTGGAGAAAGCCGGTCTGGAGCTTCCCGATGCGGATTGGACCTGGGACGATCTGGCCGTTGCCGCCCGCAAGGCGACGGTTTATGACAAGGATGGCCGGGTCTCCCGTTACGGCTTTGGCATCTCTTTCGGCACGCACACGCTGCTCCCCTTCATCTTCCAGGCCAACGGGACAATCCTCAGCCCGGACGGGAAATCGCCGGCCTTCGACAATCCGGGCACGGTAGAAGCGTTCCAGTTCCTGGAGCGGCTGATGTTCGAGACCAAGGCCATGATCCCAGGGCCCGAAGAGGCTCGCAAGGCAGCTTACGAGCGTTTCATCGCCGGTGATCTACCGCTTCTGCATCAAGGTGCATGGATGATATCCACTTTTATGCGGCCCATCAAGTCGTTCGAATGGGGCATCTCACCCCTGCCGGCCGGGCGCCGGAAGGCAACCGTTATCGCTTTCGGTGGCTATGCCATTCCTGCCAATGCACTCCATCCCAACGAAGCCTGGGAGTTTCTCAAGTTCGCCACCAGTTACGAAGGCCAGACCTTCCTGGTCCAGACGGGCTTCGCCGCCGTCCCGGCAAACCGCCGGGCAGCCCTCGAACCCAGCAACTACCTCAAAGCCTTTGGCGTCCCCGGACGGCAGTTGCCTGTGGGGCTGATCCCAGCTGAACTCAACCATGCTTTCCTGGAGTTCCCCGTCCCCGAATACCAGGACCTGATCAACGCTTTCTACAATCTCCTTCCGGAGTGGACTGGCGGCCGGGTCGGGGCTGCGCAGTTCGTGCGCAAGGTCCAGGAGCAATGGGAGGCGGTTTTTGCCAAGAGCAAGCGGGCCGGTTCGTGAGACCCGGGAATTCGTCATCGCCCGCAATCGGTTGGCCGGCCGAAGAAGGCTTCGGCCGGCCATTTCTTGAGCACTGCAGGCAACGAGCCGGTTAGAACCGCCGGGCCGCAGGAGTTAGAGTTACTAATGCTGTAGGGTCCGTTGGTACCATCCTATTTGCCAGATTTGTCTAAGGAGGAGATGTTGTGCGCCGGAGTATACCACCCAACCGAACGCTCCCCATGCTGATGGCTGCTTTGTTCGCAGTCACGGTAGCCGCATCCACTGTCGATCTGGCAGGATACAAGGGAGGAGATGTAGTGATAGCGGCAAGTCCACCCACAACGGCTGAGACGGCTGAGACGGCTGACCTGGGTTACCTGCGGCCCGGGCCGGTAGAGGAGGGGTGGCCGGCCGACGCGGTGCTGATCTACTGCGGCTACTACGCCCCCGGCCGTACCGGTTTGACCGAACTCCACGGCGAGTCATACGCAGGAACGGTACGGGATGACGATGGCGATTGGCTGGCCATCGATTTCCGCCCTTATGTCACTCACCTCGATTCCACCGGTGAGCCCGACGATACTTTCTTTGACACTTTCATCTTTCTCGGACTATCCAGCCCCCGCGGCCGGGACTTCGCCGGTGAGTACGACCAGAGCCGGGCCAGCCTCTGGTGGGACTGGCAGTGGTTCATCGAGCGCCTCTACGCGCCGGGAAAACAACTGCAGGCTCTGGAAGCAGCGGTGGCAAAAGCTGCCGCCAGTCTCAACCGGCCTGAGCTGATCGTAAATGTCTATCTAATGATCCCTTATCCCAGCTACAAGGTGACCGATTTCGGAACGCTCGACGGCCAGCCCGGTGGCCAGTCACTCTTGCCGGTGGAGAACAGGCTGGCCGCGGTCCGCTGGTACGTGGACGAGGTCATCAAGCGCTGGCAGGCCTGGCAGCCAAAGCACCTGCGCCTCGCCGGCTTTTACTGGCTGCAGGAGCATGTCAACCCCGCCGTGCCGGGTGAAACGGTGCTGGTCAGAGGGACGGCCGAGTACGTTCACAAGCTGGGATACAAGCTGGGGTGGATACCCTGGTCGGGAGCGTATCTTGCCACGTCCTGGCGGGACTTTGGCTTCGACTGGGCCGTGATCCAGCCCAACCATATGTTCCAGAACAAGCCCGGGCTGATCGAGTCGGCAGTGCAAAAGGCACGGCAAGCACGCATGGGTATCGAAATCGAACTGGACGGCCGGGTCAATCAACCCGAAGGTCTACGTAAGCTCTATGACTACCTGGATGGCGGCGTTCGTTACGGTTACATGAAAAACGCCCTGACCGCCTACTACCAGGACGTGGCTATGCTCGCCCGGCTCTACGCGGCCGGCGAGACGCAGCGGCAGATATACGACGACATCTATGAGTTTGTGAAGGGAACTTATCCGCAGCCGACACCGGCGGCTGAGTGGATAAGCGGGGTCGTGGTCGACGAAACCGGGGCTCCCGTGCCCGGAGCAAGGGTGCAGGCGCTTTCCGCGGTCGCCTTCACGGATAGCAACGGGCAGTTCCGCCTGCCGGGAATCTATCGCCGCAACGTCTATCTCATGATCTCCCGATCGGACCAGCAGAAGCCGGGCGTGCTGATCTGGCCGTATGTGAGCCCGCGCGTGAACGTCGCGGCGGCAACGCAAAGCGACACTCTCCGGTTGGTACTCGAGCCCGAACAAAGCACCAGGATAATGCCGCTGCTTGACTTTGAAACGCCGGAAGAAACCGAAGGCCTGGTCGCACTGGGCTGGACCATGAGCCGGGCACAAACTGTGCGTACACGGGGCGAGTATTCCCTGGAGTTGGCTGCTCGTTCCACCGGCTTAGCCGGGCTGCAAAGCCTTTCCTGGAATATCGACAGCACCGCGGCCATCTCCGATTGGCGCGGGTACTCAGCCTTCGCCCTTGATCTGCTTGTCCCAGGCGAAGCAGAGGCAGAAAACTCAGGCCCCACCACGATAACCTTCCTCCTTACCCTGCTCGACGAGGAGGGAGGGCGTTACACCCGCCTCTATCCCGTGACGGTGCTTCCCGACGCCATCGATGCCGACGGCCGGGAAGCGGACGGGAAAGGACGAGGATGGCAGACGCTGGTGGTACCGCTCGAGGGAGCGGCCAGTGGCTTGGAGCACGTCGACACGCCTGGCAGCGGTGAACCGGGCGGCATAAATCCGGGCACCGTTGTCCGAGTTTCCCTTGCCGTTTTGCAACCACCCGGCCCGAGCCGGATATACATCGACAACCTGCGACTGATCCGCTAGCTCCGCTAGCCGGGCACTGGGCGCTGGCGCATCAAGATGCGCCAGCGCCGCCCACTATGGACCTAGACCGGGACCTAGACCAGCTCCTTGATCTCGACCGAACGGTGCTCGCGGGCCGACGTATTGGCCGCCTCCATCAGCACCGTCAGGCTGCGGGCCGCCTCCAGGTTGCAAACTGCCGGTTCACCGCCTCTGATAGCACCCACCCACTGCTCCAGCGGCGAAGGAAGCGCCCTGGGCAGCCGGCCGGGGGTCACCCATCCGTCAAGAGCTCCCCCCAAACGGCGACTCTGAATCTGGACTTCCGGACCGGGGAAGCCGATGAAAAGCGTCCCCTCGGTTCCGTGGGCCTCTATGGTGAAGGGAGTGAAACGGGAGGTGAAAGAAGACTCGACCACGGCAACGCTTCCGTTCTCATACTCCATGACCACCACTGCGTTATCCTCTACCTGCAGGCCAGGTTTAACATGGGCGTAGGTTGCCGTCACCCGGCGCGGCAGTCCGAGCAAGTAATCGGTCACATACATCGGATGCGCGCCAAGATCGACGAGGGCTCCGCCGCCACACTGAACGGGGTCGAGAAAATGAGACGGCAGCCAGCCATCCGTCACTCCCGTGTGAGCTATTCGGGTACGCAGCAACGTCACCTGTCCAAGCCAACCTTTTTCTATTGCCTCTTTTGCGAAAAGGATGGCCGGGCGCGATCTGTGGGGGAAGGAGATACAGAACTGCACTCCCGCCTTCCGCACTGCTTCCACAATGCGGTCGGCGGCAGCCACGGTGAGGGCCAGAACTTTCTCGGTGAAGATATGCTTTCCGGCCTGAGCAGCGGCGATGATGACCTCCGGATGCATATTGGTGGGCGCATCCACGATAACCGCGTCCACGTCATCCCGGCTTACGGCTGCGTGAAGATCTTCGACAAACTCCGCCCCCAGGCGGGCAGCCCACTCTCTCCCCCGCTCCGGGATCTCGTCCCAGACCACGGTTATCTTCGTGTCGGGAATCCGCTGGATCTGCTCCGTATACCCCGGGGCGTGCACATGCCAGTAGCTCAGCATTGCCACCTTCAACATCGGTCCGAGCCTCCCTGTGAAGAATTGCCAGGCAAGGGCTATTTCCAGAAGGGACTTCCCCGTCCCTCGCCATCCTCCTGCCGAAAGCTTGCGCACCGGCATCCACCCCGACCGAACAAGCCCTGAGTAGCCCTTAGCCCTATCCGTCCTCCGAATGGCTGCCGGCCGGTGCAAAGGCGTCCCGGAGCAGATCTTCGTAGCGGCGGTTGCCCACGAAGACCCGAGCCCTGGGATCCAGGTGGTATAGCATGTGCGTCACCGCCCGATGCAGGCTGTTGCCACAAGCACCGGGCGGCCAGACAAAAACCAGCTGGCGGGGGGATAACTCGAGCTCCACCTCCCGCCGCAGGTGCAGATCGAGGGCACGTACCTGCCATCGCTGCTCACCGACGCGCTTTCCCCTTCCCCAGAGCCGGAGTGAACCGCCGCCCTCGTCCAGCCAGGCGAGAAAGGATGCCAGGATGGAGGGCGGCAGCGGTTCAGAAAAAAGCAACGTTAGAGGGAGGCCGCGGCGACGGAGCTGGCCGACGCCTTCGTCCTCGTCCCCGGGCGCGTCGGGGTCAGGTGCAGCTCCTGGCCATGTCCTCCCTGCACTTACCGGCGCTTTCCCCTCCCCCGCGTCCGGTTCTAACCCAGCTGCCACCGCCCCGCTCCTCTCGGCCCTGGACCCGACCGCCATTTGTCCAAGCCTCGCCTCGATCAAGGCGGTGGCGCGGCTGTAGGCCGCGATCAGCTCCGGCACGTCTTCCCCGAGCTCCTCCGAACTTATCCGCAGATACCCGGCACGGCTCAGATAAAGATAACCAGTATCCGACTGAACCTTGACCGCCGCCAGCGCCGTCGGCAGCGGCAAACCGGATAGAAGCGGGCCACCCGCCCGTCTTATACTGCTGCTGCTGGCCGCTACGGTGATCACGGTGCGCTCGGGCTCAACCTCCGTCTCCTCGATACGCTCCTCCAGCTGCTTCCTGAAAGAATGCTCGCGAGCATACACCAGGTAAGAGAAGGAATAGCGGGTGCCACTTGCAACCAGTTTTTCCCAGAAGCATGCCAGCAGCGGCGGTGAAAGCCAGAGACGATCAAAATAGGTGGAACGGTCCACCATCACCGCCACCTCACCGCGAGCATTCACTCCCGGCGCAGGGTAGAAGGCCCAGTACCGCTGCCGCGGGTCTAAGGCGATCAGCCTCCCGAGCGCCCGCTGCCCCAGGCTTACCCGGGCCGAACCCGCCCTTTCTTGGGTGAGTCTCCACCCCGACTCCTCCTCCAGGACTTGCGGGTCCGGATTGGCGGTCGACGTCTCCAAGAGGAAGAGCTCTATCATATAGAGCCTTAGCCCACCCCCGGGAGCTCCAGGTCGACGATTACCGGCCGGTGATCGGAGGCCACCTCGTCGTTGATCACCAGAGCGTTGCTTACTCGCACCCCCCGGGTTACAAAGACGAGATCAATCCGCCTGCGGGGGGAACGGGCTGGGTAAGTGAGGCCGGGCGGTCCGGCATCATAGAGCAGGTCGCTCCTTACGAGCGGCTCAAGCTCGGTATCACCTACCTCAGCATTCATATCGCCAGCGAGAATGACCGGCTCACCGCGCCTGGCGAGAGGTTCAATGATGGCAAGCATCTCTTCGGCTTCCCGGCGGCGGATGCCGGCATCCCGCCAGTAGAGGTGGGTGCCGAAAAAGTGCAGGCGGACCTCCCCCCGCATCACCGTCCCGTGGGGGAAACCGGGCAGGTGGCGTACCCGCTTCTCCGGGTCAAACGTTCCAATGCGGGTCAGCCCATGGTCCTCCACGCTCTTCCAGGGCCAGCGAGACAGAAGGCCGCATCCGTACTGGCGCTGCTCCTGTGCCCCTTGTTTCACGATAGGCGCAAAAAACGGGTGGAAATTCAGGCGCAGCGCCAGAAGCAGCAACTGGTCCTCGAATCGGCTCGCCGCCGACCAGCACCGACCCACCTCCTGTAATGCGACCAGATCGGGGTCGGTAAGGCGAATCGCCCGCTCAACCCGTCCGAGGTCGTAGAGGCCATCCTCGCCGATCCCCTCGTGGATGTTCCACGTCATCACCCGCACCTTATGCATCTACTCGTTCTTCCCTTCGCCGGTTAATCCCTCGCTAAACTTGCCCTTCACGAACTCGTACGTCGCGTCATACATCCGGCGAACTTCCGGACTCCAGCTGAAAAAGGCTTCCTGCAGCGCCCGGGCGTCCTGATAGTAGGCTTTGATAGCCCCCTGCATATAGCCGTACTCCACCCCTGCCCGCAGGTAGTCCAGATACCTCTCCCTTCCGGACTCCGACTTCAGAATGGTGCTATCCGCCTCGATCTCTACGCCCATGCCGTAGGCCCGTGCGATATCGGCGGCCTCCTTCAGTCTGTCCCGCGGGATCTTGGTGTTGAACATGTAGTTGGGCTGATGGATCACCACGTCGAACCCGTACTGTTTCCAGTTCCGGGCACCGGGTGCGTTAAACCAGGGAATCCAGAAAAGCAGATAACCCTGCTGGTGCAGATCATCGGCCACCGTACGCAAGGTGGGAGTCTCACTGAGCGCACTGGTATGAACCTGCTCTTCCACCCAGTAGAAGCCGATCAGCTCCAGATTCTGGTAATTCCTGGCCTGCCACCGCTCGAGCACCTGGTTGACATACCAGCGTACCGCTTTGATCCTCGCTTCGGACGCCTGCTTGCTGGTCTGGCCGATTGTGCTGAAGTTCTCCGACTTGCCGTCGCCGTCCACATCGCCAAAGTCGCGTTGTGAGGTGATCGGGTTGGGAATCATGATGATGACCTTGCCGCGGTAATCTTCCGGGCCAAGCCCTTTCTGCTTGGCAAAGGCTACCGCCTCGTCAAAGGCACCTAGCTGTGCCCCCTCCTCGAAGAGGTGGTCGATGTACCACTGCCAGTCTTCCATCCTGGCCGGTGCAGCACGAAGGGGTGAATCAAAGGCACGGCCGGACGGCGCCTGCAATCCAAGGAAGAGGTAAGTGTCAAAGAACCAGTCGACCCACTCTATTTTCGGCAGGCTTCCCGGTTCACCCGGCGTCATCTTGCCGTATGCAACGTACGGCAATGCGGAGATCAGATCCCAATCACCTGCGCCGCTTGCGTAGTAGCCCGTGTAGATGAGAATGATGTTGGAGGCGCCCCGGGAAGCCTCGGTGCCAGGAGGAAAGTATCCCGCTGTCGCCCATGTCGCCTCTGCCGCCCGGACCGTCCCGGACACCATCAGGGATGATGCGACGAGTAATAGTAGTAGGGCGAGCAGCAGTACCAGTGGCTCTCTCTGCCAGGTCAACTGCGAAAACCTCCCCAATCCTGCTGGTGCTTGCGGGAGGAGAATTCCACGCAGGTAACGAACTTCCTTGCTCACCAAAGGGAAATGAACCGAATCGAGGAGGTAACGTTGTGTCTGAGCAACAGACCCGGCGCGGCCGGGTGATTCACGGAACCTGGATGGATTTCCATCATCCCAATCCCCGTGAGGGCGACTACTGGAATGACACTACCGCTTCTTTCACCCCCGAGGATTGGGACGCCAAAGTAGCCGAGATGGTAGAGGCGGGTATGCATCGGCTTGTCATCATGTCGGTTGCTTTGCGCGGCCGCTCGTTCTATCCATCCCGGCTTATCCCCGAAAGGTGGCCGCTCAAGACCGAAGACCCGATTGCGGCGGTGCTGGAAGGCGCAGAGCGCCACGGTGCCGAGGTCTACCTCGGTGTCGGCTTCTTCAGTGAGGATACCGGAGCTGCACAAGCGCAGACCCGGGCCGAAGATGAGCTGCGCCGTAACATTCCCCAGGAGCTCGCCGACCGCTACGGCCAGTACTCCTCCTTTGCCGGCTGGTATCTCCCGGTCGAGGCCGGAGTACAGGGACACTTCCCCGATGTCTACCTGTCCTACGCCAACTCACTGGGTGAATGGTGTCGCAAGGCCGCCAATAAGCCGGTCTTCATCGCTCCTTACGGTACCCGGACCATCATCCCCGATGAGAAGTTCGTCCAGCAGTTGAAAGCCCTGGAGGTAGACTGGCTCGCCTGGCAGGACGAGGTGGGCGTGCAGAAGACCCGCACTGATGAACTGCCCGGCATCTACGAACGGCTGGTGAAAGTCCATCAGGCTTCCGGAAAGCGCCTGTGGATGGACATCGAGGTCTTCGTTCACGAGGGAGTTGTGTATAAGAGCCCGCTCATCCCGGCGCCCTGGGAGCGACTGCGCCAGCAGCTTGAGGCGATCCCGCCCGAGGTCGAAGAGGTGCTTTGCTACCAGTACCTCGGGATGATGAATAAGCCCGGCAGCCGGGTCTTTGCCGGCCACCCCGACTCTCCCAAGCTCTACGAGGCATACCAGGCCTGGCGAAAAGAGATCGAGGGTTGAATACCGGCCGAAAAGCCCCTCCACGAGTGGGAAGCATGCCTGGCCCGTGGAGGGGCTTCCGTCTTTAGCCTTGTACTGGTTGTCACCCAATTTCCGCGGGCCCTGCTTGCGATACTCAGAGCCCGCGCTGAGCCGTTGCCTCTTCTACGGTGAGCAGCCCTGCCTTCACCAGGGCCCGCTGCCGCTTGGTCAGAAGCGAGCAGGGCACACAGTACTTAGCCGGTCCGGTCCTGTGACTGATGTCAGTCCCGCACACCTCGCAGACCTTCGGTTCCCGCCGGACCGTGACCTGTCTTGCTTCCGACTTCACAGCCATCAGACAACGCCTCCAACCCACAAGTCGCTTGACGACCTCTTTCTGCTGCGGCCTACTTTAGCACACCTGGTAAGAAGTATCAAGAACTCCCCGGGGGGTTTGTCTTGAGGGCAAAGAGCTCCGAGCCGCCCGTGGTAGCATAAAGCCGCCCGTCCCGGGCACCCGCGATGCGGTTGTACGAGCCAGCAAGCAGAACCACCTCATGGGTAACCGGGTCGACCCGGAAACTCACCCGGTTGGAGCTGGTCCCGTATATCTTGCCGTCCGGCCCAATGGTCATAAACGACTCTCTCCACCCGTACTGCGCCACACTGTCGGGCAATACCCTGACCCGGATGACGACCCGGTCAGCGATAGGATCATAGGCAAAGACGTAGTGCGGCGAAGACCCCCAAACCAGGCCGTCGGGGGCAACCAGCAGGGCGCCTATGGCCTCCTCACCCGGCAACGGGGTGATCTCACGGACCTTCTGCCGCGTTTTTGTATCCCAGACAAAGAGGCGGGCCCATCCCCGTGCTTTCTCAATCCCCAATCCACCTGTGACCGAAGTGGCGCCGTAGATCCACGTCTGGCCCGAGTCCTCAGGGGGGGCGGCCAGGGCAACCACGCTATGCTCGGGAACTATGTTGCTGAAGCTGATGAGCTGGTTGGTCTCGGGATCGAACTCAGCCAGGGCTCCGCCCCGCCGGCCATAGACCGGCACCGTACCGATGTAGACCTTGCCGGCGAAGGCTATCATGGCCACCGGCCGATCCTGATCGGGGATCGAGCCAACCTGGGTCATTCGGGCGGCATCCCCGGCTACCAGCGTTATCTCCCTGGCCTTTGCCCCTGTCGCTTCCGCACTTGATGCTTCGCCCCCTGCCCCGAGCCTTGCCGGAGCAGGGGCGCTGGCCGCTTCGTCCCGGTACTGGTAGTAGAAGATACGGGCACCAGGGTAGACACCGAAATATACCCGGGTTCCTGTCGATGGCGAAGAAAGGATGGCCAGACTATCAATTTGCCCGGTCCTCTCAACAGTCTCTATAGTCCCGGTGGCGGTGTCGAGCACGAATAGACCGCCGGGAGAGATTCCACCCCCTGCTACCAGGTCGCCTTCCACGAGGCGCCCGTCACTGCGCCAGCGCAGGTTACCAGACAGGCTGTTGATGCGGACCGGACCTTTGGGAAGTTCCACCTTACCCATCCAGGGCTGCTTCTGCGTGAGGTTGAAGGCCCAGAAGTCCAGCCCGCCGGTCATGCCGACCAGCGCCAGCGGCTGCTCCTGGAAGAGACTCCGGCGGTTTTCGGGTATCGTATCAGGGTCGATCTCGGCCAGCCCCCAGGCAGTCATGCCGCTGGGCACGAAACCCATAATGCCGGAGCTGTACGGCATCAGTTCGTCCTTGATGAGATCGTAAGCGTAAAGTGAACCATTATGGGAGACGGGGGCGAGGTCGGTCCCGGGCAAGACAAACGATGGTAGCGGGCTATTTATACCGGAGAGGGTCTTCAGAAGCGACAGGGTTCTAATGTCGTAGACCAGCACCGTGCCGCCGGAAACAGCCGCAAACAACCGCTCGCCGGCAACACTCAGTTCTCCCATGATACCGGTAACCCTGTATGGGTCGGGCAGCAGTGAACGCCGCTCGCCGGTGCGAGGGTTCAAGGCGATCAGGTCGGCATGCTGGCTTCCTGTCGACACGAAGACCCACTCGCCGCCGGCCGCCACATGGCGGGCATACGCTTCACCCGGTTCGGCCGGCCCCAGATCCCGGACTTTTCTGGAAACAGGATCGTAGGCAAAGACTTTGCCGCCCGGGTAGGTGCCGCCGTAGATCGTCCCATCTGCTGCCGTGGCCAGCGACCAGATGATCGACTCACCCGGAACCGGATGCCCCAGCGCCTCAACCTGCAGGAGCTCCGCCGGCCGGTTGAGGTCCACCCGGAACCACTGGCCGTCAAGGGAGAAATAGAGCGCCCCCTCCAGGCCGAACGTGGCCGCCCAGGCCTGCCCGAAGGCAGCCGGAACCTCCAGCGTCCGCCACAACTTCCCGCAGGCTGCATCTACGATCGCCAACACCGGCCGGCCATCTTCGGCCGGGATAGCAGCATAGATCGCCCGGGCCGGTCCGCCATTGGCCGGACCGGGACCCAGGACCACCTTCCGCATTGTCAGAGCCTTCAGTGGGTGACCCAACAAGACGCGGTGTTCAGGCCACGGCTCGGGTGCAAGCACCGGTGCCTGGAGGGCGGCAACTCCTGCCGCCCCTCCCTGCGCCGGCGCAATCGCTGCACCGGCCGGAAAAGCTGCAGCAGCCGCAGAAGCCGCCGTGGCGGTCAGGTCCTCGAACCTGACGTCGTCGAAGAAGACCACACCCCGGGCCGGCCCGCTGCTATAGAGCAGCACCGTGGCGGACCTGGCATCCTTGGGAGCAACGCCTTCCACCACGATTTCCGACCATTCGTCCTTGGTTCCCGGTTGCCACCGGAAGGTATTGAAGATCCGGTTACCCTTCTCATCCCAGAACTCCAGATAGACTGAACCGGTAGCCGTACGGACGTTGAACACATGCACGCTTACCCGGTACTGATGGCCCGGCTGCACCGGTATCATCGCGCTGCGCAGTCCCAGGCCCAGGTCCGTCTGGGGATCGTCAAGCCGCAGACTCCACTCCCCTTCCCAGACCATCTCCTTGCTTAGCGTCAGGTGAGTACCCCACTTAGTCGCTCCAAAGAGAGATGGCCAGCCCTGCGGCAATCCATTGGCATCCACTCCGCCTTCGAACCCGGGATTGGGCAGCCCAGCCCCTCCTTGAGCTTCCATTGTGGTTTCGGCTTCGGTTCGAGCTGTCGTTTGAGCCTGCAAGATCTTGTCCCCTCCAAGCAATGGTCCCCACACCAGTCCTGTCACTAACCCTGCCGCCAGGGCAGTGGTGAGCACGGTCGCTGCTCTTTTGGATACCGCTGTGATAGTAGGCCTGCAGCTGGTAGTCGAAGTATCACCCATAGTCACACCTGCCTGTTGCTTGTTGTCCGGGCTAACCGGCATCCTGGGCCAGGACTACCGCTTCACAGCCTGCCGCAGGGCGGCGCGCCACTTATCGGCCACCTCCCGAATCGCCTGCTCCAGATCCTTCTGCCCCTGGGCCACCGCATTGAGAGCTGCCGCTATGTCGCTCCTGTAATTTAGCGCGGTGAGAGGGTTGTCGAGCGTATTGAGCCGCCCCTGTTCCGCCACAAGCAACCAGACGTAGTCTTTGATGTCCTTCCGCCGGCTCAGCCACTCCCGGGCCAGCGAAAAGGTGGGCGGAATCGCTCCCTGGTAGACGGGGCGCATCGGATTTAGCCTATCACCTGCCAGGAAGCCCTCGTCCGAGACGAAGAACTTGAGAAACTCCCAGGCTTCCTTGGGATGGGGAGCATCGGCAAAGATACCGGCCGCACTGGGAATAAGCATGGTATGGCGTCCTGCCGGTCCCCTGGCCAGCGGAGCGATGTCCCACTTCACCTGATCGGGGGCAAAATAACGCGTCGAGTGCACCATAGCAACTTTGGCCGTGCGGAAGAGTTCATCCTGGTTGCCGGTGCTGATGCCCGGTTCGTCATAGGGCTTGCCGCCCACGATCCGCGGCCCGATGTGATGCTTGTAGTACAGTTCGTAATAAAACCGCAAACCATGGAGAGAAGCCGGACTATCAATGAGGGTATCAGTGAAATCGGCGTTCCATATATCACCGCCCGCTTGCCAGATCCAGATGGGGAAGCGATTGGCGTTACCCCAGCTGTCGTAGAAACCAAACAGATCCGGGTATTTGTCCCCGTTGAGGTCCCGGGTCAGCTTCTTGCCCGCAGCCACCAGCGTATCCCAGGTCCAGCTTTCGCCGGGATAAGGCACGCCTGCCTCGTCCATGAGGGTCCGGTTGTAAACCAATGCTACCGCTCCCCAGGCCCGGGGCAAAGCATACTGTTTCCCCTTCCACTGCATGGCCCGCAGCAGTTCAGGAAAGTACTGGCGCAGATCAAACCCCTTGTCATTGCGAATGAGATCGTCAAGCGGGCGGAAAAGGCCGTTCTGTGCATATAGCGGGACCAAACCGCCATCGATATGGATCACATCCGGTACAGACCCGCCCGCGACAGAGACCAGCAGCTTTTGCATGTCACCGTAGACTACTTCCACCTTGATATCCGGATGCTTGGCTTCGAACGCCTTGATCGTTTCCCTACTCCAGGCAACCCAGTCCTCCTGGTTCGGCCCGAAGTAGGTTATCGTGGTACGGGCATTGGCTACGGCCGCGAGGAGAACAAGCAGCATGGCGAACATCCACGCGCCGGCCACCCAACCCGTGAGCCGACCGCACCTGAAACCTCCACGCCAGGTATTACGCCAACCCATGTACACACCCCCGTGATCGTTAAGTACATCGACTTACCATCTGCCGTATTCGGCAGCGGCAGCCTCGCTCCTGCGTCCTTCCCGGGCCCAACTGCAGAAAGAGGAAGACGGTCATCGGAATCGAACTAGACACCAGACAATGACAAGCGCCATGAAACTGGACAAGCAACAAGCACCCGGCCGAGCCAGCGTACTCCATCCGCCGCAGGGTACGAACAGGGTACGAGATTCACGAAAGGGGAGGTTTGCCATGGGAAGAAGAGGGCTAAGGGTAAGAGTCGTCCTGGCTCTGACTGGCCTGATCTCGATACTGGCCATCGCCACGCACGGACTGGAGATGGAGGCCGGGCCGAGCGCGAACCCCGGCGTCGGGGCTGACCCGCACTTCCCGGCAGCCGCTGCACCACTTATCGGTATCGTCAACCGGGACGCGGATGCCAGCTGGTATGGTCCCCAGGAATGGGTCTCCTGGGTAAACGCTCTCACCTCTGTCCTCTCTGCCGAAGGGCTGGCCTTCGCTTACGTGGATGGCACCGAACTGGCCCGGGGAGACCTGGCCGGGTATGCCCTGGTCATCTTCCCCACAAACCCGGTCCTGACCGAGGCCGAAGTGGCCGCCGTCACTCGCTTCGTTGCCGGTGGCGGCCGGGTGCTGGCCTTTTGGGAGACAGGAGCATATCAGCCCGACCGGACTCTGCGCACAGAAAACGCTCTCGCTCCGGTCCTGTCGCTCCGCATGTACGGGGAAGATAGCGGCGCGGGCCGGTTCACCTACATTGAGAAGACCCCGGACGGGGCAGCCCTCTTTGCCGAACTGCCTCCTCTTGTTGCCACTGCGACGGCGCACCCGGTCATGCTGACGGCGCCCGCCGGGGATGCAATGGTGCTTGCCATCTGGCTGGACAGCGACATGATCAGCCACTCCGCCCCCCGCGATCGGAACGCCGCCGCAATACAGGCTCCGCACGCGCTCTACATAGGCTATAACCTCCTGGCAGCCGCGGCGGGTAGCCCCGACTCCGACACTGGCTCCGACACTTCTCAGGTGCTGGCCGCCCGCCGGCTGCTCGCCAACGCGGTCCGCCTGGCACTGGGCGAAGAGGCCCGGGCCGAAGCAGAGCGGGCGGTCAACCAGGCAGGCGAGGCATTGGAGAAGGTGACGCAGGACCTCAACCAGGCCCGGCAGCGCCTGGCGTTCATCCCTTACGGGAAAATCGAAGCTCTGCTCGGCCAGACCCGCTCACAGTGGGAAGAAGCCAGGACCAGTCTCGCAACCGGCAACTTTGACGCAGCCCGGGAGGAGGCACTGGCCGCCTACCAGCTTGCCCTCAGCATATCCCCGTTGACCCAGGAGGTTCGCCCCGTCGGCCTGCGGGGAGCATGGATGGGAGCCGGGAGCCTGGCAGCCCTGGGGGGCCGCGCCGGGGTCAGACTCTTCCTCGACCAGATGCAGGAGCTGGGGATCAACACTCTCTTCCCGGAGATCATCCGCCGGGGGGTGGCCGCTTTCTGGACCGAAGTCGGCTACCGTGACCCCGCCTTCGCCGCCTGGACGGAAGATCCGTTGGCGGTACTGGTCGAGGAGGCACACCAACGGGGTATCCAGGTTCATCCCTGGGTATGGGTCTTCAACGTCGGCATCGGCGAGGAGACCTCTCCCGTCCTCCGCGACCACCCTGAATGGCGAGAGCTCTCACAGAAGGGCGATCCGATCGCGCCGCCGTCCGGTTCATCCTGGCTCAACCCTTCCCTGCCGGAAGTACGCGAGTACCTGAAGAATCTCTTCCTTGAGGTAGTCACCCGTTATCCGGTCGACGGCATCCACCTTGACTACATCCGTTACCCTGAAAGCACCTCTGACGTGGTGTTCGGTTATTCCCCCGCTTCGGTGGCTGCGTTCATGGCCCGGTACGGGATCGATCCCCGAAAGATCCGTCCCGGCAGCCGCGAAGCAACGCTCTGGGACGACTGGCGGCGGGAGAACATCACCAGCTTCGTGCAGGAGGTGGCCGCGGCGGTGCGGGCAAAGCGCCCAGACCTCCTGGTCTCAGCTGCTGTCATTCCCGAACCCGACCGGGCCCGGAGCACCACCATGCAGGACTGGAAGCTCTGGCTCGACCGCGGCTTTGTGGACTTCGTCGTCACCATGGCGTACTCCAGCAACGAACCGCTGCTGGAACGGTATCTCTCGCAGATCGATGCCGCCGCCGGCAACGACAAGCTGGTCTTCCCCGGGCTGGCGGTCTGGGTAAACAACCCGGAGGCGCTGGTGCGGCAGGTAGCCATGGCGAGGGCACATAACGCCCCGGGAGAGGTATTCTTTGCCACCGACTACCTCTCCACCCAGCACCAGGAAGCGTTGCAGGCCGCCTTTTACCACCGGCCAGCGGTATCGCCGCTGGCCGACCCGGTGGGTGGCGCCGCCCTGGTACTGGCAGACCTGACCGCCAGGATCGAATTCTTCTACCAGATCGGGGCTCTCGACAACCCCGGCCGGCAGCAGTGGCTCGCCCGCCGGGATCAACTGGTCGACGCCTTCCTGGCCAGTGTCACGGACCAGGGCACAGCAGATCGTCTGGCCAGACGGTTCGCTGAGGCCCGGCCCAGCGTAGAGGTGGGCCAGGTTGACCCCTCTGCTTTCTGCCCGAACCGGTACTGGGTGCAACTCTCGCTCCAGCGGGATCTGGGACTGGCAACCCGCCTGCTGCGCTGGGCGGCCAGCCGTCCGTTCCTATGGTGAACCGATGCGGCGCTGCCCGCGCCAGCCGTTCTGCATCAGGAAAAGCTCCTGGTAGGCCAGTTCGATGGCGCGGCTGCCGGGCGGATAAGGTCCGTCGACGATGAAGGAGAATGATTCGTCTGGAGCAGAGGTTGCGGCGGGCGCAGAAACCAGCTCGCTCCAGATGCCGCCCAGGGAAACAACGGCTGCGGGATCACCGACCACGATGAGGCTCTGGCGGGCGGCCGTGAGTAACCCGTAGACAAACTCGGGATGCCGAGCAAGATATGCTCGGTGAACGGTGGGAGAGTCCGCTGACAGCACCAGGCTTGCCAGCACCACGTCAAAGCAGCGCCCGGAAAGAGCGTCCAGATGGAGGACGCAGATATCGGCTATCTCCTCGTAGCCGTCGGGCAAAAGGGCCGCCAGTTTGTGGAGCAGCAGATCCCGCTGGCGGGAGAATGGTGTGACGACGGCGACGGTCATGACGCCGGGCGCAGCCCCTTCACCCGCCGCTTTCCGGCCAAGCTTCTCCAGCCAGCCGCTGAGTAGCCGTAGGATGGCCTCCGCCTCGTCCAGGTTGTAAGCGCTGCCGCTGGCAGGAGAGTGGAGCTGCCCGCGGACAACCTCCCATCGGAAGGCAGAGGCTCCGGTCCGCTCTCCCCAAGCGCCTACCGGTGGCCCGGCCGGCAACAAGTTTCCACCAAAGTAGAGACGGTTGAGTAACGTGCCGAGGGGAAAGGCCCTGTGGCGCAGGAATCCTTCCGCCGGCGCGTGGGGTTTCTCGGCGCTCTGCTGCTGCCGCTGCCAGCGCATACTGCTAACCGGCCAGCCATAGAGCACCCAGTCCAGCCCCAGCAGGCCGCAGGAGGATGCCAGCTGCTGGTGAACTTCGGGCGAACCCGTCCGCGAGTAGACTCTCTCGCCGAGGGCTTCTGCTTCGCTGCGGGCATCGCCCACCAGGACGACGGAGGAGGCGCGGGCTGCCAGGGGCAAGACGGCTGCCAGCGGTATTCCTTCCGCCCCGCCCACGACCAGCAGGTCAAAAAGGGCCGGCAGAGGGGGAAGAGGCTCCAGCGCGTCCGCCTGGGGCAGAATCCAGACGGGCAGGGCCGGCAGGATGGCGGCCAGGCTTTCGTTCCACGCCCTGTCCAGCTCCTGACCCGCCATCGAACCGGCTGCCGCCGCCAGCTCAGCTTGCAGCCGCGGCAACAACTCGAGCCTGTCAACGACCGCGTCTGGTAGAGAGTCAAGCTCATACTCGCGGCGCGCCCGGGCTGCCTCCCGTGCCGCCTGCGCGAGCTTGGCCCAGCTTGCGGCCAGAAGGCGCGGCAGAGCTTGGGGCGAGTCCCACTCCCCCGCCCCGGCTTCTAGCTTCAGTTGCTGGTACCGCCCGAACAGCTCGGCGTACTTGAACGCCGCTCGCAGCAGGCGGAGCCTTTTCACCATCTCTTCGGCATCGTCAGAAAGAGGGGCAACGAACCAGTCACCGGAGTTGAGCCCTGCTCTATGAAGCAATGAACGAACCTGCCACTCAAGCTGCGACAGAACCCGGTGCCGGCGCCTCCGCGGCCAGAGACGCTCCCACCAGTACCACCGGCCGGCCGCCACCCGCTCGGCCTCAAGAAGAAGACCTTCCACTTCCTTGACCAATGCGCCGAACTCGCCGGCCGCCCTCTGGACCTCACGCTCCGCCAACGTCAGTAAGGAGGACGGAAGGGCCGCGGCGGTCTCCTTCAGCTCCTTCTCCAGGGCGGCCAGGTTCTTGCCTGCCTCAGCAGCGCGTTGAACCATCTCCTCGCACTGCCGCAACTCCTGCCACGCTGCGCCAAGTTGCCCCTCGCAGCCCAGTGCGAACCTCTCAGCGGGCGGTGGGGCCAGCGGGCGACGGCAACGGAGCACCCACTGAAGGTCTGCGAACACCCGTTGGCGCTCCACCGCTCCGCCCCAGATGGCGACGGTGGGCAGAGAAGTGATTGTAGCGAAACGGTGATGAATCTCTCGCGCTTCGGTCTCGCCGGGAACGAGAACCAGCACCCGCTGCCCTGCATACCAGCCGTTCAGAATCAGATGGAAGAGGTACTCCTGCAGGTGATCGCCAGCCGGCACATCGAGGTAGACCCAGCCCCGGCGGCGGGCAGCCATTCGCAATACCCGGCCCATCCGTTCACGTTCCGCCGGACTGAAAGGAGAAAGAAGCAGCGGAAGGTGGGTGGCAGAAGCCCCGTCTGGCTGCGGAGGCTCGCCGTCCTGAGAGGTTCCATCCGCTGTTTCGTCCAGGTTCATCGCCGGTTCTTCGACTCGGTCCTGCGCCCTGCTGCTGTCCTGGCCTTCGCCTTCGGCCCATAGCTCTCCCAGCACTGCCGGTCTTTCCAGGAGGTACTCCCAATCCTCCCACAGCCAGAGCGGCAGCCGCGGGCTTGGCCCCCGAAAGAGAATCGCACAGTCGTAAACGGCGGGTGCAGGGCCTCCGGCGCCGGCATTGACATCGGCCTTGACCTGGGCCTCGGGCCTGGCTTTGGCTGCAGCCCGGGCTGCGGCCCGGGGCAACGTGCAGGCCCCAAGCTCTGACTCGGCCTTCAGCTCTGCGGCGGCTCTTGCGGCTTCGCCCGAGCTGGCAGCTTCGGCCTCAGCCTGAGCCACAGCCCGGGCTTTGCCTTCGACCGCCGCCGGCAACGCGCCCTCCTGCAGGGCACCGGGCACGCGGCCTTCGCCCGGCCACGGCCCCGGCCCAAGCTCTAGCTCCTCGACCAGCGACGCCAGCGCAGCTTGAAAGGCCTCAACCCTTCGCGGGCCGGGTTCACTCCCCTCGGCCAGCACCCCCCGCAGCACCATCAACTTCCTCCAGATGAGCCGCCGGCGTTGCGCATCGGCCGGAATCAAAGCTGGGTTGATCTGGAGCTCTTCACCGGAGACCGGCCAGGCAGCAAAAAGTACCGGCAGAAATTCACCGCCGGCGCAAACAACGAGGGGATAACCATAATAGACCGTTTCCGCTGCGAGACGGGCCGTCCGTTTCAACCACCGACTCAGCTCACCGGATTCTGAGTCACCCGGACCCCCCGGCTCTCCCGGGTGCACCGGCCAATCCCTGACAGGAAGCGACCGCCACTTGCCCCGTTCGTTCTCACCTGACCCGAACAGAGGATCAACACCCGCATAAAAGATAAACCGGCTCCCTTCCTCTTCACGGTGAAAACGGAAGCCGGTTTCGGACGCGCTTTCACTGGCCGCGGCCATCGCGTAGTATCGGATCAACTCCGTCCGGTTCAAGCCGGCTGCCGGCTTGCGCCGGGGATCGCCAACCAGGGCGGAACGGGCTCCCTCCACTTCCGTCTCGCCTCCCTGCCCCTCTACCGACACCCCACTGCCCGGCTGCGCAAGCCGCTTACGACGTTCGCTTCAGAGGGCCGCCTTCCGCTTAGCCTTCTCCAGCTCGGACTTGTCGTCCTTGTCCACCAGAGTGATGACCGCCTTGAACAGTTCCTCTGCCGCCGCTTTGCGATCCGGGTAGACCTTGTCGGCCACAGCGGCGTCTACGGCCTGACGCAGCGCCGTCTCCACACTTAACCCGATCTTTCTCGCGTTAAGGAAGATACCGACATACTTCTGCTTTGGGTCTTTTTTGCCCAGGAACGAAAAGAGTCCCATCACGCTCGCCCCCCTTCTGCCTTGGCTTCGACACACCGGCTCACTTTCCTGCCGGGTGAGTCTGCCGCCGGCCGGCAATCATCCGGGAAACGGCCTTCACCAGCTCCACCACGGTCAGCACGGCCAGCGCTGCCAGGGAGACGAATCCCCAATCCTGCCAGGAGAGGGGTGTCACATCGAAGACCGGCCGCAGTACGGGTATGGTGAGCACGGCAAACTGCAGCACCAACGAGGCGGCGACCGCCACCAGCAGTGCCCGGTTCTTGAACCATCCCAGCGTGAAGATGCTCTGCGTCAGCGAGCGGGTGTTGAAGCTGTGCAAGAGCTGCACCAGGGCTAAAGTCATGAAGGCCACCGTCTCGGCCCGCACGATGTCACCCCTGGTCAGCATCTCCCAGCGATAAACCGCCAGCGTTACCAGGCCAATCAGCACTCCCTGCCAGGCAATATGCCACCCCAGGCCCCGGGAGAAAATGCCTTCCTTCGGGTCACGAGGCCTCTCGTTCATCACACCTTTCTCCGGCGGCTCAACCCCCAGGGCCAGCGCCGGCAAACCATCGGTGACCAGGTTGACCCAGAGGATCTGGATAGGCGTCAGCACGCGTCCCCACCCCAGGACGATGCCTAAGAAGATAGCGACTATCTCGCCAATATTGCAGGAAAGAAGATAATGAACCACCTTGCGGATGTTCGCATAGATCACCCGGCCTTCCCGGATGGCCGACACAATCGTGGCAAAGTTGTCATCCGCCAGGACCATGTCAGCCGCACCCTTAGCCACGTCGGTTCCGGTTATCCCCATGGCCACGCCGATGTCGGCGCCTTTCAGTGCCGGAGCATCGTTGACGCCGTCCCCCGTCACCGCCACCACATGCCGGTGCGCCTGCAGCGCCCTGACAATGCGGAGCTTGTGCTCGGGCGCGACGCGGGCATAAACCCGCACCCGCGGGCTGACTTCGATCAGACGAGCATCATCCATCTGTTCGAGCTCGGCACCGGTCAGCGCCTGGCTACCTTCCTCCCAGATCCCGAGCTCCCGGGCGATGGCAACGGCCGTCGCCTTGTGGTCACCAGTGATCATGACCGGCCGGATGCCCGCCCGGTGGGCGGCCGCCACCGCCTCCTTCACCTCGGGCCGCGGCGGGTCAATCTCCGCCACAAAGCCCAGGAACACCATCTCAGCCTCGACCTCCTCCGCCCGAAGCTCCTGCGGACGGAGATCCCAAATCCTGTAGGCAACCGCCAGAACCCGGAAGGCCTGTTCGGCCAGGGATGCTGCCACACCCAGAATCTGCTGGCGCTCCTCGCTGCTTAGCGGGTAGACTTCTCCATCCTTGAAGATATGCGTGCACCGGAAAAGTACTTCTTCGGGCGCCCCCTTCGTGAACGCCACTTCGCAAGCCCCTACCTGCCGGCCGCCCTCCGCGCTGGCCCCCCCGGCCTCGCCCGGGGCACAAGCCACACCGTCGGCCGTACCCGCACCCGCAGCCGCTGCCGCACTACCGCTTGCCCCTCTCTCCCAGGGCCAGGCCAAAAGCAGCTCGCCCGGAATTTCCGTCCTGCCGCCGGCGGCGGAGGCGACCTTGTGGAAAGTGGTCATCCGTTTGCGTGACGATTCGAAGGGTATCTCAGCAATTCGCGGATAGACCCTGTTCAACAACTTAAGATCCAGGCCGGCCTTCTCTGCCGCTACCAGCAGCGCCCCCTCGGTGGGGTCACCGATGACCCGCCGGCCGCCCTCTTCCTTCGGCCGTTCCTCGAGTCGGGCATCATTGCACAGGCTCATAGCAGCCAGCAGAGCCGTCAATCCCGGCTCGTGCTGGGGAACAACCGCCTTCCCATCCAGTTGGATCTCGCCGCGCGGCTCATATCCTTCGCCGGTCACCGTATAGAGCCGGCCGCCGCTGAAGATGCGCACCACGGTCATCTCGTTCTTTGTAAGCGTACCCGTCTTGTCAGAAGCGATCACCGTAGCCGTACCCAGCGTCTCCACCGCCGGCAAGCGACGGATGATCGCCCGGCGCCTCGCCATGCGCTGCACGCCCAGGGCCAGGACGATCGTCACCACTGCCGGCAGACCCTCAGGAATTGCGGCCACTGCGAGGCTGATGGCGGTCAGGAACATCTCCAGAACCGGCTCGTCCCGCAGCAACCCGGCTACGAAGACAATGGCGACCAGAATCCCGGCCAGCACCCCAAGAGTCCGGCCCAGCTCCGCCATGCGCCGCTGCAGCGGAGTCTCCTCGGCCTCGCCTCCCTGAAGCATTCCGGCAATGCGACCGATCGCAGTGTTCATCCCGGTCGCGTACGCCACCGCCAGCCCCCGCCCGTAGCTCACCGTGGTGCTCGCAAAGACCAGGTTGTGCATGTCGCCCAGCGAGTTGCCCGCCTCCGGCGGCAGTTCACCGGCGTGCTTCTCGACCGGCACCGATTCTCCCGTAAGGGCCGACTCATCTACCCGGAGGTTGGCTGCCTGGATGATGCGGGCGTCGGCCGGGACCAGGTCGCCTGTTTCCAGCCGAATGATATCGCCCGGTACGACCTCTGCTGCGGGAATCTCCACAAACTGCCCGCCCCGCAGCACCCGGGCTTTGGGTGCGCTCATACGCTTGAGCGCCGCCAGCGCCTCCTCGGCCCGGCTCTCCTGTGTCACGCCCAGCACCGCATTGACTATAACAATCAGCAGAATGGCGGCCGCGTCGACCCACTCGCCCAGCAACCCTGAGATGAGCGCCGCACCGAGAAGAATGAGCACCAGCACCTCCTTGAGCTGGTCGAACAGCTTCTGCCAGAGCGTACGGGGAGGTGCCTCCTCTAGCTGGTTTGGGCCGTACTGTTCAAGCCGGCGGGCTGCCTCTTGCGGGCTGAGGCCGTTCTCCGGATCCGAGCCGAGTTGCTCGAGAACCTGCGCCGTCGGCCGCTGCGACCAGAGCGTCAGCTCCGACAGGTTCTGACCCGCCGTCTCCCCGGTTTTGGCTGTCATCGCCACACTCATACGGTGAACACTCCTCTCAGCAGTGCAATGCCCCGCTCAGGAGCGAGAGTTCATAGAAACGGTGCAAGCAAGCAGACAAACAAAAAACCTTCAGCGAAAGGTGAACTTCGCGCCGCCCGGCCGGCCCAGATTCCACCTTCCCCTGAAGGTCTCGCCGTTTATTACCTGCACGGTAGCTGTCCGGAACCAGATCCCGTGTTGTTGATCCCGGACGATCCCGCCACCGGTGCTACCACGCACCGGCAAAGGGATCCGGCTACTCCCCTTCCCATCGCAGGATAGCATACCGCAACCTGCGCGTCCAGTAACTCCTACCCCTGCTTATCGATCATATTTGCCCGCCTTGCCCGCCGGCCGAGCCCCAAGTCGCACTCCCCTTCAGCCCTGCGGGGCAGTAGGGCAGGAGCGGGCATTCCGCACACCGGGGCCGGCGGGCAGTACAAACCTCACGGCCAAAGTAGATCAAGCGTAAAGGCAGCGAAGCCCACTCCTCGCCGGGGAATATACCCTGCAAGTCTTGCTCCACCCGTTCCGGATCGGCACTCTCCGTAAAACCGAGGCGGCGAGAGAGCCGCAGGACGTGGGTATCAACTACAATCCCAAGACCCCCCAAGACCGCGTCCCAGCCCTCCCAACCCTCGAGGGCTGCCGCCGACAACAGCACGTTAGCCGTCTTTCGCCCAACCCCGCTTAAGGTCACTAACTCCTTGAGAGTACGTGGTACCTCCCCTCCGAAACGGGTTACCAGTAGCCGGCTCGTCTCTTGTATCGCTCTTGCTTTGTTCCGGAAGAAACCGGTGGGGCGGATGAGCATCTCCACTTCCGAGATATCTGCTTTCGCCAGGCTGGCTGCATCGGGGAAGCGGGCAAAAAGACGCGGCGTTACCTTGTTTACGATCGCATCAGTACATTGAGCAGACAATATAGCAGCAATCAGCAACTGAAACGGATTCTCATGACGCAAGGGGACTCTTACTTCCGGATATCTTTGCTTCAGTAATGTGAGAATGATTCTCGCACGCTCTTTAACCTCGATTTCCTACACCCCGCAGTCTAGATCAGCAAGATACGCAAGTTGAACTGGCCAACAGAGGTTGCCACTTTGGCCTGACCGCATATGTTGTAGTAAGGCAAATGCAAAGAAGGAGATAGTTCATTATGGACACCGGTACCAGCGGTGCTAAGGCAGCGAGCACCCACCGCCGCGCCATACGGGCAGCCCAGCTCTCCACCCTCGGACTGCTGCTGACCAGCCTAGTCCAGGGTGTTCTGGTCTTCTTTACGGGTTCAACCGCGCTGCTCGCCGATACCCTGCATAACCTGCTCGACTGCTTGACCGGAGCGGTGCTCTGGCTTGTATACCACCTCGAGAGACGCCCCCCAGACCGTCGGCTTACATACGGGTGGGGGCGGGCCGAGGACCTGGCCGGGCTACTCATCCTCCTCATCATCATCGCCACCGCCGCCTCCTCCGCCTGGGTCGCCTACCTGCGCCTGCGCCATCCGCAGCCCCTGCCGCTGGTCTGGGCGGTGGCAGCCGCCGGCCTCATCGGTTTTCTCGGCAACGAGCTGGTAGCTCGGTATCGCCTGAGGGTGGGGCGGGAGATCAAGAGCGCCGCCCTGATCGCCGACGGCTATCACGCCCGGGCCGACGGCTGGACCTCCCTGGCTGTGCTGGCGGGCGCACTCGGCGTCCGGGCGGGATTCCCCCTCGCCGACCCCCTTGCCGCTTTTGTCATCAGCCTGGCCATTCTCCACATCGCCTACGAAGCCGGCAGGTCGGTGATCCTGCGCGTGCTGGATGGAGTGGAGACGGAGATAATCGAGCGCATTCAAGCCGCGGCCCGGTCCGTACCGGGTATTGAATCAGTCAACGAGGTGCGCGCCCGCTGGCTTGGCCGGCAGATCGTGGCCGAGATCAACGTGGGGGTTGCTCCCGACATCAGCGTCACCGCCGGTCACCAGCTGGCCGTTCAGGTCGAGCAGGTCATCTGTGCCAGGAATGCCGAGGTTGCCAGGGTCATTGTCCATGTCGATCCTGCTGATGAACCGGGAGAGCGCTTCCATCGCCCGGCCGCTCCGGGAAGCGGCTAGTTGCCCAAGTCGACCGGCCCACTGGCTATCTCGCCGGGCCTGCCTGGCCATGCAAGACCAGGCTATAAAGCCGCCTTGCCCGCTCCATCTGAGACCTCCTGGCCGGCTGCGCCCCTCAATGCAGCCCCAAAGTGTACCTCGGCAGGGGCATCAGTGATGGCAAAAGTGAAGGTGGCGTCGGCTGCCACTTCCCCGGCCACGGTGGCGGTGGCCTGACATCGCACCAGCGGCCCCCGCCGTTTCAGGATCTGCAGTTCGAGCCGCAACTGGTCACCGGGGACCACCGGCCGGCGGAAACGGGCCGCCTCGATGCCGGCAAAAAAGCCGGCCTTACCCCGGTATTCCGGCAGCGGGGCGAGGGCAGCCACCGCCACCTGGGCCATCGCTTCTAGGATCAGCACCCCCGGCATGATCGGCCAGCCGGGAAAGTGTCCGGCAAAGAACGGTTCGTTAACCGTGACGTTTTTGATGCCCACGGCCCTAACTCCTGGCTCCGCTTCCAGCACCCGGTCGACAAGCAAAAAGGGGTAGCGGTGCGGAAGGATCCGCATCAACTCACTGATCTCCACCCGGGAAACTCCTTCCTCGCAGGCTCCATTCTAACCTGTATCCCCCGCCACCGCGGGTTACTACTAGTTATTCTACGGCATCACTGGGCCTCCTCGCTCAATCCCGGTCCGCACAAGGCAAAGCTGGCAGGCAGACAGCCTGTCCTGGCGTGGGTAGGCGAGGTGGTTGCTTACCGAGGCAGGAATTCCGTTACTGGTGGCTAAACCTACTAGAGAAAACTTTCGTGAGGGGGTATTTAAATGGAACGCATTTCCCAGTCGTCGCGGTCACGCTGGCTCTTGAAACTCGGGGCTGCAGGTCTGCTCGTCATCGGCCTCGCCTTCGCCAGCGTAGCAGCGCAGGCCGCCACCACCAATCTGGCCCTCGGCCGGCCCTACAAGATCACCATTCTCGACCAGAATGATCAGTTCGTTAAGCTCGAAGCCTCGTACCCCGACACAAATGGCAAAGAGTTGACCGACGGCGTCAAGGCGGCCAAACCCGACTTCCAGGACCCCGCCTGGGTCGGGACACTGCGTCAGGGCGGCCGTGATGTCGTCATCGATCTGGGAAAGTCAGCAACCATCAGCAAGGTCGTCGCCCGCTTCCTGGCGGACAAGTCCGTGGGCATCGGCGCACCGGAGCTGGTCGAGGTCAGCTTCTCCAGCGACGGCGTCAAGTTTAGCGATCCGATCATGCTGCAACCCACTTTTGACGCGGAGGGCACGGTGATCGTTCCGTTTGAGGGAGAGTTCAACAATATCAGCGCCCGGTTTGTCAAGGTAACTTGGGCGAATGACGTCTGGGTTTTCTGCGATGAGATCGAGGTTTTCGGCAACTGAACCGTAGGTGACTCTCGCGCCAGGGACGACCGCGGCGTAGATCGTGGGATAAAGATAGCAACGAATGGGGGGCACCTCCGGGGCGAGCAGCGGTAGCCCCCCATTCCGTATTACTTCTTGCCTACGAGTCACGTGTCAGCGGGTTTGTTGCTTGATGATGTTGGCCAGCTCTTCCTTGGCTTGGGCCAACTCGTTTTCCGGCGCTTTGCCTTGCTGGAAGATGGCCCGGAGATGCTTGATCATGACCTCGTTCATCACATCGAAG
Organism: Limnochordales bacterium; assembly: GCA_014896315.1. GTDB lineage: Bacteria > Bacillota > Limnochordia > Limnochordales > DUMU01 > DUMU01. Next base: position 353,578 of record JADBKP010000001.1, read on the forward strand.
GTGGTCCAGTAGTTGAAGTTGCGGGCATAGCCCTTCCCGCCATAGAGCTTGAGATGGATGAAAGCCACGATTTCCCGCTGCTTGGCTGCCGGCAAGTAGTCGAGATAAGACTGCCAGAGGTCTTCATTCAGGACTCCTGGAGCGGCAATCTTGAGACGGGTGATGACCGCTTGACCCTCCGGCCCGGCCAACCACTCGGCCAGCTTCCAGGCATCATCGTGCTTGGCGGAGGCAACCGGGATCGACCACATGTGGCCCTGGGCAAAGCTGCGCTGGACGCCTGAAGGTGCTTTGGGATACGGCTTTAGCACGAAATCGTAAGGCTTGCTCCCTTTGGCCTGGCGGAAGGCATCCCAGATCAGACGTGTATAGGTAAACCAGCCCTCCCACATGGACTGGTAACCACCAAAGAAATCGCCTTTCGCCTTGCCGGGCGGGAGGGTGAGGTCTGCCCGTGCTCGCAACCACCAGTTGAACATCTCCAAAGATTTGCTGTCGTTCACGAGCACCCTGGTACGCGTCTCGTCGAGCCATTCGTGCCCCGTCCAGTTCCAGTACCACTGGATATTCGGTCCCCAGCCCCAGTCGATGGGAATTCCCGGGCCCGAGATCCCTTTGTCCGGGTTGAGTGCCTTGCGGGAGATTGCCCGCATATCCTCGACAGTCCAATCGTCATCGGGAACTGCCAGGCCGGCTTCCTCGAGAATCGTCGTGTTCACGTACCAGACCATGGCATTGTAGTCAAAGGGTACTCCGTACATTCTGCCATTATACCGGGCAGCATCCACGGCCGCAGGGTAAAAGCCGGCCGTTTTGAGCGTTTCACTCGCAGCCCAGCGGTCGGTCACATCAAGCAGCAGGCCCTGTTCAACCCACTTTGGTTTGTACTGCGCCCAGGTCATGATGACGTCGGGAGCGTTGCCGGTAGCAATCTGAGTGACGATCTTGGTCGGATACTCGTTGAAGGTGCTGACCTGGACTTTGACTTCATACTGCGGGTAGCGAGCGGTAAAGGCCTTCACGACTTCGTTCCACTTGTTTATGTCCTGGCCTTCGCCGTACGTGGCCAAGATCAACTGCGTCCGGGCCAAAGCAGCGGGCAATGCTAGCGGCGTCGCCACCACGATAAGGATCGCCGTCGCCAGCATCGTCAATGCCGCGTGCCTCGCCGGTCGCGACCCGCAAAACCGGAACCGGTTGTGACTGGCAGGCCATCCACCGCTTCTGCCTATTGAGACCATCTGCTGACCCTCCCTTTAGGCTATCATTTGCAATCGTTGCTATTTTTCGCCCTGCCAGCCCGTGCTCCTGCTCCGAACCACTTTTGCCCTCCCGGCAGGCCGTTCTCAAGCCGTCTCCGCCTGTCCCTCGGAATTGGTACTACCAGCCGCGTTCAAACGACCCGAGGCCTGGTAGAGCTTCCAGGCCAGGTAACCGCCGGTCAGGTTCTGCACCCGAGCAAACCCATGGCCCTTGAGAATCTGCGCGGCAATGTAGCTACGCTGCCCGCCGGCACAGTACACCACCGTGCTCTTGTGGGGATCGAGCTTATCCAGATTCTCACGCAGGGTATCCAAAGGAATGAGAATTGCCCCCGGGATGTGACCACCCGCGGTCTCCTGCGGATTGCGGACGTCGACCAGCTGGAGTCTGGAGGTGACACCGTCGTCTCCTTGGTCGGCGTTTGCTCCCAGCATAGACGCCAGTTCGGCGGGGGTGATACCGTCCACGATCTCAAGCTGCCGGTTTTGTGCCGCCATTCCCGCGATCACGATCGGGTCCTTGGCTGCGCCGAAAGGCGGGGCGTACGCCAGATCCAGATCGGCCAACTCTTCCACCCGCAGCCCACCCATGATAGCGGTGGCTACCACATCGATGCGCTTGTCGACTCCCTCCGCTCCGACGACCTGAGCACCCAGCAGGCGACCGTCCTGCGGTGACCAGACCAGCTTGATGAACAGGCTTTTCGCACCCGGGTAGTAGCCAGCATGGTGGCCGCTGACGGTGTAGCCGACGGCCACTGGCAAACCGCAGGCCCGGGCACGTTTCTCGCTCAAGCCGGTGATTCCGGCGGTGATCGTCCCGGCCCGGACAATGGCCGTCCCCAGGGCGCCCCGGAAACGGAGCCGCCCCGCTTCCGGAGCGAGCTTCTCACGAGCCGCGCCCGCGGCCACCGCCGCCGCCTGGTCACCGGCCACCCTCCCCTGTTTGTTTGCCGGGCCCGCCAGCGGGAAGAGCGCCGGTTGACCGGTGACCAGATCCGTGCACTCCACCGCGTCGCCGGCAGCAAAGATCAGGGGATCACTGGTCTGCATACGCTCGTCTACCCGGATGCCGCCCGTAACGCCCAGCTGCAGCCCTGCTTCTCGGGCCAGCTCCACGTCGGGGCGCACCCCCAGGCCGACCACGAAGATCTCCGCCTCAAGCCGGCGGCCGGAAGCGAGTAGGAGGGCGGTCGCCGGTTCACCGTCAGCATTCTCCCCTCCGCTCGGCGCGGGCCCTGCCGCCTTGCTGGGCCCGACAAACTCGCGGGCGCCATCTCCCAGCACAAGTTCTATTCCCTGTTCCCGCAGGCTCATGGCAACCAACGCCGCCATCTCCGGGTCAAGCGGTGGCAACACCTGCGGCGCCTGCTCCACCAGCGTCACGTGAAACCCCTGACGGAGCAGCGCTTCCGCCACTTCCAACCCGATGAACCCCGCACCTACCACCACCGCGCGCGGTTGGCCGCTGCTCCGTTTACGAGCAGCCTCTACCACCCGCCGCAGCGCGACAGCCTCCGGCACTGTCCGTAACTGATAGACGTTGGGACGATCAAGCCCGGGAATGGGGGGCCGTACGGGCCGCGAACCGCAAGCGAGCACCAGGGCGCTGTAAGGCTCGCTGAACTCTTCCCCGCGGGGCAGAACGACACCTCGTACAACCCGTGCCTCCCGGTCGATCGCTGTCACCCGGTGTCGCAGGCGTACCTGGATGCGAAACCGTCTCCAGAGTTGCTCCGGCGTCTGCACGAGGAGTTGCTGCTCTTCCTTGATCTCACCGCCGACATAGTAGGGCAGGCCGCAGTTGGCGAAGGAGACATAGTCACCGGCCTCGAGTATCACGATCTCCGCACTCTCATTGACCCTGCGGGCCCGCACGGCAGCCCCCGCACCGGCGGCCACGCCGCCGACGATGACGATCCGATTTGTGACCGCACCCACTTTCTTGCTTCACTCCCTACTACACCTTTTCCCAGCGAATCGCCATCTCAACGCCCGCCGCCTTCATCATGGTGTAGACCGGGCAGCGGCGCTCGATATCGGCCACAACCGACTGGAAGAGCTCGTCGGAAGCTGCAGTCTTCACCTTAATGGTGCCCTTGACCACGCTGAAGAACGGACAGACCCCCTCCACACCTTCGAGCCCGCGCACGTCGAGCGTACCTACCAGATCGAAGTGGGCGTCTTCATAAGTCATGCCCTTCTCCTGCGCAACCACTGCCAGCATAACGGAAGCGCAGCCGGCAAGCGCCGCCAGAACATACTCTACCGGGTTTGGACCGGCGTCGCTCCCGCCGAGCATGGCCGGCTCATCGATGACGATCGGATCAAAGGAACGCACCCAAACGTTGGTCCGTACCCCACCGGCCCAATCACCACGGACACGTACGGAAAAGAGCTTAGGCTCTCCCTGCGACTCTACTGAAATAGCCATCTTTCTCTATCCTCCTCAACAAACTTGTGGAAACGCACGGGATTGTGAACACCTTCACCGACATTCTGTTGCCGGGGCCGCGTCGGTGTCAAGGGGTACGGGTATGGGTATATTCGGCGTCCCCTCTTGACGTACTGCCGGCAGATCTGTATACCTATACCCGTAGGGGTAATACAAAGCCCGTTTTGAAAAGGACGACACGCTCCTAGCAACGGAGGTGCGATGGTTCGGTGAAACCAGCTGTGACAGTGTACAGCACGCCCACTTGTCCTTACTGCAACGCGGCCAAGCGCTACTTGAAAGAGCGAGGGGTACCCTTCCGCGACGTTGACGTATCGCGGGACCAGCGGGCAGCCATGGAGATGATACGCAAGTCCGGCCAGATGGGAGTTCCGGTGCTGGACATCGGCGGGCGTATCGTCGTCGGTTTCGACCGCAACAAGATCAACGCATTGCTCGGCTTCCACTAAACGGCATCGCCGGGCATGAACCCGCAAACTTGGAAGGAGAGATCTGCATGCATGTCAAGCCGCTGGAAGACAGGGTGTTGCTCAAGCCGGTCGAGTTACGGGAAGAACGCACCCGCGGCGGCCTCTATCTGCCGGAGACGTCGCAGGAAGGACCGGTAGAGGCCGAAGTGGTCGCCGTGGGGCAGGATGAGAGTATCCCCGTCAAAGTTGGTGACCACGTCCTGATCGCCAAGTTTGCCGGTACCGAAGTCCGTGTGAACGGAGTGCAGATGCTCTTGGTCAGCAAGAGCGATCTTTTGGCCATCGTGGAACCGGAACAGACCACCGCCGGTTCACCAGTACACCAACCGGCGTGAAGGAGGTTTACCCCAATGGCACTGCTTAGCGAAAAGGATCGTCAATTTGTGCGTGATTTCTTCGCCAAAGAGATGGAAGGGCCGGTGGAGATGATTCTCTTTACCGCCAGTGAGGCGGAGATGGCCCGAGCCGAAGCGGAAAACCCCTATCTACCGCAGATGCAGGAGCTGATGGAGGAGTTAACCGAACTCTCTCCCAAGCTCTCTCTCCGCCTCGCCCGTACCGATACCGATCCAGAGGTTTTTACCCAGTACGGCGTGCCGCTGTCCGCTTACCCGGTTCTGGCCCTGCTGGGTGAGGGCGGAAAGGATTACGGAATCCGGTTCTATGGAATTCCGGCCGGATACGAGTTCCGCACGCTGATGGACGATATCGTCGACGTTTCCCGGGGCCGGTCCCGCCTGAAGCCGGAGACCATCCGGCAGCTGGCGGAGTTGAAGACCGACCTGCATTTCCAGGTCTTTGTCACCCCGACCTGCCCGTACTGCCCCAGGGTAGTCCGCCTGGCCCACCAGTTTGCACTGGAGAGCCCGCGCGTGCGGGCGGACATGATCGAAGCTACTGAGTTCAGTGAACTGGCCAACCGCTTCAACGTTTACGGCGTGCCCAAGACCGTCATCAACGACGGAATTCAGGAAATCGAGGGCGCTGTCCCGGAGGATATGTTCCTCGAGGCGGCTCTGGCGGCCGCCGCGGCCAGCAGCTGACAGCCACTGACAGCCAGCATTGCCCTGCGGCAGCGGGAGTAGCCCGGGAGTTCACAGGAGGAAGGGTAGGGCTCCCTATGGACAACAAGGCAACTATAGCTTCACTAACCGTGAATTTCGGTGACGGTACCACTGACAACGGCAGCAGCAGTGGCGACGACAGTTCCCGCCAGCATTACGACGTGGCCATCATAGGAGGCGGTCCGGCCGGCTTGAGCGCCGCCCTTTACACCGCCCGTGCGGGATTGCGGACGGTCATCCTCGACAAGTCGCCTTATGCGGGGGCTTTGGGTCTGACGGACAAAATAGAGAATTACCCCGGCGTCCCCGGGCCGATCAGCGGGATAGAGTTACTGCGCATCTTCCGGGAGCAGGCTCTCTCCTTCGGGGCGGTGTACCTGCAGGAAACCGTACTAAGTGTCGACCCGACCTCAGATCCCAAGGAAGTGATCACTACCCGGCAGACCTTGTACGCCGACCGGCTGATCGTCGCGAGCGGCGCCATGGGCCGCAAAGCCAGTCTTCCCGGGGAGGAACGGCTGCTTGGCCGAGGCGTCAGCTACTGTGCCACCTGTGACGGTGCCTTCTTCACCGATCAACCGGTTGCTGTGGTCGGTGACACCGAGGAGGCGGTAGAGGAAGCGCTCTTTCTCACCCGCTTCGCGCGGCCAGTGCACTTCCTGGCCAGGGGGAGTACCTTGCGGGCTCCCGGCGAACTGGTGGCGGAATTGAAGTCTCATCCCCGGGTGGTCTGGCGGGAGAAGGTGCGCATTCTCGAAATAGTCGGGGACAAACGGGTGGAAGGGGTCCGCATCGCTTCTCCCGCTTCCCGGGGGCAGGAGGAATTCCTGCCGGTCAAAGGCGTCTTCATATATCTGCAGGGCAATCGCCCCATACTGGACTTCTTCCAGGGCACTGCGCTCCCGGCCCTCACCGCCGACGGTTGTGTCCGGGTGAACGAGGAGTACGAGACTTCGCTGCCCGGCGTCTTCGCCGTCGGTGATCTGACTTGCAAGAAAGTGCGGCAGGCCGTCCTGGCCGCAGCCGACGGAGTCCTGGCTGCCCTGGCGGTCGAGAGGCAGCTGCGGGGACGGGCAAAGATCCGTTCCATGTGGTAAGAGCAGCTTCCTAGAGCAGGCCGGGCCGCACTGATCCGGTCAGCGAGGCGGGCCGGGCTGGTGAAACGGGCCGGCGGATGTCCGGCCGTCCCCGGGCTCGTCCGGTTCCCGGCCGGGCATCCGCCGGCCCGCAAGCCACCTTTCTTCCAGGCTTGTCACCCACCGGTCCAGCGGGCCAACCACCCAGCGATGTGCCAGACCCGTCAGCCAGCGGCCGGCTACCCGCTCCAGCACCACCAGCCCCGCTATGGCCAGCAGTCCGAAGGCCAAAGTGAGGAGCAGTACCTTGCGGACCGGCAATTCTCGGGCGAAAAGGGCTGCCAGCTGTCCAATAGATCCTGGAGGCGCCTGTAGCGGAGCGTCCGGACTCTCTCCCCAAGGGGGGAGAGTAAGCAAGCGGACCAGGATTGTGAACCCCAGCCCGATCAACCCCAGCAATACGACCAGCACCGCCCCCTCGCCCACCGGGCGGCTGTCCATCCGGTCCCGCCATGCCCGCAACAGGCGCCGCCCGCAGACTCCCGTCCAGTAGCCGATCTCACTTACCAGCAGGAAGAAGCCAAGCAGAATCAGCAGTGCGAGGGTCAGGGGCCACATCCGACTTCACCTCGCTTTTCCGCACCGGATGGGGGAACCTGGTGAGCCTGCCTAAAATATATAGGAGTGAAGAGGAGGTGGGTAATACCGAAGGAGGGATCTCAATCCTCGTGTTGAAGTTATAAAATGAAAGCAGGGCAAGTACCGGGGGAAGGTGGATCATGTAATGGCGGTTAGGAAATATGTCCTTTGGTTTCCAGCCGTCCTTGGCTACAGAGTGGTACGGGAGACTCCCAAGACCGTTTTGATCAATGATGGCGGACAGACGCAGAGCCCTGCGCACGGATGGCATCCGCTCAAAGCAGTTCGCGTGGAAAAGGACGGTATCTGGGTGGACAGGGCATACATCTCGGCCCAGCCCTGGTACTGGGAGGAGCGGAATAAGTTGAAGCAGCGCCTGGCAGAGATCGGCCAGGAATTGCAGGAGAAGGACGAGGTCGACTTCCGCCGGTAGGGTCGGCAGACCATCTTAAGGAGTGCCAGCCCCGCAACGTCCGGGCTAGACAGCGGGGCTACGGGGTTGGTGTCTTTTTTTATCTTCAGCTTTCCAGCATCTTTACCACTGCGCTGGCAATCGCTTTTTGTTCCTGCTCGTTGGCGGAAGTCCACAGCTCCTTGAGCAACCTGTTCTGCGGATTGCTGGGATCCACATTCCGGGCCAGAAAATCGCCGATCTGAGCCGCTTTGTCGACGATCTGCTGGTCGGAGAGGCCTGCCTTCTTGCCCATCTCCAGGGCCTGTTTGAGGCCGACCTTCCATTGATCCCACGAGACGTCAATATCAGCCATGGCTAATCCCTCCAGTCCCTTGGCAGTCTCCCATGCCCGGTGTCGGGCGTATCGACTCTAAGCTCCCCCCTCCTCACTCTCCGTACACAGGTACTTCCTGCCACAAGCAGCAAAGCTTACTCTCCACATACTTTTCTCGACCGGCCCGCTTGACAATAATGGTTCGTAATATATAATCCAACCTGGAAACGGTTCACACTACACTTACCGGCAACCCCGCTTGCTACCCGAGGTCGGCCTCAGGAAGGGCAGGCTACCGGGGAGTGCCCACCGATGAACCGTTGCCAGCGAACGACGCAAAGAAGTACGGTCGAGGAGGGTCTTGCAAGATGCCGTTGGTTGGATCACCTGCACCCTACTTTGAGATGCCCAGCACAAAGAATCTGGACACTCTTGACGAACCTGTGCGGCTTAGTGACTACCGTGGCAAGTGGCTGGTACTCTTCTTCTACCCGCTCGATTTCACCTTCGTCTGTCCCACCGAGATTCTGGCGATGAATGATCGCTATGAGGAGTTTAAGGAGCTGGGGGCGGAGATTCTGGGCGTCAGCACCGACAGTGTCTACAGCCATCGTGCCTGGATCAACACCCCGCGCGAGCAGAACGGGCTTGGCGGCTTGAAGTTCCCGCTTGCCTCCGATATCACCAAGAGGGTTTCGCGGGCATACGGTGTGCTTCTCGAAGACGAGGGTATTGCGCTGCGTGGGCTCTTTATCATCGATCCGGAAGGCAAGATCCGGTATCAGGTGGTTCACGAGCTTAACGTAGGGCGGTCCGTCGACGAGACACTGCGGGTGCTGCAGGCGCTTCAGACCGGCGAGCTCTGCGGCGCCAACTGGGAGCCCGGGCAGGCTTTCATCAAGCCATAAGCAAAAAGAGAAGTCGCCGGAGCATAACCGATGCAACAGGGAGCGTCCGGAGCAGCCAGTCGGCAGGCGGCTCCGGGCGTTGCTTTCTCTTGCGTCTATCCAGTTCGTGTAATATTACACTTAGACAGCAAGGGAGGAGTTACCATGCCATTGCACCTCAACACCCCCCTTCCCTCTCTCGCGGGCGGAACGGAGTGGCTCAACGGCGGACCGCTGCAGAGCGAGGAGCTGGTCGGGCACCCGGCTTTGATACATTTCTGGTCGATCAGTTGCCACCTCTGCAAGGAGACCATGCCGGCAGTAAACGCCTGGCGTGACCGCTACGGGCCGGCCGGCTTACAGGTGGTAGCAGTACACATGCCGCGCGGGCCGGAGGATACCGATGTGGAGAAGGTGAAGGAGCTCGTGGAGAAGCTCGGCATAACGCAGCCGGTCGTCGTCGACAACACCCACGCCATCAAGAAGGCGTTCAGCAACGAGTATGTACCGGCCTTTTACGTATTTGACAGCGAGGGGAAACTCCGCCACTTCCAGGCCGGTGATCGCGGGCTGAAGATTGTGGAGCGGAGAATACGCCGGGTGTTGGGATTGCCGGAGGAGGACGGCAGCAGTGCCGGTTGATCCTTCCGTACTCTTCAGCACGCCGCCACCCAGGAAGGTGGCGGTTCCTATCATTGACGTGCATACGCACGTCCGCCGCCTACCCGAAACCCGGCTCCTGGTGGAAGCAGCCCAGCATTACGGGGTGGCACGGCTGGTCGGGATCGCCACGTTAGACGACTGCCTCTCGCTTAAGGAGGAGTACCCGGACGCACTGGTGATGGCCGCTACCCTGGTGTACGACAACAGGCATGACCCGGAGCGGTTTGTACGGGAGAACCTGGCTTTGCTGGAACGGGGGGCGGCAGCGGGGCTGAAGGTGGTCAAGCTGTGGTTCAAACCGTCGTTCAATGTGGAAACCGGGATGAAGCTGGATGATCCCCGGCTTGCTCCGATCTTTGCCCGCATGGGTGAACTGGGTCTCGTAGCGCTGATTCACATCGCTGATCCGGATATCTGGTGGGTGAAGTACTACTCGGATCGGACGGTTTACGAAACCAAGGAAGAGACTTATCGCCAGGCGGAGAATGTTCTCGCCCGTTACCCGGCGCTCAAGATCATCCTGGCCCACCTGGGCGGCGATCCTGAGCATCTGGACCATCTCGAGCAGTTGCTGTCCTCCTACCCAAATCTGTATCTCGATACGAGCGCGACCAAGTGGCTGGTACGAGAGCTGGGCAAACAAAGGGAAGCGGCCCGGGATTTCTTCATCCGCTGGCGCGAGCGCCTGCTTTTTGGCACCGACCTGGTGGTCCGGCCCGGACTGCCCCTCGATCACTACCTCTCCCGCTACTGGGTACACCAGCTCTTCTGGGAAACCGATGTTGTTTGCCCCTCTCCCATCCCCGACCCGGACTGCGAAGGCACCCCCATGATACGGGGGCTCGACTTGCCGGCCGATGTACTGCACTCTCTCTATCACGACAACGCCGTGCGGGTACTGGGATGATGCGTGCTTTCTCTTGTCGAGCCGACTGCGGGTATGTTATAAACGAGTCGGGCGGCCGATACCCTCCGGGGTATTTGCCGCCCGACCGGGTATTTGTTTACACGAAGCCGAGAATCCTCGGAAGGAAGAGGTTGCCGATGACGAGCAGCCGGCTCGAGGTGGAACGCCTTATTGACCGGATGAAAAGGGTGGAGGGCCAGGCGCGCGGCGTGCAGCGAATGCTGCAGGAGGGCAGACCTTGTGAAGAGATCGTCACCCAGCTGGTTGCGATGCGGGAGGCCATTGCGCGCGTGGCAATGCAACTGATCGGTGGACACCTAGAGCAGTGCCTCGCGGAGAACATGGACATGGACGAAGCGCTCAAGAAGGCTACCGATCTTATGATCCGCCTGAGCTGAAGGAGGGGGAAACAGATGCCTCTCTTGCGGGAACAGGACCGGCAAGCGGTCCGGACGCGGCTTCAAGAGCTGGTCGGCCCCGTGAAGCTTTTGCTCTTCGTTCAAAAACCGTCCCCGCTTATCATCCCGGGCGAGGAGCGGTCGCGCTGCCAGTATTGCCGGGAGATGCAGCAGCTCCTGGAGGAAGTGGTCGAACTCTCTCCCCAACTCTCCCTGGAAGTGGTAGATTGGAAGGTAGATCCGGAGCGTGCCCGGCAATACGCTATAGATAAGGTTCCGGCTCTGGTTCTGCTCAAGGGAGATGGTACGGATACCCGCATCCGCTTCTTTGGGATCCCGTCCGGGTATGAGTTCAGCACGCTGATAGAGGACATTCTGGATGTGGCGCGGGGTGCGGGACGGCTGCAGGAGGCGACGCGCGACTTTTTGCGCTCGCTACAGCAACCTCTCCATCTGCAGGTCTTCGTCACCCCCACCTGCCCGTACTGTCCGCAGGCCGTCCGCCTCGCCCACCAGCTGGCGCTGGAGAGTGATATGGTGCGGGCAGACATGATCGAGGCCATGGAGTTCCCGGAGCTGGCCGAGCAGTACGGGGTAATGGGAGTGCCTCGCACCGTCATCAACGACCGGCAATTCCTCGAGGGAGCTGTCCCGGAGGAGATGCTGGTACAGGCCCTGGCGGCGATAACTGCGGTGGGCAACGATATGGATGGCAGAGCAGAGTCAAGCGGACCCCAATGACCGGCGGCCTGGTGGACCGGCCGGGAAAGGCGGCAAACATATGACCGGGGCTACCGAATCATCGCAAAAGGCGGCAAAGGCGAAGACAGAGGGCGAGCAGGCAAGAGCCGCTGCGGCCGGCAATCCTGCCCGGGACCGTATCGGATGGCTGCTGCGTTACGGGTTCGCGGCCGTGCTACTGCTGGTCGGTTTGATGCAGCTGGTCAACGGCCTGGCCCTGACATTCTATGGTACGGTAGCCACCGCACCCTGGCAGTTCCTTATCGGCGGAGGCGGAAGCATCACCGGCGACACGTCACTCACACCCGGGGAGCTCAAGGTAGAGGCCCTGGTCCGCCTGGCGGTCGGCGTGCTGCTGGTCTGGCCAGGAGGTCACCTGCTGCGCAAGAGCCGGCGGGAAAATGGCGAAAGGAGTCGGGAAGATGGCGGAAGGAGTTAAGCTGGAGATCGTACCCATAGAGAAACCGGCTGATACCAATTTTATCCTGGGTCAGGCTCACTTCATTAAGACTGTAGAAGATCTGTACGAGGCGATAGTCAATACTAGCGCACAGATACGCTTCGGGATCGCTTTCTGCGAGGCGTCGGGGCCGCGGCTTGTGCGCTTTGCGGGCAATGACGAGAAATTGATCGACCTCGCAGTCAGCAACGCCAGGAGGATCGGTGCCGGCCATTCTTTCATCATCTTTATCGAGAATGGTTACCCGATCAACATCATCCCCGCCATCCGTAACGTGCCGGAAGTGGTCTCGCTCTTTTGCGCCAGCGCCAACCCTGTGCAGGTGGTGGTGGCCGCAACTGAGCAGGGGCGTGGCATCCTGGGAGTGATCGACGGAGCAGCGCCCCTCGGCGTGGAGGGACCTGAGGATAAGCAGGCCCGCCACGACCTGCTCCGCAGGTTCGGGTATAAGCTTTGACGCTGCCTGGCGGGCCCGGGCGCCGGGCAATGCAGCCGCTCGCCCGGACGGAGGACCTAGGAGCTGGGCCCGGGCCCGCCGGGCCCGCACGACCTGTACAGGCCAGGGTTAGTGGCCGCTACTCCGCCAGGAGCTCCAGGCCCGGTCGAAACTGCTCTTCGTAGAGGCGGCGGTAGAGCCCGCCTTCGGCCAAAAGCTGTGCGTGCGTTCCCTGCTGCACAATCATCCCGTTGTTCACCACCAGAATCAGGTCGGCCTTAAGGATGGTCGACAGGCGGTGGGCGATGACAAGACTGGTGCGACCCGGCATCAGCCGCTCCAGCGCCTGCTGGATGAGAGCCTCGGATTCCGAGTCGAGAGAAGAGGTGGCCTCATCCAGGATCAAGATACGGGGATCGGCAAGGATCGCCCGGGCAATGGCCAGGCGTTGTTTTTCGCCGCCAGAGAGCTTGAAGCCCCGTTCACCCACTATCGTATCCAGCTTGTCCGGAAGCCTCTGCACCAACTCCCAGATGTTGGCGAGTCGGAGCGCGGTCTCAAGCTCCGCGTCGGAAGCGTCAGGCTTGCCGTAGAGCAGATTCTCCCGGATGGTGGCATGAAACAGGAAGGTCTCCTGCGTTACCACACCGATCTGCCGGCGCAAAGAGGCAAGGTTTACCTGGCGCAAGTCGATGCCGTCGATGAGCACCCGACCCTGTTGCGGGTCAAAGAGACGCTGGACGAGGTAGGTGATGGTGGTCTTCCCGGAGCCGCTCGGCCCGACAAGAGCCACAAGTTGCCCGGGCGCCGCCGTGAAGCTGACCCCCCGCAGTACCGGTTGGTCGGGCTGATAGCCGAAGGTGACGTTGTCGAACTGGATCTCTCCCCGCAGCGTCCCCAGCACCACCGGACCATCGCTAACCTCCGGCTGCAGGTCAAGGTACTGGTAGATCCGTTCAAACAGGGCCATGGCACTCATCAGGTCCACATGCACGTTGGCCAGGGAGGAACTGGGACCGTACAGACGTCCGAGGTAGGAGACGAAGGCGACCAGCGCCCCGATGGTCAGCTCCCCTCGCATAACCATCCGGCCGCCGATGAGATAGATGATGGCCGGACCCAGGGTCCCAAAAAGTCCCAATACCGCGAAAAACCAGCGGCCCGCCAGCCGTGAACGGATATTGAGAATCATCAGGTCCCGGCTGAGACGGCTGAAGCGTTCCTCGACCTCCGGCTCGCGGGCAAAGGCCTGGATGACGAGATGGCCGCTGACGGAGAGCGCCTCCTGGATCAGGCTGTTGAGTTCGGCCAGGCGCTGCTGGGCCAAGCTGGTCACCCGCCAGCGAAACGCCCCCACCTTGCGCGTGGGAAAAACAAACAGGGGCAGAATGGCAACGGCGACCAGAGCCAGCTTCCAATGCCAGGCAAATAACACGCTGAGGGTCCAACCAACGGTAAGAAGGTTGGTGACGACGGCGACGAGGGTCCCGGAGATCGCGCCTTCAATGCCTGCTACGTCACTGGTGACACGCGACATGATCTCACCCGTGCGTGACTCAGTGAAAAACCTCAGGGACATGCGTTGCAGTTTGTGGAAGAGCTGGCCCCGCAAGTCGTAGATGATACGCTGGGCGATCCAGGTGGTAAGGTAGTTCTGAGCGACACCCACAAGACCGCCCAGCACGGCGATACCGATGGCAGCCATGACCAGTAACAGTAGCAGGTGAAAGTTGGCTTCCGGTATGGCGCGGTCGATGACAAATGCCCAGATCAAAGGAGGTAGCGTACCCAGACCCACATTGACAAGAATAGTGAGGAAGATGACGAGCAAGCGCAACCAGTAAGGCCGAAAAAGGGAGAGGGTACGCCGCAGATAATATGAGAAAGGACGAGACAAGCGAGGGACCTCGGTGCTGAACCGACGGACGTTGAAGAAACCACCGCCACCTCCAGGACCGCCGGGCCAGATACCCAAAGGGAATCACCTGCCTCTCGAACTGCCCGTGCCGAACACCGGGCACACTCTTCTAGTCGGGCCGGGGCCTTTCCTTCCCGAGTTTAGCCGCAGATGTTTCCAGAGATGCTAATGAGCGACTACTGCCACAATCAATGACCGGAAGGAGGACAGGCGGTATCCGAAGAGATACCGCCGCACACATGATCAAACGTGGATGGTTGGTTATTCTTGCCGCAGCCATACTGATCGCCGCCGTTGTCTGGTTTTTCCGCGGTGATCGCCTCGCCCCCGGGCACAGACCCGTAACCGTCGCCCTCTACTTTCTCCGCTATGACCCTGACACCAACCAGGTACACCTGGAAGAGGTGCAAAGAACGCTGGAGTCTCAGCCAGATAAGAGAAGCAACCCGGAGACCACACCCACAGTAGACCGGCTGCGGGCGGCTATCGAGGCCCTGCTCGCGGGCCCAACCCCACAGGAACGCGCCCGCGGATTGCATAGCGAGATTCCTGCCGGCACCCGGTTGCGGAACCTGCGGGTAAACAGGGGTATTGCCTTCGTCGACCTGTCCGCAGCTTTCGAGTCCGGCGGCGGCAGCCTCAGCGTCCGTGCCCGCGTTGCTCAGTTACTATATACGGCCACCCAGTTTCCGGAGATTGCCGACCGGGTGCGGATCCTGATCGAGGGTGAGGCCAGGGAGACCATCACCGGCGAAGGGTTGATCGTCAGCGAGCCGCTGTCGAGGCGGGAATACCCGACAACCCTCTGACAACCGGCATCGCAGAGGCCAGCAGCATACTGGCAGACCCGGTCCTCCTGCGGACCCCCGGAACCCCCGGAACCGCCGTGCAGGGCGCTGGAAAGTGCCACCGCCAGGCAGGAGTTTCTCTGGTTTCCTATAACTTTTTTGTTGCAAAGGGGGATTTGCCGGGTGGCAGTAGTCACCATCTCCCGCCAGCTGGGTAGCGGGGGAGATTGGCTTGCGCGCAAGCTCTCCGAAGAGACCGGGTACCTGCTGATCGACAAACCGAAGATCCTTTTTCTTTTGGGAGAAAAACTCCGCCATCCCGGACGAGTGCGGTTGCTCGAAGAGCGACCTCCTTCTTTTCTCGAGCATCTTGTGCACGCGCGCGACGACGTGGACGAGCTGGTGGAACTAGCCCTCCGGGAGCTCGCCGCCCGTCACGATCTGGTTGTCGTCGGACGTGGCGGCCAGAAACTCTATGCGGAGATGCAAGAGGCTCTGCACGTGCGGGTCGTTGCACCGCTGGCGGCCCGGGTCTCCAGGCTGGCCCGCGAGCTTGAGATCAGCCAGGAGGAGGCCCGTGAGCGAATCAACAAGATCGACCGCGAAAGAGCGGATTTCCTGCGCTATCGATACGGGATCGAGGTGGACGATCCTACCCTCTACCATGTGATCATCAACACCGGACGCGTACCGCTGGAAGAGGCCCTGCAGTTGCTTCTGACTCTGACCCGTTCGCTTAAGGCCTGCGCCGCGATGGGAGACCAGGCAACAGCGGAGATGGTCGTGGGAACGACGGTTCCAAGCTCCGGCGATGGGCCTCCCGCACCCGCACCCGCTCCCGCTCCGGCTTCCGCCCCGACGCCGGTTGCGGCCGAGGCCGGGGGCACAGCAGGGGTAGTGGCGACCGCGCCAGCAACACCGTCAGGTTCGGCGTCAGGTTCGGAAGGGGCAGGCAACAGGGCGCCGGGCGACGGGAGGCTTCGGGCTCTGCAGGCGGCCACCGCCGCCGTCACCGCCCGCGTGGCGGCAGGTCTGCCTGCTCCCCCCGTCTTCCCGTGGCCGCACAAACCGACCTACGACAACCAGGGCAAGATCATCTTTGCCCACCCCAGCGAGGCCCAGTTTGCGCGAGTGCTCGACTTCTATCGGGTGCGGTGGGAATACGAACCGGTCACCTTCCCCCTTGAGTGGTCCGAGGATGGCCGCGTTCTCGAGGCTTTCACTCCTGACTTCTATCTGCCGGACCTCAACATGTTCGTGGAGCTGACCACGATGCGGCAATCGCTGGTCACCCGGAAGAATCGGAAGATCCGGCAGCTGCGGGAGCTTTACCCGCAGATCAACATTAAGGTTTTCTACAGCCGCGATTATCGGATGCTCCTGCGCAAGCTGGGAGCGCAGCCCCAGGAAGACCGGCCCAAAGCGGAGGCAGAGTGAGAGAAGAGCAAACTGAGTGAGGAGGTGGAGAGTGGGTTGCGTTCACCCGGACCTATACTGATCACTCAGGAAGAGTTGGCGGTACGCTGTCAGGAGCTGGGCGCCCAGATCAGCGCCGATTACGCGCATACAACACCGGTGCTGATCAGCGTCTTGCGGGGGGCACTCTACTTTCTCGCCGATCTCACGCGAGAGATCAGCATTCCCATCCATCTCGATCTTCTCGCCATCTCGCGCTACGGCGAGGTCTCGGACACTACCGGTATCGTCCGGATAACCAAGGACCTGGATATAAACATAACGGGCCGGGACGTGCTCATGGTGGAGGATATCATCGATACAGGTCTGACTCTCAGTTACTTGCTGCACTATCTCGAACGGCGACAGCCGAAAAGCCTTTATGTCTGCACGCTGCTAGACAACCGCGCCCGCCGGCTGGTGGATCTGCCCATACGCTACACCGGGTTCCAGATCCCCGACAAGTTTGTGGTAGGGTACGGACTAGACTGGCACGAGGATTATCGACATCTGCCCTACATTGCCGTACTTGAAGAGGAAGCAAGAACAGCCCATCCCGGAAACCCCAGGCGTTGAAATGAAACGGGCGGGTGCAGGTGCCTGTTCAACAAGAGGGTCGAGCACCTGCACCCTGCCGCACGCCACCGTTTTGCCGCGCGGCAACCACCGGCCGCTAAGCAACCGGCTGCCGGCAGACGAGAGTCACAACTCTTCCCCAAAGAAACGCTGGATTTCGGCTGCAGCCGTCTCGGGGGCATCAGACGCATGGACGATATTGTGCAGCGAGTCGAGGGCGAAGTCCCCCCGAATCGTCCCGGGCAGAGCTTCCAGGGGGTTGGTAGCACCGATCAGGATACGGCCAATACGGATGGCATTCTCACCCTCAAAGACGGCAAAGACCACCGGCCCTGCCGTGATCGCTTCGACCAGGGCGGGGAAGAAGGGTTTGTCAGCGTGATGCCCGTAGTGGACGCGTGCTACCTCCTCGCTCACCCTCCCCATGCGCAATGCCACCAAACGCAGCCCTTTGCGTTCAAAACGAGAGATTACCTCACCTACGAGGCCGCGGGAGACCCCTTCCGGTTTGACAATGATAAGTGTCCGTTCAACAGCCATTGCCGCGCAACCAGACTCCTTTCATCTGCTTTTACCTTGCCCTGGAGACAGCGACCAGCTACCAGTTTCAATATACTCCCAGGATCCTCCCGTCCGGCGTCACCTGTACTCGTTCAGCAGCCGGCTCGGGCGGAAGCCCGGGCATGGTAAGAATATCGCCTGCAAGAGCCACAATGAAGCCAGCACCCAGCGAGGCCCTCACTTCCCGTACCGTCAGCCGCCATCCCCGCGGCGCTCCCCGGAGCCTTGGGTTGTCTGAGAGCGAAGACTGGGTTTTGGCCACGCAGACCGGCAGGCGGTCATAGCCGAGACGGGCCAGTTTATCCAGCTCGTGCTCGGCGGCGGGGAGATAATCCACTCCGTCAGCGCCGTAGATCTCCCGGGCCAGCCTCTCCAGTTTCTCCCGAACGGGCAGATCAGGAGCAAAGAGCGGTTGAAAATGGCCCCGGCCGATTTGAGCAAGCACGCTCTCCGCCAGCGCCAGGCCGCCTTCACCACCGCGGGCCACCACTTCGGAGATGGCCGCGGCTACTCCGAGCTCTTCTTCGCAATGGCGGCGTACCGCCTCCAGTTCCTCCTGGGTATCCGTGGGGAACCGGTTGATCGCCACTACGACTGGCAAACCGTACTTGCGCAGGTTTTCTACGTGTTTGTCCAGGTTGGCAAAGCCTTTTTGCAACGCCTTGAGGTCGGGTTCGCCCAGGTTGCTTCGGCCCGCACCCCCGTGATGGTGCAAGGCCCGCACGGACGCCACCAGCACCGCGACCTCCGGCCGAAAACCGGTCTTTGGAGCTACAATGTCAAAGAATTTCTCCGCTCCCAGGTCAGAGGCGAAACCGCCTTCTGTCACGACATAGTCGGCCAAACGCAGTGCCAGACCTGTAGCGATAATACTGTTGTTGCCATGGGCGATGTTGGCAAAAGGACCTCCGTGAATGAAGGCGGGTTGTCCCTCAAGCGTCTGCACCAGATTGGGCTTGATGGCATCCCGCAAGAGTGCAGCCATGGCCCCGGTTACGCGCAGATCACGGGCGTACACCGGCTCGCCGTCGCAGGTGTAGGCGACCAGCATCCGTCCCAGCCGCTCCTGCAAGTCGACAAGGTCGCGGGAAAGGCAGAGAATGGCCATGACTTCTGAGGCTACCGTAATGTCAAAGCCGGTCTCCCGTATCACGCCGTCTCCAACCCCGCCCAATCCCACCACGATTCGCCGGAGCTGGCGGTCATTAATGTCCATCACGCGCCGCCACAGGACTCGCTTCGGATCGATACGCAGACGGTTTCCCTGGTGGATATGGTTGTCGATTATGGCCGCCAGCAGGTTGTGAGCCGTGCCAACGGCGTGGATGTCACCGGTGAAATGAAGGTTGATCTCCTCCGCCGGAATCACCTGCGCCTTACCGCCGCCGGTAGCTCCTCCCTTCACGCCAAAGGTAGGCCCCAGCGACGGCTCACGCAGGCAGAGCGCCACCTTCTTCCCCATTCTGCCCAGGGCCTGGGTCAGCCCGATCGCCGTCGTGGTCTTCCCCTCGCCTGCAGGGGTGGGAGTTATGGCCGTGACGTAGATCAGCTTGCCTGCCGGCGGAGCCTCCCTCTCTAGCCTCTGACAAGCTGCCAGGCTCACCTTGGCTTTGTAGGGGCCGTAATACTCCAGATCCTCCTCTGTCAGCCCCAGCTGGGCCGCCACCTCGCCAATGGGCCGGGGCCTAATTATCTCTCCGCTCGCACCCGCCTGCTCTATCGCCATCGAGCTGCTCCTTCCCTCTCAACTGTCCTTGATCTCCCAGACTCACTGTATCACAGGCCGTGCGGGCCATGTCCCAGATATGCACAAGGGGTGTGCAGCCAAACCCCCAGACTCTCCGGTTTGGTCCGCACACCCCCGTATGTGCCAGGTGAGAACGGTACGGACAACTACTTCTTGGCCGACTGGGCCAGAATGTTCTTCAGCTTGTCGTTGAGGGTGCTGAGAACCTCTCGCGTACTCTTGCCAGCAATCAGGTCACGGTCGGCGGCTGCGATGGCCGAACGGATATCGCTGTACATCGGGTGGACAATCTCCAGCTGCGCGTAGGGCAGCTCCTGCAGGAAGGGTATTATGTTCGGCTCTCTCTTGACAAGCTCGTCAATCCAGTCGCCGGCGCCGGGCAGGAAGAGACCCGCCTTGGTGAACCAGTTCTCAGCATTGTCCACCGTGAAGAACTTCGCTACCTGCCAGGCCTCCTTCTTGTGTTTGGAGGTGGCAACTACAAAGTTGCCGTACCCGTATGCCACGGTAGACCTACGGCCGCCCTCGAGGTATGGATGCGGTGCACTCTTCACTTCAAACGGTACCTTAGCCTGCTTCCAGTTTTGCAACTGATAGGAGACACCGACAACGAAGGCAGCCTTGCCGCTGGGGAAGATCGTGCCCTCCACGTCCAGCGAGGGCGACGGATCAAGCACGCGGTAACGCAGGTAGAGGTCCTGATAATACTGGATCGCCTCCACAACCCGGGGGTCAAGGAACCCGGGCTGGCCATCGGGGGTAATCCAGTCACCGCCTGCCTGCCGGGCAAAGGTCAGCCAAGTAAAGTACGGCCAGATCCAACCCCGCATGACCATCAAGCCCCACTGGGTCCACTTGCCGCTGGGGTCTCGCTGGATGAACTTCAGGCTCTGTTGCGCGAGTTGTTGCCAGGTGGCGCCAGGCCGTTCCAGGCCAGCCTTGGTCAGCATGTCCTCGTTGTACCACAGGCCAAAGACGCTGACTTCTGTGGGGAAGAAGTAATAATCTCCCATAGAACGCAGTATTCCGCGCATACCCGGGATGAACAGCTTGAGGAATCCATCTTCGTTCTTGACCCCTATAGCGGAAAAGTCTATGGGAGCTAACAAACCTTGAGCTATATACTTAGGGGCGGAACGAGTGGGCAAAGTGACCAAGTCTGGTTCCGTACCCGATGCCAGGGCAATGGTCAGCTTCTGGTCAATGTCCGACGGGACATACTCGATCTTAACATCGATGTCGGGGTACCGCTTTTCGAACAGTGCTTCCAGGCCCTCCTGGGCGGTTCTGTAGGTCTGGTTGCCGGTACCGGGGGTCCAGTACGTCACCTGGACCTTGGCCGCTTCGGCCATCCCGGCGAATCCGACAATAGCAAGAAAGCCTATAATCACAAGGCAGAAGGCAACTGTGGTCCACCGCCGGAAAACCGCCATCCTCTCTAACCTCCTTTTCATGATAGCCCCCAGGGGATAATATCCATAGTGCCTATTCTCTTCGGAGGTAAAGTTTCCTCCCGTCAAAATCAGTGGAAGGTGATTACCCAGGTGGGCTCTTGGCAAACATCCGAAACTTTGCAATCTTCGCCTTCTCCGCGCCACCGGCCCCTCACGCTCCGTCTCGCCCGGGGCGGGGTGATCGCGGCCGCGTACGTGGTCCTGGTCTTTGCCTTCGCCTTTGCGAGTTTCGGACCGATCCAGCTGCGGGTGGCGGAAGCCCTTACCGTCATGCCCCTCTTCTACCCGGAAGCCATTCCCGGGCTCTGGATCGGTTGCATGCTGGCTAACATCCTGGGCGGTTACGGGCCGTGGGATATATTCGCCGGCAGCGCCATCACCGGCCTGGCCGCGATACTAACCTGGCTCTTGCGCCGGCGGCGCCTCTTAGCCCTGGCCGCCCCTGTCGTGCTCAACGCTTTCCTGGTCAGCCTGTACCTGGCTCCACTGATCCTGCACGTACCCTACTGGCCCACGGTCCTTACCGTCGGCATCGGCGAAGCCCTGGCCGTTTATGGCCTCGGCTGGCCGCTCGCCCGCTGGTGGGAACGGCAGATGACGAGCGGCTCGTCCCTTAGCCGGTGGCTGAAATAAGATGCATCTCATTCAGGAAGCGGTTCAAGCTCGGTCGAGGCGGTGGAGTCCACGGCAGCCGCCAGCAACTGCTCGATGTCAACAGAAGCGGCCAGCGCTTCCTCGGCCGCCTCGGCTTCGGCCAACCTGGGCCTGGTTTTGGGATGAACCGGTGTGAATATGGTGCAACAGTCCTCGTACGGGCGGATAGAGATCTCGTAGGTACCAATCTCTTTGGCTTTGGCTATGGTCTCCATCTTGTCGAACATCGCCAGCGGGCGCAACACCGGCATCTGCGTCACCGCCTCGATCACTCCCAGACTCTCCAGGGTCTGACTCGCCACCTGGGCAACGTTCTCGCCCGTGATCAGCGCCAGAGCCTCTTCCTGGGCGGCGATCCTCTCTGCAATACGAAACATCATGCGCCGCATGATCGTAATACGAAGCTCTTCCGGCACATGCCGCTGAATCGCCTTCTGAACCTCAGTGAAGTGGCATACCCGCAGCCTGAACTTACCGCCGGCCCACCGGGCCAGCACCCGCCCCAGGTCCTCCGCCTTCCGTAGGGCTTCCTCACTGGTGAAAGGATACGAGTGGAAGTGGAGCCCAACGACCTCGATCCCGCGACGCATGCTCATCCAGCCGGCCACCGGCGAGTCGATCCCACCCGACAGAAGCAGCACCGCTTTACCGGTCACGCCGTACGGCAATCCCCCGGGACCGGGGTACTCCCGCGTCGAGACGTAGATACCTTCCTGCCGCACTTCCACCGAAACCGTAAGATCCGGATTGTGGACTTCCACCGGCAGACCGATTCCCCGGCGCAACAGGGCGGCCCCCAGCTCCCGGTTGATCTCAAGGGAGCTCATGGGAAACCGCTTGTAGGCACGTCGGGCATCAACTTTGAAGGATCGCGGCCTTCTCCCGGCCAAACTCCCAGGCGACCCCATCCCGATCTCTTCTTGAACGAGAGCCCAGGCGGCTTCAGCCACTCCCTCCAGGGGATTCTCCAGCTCTACCGGAAGCCGCACCGCAGGCGAGAAAGAGACTATACCAAAGACACGGCTCATGGCCTGAACGGCCCGGGCCAGCGCATCAGGAGGAGCCGTGCCGAGATCCACAACGATGCGGCCGTACGCCCGCTCCACCTGGTCCACCGGTACATTGGCCATGTCAAGTGCCTGTTGCACCTGCCGCTTTAGCTGCCCTTCAAACTCCGGACGATTCTTCCCCTTGAGCGCTATCTCTCCGTAGCGCACCAGAATACTGTTGAACAACATTCCCCATCCCGCTCCGTCGTCGTCAAAGGTCCGTACTGCGCCCCGGCTTCCAGCCGGTCAGTTCACGGATTTCGGCCACCACTTCCTTGAGAATGGCGGCGGCCTGCACGATCTCCTCCTCTGCGTTCTCCCAGGACAGGCTGAATCGGATCGAAGATCCCACCTCATCCAGCGACAGGCCCATGGCCGTCAGTACGTGGCTGGGCTCGGGCCGCCGACTGTGACAGGCCGACCCCGTGGCCACGAAGACCCCGCGCTCGGAAAGGTAGCGGACCAGTACCTCTCCCTTGGTGCCGGGAAAACTGACATTGAGAATATGGGGCGCGCTCATATCCGGCGCCGTCGGGCCGTGGCGGATAACTCCCGGGATCCTTTCTTCGATTAACCGCCAGAGAGTATCCCGTAGCTTGCGCAGGTGCAGGCCTTCGGGATCACCCGCCAACCGTCGCGCGGCCAGCTGGCAGGCTGCCCCCAAGCCGGCAATACCGGGGATATTCTCTGTTCCGGACCGCACCCCCCCTTCCTGGCCACCCCCAAGGAGCATTGGTGAAAGTTGCACACCCCGGCGGACGTACAAGGCCCCCACGCCCTTGGGCCCATGCATCTTGTGGCCGCTCAGGCTGAGGAGGTCAATGCCAAGATCACGGGGCCGGGTCGGGAGTTTACCGACCGCCTGCACCGCGTCCACATGCCAGAGCGGACGCCGGCCGAACCTCTCTTGCCAGCGGTTCAACCGCTCGTAAATGGCAGATAAGGGCATTATCACGCCCGTCTCATTGTTCACCCACATGGTGCTGATGAAGACCGTCTCCGGCCGCAGGGCGTCAGACAAATGCTCGGGATCGAGCTGGCCGTGGCGGTTTACCGGCAGGAAAGTCACCTCCCATCCCTCCTCCTGCAACCGTCGGAACGGTTCCAGCACAGAGGGGTGTTCGACCGCCGTGGTGATCGCATGCGGGCGGCCGAGATCCTTTGGCGGACGATGGGAACGCCACTGGCGGGCGAGACCGAAGATGGCCAGGTTGTTGGCCTCGGTTGCTCCGGAAGTAAAAATGATCTCTTCCGGAGCGACGCCGAGCAACTCCGCAACGGCCCGGCGGCTCTCGTCCAGCAGGCGACGGGCCGCGGTACCGAGCCGGTGAACAGATGACGGATTCCCGTACTCGACCTCGAGCGCCCGCCGCACCGCCTCGATTACCGTCGGGTCGGGACGGGTGGTGGCACTGTTGTCAAGATAGATCCCTATCTCTGCGGGCCGGACCAGCGACTCTACACCTGCAGGTGTCAGCGTCATACAAGACCTCCTCCGCAGTCGCCTGTATTATGATACCAATCCAGTCCGGCCGCCGACACAGAGTGGAAAAACTACGGGTCCGTGCTGCCGGGGGCAACGGCGGCAGTACGGCAGGAAGAGATCTTCCCGTGCCGAAGAACGTGTGCAGAAGGTGGCAGACTATCAAGGGGGTTAATCCGGGTGCGCTCGGTAAAGATAAACCGCCGGTTTGTGGTGGTCCCGGTAGTCGTAACTCTGGCTGCTAGTTTTGCTCTTTATGCTGCCCGCCTGTACCGCAGCGGAGCAACTCCACCCGCTCCCGCACCCGCCAGGCAGCCGGCCGACGGCAAGTCCCCGGCCGATTACGTCGACAGCCTGATAAGAACGATGTCCGTCGAGGAGAAAGTAGGCCAGCTCTTCATGGTCGGCTTCCCCGGCAAAGTGATGGGATACGAGGCCCGCACGCTAGTCGAGGATTACCATGTGGGGGGCGTCATTCTCTTCGCGCGGAACGTCGATTCTCCAGCCCAGGTGGCATATCTTACCAACCAGCTCCAGCAAGCGGCCACTGCCAGCGGGGCACGGATTCCCCTTCTGATCGCGGCCGACCAGGAGGGGGGCACGGTCAACCGCCTGGGGCCGAAGGCCACCATATTCCCGGGGCAGATGGCGCTCGGGGCAACCGGATCGGTGGAATTCGCCCGTCGCCAGGGGGAGATCACCGGCCAGGAGCTGCGGACTGTGGGAATCAACGTTAACTTCGCTCCCGTAGTTGATGTCAACAACAACCCGCGCAACCCGGTTATAGGCATCCGTTCACTGGGAGAGGATCCACAGGCCGTCAGCCGGCTGGCGGTCGCCTATATCGAAGGGCTACAGAAGGCAGGGGTAATGGCGACGGCCAAGCACTTCCCCGGGCACGGCGATACCACGGTCGATTCCCACGTGGGCCTTCCTGTGATCAATCACCCCCGGGAGCGACTGGAAACGGTGGAGCTAGCTCCCTTCCGGGCAGCAATTGCTGCCGGCGTGCAGGCTATCATGACGGCGCACATCGTCTTTCCGTCCATAGACAGTACACCCGGCCTGCCGGCCACTCTTTCGGAAAAGGTGCTTACGGGACTGCTCCGGAACGAGATGGGCTTCTCGGGGTTGATCTTTACCGACGCCCTCGAAATGGGGGCGATTGACAAGACTTACGGAATCGAGGAAGCGGCGGTTATGGCGCTGCGGGCCGGTGCGGACGTAATGTTGATCGCCTGGCCCAAGGATTGGTACGACGCCGTGCGGGCAATCAAACGGGTGGTGGAGGCAGTTAAACAAGGTGAAGTGAAACAAGAGCGGGTAGACGCGGCCGTCCGCCGGGTACTGCTTGCCAAATACAACCTGGGACTCTTCCAGAAAAACCAGGTAGACCAGGGCAAGGTCAATGAGCTCGTCGGCCGGGCGGAAAACAGGGAGGTGGGGCTGGAGATCGCTCGCCGCAGCATCACTGTGGTACGCAACAGCGCGGGCCTGCTACCCCTGAAGAGCGGGTACACGGGGCGGGTGCTGGTCATCGGCCCGCAGGAGACTACCCTCACCGGCGTCGAAGAGCTGGGTGCAGCATCCAGTACTCTCGGTAAGGCGGTTCGAAGCGGCGCCAAGAACGTGACCGAATATCTCTACCCGGTCCGTTCCTTTGACCCCGCGGCAGCAGTGGCGCAAGCCCGGCAAGCCGATCTCATCATCGTCGGCACCTACCGGGCTTCTCAATACCGTTCACAGGTGGATATGGTCAACCAGCTGCTGCAGCTCGGCAAGCCGGTCATCGTTATCGCCCTGCGTGAACCGTATGACATCATGGAGTTCCCGCAAGTTAAGACTTACATCGCTACTTATGGGACCTCCACCGTATCTATGACTGCCCTGGGGGACATCCTGTTCGGACGGATCAAACCCGCGGGGAAGCTGCCGGTAAGCATACCCAACGTGGCGCAGGCCGGCACGGGATTGAGCTGGTAGTATTGTTCATTCAAATTCGTGCTCGACCTCTGGCAGCTGCGTCAACACTACCGGAGGGAGGATTCCCGTGCCAGCATCCAGGAACGCTCTGGTCGGCCGGATTAGACAAACGGCTAGTTAACGCCCGCGGGTGTCCTGGCCCATCAGCGTGCGGGCAATGGGATCATTCCTGTCGATTACCAGCGTTGTCTTGTCTTTCAGCCCTTGCTGCAGAGTTTGCAGGCGCACCCAGAAGGCGTAGAAGGAAGGATCCCTCCCATACGCTTCGGCGTAGATGCGGGTCGCTTCTGCATCCGCCCGACCCATGATCTCCTGCGCCTGCCTGTTTGCCTCTGCCACCATCACCGCCACCTGCCGATCGGTCTCGGCCCGGATTCGGGTTGCCTCGGCATTACCGGTCGCCCTTTCCTGCTGGGCGATACGATCTCGTTCGGAACGCATCCGGTCGAAAACCGCCTGTTGATTGGCTTGAGGCAGTTCCAACCGGACGAACTCTACATCCATCAATTTGATGCCGTATGCCTGGAGCTTTGGCTGGGCGTCCCGGACGATCCGGTCGGTAAGCTCCTTGCGGCCCACGATCAACTCATCAAAAGGCGTGCGGCTGATTTCCTGGCGAACCGAACTGAAGACTACATCATCAAGGCGGATGAGCGCCTGCGTCACCGTTCCCATGGTGCGGACAAACTCCAGGGGATTGTCGATCCGCCAGAGTACGTAGTAATCCGCGATGATCGTGCGCTTATCCTGAGAGATGGCATCTTCTGGCTCGGCATTCAGGAAAAGTACGGTCTTGGGAAGTAGCTGCACTTTTTGAATGAAAGGTATGCGCAGATGCGGCCCGGGGCTGGTTACTGCGCGTACCGGTTCGCCAAACTGCAGCACCACTGCCTGCTCCCGCGGGTTGAGCGTAAACAGGCTGCTTGCTGCGACCACCACCGCCAGTGCCACGATTGCTAAGAGGACCCACCGGCGCACCGGTCGCTCACTCTCCTTTGTCATCCAGTTTGAGCTGGTACAGGACGCCCGCACTGTCCGTGATGTAGATCTCCTTCACGTTGGGCAGCACCTGCTGCAGCATCTCGTTGTAGAGCCGCTCGCGCGTGACGTCAGGCGACTTGCGATACTCCTCGTACAGCTGAGTGAAACGGGCAGCATCACCCCGGGCCCGGTTGATCCGTTCAGCCGCATAGGCTTCCGCTTTGGCCAGAATCTCGGCCACTTTCCCCTGAGCCTCCGCCAGCTGCGCATTCTGGTAGGCTTGCGCCTGGTTCACCAGGGTGGCCCGGGTCTCAATGGCATTCTGCACCTCGGCGAAAGCACTTCTTACCGGTTCAGGCGGGACAACCGATTGCAGCTGAACGTTGAGGACCTGCACGCCGCTGTCCACCTGCCGCAAGAGCGATTGCAGATGCGTCTGCGCCTCCTGCTGCACGATGTCTTTCTGGGTCGTCAGTACTTCGTCTACGGTATGGGTGGCCACGGTTGCCCGCATCGCGGCCTCAGCTGCGCCCCGTACCAGGGCCGAGAAGTCCTCGATGTTCTCCCAGTGCTTCCAGGACTCCGGGTAGGTGTACTGGACCGCGTACTCGACATGGATCATGTTTTGATCTCGGGTGAGCACGTAATCGACCTGGGAAGTGTAGGTGAGTTGCCGGTCGCCTCTCGCGGGTATCTGTGTCTGGAAGCCTACCTGAACGGTGTCAACGCGGGTATGGGGAAAAAGTCTGACGCTCTGGATAGGTGCAGGAAGCTTGAAGTGCAGCCCGGGATCGGCGATCGGTCCGGGCGCTCCCAGTGTATAGACACGTCCCTGCTCGGCTGCCGGTACTGTATACCAGATCCCCGTCCCGGGTAGAAGCAGCCAGAGGGCGAGAAGGACGGCAATCAGGACCGGCCATCTGTCCCACGGCAGCAGGCGCCCCGGCTTGCGCCGCAGTGGCTCGCCGCCCCCAGCTTCGAATACCTGGCCTTGAAACTCGTTCACCCAACTGCCTCCTTTTATTCCTTTTCGTGACCTTGTTTGTGGCTGCCCGGTCTATGCCTGGCGCTCGAGCACCTGGTCTACCAGACGATCCAGCAACCTGGCCGCCTCGTTGCCGGGTAAGCGGGCTAGCCTCTCCCGGGCGGCGAGAGCAAACTCCGCGGCTTTCGCCCGCGCGTACTCCAGGGCGTCGCTGCGCCGGACCTCCTCTATCACTCTGTCGACCACTTCCCGGGTGAGGGGCTCGGTAGTAAGCTGTGGCAAGAGACGGGCCCGGACTGCTTCGTCCTGCAGCAGACGGAGCACCGGCAGGGTGATCGAGCCCTCCATCAGGTCACTGCCGACAGGCTTACCCATCTTCTCGGAACTCCCGGTGAGATCCAGCAGGTCGTCCACTACCTGGAAGGCCATCCCCAGGTTGAGTCCGTATTCGTGGCAGGCCTGCCATTCCTCGGGGGTCGCTCCTGCCATCCGGGCTCCTGCTTCGCAACAGGCAGCAAAGAAGCGAGCGGTCTTTTTTTCGATGCGAAGGAAGTAGGCCTCCTCGCTTTGGTGCCAGTTCCACCTGTTGCGGTGCTGATCAACCTCACCCTCACACATGTCATAGACCATCTGCGCCATCAACACGACGACGGGAGCAGGGGCATTCTCCACCAGCAACCGCAACGCCCGTGCCAGCAGGGCATCGCCGGACAGGACAGCTACCTGGTTGCCGTAGAGGGCGTTGATCGTGGGGTGGCCGCGGCGTAGCGGCGCTTCATCCACAATGTCATCGTGAACGAGAGTTGCCATATGGACCAGCTCGGCGGCGACTGCCACCGGTAAGACAGCCGCCGGCTCCTCGCCAAAAAGGCGGGCCGAAAGAAGTGTCAACAACGGACGAACCCGTTTCCCACCGCCGCGTGACAAGTATCTGGCAAGGTCACAAACGGCATCTTCGGCAGCAAAGGTGGCCTCTAGCTCTCTTTCAATGCTGGCGAGCATGTTTTCAATCTGGAGGTACCCCTGCCCTAGCATCGGGACCATGGCTCCACCTCTTTACTGGAGTAGCTGCCTTCGCACCCATTAATACCAGTACTCAGTACTGTATTGATAGTACCCGTGGAGCGACGCCAGGACAAGGATGGGGGGGTGGACGTACGGCTCAGCTTCACCCGTGCGTCCTCACGGTTGAAGGTAGAAGGCCAGGCATTGCAGTTCGGCGCTGAGATCGGCCGTAACTACATGAACGTCCTCCGGCACCTTCAATTTCATTGGGGCGAAGTTGAGAATTCCCTTGACACCGGCGCCAACCAGCTGGTCGGCCACCCCCTGGGCGGCCTCAGCAGGTACGGCTATAATCGCCAGCTTGATGTTTAGACGCTCCACCAGTCCTGGAAGCTCTGCCACCGGTAAGACGGGAACCCCCTCCACCAACACTCCTATTTTGCGCGGGTCGGAATCAAACATGGCGACGATGTGCAGATGAAAGTCGGGCTCGTTCAAGTAACGCCGGCGATGGTAGCGGGCAAGGGCCACCCCTAAATTTCCCATCCCCACAAGCGCAATCCGCACTTCTCTGTCGAGATGGAGTATGCGGCGCAGCTCATTTCGCAGGTAATGAACGTCGTAACCGACCCCCTGCTTGCCGAATTCGCCAAACCAGGCGAGATCCTTGCGCACCAGCGCGGGCGTCACCCCCGCCCGCTCACCCAATTCCTGCGAGGAAAGGAGTTTGATGCCCCGGGTCTGCGCCACATCGTCCAGAACCCGCAGGTACAGTGGTAGCCGGCGAACCACGGCTTCACTTATCTTTATGGGCCGCGGCATGCTTTACCCTCCCGGTTAAAATAGAAACGAGAGTCGCCGCTTTAACTTTCTGCACCGCAACCGGTTCCCCTCTCCCGTTTGTTACCTCGGACACAATCCCCCGCTCAGGACATCGGAAGGAGGTCGCGACACTGGGCAAGATCTGCGTCATAACTGTAGGGCCGCTTCGCTCATTCTACCTGGAGGGCGCCCGCGACTACCTTCGCCGCCTCACACCTTACGCTGCCTGCGAGATCCGTTCGGTCAGACCCGAACCACTCCCGGCACGCCTCGTCCCGGGAGCGATCGAACAGATCAAGCAGAAGGAAGGAGACCGCCTGCTGGCGGCAGCTGGCAGCGAAGCGCTGCTCATAGCCCTGGACAGCAGGGGCGAAAGCTTCACATCTGAGGCATTCGCCCGCCAGCTGGATGCCTGGTGGGTCGAATCGGGGGCACGGTTGACATTTGTGATCGGCGGAACTTTGGGTCTGGCCGAGAGCGTGCGCCGGGCTGCCCGGGCCTCCCTGTCTCTCTCCCGGCTCACCTTCCCCCATGAGCTGGCTGCCCTCATCCTGCTTGAACAGATCTACCGGGCCTTTCGGATCCTGCGGGGAGAACCGTACCATTATTAGTCCCAGCTCTGGCATCCCCACTGATTCGCAGAAAGAGCAGTGAACCGACGGCCCGCAGCACCGCCATGCTCAGCATAGAGACGGCAAAGCCAAAGCTTTCGTAAAGAGCCATGCCCACCAGCGGAGAGACGATGGCTGCCATCTGCACCACGGTGTTAAGATAAGCAATATCGGACGGCCGGCGAGCAGGGTCACTGTACTCCAGCCATTGATTGAAAAGGGCCAGGTTGAAGCCTCCCACAACAGCGCCGCCGATGAGGTCGAGCGAGACGCTGACATAGAGGAATTGCTGGAGGGACAAGGTCCTGCTCAGCCAGACCCAGGTCACGGGGGTTAACGCCAGCCCCAGGGCCGTCCAGCCAACCACCCAACCGTTGCCGCGCCGGTTGCACAGCCGGGACCACAGACGGTAGGTGACTATCGAACCGAGGCTACCGGCTACCGTGTACAGGCTCATCCAGGTATTGTCAACGTTCAACACGTCGAGCTTGTATACGGTGAAGACGGGCCAGAGCGCCATCCAGGCAAAATGATAGAAGAAGACGATCCCGACGTAGTGCAGGTACTGGGGGCGGGCGCGCAAACGCTCCCATTCAGCCACCAGACCCCGCCGGACGGCCACAACCCATCCCCTCGCCACGGCGATACCGGATCCATTGCCTCCGCTGCCTCCGCTTCCTCCGCTGTTACCACGGCCGACCGGCCGGGCATGGCTGCACTCACCGACCCGATCTTCTCGCCCCGCCGGCTCGGACGGGGCCGTAATCAACCGGGAGAGATAGTAGGTCTCGAGCACCCCGAAGAGGCCGGCAACCGCAAAGGTCAACTGGTAGCCCAGGGGCTTGGGCAACGCATCGATGGCCAGCCCGGCCCCGACCACAGCTGCCATACCGGTCCAGGACATCCACCGGGAACGGATGGCAAACGCATCAGCTCTCACGGCCGGCGGAAAGAGTTCGCCCATCAGCGTCTGCCAGGCCACCGTGACCACTGCCCCCGGCAAGGCTCCCAGCGCGACAAAGGCAACCACCAGCCCGGGGCGGATAACCGCGGGAAAGAAGGGAACAAGAGCCATGGCGACGATTAAGAGCCGGGTCAGCAGCAACAGCCGGGTGGCCAGGCGCTTTTTGTCTTTGGCCCTCTCAACCCAGAGCGCCCCCGGAAGGACACAGACGGCCATCATCGCCGCAGGTAGTGATGTCAACAAGGCAATCTGGAGGTTGCTTGCGCCCAGGCGCTCAGCAAAGATAGGGTAAAAAGGTCCACTGAGGTTCAGAGCGACCATCGCCGCCATGCCGTTCAGGACATTGTAGCGGTGATTGGCTTCCAGCACCGGGTCGTCGGTACGCAGCCGGTACGAAAAAAGACCCGACAGCGAAAGTGGCCGCAAGGGCCACCCTGCCTTGCCGGGCAAATACTTGGCGATAACCGGTCGGGTAAGCACCGGCTCCCTCCTGCCAGACGGGGGAAATCACTCTACCGAACGCGAATGTGATTCTACTATTTCTCCCTGCCGCCAGCAATCGGGTGGATCAGCGGGGATTCTCCCCCCTCAAAGGCGGACCCGTGCCGAACGGCGTTCACCCCGCCGGTAGAATCCCAGCTCGAGGCTGCCGCCGAATCCGGCTTTCCGTACTACCGCCACCAGTTCTTCCATAGTCTCGATGCGTTTGCCATTGGCAAGAACGATGACATCGTTTGGCTGCAGACCGATCTTCTCTGCGGGAGACCGGGGAATGATCTGAACGATATACGCCCCTTTCTCCACAGGCAGCTTCTGTCCCGTAATCTGCGCCAGGGCAGCCGCAATCTCAGGCGTCAGGCTGCCGCCCACCACCCCCAGCCGCAACACCCGCCCGTGCTCGAGCAGCTGGCGCGCTACTTCCATCGCCCGGTTGATGGGGATAGCAAAACCGATGTTGGGGGTAATACCCTGGATGGGTTGCAAAATGGCGGTGTTTATGCCTACCACCCGGCCGGACGTGTCCAGCAGGGGGCCGCCGCTATTGCCCGGATTGATGGAGGCATCGGTCTGGATCAGCCCCTCGAGGTAGACGGGAACGGCACCCACCTCGCTTTCTGCTTGCGACTCATCCATGACCCTGCCGTTAGTGTTGGTTCCCGGGACTTCCACCCCCTCAGGCACTACCGGCAAAGTCCGCTGGAGTGCGCTGATAACCCCAACTGTTACCGAGTGGTCGAAACGGAATGGATTGCCAATGGCAATCACAAATTGCCCCACTTCCAGCTTGTCCGAGTCAGCCAGCTTGGCCACGGGAAGTTTCTCTCGCGTGGTGCGTCCGGCTGCCTCCGGTGCGGACAGGCCCTCCAGCTGGATGACGGCCAGGTCGCTCCATGGATCCGCCCCTCTTACGCGGCCGGGGAAGTGGCGGCCATCACTGAGAAAGACGTCGATACGCTTGGCCCCCGCCACAACGTGATTGTTGGTCAGCACCAGCCCCCGGGAGTCTATGATCACTCCCGAGCCTACCCCCTCAGTCTCCTGCGGGATACGGAAGAAGAGGTTCTCCACCATGGTTTCCGTGGTAGTGGTGATCTTGACGACAGCCGGGCCAACCTCCCGGGCCACGTTCTTGATTCGCTCCTCTAAGCTGTCGTCACGCGAGGCTGTCGGGCGAAGGGGGGGTAATACGCGCGCCGACAGCCCCAGGCTCTTCCAGGTCGCGTCGGGCAGTGTCGCGAACAAGGTGAGTGCCACCAGCACGCCTCCCAGGAACGCAGCCCACACTCGTACCGTTCTGTCAAAGCGTTGTCTGTCTCGTTCACGCACGGCAATCTCCCTTTCCGGCCTTAGTCTGGCCGCGTAGCGAAGAGTTTGCCGGCGGAAGAATGCGGAAGAATGCGGAAGAAAGCAGAAGTTATGCGCTATGTGGGTGTATCTGCCACCGATGCCAATCTATAGATACGAGCGGCCGTCCCGTTTGCGGACTGCTCGCCACCTGAACAGGAATGCCGTAAACCCGCGTCAGGATTGCCGGCTCGAGCACCTCTTCTGGTGTGCCCGTGCGCAGAATGCTCCCATCTGCGATCAAAAACAGTCGGTCACACCATGTGGAAGCCAGATTGAGATCGTGCAGCACTATCAGTACTCCGACTCCGAGTTTCCCTCCCCGACGCAGACGATCGAGAAGAGCCATCAGTTCCGCCTGATGGTTGAGGTCGAGGTGGGCCGTGGGCTCATCCAGGAGAAGAACGGAGGGTTGTTGAGCCAAGGCCTGGGCCAGCGCCACCCGTTGCTGCTCACCGCCGCTCAGAGCGGTGACCGGCCGCTCGGCCAAAGCCAAAAGCCCCGTCTCCTCCAGAGCCCAACACACCGCCTCCCGGTCCGCCTTGCTCTCCCCACCCCAAAAGGATTGATGGGGAAAGCGCCCCAGCGCCACCACCTCGCGCACTGTCAATTCAAAACGGAAGTCCGGCTGCTGGGGAACAAACGCCAGCCGCCGGGCCAGCATCCGCCGCGAGTACTGTCGCAAAGGGCGGCCCTCCAGGACGCACTCCCCGCCCGCGGGGGCGAGCAACCCGGCCAATGCCCGCAGCAGCGTGGACTTGCCCGCACCGTTTGGCCCGACTATACCCACAAGCTCGCCGCGATGAAGCGTCAGCGAGATGTCACTCAGAATGCGGCGACCGGCCAGTTCCACCTGCATCTCTACCGCTTCCAGCAGAGGCGGGCTGGACGGCCCGGACTTGAGAGAGGGTTGGCCGGAATCGGCACTTATCTGCGGACCAGGTACCGACGGAAGCTCCTCACCGGCTGCCAGGTCCCTACCCATCCGGTCGGATACCGGGAGAAGGCGGCTCGCCCGCAAGTCGTGCCTCCCCGCCTGGCGCAGGAGCCAAAGGAAGAAGGGAGCACCTGCGAAGGAGGTTATCACGCCGATGGGCAGCTCACGCGGGGCAACAACCAGCCGGGCGGCAGTGTCGACAAGAAGGAGAAAGAGGGCCCCAAGCAGTCCCGCTACGGGGATTAACTTGCGATGCTCGGGGCCGACCAAAAGACGGGCGGCATGGGGTACGATCAGGCC
The DNA here is from genome assembly GCA_014896315.1 of Limnochordales bacterium. Taxonomy (GTDB): domain Bacteria; phylum Bacillota; class Limnochordia; order Limnochordales; family DUMU01; genus DUMU01. The sequence continues at coordinate 387,882 of JADBKP010000001.1, forward strand.
GGCAAAGCCGATTACACCGCCGGCAGCTACCGCGGCAGCAGCGAGCAGAGCTCCGGCAGTCAGGAGAAGGAACTTCGCCCGCTCCACCGACAGCCCGGTGGTCTCGGCCCTCTCCTCCCCGAGCAGGAAGAGGTCAAGGGGCCGCGCGGCGGCCAGGATAATGCCCGCACCGAGGAGTAAGAAGGGAAGCAGAAGCTTGACCTCCTGCCAGCCACCTGTCGCAAGCGACCCCATGGTCCAGTAGACGATCTGCCTGAGCCAATCGTCGGCAAAAAGCAGGATCACGGAGACAAGGGCGCTGCTGAAGGCACTTACGGCAACTCCCGCAAGCAGAAGGGTGGTGCTGGGCATACGCCCGGAAGAACGGGCCAACCCGTAAACGATGAAAGTGTTGGCCAGGGCTCCGGCAAAGGCAAAAAGCGGGATCAAGGTCCCCCCGGCCAAGTTCCTGATGACGACCCAGCTGAAACCGACCGTTGCCCCCAGGGCCGCACCGGAGGAAACGCCCAGGACATAGGGATCGGCCAGGGGGTTGCGGAATACCCCCTGGTACACCGTTCCGGCCAGACTGAGCGCCAGCCCAATTTCAAGGGCCAGGAGAATACGGGGCAGGCGCAGCTGCCAGATAATTGCCGCATACATCTGCTCCTCGCCGGCCCCTGCCGCCGGTGGCAAAGAACCGGTAGTAATGACGGACAGGATGCCATCTGCCAGGAGCGATACTACCTGGCGGATGGGGATCACTACCGGTCCCAACACGATGGCGATCATAGAGCAGACCAGTGTGCCGGCGGCCAGACCTGATAGCAGTAATTGCCAGCGATCCCGGAACATGAGTGCTGCCTGCCCCTCCTGCCCGCAGCCGTTTCGTCACCGGCTGCGGCCGTCGTTTCCGAAGAGCTCCGGGTGGAGCAGCCTGGCCAGCTGTTCCAGCCCGTCCACAAGGCGAGGACCGGTACGTACCAGCGGATCGGGAACAACTTCAAAGACGCGTCCCGTCCGCACCGCCTCCAGCAGGTTCCATCCCGGCCGGGCCAGTACTTCGCTCTTGTTGCGCAGGGTTAAGATGATCACCTGCGGGTTGCGCGCCAGCACCCACTCGGGGTTGACCTGTGGCCAGGCCTGCCCCATGCCAGCCGCCACATTCACCCCGCCTGCCAGGGTGATCAGTTCATCAATGAAACTGCCCGGTCCGGCCGTCATTAACGGATCGTTCCATATCTCCACAAAGACCCGGGGACGCTGATCGACTCGCAAAGAAGCGGTCCGGCTGCGCACCGCCTCGATGCGGCTTTGCAGAGTGTGCACCAGGTGCTCAGCAGCCTGCCGAGCTCCGGTCAGCTGGCCAAGCGTGGAAATCGCATCTAGAACCTCCTGCAGCGTCTTGGGAGCGATGACGAAGACTGGCAGACCCAATCGGCGCAGATCGTCTGCGGCCTGGGGCTGGAGATTCTGATCGGCAAGGATGAGATCGGGCTTGAGCGCCAGGATCTTCTCACGGTTGAGCGCAAACGCATCCCCCACCACGGGCTTCTCCGCCGCTTCCGGTGGGTAGTCGCTCCAGGCACTGACGCCCACAACGCGTTCGCCAAGGCCCAGGGCATAGACCATCTCCGTAAGGCTAGGAGCCAGCGTGATGATGCGCTGCGGTTCCCGGGTAATGGTTATCTTCGTTCCTGTAGCGTCAACCAGCGTCACCGGACGGAAAATCGGCAAGCTGGCCGTTGCTGCCGTTGCTGCCATCGGCGCCGGGGCCGGTACCAACACAGGTGCACTTGACATTTGGGTGAGCAGTAGCAGAACACAGATCAAGCCCCGCACAAACGAGGATAGCCAGCGAGCCCGTGCGAACACGGGCGTCACCTCCTTGAACGGTCGTCCGTGAGAGTTGAGTGAGCTGTTGAGTTGAGTCGAAGTCAGGCGACAAAAAAGCCACCCGGCGAGGGTGGACCAGCAAAAGACGACGTGCGTCAGGCAATGGAAAGCCTGCAAGTACGCTAGATGGCCGTCATACCGGTTCACCATCCCCTTTCCGCGAAGGTCGGTGAAGGCGGAAGGCAGGTCTCCTGGCTTCGGCTCATCATCCGGCCCACCTTCCCAGCTCTCCCCTTCTCACGATGGGGTTGCAGCCAGTGGTATCCGAGGCCGGACTCCCCGGTACAGTGGCGGGACCGCGGGGTTACCGGTGCGCAAGACCGGCTCCCTCTTCCCTATTCTCCTGCTCAGAGCGGTTTCCTCAACCCGCTCCGCAGGCACCTTCCACCTGACGCCTATTCAGTTGTTGGGCATCGCATCATATTCGTCCGGGGATGCCCCAACTCCTTCCGGAGAGAGCGATTGCAGGATACGATGCTGGCGGATTCGGAAGTCGGAACCTTCCAGTACCAGTACTTTGCTCATCCCCAGGAGCCGGGAGGCAACCCTCTCAGTAAGAATGTGCGTGAGAGCCTCCAGATCCAGGTTAGTAGTAACAATGAGCGGCCGCCGGTCGAGGTAGCGGGCGTTTATCAGCTCCCCCAGCACTGAGCGAGCCCATTCGGTCTGGTACTCCTGACCGAGGTCGTCGAGAACGAGAAGCTCAGCACTCTTAGCCGCCTCGAGGAGCGAACTGACCCCGCCGCCGCCCGCCATTGTATTGCGCATCTCGCTCAGCAACTCCGAGACATCTACCTTGAGCAGCCCGGCCACGTGACGCTGCCGCAGGTGGTTGAGAATGGCACTGGCCAGGTGCGACTTGCCCGTCCCCACCGGTCCGAGCAGGATCAAACCGTAATCGGTCTCCTGCGGCCGGTACTGCGTAGCGTAAGCCAGGCAGGCACGAAAGACGTTCCGGTTCTGGGGGGTGACGCGGAAGGTAGCGAAGGTTTGAACCAGATCGGAGCGCCGTAGCCGTGCCGATTTGATCGCCGCCTGCAGCCACTGCTGCTGGCGGCGCTCGAGTTCACGGGCACAGGGAGCGACGGCAAAGGCAGGCTCACCGTAGAGCTTGATCCCCTCCTCATGCAGGCGTAGCGGATGGCCAGGAGTCAGCGCCTTGCACTGTTCCCGCCCCTGGCAAGCCTGGCAGGCCTGGGCATCCCGCAAGAGCATTTCGAAATCAGACAGATAAGCTGCAAAAGCTTGTTCGGGGAAATCCCAGTTTTTCAACTCCGGCAACCGTTCTTCGAAAAACTTCTTCAGGCTCTCCCGCCCTGCCAATCCGGATCACCTCCCGCTACTCCCCTTCGGGATCGCTCCCGGTGCCGGCGTCGGCCTCCAGGTCTATGCCGGCAGCAGATGGATCAAACTCTATCTCCTCGACCGCACCGCCTGCCTCGGAAAGCGGGTCGGAAAAGGCAGGCTCGTCCGCCGCCGGCTCAGCCTCCCCCATTCCGATCAGCCGGTAGTAGGCCCCCCAGTAATCCTGAGGCCGCCTGCGTTCATCAGTCGCCGCCGCCACTTGTGTCCTGGCACCTGGTGGCAGTGGCGCCCGGGGGGTGGTCGCCGGAACTTCTGTGCCGTCCGGCGCTCGCTTGCCGGCATTGGCAGCACGCCGGGCCTCAACGTCGGCTAGCGTGCGCACGCCCTGACGCCGCCACTCCTGCAGCACTGCATCGATGTAGGCGAAACTGGGCGAAGAAGTACGTACCGTCTCGGCACAGGCAGCCAGAATCATCTCATCGGAGAAATGCCACTCCTCCGCCCACTTGTCGCAGAGGGCCATCTCGTCCGCGGTCAGTTTGCGCGACAGGTTCAGACGCCGGGTGATCAATCGGTAGCGCCGGAGTCGTTCATTGTTGCGCCTGGTAATACCCGCCACATCAGCGGCAGTGCGAATCCCCTGTTTATACCAGTTCTCTGCCACTTTCTGCATGTAGTTGGGGTGAAGCTTGCCCCTCCGGATACATTCATCAATGATCGCTTTGATCACTGCTGGAGGAAAATGGAATGACTCCTCCTCCGCCCAGCTAACCACCATGTCCGCCATCTGCGGCGTAAAGTCCTGCCCGATCTTCTGATATGCGTAGGCGAGCACCTTCTCCAGCTGATATTTCTGAACTTTCTGTTGCAGGGTCAGCATCCGGTCGGGAACGCCTGCCCAGGAAGGCTTGGCCGTGGTCGTCAGGCGCTGGTTTACCGCCGACCCGCTGCCAAGCCCCACGGGCGTGCGTGGGTCGACAACCTGATTCCTGGCCCAGTCGGCAGCGGGACCTGCCCCAGGCCTCGGATTACGAACCACCGCACCCACCAGCGGCCAGTCAACTTCGTCTAAAGGTACCAAGAGGTAGCCCTTGCTGCCTGGCTCGTTCGTCAGCGTTTCGACCAGTCCGTGGTCTTCCAGCTCGTTCCAGGCGTTCTCCAGTCTGGCCCGGGAAAGGCCGAGCAGATCCTCAAGCTCTTGGAAGTCGGCGACCCCTTCTCCCTGTCCGGTGCGGGCCTGCAAAAGGAGTTGCATATAGACAAGACGGGCCTCGGCACTGAGCCGCTTCGCCTGCAGCACGCTGACCGGAATCTGAACGTGTGGAGGTATCCTCCCTAGCGAGCCCAACTCGCGACCTCCCCAAGCTTTCCCAAGCTTCCCCCTGCTTTTCCCTGTCTCTCCACAGCTTTCGGGCTGCCCCGCCTCCGAGCCGCCTACTTGCGCCCCATGCCGTCATCTTCCAGCTTGCATGCTCCCCGACTAACCGACTATCCGAAAGAGAGCCGGGCAGGATCCTCTTGCTCTGAAAGAAAGTTCTCCCTCGTCCCCGGGTTGCCCGCCCTCTTTCCCGGAGATTCTATAGCTGAACCCCGCAAGGGGTAACAACCCCGAGGAGGTACGTAGAATGGCAAAGCGGAACCGCCCTGCAGGCAGCCAGGTCCGGCCCGAACTCCTGAGCGGCCAGCGCGATGCCACCCGCTTCTATGAGTTCGCCAACGAGCCGGGAACGAGCATCCCGGGGGCGACAGGCCGGCAGGATCAACAAGCTCAAGCTTCCGCCCGGGCGATCCAGGTGAGCAATCAGTACTCGGGCGTCCGGACGGGCGAGGGGTCGGTCCTGACCGGCCGCGCGGATCAGGAAGCCGGCACGCTCGGAGCAGCTGGTACTGCGGGTAGCCCCTCCTACCAGAAGACTGCGCAGCAGGGTGCTGCCGAAGTACAGCGGTTCCAGAAGGCTAAGCAGAACATGGGTGCTAACCAGCAACAGCAGCAGCAGTAGCACCCTGCGTCTGGCTAGTCTTCCCAGCCTTCTTCGGGCAGCAGGGAGGGTCTGCAAAAGGCCCCCCTGCTCACTTCTCTCCTGCCGACAAATCGGCCACAAACGGTGAACCCAGTTCCGCATCCAATCCTAAATGCCACCGGGCAGCCAGCAGAGTATTGCGCAACAGCATGGCGATGGTCATTGGCCCCACGCCCCCCGGTACGGGAGTGATCCATCCCGCCACCCTGCTGGCCTCGGCAAACTCGACGTCGCCCAGCAACCCCTGTTCGGTTCGGTTCATACCCACATCAACCACGGCCGCCCCCGGTTTGATGTAATCGCCCCGGATAAGCTGCGGCCTGCCCACGGCTACCACCAAAATGTCAGCGGTCCGGCATACCTCGGCCAGCTCCCTGGTGCGGGAATGTGCCACGGTAACCGTGGCATTCTCCCGCAGAAGTAACAGGGCAACGGGCTTGCCCACGATGTTGCTCCGGCCGACCACTACCGCGCACCGGCCTGCCAGGGGCACTCCGGCGTCACGGAGCAATTCGATGATACCCGCAGGTGTGCAGGCAATGAAACCGGGTAGACCTGCGAGGAGCCGGCCGGCGTTGACCGGATGGAAGCCGTCAACGTCTTTTTCCGGGCGAATCGCCTCCAGCACCTCAGCCTCCATCTTGCGATCGGGCAACGGCAGTTGCACCAGGATCCCGTCCACTTCCGGATTCTCGTTCAATTCGGCCACCGTCGCGAGCAACTGCTCCCGGCTCACGTGGGCCGGCAGCCGCCGCACAAAGGACCGCATTCCCACCTCGGCACATGCCTCTTCCTTCTTCTTCACGTAGATGTGGGATGCGGGATCATCACCGGCTAAGATGACCGCCAGGCCCGGAGGGCGTCCTGCCGCCGCCACTACCGCCGCCACCTCGGTTTTGATCTGCCGGCGCAAACGTCGTGCCAGCGATCTACCGTCGAGAATCCGCGCTTCCGTCAACAAGTTCACCTCCAGAAAATCCAGAAAAAAAGGAGAGCCGCCGGGCCTGGCGAACCGTTTTACTGCACGTACCACCCGCTACAGGAGGATCAGGACAGTGAAATACAACCCAACCAGTCCTGTATTTCGTGTCCGACCTCGCAGCCCACTACCCCCAGGGAAAGACCACCAGCCGGTGGGCAGCGCTCCCCGGCGGCTTATAGCTGTGGGCTTCCGTCCCACTGACAATCCACCCCGGCCGGTGGTCTTCTGGGAACTCGACGGCCACTCCCGCTATCGCATGCGGCGCATCACCAGGATTCGTCGCGACTGGTTCGACGACTGGCGCAACCACTGTTTCGAAGTGGAAGCAGATGGCCGGGTGTACTACCTCGCCCATCATCGTTCTCTGCTTACCAGCCGCTACGGACGCTCATACTGGATTCTGATCGACGCCAAGGCCCCCCCGTCTATCTGAACTCGATCCTTGACGTCTACGTCCACCAAGGCGTCGCCGGCTGCTCCCGCAGGATGGCTGCCTTGAGCGTCTCCACAGCCTTGCGGAAGCCTTCGTCGATGGAAGCCATGGCGTCCTCATGCTCAATGCTGAGTACGCCGTCATAGCCTACCGTCCGCAGCGCGGAGACGATGTCCTTCCAGGTCTTGAGGTCATGCCCGTACCCTACGGAACGGAAAGTCCAGGACCGGTGCGGAATGTCCTGATAGGGTCGGGCATCCAGCGCGCCATCCACAGCCGTATTATACGGGTCGATGTACGTGTCTTTGGCGTGGAAATGGTACAGTGCCCCGGCCTCGCCCAGCTTGCGGATGGCCGCAACCACGTCGATACCCTGCCAGAAGAGATGGCTCGGATCCAGGTTAGCACCGATGATCGGGCCAACAGCCTCACGCAGCTTCAACAGGGTGTACGGGTTGTAGACACAGAAGCCGGGGTGCATCTCAAATGCGATCCGTTCAATTCCGTGGTCGGCGGCGAACTTAGCCTCCTTTTGCCAGTAAGGAATGAGCTTCTCTTCCCACTGGTACTTCAGAATCTCGAGATAGTCGGGGGGCCAGGCACAGGTGACCCAGTTGGGCCAGCGGGCGTTGTCAGAATCTCCCGGACAACCCGAAAAACCGACGATAGTCTTGACACCCAGTTTCTCAGCGAGCAAGACGGCGTTACGCCAGTCTTCATGGAATCTCCTGGCAATCTCCGGTTGCGGGTGCAGCGGGTTCCCGTGACAGCTAAGGGCTGAGAGCTCAAGGCCAGAGTCCTCCAGCTGCTTGCGCCATGTAGCCAGCTTATTCGGGTCGGCCAGCAACTCAGCGGGATTGCAATGCGCCTTGCCCGGATAGCCACCGCAACCGATCTCCACGGCGTCAAGTCCGTAGGACTTGACCTTGGCCAGCATCTCCCCAAACGAGAGATTCCCGAAGAGCACTGTGAACACACCTATCTTCATGGTTGGCAGCCAACTCCTTCCCTGGTTTTTCCATCCGCCCTGGTACATTTTAGCACAACCGCAACGGTGGCTTTCGAACGGTTCACAGCGGCAGCCGTACCGTCTCGCCGGTCTCGGCCGACTTGAGCGCAGCAATTACGATCTCCAGCGCTTTGCGGCCCTCCTCGCCGGGGATGGGCGGTGGCTCATCTTTCACCAACGCCTCCACGAAGGCATCAATTACGCCACTGTTAAACTGCCCACCTCGCTCGTTGGTCTGCAGCGGCGGCACGGATACTTCCATCTCTCCTCGGGCAGGTTCAGCTAAAGCCAGGATCAGCGGCCGCTTCGGATCGGCAGCGATCTTCAGCATACCCCGCTCCCCGTAGAAGATCGTACTGTTATCCTCGCCCGGCCGGTACGTCCAGCTGGCAGCCAGCACGCCAAACGTGCCGGAAGAGAACTCCAGCAATGCCATGGCATTGTCCTCGACGGTACCTGCTTTTTCAAATCGTCGGGTAATGGCCCGGACGGAAACCACTTCTTCACCCAGAAGCCAGCGAACCAGGTCCGCCTTGTGAACCCCCAGGTCGGCCATGGCTCCGGCAAACGCCTTTTCCTTCTCGAAGAACCATTTGCCAGTGGGGCTCCAATGCTCGGGACCACCGTGACCGAAGGTGGTCTTGAAGGTGGTTATCCGTCCTAGGATGCCGCTCTCCAGGATTCTCTTGGCCACCTGGTGCATGGGAGCAAGCCGCTGGTTGTGGCCAACCATCAGTTTGACCCGGTTGTCCCTGGCCGCCCGGATCATCTCATCCGCTTCCGCCAGCGAGGTAGCCATCGGTTTCTCCACCAGCACGTGCTTGCCGGCGCGGGCCGCGGCGATGGCCATGGGAGCATGCAGGTAGTTAGGAGTGCAGATGCTTACGGCATCGATCTCGTCGATAGCCAGAAGGTCCTCATAGTTCGTGAAAACATGCTCGACACCGTACTCGTCGGCCAGCTTGCGGGCCTTTTCCGGGACGATGTCACAAAAGGCCACAAGCTCCACATTGGGATTGGACGCATACTCGGGAATGTGGCGATAGCGGGCGATCTGCCCGGTGCCGATTACACCGACTCTTATAGCCATCTGAACGTACTCCCCCCGTACCGTTCTTCTCACGCTTTGTCACCAGAACCACGCCGATCAGAAGCGGAACCATTCCCATCAGAATCGGTCCGTCCTGTCGCCAGCATCACCCCCACCTGCAGCCATGATGCAAGGCGTTCGCCGGCGCAAACCAGAAGCGAGTGGACCTCTGCCATGGCTACCTCAAGTGACATCGGTTCAGTCAGGATACTAAGTGCTGCAGCAAGCCCCCTCTCATCCGGCAGGTGAACTTCGGGCGCAATGCTGCCGGCAACCGCCACTGCCAGTCTACCTTGCGCCCGTGCCCTGCGGGCCACTCCGTACGGAACCTTCCCGTAAGCAGTCTGTCCATCCAGACGTCCCTCACCGGTGATAACCAGGTCCGCCCAGGCGATCGCTTCATCCAGGCCGACAGCATCCGCCACCAACTCCACGCCTGGCTCAAGACGAGCCGTTTCGGTGACAGCGAGCAGGCTGAACCCGACACCCCCGGCTGCGCCCGTCCCCGGAACATCTCGCACGCGTCGGCCGGCAGCCTGCTCTAGGAGATCGGCGTATCGGGCCAGATTCATCTCCAGTACTTTCACTTCCGCAGGAGAAGCCCCTTTCTGCGGACCAAAGACAGTGGCCGCTCCGGTAGGACCGAGCAGCGGGTTGGTAACATCACAGGCCACTCTGATAGGAACGGTTCTTAGCCGCGAGTCCAGTGTGGAAAGGTCAATGGCCGCCAGGTCGGCAAGGGATCCGCCGCTCCCTATGAGCTCACGACCATCCGCAGCGAGAAGTCGTGCCCCCAGCGCCCCCAGCATCCCGCTGCCGCCGTCGACTGTGGCCGAACCGCCAATTCCGAGCAGCACTTCGGTACAGCCTGCGTCGAGCGCCTTTCGTATTAGCTCCCCCAGCCCGTATGAGGACGTACGCAGAGGTTGCCTCTCTTCCGGTGAGAGCAAGGCCAACCCGCAGCAGGCCGCCATCTCGATCACGGCTGTACGGCCTCCGGGTCCGATCCGACCGAAACGTGCCTGACACGGTCGCAACAGGGGGTCATGCACTTCGACCTCCACCCAACTCCCCCCGGCCGCTTCTACCACTACGGCAGCAGTTCCCTCTCCCCCATCAGCCATCGGCAGGAGCCGCACTTCCGCCCAGGGCATAACCCGCAAAAGGCCGCGGGCAAGATCGGCAGCAACCTCAGCAGCGGAAGCAGATCCCTTGAATTTATCCGGTGCGATCAGAATTCTCACCGTTTGAGTCCCCCGGGCAAATGAGCTTCTAACCTCCTGATTCGTTGCCGAAAAACCAATCCCTCCCGTACAAAAAACCGGAGTCGTGCGGCTTCAAGCCTCTCCGCCCGACTCCGGTATCCGAACAAACCAGCAGAAAAAAGATGGTGCGCCTAGCAGGATTCGAACCTGCGCACCCGGCTCCGGAGGCCGGCGCTCTGTCCCCTGAGCTATAGGCGCACACAAACCTCTATTACATTATAGACCGTAAACGGCCATTCTGTACATGGAGCTGGCGGAGGGACTCGAACCCTCGACCTGCGCATTACGAGTGCGCTGCTCTACCACTGAGCTACGCCAGCCTGCCAAAAACATGGAGCGGATGACGGGACTCGAACCCGCGGCCCTCGGCTTGGGAAGCCGATGCTCTACCAGCTGAGCTACATCCGCCCGCAAACCCTGGGTCACATATGGTGGGCGCAGCAGGACTCGAACCTGCGACCTCTACGATGTGAGCGTAGCGCTCTGACCAACTGAGCTATGCGCCCGACACTCTAGCAAGTCTGATAATACGCCCGCAGGCTGCCACTGTCAAGCCGGCTAACCCCCGCACCGCGGGCGTGAAGCAAACCCTAAGTTGGTACCGCCAACGGGATTCGAACCCGTGTTTTCGCCTTGAAAGGGCGATGTCCTAGGCCCCTAGACGATGGCGGCTCGCCGATTGAGTATAGCAGATCGGGCTCACCAGCGTCAACCTGGCCTGCGGGAACACGGGAGCCTCTGGCAGAGGCGGTCAAGGGCTAAGCACCTTGCCAATGTTTGGACCAGCGAACATTGTGCGGTGGGCTTTCGAGACGCTGCTGCAGCCGCGCCACATTCACCTCCCGAGGCTGGCAGTGCGCGGCCACGGCCAGGGCCGCGGCCACCCCCGCCGCCTGGCCAATGGAGCTGACCGTCACCATCACCCGGAAGCCTGACAGGGCTATGTGCGTCGCCGAGATGCAGCGGCCGGCCACCAGAAGCCCGTCTACTCCGCGGGGCACAAGGGCCCGGTAGGGGATGTCATACATAGGGGTGCGGTCCTGGTAGATCTTCTGACGGTCGGGCTCCCAGCTATCAAGTCCGCGATTTGAGGAGGTGATGGCGTCGGGAAAGCGGCGACCTTCCTCACAGTCGTTCTCTGTCACCATAACCTCACCGACTATGCGGCGGGATTCCCTGATCCCAAGGCGCGGCGCGACATACGTCACTGCGAAGCCCTTTTCTTCGAGGATGGCGAAATGGGGTAACATCACCTCCCAGGCCGCCCGCTCCGCCTCCCGCAGCGCCGCATCATCCGTGGTATCCGTGCACTCCACCTGGCAGCCCCAATGCAGGTACTCACCAAAGCCGATATCACGGTTGTAGTCGAAATCGGGCACGTAAGTGGAGGCGGGGTCTATGCGCCGGCTCTTGAACATCCACGTGCACAGCTGCACCTTCCGGTCGGCAACCTCGGGAGCGTGTACTTCACCAAACTCCGAGCGGGCCTCCCGGCCGTAACGATATTCGCAACCGGCGGCAAACGCGATATCCCCGTCGCCGGAACAATCAATCACCACGTGGGATCTGATCCTGAGGGTGGCCATCCCCCGGTCTGCTCCCCGCCGGACCAGGACCACCACGCCGGTGACCCGGTTGCCCTCTTTAAGGACGTCGACTGCGGTAGCCCGGGTGAACACATGCAGGTTGGGCTCGGCGGCGGCCAGCTGCCGGCAAGCATAGGCGAACCAATGGCTGCAGAAGGCCCGGCCGTGAGCTTTGTAAAGATAATCCTTCTCGGCCAGAATCCGGCGTATCTCCTGGTTGACACCGCAGACTATCCCCGGGCTGAAAGCCTGGACACCATAGTCTACTGCTGCTCCGCCCAGCATCGCGTCTTCTTCCACCAGTATCACGGCCGCCCCCTCGCGGGCTGCCGAGAGGGCGGCGCCGACACCACTTGGACCTCCGCCAACCACAACGACGTCGGTCCGGATCTCTTCTACCATCGCTCACTGCTCCTGTCCGTGCTCACCGCTTACTTCTTCTTGTTCGCCCAGTATGAGTCCAGCATCTGCTGCGCAAGCTGCTGTGCCCTCTCTGCTGCCGACTGTGCGTTGGACGTTCCGGAGATCACATCTGTAGCCATTGGGATGAGAACATTGCGAAGCATGTCGCTGTAAACCGGAGGTATCGGTATCGCCACGTCAGACTCGAGAGCTTTCAGCACGATGTCCCAGTGTTCATTGATCTGGTAGTACACGGGCAGCGTGTTGAACCCGCGGATGGGCGAAGGCCGCTTCTGTTTGAGCATGAAAACCCCGGCACCCTCCGGTTCTGCGGTTAGCCATTCGAGGAGCAGATATGCTGCGTATTGTTTATCTCTGGCAATGTTGACAGGTATGACGTACCCCCATCCTTCGGTAACGACGCCATGATTGCCGGCTCCTGGTCGGCGACCGTTGCGGGGGAAGAGCCCCACTCCCATCCGCATTTTGGGGGCAAACTCATCCCGGTTCCAGAAAATCGAGACATTCGCCCAGAACATTCCCTGATAACCCGCCCAGAAGGCACCGATCGTAGGGTTGCCTATGTTCTTGAGGAACTGGTTTTCGGCCGACAGACCGCGGTTTATCTTCTGTGTGAAGTTGGCCATCCAGTTTAGAACCTCTATCGATTCCACACTGGTGAGATATACCTTTCGCCCATCGTCAGAGATATACCTTCCGTTGTTTGAATAAAGAAGAGGCAGGTATGCTTGTACGTTGGACGTTATGCCTATCTGCACGAAGCCGCGGTTTGGATCCCACTTGTTCAGCTTCGCAGCGAAGGTCTCGAATTCATCCCATGTCTGCGGTGCTCTATCGACAAGACCGACCTGCTCGAACATGTCCCGGTTATAGGCGATCAGATACACCGTAGCGCCGCCGGTCGGTCCCGGCATTGAATAGGTCTTGCCGTCGACCACGAACCCATTCATCTCCTGCGGGTAGAAGTGCTCCGCGGGATTCAGCTTTCGCTCGGCCAGGAAGGAATCGATGGGAAGTAACAACCCTTCATAAGCAAAGGAGGGCACTTCATAGCGACGCAGCATGATCACGTCAGGAGGCGTGCCACTCACAATCGATGTAATGATCTCGTCTCGCATTCCGGAGGTTGACTTGGGTACTGCCTGGACTGTGATCCACGGATAAGCCTTCTGGAAGCGGTCTATCATCTCTTGAACCATGTCCTGCCGTTGGGCGCCCCAGTAGTGCCAGAGAACCAGCTTGACCGGCTTTTGGTTTACCCGCACCGGACGCTCCTTGTAGCTCAAAACGGCCGCCGAAGCCGATGCAGTAGCAAGAGCCAGAAGCAGCGCTATAATGGCAGAAACCTTGAAGAAACGGGCCGCCTGCATGGATACACCTCCTCATAGGTGTGCGCCAGAAGAGTTGGTTAACCGAATTACCACTTCTACAAAAGCACCGCGAATCCTTCCAGGGACAACCTCAGCCGGTTCGCAGCTGGCACGGTCGACAAGCAACACAGGCTAAGATCAACCCAACTGGCCGCAGGTACTCCTCGCCCTCGATACCGACGTCGTCTTCCCTGCAGTACCGGGCTTCGACAAAATGTACAACGCCGCTCGGGCATACATCGACCGGGCGCTCGCCGGCGACCTTGCCCCCGAAGTGGCGTTGAAGCAGGGGGCTGAGGAAGTGCAAAAGCTCCTCAATCAGTACTGGTCGAGCCAGAAGCGGTAGAGAGGAGCGGTCGGCGACGGTCTGTGAAAAGGCGGACACTGAAGGAGAACGGAGGGAGCGGCCCGCTCCCTCCGTCTGGTGTTTCAGAACAAGAGGTCCGGATTGACCACTATGGTCTCTTCCCGGTCGTACCCCACCGAAACGAGTGCGAGCGGTGCCCCGCACAGCTCGGAGATGGCTTCCAGGTAGCGACGGGCGGCGGCCGGCAGTTCATTATAGCTACGAGCGCCGGCGGTGCTCTCCCAGCCGGGAAGCTCCTCATAAAGCGGCTGAGATTCGGCAAGTAGCCGCAGGTCGGTTGGGAGTGTCCGCCGGGTTTGCCCCCCGTAGCGGTAACCGACGCAGATCTTCACCTTCTCCAGCCCGTCGAGAACGTCAAGCTTGGTTATGGCAAGCCCGGTTATACCGTTGACCCGCACCGCAAAACGTCCGACCACCGCGTCGAACCAGCCACAGCGGCGGGGCCGGCCGGTAGTGGTGCCGAACTCCTGGCCGCGAGTCCGCAGGTGATCACCGAGCGGGCCGCGTTCTTCTGAGGGAAACGGCCCCTCACCGACGCGGGTAGTATAGGCCTTGGCCACTCCCAGAACCTTGTTTAGCCGGGTCGGCCCAAGCCCCGCCCCCACGCAGACGCCGCCCGCCGTGGGCGACGAGGATGTCACAAAAGGATATGTGCCGTGATCTATGTCGAGGAGAGTTCCCTGAGCACCCTCGAACAGAATGCGTTTGCCCGCCTCCGCCGCCTCGTTTACAAGTGTGACGGTATCCACGATCCTTCCTCGCAGCCGTTCTCCGTACTCGAGGTACTGCTCCAGCAACGCTTTTTTCTCGAATCCCGGATGGTTAAAGACCTGCCGCAGCCACCTATTCTTTATGGGCAGCACCCGGTCGAGGGCCTCGCTCAGAGCCTCTCGGTCCAGAAGATCTATCATCCGGATTCCGTAGCGGGCGACCTTATCAGCGTAACACGGACCGATACCGCGGCCGGTCGTGCCAATGCGGCGTTCCCCCCGCAACTCCTCCTCCAGGCGATCCTGCTCTTTGTGGTAGGGCATGATCACCTGCGCCCGATCACTGATGAAGAATGAACGGGTGTCTACCCCCCGTCTTTCCAGCTCCTCGATCTCGGCCAGCAGCTCCTCGGGATCGACTACCACGCCATTTCCTAGAAGACAGATAGTACCCGGATAGAAGATCCCCGAAGGAACAAGATGCAGTCGGAAGGTAGCGCCGCGAAAAACCACCGTATGCCCGGCGTTCGCTCCTCCCTGGTAGCGAACGACCATATTCGCCCGCGCCGCGAGGAAGTCGGTTATCTTCCCTTTACCTTCGTCTCCCCATTGCGCACCGACAATTGCCAGCGTCGCCATAACCGGGCCCCCGTTTCCACAAAAGCTAGATTATTATAGGCTCTACGCTAGAAAGTGTGGGTTCTAAGGGGAAAAGGCGGTACACGAGCCAAGGAATGAATAGTCAGACAACATCCCGGAGGTAGCCCGCGACCGCTTATGAAACAGGTTATCTGTAAACTGCTGGGTTTGCAATCCTGGATTCTCTACAAGGTAGACGGCAGCGGTATCAGTGCCTGGGATGCGGCAAAGTGTTCACCGAGCGCCTGCCTGGGATTCGCCTCCCGGGGACAGTAGACCTGGCGTGTCGAGGCAGAGCTGATCTCTTCGGCTAGGCAAAGCGGTTGGCCCATCGTTCGATGTCCAGGGGCTGCGCATCGGGGTATACCGGGTCGCAAGCGAATGCCAGGCGGTTACGGTGTTCCAGGTAGTAACCGTACTCGTGCGCCACCGAGAACA
Source organism: Limnochordales bacterium (assembly GCA_014896315.1). Lineage (GTDB taxonomy): Bacteria > Bacillota > Limnochordia > Limnochordales > DUMU01 > DUMU01. The sequence goes on from JADBKP010000001.1 coordinate 403,395, forward strand.
CCTGATGCCCTAGAGACCGGGTCGAATCGACGACAATAAAGTGTTCATCCCGATACCGTGCCAGAAGAGCAGAGCTGTTCTGAAACCCGAAAGGGTATCGGATAACCCGAAGCCCTGTCGTACTGCGGCCTTCTGTCCCCTGCAAGCGACAGGCATCAGGTCCGCGAGGCCATGATATTATGTGGGAGCGAGTCTGGCTTGGCCGGGAGGCGGAGATTATATGCAAGCCATTGTTCCAGTGGCAGGTATTGGCACGCGGCTGCGGCCGCATACGCACACCGTTCCCAAGGCCCTGGTCTCAGTGGCCGGAAAGCCGATCCTCGGACATATCCTGGACCAACTGCTACCCCTGGGGATCGACGAAGTTATCCTGGTCGTAGGTTATCTGGGCGATAAGATCGTCAATTATGTCAACACCCACTATCAGGTAGCCGTTCGCTTCGTCGAACAAGAAGAACGCCTGGGGCTCGGCCACGCGATCTACCTGACCCGAGAGGTAGTCCGCCCGGAGGAGCCGGTCCTGATCGTACTGGGAGACACGATCTTCCGTGCCGACCTCGGTCCGGTGCTCAAGGGTTCAACCAGCGCCCTCGGAGTCAAGGCAGTAGACAACCCCCGCAATTTCGGCGTGGTTGAACTGGATGCGAGCAACCGCATCCGCCGGTTGGTGGAAAAGCCCTCCGACCCGCCAAGCAACCTGGCGATTGTCGGGCTCTATTTCATCCGCAACCCGCGCCTGCTATTCCAGGGACTCGAGGAAATCATCCGTCGCAACCAGAGGGTCAAAGGGGAATTTCAGCTCACCGACGGGCTCCAGTACATGCTCGAGGCGGGCGAGGAGTTTACCACCTTCTTCGTGAACGACTGGTTTGACTGCGGCAATCCCCGGACGCTCCTGGAAACCAACCACGTTCTGCTTTCGGAGAATACAGTTCACTATCAACCTGGCGAGACCGTGGTCGATTCGATCATCATTCCTCCCGTCTCCATCGCCCCGACGGCGCGCGTCCGTCAGTCGGTGATCGGCCCGTACGTTTCCATAGGCGACGACGCCGAGATCGTCCTGTCAGTAGTCAAGGAGAGCATCATCAACGAGGGGGCGCGCGTCTCCAACGTGGTGCTGAGCGATTCGGTGGTCGGTGAACGAGCGGTCGTGGAGGGCACTTTCACCTCGCTCAACATTGGCGACTCCTCGGAAATCCGCATCGGCAGGTAAAGTCAGCCTGTGCCGGACAGGCGGAAAAAGCTGCGGGCAGCAGCGGTCGTTGATGCCGCAACCTCTGCCAGGCTGAGGCCGCGTACCTCGGCCAGTTTGGCCGCAACCTCGCGGACATGGGCTGGTTCATTACGTCTGCCTCGGTAAGGCTCGGGAGCGAGGTAGGGGGCATCGGTCTCGACCAGCAACTTGTCCGGAGGGATGATGGTGGCAATCTCCCGAAGCCACTGCAGCTTTTTGAAAGTGATCGGCCCCGCCAGCGAGATCCAGCATCCGAAGGCGAGAGCCCGCTCGGCATAGGGCCGGCTGCCCAGAAAGCAGTGGAGCACCACCTGCGGGCCGCCCGGAGTTCCTACCCCTGCCGCCTCCAGGATGGCAAGGGTCTCCTCCTCCGCCTCCCGGCTGTGTACGATTACGGGAAGGCCCAATTCGGCGGCCAATCCCAGCTGGCGTCGGAAAACTTCCTGTTGGGTGGGGCGAGGGGAGTAGTCATAGTGAAAATCGAGTCCCACCTCGCCGATGGCGACCACGCCAGGAGTACGGGCCAGTCTCCGCAACTCGGCCTCTTCCTCGCGGCCAAAATTCCTGGCATCGTGGGGGTGAACCCCCACAGCAGCAAAGAGCTGCGGCCCGCCCGGACGCCCGGAATCGCCACCTGCCAGCGCAAGGGCCCGTCGCGACGAGGGAAGGTCGAACCCGGGAACAACCACCTGCAGCACTCCGGCTGCCACCGCCCGTCGCAAAACCTCTTCTAGATCACCGGCAAAGGCTTCGTCGTTCAAGTGGGAATGTGTATCCACCAGTTCTATCTGCACCTAACCATCTCCTTGACTGGTAACTCTCGTCAGTACCAGGAAGATTCGGGAGAGACGAGAATTAGTGTAAGTAGCCTAGGCCAAAGGTGGCGAGCTGGCGTTGCCCTTCGGTTTGCTAGTAATTATCATCACGGTGCTGCTTGGCGCTCTGGTTGCCTGGGTCGGTGACCGTATCGGGCGCAAGGTCGGCCGACAGCGGCTGTCCTTGTTCGGGCTGCGACCAAAGTATACCTCGGTTATTGTGACCATAACCACCGGGGCGTTTATAGTACTGGTAACCATCACCACCATGGCTCTTCTATCACAGGACGCGCGGACCGCCCTGTTTGGCATCGAAGAGCTGCGGTCGACCATCAAAAGCTTGGAAAGCGATCGACAGCTCCGTCAGAAGGAGCTAAACGAGCTCCAGCAGCGTCTGGCTCGCGACCAGAAGCAGCTTGGCGAAACTCTGGCCACGCTCTCTTCCACGCAGAAACAACTGCAGGCAGTCAAGGCCGAGATTGACGGATTGAACCGGGAGATAAGCAAGCTGACCTCTGACAGGGACAAGCTGTTACAGGAGCGGGCGAGGCTGGCGAGGGAAAAGGAAGCACTCGAAGCCGAGCGTTCAGCGCTGGAAGAGCGCGTTAAAGAGCTCGGCAATCAGGTTAGCAACTTGCGTTCTTTCAGCGACCGTCTTTTTGGTGATCTTTCCCGATACTTCTTCGGTTTCCGCCAGGGACACGTGGTCATTCGCTCGGGGCAGCCCCTCAGCTACGGCGTAATACCAACCGACCGTGACACCGACACAATCAAAGGATATCTCAACTATCTGTTAACCTCAGCAGCCCAGACGGCGCAGGTTTGGGGCGCCGGTGCCGATGACCAGGGACACATCTTGCTGCTCAACCAGTGGGTGACCGAAAAAGATCCGATTTCAGGCGAACTTCGTTTACGACAACTGTCGGTGGACGAGATCCTGGATCAGGTGGCTCACGCTCTGCGCAGCAACCCAAACGTTACCAGCGCGATCGTGCGCGTGGTCTCCGTCGCCAACACGCTGCAGGGTGAACCCGTACCGGTAGATTTTGAGCTATTCATCAACCGTATCATCTACAACAAGGGCGATATCATCGATAGCATCATTCTGGACGGCCGCAGTTCCGAAGCGGAGTTGTTCACCCGCCTCTATTCCTTCCTCCGGGTCAACATCAACCAGGAAGCTCGGGCTCGGGGCGTGCTGGAATCCCCGGAAGGTTCACTCGGTGAGATCAGTATCGAACGGGCTTTCTCGGTCATACAGGAGGTTCGCAAAGCTCAGCAGCCTGTGCGTGTCGATGTAGTAGCCGCCGAAACGATCTCCACCATCGGCCCGCTTAACATTGACTTCCATCTTGTGATCCCCGCCGCAGATACTGGCAGGGATTGACGGGCTCTGGAAATTTCAGTATACTCCTTGGCGAAGTCGTTTTTGTGTCGACCGGCGTCGAGGAGGGATAAAGGTGAAGTCGACTGGTATTGTTCGTAAAGTAGACGAACTTGGCCGGGTGGTGATTCCCATAGAGCTGCGCCGCACCCTACAGATCGGCGAGAAAGATGCGCTCGAGATCTATGTGGACGGCGAGAAGATCGTGCTGAAGAAGTACCAGCCCGCCTGCATCTTTTGCGGCAATGCCAACGGAATTCGCGTCTTCAAGGAGAAGAACATCTGCGCTGACTGTTGGCAAGCCATGCGTTCAGCCTCGTAACCCGGGCCGCTGTTGCCGGCGCCCTTGGCGCTACCGGTACGACCCGGCTCGACCCGGCGGGCCCACATGCTCGCCGGGTTTTCTCACCTCTCCTGCTCATCGCCATCACTCTCATCCGAACTCGAGCCGGGCACATCGGCAGCGGTGGCATATAACAACTGATAGAGTTGACGCCGGCTGAGGCCGAATTCTCTGGCGACCTGACGCAGGGCATCGGTCCGGGAGATGCCCTCCGCCATAACTTCGGCTACCCTCTGTAACATCTGCTCTCGTCGCTGTTCTTCATCGGCTCGTTCGGGCGAGTCTGCCCTGTCGGGTAAAGGCTGAGCCTCTTGAGCTTCCAGGACCAGAGTGATCTCGCCTTTCGCCTCCCGTTGAGCCCACCTGGCGGCCAGATCGCTTAAGGATCCGACGTCTATCTCCTCATGAACCTTAGTCAGCTCGCGAGCGACAGCAGCCCGACGGCCCGGCATAAGCGCAGCCAGGTCCTGCAAGGTTCGTACCAGGCGTGGTGGGGCTTCAAAGATCACCACCGCCCGTTCCTCTCCTGCGAGTTTCTGCAACCGTCGCCGCCGGGCTGCACCGCTACGCGGCAGGAAGCCCTCAAAGCACCAGCGATCGGCCACCAGCCCCGCAATCATCACAGCAGTGGTAACGGCAGAAGGGCCGGGAAGCACCGTGACCGGCAAGCCTTCTTGCCGACAGGCAGCTACAAGCTCCCGCCCGGGATCAGAGACACCGGGTGAACCGGCATCGGTTACAAGGGCCAGTCGGCGGCCCTGCCGCAACTCTACCAGAAGGTGCGGAAGCTGCTGCCGCCAGTTGTGACTGTGGTAGCTGAGCAGGGGCTTCTCAATCCCGTAGTGCTTCAGGAGTTTCCGCGTCTGGCGGGTGTCCTCGGCTACTATCGCATCTACCTCACGCAAAGTGCGGAGCACTCGCAACGTAATATCTTCCAGGTTCCCAATCGGGGTGGCACAAACGTAGAGCACCCGTCTCCTCCCCACCCGGCTAAAGCAGATCAACCTGCTTCCGCGGCCCGCGCTTGTCCGTCCGGGTGCGAATCCTTGCGCGGGCGGGCCCGCCGATGCCGCTCTGGTTGCCTGCCGCGACGATGTCCCCGTCCCTTTCCTTTGGAGACTTGCCGGGCTTCAGGGCAAGCAGGAGCGGACCGCCGCTTCCGTGACCGACGTTGCCTCTCTTCCCCGCGCGCCGGCGACGGCGTCTTGCCGGACTCAGCGCCGGAATCATCTGCCTCCTGCGGCGGCGGAAGATCGATGGTGGTCACGCGATTGCCCTCTCCTGGCTCGCTTCCGGCATCCGAATCATGCGCCACAGCTGCCTCCACGTGGCAGCGGCCGGCATCTCCATCATCTGCTTCGGCCGTCGTCGTAGCCTCGATCAGCTTGTTCGTCTCATTCGTCTCGTTGATCTCGCTGCGTTCGTCGGAGAGGAGTTCCTGATCCTGACCGTCGTCTTTGGCAAGACAGTTCCCTTCGCTGTCATCCTCATACCGGAGACAACACATCAGCCGGCCACACATACCGGATATGCGCCCGGGGTTGAGCGAGAGGTTCTGCTCCTTTGCCATGCGAATGGCCACTGGAGCAAATTCCCGCAGGAAGGTGGCACAACAGAGCGGACGACCGCAGGGCCCATAGCCCCCCACCAACCGAGCATGATCGCGGACTCCAATCTGGCGCAGCTCGACGCGGCAATGGTACCGGGAGGCCAGGTCGTAAACAAGCTCTCGGAAATCGACTCTGCCTTCGGCCACAAAGTAGAAAGTTACTTTGCCGCCGTCGAAAGTCCACTCCACATCGACAAGGCGCATGGGCAGCCCCCGGGCCTCGATGCGCTCCTGGCAAAATGCCCGTGCCTCCCGTTCTCGAGCCTTGAGTCGCTCCAGCTCATCGGCATCCTCGGGGCGCCAGACGCGGATTACCGGCTGCAACGGCTGGGGGATGTCCGCAACAGGTACAAGACGCGGCGGAACGACCACCTCGCCCCACACCTGGCCGTGCTCGGTCGCCACCAGAACACGCATTCTGCGCTCGAGGGCCAGGTCCCTGGGATCGAAATAATAGATGCGAGCCGACTTGGGAAGCCGGACTCCCACAACAGTCCGCAGTTCCTTCTGGGCAACACTCTCTTGCACAATTTCACCTTCTCTGGGCTGGCACACGCTCAAAAGATCGCTCCTTATGCCAGCCGTCCCGAACACGGAGAAAAAGCACCTCGACACCCAGACGAGCGCTACCTAATTGTCCAACTTTCCGGGCCATCTGGTAGGCTTCCTTGGCCAAGTCGATAAAGATCTCCGATTCTGGCACACGGAGGTCACCCTTAACAAGTCTTTCTTTCAACTCAGGAACGAGCAACAGCTCGTGTACTTGTTGTACTTGTCCGTGGGCCGATGCCACCAAAGCCAGATCTCGCAAGACTAGAGCCAGGGTTTCTAGCCTCTTCGCCAGGTCCTGGGCCTCGGCCCAGGCCTGGGCCTCCTCGAACAATCGGTGGGCCGAGACCTTTCCTAGCTGCAAGACCCACTCCGCCACTGCCCGGCGGAGAGCAGCGGACTCTTCCGCACTCAGCTCTCGGGCTATCGCCGGTCGTCCTCCCGACAGCCGGGCCACACTGGCTGCCACCTGCTGTGGCACACCCTGGTCAACAAGCCAAGCCTCCACCAGAGCAACGGGTAGAGCCGTCAGGCTAACCTGCTGGCAACGCGAGCGAACCGTGGGTAATAAGCCGGCGGGACTTTCGGTCACCAGCAGCCATTTCACCCGCTCCGGCGGTTCTTCCAGGCTTTTCAATAGCATATTCTGCCCCGCATCTGTCAGCATGTCAGCGGGAATCAGCACGCCCACGCTGTAATTGGCCCGTGCAGGGCGCAAAGCGGCAACCTGCCTGACCCACTCGCGGAGCAGGTCCAACCCGATCCTCTGCCCGTCTCGGGCTGCAAGCCAGTGCAAGTCCGGATGGACCCCCGCCTCCACCGCCTGGCAGTCCGGGCAGATGCCGCATCCCCACCCCGAGATGTCGGGATGCGCGCAAAGAAGAGCCTGGGCCACCGCCCGGGCCAGTGTGCTTTTCCCGACACCCGCCGGCCCTGTAATCAGGAGCGCATGAGGCAGGCGCCCGGCGCGCAAGTCAGCGGCGAGCAAAGCTTTGACCCGCTCCTGACCGAGCAAGCGGTCGATCAGCCGGCCTTGGGCCGGTTCTTTTCCGCTGGTCCCCATCACCATGACAGCACTCGCATCAAGTCAAATGCGGTCGAATCGGCTGACATTGAGCACAAAGACAATGGCTCCGGCGGATTCCGATCCACAGGGGGTGATTCCTGTTTCCGGACCGGAGAGAGCACCAGTGCCCGCACCCGTACCCGCACCCGCACCGGTACCCATACCCGTGCCTGTATCTGCGCCTGCATTTGCACCTGCTCCTGCGCCTGCTCCTGCACTTGTACTCGTCCCAGAGCCGGCGCGCGCCTGCCCGCGCCCCTGGCGCGGCCTGCAGGTATTCCGCAGGATCTCGACCACTTCCGGCACCCGCTCATTTTCCACGCCGATGAGAAAGGTTGTATTCCCCTGGCGCAGAAAGCCGCCGGTGCTTGCCAGCTTGGTAGCCCGCAGTCCTTTCTCGAGTAGCTTTTCAAGTACCGGCCCCGCGTCCTGGTTTTGAACCACAGCCAGCACCAGTTTCATCACAACCACCCTGCCGTGAGGCCTCAGATATTCAGCCCCAGCCGTTGTCGCACCGTAGCTGCTACAGCTTCCGCCACCGCTTCCGGATTTCCCTCGGCCGGTACTACCGCCATCCGCTCCGGCCAGCGGGCAGCAAGCTGCAGGTAGGCCGCCCGTACCCGTTCCTGGTAGTCCAGACCCCGGGACTCCATCCTGTCCGGAGGTCGTCCCAGCCGCCTCAAGGCGGTCGCCACCGGAAGATCCAACAGAATGGTCAGATCCGGCCATAGCCCTCCGGTGGCAAACTCGTTTATCTTCAAGACGGCTTCCACTCCGGCAAAAGATGCGCCACCCTGGTAGGCAAGGCTGGAATCGGTGTACCGATCGAGCAGGACGACTGCCCCGCGGGCCAGTGCTGGCCGGATCACCTCTTCTACGTGGGTCGCCCGGGCCGCTGCCAGCAGTAACACTTCAGCGGCCACTCCCAGCTCGTACTCCCTGGCGAGCAGCATCCGGCGGATCGCCTCGCCAAGCGGCGTGCCCCCGGGCTCACGACTGGTGACCACGGTATAACCGGCTGCCTGCAACCGGCGGGCGAGCAACTGCAGCTGCGTACTCTTGCCCGCGCCATCCACTCCCTCAAATGTGATGAAGGCTGCCACAAGCCCGCCCCTTTCTTTGAGGGTTTCGACACCCGCCCCGGTGGTCCTGCCAAGCAAGAACTGCCGCCTTCCGGAGGGAGAGGCGGCAGTCGCCACAACAGCTCTGCTGCTAGACAATTCTGTCCACAGTCAGGCGGAAGCCATAACCAGAAGCCCCTGGCGTGGGTCCCGTCCGGGCGAGAAAGTGCGCAGGTGGGCACCGGCATCACTAAACTGGTGAACAGCCTCTATTACTGCTGGGGTCACCACTTCTCCCGGGCTAACCAGAGGTATCCCGGGCGGATATGGCGCGATCCATTCAGCTGCTACCCTACCGACGGCTCGGTCCCACTCCACCCACTCGCTTGGAGCGAAGAAGGCGTCCCGCGGCGAGACCGCCACCTGGGGCTCCGGCAAACGTAAGGAGGCCAGCAGGCTCGCACCGGCAACCGCCTCTCCCCGCCCCCTCTCCACCGCGAGGTCGGCCGCCAGGCGCCGGAAAGCGCCCACCAGCCTTTCCGCGGTGGCCGGCGTATCCCCGATGGTAATCAGGGCGAGCACATGGGTAAAGTCCGAAAGCTCGATCTGAACACCAAGTTTGCGCAGCATCCGCTCGGCTGTGTAACCCGTAATCCCAAGCCCTGAGACATCAACGATCACCTTGGTCGGGTCAAGATCGTAGTAGCCCGGACGGCCAAGCCTCTCAACACCCCAAACCTTTAACCCCGGGATCAGGCTCAACTCCTGCCGGACCGCCATGGCCAGACTCAGCGTCCGTTCCAGTAGCTCCTCTCCCTGACGGGCCATCTGCCACCGGGCCGCATCCAGCGATATGCAGAGCAGCGGATTGGGGCTGGTGCTCGTTACAAGCCGCAACGCTCCCGCCACCTTCTCGGGATCAAGACGCGGTCCACGCACGTGCAGCAGGGAAGCCTGGGTCAAGGCTCCCAGCAGCTTGTGAACGGAGTGCGCCACCCCATCCGCTCCCACCTCCAGGGCGCTGAGGGGAAGGTCCGGGTGGAACGGAAAATGCGCCCCGTGGGCCTCATCCACCAGGAGTGGAATCCCGTGGCGATGGGCAAGCTCCGCCACCTCTGCCACCTTGCCGGCGATACCGTAGTAGTTGGGGTTGATCATAAAAAGTGCTCTGGCCCGGGGATGTGCGGCCAGCGCTGCCTCGTAGGCCGAGCAGTCGGGGACTCCCGGCACGCCCGCGTCAGAATCAAACGGCGTGGGCAGGTATACAGGGATTGCCCCCGTCATGATCAGACCGCTGACGGCAGACCAGTGCGCGTCCCGGGGCATGATGATCTCGTTACCGGGGCGTAAGGCCGCGAGCATGAGCGCCTGGATTCCGGAGGTAGTGCCATTTACCAGGAAAAATGAACGGTCGACCCGGTAGAGCCGGGCTGCTAGCGCTTCAGCCTCCGCTACGGCTGCATCCCAGTCATTCCCTAACGCGGGATCTTCAACTTCATCACAGATGTCATAACTGGCAGCCGACCCGAGAAGCTGTGCCAGCGGTTCTGCCAACCCACGACCGCCTTTGTGACCGGGCGTGTGGAAGCGGGCAATACCCGCCTCCTGATAGGCGCGGTTGGCGTTCAACAACGGAAGTCGCTCCTGATCCTCGACTCGATCGAGGCCACGGTCAGCAATGCGGGATAACCCGGGACGACACTCTGACGGGAACCGGTCAGCCGCGGCGTCCGCGGTCGGCACGGTCGGAACGGTACGAGACTCATGGTTCATGATGATGGCCATCTTTTCAATCATCCCACCTGATATCCAATTCTGTCCCGTATCCGCACCGGTGCCACCTTCATGCTCGGCGACGCAGACTGGCAGCAGACTGACAGCAGGGCCAAACCCGGGCCCATCTCACGCCTCGCTCCCGTTCTGACTGCCAGCCAGAATCGGAACGATGCTGGAGGTGCTCTCCGGGGTGCGGGCAAGGTCCAGCCCATTATAGAGATTGCCCACACGGGTGTACAGAGGGAATATGTCGAAAGCGAGAACCAGAAAAGAGAAATTGACGGAGGGGCATGGGGGGCGGCCCGGCGGATGATGGGCCGCCCCGTATCAACCCAGCAGCCTATTTGATAATTCCGTAGTGCCTGTTGTAACGGTCCAGAATCAGTTGCGAGAGCCGCGCCGCTTCATCCAGAGCGGCTTGAGGCGTCGCCTGGTGGCGAATGGCTTTCCAGAAGGCATCCGAGATCAGGGCGTCGATCTGTGGATATGCGGGATGGGGCGGCCGGAGTCGGGCGAACTCCATGGCCAGGATAAACACCCTCAGTACCGGATCCTGGATGAGCTGTTGGTTGATGGCAGCCTGGCGATTGGCCGGGATGAACCCGGTCCCCACTCCCAATTGCACCTGCGGCTCAATGGATGTGAAGTAACGGATAAACTTCCAGGCCGCTTCCGGGTGCGAAGAGCCAACCGGGATGGCCAATCCATGTCCTCCGGAGAGGGTGGCCCGGCGGACCTTCTGCGGCGGCAGGCCGGCCGCAAGATCGTTCTTGTAGATGTTGGGGAAGTTCTCGCGCACACCCTGGAGGGTCCAGGAACCCTCCCATATCAGGCCTACCTGTCCTTTCAGCACGGGACCGAGCGCTCCGGTCGTCCAGTCAACACGTGAACCGAATTCGTCCAGTCGCGCCTGCCCACCGTAGAAGTCAACAAACTCAACCACCCACTGCAGGGCCTCAACCGCCGGCTTATCTGCAAAGATAACCTTCGTCAGCGACTCGTTAAGCAACTCTCCTCCGTTTTGCCAGATGTACTCCTTGAGCGAGATGTTCCCCCAGTTGGGGACGTAACCGACCCGGGAGAGCCTGCCGTCAGACTCCCGACGTGTCAGCTTCGCCGAAACGGCTCGCAACTCGTCCCAGGTGGCCGGCGGTTTTTCGGAGTCAATACCAGCAGCCTCCAGCGTGGAACGTAGATAAAGCAACGCGCGCGAGTCGGTGTTGGTGGGGATGGCGTACTGCTTGCCCAACCAGCGGGCTTCCTGCCAGGTAGGAAGGAAGAACGTATTGGCGTCCAGCTTGTCGCGAGCAATAAGCGAATCCAACGGAGTGAGGGCGCCGTTGGCGGCAAATTCACAGGTCATGAAGCGATCGATCAGCACGACGTCAGGAGCAGAACCGCCCGCTACGGCCGCCATCAGCTTTGCCCTGAGATCACCGGTAGGAATAACTCTCACTTCTACTTCGTTCTGGGTCTGGTTGAAGCGGTCGACAATGGACTGGATCACCGGATTGACGCCCCAGTCATGCCAGAAGGTGATGCTCGTCTTAGCGGAAACCGCTCCACCCACAGTGAAGAGTAGCCCCAGTACCACCAGCATGGCAGCAGCCGCAAGGGGACATGACGAACGGATCCGACCAAGCCTCAGCATACTACCCATCGCTCCTTTCCCGTTATCCGGTCATTGGTGTCCCGCTCATGATGAACCTTCCTTCGAGGCCAGCGGTGTCGCTCACTGGCTGTCTGCTGGAAGCCCCAGGGTCAGGGCGAAGATGTGAATACTCGGGTTGTTGGGCAGGACCACCGATTCTATCTCCCGGCTGGCATCTAGCTTCCACCAAACCCGGAATAGCCGCGTCGCCGGGCCGGTTGGTCCGTTCCGGTCGTACCGGTGGGCCATCTCCCAGGCTACTTCTTCGCCGAAGCTGGGCTCACCGCACCAGTCACTGACCCGGATATCGACCGTCTGAGTGCTGCCATCGGCGTAGTTCACAGTCAATTTGCCGGTCTGCCCACCACCCGTGGCGGTAGCAAGTATGTACAGCCCGCTGTACATACCCTTGGGGAGCGGCAGGCGCTGGCCCCGGGCCTGAATGTTGTTCAGCAGCCCATCCGCATACTCCGGCATCAACCACTCCACTCCGGCCAGCTTCACCACCTGACCGGCAGGCGGCATCAGCTCGGCGGCCAGATTCCAGCCAACTCCGTCGAAGTTGCCGTCGGCCGGGTTGGCCAGAGTACTGACGCCATCCTGGTTGAAATGGGCGCGCAGATCGACCGGAAGAGAGATCGGTTCACGGAAGACCTCCAGGCCCTCGATGGGGAGGAGATTAGGGGCCAAACCAAGTGAGAGCGCAAACAGATGGATATTTACCTGCTCGGGAAACTCAATCCGGACCAGTTCTTTGTTGGGGTTAAGGGAAATAGCGGTGGCGTAGAGCGATACGGGCAGATCCTGCTTGCCGAGAACGTTGTAGCGTCCCGACATCCGAACGGCAACCACTTCCGTGGGCTGCGGCTGCCCGGCCCAGTCAGAAACCCGCAGCTCGGCCTCGACCCTTTCACCATCGGCATAGACAAACGTCAAACGGGCGCGCTTGGCCCCGCCGGTTGCGGTGGAAAGGAAGTAAGCGTCATAGTACTTACCGGCGGGAACTTCCACTTTTTGGTTGTAGAACACCATATTGTTCTTGACGAATGGTGCCCGGGTCTCGGGAATCCGGAAGAAGACATCTTTTACTTGAATGATACTTCCTGCCGGCGGCATCTCTTCGGCCATCAGCGACCAGCCGATGCCGTCGAGATTGCCATCCACCGGATCCTCTTCAGTGGCAACGCCATCGTTGTTGAAATACGGTTCAAGATCAACGAGCACCGTTTGCCCCTGTATCATGTTAGCCTGAGCCGCCGCCTTCACCGGCAGACCAGCCAACACGAGCAGCAGCATTACAAACGGGACCAACCACAATGAAGTCCTGGCCTTAGCTGGCATTCTCATCCCTCCCGCTGCAATGGGTATCGTCCGAGCCTCAGTTGTTGACCTGCCGCGGCGCGCTATCCGACTCCAAAAGCCACGTATCAATGCCTTGCGGTCGCGCCTGCCATACCACCTCCCCGATGCCCGGGTCAAACCGGAACGAGGTGGCGACCCTGCGCCCCAAAGCGTTGACCGGCACAACCCTCGAGGTGCCCGCTCCCCAGGACTGGAGCCAGTGACAGGCGATCCTGGCCTCTCCTGCTTGCCCCAGCGCTTCTACGGTCCTAACCAGGACTGCCTCCCCGCTCCGGCGCAGGGCGGTAACGATCAGGTTGGAGCTCGTGGTCAGGAAACTCTTCGGCATAGTCGGCATAGTCGACACATGTGAGGGCGACCCGTCGCGCGCATTCGCATTCGCCCGATCTTCGGCCGGTTCAACCCAGCGGGCAAGCAGCGGTTCGTTGTACTCCCAGGCTTGCCGAAAGACTGCAGCCGTATCCCAGGTCCCGGCATGCGGATAGATAGCATACTCAAACCTGTGCTTGCCCTCTCCGAGAGCATTGGGCGAATCCCCGTGACGGAAGAAGGTGTAGTCTATGCTCCGCATCAGCGTAAGATAGTACAGCCCGCCGTAAATCTCGTGGTCGGGCAAGCCGCGGTTCAGCAAGGCTACCCCGCCGGTCCTCTCACTTGAGGTGTCCACCCATTTGACCGCCGGCCACTGACCCACCGGCCGATTCGAAGTAAACCCATAGGGTATCTCGTAGGTCGTCGTGCCCCTGCCCGTTGTGGGCATAACCACTCTGATGATCTTGTTCCGGTCCCGCCAGTCCAGTGACGTGACGAAATCAATCCGCCCGCCGGCCTCGGGAAGATCGATCTCCCGTACCAATTCTGACCCGTCGAAGCGCGTATGATATACGATCCGGGTCATCACCGGCCCCTGAAAGGCTTTCCCTTCTCCGGCCGCTTCCAGCGTGGTCGCCACCGTCCGGCTGCCGCCGTCGTGGAAGTACGCGTTACTGTTGTCGGTAGCGATAATGATCTGATTACCCGCTAAAGGTTCACTCATGAAGGTGGTGGAACGGTGCTCAATCCACACTTTCCCATCTGTTGCCGAACGTATTTCAAGAATGTTGCCGTTTCCGTCCAGTTTGATGACGTACGTTCCAGTCTGCAGTTCCCACTCGCCCTCCGGTGGTCGCAGCTCTCGTTCCCAAGGCGAGAAGGAGGGACTGATCCCCCATTGGAAGTGGTAAACACGATGTCCGAATGCCGGCACTTCGGCCATAAACGCTATTTCGACACCCGGCTGGCCAGTGCTCTGGTTCGATACCAGCTCGGCAGCAGGATCCCAAACCCGCTCCTGGGCTGGGACGCGAAACTCGTCAACAAAGTGGTTTACTCTCTCAAGCACCTGGTAGGTTACTTCCTTGCCCGACTCGTCGACCAGGCGGAAAGGTGTGCTGCGCAGCAGGTCAGGAGCAACAGGTAGGAAGACCCGTACCAGCTCCTTGCGATCCCAGTTGAGCCCGTTGAAGAGCATCAGCGCCGGCGGCCCCGTTCTCCTGTCCGGGTCGGCCTCCCGGTCGTCCGCCACGACCCAGCCCGCCGCGCGAGCAAGCGCTGCCGTGGCAGCTGTTGCGGCCTGAGCAGCTATTGCCTCGGTCTGCTCGTATCGCTTCTCCATTTCGCCATAGACGCCGTCTACAGCGGTCGCCGGCAGTAGGTCATGGAACGTGTTGATGGCAAGATTAAGCCAGGCTTTTTCCAGCTCGTCCGCCGGAAATCTAAAGTCATTACCGCTAACATCTTTCACTAGGCTGGCCAGGGTTGCCAGGCGCTCCGCTTGTAAGAGCCGGTGCTCGGCGGCACGGTGACGCTGTTTGATCCAGATCCGAGCGCTGTAATTACCCGGAAAAACCCGGTTGGACTCGTCGTGGTACTCGGGAAGTGCAACGTTACTCTGGCGCACCGCCGTGAAGAAGTCGCTCAGCGTGGCAACATTCATCTTCACGTCGGTATGCCTTTCATTCCAATAGCGGGCGATCTGAACCAGCTTCGACGGCGGGGCGGCATAATCACCACCTACAGGTATCAGAACATGGTTTGTGGCACTGTAGTTGCGCAGCTCGCGGTAAATATCGTATAGCGCAGCCGCCTCTCGCTCGATATCAGATGACCGCCCGAGCTTTTGTGCCACATCGTAACCCTTCACCATCCAGGCCGTCAGTACTCGTGAACCGTCGGGGGCTACCCACCAGAATTCGCTCTTGGGTGGTCGCTGCGTGTCGCCGGCACGGGCGAAAGCAAACTCCTGTATCCGAACCTGCTGCAGAATCTGCGGCATCTGCCACGAATGGCCGAACGAATCGATATTGAACCCGCTTATACTCTCCATCCCGAAGGTCTCTCGTAGATACCGCTGCCCCAGTACCCCGTTCTGCAGTAAGGTCTCGCCCTCCGGCAGGTTTTCGTCCGGCTGGATGTAAAGCCCGCCCACCAGCTGAGCGCGACCTTGGTTGACCAGGTCGCGCAGGTCGAAGGCGGCCATGGGGTACATAAGCAGGAACGTCTTTATGGAAGGTACCTGATCGAGCACAAAACGATATCCGGGTTCCAGCACGGCTTCGTTGACATGGGCATGGTAAACGCTGGCGATCTGGCTGGCATTGCTGAATTCGTCCGCCAGCCAGGCCACATCGTAGTGGGAGTGGGGCACAAGCCATATCGTGCCCTCTGTCCCGTATTCAAACGTTCCGTCCATCTGAGCCCCCCGGGCTGCGGCTGCTGTGATCATCACTGCTACAGCCGCCGTCAGCAAAGGCACCAGTAAGGATTTGCCTGGCTTGTGTACCGGCGGCATCCCACTCGCCTCCCCGCAGGTCGAATCTCCGCGACTCTGCACTCCTTTTTATAGATACGTTGCTGCTATAACCAATCCTGCCTTCATGCAGTAAAATGTTCAAAAATCCATGGCGACGCGTTGGAACTATTGCAACACAAGTCCGCTGGATCACCCACCGAAGGAAAGGCATGAGGCAGGCGTACAGTGCAGACGCCCGGCGTTGCCGGCCGGGGTGAACTGGACGTGAAGCTCCTGCAGTTGTTACGGGTGAACCGCAGCAGGCTGCTCGCTGAGATCGCCCTGCAAACGGGGGTGGCGGTGCGACCGTTGCACCAGGCAACCCAATTCGCGCGCGTTGGTCCCTCGTGGGGGCAGCCTTCCTTCTCCCCAGTGTAGCTGAGAAACGGTGAAGACAATCAGAATCAGTAACTATCCCCGCCAGTGCGATCCGGTCGGCGGATCTGCACGTTTGCACTGCAGACCCGCCCGACCGTCCTGGTTGCGTCTACCGGTATCTCACTACCGAAATCTCAAACACGCGCCAGCAACTATCTGGCGGCAACCTCAGCAAGGAGCTTCTCTATGACGGGAATGATTGAGCTTATCGCCGACTTTGGATCTGTCTCTTTGTTGTAAACCCTGTTCAGAGCAGCATCTATGACGCTAAAGAACGAGTCTCTCCGAGGATGCACCAAGCCGTAGCCGTTAAAGGCATGCTTCTCCACACCATAAACGAAGGGTACCTTAGATATATGCGGGTGTCCCGGGACCCTTAGCCACAGATCGGAACTGGCAACAAGTCTATGCGCAGGGGTTATAAACTGCTCTCTTGCCCACAGGGACAGGCCCTGCATGCCAGCAGCAAACTTAACGAACTCCCAGGCCTCGCGCGCATGGTTAGTACTCTCTACTACACTCCAGCATGAACCATCTGCCCGCTGAACAGCATAGTTCTTCTGGGGAATAGTCAGAAGGCCCCACTTGAAAGTGGCGTTCTTAAGGTAGACGGTGAGTGTCCAGTGCCCGATTACGTTCATAGAGGCAGTGCCCTGGAGGAAATCAGCACTTTCTCCAGGTTGTGGCATCACGTGATATCGCCAGCGAAGATCCTGTAGAAACTGAAGCGCCGAAATAGCTTCAGGAGTGTCTAGTAGAAACTTGCGAGGGTATAGTTCATCATCAAAGAAATTTGTGCCGGTAGCTGACCAAATCCACAGGTTTGGATATACCGATTGTGGCCACGTTGACGCGAAGCAACCGCTCCGGGAAGTGGCGACGTTAACCATCGAGCTACGAGTTCGGTGACTTACCTATGCTGCGCATCACTGTCAGATAGTACAGGCCACCGTAAACTTCATGGTCCGGCAATCCACGATTGAACAGAGCGACCCCACCGGTTTCCTCGTTCGAAGTATCAACCAACCCTTCACCATCCAGGCCGTCAGCACTCGCGAACCGTCAGGAGCTACCCACCAGAACTCGCTCCTCGGTGGCCTCTGCTCGTCACCAGCCCGGGCAAAGGCAAACTCTCGAATGCCAACTTGCTGCAAATTCTGCGGCATCTGACCAGCATCCTCCTGGCTGGTTGGAGTTCAGCCGCATTTGCCTCGCCTCCATCTTTGAACCTTGCATGTAAGGCCCGGCCCCTTCCTCGAGTTCTTTTATCCATACTTTGTGAGCAAGGTAGTTCCTTCTCACTTGGATGAATTGCTCTACCAATGTACATGTACACCGACGGATCATGACCGCCGAGTAGGAACCCAACCTGTCGGCACCAACGGGTAGATCCCTAGCTACGTCGGATCGCGGTAAACTATTGCCGAGCTTCTGGCGCCGCCCTGGAATATTTGCAACGTTCCTGCGTCGGACCGGCCGCAGGCCGTATCCGCCAGGCCGGATAGGGGGCCACAGTACAATGGATGCGCCTGGCGTTCCCCGTTGGGACGAGTTGGACGAGAAGATTCTGCAGCTCTTGCGCGTGAATGGCAGGATGCCCCTGGCCGAGATCGCCTTGCAAGTGGGGGTGGCAGTGAGCACCGTATCCAACCGGATTCGCCGCCTCAGCGAAGCAGGCGTAGTACAGGGATATCGGCCCCTGGTCAACCCGCGCTTCTCCGTAGCCGGGGTGGAAGCACTGGTAACAGTTGCGAGCAGCAATCCTCGGGACTTGCAGCTGGTTCTCCAGGAGTTGCAGGCAGCCGGGGTTCGAATTGGAGAGGTCTATCGCACCCTGGGCAGTACTGAGTACATCTGCCGGGTAGTGGCGCCCGGTGTTGACCATCTTGACCGCGCCATGGCCAGCTTTGAGCGGCTCGAAAACATCCGGGTCAGTTTGCTAGTTCTCACCGAACTGGTCGCCTTTCCGGAACCATCACTGGACCATGGCACACCCACCGGCCCCCTCTCCGAACAGCGCCCTCTCGAGCCGGGGACCCGGTTATACTTCGTCAGCCTGACCGAGTACGACCCGGATCGTACACCACCGGCCCAGGTCGTAGAATACCTCGCCCGCGCTGGCTACCGGACGCTGGTCGTCGACGCCGTCAACCCCTGGGGCGCATACTACGCCAGCCGCCGTCTGCCCCTTGCCCCTCACTGTCACGGCCGGGATTTGCTGGCCGCCTTCTGCGAAGCGAGCCGGAGCCGCGGCGTCAACCTCCTGGCAGCCATCGAGTGCCGGGCAATGCCGCAGTTTCTCGCTGCTCAGCATCCGAGCTGGCTGCAGCGGTATGCCGGTGGTGAGGCAGCGAAAGCCTATGGGCCTTTCTTTCGCGGCTGTTTTCGGGGTAACTGGCAAGAATGGCTGCGGTCGCTGGCCAAAGAGCTGCTTGAAACTTATCCCCTGGATGGCCTGGTCGCTCTCAACCCCGAGTATGACCCGTCCGCCTGCTACTGCGACAACTGCCGGCAGGGCTTTCAAGCCCACAACGGAATGCAGCTGCCTGCAAAGCCGGACAGCATTGACTACCCAACCTGGTCCCGCTGGTTGGAATGGAAAGTGGCAGCCATCAACCAGTTCATCGTCTCCCTGGCAAACCTCGTGCATGCGCACTCGCCCCGGCACCGGCTGCTCGTCATGAGCGACCAGGCCCTCTCCGACCGTTCACAGGCTTACGGCATTCGCCTGCAGCACCTGGCGGAACGGTGCGATGGCGTGGTCTGCGCCGGCGAGCCGGGCATCCGCAGCTCCGCTCCGCTGCTGGAGAGTCTCGACCGCTGTGAGCGGGGCGCTGCTCTCGCGTCCCGCCAGACCTTCATTGCCTCGTTGTCGGGCTCCTATGCGCCATGGACTTACTACGCCATCCCTGCTGAGCCGCTGCAGCTTGCTTTAGACCTCATGGCAGCCGCAGGCCAGAACGTAGCCTGTCTTGACCTGGGCCGTGTTGAGGAGTTGCCTCCTGCCTCTCCCGTCGCCGGTGTAGACATCCTTTCCGTACCGCGCCAGCCGCTCTGGCACTACTGCGCACTTCTCTACTCCCCCGAGGACTGGTGCACCGCGGCCGGACGTCAGGCCCGACCTTCTCATGCCGACTGCTTTCGCGGATTTTACAAGGCACTCACCCGTGCCAGTCTTCCGTTTGAAGTCATCAGCCTCCTGAAGGTGGGGAACGATCCGTCCGCGCTTGAAAAGCTGTCTACCTTCCGGACATTGATCCTGCCTTCCCTCAACGACCTGCCCATATCAATGGCTCGCTGGCTCGTACACTACGTTGAAGCCGGAGGAAGCGTCGTTGGTTCATTCCTGGGCATCATGAACCAGCCCCAAACAGACGTAGCCATTGTCCTTGAGGATCTCTTCGGTCTGGCGCGAGTCGAGCCACCGGTACAGGTTGAAGCAGCTTACACAGTTATCACATGCGGGCAGCTGCGGGAGACTCCTTCCGTCCTCCCGGCCTACCCGCGCTGGCTTCCCGTTCAAACCGATCGGGCAGAGGTTTGGGGGACTATCCTGGCCCAGGAGAGTGCCTGGGGAGGTCTCTCCCAGACAAACAAGCCTGCCCTGGTAGCCACAAAGCGTGGCAGGGGACGAACGCTTCTCTTCACGTTTCCGTTTGGTGCACTCTACGATCAGTTTTCCGATCCCGGGCTCGAGATGCTGCTGCGGGCAGTTCTCTCATGGGCGGCAGGTGAGGAGTCCCCGCTGCTTATCGAGTCAGAACGTTCACTGGTATGCCGGGCCAGTCGGGCGTTGGAAAGCCCCGAAAGGGCCTGGCTCTACATCGTCGATGGGGATTATGTGTTTGCGCCCCGCCCCTGGCGGCGCCCGCCACAGCTCCCGCACGGGCGCGTCATACTGCGCCTTCCCCGTCCACCCCGCCATGCCTCCTGGACGCCTTCCGGTCACAAAGCTTCCTGGGAGAGGGTAGAGAAACTTCCCTCGGGAAAGCCGGTCGACGGCACCTACTATGCCTTCCCCTTCGCCGGTATCACGGCCGGCAGTCTGTTAGTCATCGACTTTGAGTGATGACGCCGGCCCCTCTTCCAGCCAAGCAGCAAGGCGGGCGAGGATTTCCACCATGGCCGCCTGATCGAGAAGTGTAAGGTAAGCCTGCCCCCGACGCGGCAGGCCGCCGCGCCAGTCGGGAAGAAACCAGCCGTCCGCGTCCCGCGCTTGCACCAGCGCTGCCCTGACCGACCGTTCAAACCAGCGAAGCGGTTCGCTGTTTCCCGTCACTTCTGCGAAGCGCAGGTAGCCCCGAAGCAGAACGGCGTTGAACCAGGGAGTTGGCGGGGGGTAGGAGATGGGATCACTCTCGACAACCGAATCGCTCGGGATGGGATCGAAGAAGAGGCGGCTCCCTTCGACCATCCAGCGGGCAGCGTCCAGGTAGGTTACATCCTGGAAGAGGCGATAGAGCAGCACGACCGTTTCCAGCGGGGTACCCGTGTTGTAGGTCCAAAAGGTACGATCAATGCTGCCGTCCTGCCGGATGGCATCCCAGAAACGACCCGAAGGGGCCTGCAGGGTCTGTACGAGCCAGTTATAGATTCTTTCGCTCCACTTGAGGTAGACGTGGTCGCCGGTGAACAGGTAAAGCTCTGCCGCCAGCAGCGCTGCCGGGCCGTTGCTGCAAGTGTTTTTGCTTCCCGGATCACCTTCACGCCAGGCTATTCCACCCCCGAGACGGTCATCCCACCCGCTGATGACGAAGGCGAAAGTCCGCTCGGCCTGGTCTACCAGCTCGGGACGGCCCAGTATCCGGGCGGCCCGCAGCAACTCCAGGCCAATCCAGGCATTGTCATCGTAATATCGTTGACCGCCCCCCCGCTCGAGCACGGCCGAATCGTAGCCGGGAACCGGGCCGCTATCATCCCAGTACCGGGGCAGCGCCTCTCCTACCAGTCTCTCGACCACCGGCCGCCAGACCGCTCCCTCCTGGCCGGGATGAGCCGCCAGGGCGTTGGCCGCGGCCAGCGCGGCAGAAAACGGCCAGACATATGCCACTTGTATCTCCTCGCCCGCACCGCCCACCTGCTCCGTCCGGCCGGCGGGTTGCAGTTGCTCCCGCAGCAGCGGCGTTCCCGGAACAGCAAAGAACGCTAAAACTCGCGTAAAAAGACGAACGGCAGTACGGCGGAATCTGGCGGCAGTAAGAGTCGGGTCAGACCCTGGTGCATCCTGGTATGCTGTCACGCTCCCATCTCCTTGCTTTTCCCCGTTGGAACGGGGTAACTTCATCTAGTTGCGCAGGCTCGTCAGCGGTGCGGGAATGCGACCGCCCCTTTGGGCCAGGACTTCACAGCCAAAAGGAGAAACCCGCATTACCGGGCCACCTCCGAGCAGCCCTCCGAATCTGACCGAATCACCCGGCTTCTTTCCCGGTACAGGAATGATCCGCACTGCGGTGGTCTTGTGATTGATCACCCCTATACTCAGTTCATCAGCAAGAATACCCACCAGCGTACTTGTGGGAATGTCGCCGGGAACTGGCACCATATCCAACCCGACTGAACAAACCGCCGTCATCGCCTCCAGTTTCTCGAGGCTGAGCGAGCCTTTCTCCACGCCATCGCACATACCACGGTCCTCGGTGACCGGGACAAAGCCCCCGCTCAAGCCACCGATGGCCGCCGAGGCCATCGCTCCGCCCTTCTTGACGGCGTCAATCAACAGCGCCAGGGCAGCCGTGGTTCCCGGAGCTCCCACGGAGTCAACGCCGATCGCCTCCAGGATCTCGGCGACGGAATCGCCCACAGCAGGAGTGGGGGCAAGGGACAGGTCGAGGATGCCGAAAGGCACTCCCAAACGGCGGGCTACCTCCCGGCCAACCAGTTCGCCGGCCCGGGAGATCTTAAACGCTGTCCGCTTCACCGTCTCGGCCACCTGATCCAGGGGAGCATGCGGGCCCAAACGCCGAATCGCCTCGAGAACCACCCCTGGGCCGCTGATGCCGACGTTGAGCACCGCCTCCGGCTCACCAATGCCGTGAACCGCCCCCGCCATGAAGGGGTTGTCTCCGGGCATGTTAGCAAAAACAACGAGGCGGGCGCAACCGCTCCCATCCGTGGACGCGGTCTTCTCGGCAGTCAACTTGATCTGTTCGGCCAAAAGGCGCAGCGCGTCCATATTGATGCCGGCCCGGCTACTGGCAGCATTTACCGACGCGCACAACCTTTCCGTAGCTGCCAGAGCGTCCGACAGGGAAGCCAGAAAGACTTCGTCGCCTCGCGTCAATCCTTTCTCCACCAGGGCTGAATAGCCACCGATGAAATTGACCCCTACCTCCCGGGCCGCCCGGTCAAGGGCCTCTGCCAGACGCACAAGTACCTGGATTTGCTTGGTCGTCCCCGGTCCCGCGGCAGCCACCGCCGCTTCTGCCACGAGTGAGATAGGCGTCACTGCGATGCGCTGGTTGATGATGGGGATGCCCAGCTCACTCTCTACCTCACGTGCGACGGGAACCAGGCGCGCCGCGGTCCGCGTGATCTTGTCCAAAACACGTCGCACGAGCTCATCCGGGTCGGGGGTAATGCAGTCTCGCAGGCTGATACCGAGAGTGACGGTGCGGATGTCGAAGTGCTCCACTTCGACCATGCGAATCGTTTCTAGGATTTCCTGAAGGGTGAACGGCATGACGCACCTCTCCTTGACCTGGTTACAGCCCGGACTGTCAGCCGGGGTTCGTGGGATTTGTTAAGGGCGGTGCATGCGGTGAAAAACCGCCTCCTTTTGTGCTAGAACTTGGACACCCAGCTCTTCTCCCGCCCGGACCAGTTCCGCCTTCAGTTCACCGAAGGGTACGTCTGCCCGGCTGAGATCGCCGATAAGAGTCATAGAGAACAACTCGCCAAAAATCGTCTGGTTGATATCCAGGATGTTTACAGAGTGCCTGGCCAAAACGGAGGTGATCGTAGCGATGATGCCGATCCGGTCGCGCCCTAGCACCACCACTACCACCCGGTCGTCCGCCTGCCTGGCCGTCCCCGGCGGCCCGCTCTCAGCATCGGACAGCTCCCGTCCAATCAGGCGCAACAGTTCTGACGTTTGCTTATTTTCTACCTCCATGCCCGACACCTTCCCGTCTCTTGCCAAGAGATCGAAATTGTCTGTACGTCTCCTGGCAGGAGAATATGGCAACATGCAGAAACCACGAATGGTTTTTGTTTTCCAACAACGTCACTGTTCTTGCGTTTGCCGGAAACAAGCCTTCTCCTCCCGAGCCGAAAGGAGAGTGGGTACATGGCAAAACAAGAGTACACTCCCGACCGCCCAGCCGACTTCGCGTTGCTTCCGTCCATCGTCTCGTGGCACGAACTGGCCAACCGCCTGGCGGTTGTCGAAACTCTGGTGCGGTTGATCGCAGCCTCAACTCCGGAGGAGTTGCGCCAAGGGCACCTCGACCGGTTGAAGCAGCAGGTCTACACACTTCGCAGCGCGGCTGAGGAGCTTTCCGAACTAGCTACCGGGGCGCTCGCCGACAAATGGGAGATCCTTGACGTTGCACGTCTGCTGGCTCAGGTGTGCGAGTCCTTACTGGTAGAGGCCCAAATGGGCGGGGTGGCTCTGGACTACCCCGATGACCGATTCTCCACCACGCACTACCCGCCTCTCATTCGCGGCAACCGGCAGCTGCTGCGCCCGGCTCTGCTTAACATCGTCCGTAATGCAATCCAGTTTTCACCTCCGGGTAGCAAGGTTAAGGCCCGGTTGCGCGCAACCCGGCACTGGGTTCACGTACAGATCCTCGATGAAGGCCCCGGCCTCCCACCAGCCTTTACCCCTGTTGCCCAGCAGCTTGGTGAAAGCACCCGTCCCGGCGGCCACGGCATCGGTCTGTACATAACTGCACTGGTGCTGGAGCGCTGGCATGACGGCCGTCTCCGCCTCTTCAACCGCAAACCCCACGGCAGCATTGCCTACATCCGTCTCCCCCGGCGGTTCACTCTGGAGTAAGCCGCGCCTCGACCGGGTAGCGCTTCCTGCCTCACTTCCCATCCAACCCGAGCTCGGCAGCGGCTTTTCGCATACCGGCTATCACCTGGGCAATCAACTCAGACAGCTCAAGCCCCAGTTCAGCTGCACCCTGGCGAATGACCTCCCGGTCAACGCCAGCGGCAAACCTCTTATCTTTCATCTTTTTCAGTACTGAAGCGGGTTCCAGGTTATGTAGTGAACGGTCGGGCCGCACCAAAGTCGCGGCGGTGATCAGGCCGGTAAGCTCGTCAACCGCAAAGAGGGCCCGGTCCATGTCACTCTCCCGCGGCGTACCGGTGTACTCAGCATGAGCCAGTACTGCATGAATCAACTCCGCCGGGTAGCCACGCCGCCGCAACTCCTCCGCGCCTCGATACGGGTGGTCTTCCGGGGTGGGGTACTTCTCCCAATCGAGGTCATGTAGTAGCCCGGCAAGTCCCCACAGCTCTGGGTCACCTCCCCGCAGCAAGGCCAGGTGGCGCATGGCCGCCTCCACGGCCAGGGCATGTTTGCGCAGAGAATCGCTCTTGACCCAGCTGCACAGCAACTCCCAGGCCTCATCTCTGCTTGGCAGGCGCGCCCCCGAGGGGCTTGGGCTGCCACTATCTGTCATTTCAATTCCTCCCCGACTCTGAGGTCGCGTTATGCAGCAAAACGGAAGAGAACCACGTCACCGTCCTGAATCTCGTACTCCTTGCCCTCGCTGCGCACCCAGCCCCTCTCCCGGGCGGCTGCAAAACTGCCGGCAACCAGGAGTTCTGCGGCGCTGATCACCTCGGCCTTGATAAAGCCACGCTCCATGTCGGAGTGAATCTGCCCGGCAGCCTGCGGCGCTTTCGTACCCGCCGGAACAAGCCAGGCCCGGGTCTCAATACCCTTGACAGTGTAGAACCTGACAAGCCGGAGCGCCTCAAGACTTGCCAGCACCAAGCGTTCCAGACCCGAGCTAGCAATACCCATCTCATCCCGCAACTGCGCTGCCTCATCCGGTGCGAAGGCCGCCAGAGTCATTTCCAGTGCGGCGCTCACCGCGACAAGCGGCATTCCCCGGGCCCGTGCCCATCGTTCCAGATCTAGGTAAACCGGAGGAGGTTCTCCCCTGGCCTGGGCGAGCCAATCACTCTCTGACAGGTTGGCGACGTAGATCATGGGCTTGGCGGTGAGGAGGAAGAGGTTGTCCAACCAGCGCCGCTCCTGCTCGTCCGCAAGAGAGAAGGTACGGGCCGGCTCTCCGGCTGCCAGATGAGCAGCCAGGCGGTCGGTCCACTCTTTTTCTTGAACTACCTGAGGATTGTGGCTCTTGACCTCGCGGGCCAGTTTCTCTTGCCGGCGGGCGAGGGTTTCCAGGTCGGCCAGCAACAACTCCGTCTCGACGATCTCCGCGTCTCGGATAGGATCAACCGACCCGTAGATGTGAGCCGCTTCCGAGCTCTCGAAACAACGCAGCACATGGGCAATGGCGTCGACCTGGCGGATGTGGCCGAGAAACTGGTTGCCCAGCCCCTCCCCGCGGCTGGCGTTCTTAACCAAGCCGGCGATGTCGATAAAGCGGGTGGTGGCCGGCGTAACCTTTTCCGGTTTCAGTAACCGGGCCAGCTCCACCAGGGTCGGGTCGGGAATCGGGACGACCCCGACGTTTGGTTCAATAGTACAGAAGGGATAGGGAGCAACCGCTGCCGTTCCCTGCACCAGGCTGTTAAAAAGAGTGGACTTGCCGGCATTGGGCAGGCCGACAATACCGGTGGCAAGCTCGTGCACTCACGACTCCTCCTGCTCTGCTATCTGCCGGCGCACGATGGCCTTGACACTCCGTTCAAACTGCGGCCGGGGCAGCATGACAACCCGATTGCAGCCTGTGCAGCGCAGGCGGAAGTCCATACCGGTTCTGATAACCTCCCAGTCCGTGCTGCCACACGGGTGCGGTTTGCGGAGACGTACGATGTCACCCAGGTAGAACTTGGCGCCAACGAAACTCACGACAACCACCCCCGGGGGGGACGTCACCATTCTACCCCGCTCGGCCCTGATCCGCAAAAGTTCCGGGGCCGCAGCCACCAACCGGCCAAGCGGCCTGCTTACTGCGCGGGCTCGGACAGCTCGAGCGGCCAGGCCGGGTATGAGCCCAACACCCGAACCTGAACCTCCTGTCTTGCCAGCGCGGCAATCGCCTCGGAGAGCGGGGCCAGCAGCCGGTGGCCCTCACAGTCTATGTAGAAATTATACTCGCCGAGACGCCGCCGGGACGGGCGGCTCTCGATACGGGTCAGATTAATCCGTCTGCTGGCGAATTCCCCCAAGAGGTCGTAGAGCAGACCGGGACGGTCAGTCTCAGGCACCAGTATCAAAGAGGTCTTGTCCTTCCCGTGCGGCGAGGGCGGACGGTCATTCCAGCCTACCGCAACGAAGCGGGTGGCGTTGTTCTTCTCATCCTCTATGCCCCGGGCAAGTATCTCAAGGTTATAGATCTCGGCCGCCCGGGCCGGGGCGATGGCTGCCAGACGGCGATCACCCCGGGCGGCTACCAGCGCCGCACCCGCTGCCGTACTGCTTGCCTCCTCCACTTTAACAGAAGGGAGCACCTCCCGCAGAAACCGGCGACACTGGGCAAGTGCATGCGGGTAGGAGACCACCGTCTCCACCGTATCAATGCTTGTCCCCGGCAGGCCGAGCAGGCAGTGTTCAACAGGAACGACCACCTCGCCCCGCAGCCAGAGACCGCTCTCTGTCAACAGGGCGTTGAGAACGAGAGGGACCGACCCTTCCAGGGCGTTCTCCAGGGGAACGAGAGCCTCGTCAGCCTTACCCTGGAGCAGCGCTCCCAGGGTGTCCGGAATAGTCGGACATGGAAGCAGGCTCGATACGCTGCCAGTTGCAGCTGCTGCAGCCGGAGCCCCATAGAAGTGACTGACATAACGCAAAGCGGCCGCCTCGCTGAAAGTACCGGGCGGCCCGAGGTACGCCAGCAACGCTTTACTCATTACTCATCCTCTCCGGGCCTCCGCGGCAGGTCGATGATGGGATAGAGGGTCGGATCGTAGATCGAATCAGTGATTGAACTCACACCGTCTCAAAGTCCAGGAGTCTGAGCCGTATTTCTCCCCCTCAAGCATCAGCGCCAGCTCCTGCTCCCGGGCGGTGAGCGTCCCTGGCTCTAGGGTGATGCCAAGGGCCTGGCAGAAACCGGCGACCACGGCATCGGCAACCTCCTGCCATGCCACCTCTCGCCCCAGCACCCGGTCAAGAGCTGTGGCGTGCCCCCGCAATGCCCGTATGGCCTCCTCGTGGTCATCTTGCTCCTCGTGGTTGAGCAAGGAAAGGAAAAGCCCCTCATCCAGGTGAAGCAGGATCGAACCATGCTGCAGCAGCCCACCGTACCGGCGCACTTGCGCGCTGCCCACAAGCTTTCTGCCCCCTGCAATCAGCTCGTACCACGAAGAGGAGGCAAAACAGGCGGCGCCTGCCGCCCGCCCCCTCCCGCGCCGTGAGCCGGAAGCCTCCTCTTCTGCGGACGATCTCTCTGCCCATCTGACGGCACCGCTCGTGAACGGAGCGTGAGGACCGTAAAGATCGACCGGCACTCCCAACCGGGTCAGCCCGGCCAGCAAGGCCCGGCTCAGATAGCGATATGAGGCAATGACACCGGCCGGCAGCTCCGGCAGATCGAGGGGCAAAACCACGCTATACGTCACTTCCCGGTCATGCAGGACCGCCCGGCCGCCGCTGGGCCTCCTTACCAGGTCGTAGCCGAGCGCCTGCAGCCGCTCCCGGTTTACCACTTCCGCTCCCTGGTTGGCACCCAGAGAGAGTGTGGGACGAGCCCAGCTATATAAACGGAGGGTGGGAGGTGCCCGATGGGCCCCCACCTCCCGGAGAATCGCCTCGTCTACCGCCATCTGCCGGCTGCCTCGCGCCGGGATTTCCTCGCGCAGCAGTCGCCAAACTCGCGCCGGGGAGGAGTGCTCTGCGCTACCCCCGCCGCTCAACGGTCCTTCACCCCCGCTCCTCTTCCCGCCCTTTCTCCTTCTGAACCACCGCCTGGCGCATGCGCCAGTTGAGGACGGGATTGCGATTGGCACGTACCTCGTCCAAACGGGATACGGGCGTGGTGTGGGGCGCCTCCCGGATGACGTCGGGATTCTCCTTCGCCTCGCGCGCCACGGCAATCAGCGCCTCAGCAAAACCATCCAGCGTCTCTTTGGCCTCCGTCTCCGTCGGTTCACACATAAGAGCTTCCTCCACCACAAGCGGGAAGGCTACGGTGGGCGGATGGTATCCATAATCGATGAGACGCTTGGCTAGGTCGGTAGCCCGCAAGCCAGACTCTTCTCGCTGCCGGCGAGCCGAGCAGACAAACTCGTGCATGCACCTGCGGGAGTAAGGAAAGACGTAGAGGCCCGACGCGCGCAGGCGAGCCTGCAGGTAGTTGGCGTTGAGCACCGCAGCTTCTGCTACCTGCCGCAGCCCGGTCGGCCCCAGCATGCGGATGTATGTATAGGCGCGCACCATGACCCCAAAATGCCCGTAGAACTCCTTGATCCTGCCTACTGACAGAGGGCCGGCCGGCTGCAGCCGATATTTCCCACTTGTCGCGTCATACTCCACCCGCGGTCCGGGCAGAAACGGTATCAGCCTTTCGGTGACGCCGATCGCTCCCGCTCCTGGACCACCTCCGCCGTGGGGCGTCGAGAAGGTCTTGTGCAGGTTGAGGTGAACAATGTCAAACCCCATGTCACCGGGCCGGCATACGCCCAGGATCGCATTCATGTTGGCGCCATCGTAGTAGAGAAGGCCTCCGGCCCCGTGAACGATGGAAGCGATCTCGGTGATCTCTTTCTCAAACAGGCCCAGCGTGTTCGGGTTGGTGAGCATCAGCCCTGCCGTGGCCGGTCCGACCAGCCGGCGCAGCTCTTCCACATCGACGCCGCCCTCTTTGTTAGAAGGAACAACTACCACCTCGTAGCCGGCCAGGGCCGCGCTGGCCGGGTTGGTCCCATGGGCGGAGTCCGGGACAATTATCTGGCGGCGACTCTTCTCCTCGCCCCGGTGGCGGTGGTAGGCCTGGACCAGCAAAAGCCCCAGAAACTCCCCGTGTGCCCCGGCAGCTGGCGCCAGAGTGATAGCGTGCATGCCCGTGATCTCGGCCAGGTACTGTTGTAGTCGGTACATAAGTTCGAGCGCGCCCTGGACCGTTTCCTCCGGCTGGTAGGGATGAATCCGGCTGAACCCCGGCAGGGCCGCGACGGCCTCGTTTATCCTGGGGTTGTACTTCATCGTACAGGAACCCAGGGGATAAAACCCGACATCCACCGCCCAGTTGCGGTGGGAGAGGTCGGTATAGTGGCGGATCACCTCAAGCTCCGACAATTCCGGGAGCAGAAGCGGTCCTTGGCGGCGGGCACGAGGCGGGACCAGCTCATCCAGCGGCTTCGCAGGAACGTCTAGAACCGGCAACCGGTACGCACGCCGGCCGGGTGCACCCCGTTCAAAAATAGTCATACACCCTCACCCCTTACGCCCCGGCGGCCGCGTTGACCGCCCAAGTTACAGCGGTGACCAATCTGTCAATCTCCTCGCGGGAACGGGCTTCAGTTACACAGACCAGGTACTTATGAGCCCATTCCTCTCCGGGTAGCAGAGATGCCAGAGGTAGCGGGCCTATGATACCCGCAGCGAGAAGCTGGCGGGTGAGTTCGGCGGGCTCTACCGGGATGGTGAGCACGAACT
Organism: Limnochordales bacterium; assembly: GCA_014896315.1. Taxonomy (GTDB): domain Bacteria; phylum Bacillota; class Limnochordia; order Limnochordales; family DUMU01; genus DUMU01. Next base: position 433,200 of record JADBKP010000001.1, read on the forward strand.
CCTGGTAGAACGGCCCCGAGAAAGCCAGGGAACAACCGGGGATTTGCTGCAGGCGCTCGGCCGCGTAGTGCGATTTTTGCAGGCAGGCCTCAGCCACTTCTCGCAGCCCTTGCGGGCCGAGGAGTGCCAGGTAGACCGCCGCCATAAGGGCGTTGTGCGCCTGGTTGGTACAGATGTTGGACGTGGCCTTCTCCCGCCGAATGTGTTGTTCTCTTGTTTGCAGGGCAAGAACAAAGCCGCGTCGCCCCTGCCGATCAACGGTCTCTCCCACGATGCGCCCAGGCAGCCTCCGCAGCAGCTCCTGTCTGGCGGCGAAGAAACCAAAGTGGGGCCCGCCAAATGAGATCGGGTTACCCAAAGGCTGGCCGTTACCCACAGCAATGTCGGCACCCAGCTCTCCCGGCGGAGTCAGAATTGCCAGGGAGATGGGGTCGGCGACTACGATTGCCAGCGCTCCTGCCTTGTGGGCAAGTTCTACAGCCTGCTTTGCCTCCGTCTCGATGATCCCAAAGAAGTTAGGGTTCTGGACCACCACTGCCGCTGCCGCAACCTCCAGCTCTTTCGCGAGGGCGGCAAGGTCAACCTGGCCGGAGGACCGGTCAAAGGGCAGATCTACCATCTCCAGGCCGCGAGCCCGCAGATAAGTTGCGGTCACCTCTCTGTACTCTGGGTGAACGTTCTGCGGCACCAGGACGCGACGTTGTCCCGTCACGGCCGAAGCCAATAAGGCAGCCTCTGCGAGAGCGGTGGCCCCGTCGTACATGGAAGAGTTGGCGACGTCCATCCCCGTCAACTCCACCATCATGCTCTGGTACTCCCACATGGCCTGGAGCTCACCCTGGCTGATCTCAGCCTGGTAGGGGGTGTAGGCGGTGAGGAACTCGCCACGCGACACTATGGAAGTGACGGCTGCAGGGATGAGGTGATCGTAGGCCCCGGCGCCAAGAAAGCAGGGATAAGTATCCAGGTCGCGGTTTACGGCTGCGAGCCTTCTCAGTTCCCGCCAGATCTCTGCTTCGCTGGCGGAAGGCGGCAGGTTGAGCTGGCCCTTGAGCCGGAGGGCGCTGGGAATGTCGGCGAAGAGCTGCTCGAGTGCGTTCACACCGATGGTGCGGAGCATCTCCCGGCGCTCGGTTTCGGTATGGGGAAGAAACATTACTATCCCCTCCCTTTCGGCAGGCAACCGCCGTCGGGCCGGCAGTGGCGGTTGTGACTGCTTCCGTCTTTCCTCTCAGTCTTCACCACCGTCTGCCTCTTCGCCCGCGACCGAGGCGCGGTACTCGTCCGCAGTCATGAGGTTGTCCAGTTCGGATGGGTCGCTCAGCTCGACCTCTACGATCCAGCCATCCTCGTAGGGAGACTGGTTGATCAACTCCGGGCTGTCCGAGAGCCGGTCATTGACGGCCACCACCGTGCCGGAGACGGGAGCATAGACGTCCGAAACCGACTTTACGGACTCGATAACAGCAAAGGCCTGTCCGGCAACAAGCGTGTCTCCCACCGAAGGCAGGTCCACGAAGACCACATCCCCGAGCTCGCTTTGGGCATAATGGGTGACACCTATGCGAGCCTTATTGCCCTCGACTTTGACCCATTCGTGCTCGGAGCTGTAGCGCAGGTCTTCCGGATACATAGGGGTACCTCCTTGTCTGCTTGTTTGCAGTACATGGGCGTGCAGGGACTCCTCGGTAGTCCTTGCTGACATTTAGCGCTTGATGTGAGACGGAACCAGCGGGGCACGGGCTACCCGAGCTGGATGGGTCTCTCCCCTGATCTCAACCTCAAGCTTTGTACCCACAGGAACCAGAGATGTGGGCACATACCCGAGAGCAATCCCTCTCTCCAGAGTAGGGGAAAACCCTCCGCTTGTCACGGTCCCAACCTGTTTCCCGCGGTACACGATCGGACAGCCGCGCCTGGGGATAGCATGGTCCTCCATTACCAGGGCAACTAGCTGCCGCTTGATCCCTTCTATCTTCTGGCGGACCAGGGCCGTCCTGCCGACGAACAGCCCTTTCTGGAACTTGACCGCCCATCCCAAACCGGCCTCAAGGGGCGTAATGCTCTCATCTATGTCGTTCCCGTACAGCGCATACTTCATCTCCATGCGCAAGGTATCCCGGGCACCCAGGCCCGCGGGTGTGAGGCCCTTGGGGCTGCCGGCCGCAAGGAGTGCATCCCATACCGCCTCTGCTTCCTGTACGTCGATATACAGCTCGAACCCATCCTCGCCGGTGTAACCGGTGCGCGCCACCAGGGCGGGCACCCCCGCCACTCTCCCCCAGTCACACCAGAAGTAACGCAGCTCGCTCAGGGGTGTTTCCAGCGACGCTATCGAACGGAGAATCTCTTCAGCACGCGGCCCCTGTACCGCGAGCAACGCAATACTGTCGCTGGCGTCGATCAAGTTGGGTTGAGGTGAGAAGTGGTCTTTCCTATCCGGACCCGCGAGTTCCGGATTGGAGAGTAGCCTCTTCCACCAGGACAGATCCTTTTCCCGGCAGGACGCGTTGACAACCACCAGGAAGCTGGCTTCACCTTCCGGCGAGTCGGTCTGGCGGCAGACCCGCTTATACCAGCGCGGGAGCGAGCCCAAGCTCTCCGAGCGTGGCAACCGGTAGATTACGATGTCGTCCACGATTCCCCCGTCTGGCAGGCACAGACAGCTGTACTGTGCCTGCCCCGACTCGAGGCGGGCAGGATCGTTAGTAATGCTCCAGGCCAAAAAGGGTAGGGCGGCTTCGCCCGTTATCAGCACCTCGCCCATGTGGCAGAGATCGAAAAGGGCGGCGGCCTGCCGCACTGCGCGATGCTCCGCTAGAATCCCTGTGTACTGCAACGGCATTCGCCACCCGGCAAAGGTGGTCCAGCGTGCTCCCAACATCGCGTGGCGAGAGGCAAGTGGAGTTGAACGGATCTGCTGCTGGTTCATCCTGTGTACGTCCTGCCCTCGGCGGAGGCATCAGGACATCCTCCCCCCCTTGCACACCCGGGCAATTGATCGGCCCTGGCTTAGCCTAGATATAGTTACCCAAGCGGAAAGCCATTCCTCCTTTGCTTGTTCACCGTTTCCGCGGATAGGCAGGAGGACGTGAACCGTGGGAACCTCTGTTTTCGCCCTTCGATATACTGTAGCGACGCTGTGTCAGGGAGGGATCGGGTATGGAGCGACTGCTGCGTGGCCTTTTAGGGCCGGTAATGCGTTGGCGAAAGGGCGCTTTTTTTCTTGTCGTGCGCATGCCTCGGCGGCGCCGCTGATCGCGGTCTGCTTGCCCGGACCACCCGGGGGCAGGGGATAGGAGGGGGTACGCGATGGGTGCAGAGCACCGCATCCAGGACGTAGCTGCATTACAGGCGAAGGTGACTGCCAGTGTCCGCCGCAAGCCGAATGTTGTGGGATGTGGGGTCGGTTACAAGCATACTGCCGGCCGCCCCACGGATTCCATCTCCTTGCTGGTCCTCGTTCGGAAGAAGGAGCCGGAAGGAGTCCTGGGTCAGAGTGAGCGGGTGGAGAAGGAGATTGGTGGCGTCCCCACTGACGTGATTGAGGTAGGTGATGTGCGCCTCTTGGGGTCACCCCCGGCCGCTGCCTGGCAGGAGGCCAACCCGAGCCTGCGCCGAGTACCGGAACCGGAACGCTTGCGGCGGGTCCGACCCGCGCCGGCGGGGGTCTCAATCGGCCACTACCAGGTATCGGCCGGAACCTTTGGCGCAGTGGTCAGGCGTCGCGGGCGTCTGTACATCCTGTCCAATAACCATATACTGGCTAATGCAAGCAACGGCAGAGACGGTAAGGCAAAGATAGGAGACCCCATTCTTCAGCCGGCCGCATACGATGGAGGGGTCGTAGGTCAGGATACCATCGCGTTCCTTGCGGCCTTCGCACCGTTATACCGCGCCAACGACGTCACCCAGCATTCAGCGCTGACTCGCGGTCTGGACCGTCTTCTCAGGGCTCTTTTCGGGGTACGGGTTACGACCGATCGCCCGCTCCGGAACACCGTCGACGCGGCGCTGGCAAAACCTATTGACGAAACTGTCATTTCCCCGGAAATATTCGGTATCGGCCGGGTCTCCGGCGTGGGCCGTCCCGAACTTGGGATGAAGGTCCGCAAGAGTGGAAGGACTACTGGAATAACGGAGGGAAGACTGCTGGCCGTTCATGTGGAGATGGAGGTTGGCTATGGGGATAGCAGCGTGGAGTTTGCTGATCAGCTGCTTTTCACTCGCATGAGCGATCCGGGAGATTCTGGTTCTTTGGTGATGAGCGAAACCGGTCAGGGTATTGGCTTGCTCTTTGCCGGCAGTGACAAAGCGACACTGGCCAACCCATTGGATAAGGTTCTGCAGGCGTTCGATGCCACGTTGGTCTGACGGTCTCCGGGCTCCACGGGGGCTGCTGTCATAGCTCCTTCGGTTCTTTTCCTTTCGTCTGGATCGCGTAAGGTGTTCCCTTTCGGCCACGGACGGCGTTTTCAACTCAATACAAGCGCTATTCCGCCATAGAGGTCTGGGAGGGCCTTGAGCGAACAGGGGTTCGGGAAGAGAACCGCATTGGCTTGCCGTCCCTCCGTTGCTAGCGGCGTATCAGACCCGCCTTTGCCGCATATACTGACCACCACCGGGGTTCAATCCCAATTCGCGGCAAAGGAGCAACGTATGGAGCTTGGGGGCCTTTCCATACGCGGTCGGTTGCAGTCGGGGGCGGTGCGGGTTTTCTACGGAGAGCATGGGGCCGCGCAGCATCTCGCGCGCGGTATTCTAGTGCTGCTTGATGAACTGAACATGGTGGATCAGCGTTGGATAGTTGTCTGCGTCGGCAGTGACAGGTCGACGGGAGACGCGCTTGGTCCGCTGGTCGGCGAAAAGCTGAGCCTGGCCAGGCCACCAGGAGTTCTCGTCTTTGGCACGCTCGAGCAACCCGTTCATGCCACGAACCTGGGAGACGTTCTCGCGACGATAAGGCAGAGATTTCCTCCCGTTCCCGTGCTCGCGGTTGATGCCTGCCTGGGCCAGGCGGAGAACGTCGGCTACATCTCGTTGCGTCCGGGACCCCTGCGCCCGGGAACAGGGGTTAACAAGCAGTTGCCGCCCGTCGGTGATCTGCATTTGGTGGGCGTAGTCAACGTCGGGGGGTTCATGGAGTATTTCGTCCTGCAGAATACTCGCCTGAGTCTGGTCATGCGGATGGCAGATGTAATCAGCGAGGGCTTGCTGCTCGCGGCTCAGTCGCGCCAGGCGTTTGCCAGGGCGGACGCCGCTTGTACCCGTTTTCCTGATCACGCCGTTCCGGACTGACACTCACGCCGGAGCGGGTTATGGAGGGGAGGCGCAACCCGGACGGGTTTGGCGTGCCTCCCCTGTCCCGCCTCTGCCGGTACTCACATGAGCCGTTCTTTGAGGGCGGCAATCACTTCCTCCGGCGACTTGCCATCCGCGCTGATGACCGGAGCGCTGGTCTTGATGTCCTGGGCTCCGGTCAGGTCCTGGCTCATGCCGCTGGTGACCGCGGCGTCCGCCCGGTCCAGGCCCTCGGCGAGGCCAACTACCTGGAAACCGGCTCGTGCCAGAGGATCCCGCAGGTAGCTCAGCTTATCATCCAGGGCGACCACCCTGCGAACCATACCGAGCCCCCTTTCGCTGGTCTACGGACTTAGTCTGCGCCGGTCCCCCGCATCCTATCGAGCCAGGGGAGTGGTGGGGTCAGGGGTGTTTTCTTTGGACGTCGCCCGCAGGCGCCGCAACCAGCCGAAAAGGCCGCCGGCCGAGGGCGGTGGGGATAGGTTAAGGAGCTTCGCTGCGAGGGCGTAGACATCCCGGGCCGCGCGCGAGGCCGGGTACGATAAGATGAGCGGCTGCTGCCGGCGGACCGAGAGCGCTACCGCCGGATCAAACCGAAAGAGTCCCAGTAACTCCAGATCCACATTAAGGAAGCGGCGGCAGGCAAAGATCATTTTCTCGGCCACTCGCTCTCCCTCCTCAGCACTGCGGCTCATGGCCACTACCAGGTGGAAGGTACTGCCTGGACGTTGTCCGCTCACTACCTTCACCAGCGCGTAGGCATCGGTGATGGCGTGCGGCTCAGGCGTGGTCACCAGGATGATCTCGCCGGCTGCCAAAAGGAAGCTGGTCACCCGCCGGGAGAGGCCAGCGCCGGTGTCGAAAAGGAGCAGATCCGCTCTTCGATCGAGCTCGCCCAGTTGCGCGTAGAGCCGCTGGAAGCGGTGATCGTCGAGGTCGGCCAGCTCCTGCACCGCTGAACCGCCGGGCAGAACGAGCAGCCCTTCAGGCCCTTCAACCAGGATCTCTGGCAGCGGACGTTCCGAACGGACCAGGTCGGTCAGCGTGTAGCGGGACGGCAGGTTGAGGAGGACATCAACATTTGCCGTGCCCAGGTCGGCGTCGACGAGGACGACACGTTGGCCGGCGCGCTGCAGGGCGATGGCAAGGTTGATGGCTAAGACGGTCTTGCCGACACCGCCTTTCCCGCTGGATATGGCGAGGGCGCGTTTGGTCGGACCGGATTGCGGCGGCGGTGCAGGCGGCTGCGGAATCCCGAGGACCAGGCAGCGGGTGCTTCCCGCCTCGCGGTCAATCACCCGCCACCTTGTAGGCGGATGGGCGCCGTCACCGGGAAACACGTTAACCATCGTTCCTACCGGAATGAAGACAAGCTTGCCGTTCTCCTCCGGGAGCGTAATGCGCATCTGACCGTTATGGTAGGCCAGGACTGTGCTGCGGTAGGTTCCTCGGTGAACGGGCGACTCCGCCGTGAGGCGGATAACCTGCTGCGGTTGAAAGGCGGGAATCTCTTGTTCTCCCGGGAATTCCTGAGTGGGCCTGTCAGCCAGAGGTACCACCTCCGCCCGGCGGCGGGTTTTCTCGCTCTACCCGGCCAATGTTCCACGTGGAACATTGGCAAATCAGGACTCCTGATCTCCTCCTGTAATCCGTTCCACAATCCGCTCCAGATCTTCCTGCGAGTAAAACTCTATCTCAAGCACGCCTTTCTTCTTTCCGGGCCGGCAGCGCACCCTCGTTCCGAGCACCGACTGCACCCGTTCCACTACTTCCCGCAACTCGGGCTTGAGCAGCACCTCGCCCCGTCCGCTTCGGGCACTCCCCTGCCCTCCCGGCGCCCGCTTTGCCCTCCACTGCCTTACCCGCTCCTCAAGCTCCCGTACACTCCAGTTGCCCCGGACTGCAGCCGTAGCCAGCGCCTCCTGCATGCTCTTCTCTTCCACTCCCGCCAGGACCTTCGCGTGCCCCGCGCTCAGCTCCCCGCTCCGCACCAGCGCTTGTACGCCCTGGCTCAGGCTCAGCAGACGCAGTACGTTACTCACCGTCGAACGCTGCTTCCCTACCGCAGCCGCCACCTCTTCCTGTGTCAAGCCGAACTCTACCATCAAACGCCGGTAGGCTTCGGCCTCGTCCAGCGGATTCAGATCCTCTCGCTGGAGGTTCTCGATCAGCCCGAGCTCCATGGCGGTACGGTCATCCAGCTCTCGGACGACGGCCGGTATTGTCCGCAACCCCGCCATCTGTGCCGCCCGCCAGCGGCGTTCGCCGACCACCAGTTCGTAGCCGCCCGCCACCGGCCGCACCACCACAGGCTGAACCACCCCATGCTGCCTGATCGACTCTGCCAGCTCTTGCAACCGGCTGCTGTCGATCTCACTCCGCGCCTGGTATCGCCCGGGGGCTATCGCCTCAACCGCGATCTCCCGCGGTCCTTGTTCCGTTCCCCTCTCTTCCCCCAGGAGTGCCTGCAATCCCTTCCCCAAGACAGCTCGTCCCGGTGCACCCTTGCTTGCCACCCGGCCGTCCCCCCTTTCCGCGGTCAACTTCCGCCACCATCCGCTGCATCAACTCTCGCGCAGCCTGCCGATAAGCTTCCGCACCGCGTGACTGCCCATCATACAGAATGATCGGCTTACCAAAACTGGGAGCCTCGCTCAATCTGACGTTGCGGGGGATAACCGTCGCAAAAACCTTCTCACCGAAAACATCCCGCACCGAACGGCTCACCTCTTCTGCCAAACGCGTGCGCGCATCATACATGGTGAGCAGCACCCCCGCAACCTCAAGCCCCGGGTTGAGGTGGCGGCGAACCATATCCACCGTTCGCAGCAGTTGCGTCACACCCTCCAGCGCGTAGTACTCGCACTGGATCGGAATCAGTGCCGAGTCAGCCACCGCCAGCGCGTTTACCGTCAACAATCCCAGTGACGGCGGCGAATCGATCAGTATGAACCGATAGCGATCCGCCACCGGCGCCAATGTCTCCTTCAGCCGGTACTCGCGGGAAAAGACCGAGACCAGCTCTATCTCCGCGCCTGCCAGATCTATGGTGGCCGGCAGTACGTCGAGCCGCGGCAATGCCACGTTTTCCAGTATAACGTCCTCTGCTGCCGCCGACCCGATCAGGCACTGGTAGACCGAACCGGACAGTTTTTCCCGCTCTACCCCAACACCGCTTGTGGCGTTCGCCTGCGGATCCATGTCAACCAGCAGCACCCGCTCCCCTAACTCCGCGAGACAGGCCGCCAGGTTGACCGCCGTGGTGCTCTTACCCACTCCGCCTTTCTGGTTGACTATCGCCAGAATTCGTCCCTTCACCGGCACTGCTCCCGTCTTTACTCAACTTCCCGTCCGCAAGCCGGACCAAAATACTGATACGGTAACCTTCGCCTGTCTCCTCCTCTTCTACGTCTACTTCCAGCCCCGTCTTCCTGACGCTCTGCACCAGCTTCAAGACAGAATTGCGCAACGGCCGCAAATCTTTCATTATGTGAATGACCCGCTGTTGCCGCTCCCGCCGCGGTCGCCCACCTTCCCCGGTGCTTCTTCCTCCCCCCTCGCGCCTCTCCTTGACCAGCCGTTCCGTCTCCTCCGCACTCAAACCCCGCTCTTTCACCTCACGCAAAACTTCCAGCTGCTCTTCTTCGGACTCCAACATCAACACAGCGCGCGCCTGCCGCTCGCTGATCATTTCCCGGGAAATCCACTCTTGTACTCGCGGCGACAGCCGCAGCAGACGCAACTTGTTGGCCACCGCCGGCTGGCTCTTGCCCAGCCGCTCCGCCAGCTCCTCCTGCGTCATCTTAAACTCCGTCAGAAGCTGCTGGTACGCACGGGCCTCTTCGAGGAAATGCAGTTGCGCCCGCTGCAGGTTCTCAACCAGCGCGGCCTCCGCCGCCTCTTTCTCATCCAGGTCGCGCACCAGCGCCGGGATCTCCGTCCAGCCTAACTTCCGGCAAGCCCGCAGCCGTCTCTCGCCGGCCACCAGCTCGTACTCGCCGTCTCCGCTTGGTCGCACCACTACCGGTGCCAACAGCCCCTGATTGGCAATGGAGCGGGCCAACTCCTCGACCTCGTTCTCATCAACCCGCTGGCGTGGCTGCCATCTGCCCACCCTGATCGCGCCAATGGGCAAGCGAACTATGCGCTCGTCACTCTGGGAAGGCAGACCCGGTCCGCCAGACTCGGGCTCCTCCTTTCCACGCCCGCGCTGATCCTCCTGATTGCGTGACCGCAGTAGATCTCCGAGCCGCACTCTGCACCTCACCTTCCCGGCGGATTCGCGCTTTCGACCTCGATACTGACGGAATTTCTCTTCTACACTCAATCTTCAATCCCTGCCAGATTTCGGGCATGCCGTTCCGACAGCTCCCCGATCTAGCGGTGCTCCTTTCCGTCCCCGAGTGGCCGCTTCTCCGGAATCCCCTCCCGCCGCGGAAAGCGGGGATCGCAGTTGCGGCTCTTTGCCGCCACAACCAGCATCCTCCTGCCCCAGCCCTCCGGCAGCTCTTCCTCCACTACCCGGATCTCGCCGATGCCCAGCTGTTCCTTGCACCCCTCAAGGAGTCCGACCTCCTCCCGCCCTTCCGGACCCTTGTATGCAACCATTACCCCACCGACCCGCAGCAGCGGCAGAGCGTACTCGGCCACCACGTCCAGCCGGCCGACCGCCCGTGCCACGACCAGCGGCAACTGCTCGCGCCAGGCTGGTTCTCGCCCGAGCCGCTCCGCCCGGCCCTCCCAGACCACAAGGCGCGCCGGACTCACCAGCGGCGCAAGCTTCCGCAAGAAAGCCGCCTTCTTGCGCACCGACTCTACCTCCAGACAGTTCCAACCCCCGGCTATCCCCAGCACCACCCCGGGTAGGCCCGCGCCCGCTCCCAGGTCAGCCAGCCAGGCGTCCGCCCCTGGCGCCCTCCCTACCGCTGTCATCCCCAACAACGAGTCGATGACGTGCTTCCAGGCAACAGCCTCCGGTTCAGTGATGCGCGTCAGGTTGAACTCTTCATTGGCCGCCACCACTTCGCAGGCATATCGAACCAGCCGCTCCCGCTCTCCTGCCCCTACCTCGAACCCAAGCCGGGGCTGAATCCAAGCCAGTCCTGCCGTGAGCGCCGCACGAAACCTCTCGATCTCCTCCAGACCCCATCCCATGCGTTCCGCCCCCATCGATAAGAAAGGGCGTCCTTACGGGACGCCCTTCAACCTTCAACCCCAACTCCATCCGGCGAGCATCGCAGTCTCTTTTGCTGCCCGGTCTACTCCGACGCACCTGGCTTGGGTCCTTCCTCCCCGCCTTCTCCCGAACTGCCCGGCCGCTCCCTTGCTCCCTGCCCCGTCGAGCGTCCGACCGGCGCGATGATGACCCGCCTGTACGGCTCCTTCCCTTCGCTATACGTTTCGACATCCGGGTCGTTTGCCAGGGCCAAATGAATAACCCGGCGCTCCAACGCGTTCATGGGCTCGAGCGCCACCGGTCGGCCCGTCAGCCGGGCCTGGCGCGCCATTCTTTGCGCCAGTGCCTCCAGTGTCCGTCGCTGCCGCTCCCGGTAACCCTCGACATCCACTACCACACGGAACCGGCCCTCGGCCCCCTTCGCCACTACCTGGCGTACTAGCAACTGGAGTGCATCCAGAGTCTGGCCGCGGCGACCGATGAGCAGTCCCGCCCCGCTACCACGAATACTGTACCGGATGACGTCTTCTTCTCCCACCTTGCCGTCAACGAACGCGTCTACCCCGATACCCCTGATCACCTCTTCGAGAAAGCGGCGTCCCCTCCGCATCAGCCTTTCCTTCGGCGGAACTTCTGTAACCCTGACCTTTACGTAGCGTCCGCCAAGACCGAATAAACCCCGCGTTCCCTCCCCGATCACCTCCACCTTAACTTCGTCCGACTCGACCCCCAGTTCCTCCAGAGCGGCAATCACGGCCTCGTCAACGGTCCGCCCCGTCATCTCAACGGACCTGACCTCCGTCTCCTCCCTCGCTGGGCGCTGCTCGTCCACGCTTATGCCGCCCTCCTTCCTCCCTCGTTGGTGCACTCTTCGCATCCTCGGGTTTGGGAATTCCCAATGTTCGGTTGATCAGCCACTGCTGTCCGATGCTAAACAGGGTGCTGGCCACCCAGTAGAGCGCCACCCCTGCAGGAAGCGTAGCGGTAAGCCCGGCAAAAATGATGGGCATCATGGCCACCATACCTTTGGTGGTCGGATCCCCACTACTGCCCGTCCCGCTAAGCAGGCTTTGCGCGTACATTGTCACGCCGCTCAGAATCGGCAGGATGAAGTAGGGATCAGCAGCCCGCAGGTCGTCGATCCATAGAAAACCCTGGCGGAACTCATAGACCCGCAACATGTTGTAGAGTGCCCACAAGAAGGGCATCTGTACCAGAATCAGCAGGCAGCCCGAGAACGGATTTACCTTCTCCTCGCGATAAAGCTGCAGCAGGCGTCGCTGCAGTTCCTCCGGCTTGTCGCGATACTTCTCCTGCAGCGCAGCTACCTTGGGCTGAATTGCCCGCATCTTGGCCGTCGTACGAAACTGGGGGGTCATGAGCGGCCAAAGCAGCAGGCGGATTACCACCGTAAGCAGGATCACGCCCAACCCCGCGCTGCCGGTCAGGTCCGCAAAGAGTTCAAGAAGCCATCTCATCCCTGCTTCCAGGTACTGCAAGAGCGTATCTCCTTCCGTCCGCGCAACCTCGCTAGTTCAAGCCGGACTGATGTCGCGCCGGCACCACCCAGACCCGCCAGCCCCATCTGTCCCCGTCACGGAACCGGATCGTATCCGCCGGCATTCCACGGGTGGCACCTGCTGATCCGCCGTACGGCAAGGAGTGCTCCTCGCCACGGCCCATATTTCTGCACGGCCTGCAGCGCATATTCGGAACAAGTAGGATAAAAGCGGCAGCTCCGGGGCTTCCAGGGAGAGATAAACTGTCGGTAGGCCTGGATGGACAAAAGCAAAAGGCGCGCGAGCAGTACGCTTCCGACGCGCCAGCAGGTACGCACCCAAATGCTATTTCTTGCCCATCCAACGGTGCTCCGCATATCGTGCCTTTCACAGCTTCAGACGTGAAGTTCCGGTAGCCGCCGCCTCCAGTCATCCCAAGCCTTCGCTACGGCCTGCTCCAGGTCTTCCCTCAGCTCCTGATAGCTGGCGCCTCCCGCCTGCGGCCGGGCAGCCACCACCAGTTTGACCGTAGCTGCGCACGTCCTACCATTTACTCCCTGCTCGACCATAGATCGGAGAAGCTCCGTGCCCCTGCAGATCTCCACTACGGCTGCTCGCAACCGCCGGCGAACCCGGTTGCGCACCACCGCCTTCCCCACTTTCCTGGATACCGAAAACCCAACCCGCACTTCGCACCTTTCGCCCGGTTCGACCAGCAAGCGTACCCCGACCAGCCGGGACTCCCCCCGGGCCCCCAGAGCATACACCCGGGCAAACGCTGACCTGCCACGTAAGGCTGCCGGCGACGGGGCCCGGACCCTACCGGCCCCGCTTACACCGTCAGCCGTGCCCGGCCCTTCGCCCGGCGACGCTTCAGGGTCCGGCGCCCGCCCGGAGTGGCCATCCGGGCCAGAAACCCATGCACCCGGGCCCGTCTGCGCCGCTTCGGCTGCCACGTCCTCTTCATCACCCATCGCTCCCACTCCACGGAAAAGCGCTAGCGAAGCGCTCCTCACGCAAATCTCCATGCTCTATGCGTAGGAACGCCTAGATTATAGTAACCAGCCGCGACCAGTGTCAATTAAGCTTGTCGCCTCCTGCTATCCACAGTTCTCCACAGGATCCACAACCTGTTGACAGTACAGGGCTGTGCGCGCCCTGAAGGCGCCCCCGCCCAACCGGATTCCACAGATCTCCCCAAATATCGGGGAAAGGCTGTGGATAGATACATCGCTACCGTTGCTCCTGCTAAATGCGGGTACCGGCGCCGCGCCCAGGCCGCGCACCCCCTTTCCACAAGCCTTCTTGGCCTGTGGATAACTTGTTGATTCTGTGTATAACCTGCCGCGATTACCAGTCGCCTCGGGCAGGAGATCCCGCCCCTTGTCCCGAATCGATACGGCGGAGGTCTCACCATGCAAGACGCTGAGACAATCTGGACGCAAACCCTGGCGCTCCTTGCGGAGCACCTGGACCCTGACACCTTCTCCGCCTGGCTGAGCGGAGCACGGCCACTGGGAGTCCATGGCAACACGCTCCTGGTTGAGATACCCAATGAGTTCGCGCGCGACTGGCTAAACGCGCAGTATCACGATTTCCTTCATGCTTGTCTGGCCCAGATTGTTGGAGAGGGCTGGAATATCCGGTTCCTCCTGCCAAACGAGAGCCCTCCGCGGCGGGCCCAGGTTGCTCGTCCTGCAAGTGCACTCTTTCCGCCAGTTACCCCGGAGACACAGCCAATCCCGGGTGTCCTGACGCGTCAGGACCTCTTGCGTGACGCCCGATCCGGACGTACGCCAGTACGGTCGCAGCCACTGCCTGCCTCGCCAGCTATGTCGGAGGTGGCGGCCGCGCGCCTGCCCTCAAATCTTTCGGCGCGTCCTTCGGCCGGCGGTACCGGCACCGTGATCACGCCTCCTTCAATATCCTTGCCTCCCATCCAGCACCGCGACCGCGATGACCTCGTTCTCCACCTGAACCCGAAGTACACCTTTGACACCTTCGTGGTCGGTGCCAACAACCGCTTTGCGCATGCCGCCTGTCTGGCGGTGGCCGAATCCCCGGCCGAGAGCTACAACCCTCTCTTCCTGTACGGTGGGGTCGGGCTGGGCAAGACCCACCTCATGCAGGCTATCTGCCACTATGTACTGGAGCGGTCACCCAACGCCCGGGTCATGTACGTAACCTCCGAAAAGTTCACCAACGAATTGATCAACGGCATCCAGAAGAAGGCGATGGACCAGTTCCGCGCCCGCTACCGGACGCTGGACATCCTGCTGATCGACGACATCCAGTTCGTCGCCGGGAAGGATAGCACGCAAGAGGAGTTCTTCCACACCTTCAACGCGCTCTACGAGGCAAACAAACAGATAGTTATCTCCAGCGACCGCCCGCCCAAGGAGATCCCCACCCTCGAAGAGCGGCTCCGATCCCGCTTTGAATGGGGCTTGATGGCCGATATCGCTCCGCCCGACTTCGAGACACGCATTGCCATTCTGCAACGGAAGGCCGCTTTGGATAACCTCGAGGTTTCGCCCGAGGTCATCACGTACCTGGCCGAACAGATCCAAAGCAACATTCGCGAGCTCGAGGGTGCGCTCAACCGGGTAGTGGCCTACGCTTCCCTGGCTGGCCGCGAGCTCACCGTCGACCTTGCCCGCGAAGCACTCAAGCCCATGCTCTCGAGCAATCCCATGCGGGTGACCGTCGCCGCCATCCAGAAGGTCGTGGCCGAATACTTTGGCGTCCCTCTGGATGAGCTGCGCGGCAAACGGCGCAGCCGCTCCGTGGCCTTCCCGCGGCAGATTGCCATGTACCTCGCCCGGGAGCTGACCGACGCCTCCCTGCCCCAGATTGGTGAGGAGTTCGGCCGCGATCACACTACCGTCCTGCATGCCTGCGAGAAGGTGAAAGCTGAGCTGGCGCAGGACCGTTCTCTCCAAGTGCACCTGCAAACCCTGAAGGAACGGCTGCTCCGCAATTCCTAGTAACTTCCAGCAAACGTTCCTGGCGGGCAAAGGATCCACATTGTCCTTGTGGATAAGTAGTCGATCCTAAATCATACGCAGAAGAGGGCCCGGCTATCACCAGATTATTCACCGTTTCGGCACGGGCCCTTCCCCAGGCCTTTCCCGGCGTTTTTGCCTTTTCCTCGGTCCTGGGTGCTGCCTGTCCGAGACTTTTCCACACAACCCAACGCCCGACGAAGGCGACAGCTACCTCCATACGAGTAAGTCTTCCACCTCCACCCCCGCCACCACCCGACGCCCCGCAATCCACCCACCCGCCGACCGGACACCCACCCACCACCCATACGCATACAAAAGTCACCCGCCCGCCGACTCAAACTAACCCCTTCCACCGCAAGCTCGGCAGGATTTCACCCCTCCAGCCGGAAGCCTATAAACGGTATACTGGTTAACAAAGCAACAGCTGTCGCAAACTTCTCCGCACAAAGAAGAAAAGAAGGAAGGGAGCACCTTTGCGCCTGGTCACTCGACGTTCCGATCTGGTGGCTGCCCTCCAGACAGTAGAAAGAGCCGTCTCGACGCGCCAAACGATGCCCATCCTCTCCGGGGTCCTGCTTGCTGCCGCAGAGGGGCAACTCCGGCTCTACGCAACCGACCTTGAACTCTCGATCGAATGTCGAATACCGGCACAAGTAGAAGAAGAAGGATCGGCAGTCCTGGATGCCCGCTATCTGCACCAAATCGCGCGTCGTTTTCCCGAAGACGAGGTCTATATCGAAAAAGCAGCGGCTAGCGGCGTGGTACAGGTGCGGTCCGGGCTTTCACGGCTCTCGCTTCACTATCAGGATCCAAGCGACTTCCCCCAGCTACCGCCGGTGGAGTCCGAATACGGTTTCACGATTAACCAGAAAACGCTTTTCACCATGATAAGATCCACCCTCTTTGCTACCGCCAACGACCCTGGGCGGCCTTTCCTGACCGGGGTGCTGTTCGAAATCGACCCTGGTGAACTGCGCCTCGTAGCCACGGATGGTAATCGTCTGGCGTTAAACCGCCACGTCTGGGAAGAGAAAGAGAATCCTCCTACGGGATCATTCCGTGCTATCGTGCCTGAGCGGAGTCTGGGCGAGTTACTGCGGGCCAGTGTCATATCCGCAGCAGGAGAAGAGGACAATATACAGGTAACCGTACGGATGGATAGGCGGCAAGTTTCGTTCAGCTGGCCCTCCTACCAGCTTGTCACCCGGCTGATCGAAGGGCAATTCCCCAACTACCGGCCGGTAATCCCGGCTCACCAGAGAATTACGGTCGCCGTTCCCCGGGAAGCGTTGCTAGCCGCAGTTGAGAGGGCCGCCGTCCTCTCCCGCAGCGGTGCCGCGTTCACCAGTCTCATGCTGGAGAACGGGGTGCTACGGCTGCGCAGCCGCGAAGCGGAAGTGGGACAGGTGGAAGAGGAAATACCGGTCACCTATGAGGAGAGCCCCTTCGAAACCGCCTATCAAGCCCGCTTTCTCACCGACGTCCTGCGGGTGCTCTCCTCTGAGGAAGTGCTGCTGGGCCTTGATGCATCCCTGAGTCCCGGAACCATCCGCCCGGCAGGACAGGATAACTACGTGTATGTGATGATGCCGGTGAGAGTGGGCTGAGGGCTGGTGGTGCGCGAGGGGCGGGGAGTATGGGAGGCGAAATGAGGGAAAGCAGCGGTAAGAGTGAGGCCAAGCAGACATCGGTTGCGATCCGCGGCGGCTGGATCACCCTTGGGCAGTTTCTTAAACGTCTCGCCTACATACGAACGGGGGGCGCCGCCAAAGCCTGGTTGCAGGAGAATCAAGTGCTGGTGAATGGTGAACCGGAAACGCGACGGGGCAGGAAGCTTCGCCCCGGCGACACCGTGCAGATAGGCGAAGAGAGCTACGTCTGTGTCGACGCCGACGTTGCCACCGATGAAGAGACGCCACCGGGTGTGTAGCCGTGTGGGCGCGTGACCTCAAACTCCGCAACTTCCGAAACTATGCCGCCCTGGAGCTCTCCCTTCCTCCTCAGGGTGCGGTCTTCCTGGGCGAGAACGGCCAGGGGAAGACCAACCTCCTCGAGGCCATCTACCTTGCGCTCAGCGGTAGACCGCTTCGGGCCGGGCGCGAAAAAGAGTTGATCCGGTGGGGGGAAGATACTTATCTCGTTCGTCTTGAGGTGGAGCGAGAAGAGGGAGAGTCGGGAGTCGAGGTCATAGGCCAGCTGGCCGGCAGCAAAGAGAGTGGCCGCCGCACGGTGACGGTCAACGGAACCAGAGTGCCGGCCCAGGAGCTACCCGCTTTCTTCTCGGTGGTCGTGTTTACACCCGACCACCTCGAGCTGGTCAAAGGTAGTCCGGGGGCGCGGCGGCTCTTTCTTGATCACCTGCTGGGGGGCGCGAGTGCTTACTACCGGCATCAGCTGCTGCGCTACCAGCGCTTGCTGGCCCAACGGAACCGCCTCCTGAAGAGTGCGGCAGGGATACCGCCTCCGGCCGGCAGCGAGTTGTCGCGCCTTGCCGAACCGTTCACCGAAGCATTCATTGACACGGCCGCCCGGCTTCTGGAAAAGCGGGTGGCGGCGCTTGGCAGGCTAGAGCAGGCCGCCCGGGCTGCCTACAGGAGCATCAAGCCGGGCGTACCCACGGCCGGCCCGGACGGGGGAGGAGACCTGGCCCTCAAGTATGAGCCGGCGGGGATGACGATAGACGGATCGGAAGCTACCTATCCCGCCTCGCACCGGGAGTGGAGGGAGTGGCTCTGGCGCACCTGGAAAGAGGTGCAAACGCGGGAATGGCAGCTAGGCATGAGCTTGCTCGGGCCGCACCGCGATGATCTGATCATTTCTGCGGACGGTGTGGAGCTCCGGACGTACGGTTCACAGGGACAGCAGCGGAGTGCAGTTCTCGCGCTCAAACTTGCAGAGGTACTCTTTCTCCACGAGGAGACGGGTCGCTGGCCGGTACTGCTGCTCGACGACGTCCTATCGGAACTTGATCCGGGGCGGCGGGAAAGGTTTCTGGAGGCGCTGCCCGGGGAGGTACAGGTGATCATCACTTCGGCTGAACCGGAACTGATCCGCAGAGTAGCACTGCGGGACAGGCCTGTCTTCAGCGTCAGTCAAGGCCAGGTAGGGGTGTGGGCGACATGACCGTTTATCTTCATGTGGGCGGCGATATTCTCATCCCACTGAGCCGCGTGGTAGCGATACTGGAGGCGGGCTGCCGGCAAAGCGCCCCCGCGACCGAGCTCTTCTTCCGGCAGGCGGAAAAGGAGGGCAGGCTTGAGGTTGTAGACCCGCACAAGACGGGTGCTTACGTGATCACCGATGACAAGATCTACGCTTCGCCCATCAGCCCGACTACCCTCAAGGCACGCGCGGGTGTTCTCATCCTGGGTGAGGAAGATTGACTGCGGACCGGCCGGTGAGTAAACTATTCATGTTAAGCCGCCCGTGGACGCCGTGTCCCAAGCCAGGTGTAACAGGCGGCACTTTTTGTGCCCTGCTGGAGGGATTGGGTACTATAACCGGTGAGGCCGAGTGGAGGGGTGAGTAGCCAGTGGCCGTCGACCAGAAGCGTGGTAATCCGCAAAACGGTGTTAACGAGTACGGGGCAGGCCAGATCCAGATACTCGAAGGACTAGAGCCTGTCCGCAAACGGCCGGGGATGTACATCGGTTCAACGGATGTACACGGGCTGCACCACCTCTTCTACGAGGTCATAGACAACAGCATCGACGAGGTGCTGGCTGGCGGCTGCAATCGCATAGTGGTCACCCTCAACGCCGACGGGAGTCTCTCCGTTTGGGACAACGGCCGTGGTATCCCGGTGGACATCCACCCGAAGACCGGCCGGCCAGCCCTGGAAGCGGTGATGACCCTTCTGCACGCCGGAGGCAAGTTTGGCGGCCCGGCCTCCGGATACAAAGTTTCCGGCGGATTGCACGGCGTGGGCGTGTCCGTGGTAAACGCTCTTTCCGAGTGGCTGGTCGCTGAGGTCCGTCGTAACGGTAACCTCTACAGGCAGCGGTTTTCACGAGGCAAGGTAGTAAGTGACCTCGAAGTGGTAGGCGAGGCTGACGATACCGGTACCAAGATCACCTTCAAACCGGACAGCCAGATCTTCGAGACAACCGAGTGGAGCTGGGAAATGATCTGCCATCGCTGCCGGGAGCTCGCCTTTCTCAACAGCGGCGTGGAGATCATTGTCAAGGATGAGAAGACCGGCAAAGAAGTCCGGTACTGTTACGACGGCGGGGTGCGGGCCTTTGTCGAGCACCTAAACAAGAGCAAAGAGGCCATTCACGACCACATCATCTATATTCGCGGTAGTTCCGACCAGGTAATCGTGGAGGCAGCCATCCAGTATAACGATGGTTACCTGGAATCAGTCTATACTTTCGTAAACAACATTAACACAGTAGAGGGTGGCACGCATCTAACCGGTTTTCGGGCGGCATTGACCCGCTGTCTCAACGACTATGCCCGTAAATACAACATTTTGAAAGAGAACGAGGAGAACCTGACCGGCGACGACGTCCGAGAAGGCTGTACGGCTGTCCTCAGTGTAAAGATGGTCAACCCGCAGTTTGAGGGACAGACCAAGACGCGCCTTGGCAACAGCGAAGTGCGGGGGATAGTCGAGACCATCATCAGCCAGGGGTTGACCGAATTCCTGGAAGAGAACCCCGGCGATGCCCGTCGGATTGTCGAAAAGTGTGTCACGGCGGCGCGAGCTAGGGAGGCGGCCCGCAAGGCGAGGGAGCTTACGCGCCGCAAGAGTGCGCTCGACAGTGCCAGCCTGCCGGGGAAGCTGGCGGACTGCACCTCCAAGAATGCCGAAGAGTGTGAGCTTTACATTGTTGAGGGTGACAGCGCTGGCGGCACGGCCAAACAGGGGCGGGACCGGCGTTTCCAGGCGATCATGCCGCTGCGGGGCAAGATTCTCAACGTAGAAAAGGCCCGCATGGATAAGATCCTCAGCAACGAAGAGGTACGTGCGATGATCACTGCTCTTGGAACAGGGGTGGGTGATGATTTCGACCTCTCCAAGGCCCGTTACGGCAAGGTAGTGATCATGACAGATGCCGACGTTGACGGTGCCCATATCCGAACGCTCTTGCTCACCTTCTTTTACCGATATATGCGCCCCCTGATCGAACACGGAAGGGTCTACATAGCCATGCCTCCTCTTTACGGGGTAAAGCGGGGCAAGGAGACGTATTATGTTCACTCTGATAAGGAGCTAGAAGAGCTCCTGGCAAAGCTAGGGCGGTCGAAGAGCATCACGATCCAACGCTACAAGGGTCTTGGTGAAATGGATGCCGAGCAACTCTGGGAGACGACTATGAACCCGGAGACCCGTACTCTGCGAAAGTTGACGCTGACCGATGCGGTGCTGGCGGATGAGATCTTCAGCATCCTTATGGGTGAAAAAGTAGAGCCTCGGCGCGAGTTTATCGAGGAGCATGCCCGGGAAGTTCAGAACCTTGACGTTTGAGGCATGCGGCGCCCCGATTCGCACGGGTGCGAGTGCGTCGGAAAGCAGCCGGCCGGAGTGATATCCGGGAAGGGAGCTTCGTATGGCCGAAGGGATGGAAGAGCGGATTCTTAACGTCGCTGTCGAGCAGGAGATGCAGCGCTCGTATATCGACTATGCGATGAGCGTCATCGTTGACCGTGCTCTGCCGGATGTACGCGACGGTCTGAAGCCGGTTCAACGTCGCATCCTGTATGTAATGTCGGAAATGGGGTTAGAACCCGGCCGGCCGCACCGGAAGTCGGCAGCCATCGTCGGCGAGGTCATGGGTAAGTATCACCCCCATGGCGATGCCGCGATCTATGACGCGATGGTACGGATGGCCCAGGAGTTTTCCTACAGGTACCCGCTGGTAGACGGGCATGGGAATTTCGGCAGTGTGGACGGCGACCCCCCGGCGGCCATGCGGTATACGGAAGCCCGGTTGTCTCCCCTGGCCATGCAGTTGCTGGCAGACATTGATGAAGATACCGTCGATTTCGTTCCCAACTACGACAACACCCAGCAGCAACCGGTGGTCCTACCGTCGCGCTTTCCGAATCTCCTGGTCAACGGTTCATCGGGCATTGCTGTGGGTATGGCCACCAACATTCCCCCCCACAATCTTGGCGAGGTCATCGACGGGCTGGTGCTGCTGCTCGACCGACCGGACACCTCGGTCCAGGAGCTGATGCGGGTTATCAAGGGACCGGACTTCCCCACCGGGGGTCTGATCCTGGGACGGGATGGTATCAAAGAAGCCTATGAGACCGGCCGCGGGCGAATTCGGATGCGGGCGCGTGCTTTTATCGAGCCGATGGAGGGGGGCCGTTCCCGCATCGTCGTAAACGAGCTGCCCTACATGGTCAACAAGGCCGCCCTGATCGCGAAGATAGCCGAGCTCGTGCACGAACACCGGCTGGAAGGAATCTCCGACTTAAGGGACGAGTCGGACCGGCGCGGCCTGCGGATAGTCGTAGAGCTAAAGCGGGACGCCGACCCGCGGGTCGTGCTCAACAACCTGTTCAAGCACACGCAGCTCGAGGAGACGTTTGGGGTCATCATGCTGGCGCTGGTGGATAACCAGCCCCGCGTCCTCAACCTCCGCGAGCTTTGCTTGCACTACCTCTCGTTCCAGCGGGAAGTGGTGACGCGCCGGACCCGCTATCGCCTGACCAAGGCTGAGGAACGGGCCCACATCCTGGAGGGGCTGCTTGTAGCACTCGATCACATCGACGAGATCGTCACCCTTATTCGCCAGAGCCATACAGACGACGAGGCTAAAGCGGAATTGATGAGCCGTTTTGCCCTGAGCGAGAAGCAGGCACAAGCCATCCTAGATATGATGCTGCGGCGTCTGACCGGACTTGAGCGAGAGAAGATCCAGACGGAGTATAACGAGCTCCTGCGCAAGATCGATGAGTACCGGGCTATTCTGGGTGATCCTGCCAAGCGAGATGCGGTGATCCGCAGCGAGCTTCTCGCGATCCGGGAAAAGTTTGCCGACCAGCGCCGTACCGAGATCGTTGCTACTGCCGAGAGTGCCGCCGATTTCAACCCGGAGGACTTGATTCCCGACGAAGAGATCGTAGTGACGGTAACGAACCAGGGCTATATCAAACGACTGCCCATAAACGTCTACCGTCCCCAGCGGCGCGGCGGCCGGGGCATAGCGGCGATTTCGACACGGCAGGAAGATTTTGTTGAACAGCTTTTCGTCACCACCGCACACTCATACGTCCTCTTCTTTACCAATCTGGGCCGTGTCTATCGGGTGCGCGGTCATGAGATACCGGAGGCGAGCCGCCAGGCGCGGGGAACTGCCATTGTCAACCTGATCCCCCTCGAGCGAGATGAAGTGGTGCAGGCCGCCATCCCCGTGCGGCAGTATGACGACGAACACTATCTATTCATTGCCACCCGCAACGGTATGGTGAAGAAGACGGTCCTGAGCGAGTTTGACAGTCCGCGCACGGGCCTGATCGGCATCACCCTTGGCGAGGGTGACGAGGTGGTCAACGCCTGCCTGACCGATGGAAACCAGGAAGTGATCCTGGTCACCCGCAGGGGACAGGCGATCCGTTTCCGGGAAGAGGAGACGCGCCCGATGGGAAGGATGGCCAGGGGAGTGCGGGGGATCGCCCTGGAGGAAGGCGATCTGGTAGTGGACATGGATGTAGTCCGTCCCGGTGGGCACCTGCTGGTCGTCAGCGAGTTGGGCTTTGGGAAGCGGACACCACTCTCGGAATACCGGCTGACCGGCAGGGGTGGAAAGGGCATCCGAACGCTAAACGTAGCGGAGAAAAACGGAGAGATAGTCGGTGCGCGGGTAGTGGGCGAGCAAGATGAGGTGATGATCATCAGCTCTTCGGGTGTCATGATCCGTCTCGCCGTGGGTGACATACCCGTGCAGGGGCGGGCGACCATGGGCGTGCGCTTGATGAAGTTGGACGAAGGGCAGAAGGTTGTCACGCTGGCGCTTATCGCGGCACGGGACGAGGATTAGCACGGGTATCGGGTATAAGCCGCTGCCGTTTAGGACTGTCATTGATCCTAAAAGAGTAGTGGATCTGAGGCGGGAGGCGTTGAGACGAGTATGGCGGGCAGGGCAAGCATCGTCGAGCTGGCGGAGAGGCTGGGCCGTGCCCTGGCAGAGTCCGAGGAGGCGCAAGCCCTCAAGGAGGCTCGCAAGCAGCTGGAGGAACATGCGGCGGCCAAGATCATGTGGGACGACCTGGTCCGTAGAGAGAGGGAGTTGCAGCGCCGCCTGGCAGCGGGCGAAGCTGTCAGCGAGGAAGAGAAGCAGCAGGTTGCCGAACTCTTCCGGCTGGCAAGCTATAACCCGTACATCCAGCGTCTGCTGGAGGCCGAGTACCGCTTTACCCAGCTGATGCTGGAAGTACAGCAGGTCATGGGGAAGGCCGCAGGACTCCCGTTTGCCCTTGAGGAAGAAGGGGCGGCGGCGACTCAAGTCGACGCAGGACAACCCGGATCGACGACGAATGCGACGGAGGCGGGAGATACCGGGAGAGAGAGTACAGCGAGCAGCAATCCCGATCTCACCGTAGCTCGCCGGCGCATCTGGGTGCCTGGCGATCCGCTGTGATGAAGCCCATGAAGTCGGAGGCGAAAGGGAGCTGCGTAAATGACCACGGAGAAGGAAAGCACCCCTGTCGTGACGGTAGAAGAGCTGGGTAAGCACGTCGACCGCGTAGTTGAGTTGCGCGGCTGGCTATACAACAAGCGGTCGAGCGGGAAGATTCGTTTTCTCGAAGTGCGTGACGGTACCGGTATCGCCCAGGCGGTCATGGTCAAGAATGAACTGCCCGCCGAGGTCTTCGACCGCTACGATCTGTTGACGCAAGAGAGCTCGCTGATCGTGCGCGGGCGGGTGCGGGCCGACTCCCGGGCACCCGGCGGCTTTGAGCTGGCGCTGACAGATATTGAGATCGTTCAGATTGCGCACGATTACCCGATAACGCCCAAGGAGCACGGGATCGAGTTCTTGATGGACCACCGTCATCTTTGGCTGCGCTCCCGCCGCCAGCATGCGATCCTGCGGATCAGAAGCGAAGTGGTCAAAGCCGCCCGGGACTGGCTCGACGACCACGGCTTCATCCTGATAGATGCCCCCATTCTTACGCCCAACGCCGTCGAGGGCACGACCACCCTCTTTGAAACCGACTATTTCGGTGAGAAAGCCTATCTGACGCAAAGCGGCCAGCTCTACATGGAGGCGGCCGCGATGGCGCACGGGAAAGTCTACTGTTTCGGCCCGACCTTCCGGGCGGAAAAGTCCAAGACCCGCCGACACCTTACAGAATTCTGGATGCTCGAGCCGGAAATGGCTTACGCAGACCTGGAAGAGAATATGCGGGTCCAGGAGGAGTTGGTCTCGTACATCGTTCAGCGAGTGCTGGAGAGACGCCGCCGCGAGCTCGCCATGCTGGAACGGGATATAAGCAAGCTGGAGAAGATAACCCCTCCCTTCCCGCGCCTCAGTTACGACGAGGCTGTCGAGCTTGTCAACCAGGCGGGCGAAGTGCTTGCCTGGGGCGATGACCTGGGCGCGCCGCACGAGACCATCATCTCGCAGAGGTATGAGAAGCCGGTCTTCGTCCACCGCTATCCGGCGCAGGCGAAGGCTTTCTACATGAAACCCGACCCGGAGCGCCCGGAGGTAGTGCTGTGCGCTGACCTGCTCGCTCCGGAGGGTTACGGCGAGATCATCGGTGGTGGCCAGCGCATCGACGACTATGACCTGCTGCTTTCCCGACTTGAGCAGCACAAGCTGCCGGTAGAGGTCTACCAGTGGTACCTCGATCTGCGACGTTACGGCAGCGTACCGCATTCCGGCTTCGGTCTTGGTATAGAACGGACGGTGGCCTGGATCTGCGGCCTGCCGCACGTACGGGAGGCAATTCCCTTCCCGCGGATGTTAAACCGGCTGCGTCCTTAGCCGGCTGGCTCAGCCTACTCCCGCAAAGATAAGCATTACACCGGCGATGACCAGCGCCAGCTTCCAGGGGCTGACCTGAGCTGCAAGACCGGCTATGCCCAGGCTGCTCACAAGCAACAAGATAATTGGCCCGACAAGTCCCAGGGAGGCGTTGATCTGGAACGCTCCTTTAACGGTACCTGCGCGCCACATAAGAAGCGCGCCGGTCAGTTCAATCAGGGATGAAATGAAGCGGAGTGCTACCATCCCGGTGAGGATGCGAGCCTCGTCCACGATCTGATTCCCCCGAACTCTTAATCCGGCTTCTCCCAACTGAATGGCTATTCATTTTCGGCTGTCGTTATCACGCAAGACGTAATGGCGGTAGTAGAAGGGAGTAAGGCGGGGGGTTTAGAATGATAAGCAAGTGGTGCAGACGAGGCGAGTCAAGCTGAGGCTGCAGAGTTTAGCAGAGAGGAGAAAGATCATGGCCAAAGTTACCGATCGGAAACAGACCAAGTTCTTGCTGGACGAGAAGGATCTGCCCCGCGCCTGGTACAACATACAAGCGGACATGTCCAACCTTCCCGGGCCGCCCCTCAACCCAGCTACCCGAGAGCCGATAAAGCCTGAAGAACTCGCTCGCATCTTCCCTGTGGCCTTGCTTGAACAAGAGATGAGCCGGGAGCGGTGGATTCCCATCCCCGAAGAGGTTCTCGACATCTACAGGCTCTGGCGTCCCACTCCGCTTTACCGGGCCCGCCGCCTGGAACAGTACCTGAAGACGCCCGCCCATATCTACTACAAGTACGAAGGGGTCAGCCCGGCCGGCAGCCACAAGCCGAACACTGCCATCGCGCAGGCCTACTATAACAAAGAGGCGGGCATTCGCCGCCTGACCACCGAGACGGGAGCGGGGCAGTGGGGGAGCGCCCTGGCGCTGGCCTGCCAGTTTTTCGGGATTGAGTGCCGTGTCTACATGGTCAAGGTCAGCTACGAACAGAAACCGTACCGCCGGTTGCTGATGCAAAGCTGGGGGGCGGAGGTTATCCCGAGCCCCAGCCCGATGACGGAAGCCGGCCGCAAGATCCTGGCGGAGAACCCCGATTCACCCGGCAGCCTGGGAACTGCCATTTCCGAGGCCGTGGAGGAGGCAGCGAGCCGTTCTGACACCAACTACGCTTTGGGTAGCGTTCTCAACCACGTGCTGCTCCACCAGACGGTGATCGGGCTCGAAGCCAAGAAACAAATGGAGTTGGCCGGAGAATACCCGGATGTGGTTATCGCCTGCGTGGGCGGGGGCAGCAACTTCGGTGGTCTGGTCTTTCCCTTCCTGGCCGACAAGTTCGCCGGGAGGGAAGTGCGTGCCGTGGCAGTAGAGCCGACCTCCTGCCCGACCCTCACCAAGGGCCGGTTGACGTATGATCTAGCGGACGTGGCCGGCCTTACGCCTATGCTCCAGATGTACACACTGGGCCACGACTTCATGCCGCCTGCCATCCATGCCGGCGGGCTGCGCTATCACGGAGACTCACCGCTGATCAGCATGCTGGTTCACGACGGGCTGGTAGAGGCGAAGGCGGTTGACCAGCTGCCCACCTTTGAGGCGGCCGTCACCTTTGCCCGGACCGAAGGGATACTACCCGCTCCCGAGTCGGCCCATGCCATTCGGGCGGCCATAGACGAAGCCCTGGCAGCCAAAGAGGCGGGCGAGGAAAGGGTGATCCTCTTCAACCTGAGCGGGCACGGGCACTTCGACCTCGGCGCCTACGAGTTGTACTTTGCCGGGCGGCTGCAGAACTACTCCTATCCGGAGGAACTGATTGCCGCTTCGCTGGCCCGCCTGGAAGCGATGGCTCGGCGGTGATATACTCGCGTGCAATAGATACAGGCGCACGCAGGCGGGCGAGCGAAGGGAGTTTGGCGGAATGAACGACACCCCGGTTGAGTCTGTTGCGACCGGTTTCTACACCCCGTTGGCGGAGAAAGATCCTGAAGTTTGGGCCGCCATTCGCCAGGAGGCATGTCGCCAGCACCGCAAGCTGGAGATGATCGCCTCCGAAAACCATGTGAGTGAGGCTGTCCTGGAAGCACTCGGTTCGGTACTGACCAACAAGTATGCCGAGGGCTACCCGGGCAAGCGGTACTACGGCGGCTGTGAATACGTGGACATAGTTGAAAGGCTCGCAATCGACAGAGCCAAGCGCCTCTTCGGTGTGGAACACGCCAATGTTCAGCCGCACTCGGGTGCCCAGGCGAATATGGCTGTGTACTTTGCCGCTCTTGAACCGGGTGACGTGGTGCTGGGAATGAACCTCTCGCACGGCGGGCATCTCACCCACGGTTCACCGGTGAATCTGTCCGGCAAGTGGTTTCGCTTTGCTCATTACGGTGTGAACCGTAAGACGGAGCAGATCGACTACGGCGAGGTACGACAGATTGCCCGGGAAGTGAAGCCGCGGCTGATCGTCGCCGGGGCAAGCGCCTACCCCCGGATCATCGACTTTGCTGCTTTCCGCGAGATCGCCGACGAGGTGGGCGCATACCTGATGGTGGATATGGCCCATATCGCTGGTCTGGTGGCGGTGGGGCTGCATCCATCGCCTGTTCCTTACGCTCACTTCATAACCACGACAACGCATAAGACACTGCGCGGGCCGCGCGGCGGGATGATACTGACGAGCGGGGAATGGGGGCCGAAGATAGACAAGGCGATCTTCCCCGGGACCCAGGGCGGCCCGCTGATGCATGTGATTGCGGCCAAGGCGGTGGCCCTGGGCGAGGCCTTGCAGCCGGAGTTTCGCCGCTACCAGGAGCAGGTCGTGGCCAACGCGCAGGCGCTGGCCGAGGCCCTGCTTGCCCGGGGTTTTCGCCTCGTCTCTGGCGGCACGGACAACCACTTGATCCTGGTCGACGTCAAGGCCAGAGGCGTGACCGGGAAGTGGGCGGAGACCCGGCTCGATGAGATCGGCATCACGGCCAACAAGAACACCATCCCCTTCGACACGGAGAAACCGACCGTGGCCAGTGGCATCCGCCTGGGCACGCCGGCGCTGACGACCCGAGGCATGCGGGAAGCGGAGATGCGCGAAATAGCCGATATTATCGCTCTCGCCCTTGATCCCAACGCTGACGAGAAGGCCCTCGAGGAAGCCAGGGCCCGTGTGGCGGCTCTGGTGCAGCAGTTCCCGCTTTATGTGAACAGGTGGGCGGAGTGAGGCTGTCGTATTTCCACGGGTCGGGTCAAAAAACTACCATGTCTCCGGGGCTGATTGGGTGAAAAAAGTACCCGAACGAGGGGGCAAGCCGCCCAGATTGTGGAGACAGGAGGGGGGCGGCTAGAGCGCCCGGCGGTGTGCCGTCGCGCTAGCAGGGCTTTAATACGCCCGACCCCCAAGGCAGGGGCCAAGGCCGGGTGGTCCGGCGCTGGTGGGAACGTTCCCACGCCGAGGTGGGTAATTGTTTCACCCTTCGCCATATTGAGGCTGGGTAAAAAAACTACCTACGAACCCGAAGTCAGGGCAGCCGACTCTGTTGACTCGGTTTGCCCGGATAGACCAGCTCGGTCACCAGCGATGAGGGCAAGAGGGCCAGGGGCCGGAGGGCAGCACCCCCGGCCCGGCCTTGACTATACGTCTCTCTTACTGCAGCAACTTCTTCAGCACCGTCAGGAGGATACCGCCGTTGCGGTAATATTCCACCTCTACCGGCGTGTCGAGGCGGGAGGTGACGGTAAACTGCACGAGGGTGCCGTCGCCTTTGCGGGCGGTCACTCTTAGCGGCTGGCGGGGGGCGAGCCCGGACGCGAGGCCCGTGATGGAGTACACTTCGGTACCGTCCAGTCCGAGAGTCTGCGCGTTTTCGCCGGGGGCAAACTGAAGCGGGAGAACGCCCATGCCGATCAGGTTGCTGCGGTGAATACGCTCGAAGCTTTCTGCGATCACTGCCCGAACTCCCAGAAGGTAAGTGCCCTTGGCGGCCCAGTCCCGGGAGCTGCCCGTACCGTACTCCTTGCCGGCAATGATGATCAGCGGCACTCCCTCCTGGCGGTACCTCATAGCTGCCTCGTAGATGGTCATCCGTTCACCGTCGGGCAGATGCAGCGTCACTCCACCTTCGGTGCCCGGCACGAGCAGGTTCTTCAGGCGCACGTTGGCAAAAGTACCCCTCATCATCACTTCATGGTTGCCGCGCCGAGCTCCATATGAGTTGAAGTCGGCCGGCTGGACCCCCCGTTCCAGCAGATACTGGCCGGCGGGCGACTTTACCGGTATTGAACCGGCCGGCGATATGTGGTCTGTGGTCACGGAATCGCCAAGAAGCGCCAGCACACGGGCCTCAAGAATGTCGGTAACGGTGGAGCCAGCGGCCTCGGCGCAGCTTTTCGCTGTGCCGGCGTCTCGGCCGAACTCGGCAAAGAACGGCGGTTCCTGGATGTAGGTCGAATTCGGATCCCATCGATACAACTCACCTTCGGGAACGGGAAGCGCCTGCCACCGTTCATCTCCACGGAAGACATCAGCGTATCTGCAGGAAAAGAGGTCAGGAGTGATGGCCGCGGCCATCGCCTGCTCGATCTCTTCCGGTGCGGGCCAGATGTCGCACAGGTAGACTGGCCGTCCGTTTGGATCCCACCCGAGAGGCTCCTGATCCATATCGAGGTCCACCCGCCCGGCCAGGGCATAGGCCACAACCAGCGGCGGTGAGGCCAGGTAGTTGGCCTTTACCAGGGGGTTGATACGTCCTTCAAAGTTGCGGTTGCCGCTCAGCACGGCGGCTACGACCAGATCCTGCTCCTGGATGGCTCGCGCCACGGCCGGTGGCAACGCCCCGCTGTTGCCAATGCAGGTAGTACAGCCGTAGCCGACCACATGGAAGTGCAGTGCCTCAAGGTATGGCAGCAGTCCCGCCCGCGCCAGGTAGTCGGTGACCACCCGGGATCCCGGAGCGAGGCTGGTCTTCACCCACGGCTTCACCATCAAGCCCCGCTGCACGGCCTTCTTGGCGAGCAGCCCGGCCGCCATCATTACCGAGGGGTTGGACGTATTGGTGCAGCTCGTAATGGCGGCTATGACCACCGCACCATCCCGCAGGCTACTGGCGGGTGACGAAACGCTCGTGCCGGTCCCGGTGTCGATGGCAACCGCAGCTGCCGTAGTGGTTGCAGCTACCTCCGCCGTCGCAGCTGCGTCTTGCTGGTTGCGGCCGAAGTTCACCTGGAGCGCTTTCCGGAAGGCGGACTTCATCTCCCGCAGCAAGACCCGGTCCTGGGGCCGGCGTGGCCCAGCCAGGCTGGGCTCGACCGTGCTCATGTCGAGTTCCAGGTAATCGGAGTATTCCGGTTCGGGAGCGCCCTCGCTACGGAAGAGACCCTGGCGACGGGTATACTCTTCCACCAGCCGGACCAGCCCTTCATCGCGTCCGGTCAGCCGCAGGTAGGCCAGGGTTTCCTCGTCGACCGGAAAGAACCCCACGGTCGCCCCATACTCGGGCGCCATGTTGGCAACCGTTGCTCGATCGGTCAATGCCAGCTGTTTCAACCCGGGGCCGTAAAACTCAACGAATTTACCTACTACTCCGTGCTGGCGCAGCATTTGGGTGATTACCAGTACGAGGTCGGTCGCGGTCGTCCCGGCGGGCAGCCGCCCGGTGAGCTTGAAGCCGACCACTTCCGGCAGCACGAAGGAGTAAGGCTGGCCCAGCATCACCGCTTCTGCCTCGATACCGCCCACCCCCCAACCAAGCACTCCCAGCCCGTTTATCATGGTGGTATGGGAATCTGTCCCCACCACGGTGTCCGGGAACGCCCGCAGTTCGCCCTGCTCCGTGCGTAGTTGAACCACGCTCGCCAGGTACTCCATATTCACCTGGTGGATGATCCCCGTGCCGGGCGGTACGACCCGGAAGTTAGTGAACGCCTTTTGCGCCCAGCGCAGCAGCGTGTACCGTTCCCGGTTCCGTTCAAATTCCTTCTCCACGTTGTGGGCATAGGCGTATTCGGTTCCGAAACTGTCGACCTGCACCGAGTGGTCGATTACGAGGTCAACCGGGATGAGCGGGTTGATCTTGCGGGGATCTCCACCCAGGCGGGCGACGGCGCTGCGCATGGCAGCCAGGTCGACGACGGCCGGAACGCCCGTGAAATCCTGCAGTATCACCCGGGCGGGCAGGAAGGGGATTTCCCGGGGAATATTCTGGCGGGGCTGCCAATTGGCCACAGCCAGAACATCATCAAGAGTCACCAGATAGCCGTCACAATTCCGCAGCAGGTTTTCGAGGAGTACCCGCAGTGAATATGGCAACCGTTGAATGTTGGCTATCCCCTGATCTTCGAGGCGTTTCAGGCTGTAGATGACGGCAGGGCCGCCAGGAGTGGTTATTGTCTCCCTTGTCTTGAAGGGATCACTGATCCCGCGCATCGGCACTTCTCCTTCCGCTGACATAGACCGATAGTCTGAAGCCAGAGAAGACAGTTTAATGCAGTTATAGCATCTAGCCTCACGATTGCCTAGGACCGGACCGCCGGGGGAGCGCCGTATCACCGCCATTCCGCTTTGCCCACCAGGTTGTTCGACTTATCCACAGGTTATCCACAAATCCAGAGCCTGGATTCTCTGTCGCCGGCGCCGCCCGCCGCGATCGTTCATAAAGTGATCTGGTTCACTTCTCCGGCCCTGCCGGGCCCAGGCGATAGGCTCAGGAGAACAACCGGCGAGAAATGCCGCGAGAAGAGGTGCAACACGGATGCCCGCCGGACCCGACTACAACTCGAACGCCCAGATACAGGGGACGCCTCTTGCGGCCGCGGTTCGGGCCATGCAGCCCGACGCCGGCGTGGGGCCCCGGCCGGACGATGCCCGCACCCTGTCGCAGGCGGCCGAGGTCCTGGCGCAGAGCTCGGCGCGCCTGAGCCTGAGCCGTTTGCTCCCTTTCCTTGGGCCGGCGTTCGTCGCGGCCGTAGCCTACGTCGACCCCGGCAACTTTGCCACCAACATCCAGGCGGGTTCGGAGTTCGGTTACCGCCTTGTCTGGGTGATCCTGGCCAGCAACCTTATGGCGATGCTGATCCAAGCGCTATCTGCCAAGCTTGGGATGGCCACCGGCAAGAACCTTGCCGAAGTCTGCCGGGACCGCCTCCCACGCCTGCTGGTATACGCCATGTGCGTGCTCATGGAGATAGAACGTAGCCATGGCTACCGATCTTGCAGAGTTCCTTGGCGCGGCGCTCGGGTTCAACCTTCTATTCCACATGCCGCTCATCTGGGGGGCGGTCCTGACGGGGCTGGCCACCTTTGTCATCCGGGCTTTGGATCGACACGGATTCCGCCCTCTCGAAGGCCTGATCACTTCTATGGTTGGTGTGATCGCTCTTGCTTACATTATTGAAACTGTTCTTGACCGCCCCGACTGGAGGTTGATCGTGCATCATGCTCTTGTCCCGAGCTTTGCCGGGCCGGAGAGCATCTTGCTGGCGGCCGGTATACTCGGGGCTACAGTCATGCCACACGTGATTTTCCTCCACTCGGCCCTTGCTCAGGGCCGGATTGTAGTGCGCGAGCCGGAACAGCTCCGCCGTCTTTACAGGCTTGAGCTTCTTGATGTCGCTATAGCCATGGGAGTCGCGGGTCTGGTAAACGCAGCGATGTCGATCATGGCTGCAAGTACCTTCCACCGTGAAGGCCTCACCCACGTTGCCACCATCGAGGAGGCGTACCAGACCCTTACCCCGCTCCTTGGTCCGGCGGCGAGCTGGATCTTCGCCATCTCCCTGCTTGCCTCCGGCCTCTCATCTGCTACGGTCGGGACCATGTCCGGACAAGTCACCAGCTTTGTTGCCAATCTAATCGTTGCTCTCAATCTCTATCTGCTCTTGCGGACGGCGATGGGCCGTTGAACTGAGCCGCCCTCAACTGACCTGCCTGGGAATGGTTTCGTTCCGCGGTTTGTTCCCTCTGACACAAGCAGGCGCGCGGTCCGGCGGCTCGCCGGGCTGCTCGTGAGAGTAAGGACCGGTTCATGGTTTAGGGGGAGGCTCTCTAGCTCGGTAGACCTGCAAGCCCCCAAGGTTGACGGTACTCACACCCGGTGTTACACTCAAGGCGGTTTGAAAGTTCAACCGTTCACGAGTCGCGCCTCAGCGGGCAGGGAAGACCCACACGTGGGTTCTTTTTCCTCGGGCCCTGGTTTTGACGCGTGCTGTGGGCGAGCTCTGACAAGCTTCCCGAAATTCTCCCGACAGGGGGTCTTTTCATGGCTCAGGTTCCCGAATTGCCTAAAACTAATGAGTTGGGGTTCTTTGAGATCCGCTTTGAATCCATCGGTGGTCTCGGGGCCCACCTGGCCGGGCAAATGCTGGCTGAAGCCGGCGTCCTGCGCCTGGGGCTCAACGGCGCTCACTTCTCCTCCTATGGTTCGGAGAAGAAGGGTTCACCTGTCAAGTCGTTCGTCCGCTTTTGCGCGCCCACCCAAGCTGTGCGGACCAACAGCCCGATCGAGCGGCCGCATGTTCTCGTGATCTTCCATGAACGTCTTATCAAGGACCGCAGTGTCTTGTCGGGTCTCTACCCGGATAGCACTATAATTGTCAACTCGACTCTTTCGCCCGATGAGATGAAGCAGCGGCTTGGGATCAAGTCCGGCACCGTCGGAACCGTGGATGCTCTCAGCATCGCCGTCGAGGAGAAGACTCGTGTCAACACCGCGATGCTGGGCGCGATCGCCCGTGCGCTCACCTTCCTTGACCCGCAAGCGCTCCGTGACACGATTCGGGCCACATTCGAGCACAGGTATCCCCACCTGGTGGAAGCGAACCTGCGAACCTTTGACCGGGGCTATAATGAGCTTCAGCTGAAGACCTTTGCCGGAGAAGGTGAGGAGCTGCCATATGTTCGTCCCCGGCCGCAATTTGGCTACCTAAATGCGCCTATCGGTGGCATCATCGTCAATCCTGGCAACAGCATTTGGAAAGATCTCAGCGCCTCCCGGTCCGGTTTCCTGCCAGCGTATGATCGGAGCAAGTGCATCGACTGTGGCCAGTGCGATCTCGTCTGCCCGGACATGTGCTTCGTATGGGAGAAGAGTACTGACAAGCGCGGTCGGCCGGCCATGGCGCTGGTAGGCATAGACTACCAGTATTGCAAAGGATGTTTGAAGTGCGTGGAGGCCTGCCCGGTCGAAGGTGCTCTCACCGCGATTCGGGAGACTGAGGGTTATGCGGAGACGCACGGTGTTTCGCACAGGTGGAACCGTGAGGCCACAACAGCTCGGCAGGCGGTCTGATTCCAGCGTGGTCGGTAACTTGAGTAAATTCGACTATAGAGGGTGAACGGCAGAAATGGCAGTTGCTCGCAAAGAAGAGCCCGGAGTAGGTTTGGCCCAGGAGGTCGCGCTTAAGACCGGCAACGAGATGGCAGCGCTGGCCGCGAGCCAGATCAACTATCACATTATGGGATATTACCCGATTACGCCTTCCACAGAAATCGCCGAGTTTCTCGACGAGATGAAGGCGGAAGGGTTGCATCAGATTTACATGATCGAGGGCGAAGGTGAGCACAGCGCCGCCGGTATCTGCTACGGTGCATCCACCGCCGGCGGTCGTGTCTTCAATGCCACCAGCGCTAACGGGTTGATGTACGCCATCGAGCAGCTCCCCGTTCAATCGGGGACTCGCTTCCCGATGGTTCTCGACCTTGTAACTCGTACCATCAGCGGTCCGCTTGATATTCGGGGCGACCACTCGGATCTCTATTTCGCCATGCATACCGGCTGGATCGTGCTGCTCGCCCGGGATCCGCAAGCGGTCTATGACATGAATATCATGGCGGTTCGTATCGGTGAGCATCCCGATGTGATGCTTCCCGTAATCGTCGCCTACGACGGTTTCTTCACCAGTCACCAGAAGCGCCGTGTTCAGTTCTTCCGGGACGCGGAGGTTGTCCGCCAGTTTGTGGGCGAGCGGAAACAGCCGTATACCACGATCGACCCGCGCCATCCGATTACCGTCGGCGCTTACATGAATGACCCTGATATCATCAACAACAAGTATCAGATGAAGCTGGCGATGGAGGCCGCATATGAGCGGGTGATTCCCGAGGTCTTCGCCGAGTATGCCCGTCTGAGCGGCAGGGAGTACTCGCTGGTCGACCTGTACCGGATGGAGGATGCGGAAGTGGCTGTCTTCCTGCTCAACTCCGCAGCCGAAACGGCCAAGGATGTGGTCGACCGCCTGCGGGCCCAGGGTTACAAGGTAGGCGTGATCAGCCCCAACGTGCTGCGGCCCTTCCCCGTGCGTGAGATTCAGAAAGCGCTGCGTAACGTCAAGGCCCTCGTCATCGGCGATCGGGCCGACTCCCTCGGCGGCTTTGGCGGTAGCGTCAGTCACGAGGTTAAGTCAGCCCTCAAGGACGATCCGGAAAACCGGACCCTGGTAGCAACCCGCATCTACGGTCTGGGTGGCAAGGAGTTCTACGACGATGAGGCGGAAAGCTTCTTCCGGCTCGGTTTGGAGATAGCCAGAACCGGACGGGTAGACGTGCCCTATGACTACTCCGACGTGACTGCTGGGGATCCTGCAGTCAGGCCCGTGCAAGCGCTTGAGCCCCTGCGCAAGGAAGAGGTTACCCTCGGGCTGACGCAGGTGGAGAAAGATGAGGCCACGGGAGAACTCAAGGTCAAGGTGGCCCCGCCACGGGCGCTGACCGAGCGGCCCAAGCGGATTGTCTCCGGTCACGGTGCCTGCCCTGGTTGCGGTATCTTCTCCGGTATCGATACTTTCCTCAAGGGTATTGAGGGTGACGTGGTCATCCTCTTCCAGACGGGTTGTGGCTACGTGGTCTCCGCCGGATATCCATACAGCTCGCACAGGGTGACGTTTATTCACAACCTGTTCCAGAACGGGGCGGCCACCCTGGGCGGTGTGGTGGATATGTTTGAGGAGCGGGTCCGCCGGGGCGAGATCCCGTCCGGCGAGGACATCACCTTTATCATGGTGTCCGGTGACGGCGGAATGGACATCGGTATGGGGTCGGCCATTGGTGCGGCTTTACGCAACCATAAGATGATCATCCTCGAGTATGACAACGAGGGTTACATGAATACGGGCAGCCAGATGTCGTACTCGACGCCGATCGGCCACATGACCAGTACCACCCACATTGGACCGGCCGGTCGCGGCAAGACCTTCCATCATAAGGATACGCCGCAGATCATGGCGGCCACCAACATCCCGTATGTCTTCACGGGAGTGGAGGCTTTCCCGCAGGATCTGATACGGAAGGCGGCGAAGGCACAGTGGTATGCCAAGCATGAGGGGCTTGTCTACGGTAAGATCCTCAGCGCTTGCCCGCTTAACTGGCGTTCCGAGGACAAGCTGGGGACCAAGATCGTCGAGACGGCGGTCAACTGCTGCTTCTTCCCGCTCTACGAGGTTGAGCACGGAAAGACCAGGATCACGTACAACCCCGAGGAGAAGGGTAAGCGGGTCCCGGTCACGGAATGGCTGAAGATGATGGGGAAGACCCGCCACCTTCTTAAGCCGGAGTTTGAACCGGAGCTGAGGGCATTCGAACAGGAAGTGGAGAGACGCTGGCAGCGGCTTAAGGCCAAGCATGAGCATCCGCTCCTGTGACGGAGAAGGTAACGACGGGAATCACAGGAGAGTAGCAGAGTGCAGCGAGGAGCGGAGCTCGCAGGAACTGCTGGTAGCAGGATGGAAGAGTAATTGAGGGACAGAGGAAAGGACGTCCGACCGGGCGTCCTTCCTTTGTCCTTTGCATAGGATAGGACACTTTCTTCCCCCGCGGCCACCGTGGCTGTGGCGGTGGCTGTGGCAAGTTGGACATAGCGAGATGGCGTAGCGCGGCTGCGCCGTGTGCAGCTGCTGGAAAGGGGCGCGTATGGTCGGCGACAAGGTTCCAGGCCGTGCTCAAAGTGTGGGTGAGGGTGAGCGGGCCGCCGGTCCGGAGATCCCAAACAGAGCACAGCCCGGATCGAGCGACAGCCCGGGGGGCAGACCGGAACCCGATGCCGGATTCAAACCGGGACTCACCCCGAAGCAGCGGGCAGAGGCCATGCGCTGGAGCATTTGGGACGGGGTATTCGCCTCTATCAGCGATAATCTTGTCATACCCTTCCAGGCGCTGTTCGCCCTCTACCTGGGTGCCAGTACATCACAGGTAGGTCTGCTAACAGCACTGCCCTTGTTGGTGGGCAACATCCTGCAATTACCTTTTGCCAGTCTGACCGAGCGCTGGGGCAACCGGAAGAAGATATACCTTTATGCGAACTTTATTGCCAGATTCCTCTGGTTACCGGCGGGTGCTATACCCTTCTTTTTCCAGGGCAGGACGGCCGTTAACCTCTTTATCGGCCTGGTCACGCTGCGGAGCATCTTTGCCTCGGCGGCCGTACCCGGCTGGACCTCACTGATGGCCGACATTACTCCACGGCGGCGAAGGGGTAGATTCTTTGCCTGGCGCAACGTCGTGGTAAACGTTGCGGCCCTGGCTGCCTCGGTCGCCGCCGGATGGTTCATTCAACGGTTGCCTGTTGCCCGCGGGTATCAACTGGCCTTCCTTCTTTCCTTCCTGGCGGGGGGAGCGGCCCTCCTTGCCTTTGCCAGAGTTCCCGAACCGCCGCTATGCCGGTATCAAACCGGTCCGGCCGTAGTTGATCAGGACGCCGATAAATCTGCACGAGGGATCATAACGAACCGCCGGGCAAAGCCGCGTGTGGTGAGTTTTCTACGAGAGTTCTCCTGGGATGCTCTGAACGGTTTCCTTTGGACCTCCGCACTCTGGAACTTTGCCGTCAATCTGGCCGGTCCGCTCATGCCGGTATATTACTGGGATACTCTCAAGGGTAGTGAGCAAATCTGGGGTATCGGCCAGGGGGCGACTTTTGTTGTTACTATACTTTCGCAACGCTACTGGGGAAGACTCGCAGACCAGTGGGGGGCCAGGCGGACCCTGCTATTAGCGGGCATTGGGGCTGCCCTGGTACCCGTCCCCTGGATAATCGCGCGAGCGCCTTTCGACATAGTCTGGGCACAGCTCTGGAGCGGGTTAGCCTGGGCGGGGTACAATCTAGCTTCGTTCAACCTGTTGCTCGAAGTAACTCCGGAGGACCACCGGACGCGTTCGGTGGGCGCGTACAATCTTCTCATGGGGATCGCGTCAGCACTCGGTCCGGTGATCGGAGCAGCGTTGGCCGAAAGATGGGGCCTGATCACCGTCTTCATCATTTCGACCGTATTACGCTTCCTCGGCTTGCTCACTATTGGTATGAGGGTGAAAATAGACATCGATAGGCCGTGGCAGTGGAGAGACCTGCTTCCGTGCCTGCCGGAGCTTCGGACGCGCCAGGGCAATGCGCTCCGCTGGTCCTTTTTCTCCGGGGGGCGCGGCTATCTCTCCCGCTTTGGGGCGGGCCACGAAGACGAGTAGCCCTGACCGGGTGCGATGCCAGCTGGCCGTCGCCGGGCAGGCACAGGGTACGGATCGGCCAGTGCTGGGTCGGTGCCGATGTATACTGGCGGAGAGCTGAGCTGTGCGCTTGCCGACCGCCGGTCGGCAAGCTTGTTTTGCAGCGGTTAACACACGGAGGGAAGAGGATGCTCGACCTGAAATTGATTCGCACAAACCCTGAGGTGGTCCGGGAAGCGTTGCGCCGGCGGCACGAGGATGCTCCCCTTGACGAGTTGCTGGCCAAAGACGAGGAGAGGCGCAGATTACTGGCCGAGGTGGAGGGTCTGAAAGCGACCCGGAACCGTGTCTCAGAGGAGATTGCCGCCCGCAAGAAGCGGGGAGAGGACGCAAGTGAACTGATCACTTCCATGCGGGATGTGTCAAACCGCGTGCAGGAGTTGGACGCCCGGGTCAGGGAGTTGGAGGAGGAGATACAGCGGTTACTCCTCGCGATTCCTAATATCCCTCATCCCTCAGTCCCCGAAGGAAGGGATGAAAGGGACAATCAAGAAGTCCGCCGGGTTGGAACACCGCGGAAGTTCGACTTTGAACCCCTTCCTCACTGGGAGCTGGGAGTCCGCCTTGGTATCCTCGATTTTGAACGGGCGGCGAAGATCTCAGGCGCCCGATTTGTCTTCCTTACCGGGCTCGGGGCACGATTGGCGCGGGCACTGACCAACTTCATGCTGGATCTGCATGTCCGGGAACATGGTTACCGCGAGGTGTTTCCTCCGTTTCTGGTCAACACGGACAGCATGACGGGTACGGGGCAATTGCCGAAGTTTGCGGAAGATGCCTTCAAGGTCGAAAACCAGGACCTCTACCTGATTCCCACAGCAGAAGTACCGGTAACAAATATGCACCGGGATGAGATTCTCGATGGTAGCAAGCTTCCCCTCTACTATGTCGGTTACTCCTCCTGTTTCCGGGCGGAGGCCGGTTCTTACGGGCGGGACACCCGGGGATTGATCCGGATGCACCAGTTCGAGAAGGTAGAGCTGGTCAAGTTCGTGCTGCCCGAGACGAGCTATGACGAGCTGGAAAAGCTGGTCGCGGACGCGGAAGATGTGCTCAAGCGCTTGGGATTGCCCTATCGGGTGATGCTGATGTGCACCGCCGACCTTGGCTTTGCCCAGACCAAGAAGTATGACCCCGAGGTATGGATGCCGAGCTACGGCCGGTACGTGGAGATCTCAAGCTGCAGCAACTTCGAGGATTTCCAGGCCCGCCGGGCCAACATCCGTTTCCGCCGTGCACCGGGAGCCCGTCCGGAATACCCGCACACCTTGAATGGCTCGGGGCTGGCAATTGGCCGCACCCTGGCCGCGATCCTGGAGAACTACCAGCAAGCCGACGGTTCGGTGGTGATTCCGGAAGCGCTCAGACCGTACATGGATGGGCTTGAGGTGATCCGACCGCAAAACTGAAGGGATCAGTCCCGGAGCAAGAAGGAGCGGGGCACGAGGAATGCCCGGAAAGCCACGGCGTGCGGCCGGGCGCCGGGCACTCCAGTTTTGTGGTCAGGCCTGCATGTCGGGGGTGGCGGTAAACTCAACCGGACTGATGGTCAGGGCCATTTCTCCCTGCATCACGGTGGAGCCCCAATCTTCCTTTCCCAGCTGGACCTGCATCCCGCCTTGCAGCGGCAGGGCTATGGTGGCGTGTTCCCGGCTGCCCGGTAGGTGACCGACGACCCGCAACGTTTTCCTGTCCGGCAGCGAATCATCGATATAGGCTTTCTCCATCCGCATCACCGCCTGGCCCAGCTTGTCCGCCCCCATCCGGAGCGATACCACGCACTCTTTGCCCTCGTATGCTTTGTTCAGCTCCGAGACAACGTGGTTTGCGTCCTGCGCCTGTTTCATCACGGGCTTCCCTCCTGTGGCTCTGGTCGTGCCTTCTGCCTTGGTAGGTTTTCCGCAGCCGCGGCAGAGATATACGGTGGAGATACGGTGTATGCTTCGGGTAGCATGAGAGTGGCGGAGAAGAGGGGGCAGCGGTACGTTCACGGTGGCAGCAGAAGCAGTTTCGTCCGATTGGTCCTTTCTACCTCTGCTTGTGTTGGTGCTCGTCCTTCTCTTCATTTTTCGGCGTCCGCGAGGGCTTTCCGAGGCCTGGTTCACCATGGGTGGCGCCGGGCTCCTGGCAGCCCTGGGCTATTTGGATGCTGCGGACGTACGGGTTGTAGTGGGGCAAACCGCGCCCACCCTGGCCTTCCTGGCCGGGATGCTCGTGGTAGCGTTCGTCGCCGACCGGGCCGGGGTCTTCCGCCGCGTTGCCGAGTGGGTGGCAGGCCGAGCCGGCAGCTCGCCAGTCAGGCTTTATGTTCTGCTTTTCCTCTTGGGGTCGGCCATGACAATCTTTTTTTCGCTCGATACCACCGCGGTGACGCTCACGCCAATCGTGCTGGCAATTGCGGCCCGGCTGGGGCTGCCGCTGCTTCCTTTCGTGTGGCTGGCAGTTTACACCGCCAATGCCGCGTCATTGCTCCTGCCGGTGAGCAATCTGACGAACCTGATTGCGGTAGGGTATTATGGCATTCCGTTTTGGGAATATGCCCGGGTTATGTT
Organism: Limnochordales bacterium; assembly: GCA_014896315.1. Classification (GTDB taxonomy): domain Bacteria; phylum Bacillota; class Limnochordia; order Limnochordales; family DUMU01; genus DUMU01. The sequence goes on from JADBKP010000001.1 coordinate 474,146, forward strand.
CTGGCCGGCTGTGCTTGTGATTGCCCTCAATCTCCTCCTTTTCGTATTTCTCTTCCGCGACCAGCTCAGAGGAGCCCGGCCCGCCCAACTGGCGGAGCGTGTGGAGGCAGGATCTCGTACACCTGACGAGGTGCCAGCTATTCCTGGGAGGCCTTCGGAGACTGCTTGCAACGAGGATGAGGGATTGGTCCGTTGGGTGGGAATGGGGCTTCTGGCACTCCTGGCGGGACTGGGCCTGTCCCCCTATCTCAACTGGCCGCTTTGGCAGGTCTCGACGGTAGCGGCCGTGCTATTTACCCTGCTCGCGCTATGGCGGCGCTTGATCGAACCAGTTGAACTGGTTCGCAAGGTGTCCTGGAGCGTGATCCCGTTTGTGTTCGGGCTATTCCTGGTGATCCGTGCCGTCGAACCCGGCTTCTACAGGCTGCTCGAGGCCACTCACCTCCTTGCTTTGCTGCGGGCGCCGGGAGAGGTAACGGCAGCAGCGGCTGTACCGGCGACAGCGACTGCACCTGCACCTGCGGCTGCGGCTGCACCTGCGGGTGCGGCGGCTGGCCATATGGCACTTGGTCTTGACGGCGTTACTGGTAAGGTGGCGACTGCCGCCCGCTTCGCTGTCCTGGGGGCGGTCTCTGCCAATCTGGTGAATAACTTGCCGGCGGAACTACTCTTCCTTGACCTTGCCGGTCCCGGGCCGGCCCTTTACGGTCTCTTGCTGGGCGTCAACCTTGGTCCGAATCTTACCATAATCGGCAGCCTGGCCACCATCCTGGTGCTCTCCCTAGCCCGCCAGGCCGGGACTTCCGTTTCTTTATGGGATTACCTCCGGTTGGGTTTGGTCATGACACCCGCACTACTGCTGGCGGCTCTGGCCGGGTTGCTCCTTGCTGCCGGCGCTGGCTTGACGGCACCTGCCATCTAAATGCCAATATGGAAATCCCATTCAGCGACAGGATAGCGGGGCCTCGCCGAGAATTTATTCGGTTATTTAGCATATGTATCCAGAAACAATCTGGGAGGGATCAATGTCTCATGAAACGTCGATTTCCTGACCGGCACGCCTGCCGGTTGACAGCGGCGGGTATCCTGGGCGGGTTTCTCGCTGCCAGTGTCCTCCTGGCAGTGGGTAGCACTGTAGGGAACGTTCCGGTAATACCGGCGGTAGCGGCTGCGGCAGCAGCTACAACTGCCAAGCCAACCGATTTACCGCCGCCCATGTACACTCCGGCCGTGCCGGGTGAATCAGCAGTGGCTGACCTTGTCAGTGAGGAGCGGCTGCTGGCGGACGTGCGGGCACTGGTGGCAGTAGGTAACCGCTTTGGCGGTTCACGATCGAATCAAGCGGCGGCCAAGTACGCAGAAGAACAACTGCGAAAACTGGGCCTCGAAGTGGAGGTCGTCAACGATCCACCGGCGGTATGGACCTTTGACCAGGGCCCGTACAGCCTCACCCTCGTTTCACCGACTGACACCGGAATCCGTTTCGACGCCGCACACCCGTACAATTTCTCTGCGAGGGTCGACCAGCCCCAAGTAGACGTGACTGCCGAGGTAGTATACGTAGGTACGGGTGACAAGGCCGAGCAGTATCAGCAGGCAGCGGGGAAGATCGTACTGATGGACGGATCGCCGCGCCGCAACGGTAAACTGGCCGCCGATGCCGGAGCGGTGGCCATCCTCACCGATTACCCGAACAATCCGGAAGTTTATAGGGACGCGGCAATGCTAGCGTCGCTCTCTCCCACGGATGAGGGACGCCTGCCGGTAATGGCGCTTTCGTATACCGAGGGGCAGGCACTGAAAGAGTTGCTCTCCGCGAGCACCCAGCCGGTGGTGGTCAACCTCAAGATCAACCAGCATATCTACCAGGCTGAACCGGTTACCGTGATTGCCCGCCTCACGCCTCCGGATGCCAGCAGCCGGGGCAGGACAGGAAGTCAGAAGTTCTTTGCCATCCTGGCCCACGGTGATGGCGACTCGGGTGGCCCGTCCGCTGACGACAACGCCTCCGGTGTTGCGGCTGTGCTGGAAATCGCCCGTGTACTCAAGACGGCCATGGATAAAGGGATATGGAAACCGACGTTCGGGCTTGAGTTCCTGGTCCTCGGCAAGGAGTACCACAGCTCCGCTGCGTGGATCAAAGCGAATGCCAACCGGCTCGACGATCTGCTGGGCGTGATCAATTTCGACGAGGTGGGGACCGGTGCCAGCCGCGATGCGATCTTCTTCGAATCGCCGGATGTTCCCTACAATGAACTGCTGTTGCGGACCTTCGATAGCGTCGGCCGCGATTATGCAGGGCTTCCGGGCTACTGGAAGGAGTATGCAACGGACGATTCCCTGGGTGGGACGGATTCGTATGCGTTTCTCGCCCCGTGGACTGCACGGGGTAACGGGCGTTTTGACGGATCGCAGCTGATTCCCGCCAGCACCGTCTTTACCGCCGCCTGGTATACCCCGGACGTCATCGACCAGGTTCCTTATTGGCCCAACAAGGGGCTTGCTCCCGGCGATCCCGTAGTGGTGGATAGCTCGTCATATTATCACTCCTCTCGTGACCTGCCGGAGACGACGACAGAAAAGGAGCCTTTCAACCTTGTCAATGCCGCCAAGGCCGGCGTGCTCGCGTTGATACGGTTGCAGGCGCTTTTTAGCCGGGCGACCCCCTTTGCTGACGACGCGACCGCGCGTTTTGATCCCAACCGTCTCTATGCCGAGGCACTTTATGCCGCCGGCGTGTGGCAGCCGCCGCTGGCCGACAGGGAAGATCCCCTGAGCAGGCCGGTAGCGGATTTGGCGGGCGTTCCTACCGTCGGCGAAGTAGCCCGGCTAGCCTATGCCCTTTCGGGGGAGGAGAGGGTACCAGCTGGGGTACAAGCACCCGAAGCTGCACTCTCCCGGTTGGGTTTTGTCAACATCCTGGTCGAAGCTACCGGCGAGGCTCTACCTGATGCCGAGGCCACCGATAAGCTGCTCAAGGAAGCGGGACTGGCAGACGAGGACTCACTGGCGAACGCCGGGCCGAACGCGCGGGCTGCCGTAGCTTTAGCCCTGCAGAAGGGGTGGCTCTTGCCCAACTACAACGAAGACGGCGACCCGGTCTTCCAGGCCGATGCTCCCATTTCCCGGGGTGAGGTACTCAAGCGGCTTTACTGGGTGCTGGTATGGGAGCCGCAGGTACTCGGGGTAAGTACGGTCCAGGTGGGATCCTGAGGTCTTAAGGAGTGTAACCGGGGTGCCATACGCGAGTTAGTTGAGCTTGACTAGCAGCCGGGAGATTCCGGCGTGGTGGCCTGGTGAAGGGCAGCGGGGAACGGCTATATCCTGTCGTTCCCTGCTGCCGCCGACCCGCCATGACGCCGAGGAAGACCTGGCGACGTGGTTTAGAAGAGGATACTGACTGTCAGCCCCAAGCCGGCCGCAGCTTCGGTGACTGTCTCCCGGAGCCGGTTGAGATAGCCGTGGGGCCTCGTGGTGTACTCCCGTAGGACCCGGGCGGCTTCAGCGGGGGCTGCTTTTAGAAACCGGCTGACGGAAGCAGGGTACGGGTTAAAGCGGTCCACCATCACCCTGACAACGCCGGCATCACGGATCGCCGCAAGGATCGAACGTACGGCCCGCTCGGAGTCGGAATGATAGGGGAGAACCGGGCTCAGGAATGCCCACGTGGAGATCCCGGCGTCGGCCATCCGCCTAAGAGCAGCAAGTCTCCTTGTAGCGGGTGACGCCCCCGGCTCATACCGGTTGCTCACCGTATCGTCCGTGGTTGTGATAGTCATACCAACTTCAATACGAGGGATATCCTGGAAGACATCAAGGTCGCGTAGGACCAGGTCCGATTTGGTCAGGATGGAGACCCTGAGCCAGGGATCGGGCGGCGACCTGTGAGGGTCAAAGAACTGGCGATCCGGAGCACCAGGAAGCGGCTGTTCTTGTGGTGCTTTGACCGCTATGGCGATGGTCTCCAGGCAGGCCCGCGTGATCCTGTAAGTCCGCTCGAGTGGCTGATAGGCGTCGGTGACGCTCGATATAAAAACAGCCGGCGGACCGTTTTGAACCTTGCTCCGCAGGCGCTGCAGGTCTCGCCGCAGTACGTCGGCCACGTTCACCTTCACGTCCACCCACCGGCCCCAGGGCTGCTCGTGCGGTGCGAACCTGGCCATGAACGAGGCGTAGCAATAGGTGCAACCGTGAGCGCAGCCAGTGTACGGGTTCAGAGCAAAATCAGCGATGCCCGACTTAACCAGTGCCGATTTGCAGAGAACTTCCCGCACCGTTACCCCACCGTCCTCACCTCTCTTCTCTATAGAATACACGTTCGGTGGCCGCCATGCGATTTCGCCTTCGGGACGTCGGGCCACCAGATGGCCTCAGCCCTTGCCGTGATTTACCTGGTTCGTGAAGTTAACGGCGAACTCGAGCGAGGTTATCCCAGCCAGGTCACCAGCGTCACGCCCCACGCCAACCCGGCCCCAAAACCCACGAGGGCCAAAAGATCGCCCGGCTCCACTCGTCCCTGTTCGACCGCTTCCACCAGCGCCAAGGGAATGGAAGCGGCCGACGTGTTGCCATACCGGTCGATGTTGATCATGAGCTGCTCGGGCCGCAGGCCGAGCTGCTTGTACGCCGCCTCAATCAAGCGGGCATTGGCCTGGTGGGGGATCACGAGCTTGAGGTCTTCAACCGTAAGACCCGCATTTTGCAACGCCTGATGCAAGGAAGCTACCAAAATGGATACCCCAAACCGGTAGACTTCTCGACCGTTCATCCGCAGGTATTGGCCATCGTGGCTCCCCAAGGGCTCGGACGGGTAAGATGCCGGGGCAAACAGCAGCTGCCACCTTGTCCCATCGGCGCCGAGGCACCAGTGGAACGGGACATGGTTGGGCGCCTGTTGCAGCACCACAGCTCCTGCTGCGTCCCCGAACAGGATGGCCGTGCTCCGATCCTGGCCGTCCACCACCCGCGACATGAGGTCGACGCCGACGACCAGTACACAGCGGTAAGTCCCCGTCCGGATGAACTGCCCTGCGACGGCCACCCCGTATGGGAAGCCCGCACAGGCCGCCGACAGGTCGAAAGCAGCCGCTTGTCGGGCTCCCAGCCTGCCCTGAACGAGGCAGGCCGTGGAGGGCATCCGGTAGTCCGGGGTACTGGTTGCTACCACGATGAGATCCAGATCGTTGGGGGTCAGCCTGGCGCTTTCAAGGGCCGCTTCGGCTGCCTGAACGGCGAGATCCGACGACGCGGTTGCCGGTCCCGCAATCCGTCGCTCGCGGATGCCAGTGCGTGCCTCGATCCATTCTTCGGAACAGCCCAGACGTTGGGCCAGCTCATGGTTATCGAGACGCCGACCTGGTACACATGCGCCCACGCCTACGAGCGCCACTGAAAAATCCATAACCCAAGGTGCCCCCCACGCGCCCCTATTTTGCGCTAACGATATAGCCGCCCGTGTCTCTTGTTCGAGGGTATCGGCCAGTTCGGTGCCATTGGGCTGAACTCTCGTCGAGGAAACGGGCTCGTTTGCCGGTCAACACCGTCTCCGGGCCCGGGTGGGTGGATGGAGTAGGCCCCCGACCCGGCCACCATTGCCCGCAGAGGGTGATCGATGCGCCGAAAATGATCCCCGCTCCCGCAGGCGGTCTATAGCGGCCATCACCTTGTCGAACACGCCAGAGCCCCGCCGCTCGTCGGCCTCTTCCTTCCACCCCTCCTGGCTGATGGCCGGCGAGCAGTTGCCCAGCTCGGCCAGCCGGCCGGCCACCTTGTTGGTGATCAGGATGCCGTTGGTGTAAACCATGAAGGTGGCATCGGTATGGTTTGCCAGTACGTCGGCGCCTTCTCGCAGATAGCCGGGTCGCACATCAGGTAGGCCAGGGCGGCGTCGACGGCCGTCTTTGCCTCCTTCCGAGCGACGCTAAGCTGGGCCTCTAAGCTTTTATTCACCTCACCGGTGCTCTTTGGGCGCCGCCCACGCGTGTGACAGGTGGTCTCGACCGACGCCCTGGCGTCGATCACCGATTCGTAGAGCCGTTCGAGCAAGGCGATGGACGCATTTACACTGTGGCGCACCGCAGTCTCCCGTGCCAGCGCGGCCATGGTCCACCGAAGATCCTGGTTCTCAAGTAGACGCAGGGCCGCCTCCGCCAGGGCCCGCCCGTCGCCCGGGGAGACCAAGAAGCCGTTTTTTCCGTCCTCAACGAGCTCCGGTACGGCGCCGCCTCTGACGCCGACGACGGGAAGCCCGCTAGCCATCGCCTCAAGTACGGCCAACCCCTGGGTCTCAACGGCCGAGGGGAAGACCAGGACGTCGGCGTCCCGGTACACCTCCGGCATGTGCTCCCATGCCACGTATCCAACCAGGTGGAGCCGCCCGGCCTGCAGGAAGGGCCCGAGCTCATGCAGCAGATGCCCGCGCCAAGGGCCATCACCGACTACCCGAAAAGATGCAACTGGATGGAAACTCAGGAGGTGCCGAATAGCAACCACCAGTTCAGCCATGCCTTTTTCCGCGCTTAGGCGGCCCACATAGAGCGCGGTTGGCGGCCGATCCCACCGGTCACGGTTCACGGACAAGTCTGGTGGGGCCTGCCAGGCGGGTGTAAATCGCTGAACGTCGACACCGTTGGAAAGCACAACGACCGGTGTGCGAAGCTCCTGGTCGAGGAGTTTGGCGGCCGCCGACCGGCTGGGCGCGGTCACAAGATGCGCACGGCTGTAAAACGCAACCTCGGCCCGTGCCACCAGGCCAAGCAACCCGGTGGTCCGGCCCCGCAGCAGCCAGCGTGCATACGCCTCGGTCCACCCGGTGACGTTGGCATGATAGGTGGCAACCACCGGAAGGGAAAGCCGATGTGCCGCCCACATACCGAGCCAGCTAGTAGGGAAGGGCGTGTGCAGATGCACGACGTCCGGATTCCACCGGGCAAGTTCGCGGAGAACAAACGGATAACTGTAGGCAATCCGGCTATCCGGAGCCAGCGCCCCCACCCCGGGCAGCGTAAAGGCGGGTACGAACATGAGGTCACCCGGATGCGTGGGGCCGCCCCGCTGCGGCAGAGTGAAAACCCGTACGTTGTGGCCGCGGGCCACAAGGTGGTCGTGCATCTGGATGACCGCCCGGGTCAGCCCGCCCACGTTCTCCCGAAACGACTCAGTGAAGAAAGCGATGCGCAATCGATCCGTCCTTTCCGTTTGCACGCTTGGGACGTCCCCATTATAATGTGAATCGGTCGTCCGACCAAGAGGGGTGGGTAGACACAGCCTATGCGCTCAAGTTCACGCGAGGCGACGAGTGAAACCATTCTGGATGCGGCGTACCGATGCCTGGTTAAACAGGGATATGCCGCGGTGTCCATGCGTCAGATCGCCCGTGAAGCAGGTGTCGCGCTAAGCCAGCTTCACTACTACTTCCAGTCCAAGGAACGCCTGTTCATCGAAGTGATGCGGCGTACGACCGAGCAGCACATACAAGAGGTGGTGGGCTGGTTAACTGATCTCGGTGCGGAGCAACGCCTTAACGGACTGGTAGGCATCGTTCGAGCCAAACTCCTTGAGGATCCCGGGTGGTTCCGGCTGCTGTTCGACTTCAGCAGCCTGGCTTTTCGGAACGCGGAGGTGCGCCGCCTACTCCGCCACCTGTTCAAGGAGGTAGCTGATGAGGCTGCCCGGCGTGTCATCAGTATGTGGCAGACTTCGCCAGCGGAGGTGTCCCAGTCTCGCCTGGCACGCCTGTCGCCGGAAACCGTGGGCCGCCTTCTCGTGGCTGCCGTCTACGGCCTGGCGCTCCAGGTGCTCATGGAAAGCGATGAAACGGACCTGGTAGACCAGCCAGGCTGGTTCGAAGAGCTCCTATCGGCGGTGGGTGCCTCATGAGGCTGTGTAGCGAGCCAGCCGGTGCGCTGCCGGGAACTGGCGCGCACAGTTTCGTTTCGCCGGTCACCTGGCCAGGTCCGTCATCCATCGGTATTGCCCTCGGGGGAGGGGCTGCCCGCGGAGCCGCCCACGTCGGCGTGTTGAGGGAGCTCGAACGGCGGGGCATCTCGATCGACGTCGTGGCGGGAACCAGCATCGGCGCCCTAGTGGGGGCTGCCTATGCTGCCGGCCGTCTTGACCAGCTTGAGGCCTTAGCTCGGTCCCTGACGTGGGGTAAGCTTCTGCGCCTGGCGGACCCCGCCCTCGACGGAGGCCTCGTTCGTGGCCAACGCCTCGATGCGGTGCTCCAGGGGCTGTTCGGCGAACTTAAGTTCGAGGACCTCCCCCAGCGTCTCGTGCTGGTGGCGGCCGCCCTACCGGATGGTGATCCGGTGATGCTTACCTCAGGACGACTGGCCGAGGCAGTACGGGCAAGCATGTCTGTCCCCGGACTGTTTCAACCGGTTTGGCACCAAGGCCGATGTCTGGTGGACGGAGGGCTGGTTGAGCTTCTGCCGGTACGAGCGGCCAAGGCATGCGGTGCAGAAGTAGTCATCGGAGTGGACATCAGCTCGCCGAACGACATCTGGGGAAGGCTGACCGAGTGGATGAAGCACATCTACGTCCGCGTCGCCCGGCGACCCCCGCGTTGGGGGCAACCGGGATCTCGAAACGGATCTGCGGGGCAGGCGATCGGGCATTTGAGCCTGTGGCAGGTTGTTGGGCATAGCCTGGACGTGGCGGTCAGGTCCCGGGAAACCGTACCGGGGGACGACGAGGCTCAGCCGGACATACTTATCCGGCCCGCGGTCCAGACGATGCACGGCCACGAGTTTCTGCGATGGGCTGAGGGCGTGCAAGTCGGCCGCACGGCCGTCGAGGAGGCTTGGCCTCGCCTCAGCAGGCTTTTGGGGGATGCATCACACTCAGGCACATTCACGTCACGCGCAAGCTTACTGCGCATATGAATCAGTCGTCCGAATTAGATTCCACGGCTGTCTGCGATGAGCCGGGACTCCCGGCGGGGCAGGACGGATGGTCGATGATGGGACAGGGGGCGATGAGGTTGGGATGGAAAGGTTGCCGGGAACGGTAGGCGGCGACCAGAGGCGACCGTAGCGCGTCCAGCAGTACACCTGCCGATTAAACCACGAGTCGTAGGTGTCGAAACTGTCATGCTGCGAGGCGGGAAAGTGAAAAAGCTCTACGAATTCGAGGAGAAAGGGTACTCCATCCGAGCCTCAGAAGTGCGGCCTCCTCTCTTCTGCCCGGCCGGTGGCCCCGCGAGCTGATGTTGTAATACTTCCAACTTATCGGGGCAAATCTGTGAAGATTTTCCTGGGACGTAACTGAGGCTACGTTCGACCTGGCGGCCAGCCGGACTCCACGTGTCCGGCTCGGCTGCCGGTCTGGGCCGAGGAATAGAGAGGGGGATACCAGACCGATGCTTTTCCAAAGATTCGAAGAGAATCTGATCGTACTGATACGGGCAACTCGAGCCCGCCGGGCTATGGCGGTCACCCTATCACTGGCTTCCTTACTCTGCCTCTTACTGGCCCTAGGCCTCGCTACCTCGGTGGCTTATTCCCAGGGTAGCGGCACCGGAATACCCGTTGATCTTTCCGGTGTCTACAACCTGGACGGGATCAGCACAGCGCAACGCCCTGGAGACGGGGGCTTTGACGGAAACTTTAACTACGCAGCAGAAACCCTACCGCCCGCAGGATTGGTAGAGTTTTCCGGTGTCGCCTTCCGATTTCCATCGTCAAGGGACGGAGTACAGAACTTTGTCGTCCCGGCCGGACAGAATCTACCGGTTCCTCCCGGACGGTACCATGCAATAGCCCTTCTAGAGAGCAGTGTATTCGGAAGTTCCGATGTTGACCTGACCTTCCACTATGATTCAGGTCCTCCCCAAACCAGTCGGATCGTCTTCAGCGACTGGTGTGCACCCCCATCGGAATCAGAGGTCGTAGCAGTGCAGGCGGATTACCGTCATGACTACTCCGGTCGAACAGGCCCTGCCCCAGCCATCTTCATACAATTGGTACCGGTGGATCCCACACGCACGCTGCGAGCCATCCAACTGGGAAATGCGGAGAACGCCAGAATCGCGGCCCTCACCCTCATCGATTCGCCGGACAGCCTGGGACCTGAGCTTCGGATTCACTTGTTTGCCCGGCAGAATCCTTTGCTGCGCGAAATGCTCTCCCGCTGGGCGGCCACCCGGACACTGGCGATCTGGGCAATGCCCGGCAACCCCGAGGTGCTCCCAAACATACTGGCAATAAACCAGGCCTTCGCGAGTCTCCGTTCCGACTATACCGCGGATGACCTGGCAGAGATTCAGGCACAGATAGAGGCTTTCGAAACCCGGGTTAGACCATTGTTACACGAGCCAGGAACGACTGCTGCCAACCACGACATATGGCTGGTAGGTAGCTCGCATCTGGATGCCGCGTGGCTCTGGCGTCGTGATGAGACTATCGAAAAAGCCCGGGCCACCTACAGTCAGGCCCTCTCCCAGTTGCCTTTCAACCCCACCATGAAGGTGGCTTTCAGTTCACCCCAGTACTACCAGTGGATGGAGGAAAAGTACCCTGAGATCTTCCGCCAGATTCAGGAGTATGTACGGGAAGGCCGCTGGATCCTGGTCGGCGGGTCATGGGTCGAATCCGACGGGAACTTGCCTGACGGCGAGTCCCTCATCCGTCAGCGGCTATACGGACAGCGGTATTTCCTGTCCAGATTTGGCAAGCTGGCCGAAGTCGAATGGCTCCCGGATACCTTCGGTTTCACCTGGCAGCTGCCGCAGATCATGCTGAAATCGGGCCAGAAGTATTTTGTAACTTCTAAGCTCTTCTGGAACGACACCAATCGCTTTCCCTTCAATGCGTTTCGCTGGCGGTCACCGGACGGTTCAGAGGTGTTGGCCTATCTGGGACGACTGGAGCACGATTTCTCCGTGGAACGCCTCAGGACCCAGCGTTTCCAGCAGGAGATCACTCCGTGGCAGTTGTTGCTCAAACCCGGCGGTTCCAAGGGCCTCTTCGATTCAAGCAATTTCGACCGGAAGCAGATTCTGGAAGCGACCGTAAATAACGACTGGAAAGGCGGCGCACCCTACGGTCCGGTTTTACTCTACTATGGCAAAGGGGACGGTGGCCATGGGCCTGACCCGGCGGAGGTGGCCGCGGCGGCAGCGGCCAATCGCCTGGGAATTGCTCACGATGGTGACCCGGCTGCCTTCTTCCGCTCCCTGGAAGCGGCTGCTGCCGGCCGGCTGCCCATCTGGAACGACGAACTCTATCTGGAGTACCATCAAGGTACTTATACTTCCCAGGCAACCGTCAAACTGGCCAACCGCCGGCTGGAACAGCTGCTCGTCGAAGCCGAAAAATGGGCTACTCTGAGCATGCTGTATACGGGCCGGCCTTATCCCAAGGAGCAACTGGACGAAGCATGGAAACTGCTGTTATTCAACCAGTTCCATGATATACTACCCGGAAGCAGCATCAGCGGGGTCTACGTCGATGCTGCCAAGGATTATGACCGTGCCTTCACCCTTGCCAACGAGGTGCTGGCTCAGTCGGTGCGAGCCCTGGGACAGAGGATGATCGCTACGACCCCCCGACCCGCGGCAGTACCGGCGTCAGCCCACCCCGTAGTCCTATTTAACGCCTTGTCTTGGGAACGTAACGACATTGCCCGTGTTCCCCTGTCCGGCCTGGGGCTGGAGACGGCGACGGCGGAGTTTGTCGTCTACGGGCCCGATGGCGGGAGAGTCCCGGCACAGGTTGTTGAGGAAGAGGGGTTTGGCCCCGCAGGCAAGGATGATTCTCGGCGGCAGTTGGTGTTCCCGGCCAAGGTGCCCGGCTCAGGCATGGCGGTTTACTGGGTGATGCCCGTCGCTACCGGTGAACGTAGCCCAGTCGCCAACCGAGAACTCCCTGTCCCCATCGAGCTTCCGTTCACCATTGAGAATCGCTGGTACCGTCTGACAATAGATGCTCAGGGCGCCTTGGCAGAACTATACGACAAGGAAGCCGGCCGCGCCGTTCTCAATGGGCCCGGCAACCTCTTACAGGCCTTCGTCGACACGCCGGATCAATGGGATGCCTGGAACATTGACCGTGACTACGAACGGAAACCGCTCACCATCGGCGACCCTACCCGGGTCGAGTTGGTGGAGGACGGGGCGGTTCGGACGGTGATCCGCTACACCCGCCGGCTTGGGTCCTCCCACATCGTTCAGGAAGTCAGGCTGTATCATCAGCGCAAGGAAGTGGAGTTTGCCACCATCGTTGACTGGCAGGAACGGCAGACATTGCTCAAGGTGGCGTTCCCGCTAGCAGTGGAAAGTGACGCCCTGGTAACGGAAATTCCCTATGGCATCTACCAGAGACCGACTCGGCCCAAGACGGCCATGGAACGAGCCAAGTTCGAGTTCCCCGCCGGGAAATGGGTCGCCATGGACGACGGGGAGTTTCAGGTCACGCTGGTCAACGATAGTAAGTACGGGTTCGACCTAAACGGTAGCACTGTTCGTATGACGCTCCTCAAGGGCGCAATCTGGCCGGATCCCAACGCCGACAAAGGCCGCCACGTGATCCGCTATGCGATCACCTCCGGGGCGGGTGACTGGAAGTCAGCCGCGAGCTGGCAGCGGGGATACGAGTACAACCAGCCGCTCGTTACCTGGCTACCGGACGCCGGGCTAAGCGATGGGCAACCCGGCGGCGACCTGGTCGAGTCCTGGCTGATTCCCCCTGCGGTGCAGCTACTGTCGCCGGCTCGCACTGCGGAAGTGCCCCCTGATGAACCGGCGGATGCCCTGCCGGCCGTGGATTTCGTCCCCGGCACGGAAGACGGGTCCATTGGGTACATCCAGCTGGACGATCCGGATCAGCACATTGCTCTTACCGCCGTCAAGCTGGCCGAGGACGGCAACGGAATCGTCCTGCGGGTCGTGGAAATGACCGGGCAGGGCGATCGCGTCGCCATCCGTTTCAGCCAGCCCGTGGCCCGTGCGGAAAGTATCGATTTCCTGGAGCTCGGCCTTTGGGGACCCCAGCCACGAGTCGAAGGGGCGACGGTCTATACGGAGCTGAAGCCCTTCGAGATCCAGGCTCTGCGGGTGGAGTGGGGTAGGTGGGAGGAGTAACCATCCCGGATGCGAGAGGGGCGGCCCATCATCCGCCGGGCCGCCCCTCAAACCTCTCCGTAGATTTCCTCGAGGCCATGACATATGAGCTTTCACAAGAATACACCCTAACGGGCAGTTCGCAGAAGCGAGCATGGAGCTCCGTCAAGGCCAAATCGTCCAATCTGCTACGTGACTGACCTCCGTTTGGCCAACTCTTCAGAAACCAATTGCCATGGAAGGAATATCCGCAAGGGCGTGGAATAAGGAACATGTAATTCGATTCACCACGGTCCTACCGCAGGAAGGAGGTCAGAGAAATGCTGCGTTGCGGGGAAGAGGAAGCAGTCCGGAAGGGTCAGCGGTCGCGGTGGACAGCCAGGGTGCTGTGGCTGATTGCCATGTTAGCAGTAGCCGTTACGGCCGGCCTGCCTGCAGGTGCATGGGCAGCATCCGGCAAGGTTACCATCGTCCATTACGGGTACTACTGGCACGGCGAGGCGTGGCGCAGCTTTGTTGATTGGGCTGCCAAAGAGTTCGAAAAGATCCACCCGAACATTGACATTCAGCTTGTGGTCGCTGGCGGGCCCGGCCAGGGCGCCTATGATCAGAAGTTCCTCAGCATGTTGGCGGGTGGAAGTCCCCCGGACATATTGGAGATGAATGCAAACCAAGCGCAGAGCTTCGTGGACGAAAACGTGTTCCTGGATCTGCGCCCGCTCATGGACAAAGAGAAGGAGATCTCCTGGGATCTATTCTCGCCCATAACCGTCAGGATGGTAACCTGGACGGACGGTCGTGTCTGGGGCGTCCCGATGGACGCATATCCACTCTTCGTAGCCTTCAACCAGAGCCTTTTTGAAGCCGCGGGGCTGCAGACGCCAGTAGACCTGGGGCCCCAGGGTTGGACATGGGATGCCATGCTCACCGCGGCCAGGCGGTTGACTGTTGATGCCAACGGCGATGGCGTTACCGATCGGTATGGTTTGGATGGCCGGCTCTGGGCGTGGTGGGGGGCGGCAGTCCACCAGGCAGGTGGCGACCTGTACGATCGGCCGGTCAATCCAACCAGAGCAACCTACAGCAGGCCCGAGGTAATTCGCGGGTTGAAGTTCGTTCAGGACCTGTATTGGAAGTACAAGGTAGCGGTGCCCGTTACCGCTGGCACTTCGTCCACCCATACCATTTGGCTTGGCAACGTGGGCATTTCTACGGTTGAAGGTCCCGGTCTTATCAGCCAGCCGTTTATGCGGGATGTGAAGTTTGCCTGGGACATTGGCCCTCAACCGCGTGGTCCCGTTCGCGGTGGTTGTCGCTTCACTGTCGATGCGCTTGAAATCTTCTCTGGCACGAGGCATCCGAGCGAAGCATGGGAATGGGTTAAGTTTCTGTCTACAAACAAAGCAGTGGTTCGCCGGTTTGTGGCCGACACTGCCAGACTAACAGCCTTCCAACCAATTCAAAATGAGTATTCCAAGCTCGTGCCCCATGCTCCCCGTCATGCTGCCTATATGGTTTATGAACTGGCCAATCCCGACAGCGGCCCGGCCTACCTGATACCGGCGGCCAGGGAAGTGAACGCAATCACGGGCCCGCTGATCCAGGAGATTCTCGATGGCAAGCGCGATCCATCAGTTGTTGTAGTTGAAATAGACGAGAAACTCAATCGCCTATTGGCTGGTGGTAAGTGACGAATAAGGATACTGCTCATAATCGTAACGCTCTACCTCTGGAAAGGGACGGGGCATCTTGCTTCGTCCCCCAACTGGTTAGTAAGGATCAGCCTCAGAGCTACCACTCGAGCATAGGGAGGTAAGAAGCGATGCAGTGGGGCAAACTCGTCGGAGAAAACAGGCAAATGCGCACATGCTTACCTAGCCTTGCGACTGTTTTCTGCAAGCAGGTTGTGGGGTTCTCGCTTATCGCCATATTCCTGTTTGCCATGTTTGGTGTTCTAAAGACCACACCTACTGCTGCAGCCACTGTGCATAAAGGGAAATCAGTAACCATAACATGGTGGATTCTCGCCGGTACAAATCTTGAACCTCTATTTCACCGGGTTGCTGAGGAATACCACGGTTTGAACCCTGATGTTCGGTTCAATATTGAGCTCCAACCCAGCTGGAACGCGTTGATAGAGAAACTTTTGATTGCGACTGCTTCCGGGGCACCGCCAACGCTTACCCAGTTTCATACTGCCTTTCTCTCCCGCCTTGTATCTGCGTTGGAGCCCATTCCTGAGTCTATTTGGCCGCGTAAAAGCATGCAGCAGCTTTTTTGGAACGTGGAGCTCGGTGCAGAAGTAGATGGGTCGATTCGGTTCACACCGGGGGGATTGTCGACAGGACTTCTCTGGTTGAACCTGGACTTGCTGGACGCCGCCGGAGTGCGCCCTACCATACTGACCTGGGACGATCTTCGGGCTATTGCTCGCAAGCTTACCCGCTACACTGCAGACGGCCGCCTGCAAGTCACCGGCTTTTTTGCAAGTGAAGTGATCTGGGACGATCTGATCTACCAGCAGGGGCAATTCATGTGGGATGAGAAGGGGAAGCGTTTGCAGTTTAACAGTGCGGCCGGACGAAAAGCTCTCACCCTGATCTATCAGCTCCAGGTGCAGGACAAAAGCTGGCATCAGGTGCCTATGCAGTCTGCATTCCTACAAGGACAGATCGGAATCCTGTACGAGTGGGGGTGGATTCGCCGGCGTATAGGGCCGGAGGCTAAATTCCGCTGGGCCACGGCACCGATACCTACGTGGACTGGTCAACCTAAGCCCGCAATCGGACGCAATAGCTACGAGGCGGACTTCGCAGTATTAGCGGCAGCCCCGGATGCCGAAAAAGCAGCGGCCTTTCGCTTCTTGCGCTGGCTTTACGAAGAGTCGTCGTTCCCAATTGAACGTAACCTGTTGGGCGGCCGCATTCCTGCGGTGAAGAAGAGCTGGTCTGATCCAAGGTTCGTCCAGGACCCGGTTTTCCGGACTACGTTAGAGACTATTCCGTACACCATCTTCCCTGGTGAGCGGCCGGATTGGATCAACCAGATACTAAGGCAGATGTATCAACAGATTCGGGAGGGCGCCGGTATCGAGACAGCCCTGACAACTGCTCAAGAGAAAGCGGACCAGCAGCTCCAGCGCGAGCCGGTTTTCTGGATTGTCGAGCGCCGTCGTCCGGCCCAATGAGAATTGGCGGGAGCCGGGGGATTGCTTCGTCGCCTTTACTGTTGTTTGCCCTGTCTCCCGCCTGTCTCCCGCCGCTTCAGGGCGGGGGACAGGTGGGGGTCTGAGAGTGCTAATCGTACCGCAGGGAGGAGATCGTTAATCATGATGCACCGCTGGCTGGGAGTTCTGGTTTTGGCTATGACCGCGCTGGGAGGAGGGTATGCACCAGCAGCCCGGGCGGCACAGGAAGTTGGCAAGAGCGCAGATGTTCCTATCGTCCTTAAGCCATGGCAACACGAAGAAGCACAGTTTGGTTATAGACCGTGGTATACCCAAAACGAGCCATCGTTTGACCGGTATAACCGCCCGTACATTCGCAGCCGGGGGGCGGACTTGCACGAGACCGGTTTTATCCATACGTTGCGAGGTGGAAAATGGGTTGCCAAGGACTTTACCCGGGCTATACGGCAGGCGTTTCCTAAATTTGATGGCTTCGTGCGTGGGGCCGGTTCTACCGGCAGTCGCGTCGTATTCGATGCGGACGACCATCTGTACACGCTGTTGACCATCAAGGAATCTGACGGGCGGCAACACAACATACTTCTGTACTCGACAGACTACGGCGATACGTTTCAGGTATACGAGCTGCCGCCTGGAGAATTCGCTATCGAGTACTGGGTCGGTCATAACACGTTGAACCGGCCTCCTTTGATCGGCCTGTATCAAATGCGTGCGTCTCATCCCGCGCAGTACGCTGACTACTACAACTTCTTTATCATACAACCGGAGAAGCGAGACGGTAAACTCGTGATTCGGGAACCGATCCTAGTCACGGAAAATGCGTTGCCTCCATCGAGGCACTCGGGAGAACCGTCCTTTGCTGTCTCGAGCGGCAACAGGACTTTCTTCACCTGGGCTGAGATCACAGAAGAAGCTGTACCGGGAGTTCCCACTTTTGTCGCAACGTATTACGCGGACACTAATACGCTTGGGAAGAAGCACTTAGTAGCCTATGGCCCGCCGGTTAACGACAGCCACAACACACCGGGAATCTGTATTGACAGTAAAGGGATACTTCACCTTATCTCTGGATCACATGGAGATAACTTCTACTATTCGCGGTCTCTAAAACCATATACCGCGGATGAAGGGTGGACTGACCCGGTGCCTGTTTTGAACACCGGCTGGCGGGATGGAAAGGGCGAGCGCGGTCGTCAAACCTATCTTGCCTTCGTGTGTGATGGCGAGGACACGCTGCATATCGCATTCCGGCAGTGGAGGCAGGGAGTTGACCCCTTCTTTGGCGGCCAGTACTACGGGGCGCTTGCTTACCAGCGCAAGCCGGCGGGGGGAACGTGGAGCGAACCTACCGTGCTGGTTGTTCCGCCGGTGCAGGGCTACAGCATTTATTATCACAAACTGTCCCTCGATCGTCGCGGCAGGTTGTATCTATCTTACAGCTACCGGAGTGACGCAGGGCTCTATTACGACTTTATGCCCGGATACTACCATTTTCGAGCGGTCCTCCTTTCGGCGGACGGTGGAAGGTCATGGCATTTGGCGAGCACCGAAGACTTCATTGAAGGCGTGGATGCCAGCGCGCCGGACGGTCCTGCCAAGCCAGGGCGCCTTGCAGGACAAGTCAGTGCCCAAGATGGTTCTCCGGTGGAAGGAGCTGTTGTCGTGGCCGGTTTGGCGCAAGCAGTGACCGACCGGCAGGGACGCTTTGTGTTGGAGCCCATTTATGCCAACCCGGTGGATTTGGTTGTACGCAGAGCGGGTTACCATACCTGGCAGCAAACGTATACTTTCTCTGACACCAGTGAAGGTGATGTTGTAGTCACCCTTGTAAAGGCATTGGAGATTCCCGTTGAGAATCAAGAAACGTGGGATCGAGCGTTGAAAATTGGAGTGCGACTCGAAGGCGAGGGACCGGTGCGGAGGCTTGTTTTCACAGACGCGGCGGCTGGCGTTTTCGTACTCCGCGCCCCCTCTGAGGAAACGGAAGCACCCTATCGCGCGGTGCGATTTGAAGTCCGTGTGCAGAGCCCGATGCGACGGGTTGTGGAGCTACTGGTGTCTGCCGGTAACAGCAGGGTCAGGCCTCTTGTGAGCAACGAGTGGCAGGAAGTAGAACTGATGGTCTCCGATGGTTTTGATCGCTTGAGTATCGGGCTGGAACAAGGTAAGGGGATCGTATTGGAGATCAAGAATGTTGTCTTTGTGCGCTAATTGCCAGACAGCGGTGGTCGAATAACGGGACGCGGCACAGGCACGGTGATGCCCTTCCGGCCGGAGTCTGTTGCTAGTCCGGCCGGAAGGGCGGGCCAGGATTCCTTTTTCCTTAAGTACCGGGGCAGCTGGCGGTTACCGCCGGCTCTTCCAGTACTCGTCAAGCCGCTGCTGAGCCTTGGCAGCTGCCTGTTTGAGAGCGTCCTGTGGTGAGAGCTCGCCGGCCATGGCCTGATTCCAGGCAGTATAGTAGGCCTGCTGGATGTCAGGGTGGACAGGTGTGATTGGTATGGATACGTCTCTTTCCATCACCTTTATCACCTGAGGCCAAAGCGGGTTGAGCTTGAGGTAGTCGGGATTGAGATTGTAGGCGATCACCGGCGACGGCCGCTTTTGCTGCAGCATAAACCAACCTGCCCCCTCCCTTTCCACCGTGAACCATTCAAGGAGCAGGAAGGCTGCATATTTGCGGGCCTCATTGCCAGTCTCCGGGAGGACGTAACCCCAGCCGCCTTCTACCACACCATGGGATTCGGCCTTCGGGTTCTCGGCGTTGTACGGCATCGAGCCGACACCATAGCGGATACCTTTCGCCCGCTCGTCGATCCAGAAGAAGGCGGAGACGTTGGTCCACCAGATGGCCTCAACACCGACGTAGAAGGGGGTCCCGTGGCGGGCATAGAGGTTGGCGACCTGGTCCTTACCGCGATTAACCTGGTTTGTGAAGTTAACGGCAAACTCCAGAGCTTCGACACCCTCGGCACTATCGAAAGTGATCTTGCGCAGGTCACGTGAGATGTACTGGCCGGCATTGGAGTAGAGCATAGGCAAGAAGAGTTGCGACTGGTAGCTCAAATTGGCTCCGTAACGAACCAGCTGGCCATTCTTGAACTCGACAAGCTTCCTGGAGAAGGTAGCCAGCTCCTGCCAGGTCAGAGGGGCGCGATCGGGCAGACCCACTTCTTCGAATCGGTCCCGGTTATAGATAACGAGGAAGTTCGTGGCACCGCCGCTGGGAGTGGGAAGCGCCCATGTCTTGCCATTGACGATGAAACTCCCGATGTCGGCCGGGAAGAAGATCTCTTTGCTGATCTTGCGTTCGTTCATGAAACTGTCGAGCGGAGCAAGTGCGCCGGCATCGATGAACTGCGGAACTACCGTGCGGGGCAGCATCACTACATCCGGCGGAGCGCCACCGGCAAGCGCGGTAGTAAACTTGGCTGTGATGGCGCCTGTTGCATAGAACTGGCGGTTCACCTTGATCCAGGGATATGCAGCCTCAAAGTCCTTGACCACCTTTTCTGCCAGTTCGTGGCGCGGACCGTCCCAGACGTCCCAAAGGGTAATGGTTATGGGCTTCTGACCGGGGCGCAGCGGCCGTTCCTTCCAGGACATGACGGCCTTCGTCCAGTCGCCAGAAGTTCCGCTTGCGGCAAGGACAACTGCGGGTGAGGGCGGAACACCCGTGAGAAGCACTGCGAAAGCCGCGAGCAGGACGAGCGCAGGCAACGTCAGCTGACCGAGCGACTTCACCCTGGCTACCATAACTGGCCTCCTTCCGCCACATTCAGCTGAGGTAACACGTTACACCTAATATGCGGCGCTTCGCGCTTATCAGACAAGCGGCAGGAGTACAGAAAAACAGATTCTGTCGGTGGTGCGGCCGGCGTCACACCTCCCGTGACTCCAACAACCGAGCAGAGATGAACGCCTGCAGCCAGTAAATGGCCAGGATGGCGAGAATGAAGATTACGGCAGTTGCACCCGGGCCAGGGTTGACGGCTTGCCAGGTCATCAAGACCGTGTCTCTTACCTTATGTGCTAACTCTTTGAACCCCGGGATTGCGCCGAAAAAGACGAATACGAGCGGCACGAATTGGAGGTTCATGGCGGTTCTAATCCCCCAGCGGAAGGCGACGGCGAGCAGGGCTCCGGCAAAAAGCAAGGAGACGCCGGTGAAGATAGCCAGCTGCCAGAGCGAGGCGACCGGGCTGTCGACCAGACCATTGCTTGAACCGGCGACATATCTTTGGAAAAGCGTGCGCAGGACCAGGCCGCCGGCGGCACTGAGAAGATAGAGCGACGCTGCTGCCAGGAGCGCGACGTACTTACCCAAGGCGATGTGGGATTTAGTCAGGGGCAGCGAATACAGGAAGCGCCAGTGCTGCTCTTCCGCCATGGCCGAACGCGTGGCAAAGCCTGCCACCCCGATAACCAGCATCATAGCAACCGGGACGAGGTCCCCGTCGAGCTCGTCAAGAAAGGCTAACAGCATGCTGTAGACAAGCAGCAGACCGTTCAGGAAAAGCAGCAGTTTTCGCATCTGTTTAATGTCTTTACAGGCAATGGCCAGAACATTCTGCAGAAGCGCCATCGTCATGTCACCACATCTCCTTTCTTTGGCTGTTCTTGCCGGCAGACAACAGGCCCAGTATCTCGTCGAAAGCTAGCGGTCGTTTTCGGATGGCACTTGTATGGCAGATCTTCAGGGTGGCGGGGGCATCGCGCGTGATGACGCGTATCGTTCCGGCGCCTGCCGGTTCAGCGGCGAAGACCTCGGGTAGCGCAGTGAGTTCGTGCAGCGGGCGGGCGTTTTCATCCAGCCACAGCTCCATCCACTTCTCGCGCAGCTCGTCTTGAGTGGCGAGCAGTGCCAGCCGCCCCTCTACCAGAAAGGCAACCCGGTCGGCGATCCGTTCTACGTCCTCGGTGATGTGAGTCGAAAAAAGGACGGTTGCCCGGTCGGAGCGGGCGATAACCGCCTGCAGTTCCTCGAGGACTTCGCGCCGCACGATGGGGTCAAGCCCCGAGGTGGGTTCGTCCAGGATCAGCAAGTCCGGATGGTGGGCGAGGGCCAGAGCCAGTTCGGCCTTGACGCGGGAGCCCTTGGATAGCTCTTTTATCTGCTTGCGGGCGGGCACGTCAAAATGGGCGAGCAAACGCCGGAACTCGTCTTGATCCCAGCCGGGATAAAGGCGGGAGACGAAGCGCCCGATCCAGGCCACGTCCATTTCGTCGTAGAGAAACGGTTCTTCCGGCACAAAACCTATGCGAGAGAGTATCCGGTGATGGTTGTCGGCGTAGGACAGGCCAAAGACGGTGATTCGCCCGCGAGTGGGACGAGCCATGCCCATGATGAGCCGCAAAAGCGTGGTCTTGCCCGCCCCATTCCGCCCGATCAGAGCCGTTATGTAGCCGGGCTCCAGTTCCAGGTTGATCGGCCCAAGGGTGAAATCCCGGTACTCTTTAACCACGCCTTCAAGCCGGACCGGCGCAGGGGGTGAAGGGTTCGTCATGACCACGGGCTTCAGCGGCCGTCGCGGTGACACGGTTGATCCGGGAGACATTCAATTCACCTCTTCTTCTGACGAAGTAAGGGAGTCGAGAATCTCTGAGACCATCTCTTTCACGCGTTGGGGAGTAACCCCGAGTTGCAGAGCTTGCACCACCGCAGAAGTCAGGAGCGAGCGGGCGTTTCTCTCCTGCTCCTCCCGGCGCTGGTCTGCCGCAAGCGGGGCGACGAAGCTGCCCGCACCCTGGCGTGTCACTATCAGTCCGGCCCGCTCCAGTTCCTCATATGCCCGGCGAGTGGTGATCACGCTCGTTCGCAGCTGCCGGGCCAGAGCACGGACTGAAGGCAGCAATGTGCCCGGAGCGAGCCGCCCGGCCAGTACCAGCTCCCGCACCTGATCCACCAGTTGCTGATAGTACGGGCGAGGATCTCCGGGCAGGAGAGTGCAGGGTAGGACCGGCGTTTCTTCGCCTGATTGCGGCCGATCCCGATTGCGAGGCGCCTGAACAGAGTGTTTATTGCTCATACTGTGTATATCCACCATACCCACCATAACGCCGGTCAGGCTTGTTGTCAAGAGCACTTTGCTGCCATGCGAAGCGCCCGGGTGCACACGGAGTCTAACGTTTAACCGGTGCTGAGCCAGAAAGAGTATGCCATATGCCACAGCGATGAGCTTGGTCTTGAGGAACTCAGATAGGGGGTGGCGCCTGGAGGGTGGAATCAAGCGAGGGGTGCTTACTGAGAGGCTGAGGAATACTGCACCACGCAGCAACCTTGAGGCCATGGCGGAGGGGGCGGGATTCGAACCCGCAAGCCCGTGAAGGGCGGCGGTTTTCAAGACCGCTTCGCTACCGTTACGACACCCCTCCGCGTTAGCACCACCTATTATATAGCATCTGCTCTCCTGCGTGTCCACCGCCGACGGGTCGCGGCTGGCCTGCAGGGACAAGCGTAGAGAAGGAATTATTCAACAGATCACGAATTGGATGGTTGGCCGGGTAAGGATAGGAAACGCAAGGAAAATGTCCGCTGAGTATTGCTGAAGGAGGGATAGCATGCGCGCCCGTTCGCTGCTGGTGGTAGGTTTGGTCGTTTTGTTGGCCGGTGCTCTGGTGGTTCCCGCTCTGGCCCACGACGAGGGAATGGGCTTATCGCCGACGGTAGTAGCCTACAAGGCCAGCACCGCACCGGTGATTGACGGCAAGCTCGACGATGCCGCCTGGCTTGACGCCGCCCTGGCGGGGGCGAAGGTGAGCGGCTTTGTGACCCATGTTGGGGATGCCATCGCCACCGACCAGACCATCGCTTACGTAACCTGGGATGACGAAAACCTGTACGTTGCTTTTAAGAACTACCGCACCGACATGAACCAGCTAGTGGCTAACATGACGGAGCCGATGTCGTCCGTCTTCCTGGAGGACGACAATGAGGTCTTCATCGATCCCTTCCACGATCATGCTACCTTTATCCAGTTTGCCTGGAACGCCATCGGCACCAAGTGGAGCGGCATCGGCGATGTCGAGAGCTGGCAGGTGGCAACATCCAAAGATGACACAGCCTGGTACGCGGAGGCTGCCATCCCCTGGGCGCTTGTCGGTGTCACTCCCGCGGAAGGCCTGACTATTGGTTTCAACGTAACCAGCCACGTGATTTGGAACGACCAGTGGACCACCTGGTCGCCCACCTTCGGCACATTCCTGAACCCGCTCCGGTTCGGGCATCTGCAGCTGGCCGGTGAGTACGTGCGTCCGTAGGTGACTGACCGGGCCATCTTAACCCGGCCAGAGCAGCGTTGGATGGTTGGATCGAAAAGTGGATAAACCCGGCGGCGCACCCGGCCCCGCCGGGTTTTTTCCCTGCCTGAGGATGGATTGGTCGAGATTGCCCACTCCGTACCGGTACGCGGACGGGAAGTTGACACAGGGTAAGGCGTGTGATACCCTGGGTATGTTCGCGGGCAGGAGGCCAGGTGACGAACCGGGGCGTTCGGATTTGATAATCAGTGAGTTGGAGATATAAAGCGCGGAAGGGTGGCCGAGAGGCCGAAGGCAGTCGCCTGCTAAGCGATTGTAGGGGCTAAAACCTCTACCGAGGGTTCGAATCCCTCCCCTTCCGCCATTTCTTTTTATCGCCGCCAAGCCTTGCCGGGCAAGCTAGCTCGGCGGGTCTTTTTTTCTAATCACTGGGAGGTGTCACGGTGCAACCCGACAGGGAGCTTCAAAGCGGCCGGGTTAGACTGCGCCCGCTGCGTAAAGAGGACTTGCTGGTGCGGCTCGCGATGAATAATGACCCCGAAGTTCAACGGCGTACGCTGGGAGATGAAGTTGGAGACGACGCAAGTCTTGCCGATATGGAGAACTGGTTCCATGCGCTTTCTGCCGACCAGCACGCAGAGCTATGGGCGGTCGAAGCCGATGACGGCACCTACATAGGCGACATCGATCTTCACAGTATTGGTATGCAACCTCCCGGACAACCGCGACAGGCCTGGATCAATCCGTTTTTTGGCAATAAGCAGTACTGGAACCGAGGGCTGGAGAAAGATGCCCTTGCCGCCATCATTACTCACGCCCGGGCCGACCTGGGAGTCGAGAAGCTTTCGCTTGAGATCGTTGAAAGTGACAGGACGTTGGTTGAGGCCGTACAAGAGCTGGGATTCCATCTCGAAGAACGGGTCGAAGCGGTGGTGAACGGCAAGGACATATTGGTTTTCTCCCTCGACCTCAGCCAGAAGTAGAAGTAGTTGGACGAGGAAGTGGTACCGGTGGGAGAATCTCCAGCTGTTTGCTGATACTTACTCCCCCAACTTCCAGCGTTACTTGCACCTTACCCGGTGCCTTTGCGGTCAGTTCACCCGTTGAGGGGTTGATGGTGGCCAGTCGGGGATCGCTGACGGACCATTTGTAAGCAAGGGGCGGTTGAATGGTAATGCGCAGTGGTGAACGGCTGGCCGTATACAGGTCTGCTATTGCCCACGGCGTGACGCTTCCGTTCACCCGCAGTTTATCGGGGAGACCCCCCACAGTGATAGTTTGGACCAGCGGTACTACTGCCCAGCGTACCGGACCATCCGCGGGCAGGGTCAACTCCAGCCAGTGGTAAAAGCCTCCGGCATCGGGCGGGGCCTCCGGTTGGCGACCACCGCCGCCGCTGGTCAGATAAAGAACGCCGCGGTCCTGTTGTGCCAGGAAGGCTGCGGGCGAGCCGCTAACGAAAAGGATCTCCGGCGCGCTGGCGCCACCTGTTTCAGTGGTGGAAAGCAGGGAGAGCAATTTCTCCGCCTCTCCAGCTTCTGGCCAGCCCGCCTCACTCCCTCCCGGGGCAGGGGCCAGGGGTGAACGGTAGCTGAAGATAACATATCTCGTGATCTTGCTTGCTGGGCTACTGGCCAGTTCACGGGCGAACCAGTCCCACTGTGTCGGATCATGCCCCCCAATTCCGTCCACCGTATCCAGCAGAAGCAGGCGGGTTGTGCCGATATCGAGGCGTCCGCAAGTGAGCCCCCAGGTCTTGAGAAACTGTTCCCGACTGGTACTACCGCCAGCGTCCAGGTCCCGCTTGCCCGGAATGACCAGGTACGGAATCTTCAGGTTTTGCAAAAGCTGCGCCGCGCGCGCATGGAGCGGTTCACTGTTTGCGGCTGTCATGTCTCCCACGACGACAACGAGGTCAACGGCATCGGGCTGTGCCAGCCGGTTGTTGAGACGACGGATTATCTCCCGGAATATCCGCTCCCCGGCTTCGTCCGGAACCTCCGCCAGTGCCGGTCCTCCCACCACCGCTATCCGCAGCGGCCGGGTGTGCGAGACTGCCGGCGCGGCTTGTGGCGCTACAGTGAACTGCCATTCAAACTTAGCCAAGCTCCTTTCCGTAGTGGGCTCGCCGCCCGAACCGGCGCCGATCAGTGTGAACTCCAAACGGGCCCGGTGGCTTCCTGCCGGAAGCGGCTGCGCCGGCATGAACCAGAAGCGGCCGCTTTCGCGCTCAAAACCTCCTTCTCCGTAAATCAAACGTCCCCAGGCAGAGTTGGCTTGCTCTCTGCTCCATACCACCTTGCCATCCAGCAAGAACCGGAGGGAAGCGGTGTCCAGCTCCCAGCCGCGAGCTATCTCGAGGCGCGCCGAAAACCGCGGGGTGGGGGTGAGGATCGCCCGACCGTCTGCCGGCTGGACCTCGCGGAAAGTCACCAAAGACTGGGCCGCCGTTGCAGCTGCACCGGCCGCCGAGCTTGTGCTTTGCACCGCCGGTGTGCCCGTTCCCGCAGCGGACGAGGTGGTAGAGATAGCCAGCAGTGCCCCAAGGGCGGGCAGCTCGCCGGCGAGGGCTGCAGAATCAGTCTGCCCTGGCAGAAGCCGGATGCCGGTCAAGGCAGCGGGGGTGGTTGCCGTTGCCGGCACGGAGGCAAGCAGGAAGTGCCATCCCCTGGTCAGTTGTAGGACCGGCGTTTTCTGCGCGGTGCCGTCAATGCTAAAAGGAGCAAAAGATGAACTGAGGGTGCGCCCCGTGGCATCCGCCCATTCGGCCACAAGAACCACTGCTTGATCCACGGATGTGTATAGCCAAAGTCCAACAGCCCGTTCCTCTGTGGTCAGGGTGAGCATCTCTGCGAGCCCGGGGTGAGGGCGCACGACCAGTTCGCGGGCGGACGAACCTGTTCTGAAAACTGGCTGAAGCATAAGGGGACCTACTGTGGTGGGTCGGGGTGAGGGGGCGGCGACCACCCGCAGGTATCCTGATTTCGGGTCGGCCATCACCCACTGCGGTGAGGGAGCGGATAGATCAGTCACCGGCCGAGGCCCCGGGCCTTGCCCGACGTAGGCGGTGGCCGACAGATCGGGACGGGCGCGCAGGCTGACGCGGATTACGCCTGTAGCCGGGCCTGAACCCGGGGATGAGGTCGCTGCCAGGGCGCGAGCCGACGGCAGCAAAGTACCGGTGGCAGTGTCAAGATAGCCAAGAGAGGTGGGTACATCCCATACCAGAAGAGCGGGGTCGATGTAAACCGGCCGTCCGGATTCGTCCCAGCCGGTAACGGTGAAGGTAAGGGACTC
This sequence comes from Limnochordales bacterium, assembly GCA_014896315.1. Lineage (GTDB taxonomy): Bacteria > Bacillota > Limnochordia > Limnochordales > DUMU01 > DUMU01. The sequence goes on from JADBKP010000001.1 coordinate 500,950, forward strand.
TCCCGGAGCAAGAAGAGCTGTGGTCGGGGCAAGTGTGATCCGCCGCAACCGGCTTGCGGCGACGGCCTCACCTTCCCAGCTCTTCTGCACCGGCGTTCCCTCCGCCGCCAGGACCTCAGCCCGTACTGCTACCCGGCCCGGTGCTTGCGGCACAAGGTAAGTCACTGCGCCTTGTTTTTCCAGAATTGCGTTGTTGGTCAGCACACTCCAGCTCAGGGAGGCTGGCGAGAGAGAGACCGGATGGAAGCCCGTATCGAGTCCAATCGCTTGCAGGGCTACGCGGGACCCGACAAGCACCCGCTCGGAAGCGCCCTCGATCTGCAGCAGGAAGAGCGGACCGGAGGGAGCAGTGTTCCAGATTCCCACCGTCCGGGGGAGAGTGGAGGCCGATCCGGATGCCCCCTGCCCTGATGACACCCCAGAAATCCCTGGGGCTCCGGATGTTCCGCTTGCCTCGCCCGCAATGCGCAGGGTAAAACGAGCCGGTAAAGAGATGGCATCGGCCATGCCCAGCTCCTGCAGGAGACGGGCGAGCTCGGGAAGGGTGAGCCCCTCCGCCCGCCAGAGCCCGGCCGGCGCTCCGGCCCACTCCGGCCCGTTGACCGAAGTGGTATCGTCCACGGCCAAGAACATGAGAACCTTCTCGTTGTAGGCAAAGGCGACATGTGCTGAGGGAGTAGAGACTGCAGGAGTTTCCTCCGGTAACGGGCGCATCACCCGGCCTGTGAGCAGCAGGTGCTCCCCGGGTACTACCTCCCGGGCCGTTCGCCACTGGGTCGGGATTAGCTGAAAAGTAAGGCGGACAGTCTGGCCGTTGGTCAGGTAACCGGTAAGCCGGGATGCCTCCGGCCCGGAGACTGCCAGAACCGCCCCGTCCGCGGGGATGCTGCTGTTGCCGCTGCGGCGGACGGAGACCACTACTGCCTCAATTCTGGTATCAGGCCCCGGGCGGGCCAGCGCTTTCCCATCTTTCCCTGCCAGCACAAACTCGGTCGTGCCTGGCTCGGTCCCCGTGGTCTTGCCAAAAGCGGGTGTGTAATAGGTGACGCCGCTCGTATGGGGAAGGTTAACCTGGTCGACGGCGACAGAGATGTACGGAATCCCGCTCGGGCGGAGCGGCTCTGCTTTGGCCCACAGGAGTGGCAGTCCGGACACCGGCTGGCCGTTGAGGAGTATGCCCATTGCCGGAACGCCGGAGGAGGCATAGAGCAACTCGCCGTTGCTGATCCGTATTCCGGCCAGGTTCGGATATGCCGAAAGGGTATCGGGAAGTTCTTCCTCAAGACCACCTAACAGTACCGGAACATCCTGCGTGAATGTCGTTCCGGGCGCCTGGGAGGCAGTGGCCGCCAACTGCGCCGGGGAAGATGTCAAACCCCCTGTTGCCGCAACAGCTCCTGAAGATGGAGCGCTCTTTATTCCGGGCAGGCTGCCGGGCGGAGTGATCGGGGTTGACGCCACCGACCCGGCAGGCGCTCCCCCTGCCGTTGCGCTCTTCACCTCCGTCCCGCTGATCGGGATAACGAGAGGCATAGATGTGGCCGCAGGCGCGGTGGAGATAACGAGCGGGCCCGAGGGAGCAAGATACGAACGGTCGACTATCAACAGCTGTACCCGGTGAACAGTGGAGGGCACCTCCTCATCCTGCCAAACGATCGTGCGCAGGTGCACCCCGGGTCCCACCGCTTTGAGCCGGTCTTCCAGAGTAGAACCGGCGACTCTGGACGGCAGCAGTAGAACGGCTGCTGCCAAGAATATTGCGAATAATGGCTTGAGTCTGATCCGGCGCATTATACGCCCGTTCAGGGGCGCCGGACGTACGGCCAGATCCTTCACTGTCAGACCTCCTCAAACAGCAGGACGCTTACCGGACGCATGTTTGGGGCTACTTTCGGCGTACACCACCCCTGCATTTTGACGTACAAGCAAGAGAGCCTGTTCATGCCTCAGTGCGTCGGCCGGAGTCGAGACACCCGGCCCCGGTACTCAGGCCCAGGTTCTGCACGTGGAAAGCCAGTGCCTCCCGCACGTGCACATCCCAGTAGTCCCATGTGTGACCCCCGGGATGCTCCTTGTAGATGTGAGGGATGCCCCGTGCCTCGAGAAAGGCATGAAACTGGCGATTCTGCTCGATCAGGAAATCCTCCGTGCCGCAGTCGAAAGCGATGGCCGGCAGCTGGTTCGGGTCAACCTGTTCTACCAGGCGATAAATATCGGCCTCCTTCGGGTCGGTCATAACGCCGCCGAATCGCTCGGTGATCACCTCGGGGGACCAGAGAGCACTGGAGTGCGCCCAGGCGGAGGCGAACCTGTCCGGATACTTGAAGGCAAGCCGCAGCGCCCCGAACCCGCCCATGGAAAGCCCACCTATGGCCGCCTTGCCCGGACGAACTGGAAACGTCCGTTGCAGATGTTCGGGCAGGTCCTGTATCAGGAAGTCTTCGTACCTTTCGTGAGCCGAGAAGTTGAGCCAGAAGCTCAAGCCCCCGTCAGGAAGAACCACCAGGAGAGGGAGTCCGGCTACATAACGGGTGAGATTGGATAGCCTGACCCACGCCGTATGGTCATCTGAAGCACCGTGCAGCTGATAGAGTACCGGGTACGGACCAGGACCGGCCGTCGGTTCAGGGAGAAGAACCGTGTAGGTTACATGTCGCCCCAGTGCCGGGCTAAGGAAGGTGACGGTGGCGATGTTCAACTGGAATACCCCCAAAACTGGTTCTTCGCCCACCAATTCGACATCAAGGGCACTTTCCCTGTAAGGCTTGGCCGTGCTGCATCCCAGCGGGCATCCAGTTGACACGTGTGAACTGCCTGCGTAGAATAATTAATGTCTGCGCAAGCCACCGGTTGATGCGCCCGTAGCTCAGGTGGACAGAGCGTTTGGCTACGAACCAAAAGGGCGGGGGTTCGAGTCCCTCCGGGCGCACCATTTTTATATGTTCTTGTAACTTCTGGTAGTAGGCGGGTAAGCCACCAGAAGTTTTTTTATCCCCTATCCTCGGACCGATCCACAGCGTCCATCACTTCCCTCCCCCTCCAGTGCCCCTTGAGAATAGCAGGCTGCCCTGCATGGTCATCCTCCCCTGAGGGAGGCAACCCTAAGCGAGAGAGGGGCGATGCAGAGATGGGTGACACAGATGGAGGAAAGGGCCCTGATCAAGGTGCGGGAGGAAGCCGGCGCCTTCTGATCTGGGTTGACTGGCTGCGCCGCAATCCGATCGTTGCCGCCGTGGTCCTGGTGGCTGCGGTCGCCCTGGGTATCACGCTCTTGCGCGGGCGCACCTGGCTCAAGCAGGTGGGGCGGCCCAGGCAGCCGCAGGTAATCGCCTTCTATCAGAAGGGCTGGACCGATCTGGATCAGGGCTTACCGGCACTCCAGGCCCACCACAAGCACATCGACATCCTCTCGCCCTTCTGGTACACGATCGAGTCCGACGGAAAGATCGTCTCCCGGGATATTGAGGACGCAGTCCTCCAGTTTGCCCGGGAAAAGAAGCTTCCACTGCATCCGCTCTTCAACAAGGGCGAAGGCACGGGGATGCTGACCGATCCGGCGGTTCGCGACAGGGTAGCCCGGGGCATAACCGATATCGTGGAAAAGATGGGGTACGCGGGGGTCAACATCGACCTGCAGCCTCTAACCCCCGATCTGGCCGACGAGCTTTCCGATCTGGTCGGGAAGATAGCCAGGCGCCTGCACCCACAAGGTAAGATGGTAAGCGTATCGGTGCTTCCTCGCGTGGGCGTCCCGGAAGAACTAGGAGGGGCATATGACTACCGTTCACTGGCAAGGGTAAGCGACTTTCTTGTCATGCTGGCCTACGACCGCCATACCGCTCCTGGCACGATGCCCGGTCCGGTGGCACCGCTGGAGTGGGTGGAAGAGAACATACGCTATGCCCTCAACCACGGGGTTCCGGCGCACAAGCTGGTGCTTGGGATTGCCACCTACGGATACGATTGGAGTGATTCGACGCCCCAGGGCAGGAGCGTGGGCCTGAAAGAAGCGGTGACCAGGGCAAAGCAGTCCGGCGCAGACATTCGTTTCGACGAGAAGACTCGCTCGCTTGTCTTCACCTACTATCCCGGGCAAAACCTTCCCCGCCACGTCTGGTTCGAGGGCGGGGATACGGCGATGGAGAAGGCAGCTCTGGCCCGTAAGTACCGATTGTACGGCGTTGGGGTATGGCGAGTGGGCTACGAAACCGAGTACTACTGGCAAAAATTAGAAAACGCGCTGCGGCGCGGAGGCGACGCATCCACCCGCTAGTGGTTTGTCAACCAGGGCCGGCCCGAACCCTGTCGGGCCGGCCCCCTCGATTACTCCGCCGATACCGGCCCGGCTGCCAGGCGAAGCCAGTACGCGACCAGGGCCTGCATGCCGCAACGCATATTGGCCAGGTGGAAGTGCTCGTTAGGGGCGTGGATTCTCTCGTTGGGCAAGGAGAAGCCGAGAAGCACGATGGGCTTTCCCAGCTGCCTGGCGAGGGCGGAGACGATCGGGATCGATCCGCCCATGCGGATGAAGACGGGGGCAGCGCCGAAGCACTCCTGCAGTGCGGCTGCGGCCGCCTTCATGTAGGGATGCTCGGGTGAAGTGGTCCAGGGATGGCCGCCCTCCATAACCGTGAACCGGTAACGAACGGTCCTCGGCAACCGGGAGGCAATGGCCTCTTCAATAAGGCGGGCGATCTTTGCCGGATCCTGGTCGGGCACGAGCCGGCAGGTAATCTTGGCATGGGCCGTCGCCGGGATGATCGTTTTCGTCCCTTCACCCTGGAAGCCGCCCCAGATGCCGTTCACCTCGAGGGTCGGACGACCCCACATTCGTTCCAGTGGCGAAAAGCCCTTTTCACCCGTGAGTGCGGGAACACCTATCTCCTCGCAGAATGCGGTTTCCGAGAAAGGCAGCCTGGCCCAGGCCTCTCTTTCGCTGGGTGAGAGGGGCCGCACCGAGTCGTAGAAGCCGGGGATGTTGACCCGACCGTCTGCGTCGTGGAACGAGGCGAGGAGTTCTGCCAGCACGTGGATGGGATTGGCTACGACACCACCGTAAACTCCGGAGTGCAGATCGTGCGCCGGGCCGATGATGTCGATCTGACCGGCGAAAATGCCCCGCAGGCCGGAACAGATCGAAGGAATGCCGGGGGCGTACATGGCGGTATCAGAGATGACGACGACGTCGCAATCCAGTTCACCCCGGGCTTCCAGCAGGTAGGTGTAAAGATGCGGACTTGAGATCTCCTCTTCTCCTTCAATCAGTAACTTGAAGCGCAACGGCAGCCGCCCAACAGCCGCCCGTAGGGCTTCCAGGGCTGCCAGGTGCATCCAGACAGGGCCCTTGTCATCACTGGCACCCCGGGCGTATATTCTGTCGTCCCGGATGACCGGCTCGAAAGGCGGGGTCTCCCACTGGTCGAGCGGGTCGACGGGTTGGACGTCGTAGTGACCGTAAATCATAACCGTAAGAGCGGTAGGGTTGTCCGCCGGCGGACCTGAATCGGCAAAGACCAGCGGATGACCGGCGGTGGGGATGACCTTCACCACCGGGAAACCCAGCTCCCGCAGCCGGGAGGCAAGGTACGTAGCTGCTCTCTCCATGTCCTGTGCGTGTGCGGGTAGCGTGCTGATGCTCGCTATGCGGAGAAACTCCTGCAAGCCCTGCAGGATACGATCTTCATGGGCCGCAAGGTAATCCCGGGCCTTCTGGATGGCGAGAGCGTACTCCATCCTTTGTTAAACCTCCTTGGGGTGAACATCATCACCGATGTGGGCGACCCAGCCCGTCCCGCGGCTGCAGTATGACGCGCCGGCTGTGCTCTTTATAGCCGCAGGCGGATGCGGGTTGCTTCGCGGAAGGCTTCCGCCATCATTTCCTGACCCCAGTTGATGATGGCATCAACCTTGCCGGTGGATGGGTCGATGACCACGACCAGACCAGGATAGGCTTCCCACTGCCAGTGCTCCACTGAGATGGATTTACCCGGTTGGGGCTGGTAGGTGCGACCGTGAAGCTGTGTCTGGCTCGGGTGGCTGACGTTGACCGGCTGGACGAAGTCCGGTTGACCCAGGGCTGCAATCACGTCTCCGCGTGCAGCCCCCGCGCCAAAAGACAGAGAGACCACCCGGTAGAGCTGGTTGACCTCTGACGCGCGGCTCTTAACCTTTATCTGTACCCAGCCCGGCCGGAGGAAGTGTAACTGCCCGTTGCTCGTGACCGTAGCCACTTCCGGGTCGGAGGAGAGGAACTGCAGATACTCCGTCCCTGTCTCCCAGGGGATGGAGTTGTTGCCCGGCAGCGGTCCTGCTCCTGTTTCAGTCAAGATGTAGCCGCGTACGCTTTCGGCAGCCTGGCCCGAGCCTGTGGCGGCCTTGCCCGAGGCGGAGGCAGGTAAATAGACGAGCCAGTGACCGAAGTTGATCCGTATGTAGATGCCATCGGCCACCATCAAGTAGTCGGCACTTCCCAGGGGAAGGGAGTCTCCTGGCTGCGTTGACTCTGCTTGCGCCTCAAGTGGCGCTTGGGTCTGGGAGTTTGGCTCTTTGGGTTGCTCGGGTTCGGATGTTGATGCAGATTCTGCCAGGGCGGGAACCAGCAGGAGCGATAATGCCAGGATCCCCAGGCCCAAAAGCAGCCGTGCCACGCGCGAAGTACTGATCACTGGCAGCCCTCCTTCGGGGTGGTTCTTGGTGCCGGATTGTGTATTCGTTGAATACGCCGGGCGCTCCGGGTTACCTGCTTTTCGACCTCACGCGGCGCGTCGCCGTCGGCTCCTCGGACTCAAGAAACTTAAGGGCGTGGCATGGCGCCGCACCACGGCGCTCCGTACCGCGCCGGAGTTGTTTATCGGCAGCAGGCAGTTGTTCAGGCCGAAACCTGGTCCCGGCAAACGGGTTGCTTTGTGGGTTGGCCCGCCGGTTGTTGGGCCTGGCGGCGACGAAGCTCTGCCTTACCCTGCCGCAGGTACTGGACGAGAGGCCGCCGGCTCGGGCAGATATAAGCACATGCTCCGCACTCCACGCAGTCGAGCAGCCCGTTTGTGGCAGCCTCCGTCACCATCCCGGCCGCCACCAGCTGGGTGAGCCGGACGGGGGCCAGCCCCTGGGGGCAGACTTCCAGGCAGCGCCCGCAGCGTACACAGGGAAGCGATTCTGCCAAAGTCTCCTGCTCCGCAGTGAAAGCCAGAAGACCGCTGCAGCCTTTGAGGATTGGTAACTCGAGGGAAGAAGTTGCGAGTCCCATCATCGGACCGCCCATGATGACCTTGCGGACCGGGGCTTCCTTGAGCCCTGCCTGGCGCAGGACCTCGCCGATGGGTGTACCGATGGCGACCCAAAAGTTGCCCGGCTCACGGACCGCATCGCCTGCTACCGTAACGATCCGTTCCAGAAGCGGTTCACTATGGAGAAGAGCACGTCCCAGAGCTGCGGCCGTTCCGACGTTGTGAACCACCACGCCTACGTCCGCAGGAAGTCCGCAGCTTGGCACCTGCCTGCCGGTCAGGGTGCGAGTCAGCGTGCGCTCGGCACCCTGGGGGTAACGGCTGGGAAGCACACGCAGTGAGAACCCGGGCAGCTCCCGAATCATATGGCTGATGAGTTCAATGGCGTCGGGTTTGTTGTCTTCGATCGCAATTACGACGTTGTTGACGCCGAGGGCACGGCGCATTGCCCGGGCGCCCCACAGGACGAGATGAGGTTCTTCCACCATAAGGCGGTGGTCACAGGTAAGATAAGGTTCGCACTCGCAGCCGTTCAAGATCAGCAGATCAGGGCGGGGGTCACTGCGCGGAGTGAGCTTGATATGGGTGGGGAAGAGGCCGCCGCCCAGGCCAACGAGTCCGGCCTCCAGAGCCAGACGGCGAATGCCGGCCGGGTCCATCGCTTCCGGCATGCTGGTATCGCCCAGGTACGACCGATCGAGGGGCAGGAACGAGTCTCCACCGTCATTCTCGATGATCACCGTCGGCACCAGTTGGCCCGAGGGGTGCGGGTACGGCTCGACAGCCACGACGCGTCCGCAGATGGGCGAGTGGACCGGCGCACCTAGCCCGGACGGTTCACCGACGACTTGACCCCTGATCACTCGGTCACCCTTCCGGACAGTGGGGGTGCACGGGGTTCCGGCATGCTGCAACAGGGACAGGTAAACCTTATCGGGGGCAGGGAGTCTGCGGCTGGGTTTGCCCGCGGTGATCCTCTTCTCCTCGGGTGGTCGCACACCCCGACCCCGGAAGTGCTCAAGAATGGCTAGAGAGAGCATTCATCGGCACCCCTTTTAGCTAGAGTCAGCCCGCGTTCTGGTTAGTGAACGCTATCACAAAGCGACCTAAAACAAAAAGCCAGGTATCGTGACACTGCTTCCGAGAATCACCTTACTAGCTTAACTTTACCTCACCAGGAGCTAATCTGCAAGCTGTCTTTGCCGACCCGATCCTGACGAATTCCCGCTCTCGTTCTAGCGGCTCATGATGTCGTACTGGGGTGTGGCTGCCCCCCTTACGGTGACAACGGTCTGCAAGGGCACGCAGACAATGGCCTGGGCCGGATTGTTGATCCAACCGGTGCGTACGCAGATCCTGTCGGGACAGGTCGATTCCCTTACCCGGATCTTGCCCGGGGCCACCTCGAGTACCATTCTCCCCCCGGGGAGCTCCAGGGGTATTACCTGCTCCCGGTCTAGCGGCACAACCACCCGTACTACTCCGGCTACCCTGACGACGCCTTCCGGGTTCAGGGGAGGTGCGGCCGTGCCTTGCTGCCAGAAAAAGGCCACCAGTGCTGCCAGGAAAAGGGCGGCTGCCGCGGCGCTGTCACCGGTCTGGAGCTTGAGATGCAGCCCCAACCGCCGAGCCAACCCGCTGCGAATGCCATAAAGAGCGCTCAAGACTCCCGGGATCACCTTTTCCATGTTCCTGTTCCCGGCAGGCGCCGGTCCGGCAGTTCGGGCGGCGGTTCCGGCGAGACTGTGATTGCAGGAGGCGAGGTAAGGCAGCAGATAAGCCCCTGCCACTCCGACCAGCGTTCCCGTGGGCAGTGAGAACCAGAGAAGATAGGGCAAGTAGGCCAGGATAGCCCACTCACCGGTGAAGAGCCGGGCGACCATGAGCTGGGCCACGTTATGGGTGGCCGCCCCCACAATACTGACCCCGGCAGGTGAAATCCGGCGACCGCCAAGGCAGGCCGCTGCTCTCATTGTGACCACGCTGGCTATTCCCCCAGCCAGGCCGAAGAAAAACGGAGCCGAGAGAAAAGTTCCGGTTGCCAGCGACCCCAGCAGCTGGCGGGCAACGACAAGCATCATCGCCTCCCGCCAGCCCCAGGCCAGGACGGCGAGCAGGGAGACCAGGTTGGCCAGCCCCAGCTTTGCCCCGGGAAGGGGAAGGGACGGCAGCAGACTTTCAAATACGTAAAGGGTGATGGCGATGGCAAGCAGTACGCCAAGCTGGGCTACCTTCCGCCCCGGCTGGGTGCGGGGGGGAAACCGAGCGCCGGCTGCGTCCGCGGTGGCAGTTGCGGTTGCGGCTGCAGTTGCGCTTGCTGCCGGCGACGGTTGTACCATTACCACCGCTCACTCCTCCTCCCCGCCTGCGGGCGTGGTCCCGGAGTCCAGACGCCCTCGTCCGACCACTTCTACCTTACCGGCCAGGCCCGAGGTTATGCGGACGGAGAAGTCGGGAAGGACCACTATCCCCTCCACGTCCGGCAACGATTCCAGGAGCGCGAGACCCCTGTCGCGGCCGAGGACGAAGGCTGCGGTGGACAGAGCATCTCCCAGAGCTCCGTCCGGGGTGATCACCGTCACGCTGAGAACATCCCGGGCCGGCCAGCCGGTATGCGGATCGAGGAGGTGACTGTAGCGGACGCCGTCATACTCAAAATACCGCTCGTAATCGCCGGAGGTGGACAGAGCTGCATCGGTGACGGGAACGACGGCGATGATGCCACCTGGATCACGGGGGTCTTGGATCCCCACTCTCCATGGTGAACCGTCAGCCTTGGTACCCAGGGCATAGATGTTCCCTCCCAGGTCGACCAGGGCGCGGATAACCCCGTGCTGCCGGAGAATGCGGGCCACCTGGTGCACCCCGTAACCCTTGGCAATCCCGCCCAGGTCGAGAGCCTGCCCCGGCCTGTGCAGGCGCACGCGCCCGCCTGCTTCATCGATCTCCACGTCCTTGTACGAGACGAGTGGCAGGAGCTGGGCTATGCTGGCGGCCGCCGGAGGTTTGTGACCCCGAATGTGGGTCGGCCCGACCTTTCCCACTCCTTCGTGGGAGGCAGCCTCCTGGCCACCGTCGGATTCAGGGCCAGATTCGCCGGCCGCTTCGACGAAGCCCCACAGGTCTACCAGCGGGGCGATGGTGGGATCGAAAGCTCCGCCGCTCTTTTCGGCAACCTGACGGGCGGTTTGCAGCATGGAGATGATGTCGGGAGAGACCTCAACCCAGGATTGGTCTCCCGCATGGCTGTTGATGAGAGATACCTGGCTGTCTGGTCGGAACCGATCTACGATGGCGGAGAGCCGGTCCAGCTCCCGCAGCGCAGCCTGGAGCGCTCTCTCGGCCTGTTCTTGGGAGGCGGCTTCGGCCTTTATCTGAACGTAAGTACCCATGGTGAAGGCGATGGCTTCGGCCGCTGCATCGCCAGCCTCACCAACGGTGGCAAAGACAGCTCCCGGCTGCGGGTCGGCGACAGAAGCAGTCCGGGGCGAAGCGTCCTTACAGCCGCCGGCTGCTGCTGTGAGTGGCAGCAGCGCGGCGAGAAGGAGGGGACGCATGCTCTTCAGGTTGGCGATGGAACGCAGGCGCGTGCAGATTGTCGTAAAGCTCACCACCGATCAACATAATATTGAATCAGTTCTTCGGTGCACGGGCGAGATGCGCGGCACGATCAGGAGGCAGCCGCGGCGGCAGCCGGCTCTCTGCCCTCCTGAACCTGCCATTCAATTACGTGTGTCGGACACTTGGCCGCACACTTACCGCAAGCGGTGCAAAGCTCCGCGTTAACCACGGCCAGGTTGTCGATTACGTGAATCGCATCGTATTCGCAGGTGCGCTCGCATATGTTGCAGGCGATGCATCCACCCTGGCAGACCTGGCGTACCAGCTTGCCGGGGGCAGGTGAAACGCAGTTCACAAAGGTACGCTGGTCGTAGTCTACCAGCTTGATTATCCCCCGCGGGCAGACCTGCACACACAGGCCGCATCCGGTGCACTTCTCTTTGTCAACTATAGGTAGTCCCTCTGACCCCAAGGTGAGGGCGCCGAAGGGGCAGGCTGCCACACAGGTGCCCAGGCCGAGACAGCCGTAGGTGCAGGCCTTGCCACCGCCGCTGACCAGCTCCGCCGCCCGGCAATCCGCAAGCCCCCGATACTCCCCCGTCCGTTTGGCCAGAGCGTGCGTGCCATTGCAGAAGACATGGGCGACCTGGCGCTTAACCGACGGCACCGAAACTCCCAGAAGCTCGGCCACCCGAGCCGCTACCGCCGGCCCGCCCGCCTTGCAGCCGTCAGCCGGGGCCTTTCCCTCTACCGCAGCCCGGGCAAAACCGGAGCAGCCGCTGAAACCGCAGGCACCGCAGTTAGCCTGCGGAAGGAGGTTTGCCAGCAGCTCTACCCGGGGATCTTCCTGTACAGCGAAGCGGCGGGAGGCCCAGACGAGAAGCAGGGCAGAGAGTATCGCCACGACACCCATGGAAAGCGTCGCAGCCATGATTGAGCTTAGCATACTTTTCACCTCGCATAGGAAACGAGTAACTCATATTCCGGCACGTTGGGACTGCTGCCGTGGTCATGTTATAATGCCGGAACGACCCCGCTGAAGCCGATAAATGTCAGGCTCATGATGGCAGCGATCAAAAGCGAAAGTGCCGACCCCTGAAGGCTTGGGGGAACATCGGCGAACTCTAGCTCTTCCCTCAGGCCCGCCATGAGCACAATGGCCAGAGTCCAGCCAATGCCGGAGCCGATTGCAAAGACCACCGTTTCCAGCAGTCCGTAGTCGCTTCCGGCCACAAGCAACGCGACACCCAGAATTGCGCAGTTGGTGGTGATCAACGGTAGATAGATGCCGAACGCCTCATACAAGGCTGGGCTGTAGCGCCGGATCACCATCTCGAGGAACTGGACCAGCGTTGCAATAACGAGGATGAAGATTAGGTTCTGCAAGAACGGCAGATTAAATGGTTCGAGGATGTAGTTCTGAATGGCCCAGCTAAGCGTCCCGGAGATGGTCATAACGAAGACGACCGCTGCTCCCATTCCCAGGGCAGTGCTCAGGCGGTTGCTTACCCCAAGGAAGGCGCAGATGCCCAGGAACCGGCTGAGTATGAAGTTGTTGATCAATGCCGCTCCGACAAAGAGCAGGACCAGATCCCCGAAATCCAAGACCTATCAGTCCTTCCCGTTGTTTGACTTGTGTCACTTATAACTCGATCCAACCATACGAACGATCCCAGGCTCACCAGGTACAAGGTGAGCATATCAGCTGGCGCTTGCCCCCGGAGCGGCTCCCAGCGGTGCGGATGGTGAACGCGGTCGGGCCGCCATCCGGAGCTGCCGTTCCCTGGCCAGCCGGCTACCCAGGTTGAAGAGACCGACGATCATACCCATGGTCAGGAACGCCCCCGGCGGCTGCAGCATGACCTGCCAGGTCACGAAGCCGTCCGGCATGAGGCGAAGTCCGAGAATCGTTCCGTTACCGAGCAGTTCACGAACTATACCGATCATCACCAGGGAGATGGTGTAGCCGATACCATAACCCAATCCGTCGGCGAAAGCACGATCCACGGGCACGTGAGCGGCCCAGGCTTCCGCACGTCCGAGAATGATGCAGTTCACTACGATAAGCGGTACGAACAGACCGAGAACCTGGTGCACATTGGGAACGGTAGCCGCCAGTACGAGGTCGGCGATGGTTACGAAGGTGGCGATGAAGATGGTGTATACCGGGATGCGAACCTCGCGAGGAATCTGCCGGCGCATGAGTGAGACCATCACGTTCGTCCCAACCAGAACGAAGATGACGGCCGCTCCCATGGCGAGGCCGTTGACAACGGCAGTAGTAACGGCCAGAGCCGGACAGAAGGCAATCATCAGACGGAAAGGAGAGCTTTCCGTCCAGACCCCCCGCAGGATGTCCTGCCACAAAGTTTGCCACCGTGAGGCTGCTGGCCGGCGGGCTCCCTGGGCCCGTTTATCCATCTCTGTCGTGCAGCACTCCATGACTTCAGCACTCCCCTCGTATCGGTTGGCCGGGCGCACCGGCCGGATGGAAGGAGCTCGGCCGGTGCGCGGACATGACCAAGACATTCACTCAACAAGTCCCGCCGCCCGGGCAGCAGCAATGCCGTATCGCACCGCTTCCGCCACAGCCTTGGAAGAGAGTGTCGCGCCGGTGATGCCGTCAATGTCATCACCGACCTCGAAGCGGGACTCAATGCTCATGCCTTTGAACTGTTCCTGGAAACCGGCATCGGTGGCGATCTTGTCGCCCAGGTCGGGGGTCTCCTGCTGATGGAAGACACGAACGCTGACCAGGGTGCGGTTGCCCGGATCGATAATCCCGAGGACTTCCACCGGACCTTCGACGCCATCGGCGCTGGCGCGGAAGCCGACCGCACCGGTCTCACCTGTGGACGTCACACCGACAAAGACCTCAGGATCGGTCTTTGCGCCTTCCACGGGCGTCGTCCCCATGGACATGAACATTGCTGCGTCAAACCCTGCCGCCATGGCCATACTCACCAGGGCCTCGGCAGGATCTTCGGGCAAGTCAGGTAGGGCGGAAGCAGCCTCTTCCTCTGTTGTAGAAGCCGCAGCCATTTGCACGGGTTGGCCCATGCGCTCCATTGCACTCTGGATGCCGGTACGGATTATCTCCACTGCGGCCCTGGAGGAGATGGTGGCACCCGTTATACCATCGATGTCCTGATTCAACTGGTAAGGATCGGTCAACGGTTTCATAACGAACTGGTCGGTGAAGACCGGTTCCTGGATTTTCGTCCCAAGGCCGGGTGTTTCGGACATTTGCAGAACTCTTACGCCAGCAAGGGCGCTGCGATCAGCGGTGATACCCAAAGCCATCTTGATTGGGCCACCGAAACCTTCGCCGACCGCCTTGAAGGCGTACCCGAGAAGCCGTCCGTCCGCCGCCAGCACCCGGTAGATGGCGTCATCGGATTCGGGGGAAGTGGCGGGTACCTCGATCTCGAAATTGGCGGCTTCAGGGAAAATGCCCTTGAACCCCACTTCCAGATCGGCCTTGGTCCGGTTGGCCTCGATGATTGGATTGAGCCAGGAGTAGAAGCCGGCCAGCACGCCACCGGAAAGGGTCGAAACGAGAGCGAGCACCAGAATCATCCGCCAGGTGGAACTACGCACGAGCGGAAACCTCCTCACTTACGTCGCTTGCGCGGATCGGGCGCGGCAGCGTGTAGCGGTTGATGAGCGGGGTGCACATATTCATGAAGAGAATGGCAAACGACACGCCCTCGGGATAAGAGCCCCAGAGGCGGATAACCATGGTGATCAGCCCTATCCCGACGGCGTAGATCCAGCTTCCGAGCCGGGTGAGCGGACTTGTCACCCAGTCCGTGGCCATGTAGAAAGCCCCGAGAATCAAACCGCCGGAAAGAAGATGAAAGAGTGGATCCTGCCCCGCAGCCCAGGCGAAGATGGCTACAGTTGCCAGTATTCCAAACGGAATACGCCAATTGATGATGCGGAAGGCGATGAGGATCAGACCACCCAGGAGGAGTGCGACCGCTGCAGTCTCCCCCAGGGCCCCGGCACGATAACCTGCCAGCAGCTCAAGGTAGGATGGCACGGTCTGACCCTGTGCCACGGCCGCGAGCGGTGTGGCCGTGGTCACGGTGTCTACCATGCGCACGCTACCACTGAAGTCGGAGAGCAGCTGCGGAAAAGTGACCAGGAGAAAAACCCGGCCCACCAGCGCGGGGTTAAAAACGTTGTGCCCCAAGCCTCCGAAAGCCTGCTTGCCCAGGAGAATTGCAACGGTGGAACCGAGCGCCGCCACCCACAGCGGGGTGGAAGCTGGCAGGGTTAACGCCAGAAGCAGCCCGGTCAGGATCGCGCTTCCGTCCTTCAGGCTTCGCCATGGCGAACGCCGCCGGGCCCACTGGGCTACTCCTTCCGCGATCAAGGCAGAGACCACCGATGTCAGAACGATAGGGAGGACACGCCAGCCGAAGATGTACACGGAGACGCCGGCAACCGGCAGTAGGGTGGCCAGCACTGTGTACATAGCCCGTTCGGCTGTCAGGGGCGAGTGTATATGTGGTGAACTGGAGAGGACGAGCAGCGGTGGCTCGGTCCCCCTGGTTTGTGAACTGGTAGTTGTCACGCTCATTGACAGGGATACCTCACTTCACAAGCTCCAGCTGAAGCTGGGCGAGCTGGATCAGCTGCACCAGCGGCCGACCGGCCGGACAAACGTACGCGCAGGCACCGCAGCCAAGGCAGCGCTCTGCGCCGGCAGAAGCAGCTTCACCCCACAGGCTCTTCTGAGCGAGGCGAGCGATGGTGGTCGGGGAGAGGCCCGCCGGGCAAGCATCCAGGCACCTGCCGCAGCGCAGGCAGAGCCCTGCATCGCTGGCCCGTTGCCCAGCAGACGTAAAGGCGAGGAAGCCGATGTCGTCAATTCCCACTATCGCGTCGCCCAGGGTGATGGCCTGCCCTGCCAGACATCCCCCGCGGATGAGCAGACGCAGGGAGCTCAGATTGAGACCCGCCAACTCCAGTAAAGCCGCAAGCGGAGTTCCTACCGGCACACGGTATACTCCGGGGCGGCTCACCGCATCGCCGTCGACAGAGACTATGGTCTCTGCAGGCGGGCGATGGTGGTGTAACGCGTAACCCAGTGCTGCGACCCGCTCCACCCCCACCACGGTCACTCCATCCTGGCAGTAAACTGCCGGTGAACTGGTGGTCGGGAGCAAGCTTCTGCGGCTGCCCGCGTTGTGACAGCGGTTCGGTTTCTTTCCCGTGAGGCGACTGACCAGCATCTCGGGTCTACCCGCAGGGTAGCCGGCAGGTACGAGGAGGAGCTCCAGCGGAGCAGCATCATGCCTTAACGATTCCAGCTCTGCCGCGGTCAGCTGACCGCGGGTTACGGCCAGATAGGCGTGACGGGCTCCCACATGGCTGGCCAGGGCGGTAGCGCCGCTTGCTAAATCGGCCAGTCTTTCCCGCAGCAGGCAACGACGACCGTACACGCCCACATCCGGGTCGCAGCCGTTTACCACCAGCCAGTCAGTATTCCGAAATAGCGCCAGGTCGAGCCCGGCATAAGCGGCTGCCAGCTGCAGGCGGGACTCTTCTGAGGAGGGGAGCTCACGCACCTCTACCGCCTCCTGCTCCTGGGCCGGCGCGGTCGGAGATATGGCGATCACAGGCACAAACTCGCCACTCCCGCCAGGCCGGTGACTGATATCGACCACCTTTCCGGCCACGGGGGAGAAGAGGTGCACCGTTCCATAGCGACCTTTTGCTGCAGCAATTACCGGACCGGCGGCCGGCCGGCCCGCCGTACTCAAGGCAGCTTGTATGGAGGACCTCTGGCTTGCTTGACTTGCTCTGCCACCTTGCGAAACCAGAGGTGCCTCAGCCGAGTCCAGGTTCGGTGGAGCGGCCAGCACCGAGCCTACCTTTACTTCTTCGCCCCTCTTTACCTGTGGAGTAAGCGGGTTTCCCTGCCAGTCCTGACAAGGGAAAAGAAGGGGGGTTGCAGGTTGGAAGACCTGACTGGAGCGCCAATTGGCACGGGATCGCAACCCGATTTCCGGTATATGGCGAGGCGCAACCCGCCCTTGCCATAGCCAGGGCATCGTATGTCCCTCCGCTTCCACCCCAAGGATTAGCCGACCCGGATATCCTTAAGGTGATTAGAGTAAGTGACAAGAGGCACAAAGGAGGGGCAGCAATCTGCCGCCCCTCCCTGGTTACTGCTACTGCCGCTGGGCTGCCTTGAGGGCAGCGATGACCGCTTCCTTATACATTTCACCGCTATGGGTTGCCTTGGCCACGACGTCGATTTTCTCGATCTCCTCTGGGCTACTCTTGCCGATGAACCGCTTTTGCATGATGTCACGGGCTTCTACGGCGATCTTGTAGGAGTAGTTCTTCCAGTCCTTGAATTCGCCCGTCTTTGTCACTTCTTCCAGCCTCACGCTGGTAATCTTATCGTTCTTGATGGTGACCCAGGCCACGGCGTAACCGTGTTCGCCGGCGGAGCTCTTGCCGAAGAAGGTCCCGTCAAAATACTTGTTCTTGGATTCCGGGACCAACCGGGCCTTGCTCAGGGCACGTTCCACAGCCTGGATCCACTTCTTGGAGCTGTGGGTGGCCTTAGCGTAGATGTCCACTTTAGTACCGTTCACAGCTACAAACTGCTTTGTCAGCTGGTTCCGGGCATCTTTGACAGGCTGCCAGGTATAGGTGTTGTAGTCCTTGGGTACGCCTTTCTCAGTTACTTCTGATAGCACCACGGAGACGATCTTGTCGTCCTTGATATTCACCGTGGCCATACCGTAGCCGTGATCATCGGCGTCGGAGATACCGACGTAGATTCCATCTTTATAGATCTTGCCCGCAGTCCTACCAATCAAAGGCATAGCGATGCCCACAATCAGGACTGCAACTGCTGCCAAGCCTAGTACCCGCCATTTAGAAAACCGCTTCATGTTGCAAGGACCCTCCTGCTAAAAGAGATCAGAAGCCTGTACCAACGGATACGAGGTTTTCCGGCAATAGTTTCCAGATAATCCCTCCCGGTCTGGGTCAGGTCAACTCGCCCGGCGATAACCTGAGACGTGGACGTGGCCGTTCTTGTGTTTGTGCCCAGAATCACAATGTCTGGCAACCCAAGACGGCCACCCCGGCGCTTACACCCCGCGCTCCTGATTTCAACGCGACTATAGTGCTTACCACCTGCTTTGTCAACCAGAGAACGTCCCCGTTAGAAGATCGTGGCTTATTGGTCGGAAGGCTGGCGGAAGCTCCACAATTGCCGGAATCGCCTTGATAGATCCTGGTGATTCTGTTCTCTTATCAGTTTTCCCGGTCAGGTCGCCTGCGGCAGGATACGAGAATAAGAGAGAGAATGTGATGATACGGGCGGGCCGTATGGCGACCACCCTGGGACTCCTGGCGCCCGCACTCCGCGCAGGTAAAGGCAGGTAAGATCGGATGGGAAGAAGCGAACGCAATCGCATGTTTGAGCAGACAGCGGGATCGAGGTGTCTGTATGCCTAGAAAAGATAGCAGTTGGCTGGGGCGGATCGCCCCCATCGGCGTTGCTGCTCTCCTGGTGGGTTTGATGGTCCTCGCCGCCTCGGGGGTAGTCCTGACGGTGTCTGCCGAAAGTGTGACTACCGAGGTCATCGGTGAGGTAGTAAGAGAGGTGACCGACGGTTCGGCGACCGTGGCTACCGGCGAGGCGAGCGGGGATGAGGCAGCAGCCGAATCAACCGCACATGAAGAGGATCTGCCCTCTGGGACAAATGGTGAGACAGCAGTAGCAGAGTCCGAGGCAAGCGCCGGCAGAAAGGCCGCGTTCTGGACTCTGGGAGCCGGAGTTCTGGCGCTGCTCTACGCCTTCTACCTCTTTGGCCGTATCAGTCGTGCCGATGCCGGCAGCGACCGGATGAAGGAGATCTCGGCGGCCATCCACGAAGGTGCCATGGCCTTTCTCACTCGTGAGTACCGCACTCTGGTGCTCTTCGTTATTGGATTGGCAGCCCTGATCTTCATCGTAGGTCGCTTTACACCCAAGGAAGCAATGCAGCCGGTCACTGCCGTTCCGTTTGTGGTGGGAGCGCTCTGCTCCGTGTTGGCGGGCTTCTTCGGCATGCAGGCTGCCACCCGCGCCAATGTCCGGACCGCGAGTGCTGCTCGCAAGGGACTGAATCAGGCGCTCGGGATTGCTTTCGCCGGCGGGTCGATCATGGGCATGGCGGTGGTCGGGCTCGGCCTGGTAGGCCTCGGCTTGATGTACATCCTGTTTGCTGATCCCGCTGACCCCATCACGTTCCAGATCATCAACGGGTTCGGGCTGGGCGCAAGTAGCATCGCCCTTTTCGCCCGTGTGGGCGGTGGTATCTACACCAAAGCGGCAGACGTAGGTGCGGACCTGGTCGGCAAGGTGGAGGCAGGAATTCCGGAAGACGACCCCCGCAACCCGGCGGTCATTGCTGACAACGTAGGGGACAACGTGGGGGACGTCGCCGGAATGGGGGCCGACCTCTTCGAATCCTACGTGGGTTCAATAATCGCCACCATGGCCATCGGTTCAAACATGATTCTGGACGGTACCGGTACCGTCGGCCATATTACTCTGCCGCTTCTGATTGCCGCGGTAGGGACGGTGGCTTCTATTGTTGCTTCCTTCTTCGTCAGGACCGGTGAGGGGGCAAACCCCCGTCTTGCGCTCCGCAACGGGACTTTTGGCTCCGCGATTTTGGTCCTGATCGCATCGTACTTCTTAACCCGCAGCACCATGCCGGACGGCGGTTTGGGCATCTTTGGCGCCGTGGCTGTCGGGACAGTAGTGGGGATGATCATTGGGATCTTGACGGAGTACTACACCTCGGCCGACTACCAGCCGGTGCGCCGGGTGGCGGAAGCTGCCCAAACCGGGACGGCTACCAATATCATCGAAGGGTTGGCCCTGGGTATGGGCAGTACGGCAGCGCCGATCGTACTGATCGGAGTTGCCATCTGGCTCTCATACGTCTGGGCCGGTCTATACGGCATCGCGATTGCTGCCGTCGGCATGCTGGCCACTACGGGCATGACAGTCTCGGTGGACGCCTACGGTCCGGTAGCAGATAATGCTGGCGGCATCGCCGAGATGGCGGGTCTTGATAAGAGCGTGCGGCAGATAACGGATAAGCTGGATTCGGTCGGCAACACCACTGCGGCTATGGGGAAGGGGTTTGCGATTGGTTCGGCGGCCCTGACGGCCCTGGCCCTCTTCTCGGCGTATGCGCAGACTGCGGATCTGGAAAGCATCGACCTGTTGAACTCGCGGGTCATTGTCGGGCTCTTCCTGGGGGGTGTACTGCCCTTCTTGTTCGCTTCGCTGGCGATGCGAGCTGTCGGGCGGGCCGCTCACCAGATGATCGAAGAGGTCCGGCGTCAATTCCGGGAGATCGCGGGACTGATGGAGGGCAAAGCTCGGCCCGATTACGCCCGGTGTGTTTCTATCAGCACTTCAGCGGCGCTGCGGGAGATGATCATTCCTGGCCTGATGGCGGTGGTCGTGCCGCTGCTGGTGGGGATCCTCTTGGGCCGGGAGGCGCTGGGAGGGCTGCTGGCCGGGGCGAACATAACCGGTGTACTCCTTGCCATCCTGATGGCCAATGCTGGCGGCGCGTGGGATAACGCCAAGAAGTATATTGAGGAAGGGAACCTCGGTGGCAAGGGAACACCCGTCCATGCGGCGGCGGTAGTGGGCGACACGGTGGGCGATCCCTTCAAAGATACTGCCGGTCCGTCCATGAACATCCTCATCAAACTGATGGCCATTGTCGCGCTGGTCTTTGCGCCGCTCTTCAGCTGGCTGGCCATCTGACCGCCCGGCTTGAACTGCCCGCGCAAGCGGCCGCAAGCGGCCGCAACCGGCCGCGGGTGAAGGCCGGGAGTCGGGAGAGGAAGAAAGAGAAACGGGGCGTTGGTGACAACGCCCCGTTTAACTCTTAATCTGAGAAAACTGGTGGAGGTGAGCGGAGTTGCACCGCTGTCCACGAGCAGGACCACAACCGCTTCTACGAGCGTAGCTCTCGCCTTGCTCTCGTCCCGCCAGACCCGCGAGAGCCGGGTCCGAGCAGGACCAGCCTGTAAGAGTCCCCCGACCTACCAGGCACTCGGCCGGAGCGATCCCGCTAGATGACACCTGGTCCGGTTAGCGGGCGTTACCGGGCAGGCGTAGCAGGCTGCTTACGCAGCAACAGCTAGAGCAGTGTTGTTGTTGGCACTTTATTTGAATTCCCCGGTTTAACGAGTCAGGGAAGCTCGGCTCGCAACGGTTGCCATCCCGGCCCGTGTCGAACCTGATTCACCCCCCTTGCGCAACTTAGTATACCAAACGTCAGGTCCTTTTGTCACGGGCGACGAGGGTGTGCTGCTGGCGGTCGGGAGCGGTCCGGCGGATGCAGGGCGGTGAGGCAGGAGGAGGCATGATTGGAGGAGAATCCAATTACTGCTGCAATAGCCTGTAACTGCTGAAGGGGCGAAGCCGGTCAGCGCCGAATGAAAAGAGGGCCTATCTAGGCATCACTGGTACCCCGTTCTTTGACAATCCGGCGGATGTGGCGTTCGGTTTCAGCACGGGCGAGGCTCTCGCGCTTGTCGTAGAGCTTCTTACCACGGGCCAGGGCCAGTTCGATTTTGACTTTACCCCGCCGCAGGTAAACGGAGAGGGGGATAAGCGTATACCCGCGTTCCCGGACGCGACTTTCCAGTTTGAGTATCTCCCGGCGGTGGAGCAGGAGCTTGCGTACCCGGAGCGGTTCGTGGTTAAACCGGTTGCCTTGGTCGTACTGGGAGATGTGTACGTTGCGCAGGAAAACTTCACCATTTTCGATGGTGGCGTAACCATCCCGGAGGTTTATGCGGCCGAGGCGGATGGACTTGACCTCGGTGCCGGTGAGTACAATGCCGGCCTCGATGGTTTCCTCAATGAAAAAGTCGTGGCGGGCTCTGCGGTTTTCGGCTATGGTACGGATCTGGTCCTGGACGTTCATGAGCACATAGTAGAAAGTTTCTGGGATATCTGTCAAGAGCTCGCGAGAGGTACGGCAGCTTATACAGGCGAAAAGGCAACGAGTGGGAAATGGGGGTATCGGCATGATTGAAACCAGGGGGTTGACGAAACGGTTCGGTGAGTTAACCGCAGTGGATAACCTCAATTTGCATGTGGAAAAAGGGGAGATTTACGGGTTCTTGGGGCCAAATGGTGCTGGCAAAACCACCACGATCATGATGATCCTGGGATTGCTCAGGCCAACGTCCGGTTCCGTCAAATTGTTTGGAAAGGACCTATCGGAGGATTACTTTGGCATTCGCAAGCGCCTGGGAGTTATGTCAGAATACCAGTACACGTACGATGAGATGACGGCCAGGGAGTACCTCACCTTTTTCGCCCGCCTCTATGAAGTGGAGAACGCCAATCGGCGTGTGCAGGAAGTCCTGGAACGGGTCGGGCTGCGGGACCGCCAGGATGAGCTGATAGGTGGTTACTCCAAAGGTATGAAGCAGAAGCTGGGGTTGGCCCGCGTGCTGCTGCACGACCCCGAGGTGCTGATCCTGGACGAGCCCACCAACTCGCTTGACCCTTACGGCGTTCGCGAGGTGCGTGACATCCTTCTTGAAGAGCATGAACGCGGCCGGACGCTCCTCATCTCCTCGCACTTGCTCTCGGAGATTGAGCGTACCTGCACCCGAGTGGGAATCATGAATAAAGGCCGTCTTCTGGCGGAGAACACGATGGACGAGTTGCGGCGCCGGCTCACCCAGGAGATCGAGATCCGCGTCGATTTGGAAAGCGCGCCAGATGGGATTGTTGACCTGCTCAGCCAGATACCGTCGGTGGTCTCCGTCACTGCGGCCCCCACCCCTTCCGAAGGAGCAGCGGTAAGCCTGATCATCAAAGCGAAGCCGGGAGCGGAAAGGCGAGCGGAGATTGCCAGGGCTCTCAGCAACGCCGGTGCACTTGTGATCGGAATGAGGACTCAAGAAATGAACTTGGAAGAGGTTTTCGTCACCATCACGGAAAACAACATTTCATTGCTGACTGAGGAGGGCGTTGCATGAGCGTTACCTCGCAGCGACTGCACGCAGTCCGGTTGATCGCGGGGCGGGAGCTCCGTTCCACATTGATGGGGATAGGTATCTATATCGTAATGGCCGTCTCCTTCCTCCTATCGTCCTATTTCATCAATGGTTACCTGTATACCATTGTTCATAACGGGGCGCTAGCCATGCCATCCCCGCTTATGGTTCCACTATTCGTTGCCGTCTTCGTCGGTGCTCTGTATCTTGGCCTGTTGTCGTCGCTTGCCATCTCGCGGGAGCGGGACCAAGGTACATTAGAGGTGCTATTTTACGGACCGGTTGATTCATTTAGTTATGTGGTTGGCAAGTTTGTTGAGCAGATGGCTGTTTTCGGGGTATTTCTGCTCTTTGATCTGGTTTTCTTCGCCATAATGGCTCTTATAACTAACTTCGGCTTCAACTGGCAGCTTATTGCGCTACTACTCATCTCGTTCTTTGTAGCAGCTTCGGTGGTGGCATTCGGCATCTTTCTTTCTTCGCTCACGCGCAGCAGCCGAGCGTCGGTGATTCTCTTCGTTGCTATCCAGGTGAGTTTCATCGCATTCTTCTACTTGTATCAGAGCTTGATGAAGATTCCTGACAAAGAACTGTCTACTACCATGATCTACGTCCGGCAGGCCCTTGACTACATGCGTCGGGGTATTGAGTGGATTTCGCCGCTGGATTACCTGAATCGTGGTGCGGCCGCGGTTGCTTCCGGTGGCTTCACGGGCTTTCTCATTGCTCTGATCGAGGCGGTGATCTATGGGATTATACTCCTTGCCGCTGCCATCTTCTTCTTCAACCGCAGGGGGGTCAGGAAGTAAATGAAGTCAAGAATTCTACTGGTGCTGCTGATCGGAGCTGGCCTGGCAGGAATTGCCGGTCTGCTGCACGCGTTGCCGGATGGTGAACCCGCAAAGGCAGCAGTGGCCCGGGCGGCTGAAGATGAGGCGGCAAAAACTTCGGACACCGGTTCACAAAGTGAACAGAATGCGCAAAAGACTGCTACCAGCGAAAGCGGCAGTAAGCTCGCGCCGTGGGAAGCTAAGATGCCCCAGCCCGATGAGGAGCAGTTGAAGAGCGAGGGTGTTCCCGAGAAGGAGAAACAGCTGGTATACTCTCTCAGCCCGTGGACAGCAAACGAGAAAGAGCCGTACGGCGGCACATTTGTGCCTAAGAGCGAGAAGGTTTTCTATCTGCTTGCCGACCACGACAGCCTCGTGAACCCCGTGCGCACCGAAGTCTACTACTGGCCGATCACCCAGGAGTACATGGCGGATTGGTTCGGATACCGCGAAGACGTTCCCGGCAAGCTGGAGATCCTGCAAGACGGCAAAGTTATCAAGACCCTGGAGAAAGTAAAATACGCGTACAAGTATGGTGGGGACGATTGGACGGCGCCACCTACGCTCCTGGTGGGCGAGGAGGCACTCCGGGAGTACGAGGCGTATAACAAGGCTACTGACGAGTACTACAAGGCCATGACGAAGTACTATGAGGAGTACGACGCCTGGAACAGGTACATGGAGAAACTGATCAAGCGGGTGCAGGAGACCGGGAAGCCGGCCAAACCGGAGGAGATTCCGGAAGCTCCCAAGCAACCAGAGCCACCCAAGATCTATGTGACCGAACCGACTGAGGCCTTCCTCGTAAACCTGCCCGCTGGCGAGTACGAGATACGGACGGTGGATGAGAAGGGCAAAGTCGTGCCTGGAAGCGAGAAAAAGCTGGTGGTAGTTGCGCCCCGCCGTCGGGGGATAGGGTACGTAATCGTACCCGAGAGCGAGTGGACGCAACCTTTTACCAGTGAAGACACCACCCAGCTTCTGTACACTTACGGTTCACGCACGCTCTACCTGGGAGTTTTCGATGAACTGGAGTACAACCGGTATGCCTATACCCGGTTGACACAGGTGCACGTTCCGCTGGCAGGCAAGGGCACGGAGACTGCCTGGCAGTGGGTGCAGACGAAGGAGTTGACCGATGTCAAGCTCCAACTGGTGAAGGACGGGAACGTGGTTCAGGAGTTGGTCCGGCAACCCTTCTATGTGAAGCAGACTCCAGGCTATGCCCTGGGCTATGAGATCATTCCTTTTGATGAGAATGACCCTGCCATGCAGGGGCAGCAGCCGACTCTGTGGGGGTTCAAGGTGGTCGTGCCGGAAGGGGAGGGGTATCAGATCCGGGTGGTTGATGCTAAAGGCAATGTGTTGCCTACCAGCGTCCGGGACATACGCTCGGTTGGGAGGCCAGACCCCTGGGCCCTCTATGCTATATCCCTCTTCCCGCTCGCAGTAGGAGCGATTGTCTACAGCCTGCGCCGGTCGCGGATGCGGCGCAGGGTTCCGGTGGGAGTTGAGCTGTAAACTGTACCAAACTCGCTCGATTCAGGCGCCCGCCCACCGGGCGCCTTATTTATTTCTCTGGCAGATAACAGGAATCGAGTCTTTCCGCGAGAATGTGCCATTATGGCCTGTCCTGCGGCAGAAAGTCTCGCAGATTGAGACTCTCTGCAGCCGGGGACGCTGTGTCATCGACCAAGGCCGGGCAGGTGATACCCGTGGGGCCTGGTAGCAGAATGAGAAGCCTGGTGATCTCTCTTGTCACTCTGCTCCTGCTGGTTTATCCGGCCTGGGCCGCTCCAGGCACGGCCAATCCCGCCGCTGCCGAACAGGAGATTCTGTGGGTGGCAGGAGCTCCCCTCAAGTCCGTCCATCCGGTACGGGTAACCTCGGGTTACCTGCTTGTGCCGGCGGTCGATACCTTCGCTCCTTTGGGAGTGGAGGTGATTCCGCAAGGGGCGGGTCAGGATAACCCCGGCCAGACTGCCCGGCTTGAGCTGCGCCGGGGCGAGCAGCGACTGGTGGTGGGTGCCGGCCAGCTGGATGCGGAGTTGAACGGCAAACCGTATCGCCTGCATGTGGCACCCGTGCGAGAAGCAGGCGTCTGGTTCGTCCCCCTGGCGGGGGTTGCGTCGGCGCTCGGGTTGCAGTTGACCTGGGATGATCAGGCCGGCCGGCTCCTGCTTGAAGCGCCGGGACAGCCCGCTGCGGTCCAACCCGCATCCCGGCCCAGTCCTCTGCCGGGTGCAGGACACGGGGGGGCGGCTCAAGGCAAGCGCTCCGGCCAGCAATCGGATCAAGCCGGAGTGGCCAGGCTTCAGGTGCTGTTGTTACAGGAAGCCGGCCTCGCGAGTTTACGTCTCGTTGCGCCAGTTCAGTTCGAGGTTCGGGTGGTGCCGGCGAAGGGCGCGGGGGAGAAGGAGAAGCCGGCCACTACCCGAGTGGACATTGAGATAGAAGGTTTGCAGCCAGGGACAAAGGTTGCCATACCCGCCATTCTGCCCGGCCAATGGCCGAGCCCATTCGTCAGCCTGTCGGTGCAGACTGACGGGACGGCGGCAGGTACATCAGAGCAGAAGGCGCGGCTTGGGGTGGAACTGGACAGCCGGTTCCGGTTGATCACCCGCACCGGCGTGGCAGAGCAGGTGGGTACTGCGGAAGCCGGCGTCGCGTACCGCGTAGATCTTGTGCCTCAGCCGGTACAGGAAGAGAAAGTTTCCCTGCTGGCCCGCCTTGATCGTCTCGTCTGGCAGCGGGAGGTGGGCGGATCGGCCCGTTTAACACTGGCCGGGAGCGCGCCGCGCTACTCATTCAGGTATCAATTGGTGAAAAACCCGTCCCGGCTCCTGATAGATCTGCCGGGAACGGTTTGGACCGGCAAAGAAACGGTACTGGATCTGGCTGATCCCGACTTTACGCGGCTTACCATAAGCCAACCCCAGCCCGACCAGGCCAGGATAACCCTGGACTTGCGGCACCCGGGTTATCCCAGCGTACGGCAGGATGATGTGACGGGCGATCTGCTCATGGACATACTGCGCGTCGTGGAGGAGATCAACCTGAGGACGCTCTCGGGCCAGCCTGTTGAACAGGTCCAGGTGACCATCCAGAGTTCAGGGCCGGTTGAGGCCCGGGCCTACGTGCTCCCCACCCCCGAACGGCTGGTAGTCGATCTGTCGGGGGCGGCCCTGGTGGGGGCGGGCGCGAAAATCAGCGAGCAAGCCAATTCCTTAGTTAACCGGGTCAGAGTGGCCCAATTCAATCCGCGGACGGTGCGGGTAGTGCTGGAATTGGCCAGGCCTTTGGAGGTAAAAGTAAATCAGGTTGGGGATGGTTCCCGGGTTGAACTCTTCCTCAGCCCGAGCCCGCCGGCGCCAGCGCCGGGGTCCGGGGCACAGGCCGGCGGTTCGCAGCCTGCTACCGCGGCTACCACTACCGTTACGTGGCTGCAGCGCTGGCAGGCGCAGGAGGTACAGGGGGAGTTACCGTTCAAAGCGGTGGCCACCGCGGCGGTGGGGGATTCCCTCTTTGCCGGTTGGTCGGAGACCCTGGCCCAGATTCTCAGCGCGGTATCGGTTAGCGGCCAGGGGGGCGGGGAGGGAGCCCACCCGGGAGCAACGGAGGTGAGTCTGAGCAAGATCGCAGGGATCAAGGCACTGGCCGGCCGTACCATCGTCATCGACCCGGGGCACGGGGGCGATGACCCCGGGACCATTGGAGTAAACGGTGCCCGGGAAAAAGATCTGGCCCTGGCCATCAGCCTGCGGCTTGCTGCGGTCTTGCGGCAGTCAGGGGCGCGTGTGATCCTGACCCGGGAGACGGATGTGAAGCCGGAGTGGGAAGAGAGGACGGCGCCGGCCAACCTGAACCAGGCCGATGCCCTGCTCAGCATCCATCTCAACTCCTCGCCCGGCAGGGTTCCTGAACCGCGCGGCGTCGAGGTCTACTATCACAGCCAGAGGCCGGGAGCAGACCAGCTGGCGCAGGCCGTGCTGCGGGGGCTGACTACCGTTCTCAAGGTGCCGGCCCGGCGCCTGGAAGCATGGGACGATCTGCGGGTACTGAAGGGGAGTACCGTACCCGGGGTACTGGTTGAAGTAGGTTATCTCACCAACCCAGAGGAGGCGGAAAAGCTCGTTACGCCGGAGTACCAGGAGTTGATCGTAGAGGGGTTGGTAACGGGATTGAGCCAGTATTTCGCCAGCCGGCAGAGTAAGGCGGGGCAGTAAGGGTGACAACAATGGTACCGTCGATACAGTGGCTGGGCCGCGTTTCCCGTCACGGTCTGGTGGTTGCGCTGCTGGCAGCTATCGCCTGGACCGGCTGGAGATGGGAGGGGCAAAGGGTCCTTCCCCTGCACAGCCCGGCGATCTCCCGACCGGTTGTTACCGTCACGCTGTACTTTCCGGCACGCAGCGGTGACTTGCTGCTTCCCGAAGTGCGGCAAATCGACGCAGAACGCAGTTCACCGGGGGATATAGTGAGGGAGTTGTTAAAGGGCCCATCTCCAGGGCTGCCGCTGGTGAACCCGTTTCCGCCCGGAACGCGTCTGCTGGACTGGGACCTGGAGCCTGATGGAACGCTGGTGGTCGACTTCTCCCGGGAGATCGTAACAAGGCACTGGGGTGGAACCGCAGGCGAGCTGGCTACCGTCTACTCGCTGGTTAACACCCTCACGAGCCGGAGCGGGGTGCGTGCTGTTCTGATCAAGGTCGAGGGCCAGCCGGTCGACACGCTGGCGGGCCACCTGGACCTCCGCTACCCGCTGACCTTTGCCGCCGAACTGGTGGCGGGTGGCTGAGTAACTCGCCCGGGAAGATTATTGGGAGGATGCAGGTTTGGAATCTATCAGGGGTGAATTGAGCCATACAAACGAAGTGAACGAGTGGCGGGGCCGCCGGGTGGCTGTGGTGGGGCTCGGCAAGAGCAATCTCGCCGTCATCCGGTATCTGTTGCGCCGGGGCGCAGAGGTGTCGGGGCGAGATCAGAAGCCGCTCGATCAGTTGGGGGAGATCGGAGAGGAACTGAGATCCTATCCGATTGAGTTGCGCCTTGGGCCGGGATACCTGGAAGGATTGGAAGAGTACGATTGCGTCTTCCTGACCCCCGGCATTTCCCGGCATAAGCCGGAGCTGGTTCACCTACGGGAAGCGGGGGTGCCGGTGCACAGCGAGATTGAGATCGTGCTGCGGGAGTGCCGTGCGCCCATTTTGGGGATCACCGGGACGAGCGGGAAGACGACCACCACCACGCTGGTGGGTAAGATCATGGAAGCCAGCGGCCGCCGCACGTTTGTGGGGGGCAACATCGGTCAACCCCTGATTGAAATAGCTGCCGAGATTCCGCCTGATGCGGTGGTGGTGCTGGAGCTGTCCAGCTTCCAGCTGGAGATGCTAAACCAGAGTCCCCGGGGGGCGCTGGTCACCAACGTCAGCCCCAACCACCTGGACATGCATGCGGACATGGCCGAATACGTGGCGGCCAAGGAACGGATCTTCTTGTTCCAGCATCCGGAGGACGTGGCCGTCTTCAACCTGGACAATGAATACACTCGTGCCATGGCGCAGCGGGCCCGGTCCCGCACGTTCTGGTTTAGCCTGGAGCGCGAGCCCGTGCGGGGCGCCTGGCTGGAGGGCGAGAACCTGCTTCTGCGTAGGGGGCAAGGTAATCAGCAGGGACGGGCGGGCCGGGGAGAGGGAGAGGTTGAGATTGTCGCCCGCCGGGAGGAGTTGCTCCTGCCGGGTCTGCACAATGTGGCCAACGTCCTGGCCGCCTGTGCCCTCACGGGAGCGTTCGGCGTACCGAAGGAGGCCATGTACCGGGTAATCACCACTTTTCGGGGGGTGCCTCATCGTCTAGAGCTGGTGGGTGAAGGAGAGGTAGGTGGCAAACCGAATGTTATGTTTATCAACGATTCCATTGCCACCACCCCGGCACGGGCGGTTGCTGGTATCAGGGCCATGACCAGGCCCACCGTGCTCCTGGCGGGGGGTTACGACAAGCACATACCCTTTGACGAGCTGGCCGCCGAATTGCTGCGGCCTGGCTGCCCGGTGCAGGCAGTGGTATTGCTGGGAGCAACGGCCGAAAAGATCGAGCAGGCCATCGATGAGGCCCGGCAGCAGGCCATCGCTCTTGGAGAGCAGCCCCGTTCGCTAGCGGTACACCGGGCGGGCACGTTTGCCGAAGCGGTCCGGCTCGCGGCCGAGCTTGTGCCTGCCGGAGGGGTGGTGCTGCTTTCCCCGGCTTGTGCCAGCTATGATATGTTCCGTAACTTTGAGGAAAGGGCGGCGGAGTTTGCCCGGTTGGCCGGGCAATTGCTTGGGCAGTCGGGCTCGCGAGCTGAAGCGGTGAAGCGTTGAGGGTGAACGTTGAGGAGATCCGCAACCCAGGCACCGGCGAGCCCTGTACCCGAGGGGCCGATGAGCATTGAGCAAGGAGTGTGAAGGCTGTGCCGCGATTGGATGGCCGGCGTCCGGATGAACTGCGTCCCGTGAAAATCATACGTCACTATACCAAATGGGCCGAGGGTTCAGTCCTGATTCAAAGCGGCGACACCTGGGTGGTATGTACCGCTTCTATCGAGGACCGTGTGCCACCTTTCCTGCGAGGTACGGGACAGGGCTGGGTGACCGCGGAGTACGGGATGCTCCCCCGTTCCACCAGCAGTCGGACGCAGCGGGAGGTCTCCCGCGGCCGGGTGGCCGGTCGCACCAGTGAGATCCAGCGACTGATCGGCAGAGCTCTCCGTTCCGTCGTGGACTTGCGGACGTTGGGCGAGAAAACCATCTGGATTGACTGCGACGTCCTGCAAGCGGATGGGGGCACCCGCACGGCTTCTATTACCGGAGGCTTCGTAGCCATGGTGGAAGCGCTGGCCCGGCTGGCCGCGCAGGAGCAATGGGAGACGCTACCTGTGTACGATTACGTAGCGGCCGTCAGCGTCGGCATGGTGGATGGTGAACCGTTGCTGGACCTTTGCTTCCAGGAGGACTCCCGCGCCGCTGTGGACATGAATCTGGTCATGACCGGCACGGGAGAGTTCGTCGAGATTCAGGGAACAGCCGAGGGCGACCCGTTTGGCGCGCGGGATCTGGAGGTCATGCTGCAACTGGGTCGCCAGGGAGTGCAACGGCTCATCGAGTTGCAGAAGGAAGCGCTTTCGCCCGATCTGGCGGGCCGGGTGGGGACACGTCCCCGTCCGATAGTCACCGGAACGACGCTGCCGCACAGGATAGAAGACTGATCCCGGGCTGTTGCCGGGACGGGAGTACGAAAGTGATGGAGATTACAGACCCGATGTACCGCCGATTAGTCCTGGCCAGTGGCAACAGACACAAAGTGATTGAGATCAAGGAGCTCATCAGAGAGTGTTTGCCCGGGCTCGAGGTGGTGAGTTTGCAGGATCTGGCTGAGGAAAGACGGATGCCGCCGCCGCAGATCGTAGAGGACCAGCCTACGCTGGAAGGCAATGCGATCAAGAAGGCCCGGGTGGTAGCAGAGTGGAGCGGGCTACCCGCTCTGGCCGATGATACCGGTCTCTTGGTGGACGCTTTGGGAGGCCGGCCGGGAGTCAGGTCAGCCCGGTATGCAGGTCCCAATGCCACTGATGCGGAAAACCGTCGCCGACTGCTGGAAGAGCTGGCAGGAGTCCCGCCGGAGGCGAGGGGGGCACGTTTTCGGACGGTTGTGGCCGTCGCCTACAGCCCCGCCGAAGTCCAAACAGTCGTGGGAGAGCTGGTCGGACGGATTCTTCAAGCCGAGCGCGGCGTTGGTTTCGGCTACGAGGCTCTTTTCGAGGTTCCCGAACTGGGTAAAACGCTGGCTGAACTCAGCGTCACCGAGAAGAACAGAATCAGTCACCGGGGACGGGCGCTGCGGGCAGCTCTTCCTCTGCTCAGGCGGCTCTCAGGACCGGCCGCTGCATCTTGACGGAGAGCGGCAAGCAGTGATAACCTATCGTCGAGACGCGTTTCCAGGCGTAACGACGGGGTGTGGCGCAGCTTGGTAGCGCGTCTGCTTTGGGAGCAGAAGGCCCGCGGTTCAAATCCGCGCACCCCGACCAGTCAATCTTGCGGGTGTAGCTCAATGGTAGAGCATCGGCCTTCCAAGCCGAGTACGGGGGTTCGATTCCCCTCACCCGCTCCAGTTTCCGGCAACGACCGACCGATCAGGTCTTTGGTTATTGCGCCTGTAGCTCAGCAGGATAGAGCGGGGGCCTTCTAAGCCCTGTCTGTCGGGGGTTCGAATCCTCCCAGGCGCGCCAATTTTGGTGATTTTTAGTTCGGTTTGTCGCTTGGTGAGCGTAGCTCAGGTGGTTAGAGCGCCAGGTTGTGGCCCTGGAGGTCGTGGGTTCGAGTCCCGTCGCTCACCCCAAGTTTTGCCGCCGGGCTTGTGCCTGGCGGCGTTTTTCATTGGGCGGGGAGTTGACGCGCGGCATATTATGCTAGGAAAATCGAATGTGAGTTGACGGCACAAGCGGGCAGGGGAGTCGGGCAGAGCAAGTTTGAGTGTCCAAGGCGAGGGGGACAGGGGATGTCTGACTTTCGGTCGCTGTGGAACGGGCGATTGAAGCGGGTCGTCCAACATGGTATCAGCGCTCGGACTTTTGCCGCTTTCAATACCAACGTGGATGTCATCGTCCATCTGGATGATAGCGTTGTGGGGCAGCTGCTGGCGGACGCCGACATCTCACTTGAGCGGGTCAGGTCGCGGTCGGCCGACACCATGGAGCGGATCTCTAATCAAGAAGATTTCTTTACCGTGCTCCGGGACCGCCTGATTGCGGGCAAGTCGTTCCACATCACCGTGGAGAACCTCGAATTGCTCGATTGGCTGGACAAGCATTTCCAGAACGAGAAGGAGAGCATGGGTGGTCAGGCCGGCATCATCGCCAACCAGATGGCCGAGCTGGGAGCACCCGCGATGGTTTACACGCCGGTCAACTCGAGCAAGCAAGCCCGTCTTTTTCACCCGGCAGTTCAGTTTCCGGTGGTCACTCCCGAGGGTGAGCTGGCCATTGTTCCAGCTGCCCGGGCCGGCCGCAGCGATACGGCCACCAAGATCAATTGGATTCTTGAGTATGGGAAAGGGCTCACTTTCCATTTTGGTGACGAAACGATAGTGACGCCCCGTGCCAACCGTATTATCCTGGCGACGCGGCCCAAGGAGGCCGTGATGGGCTTTCCTCTGGCTCTCCGTCCCTATTTGACTGAACTGGCCAAGCGGATGGACGTCGCCTTCATGGCAGGCTACCACTACGCGGGATATACGCTGCCGGATGGCCGTTCCTTCGCTGAATACATGGCCGATAGTGTGGCGGACCTGCGAGCGCTGCGTGCGGGCAACCCGGAGTTGCGGATTCATCTGGAATACGTGCCGATGCAACAGGCCGAACTGGAACGGGAGATGCTCAGCCGTATCGTGCGGGAGATCTCGAGCTTTGGTATCAACGAAAACGAGATCCGGCGGGTGCTCCGGGAGTTCGGCTTTGAAGAGCAGGCCCGCAATATCGAGCAGGCCGAGTCTGCTTACACGCTCTACCAGGGTGCGCTGGCGCTCGTGAACGAACTGGGGCTTGAGCGCATCCAGGTGCACAACCTGGGATACTACGTGCTTGTCCTCCGTAAACCCTATCCGCTACCCCCCGACGAAGTGCGAGACGCCTGTCTCTATGCTTCTTGCGTCAACGCTCTCAAGGCCAGGGACGGCGGCTATGTCAAGGGAGAGCGTCTCCCTGAAGCTGCCGAGATCCCGCTCTCGGACATCGGGTTCAACAACCTGGAGATGCTGGCCCAGGACTTGCGGCTGACGGGGAAGGCGACCGAGCGCTTCTTGCAGGAAGGCTTCCTGGAGCAGGAGGATCACATTCTCGTGGTTGTACCGGCCCATGTTGTGCCCAACCCGGTCAGCACAGTCGGCATGGGAGATACCATCTCCTCGTCCTCCTACGCCCGGGAGCTACAGCCGCTTGTCGTCAATAGATAGAGATTAGACAGGCTTCAAGCTCCGCGGCCGGTCGGGGATAAAGCGACCCTGCGAACCACAGACTACAGGCTAGTGGTCGAGGAAACGGCCTCCGCCATCGGAAGGCACGGTGGCGGAGGCCGGATGTGGGGAGGAGCGAGCATGACCGGCCAGGAGTTTGATGAAACCTATAAGATCTTGGTGGTTGCCGCCGAGGCCACCCCCCTGGCGAAGACGGGCGGGTTGGGAGATGTGGCGGGATCTCTTCCCAAAGCCCTTTCCGCCTGGGGTAATGACGTGCGGCTGGTCATTCCCCGGTACCGGGGAATAGACGATTGGAAGATTCTGGCTGATTTTCCTGTTTGGGTGAATGGCCGGCGGGAGACCGCAGTCTTGCGCCAATCTCACGTCCGGGCCCGGCTGGACGGCGTTGACCGCTTGGTGCCTGTATACTTCATCGATAACTACCACTATTTTGACCGCGAACGCTTCTACGACTTCCCGGATGACGCTGAGCGGTGGGCCTTCTTTTCCCGGGCGGTTCTTGAAATGTTGAGGGTTACCGGCTGGAAGCCGGACATCATTCATGCCCACGATTGGCAGACGGGCCCCCTGCCGCTCCTGCTCAAAGCCCACTATGTACATGATCCGTTCTACAGTTTGATTGCCACCGTGTTTACGGTTCACAACCTGAAATACCAGGGGAATTTCGACCGGGGGGCACTTTCCTTCCTCGGGTTAGGAGACGACTACTTCACTCCGGAACGGGTGGAGTTTTACGGTCAGGTCAGCTATCTGAAGGCGGGGCTGGTCTTTGCGGACTTGATCAGTACCGTGAGCCGGAGGTATGCTCGGGAGATCCAGCAGCCGGGACGGGGCTATGGCTTTGAAGGAGTGCTTGCCCAGCGCAGCCAGGAGTTGTTTGGGATACCGCACGGGGTGAACTACCACGAGTTCAATCCGGCTACCGATCCGCGGTTGCATCACAACTATTCGGTGGACAACGCTCTGAGCGGAAAGAGGATGAACAAGCACGCCCTACAGAAGGAGCTGGGCCTGTCCATTACCGATCTTCCGTTGCTTGGCATGGTAACCCGTTTCGAAGACAACAAAGGGATCGATCTGCTGCAGGCAGCTTGCGCCGAGATCATGCAGCTTGACGTGCAGATGGTGATCTTGGGGGTGGGAGACCGTAACTTTGAGGCATGGGCTCGGGAGCTGGCCTGGCGTTACCCGCAACGGGTGGCGACGGAGATCGGTTTTAATACGGTGCTGGCTCAGCGGGTGTACGCCGGCGCAGATATGATGCTCTTTCCTACCCGCCAGGAGCCGGACGGCATGGGACAGCTGATCGCCATGCGCTACGGTGCGATCCCGATCGCGCACGCGACGGGGGGGTTGGCCGACACCATAATGGACTACCAGCAGGAGACGGGTAGGGGAACGGGGTTCCTCTTCGCCCCGCCAGAACCCGAACCTTTCGTGCAGGCGATCGCCCGGGCGCTGAGTGTCTACCACAATCAGGAGCGTTGGCGTCTGTTGGTAGAGGAGGCGATGCAGCAGGACTTCTCCTGGAACCGCGTGGCAGGGGAGTACATGGGACTTTACCGGCTGGCCCGGGAGAAGGTTCAACAGCGGGAACTGGCGCTGGTTTGACGGCGGGTGCGCGCCTGTGCTATATTACTCACTGGAGTGCAGACCCGGGTTTTGTGGAAGTATTCAGACGAGCCGATAGCTCAGTAGGTAGAGCAGCGGACTTTTAATCCGCGGGTCGAGGGTTCGATTCCCTCTCGGCTCACCATTACTTTGTCTATGGTGTTGAGTTGCGTGCGAGAGTGATGGAATTGGTAGACATCGGCGACTTAGGATCGTCGGCCATACGGCGTGGGGGTTCGAGTCCCCCCTCTCGCACCAGAGATTTGTAAGGGCAGCCGTCCCCCCACCAGGGTAGGACGACTGCCCATTGTTCGCTCACCCTCGCTCTGCACCCACAGCCCGCAGCATGGCACCCGTACCACAGGGAGGAGATTCCTCGCAGATGAAGACATCGGTGGAAAGACGGGACAAGAACCTCGTGGCCCTGACGGTTGAGATTCCGGCCGAAGAGATGGAGAAGGCAGTCGAGCGTGCATATCGCCGGATCGCCCCTCGGCTGCGGATTCCGGGTTTCCGGCCCGGGAAGGCACCCCGAGCCGTAGTGGAGATGCGGTTGGGCAAGGATTATCTTTTCCAGGAAGCCGTAGAGGAAGTCATTCCCAGGGCCTATAGCTCGGCCGTCCGTGAGCACGCTCTTGAGCCGGTGGACCGGCCGCAGATTCGGGTGACCCAGGCCGAGGAAGGCAAGCCTTTGATATTCGAGGCAGAAGTTGTGGTTACTCCCGAGGTCAAGCTCGGCGAATACAAGGGTCTCGAGGTCGAAAGGCCGCTGCGGCCGGTGACCGAAGCCGATGTGACGCGGGTGCTGGAAGCACTGCGGGAGCAGCAGGCGCGTCTTGTGGTAGTTGAGCGGCCAGTTCAGGCGGGTGATTTCGTCACCATAGACTTCGCCGGTTTGCTGGAGGGGAAACCGTTCCGCGGCGGAGCGGCCAACGATTATACCCTGCAGGTTGGATCCGGGACGTTCCTGCCCGGTTTCGAGCAGGGGCTTATTGGCATGAGCGCCGGCGAGACCAGGGAGATTCCCGTTACTTTCCCGCAGGATTACAGCAATCCCGAACTGGCAGGGAAAGAAGTGAAGTTTACCGTCACGGTCAAGACCGTACGGGAGAAGCAACTGCCAGAGTTGGATGATGAATTTGCCAAGACCATCGGGGAGTTTGATACCCTGGAACAACTCCGCCTTAACATACGTCAGAGATTAGAGCAGCAGGCAGAGCAGGAGGCCGATGAAAAGGCTGAGGAGGCGCTGGTAAAGAAGGCGGTGGCAGCCGCGGAAGTCGACGTGCCTGAGGTTATGATCAAGCGCGAGGTGGAGCACATACTGTACCACTTCCGGATTAAGCTGGCATACCGGGGAATCAAGCTCGAGCAGTATCTCCAGGCCACGGGGAAAACTGAGGATGACCTCCGTCAGGAGTTTGCCCCCCAGGCGGTGGAAAACGTAAAGACCGAGCTTTGCCTGCGGGCCATTGCCCGGACCGAAGGTCTTTTGGCGACAGAAGATGAGATCAAGGAAGAGATTGAACGGCGGGTTCGCAGCGCGGAGAATCCTGCCGAAGCCAGACGGCAGTGGGAGAGTGAGGCCGGCCAGGAAAGGATCCGGGAAGGGATCGAGATAGCCAAGGCAGTACGGTTCCTCCGGGAACAGGGCAAAGTGAAGACCGTGGTCTTGCCCGAGTCTGAGCCTGAGCCACAGCCTGAGTCCGAGCCCGAGCGGGCTCAGACGCCGGCGATCGTAGAGGACTGAGAAGGAAGCCGGGCTGCTCGAGCCAGAGCAGTAGAAGAGACAAGGGGCTAAGGTAACGGGTAACGCTCACTTCGCTTATATTGCTCAGGGAAGGGCGGGTAAGGTATGAGCATCCTGGTGCCAATGGTGGTGGAGCAGACCAATCGAGGGGAGAGAGCATATGACATCTACTCCCGGTTACTCAAGGATCGGATTGTCTTCCTCGGAGGACCTATTGACGACCATGTAGCCAACCTGGTCATTGCTCAGCTTCTCTTTCTCGAATCAGAAGACCCCGAGAAAGACATCAGCCTCTACATTAACAGTCCGGGTGGTGAGGTATATTCGGGGCTTGCCATCTACGATACTATCCAGTATATTCGCCCGGACGTGTCCACCATCTGTGTAGGTCTGGCAGCCAGCATGGCAGCGTTGCTCCTCGCTGCAGGAACAAAGGGGAAGCGTTATGCGTTGCCGTACAGTCGGATCATGATCCACCAGCCCCTCGGCGGGGCCAGAGGACAGGCTACAGAAATCGAGATCGAGGCCCGGGAGATCCTGCGGGTGAAGAATACACTTAACGAAATTCTTAGGAAGCATACCGGCCAACCAATGGAGAAGATAGAGCGGGACACCGACCGCAATTTCTACATGTCGGCACAGGAGGCGCTGGAGTACGGAATCATCGACGACATAATGACACCTGGTTCACGGAAACAGGAGGGTAAGTAGTGTTCAAATTCGGCGACGAAAAGTCCACTCAGCTCAAGTGCTCCTTTTGCGGCAAGCCGCAGGAGCAGGTCAAAAAGCTCATCGCGGGCCCGGGTGTCTTCATCTGCGATGAGTGCATCGAGCTTTGCAACGAGATCATCGAAGAAGAGCTGAGCGAAGAATCCGTGGGGGATCTGGGCAATCTGCCCAAGCCCCGTGAGATCAAGGCTATCCTTGACCAGTACGTGATCGGTCAGGAACAGGCGAAGAAGGTTCTCTCCGTCGCCGTCTACAACCATTACAAGCGGATCAACGCTGGCGGTCGGATCGATGACGTCGAGCTGCAGAAGAGCAACGTCCTTCTACTCGGCCCGACCGGTTCCGGCAAGACCCTGCTCGCCCAGACGTTAGCCAAGATTCTCAATGTCCCGTTTGCCATTGCCGATGCCACCTCACTGACGGAGGCAGGTTACGTCGGCGAGGATGTTGAGAATATCCTTTTGCGCTTGATCCAGAACGCCGACTACGATGTGGAGAAGGCCGAACGGGGCATTGTTTACATCGACGAGATCGACAAGATCGCTCGCAAAAGCGAGAATCCCTCCATCACCCGCGATGTATCGGGTGAGGGCGTGCAGCAAGCGTTGCTCAAAATATTAGAGGGGACGATTGCCAGCGTACCACCCCAGGGAGGACGCAAGCACCCGCATCAGGAGTTCATCCAGATTGACACCACCAACATTCTGTTCATCTGCGGCGGGGCTTTTGAAGGGCTTGACAAGATCATCGAGAATCGGATCAACCAGAAGGCGATCGGTTTCGGCGCCAACATCAAGAGCCGGCAGGAACGGCAGGTGGGCGAGATCCTGCGCCAGGTAATGCCGCAGGATCTGCTCAAGTTCGGTATGATCCCGGAGTTTATCGGGCGGCTGCCGATCGTCGTCGCTCTGGATGCCCTGGACGAAGATACCCTGGTGAGGATCCTGGTCGAGCCGAAGAACGCCCTGGTCCGTCAGTACCAGAAGCTGCTCGAACTGGACAACGTTGAGCTGGAGGTTACGGAGGAGGCGCTGCGGGCGGTGGCCCGTAAGGCTCTGGCCCTGAAGACGGGAGCCCGTGGCTTGCGTGCCATCCTGGAAGAAGTGATGCTCGATGTCATGTTCGAGGTACCTTCGATGAAGGATGTTCGCAAGCTTGTGATCACCAAGGAGTGCATCGAGGGTCTCGAACCTCCTCGCCTGATTAAGGTGGAGGACGGCAAGGCCCAGACGGACAGGCAGCAATCGGCTTCAGCCTAGAGGGCGCCTGGTGCGGCGGCCGCTCGGCGGAGCCAAGCCAGGACCAGGTCAGGCGAAGAGACGAGCGGGGTGCGCTACGCACCCCTTTATTCTTTCCCGCCTTGGGCATACTACCCATGCGAGGGGGAGTGCGTCTTGAGCCTGGCAGCCATCGTTACGCTGCTTAACCTGGTCTTTCTCCTGGTGGTCGGCAGTTATTTCTGGAGCATGCTGCGTACACAGCAGGTCCACCGTAACGTGATCGATCGGGAGTCCCGCAAGGAACTGGAGAAGCTCAAGCGGTTGCGAGCTATCTCCCTTACTGAACCGCTGTCCGAGCGAACCAGACCCCGGGAGATCTCCGAAATAGTCGGCCAGGAGGAAGGTCTGCAGATGCTGCGCGCCGCCCTGTGCGGTCCCAATCCGCAGCATGTGATCATCTACGGACCGCCCGGAGTGGGCAAGACCGCAGCGGCCCGGGTGATCCTGGAAGAAGCCAAACGCAATCCGCTCTCACCTTTCCGGCAGTCGGCCGTCTTCGTAGAGATGGACGGCGCTACGGCTCGTTTCGACGACCGGGGCATCGCGGATCCGCTGATCGGTTCAGTACACGATCCCATCTACCAGGGAGCGGGGGCTCTGGGCATAGCGGGAATTCCCCAGCCCAAGCCGGGAGCGGTGACCAAAGCCCACGGTGGAATCCTCTTCATCGACGAGATCGGTGAGCTCCATCCCATACAGATGAATAAGCTCCTCAAAGTTCTTGAGGATCGAAAGGTCTTGCTTGAGAGCGCCTATTACAGCTCCGAAGATCCCAATATACCCGCGCACATCCACGACATTTTTCAAAATGGTCTGCCGGCAGATTTCCGGCTGGTGGGGGCGACTACGAGGATGCCGGAGGAGATTCCGGCTGCCATTCGTTCCCGCTGCGTAGAGGTCTTCTTCCGGCCGCTCACCCCAGATGAGGTGGAACTCATCGCGCGGCAGGCAGCGAGCCGGGCCGGCATTGAACTCGAAGACGAGGCGGCCAAGGTAATCCGTGCCTATGCCCAGAACGGACGGGATGCAGTCAACATGGTGCAGCTGGCGGCCGGGCTGGCGTCGGTAGAGCGGCGTACGCGCATCAGCCGCGGTGATGTGGAATGGGTGATAGAGAGCGGTCAGTACTCCCGTCGGCCGGAGGTGCGGCTCGGTGGCGAGCCGAAGGTAGGTCTGGCTTTCGGGCTGGCGGTGGCTGGCCCGGGTGTGGGAGTGGTAATGGAAGTCGAAGCGGTGGCGACGCCGGCGGAGATGCCAGGGACGGGCCAGGTGCGGATCACCGGCATCATCGAGGAAGAAGAGGTGAGTGGGCTGGGAAAGACTCTGCGCCACAAGTCGATGGTACGCGGTTCAGTAGATAACGTTCTGGCGGTGCTACGCCATCACACGGGCTTGCGGGTGAAGGATTACAACATAGATGTGAATCTCCCCGGTGGCACTCCTGTGGACGGCACTTCTGCCGGCGTGACCCTGGCTACAGCCATCGCCAGCGCCATATCGGGCCGGGCCGTGGCCGGGGATCTGGCTATGACCGGCGAAGTCTCGCTCCTTGGAGAGGTGCGACCGGTAGGCGGCATCCTGCCCAAGATCGAAGCGGCGATCCGGGCGGGTGCCAGCAGGATTATCATTCCGGCGGGCAACTGGCAGGACCGGTTTAAGGAGAGACGGGAGGCCGAGATCCTGCCGGTTACCAGCATTAAAGAGGTCCTCGAGCTTGCCCTACTTCCCGAGCCCCAGGACCGGGCTGAGCTCGAGCCGCAGCTCCAGCTCCAGCTCCAGCCCCAGCCCCATCTACTGCCTCTGCCCCGGTTCCAATCCGGTTCAGGCTTAAAGCCCCAGGCGGCAGCCGCCGCGCCTGCTGGGGCGGCTGCGAAGGGAGTTTCTGCTACTCCTGCTGTTGCTGCGACTGCGCCCGTAGCTGCCGATGCAACCACCGAACGGGTAGCTTCCGGCCAGGACGCGCAAAAGACGCGCTAGCGGCAGACGCATTAACTCTAAAGGTCGATTCCCAAGCAACCGCTCCACCTGCCTCAACTTTCCGACAGGAGAAAAGCGGAGTTTTCCGAATATGGCCCTTATACCTCGTGAGCTGGGGGTCTGACAGCAGACCGGCGCATCCTGGCAGCATTTGCGTGCCGGGACGCCGGCAGTTCCATTATTGTATCTTTGTTGTATGCTTTAACTTATCTACTCCGAAGACGAGGAGCAGTGGTGATGCCTGAGCTTGTGGACCGCACGGACTCCTTCAGAAGTCTGCGAGCCGGGGCGCAACGGGTCTTGCCGTTGTTGCCACTCCGCAACATGGTGATCTTCCCGGGGCAGGTCGTAACTCTGGATGTCGGGCGGGCTAAGTCCATACTGGCTATTCAGAAAGCGGCTGGCCGTGACGGTCTTCTGGTGGTGGCCACCCAGAAAGATGCCGATCAGCTGGAGCCGGAGCGGGATGCTATCTACCCGATCGGAACGCTGGTTCAGATTCTTCTCTCCCGAGGGGTAATCGCCCTGCTGACGGGTCTTGCAGCCGCGGACGGAGAGAGTTTCCGGGTTACAGTCCGTGGATTGGAAAGGGTCAGGCTGACGAGGATCTGGCAGAAGCCCACCTACCGGGCGGCGGTCAAACTTGTACCGGAGGCGAAAGTCCGGGCCGAGGATCCCGAGTGTGCGGCGGCGCTGCTTGCTCTGGAGCGAGGGGTCAGAGAGTATGCCCAGACCGGTCGGCCGGCCCTCTTTGAGGGCGACGAGTTGCCGGAAGAGCTACTTGCCCACCCGGAGCGGGTGGCAGACCTTCTGGCCGCTCGCCTGCCTCTCTCTGTCAAAGAGAAGCAGGAGCTGCTTGAGGAAGTCAACATCTACGCGCGGCTGGTGCGGGTGTACGAGCACCTTAACCGGGAGATCGCCGTTGCCCGCCTGGATCAAAGGGTGCAGGAGCGGGTGCGCCAGCAGATGGAGCGCTCGCAGCGGGACTACTACTTGCGGGAGCAATTGAGGGCTATCCAGCAGGAGCTGGGCGAGAGTGAGGGGACGCTGCCCGGGGATAGCGAGATAGAGGCCTATCGACGGAAGATCAACGAGGCCGGCTTGCCGGAGGAAGCGGCCCGGAAGGCGAACCAGGAGCTGGAACGGTTGAGCCGGATGCCGCTGATGTCGCCAGAGGCGGCTGTTATCCGGACCTACCTGGACTGGTTGATCTCCATTCCCTGGCAGAAGCGGAGCGAAGATCGGCTGGATCTTGCCCTGGCGCGGGAGATACTCGAAGCTGATCATTACGGGTTGGAGGAAGCCAAGCGGCGGATCCTGGAGTTTCTGGCCGTGCGCCGGCTGGCAGGCACCGGTGTAAGCAAGGGCCCGATCCTCTGCCTGGTCGGGCCGCCGGGGGTCGGCAAGACATCGCTGGCCCGTTCCATCGCCCGGGCGCTGGGCCGCAGTTTTGTCCGCTTCTCCCTGGGTGGCCTGCGGGATGAGGCAGAGATACGCGGGCATCGCCGCACTTACGTGGGAGCACTTCCGGGTCGCATCGTGCAAGCACTCAAGCAGGCGGGAACGATCAACCCCGTCCTCTTACTGGACGAGATCGACAAGATGGGGATGGATGTGCGGGGTGACCCGGCCTCGGCCTTACTGGAGGTGCTCGACCCCGAACAGAACCGGGCCTTCTCCGACCACTACCTGGAGGTGCCGGTCAACCTGAGCGAGGTGCTGTTTATTACGACGGCCAACTATCTGGGGGGGATACCGCGCCCGCTCCTGGACCGGCTGGAAGTGATCGAGATCTCGGGCTATACGGAAGACGAGAAGTTTCAGATCGGTCGCCGGTACCTCTGGCCCAAGCAGATGCGAGAGAACGGTCTGTCGGAAGATACGGTCAGCCTGGCGGACAGCGCTCTGCGGGATATCATACGGAAATACACGCGAGAGGCAGGTGTGCGCCAGCTCGAAAGGCAACTTGGTAAATTGTGCCGGCGTATCGCCTTGCATCTGGTGGAGGCGGGCCCGAGCCAGAAGAAACTGGTCATTGGCCGGTCTCACCTCAAGAAATACCTGGGAGCCCCGCTTTTCCGCTTTGGCGAGGTGGAGGGTGAAGACCGGGTGGGGGTCGCGACCGGTCTGGCCTACACCGAAGTGGGCGGGGATATACTTTCCATCGAGGTGGTTGTAGCGCCCGGCATGGGAAGGTTTGTGCTCACCGGCAAGCTGGGTGAGGTGATGCGGGAGTCGGCGCAGGCCGCCCATACGTACATCCGTTCACAACGAGAAGCGCTGCAGATCACTGCGGACTTTCCCGACCGGATGGATATCCATATTCACGTACCGGAGGGGTCAATCCCCAAAGACGGGCCGTCGGCGGGGATCACCATGGCCACCGCTCTAGCTTCGGCGCTGACAGGGCGGCCGGTTCGGCGGGATGTGGCCATGACCGGGGAGATCACCCTGCGCGGGAGAGTGTTGCCGGTCGGAGGGTTGAAGGAGAAACTGCTGGCGGCTGCCCGGGCAGGCATCAAGACGGTTCTGATCCCGGCTGACAACGAAAAGGACCTGAGTCTGATACCCGCCAGTGTCAGGCGGAAGCTCGACATTCGCCTGGTGCGGGAGATGCACGAGGTCCTGGCTGCGGCGCTCCTGCCGGCAGCTCCGGCAACGGGAGGGCCGGAGGCGAGCAGCCCGGCGCAAGGGGAAGAAGAAAAGACAGGTGAAGTCCAGCCTGCGGACGAGGGGCAGGCCGGACAGGGAACTGAGCAGAAGCCGGGGACGAAGGAGAAAGCTGCCAAAGCTGGCTGAGCTGCGCGCCCTGCAGCGGACGCCGGCGCGGAGGTTGGCAGATGTCGAGATGGAGGGTGGACCATGGAGGAGCAGCAGTCTCATACGACAGTATCCGTAAAGCACTGGCAGGAGCTCTTAAACACGGAGATCATCCGGGGATTGGCGGGACGGGACTTCCTTTCTTTGCGTGATTTTACGCCCGGGCAGATCGAAGCTCTGATTGACCTGGCCTTGGCTTTGAAGCAGGCAAGAAGCCGAGGAGAACCACACCCGATACTGGGCGGGCGTTCTCTGGCCATGATTTTCCGCAAACCTTCAACCAGGACGCGAGTGGCATTCGAGGTTGGTATGACCGAGTTGGGAGGCCATGCCCTCTACCTTAGCGCGAACGAGATTCAGCTGCACCGGGGCGAGAGTCTGCCGGACACAGCTCGGGTCTTGTCGCGTATGGTTCATGGCATCGTAATCCGCACTTTCCGCCAGGAAGAGGTGGAAGAGATGGCCCGGTACGCTTCTGTGCCGGTGATCAACGGCCTGACCGACCTCTTCCACCCCACACAGGTCCTGGCCGATCTCGTTACGTTGCGGGAAAAGTGGGGGAGCCTGCGCGGTCATCGTCTTGCTTACGTGGGCGATGGCAACAACATGACCCATTCGCTCATGTTCGGAGCAGCTCTGATGGGGATGGAGATGGTGGTGGCGACCCCGGCCGAGCACGGGCCCGATCCTGCTGTTCTGGCTGAAGCCCGGCAACTGGCAGCCCGGTACGGCGGGCGGGTGGAGTGGGTGCAGGACCCGCGCGAGGCGGTCAAGGGTGCCGAAGCGGTCTACACCGATACCTGGGTCAGCATGGGGCAAGAGGGGGCAGGGGAAGAGGTTGAGGCCAAACGGGCACGCCTGCGGCCGTACCAGGTGAATACTGCCTTGTTAGACCTGGCCGCCCCGGGAGCGCTGGTCATGCACTGCCTGCCCGCTCATCGGGGCGAAGAGGCTACCGACGATGTGCTGGACGGGCCGACCTCGGT
Organism: Limnochordales bacterium; assembly: GCA_014896315.1. GTDB lineage: Bacteria > Bacillota > Limnochordia > Limnochordales > DUMU01 > DUMU01. Next base: position 545,797 of record JADBKP010000001.1, read on the forward strand.
CATCTTCGACCAGGCAGAGAACCGGCTGCACGCGCACAAGGCGATTCTGGCCGCCTGTCTGCGATAGCGGTAACAACCCCGTGCGGCTGGCTGCTACGCCCGCAGGGCTCCCGATTCTCATTCTGTTTCCTCGGTGGCCGTCCGAACGATGCAGGCATCAGGGCCGATGGAGCGCACCCGGGTTGCCGGTATCAACATAGGTGAAAGGAAACGGCGAAGGAAACCTGTGTCACGCACCAGCAGCCCGGCAAGCCGGCCCGATTTGGGGTCGACCAGCAGATCCTTTAGCTCGCCGATCTGCTCCCCCCGGTCGGTGAGAACGGGCAGGTGGTCCAGCTCGGGTGGCGGTTGTGAGGGGGCGGGGATGCCAAAGGCCAGTCCCTGGTAGGGCAGGTTATACGGTCGGGCCGGGTGGCGATGGCGCAGGTGAGTGCCCGGTCGGAGGGCCAACCAGTCGAGAACGGGTACGGATCGGGGTGCCCGGGCCGGACCGCTCTGGCTCTGGCGTGAAAGCACGATCCGTTCCCAGTTTACCAGGGCTGCCAACGCCTGCCGCGCGGGCGGGAGGCTGAGACTGGCGGCGGAGTTGACAGTGATCGCGTGCGGTCCGATCGCCACAAGATCCTTCAGGCCGAGCAGGCGATAGGGGCCTGCTGCCAGGGTGGCATCATCCCCGGCGTCTTCCAGGGCCGGCGAGATCTCGCAGAGAAAACCTTCTAGCCGCAGGCTGAGAGGGTGGAAGAGCGCCTGAACCACGCGGGCCACTTCCCGGCCGGTGTCCACCGCCAGGATCGGGCGCCCCTTCAAGTTGGTAAGGCGAACTCCCTCCTCACTCATAGTCAGTGCTCCCTTCCTTAAAGGTTCGGCTGCTGCCAAAGGGACGTGGCGCTCCCTTGTCTTTCCCCGGCCTGCCGCAAAAGCCAAGGAGGATGCAATTCAGTTTATGAAAGAGGTATGCGGGAGTGTGAGCGGGGTACAGACGAGGCCGATCGTAGCCAGGCCGGAAAGACCAAAAAGAGGAGGGGCTTGCCCCTCCTCTTTCCTCTGATGATCAGGTCAGGTTGCGTTGCTTTGTTACCGGGCTTCCTTGGCGGAAGCTACGCCCAGATCAGAGCTGGAGAGTCGGAATGCCTGGCGGATTCGGTTCCAGTAGGGACGGATGTAGGGCAGGAGGAAGTAGTCGAGCCCGTAGTACCCGGCGGCCGCACCGCCGGCGATGATCAGGATCTGTAGCGTGTAGAGAATCGGGTTCGTGCTGGTAGTGCCGGCCAGCATAAAGTTGAGGTTCATGAATGCGCCCATAATCGCAGCAAAGGTGGTAAGGGCGCCTGCAACCAGGGCGAGCCCGACCAGGAACTCGCCGATGGGAATAAGGTAAGTGAAGAACCCGGCAGAAGGCTGGGCCACATTCTTCAGAAACCAGGCGTACCAGCTCTGGACCGCCGGATGCTCGCCGGTAGCCTTAGCGATCGCCGCGTTGAAGAACCCGTTGATGGCAGTGCCTGCCTTCTCGCCGACCCAGACCGGGTTGTGAAGCTTCTCCCAACCAGACTCGAGCCACTGGAAACCGACGTACACACGGATAAGTGTAAGGAGCGCCCGCTTGACGCCCAGCATGTTTTCTCCCCCTCTCAGCCTAGATGAGGATCGTCGGACCCCATCCGGTAATCATGTTACAGTCTTCACAGTACGGCAACCAGGGTATATCCTCTGGATTGGCATGATAAATGTCCCGCTCCATGTGGGACATTTGTCACAGGATAGCCGGGCGTCTCCTGCCAGTCGGGGCAAGGCAGCGGTACAGATCCGTGGATCGGGCACTGCCGTTGATACGCTGGAGGCAGGTATGATAGGTATCAAGAACGCTCACAGAGAGGATGGGTGTGTGGATGTCAGGGTTGAAGCCACCGGGCCTGCCGGGCGCGGTGCCGGCCGAGATCTTCAGGGAGTACGACTTACGCGGGCTTACCGCAACGCAGCTTACCCCGGAAGTGATGGGGTTGCTGGGTCGGGTTCTTGCCCGCTATTTTCAGCAGGCAGGAGAAAGACGGGTACTGGTGGGGCGCGACAACCGCCTAAGCTCGGACGGTCTGCGCGATGCCCTGGTGGATAACCTCCTTGGAAGCGGCATGGATGTGGTCGATCTGGGAGTGGTGACAACCCCACTCTTCTACTACGCCCGGATAGACCTGGGGATCAATGCGGGGGTGATGATAACCGCGAGTCACAATCCTCCGCAGTACAACGGGCTCAAGGTGGCACTGGGCTTTGCCACCATCTATGGTGAGGAGATTCAGCGGCTGCGCAAGCAGGCCGAGGAGTTGCTGGCTGAGGAGACAGCACGGGGATGCCCCCTCCGGGCTGAGCAGAGGGGCAAGCTCGACCTGGTCGATGTAGCCCCCTCGTATCTCAAAATGCTGACGGAGAAGATCAAGCTCGGGCCGCGTCGGCTCAAGGTCGTCGTAGATTGCGGCAACGGAACGGCGAGCCTTTTTGCCGTCGAATATCTGCAGCGGCTTGGTTGCGACGTTGTGCCGCTCTATTGCGAGTCGGACGGGCACTTTCCCCATCATGAGCCGGATCCGACCGTCAGTGCCAATATGCGTGACCTGCAGCAGACAGTGGTCGAACAAGGGGCTGACGTGGGGATCGGCTTCGACGGCGACGCCGATCGGATTGGCGTCGTGGACGATCAGGGGAAGATCCTCTGGGGAGACGAGCTGATGATCCTCTACTGGCGGGAGATCCTGCCGCGGCATCCGGGAGCGGTGGCGATCACGGAAGTGAAGTGTTCCCAGGCACTGGTAGAGGAGATAGAGCGCCTGGGCGGGCGGCCTCTCTGGTACAAGACCGGGCACTCTCTCATCAAAGCTAAGATGAAGGAGCTGGGCGCCGTCTTCACCGGCGAGATGTCCGGCCACATGTTCTTTGCTGACGAGTATTACGGCTTTGATGATGCCTTTTACGCCGCCGGGCGGCTTCTGCGGATCCTCTCCCATTCCGATCTCAGGCTGTCGCAAATGCGACAGACAATTCCCCATTACTACAGCACCGCCGAGACCCGGGTTCCTACCACAGAGGATGGGAAGTTCCGCGTGGTGGCGGCGCTGCGGGACGAGTTCCGCGGCCGTCCCGAGGTAATAGAGGTTATCGACGTGGATGGGGCACGAGTGGTTTTTGCCGACGGATGGGGACTGGTTCGCGCCTCCAACACGCAGCCCGTCATCGTTGCCCGCTGTGAGGGTAGGACACCCGAGGCGCTGGAGAGGATCAGCCGGGTGATGAAGGAAGCCTTACTTCGCCATCCCGAAGTGCGAGATTTCGAGTGGGCGTTCTGATTGGTAGTGCTGATCCACCGGCCGGGCTGTTGGGGCGTGAGAGGGCGGGGGGGGCATGCGACCCCCGCCTGCCCGACTGGCTCGTCCGATCGAGCGCTATCGGCGCGGCGAAACTGGTCCGGTGAAAGCGAGTCAGCCGGGAGGGAGAGGAAGGGCATTGGCCAGCAACTGCAAGGCCAGATAACCGGTGGTGGCGAGTGTGAGGCTGAGCAGGGTGCCGACGAGGTAGTACTCGGCAAACTGGCGGTCTTCCAGCTCGCGAAAACGCGCAATGGACTTGGCCGGGGAGCATCGGTGAGAGCAGGTTCGTCCAATCCCGGCCACTCGTCCAATCGGTGATCAAAACCGGACCGGGTTCAACGGTAAAGGCTGCGAGGTAGCAGAGAGTCGCATAATGAACTGCCTGGCTGAGGGTGAAGGCCCAGGCATAATGGGTGGGATCGGGGGAGCCGCAGAGAAGACGGAATAAGGCGAGTACCCAGGTCGACGGCTACGTGCAAGCCCACGGTTAGCAGAATGAACCAGGGCCAGGCAAGCCGAAGCGATATGGCAGCAAAATGCCGGGCGGTTGGGTCGAGGAGATTCCTGCCTGCAAGGAGCAGCATCAGTATGCCGATCGCCGCCGCGTGCGAGCCGAGCTGGCGAAACCATCCCCAACGGGTAGACGGAGTCAGTTCGTCGGAGAGAGGCGCGGCCGGCTGCAGTTTTAGCAGCCAGTACTCTCCCGGCCGTAAGGGTGAGAACTCGACCAGGCCATGGATGACTGCCAGCCAAACGAAGAGCGGGAGAACAGAGTTCACAACCCTTGCCCCCCTTGCGTCACCCTCAAGACGGCGATTCAATGATTTCACCCTGGTGCGGGTGACGACAGATAGCCCAATAACCGGTTTGGTTCCGCTGTGACCAGGGCTTCTGCTTCCTGGACCGGGCCCCACCCGGCTGCCCGTAGCCGCTTGTGGACGTTCTGCTTCGCGACGCCAAGAATGTCCGCGGACGCGCGCAAGGTACGGGTCTCCTCCACCGCCATCACGGCATGCCACTGTTCGGTCGTCCAGCGCCTGGTGATTTCGTCGTACAGGCTGAGCAGAGCATTGAGCTCCCGTTCGACCCGCTGCTCTTCGTCAAGCCAGTAGCGGATACCGATACGAAGCCGGGTGCGAGGTAAAACCGTGTGTCCGAGCTCTTCCAGAGCCGTGCGAACCAGATGGAAAGCGGGACCGTCCATCTGCCACGAGCTTTCCGGATTGATGGGGGTCTCGATGGTTCCCAGGCCGACGCCGATACGCAGGCGGGCCGGCTGCAAAGCGTAGCGCAGGTGCCGTAGAATGGGGAGAAGGGGAGCGGTGGCCGCCAGTACACCCTGGATCTCATCTCCACGTCCGAGTGTGAACTTGGTGGCCAGGTGCGACCGGTCAACGCCCAGGATCGGTGACTGATTGAAAGCGGCGAGCGCTGTCACAATACGTTCCTGAGCTTCGGCCTGGGGAGTCAGCCTGCGTGAACGGATCACGTCCGCAGTTACCACCAGCCAGAGGGAAGCCCCCAAAAGTTGCAGCTCCTCTCAACAGGAAATAGCATCCAGTCTAGAAGATACCACGCCTCGGTGGAGGATCGCAATCGAAAAAATGAGAGGAGACGGAAAAGATCGAACTAGAATGGCTCAGCGCGAGAGAATCATCCTTCAGCTGTTTGGTGTCTTCTTCAAGATCGGCGCGTTCACTTTTGGCGGCGGTTACGCCATGTTGCCGCTCATCCGTCGTGAGCTTGGTGAGAAGCGTTCATGGCTTGAACCCGAGGAACTCGCTGATATGCTGGCACTTGCCCAGAGCGCTCCCGGGGTGATTGCCATCAATGCCGCCACCTTTACCGGGTATCGTATCGCCGGCATCGGGGGAGCGGCAGTGGCAATCCTGGGGGCGACTTTGCCCTCGCTGATAGTCATCATCCTCGTCGCCATGTTCTTCCTGGGCATACAGGATAACCCCTATGTCATCCGCGTCTTCCGCGGCCTGCGACCGGTGGTTTTCTCGTTGATCGCCATCGCGCTGTGGCAGGTGGGCCGGGACGTCTTTCGACTGCGGGGAGGACGAGGCGCAAAGACCGGAGTTGAGACAAGTCGTACTTGTCAGCAGGCGAGTGGGACAGGCCGGGGCGCGGCTGACCAGGATGAATACCGGGCTTTTTCCCTGGCCGTCGCGACTTTTGGCCTGCTGGCCATGCTCTTGTTTGATCTTCACCCCATTCTTCTGATTCTGCTGGCCGGTGCAGCAGGACTCCTGCGGGGATTCCTCCTGCGCCGGCTGGCCAGGAGGAAGTAGAGTGGTTCTGCTCGAGTTGTTCACCACTTTCTTGCGCATTGGCGCCTTCAGCTTCGGCGGAGGCTACGCTATGATTCCTCTCATTGAACGGGAGATCATCGATGCTCATCACTGGCTCACACTGGAGCAATTTATCGATGTGGTGGCCATATCACAGGCGACCCCCGGACCGGTGGCCATCAACTCGGCAACCTTTGTGGGATACAAAGTAGCAGGGATTCCGGGCAGCATTGCTGCAACGGCGGGAGTTGTGCTGCCGTCGGCGCTGATTGTCTTGCTGTTATCCTGGCTCTTCTATCGTTATCGTGAACTGCCGGTTGTTCACGATCTGCTGGCCGGAATCCGCCCCGCGACAGTGGTGCTGATAATCATGGCGGCTATTTCTACCTGGTCCACGTCGGTTGTGGATCTCACTTCCGGTTTCATCGCCGTTGTCGGCGTGGCGGTACTGGCTTTCACCAGGGTTGACCCGCTGCTGGTACTCCTGGGAGGGGCTGTGCTCGGCCTGCTGATCGGGTGATGGCATTGGGAATTACAATCAGCCTGCACCAGGGCAGGAGGTTGCCCGCCGACGGAGAATCGGTAGGGTAGCAATCATGTCTGTATATAGCACCTTGTGAAGATGCGGACAAAGGAGGTTAAATTATGCGTCCATCACTACTACGGTTGGGTCTCCTGGTCCTGGCCTTGGCGATGGCGTTGTCAGCGGCGTTTCCCGGCGGTGCGGCTCTGGCCGCGACCAAGCTGCGGGTCGGCATGGTCACCGATATGGGCGGTATCGATGACAAGAGCTTCAACGCTACGAGCTGGCAGGGGGTTGCCCGTGCCATCAAGGAGCTGGGGGTCGAAGGCCGGTATCTCGAGTCTCAGCAGCAGTCTGACTATCCCAAGAACATTCAGGAATTCATCAGCCAGAAGTATGACATGATCGTTACCGTCGGTTTCATGCTGGCCGATGCCACTGCTGAGTTTGCCCGTCGCAATCCCAACACCAAGTTTGCGATTGTGGACTATGCGTATGATAAGCCGATGCCCAACGTCCTGGGGCTAACTTTTGCCACGGACCAGGCGGCTTTCCTGGCCGGATACCTGGCGGCGGGCATGACTAAGACAGGAATTGTTGGTACATTTGGCGGTATTGCGATCCCGCCGGTCACCATCTTCATGGACGGATTTGAGGCCGGGATCAAGTATTACAACCAGGTGCACAAGACCAACGTCAAACTCTTGGGGTGGAATGCCAAGACTCAGAAGGGTCTCTTCGTGGGCAACTTCGAGAGCACTGACGACGGACGGCGGATGGCTGAATCCCTCTTTGACGAGGGCGCCGACATCGTGATGCCGGTGGCCGGTCCGGTGGGACTCGGTGCGGCAGCAGCGGCCAAGGCTCGCAAAAAGATGATCATTGGCGTTGACACCGACTGGTATGTGAGCGCTCCTGAATTCAAGGAAGTTTTCCTGACCAGCGTGGTCAAGAAGATGGATGTCGCCGTCTTCGAGGCGATCAAAGCGGTCAAGCAGGGCACTTTCAAGGGCGGCGTCTATGTCGGCACCCTCGCCAATGGCGGTGTCGACATTGCCCCCACCCATGAGTTTGCCAACCAGGTGCCTCGCTGGTTGACGCAGGAGCTCGAGCAGATCCGCCAGAAGATCATCAAGGGCGAGATCGACATTGCGGCAATCCTCGGGCGTTAAGCCGCAAGAGAGAGTACGGTTCACGATGGGCAAAGGCTGAGTCTGACTGAGAAGAGGGGGTTTGGCAGCGCCGCGCCGTCGTCAGGCTGGTGTCCGCCAGCCCCCTTTCTTACGAACGGAGGCCTGAGTATGGAGCAACCCGTCCTCGAACTGCAGCAGATTGTCAAACAATTCCCTGGCGTTCTGGCCAACGATCATGTCGATCTTGACCTGTATAAAGGCGAGATTCTGGCTATCCTGGGGGAGAACGGGGCGGGTAAGACGACGTTGATGAACGTGCTCTACGGCCTGCTTGCCCCTGACTCGGGCACTATCAAGGTGCGGGGGAAGCCGGTACGGTTTAACAGCCCTGCGGATGCCATCAACCTTGGCATTGGTATGGTGCACCAGCATTTCATGCTGATCCCGGTGATGACGGTAACCGAGAACGTGATGTTGGGCCGGGAAGAGGTTCGGCATCGCTACTTTCTGGATCGAGAGAAAGCAGCCGCACGGATTCGCAGCATTTCGGAGAAGTATGGGTTGGCCGTTGATCCGGAAGCGCTGGTGGGAGAGCTTCCCGTCGGAATTCAGCAGCGGGTCGAGATCATCAAGTTACTTTACCGCGAAGCTGATATCCTCATCCTCGACGAACCGACCGCAGTTCTAACCCCCCAGGAAGTCAAAGAGCTTTTCACAATCTTAAAGAGCCTGGCGGCGGCCGGCCATTCTCTTATCTTCATCACTCACAAATTGAAAGAAGCCCTGGAGCTGGCAGATCGGATTACTGTCCTGCGGCGAGGCCGGGTGGTAGGCACGGTCCGGCCCGCAGAAGCTACTGAGGATAAACTGGCCGAGATGATGGTAGGTCGCGAAGTCGAGCTGACTGTCGAAAAAGCGCCCGCACGGCCGGCCGAGCCCGTCTTGCAGGTGGAGGATCTCTGGGTTGCCGGCGAACAGGGGCGTCCGGTAGTGCGGGGTGTTTCGCTTACGGTGCGGGCGGGTGAGATTGTGGGAATCGCCGGCGTCCAGGGCAACGGGCAGACCGAATTCATGGAGTCGCTGTTCGGCCTGCGTCCACCCCTGGCTGGCAAAGTCTTTTTCCTGGGCCGCGACGTCACCGGATACCCGCCCCGCCAGCGGACCGAGATGGGCATGGGCTATGTGCCCGAAGACCGGCAGCGGGATGGGCTGATACTTCCTTTTGCCATTGAGGACAATCTGATCCTCAACACTTACTACCAACCGCCGGTGGCCCGGCGGGGATGGCTCAACCGGCAGGCGATCCGGGAGCGGGCAGAGAAGTTGAGCGAGATGTTCGACATTCGGGCGGGATCAGTGCTCGCACCGGTCAGTTCACTTTCCGGGGGAAACCAGCAGAAGGTGATCATGGCCCGGGAATTGTCGCGGCAGATTCGGTTGCTCCTTGCCCTGCAACCGACCCGTGGACTGGATGTGGGCTCAATCGAGTATATTCACCGCCGCATTGTTCAGGCCCGGGATGCCGGCTGTGCCATCCTCTTCGTTTCCACCGAGTTGGATGAGATTCTGGCTCTGTCCGATCGTATTGTGGTCTTCTTCCGCGGAAAAGTGGTAGGCGAGATGTCGGCTGCCGGGGCGGACAGAGAGAAACTTGGCCTGCTCATGGCCGGAGTGGGGGTAGCAGCATGAAAAGAGAAACGCGAGGGGAGCGGGGAAAGCAAGAAGAACGATTCGCACCGGCAGGCTCCGGGCCGGTGCTGGAGATGCTCTCCCGCAGCGCCGTGCCGCTCCTGGCGGTTCTGACCGGGTTGCTCCTGGGAGCGGTTATTGTCATCGTTACCGACCAGAGAGTGATCGACGCCTGGGCTCAGGTTACGTCCAACCCGGCTGCTCTGTTGGCCGCCATGTGGGCGAGCATCAGCCAGGCTTACCAGGCCCTCTTTGACGGGGCGCTGGGGAGCCCTTACGCCATTTCCGAAAGTCTCGTCGCCGCTACTCCCTACATTTTCGCCGGCCTGGCCGTGGCGCTGGGCTTTAAGGCCGGCCTTTTCAATATTGGTGCTGAAGGGCAGCTTTTCATGGGAGCGCTGGCTTCGGTCTGGGTGGGTTATGCCTTTAGCGGGATACCAGCGGTGCTTCATGTTACGCTGGCCGTGTTGGCCGGGGCGCTGGCGGGTGGTGTTTGGGCCGCCATACCCGGCTACTTGAAGGCCCGCACCGGGGCACACGAGGTCGTCAACACCATCATGCTCAACTACGTAGCCTTCCGATTGAGCGACTGGCTGATCAACGGCCCGATGAAGCGCCCGGGATGGGTGCCTATTACGCCGGAGATCCAGCCCACCGCCTATCTGCCCCGCCTCTTTGCTGAACCGCTGCGGCTGCATGCCGGCTTCTTCCTGGCTATTGCCGCGGCCGTAGGGGTGTACTACCTGCTTTTCCGTTCAACCCTGGGTTTTGAGATGCGCAGCGTGGGGGCGAATCCACACGCGGCCCGGGTGGCAGGCATAAATGTGGGCCGTACATACGTGGTCACCATGGCGCTCAGCGGTGCACTGGCCGGTTTGGCCGGAGCAAGCCAGGTTCTGGGTGTCGATCACTGGTTGGGCCAGGGCTTTTCGGCCGGATACGGGTTTGACAGTATTGCCCTGGCGTTGCTGGGCAAGAGCCATCCGGCCGGTGTAGTAGCCGCGGCTTTGCTCTTCGGCGTCCTGCGCAGCGGCGCCACCCGCATGCAGTCGGCGGCAGGTATTCCCATCGACATAATCACGATAATCCAGGCGCTTGTCATCGCCTTCGTCGCGGCGGAAGCACTGGTGCGCGGGCTCTACCGGCTGCGCTCCCAGGGGAAGGTCGGTGCTGAACTGTTCACGAGGGGGTGGGGCCGTTGATCAGCCACGAGGTGGGTCAGGTAGAACGCGGCGGCCGACCGGGGATGTGGGCCGAGACTGGTCCGATCGCCGGCCGTCCGGCCCGAACCCCGGTGGTGGTCGCCTTTCTGGTCATGCTGGTCATCGTCCTTGGGTTTCTGCGTACCTCCCCCGGGGGCGAAGCGGTGTTTACCTTTACGCCGGGAGGTGTTTCCCAGGCGGCGCCGCTCAGACCCCTATCCGTGCCCGTCGATCCCACCCTCTACCTCTTCCTGCTCTTGACTGTCGGCGCGGGTATGGGGTATGCGGCCGGTCGGATCCGTTCTGCCAATCTGGTCATCGGCCTCTCTTTCCTCTCGCTAGTAGTCACCTTCCTTGTGTGGGCGACGGCCGGCCAATCCCTCAATCTGCTTGGAATGTTGCAGGCGACGCTGGTGCGGGCCGTCCCCATTACGCTGGCCGCTCTCAGCGGAGTGATTTGTGAAAGATCGGGAGTTGTCAATATCGCGATAGAAGGCATGATGTTAGGGGCGGCCTTTACGTCAGTGGTGGCGGCTTCGGTTTCAGGCAGTCTCCTCGTGGGGCTTGTCTTAGCCATTGCTACCGGGGCTTTACTGGCCGCCGTCCATGCAGGGCTTGCCATCCGCTACCGGGTGGACCAGATCGTGAGCGGCACGGTCATCAACATCTTTGCCACCGGCGTGACGAGCTATCTGAGTGCCCGTTTCCTGCAGGAGATTGAGTGGTTGAATAACTCGGGCACGTTTCCCAACCTGTCCATTCCGCTGCTCGGGCGGATTCCGCTCCTCGGGCCGCTCTTGTTTGAGGGTAATCTTTTCTTCTACATTGCCGTAGCGCTGGTGGTGGGGTTACACATCCTGCTTTTCCGTACCCGTTTTGGTTTGCGGATCAGAGCCGTAGGGGAGCATCCGCGGGCCGCTGATACGCTAGGCATTAACGTGGCCAAGGTCCGGTACATCAGCGTGATCCTGGGGGGCATGATCGCAGGCTTGGGTGGCGCGTACTTCACCCTGGGATCGGTGGGCAGGTTTGACGAGTTGATGACTGCCGGCCGGGGGTTTATCGGCCTGGCTGCCATGATCTTCGGGAAGTGGACGCCAGTGGGCGCGTTCTCTGCATCACTGCTCTTCGGCTTTGCCGATTCGCTCCAGACCAAGCTGCAGATTCTAGGGATACCGATACCATCCGAATTCCTGCTCATGGCTCCTTACCTTGCAACCATGGTGGTGGTGTCGGGCATCGTCGGGCGGGCCGTACCGCCGGCCGCCGACGGGCAACCGTACGAAAAATGAGTGCGAGGGTGAATAGGACCCTGGGGTGTTATAGTGCGCGAGCTGACCCTTGCTTTCTTCTTTAGCCTGCTGGTCGTCATCGGTTCACTGATGACGACGCAGGTGGCTGCTCCACCGCTGCAGCCGGCAGCCGGTCCCGGGGGAAAGGAGTACCGGCATGAAAGCGTGCGGGTCGGATTCTTTGGGCGTGGCGCAGAGGGTTACTGGCTGTTTGAACCGGATAACCCCCGGCCCGAGCGGGCACCGGTTGTGATCCTTCTACACGGATGGGGTGCTTGGGACCCCGAACCCTACCGCCGCTGGATCGACCACCTGGTCCGCCGGGGCAACGTAATTATCTACCCCAGGTACCAGGAGGCCTTTAACAGCGATCCGGCCGGTATGACAGCGGCAGCGCAGGCAGCGGTGGAGGATGCCTGGCGACGCCTGCACGACCCCGACGGGCGGCATGTATCTCCGGACGGAGAAAAGGTTGTTATCATCGGCCACTCTCTCGGGGCGGTACTGGCCGCCAATCTGGCCGCCCGCGCCTCTTCCGATGCGGGTAGCGGGCTTTTCCGCCTGCCGTCCGTTGCGGCACTCTTGCTCATTGAACCGGGAGACTCGGAGGGGAGATACGCAGGTCGCGACTATCCCTCGATTATGGAACTATCCCACTACCACGAGATCTCCCCCGAAACTTTGCTTCTGCTGGTTGTGGGCGACCGGCCGGAAGCGCTTGTGGTCAGCACCGCCCGCGAGATGTGGCTCGCTTTCGCTCATATCCCGGACGCGAACAAGGATTTCGTTATCGTTCAGAGCGACGACCATGGACGGCCGGCCCTGGTTGCCGATCACTTCTCTCCTTGTGCCGCCGGACGCGGCTTTTCTCCAATGCTTGAGGCGGCGCTAGGCGATTTCGAGACCGATGCCCTCGACTACTTCGGCTACTGGAAGCTGGCCGATGCCCTGATAGGGGCGGTGTATTACGGGAAAGATCGGGAGTATGCCCTGGGGAACACGGAGCAGCAGAGGTTTATGGGTCGGTGGAGCGATGGTACCCCGGTTCGTCCCCTCATTATCACTGACACACCGGATTTCTCGGCCTTCGGAGCTAACCGCGAGGATCCCTAATGCCGAGCGGTGGAAAGCAAAAGTAGCGCCGGTGCAAGTACCGGCCCAGGGAGGGAGTCTTGGGGAACCAGAAGCAGCAAGCGCCGCACTGCGATGCCCGTGACCAAGGCCCGGACTGTGCCGCCGGACACGCCGGTGGCGGAGGCGCAAGTCATGGCGCAAGCCATGGCGGTGGCAGCGGTGGCAGTAGCAGTACCTTCCGTTTTCGTGATCCGAAGCTGCCGGTGGAAGAAAGGGTCAACGATCTCCTCTCCCACATGACACTGGAGGAGAAGGTGGCCCAGCTCGGGTCGTACTGGATCGGGAACCTCCTGTCAGGAGAAGGCGAGATGGCCCAGTTTGACAGGGAAAAGGCCAGGCAGTACCTGGCCTGCGGCATTGGCCAGATCACGCGGCCGGCCGGTGGCAGCGAGCTCAGCCCCACCCGGGTGGCCGCTGTCGTCAATGCCGTGCAGCGGTGCCTGGTGGAAGAGACCCGGCTCGGAATCCCGGCCCTCATTCATGAGGAGTGCCTGAGCGGGTTTATGGCCAAGGGGGCGACAACCTTTCCGCAAGCCATCGGCATGGCCTCCACCTGGGACCCCGACCTGATTCGGCAGGTGGCCTCCATCATCCGCCAGCAGATGCGGGCCACCGGCGCACACCAGGGCCTCGCCCCGCTGCTGGACGTAGCCCGCGACCCCCGCTGGGGTCGGGTCGAAGAGACCTTTGGCGAAGACCCCTACCTGGTTGCCGCCATCGCCACCGCCTACATCCGGGGATTGCAGGGCGATGATCTCGCCAAAGGCATCGTCGCCACGGTCAAACATTTTGTGGCCTATCCCTTCTCCGAAGGCGGCCGCAACTGTGCTCCCATTCACGTGGGCGAGCGAGAGCTCCAGGACACCTTCCTCTATCCTTTCGAAGTGGCGATTAAGGAAGCACGGGCCGGCTCGCTGATGAATGCTTACCACGATCTTGATGGTGAACCGTGTGCTGCCTCCCGCCGCCTGCTCACCGACATCCTGCGCGGGGAGTGGGGTTTTGACGGTTACGTCGTCTCCGATTATGCGGCCATCGACATGCTGCGCGGGTACCACAAAGTGGCGGCCAGCAAGAAAGAGGCGGCGATTAAAGCGCTGGTGGCCGGCATCGACGTGGAGCTGCCCGGGGTTGATTGCTACGGTGCACCGCTCATCGAAGCCGTGCGCGAGGGTCTCGTATCTGAGGAGCTGGTCGACGAGGCGGTTCGTCGACATCTGCGCTACAAGTTCAAGCTGGGTCTGTTTGAGAACCCGTACGTGGATGAAGAGAGGGTAGCCGAGCTCTTCGAGACGGCCGGCCAGCGGGAAAGTGGCCCGGCAAGTGGCCCGGGAGTCCATCGTGTTACTGAAGAACGAGCCCGTCGGCGGCGCCTCTGCATCGGACCATGACGGCGCAGCCAGACCGATTCTACCCCTGTCGCCTGACATCGAGTCGATCGCCGTAATCGGCCCGAACGCCGACAGCGGGCGAAACCTCCTGGGTGACTATTCGTTTATCGCGCACCGTTCACTGGGGCAGGAAGCACTGCGGGTAGTGAGCATACTCGAAGGAATCCAGGAGAGGGTGTCACCGCGGACCAGGGTTCTTTACGCCAAAGGTTGTGAGATAACGGGCGAGGACCGCTCCGGGATCGCAGCCGCGGTGGAGATTGCCCGGCAGGCACAGGTAGCCGTACTCGTGGTGGGCGAAAAGTCTGGCCTGGGGCCCTCGGACACCACCGGCGAAGGTCGGGATGTGGCTGATCTGGAGCTCACCGGTGTACAGCGGGAACTGATCCGGGCCGTTTGGGAGACCGGGACGCCCGTCGTGCTGGTGCTGGTCAACGGCCGTCCGCTTGCTCTGGAATGGGAGGCCGCGCACCTGCCCGCCATCGTGGAAGCCTGGCTGCCGGGCGAGGAAGGCGGCCGGGCCGTCGCCGACGTGCTCTTTGGTGACTACAATCCGAGCGGGAAGCTTCCGGTCTCTTTCCCCAGGTCTGTGGGCCAGATCCCCGTCTACTACAACCGCCGGCCCTCGTCTTGGGGCAAGTATGTGTCGCAGGACTCCCGGCCCCTCTTCCCGTTTGGTCACGGCCTCAGCTACACCCGGTTTGAGTACGGCAACCTGAAGATCACACCGGAGACGGTGGAGTTGCCGGCGGAGAGCGGGGCAGCGGGTGCCGGGAGCGATGCAGCAGGAGTCGGAGCGGGAGCAGCAACTGAGCCGGCAGCGGTTCTTATCCAGTGTGAAGTGGCCAATGTGGGGGATCTGGCCGGTGAGGAAGTCGTTCAACTGTACATCAGCGACCCGGTGGCGAGCGTAACCCGGCCCGTTAAAGAACTGAAGGGATTCATCCGGGTGCGCTTGTTGTCGGGTGAACGGCGGCAGGTCAGGTTCTACCTGTATGTAGACCAGCTGGCCTTCCATGACGCGGCACTGCGGCAGGTGGTTGAGCCAGGTAAGATGCGGGTCTACGTCGGTTCTTCCTCGCAAGATATCCGCCTGCAGGGCGAGTTCGAGCTCGTGGGGACAACATTGTCGGTGCCGGCCCTCAGGAAGTTCTTCGCCAGAGCCGAAGTAAAGTGATGTCGCGGGACCGGAGGAGCGGAGCACTACGGCGGCTACGCCGTTCCGGTCCTGCAATTTTCCTGGATGAGCGTGAACGCGGTATGGAGACTCGACGACCCTCGCCGTTACGAACATGATCTTTGCGCTAACGTTCAGCTGGTGCAGAAAGCGTTCTCCCGCTCAGTTGGCAGTTTTAGTGACAGAGAGGTCAGAAAGCGCCGATGTTTGCTAGCATGACCGGCTTGCTTTTTGCTTTAGATGTTCCTGCCAATCAAGGAACCCCTGAGCTGGACAAGAGAGAAGACGCATTGCTGATTTTGTAAACTCGAACATCATCAACGTCAACCTGTTCGTTCACATCGTCAAGCAGGATATGGAGGTACCATGATGTTTCGCTTCCCGTTGTGAAAATTCCCTCTACCGTCATCCATTCTCCTTGTGTGTCCTCCGGCAGCTGGATACTTACCCTCCATCCTGGTCCCCCGCCAAGAAAGGCCCTCTTGGCGCTCTTAGTTCGTACCTTGATCGACATACGATACGTTGTATATGGTTCGACCGGAACGAAACAATACATACGACCGTATACATGTGGTGCACGTTCGAACTCGTTCTTAAGGCGCATGTATGCCTCGCCTTCAGGAGAATCGGCTGCATGTCTCACGTAAGTCCACGAAAATCGGGAATCTCTATTAATGGCGAGCTTCCAACCCTCGGGTCCATCACTGTTGGGTGCTGCTTCCTCAAAGCCTGAGTTTTGTACCAGGTTTATTGTGATTGATCCTGTCGTTGATAGTTCGCCGGCCAACGGATCGTCAGAAAACACGGCTATGTTTCGGTTCTTCATTTCTGATAGGTCGATTCCTTCCAAGTAGACAGGAGATTCGGTGATGCTGAGTTCCACGGTACCTTCGTGAGGAAGGAGTGTCTGTTTTCGGCCCATAATATCGATAAGTGTCACTGGACCTGCTGCTGGCCATTTTACTCTTTCACTGCCGCTTGCAGTCCAGGCCACAAGTGTGTTCCCTGTGGGCGTTTCAAAGGTATATGCCCGCAGCGACCTCTGGTTGAAAGCTAGCGTTTTGCAATATCGGGCCTCACCTAGCATCCGCTCTGCCGTAGCGTAGGCTACATACGCCGGCTTGGGCGACAGATCGCTGTGGACGATCCCGAAGTTAGCTTCTTTATCATGTGCATCAATCGCACCGTCAGCGAATTCATACCAAAAGAAACGCTTGACGCCAACAGCCATAGCCTGGACTATGGCTCTCACAAGAAAACGTGCTTGGTCTTTTTCTGATACTGCAGTACTGTCACCCAAGGTATGATAACCCATTTCGGTGATCCACACCTGCCGTTCGACTTTGCCGTCCGCTCTGGGAGGAAGTTCATTTCGTACTAGTCCCCACGTTCGGACAAGGTCCACTATAAGACCTGCTTCAGGGGAAGAGGGCTGCCGATAGGGGTGGACAGATACCACATCCATGTACGCCCCGCCGCCGGCATTGACGACCTTTCGAATCCAACCCAGATCCACGCCACCCGTTCCGGCTACTGACACCAAGGCTGCAGGATCCGCGCTCTTTATTTCTTTATACGCTTCTCGGAGAAGGCTCGAATAATCGGCGGGAGTACCCAGCCAAAAGTTGGGGTTATTGGCTTCATTCCAGACTTCCCAGCAGCTCACCCTATCGCGGTAGCGTTCTACAAGCGCCTTGACAAAGGCTTTCCAGTCCTCTGCACGTGGCGGGTAAAATCTGGGATCACCCTTGCGGGCACCCTCCCAACTATTCGCGGCGAATGGGGAGGTGTAACCTATGATCGGTAGCACTTCAATTCCAAACTTTTCGGCTGTCTCCATTACTCGGTCTAGCTCAGACCAGTTGAACGCTGATCCACGGCTCGACTGTATGTTCTGCCACCGGACGTCTGTTCTGACCCACCTTATCCCCGCGCGATGCATAACTTCTGCGTTATTGTCGTCGAGCCCGTGTTCGCAGACACCAAAGAATGAATCTGGCTTGGGCCCGGATTCGGGCTTGGACACGACCGCGAAAGTGAAGGCTGGTTCTCCCGTGGCGAGCGCCGGATTCTCCAGGGGGACCACCCTGTCTCCATCTCTAAGTTCGAGGTTAACCTTGAACCAGCCAATTCCCTGACCGCTTGGAAGTGGCGGAGTGATCTCGACCCACCCACCAAGTTTCGTTGGCTGATGCAATTCCTCCATTCCTGATGACACTACTCTGTCCCAATAGTCTGTAATCCTGTAATGCACAACAGGTGATATGAGATTGATTCCGGGGTCGCCTTTAAAAACGATGACTACACGCATCCTTACCTCCTCATCAGGGAAAAACACGTTAGAGTTTAGCGTATCGGAAAGCTTAATCACGCCAACTGGTTCCATACCAAGACATCTCCCCGATACTAATTGCACCAAAAACAATACAGAAAGAAGGCCCACAACGCTCACGCCCAGACGCTGGTTCAGCAGTATACGCGCAATCATACCTTGACCTCCTTCGCCTTTTTGGTCCCGTCCGAAGAACCTCCCAACTCCTTGACAGCTGTGGTTGCCATAAGATAGAGTGTTTTTCGCACCCGTGACAAGTCTTGGCGTTGCGGTGGCTAACACGAGCGACCATACTCCATGGGTTTGGGATGCTCATGCCGGTCATTGGGACTGCATGAGCATCCCGGTATTGGTGAAATTGGCCCTATTGGCTCAGAAGCTTTGTCGCCTGTTCGTGGATCTGCTGTAGAGCTACTTCGGGCGCGAGTTCACCCCTCCAGACTTTGACCATCGTGCTCTTAACCAGGTTGTCTAGCTCAAGGCTATCAACCGCGTATGCTGGATAACCAGCAGGGTCAAATGCGGTTTCGTAAAACACCATCCAGTTGTCCGGAAGGCCCGGTGCAACTTTGGGATACTGCAACAAGGCGTCTTTCAACGATGGCATGCGACCCGTGAACTTTGACATCTCCAGCTGCCGGTTCACATCGGCCACCAGGTAACGCACCCACTTCCAGGCAGCTTCTTTGTTCTTGCTAGTAGCCACGATTTGGAAACCATCGGGGTTTACACGTGCCGCGCGGCTGGCCGGCCCCTTTGGCTGCAGAGCCACGCCCCACTTGAACGTTGCACCGGCCCGGCGGTAGTTCTCGAGGATGCCTCCAGCGGCGAAGCCTAGTGTCATTGCAGCTCTGCCGTTCCATATAGAGTACACGGGGTCAAACAATGCTTCAACCCGATCTACAACCAGGAGTTGGTGGAGCCATTTGACAGCCTTCAGCACTTCTGGGGTGTTGAAAAGGCTCCTCGAAGGTAGAATGAACCGATCGTATAGCATTCCGCCGGCCTGCTGTACCTGCATCTCCCAGCGATCAGCGAGGAAGAAAGTACCGTAGCGGTCGGTCACGCCGTCACCGTTAAGGTCTGCGGTCAACCGCCGGGCGCTCTGGGCGAAGGTATCCCATGTCCAGTTCTCGCCCAGCTCTCGTGGGTTAAGCAGCCCGGCTTCGGCAAACATATCCGCATTGAAGCACGTAACCACGGGATACACACTGACAGGGAGGCTCCACATGGAGCCATCGGGAGCCATACAACCTACTATTGCCGCTGGCGGCATTGTGTTGATAGGCACCTTGTCTCTGGTGACGTACGGCCTTAGGTCCTCGAAGAACCCCTTCCGTATGAATGGCCCGGCAAGAGCAGGGTGTCCATCTGTCACATCTGGCGGGTTCCCACCCACTACCATACTGGTAAACTTCTCGCGCCACGCGTTAGCGTTGCCACTCACTACGAATTTGACATTGATTCCTGTTTCGGACTTAAATCGTTCGGCCATGGCAGTCAAGTATTCACGCCAATTGGCGCCATGGTCGATATACGTGAAGTGCACTATCTCAGGATTGGCTGCAAATATCGGTTGAGCCTGTGACAAAATGATCCCGAGCATAAGGGTAAGGATAACAGTTGCAACGAGCAGAGAAACAAGGCGGTGAATACCGGACTTGGTTTTAGCTACCGACAGCCACGATCCATTTCCTAAGATCACTACACCCAATTTCATCGCGACCCAGGCCTCCTTCGTTCTGCGAGCTGATAATTAACTTGTTGAAAACAGTCGTTACATGGTCGATTGCCAACAACGTTACAAAGCCTCGCATTTCGAAGCTAAACTTCAATTCCTTGAAAGAACATTGTCACCTCCTTTTTGTTACCAGCTCTGATTCAAGATCACCAGTTGGCCCTCCCTCAAGGATCCGCTCGCTAACAGTAACAACCCCTGGGCATGACTGGCGCTGGACCACAGTGGCCGGTACATATTCGATGACTGGTTTGGCGTTCGGGTTCCGCAGGCGGCCCCACACAAGCTCCACGGCCCGCTCGCCAGCTTGAACACCGTCCAACCGGATGGTAGTCAGCGGGACAACGCAGCTGGCCGCCAATTCCAGGTCGTCTACCCCCACCACCTTGACCGATTCGGGAATTGCAACGCCATGCCTCACCAAACACTGAACGGTTGTCGCCGCATGTTCATCGTTAAAAGCAACGACACCGTCAAATGCGAATCCTTTGGCTAGCAGACCTTCTAACAAACGTGTGGCTTTCTGCAGCATGGGTTCATTACCATCGGATGTGTCAAGAACCTGATCCGATAGGCAAGGCAAACCTGCTGCTGCCAGTGCCTCTCTGTATCCTCGTAACCTATCCCACGCTGTTCGATAGTCAAGTGGGCCGATGAAAATCGGAGTGCATTGGCCTGCATCTAGCAGTAGTCGGGTGGCTGTTGTTCCTATTCCTACGTTATCGATCACAACCTTGTCGCAGACAACCGCTGGGTCGTCACGCGACAATAGCACGTAGGGAATGTGAGCTTGGTCTAACCTGGTGGTATCGAACCGGCGCAGGTTACGAGGTAGCACGATCAGCGCTGCTACTACTCCTTGCTCAATCACAATGCGGATGGCATCGTCAAAATAGTCCATTCGCTCTTCGTGTACTAGAGCTAGGACCGCCAGGTCGTGCTGTCTGGCTTGCCGGGCGATCCCCTGCATTAGCTGTCGGTAAAGAGACCAACGTAGATCAGGCATTATAACCCCCAGCAGAGCCGCACTATTGTGCGTCGTCCTAACTAAAGGAGTTGCCCGAACGACATAGGTGCCGCTGCCTTGTCGGGATTCTACCAAGCCGTCACGCCGCAGCTGGTCAATTGCCTGCCGGACCGTCTCTCGACTTACGCCAAAACGACGAGCCCATTCTCGTTCTGATGGCAACCGTCCACCCAGGGGCAGGACCCCGGCTGTGATCTGGTGACGCAGTTCTTCGTACAGTTGCTGGTACACGTATTTCCCCATTGTGATCTCTCGCTTGGAACTCTTTAAGTGTTGATCAGTGCATCCCGCCCGGACAGCCCGCTTGATGCTGCGTCTGCTTTCATTTCGTCCGTCTCCGTAGCTCCGCCGGCTTCAAGGACCGTACCAGTGCTATGGCCCTAAGCGATTGTGCCGCGTTGACCAAATGGTGATTGGTACATACCACTTCAAATGCCCCCCTTCTTCGGAAGCACATGTCACTGGAACGAGGCTCATAGCCGGCAGGCTCGCTACCGGCTCGAAACTTGCTTGGTTACTCGATTCGACAGATACCGTTCCATTCCTGCCGACAAGAAAGTCCTTTCGAAATTTTTGGTCCACAACTGGTAGACGAATGGTCCCACCACCTGTGCAAAAAGGGTCTGAACCTTGGACAACCATTTTACCGAACCTACTCGTACAAGCAGCCCGTTGCTGTTAGCGGGGCGTTCCGGGTCGTCAACCACCACCGGGGACCATCGCGACGGTTTGGTTGTAGCTGCTGGTGTAGGTGCAGGTGGCAGCCGTCTAATCCAGTGTTACAGCGGATGGGGTTTTGTCTCTGGGCTCTATACCACACCCCCAGTTTGCCACTGGCGCGAAAAAAGGCTTACCGCACGGGTCTGCCACTCTTCCTGTTGTTCGGCGCTGGTCATCCGACGATAACCTCCCCTACAATGCTCTCGAGGAGAGTACCGCCGGGGGAAGGTCGCCGGGCCAGGTCGTTACTATCTCTTAGAGGTGCTGGCAACATCCCATTTGCCTACGTATAGCCAACCATGTCGGTTGGCTTTTTTCGCCTGGGCTGCTATGGCTGGCAGTGCGAGTTATTCAAAGGAGAGAGTTTGCAATGCCATGACCCAGGGACCGACGTGCTCAATGGCAACTGCTCCTGCTGGAGAACAAGCCCATGGACACCGAGGAGGTGAGCATAAGACCGCTGAGCGCGAAGTTCGTGATTCATCACCAGCTGTACGAGTTGCGGCTACTTTCCTTGCTATTCAGGAGGCAGATCCGGGCCAGTAGTCGAAAAGCTCTTCCCAGGCCACGGTCCCGTAGCTCCCGAAGCTAAAGGTCGCGGGCAAAGGGAGGAGCCGACGAGCTCCACTACCTTTTGATCACCTTTTCCGTCCGGCCCGACCACCCGGAGGCTGGCCCTGTCTGTCTCGTCCAGGCGTACGGAGAGCATGTACCGACGGTTGGCGGAGAAGAGGGGACGTTCGTCACGGAAGGCACAGTCTTTTGTAAGCCGGCGCGGGCTGTCACCGGTGAGGTCGGCGATCCAGATCTTGCGACTGCGAAGGGCGGCTCGAATACCGGAGACGGATGGGGGGCACCGGCCAGAGGCGCTTGCGCGAGTGCAGGTAAACGAACAGCACGGCTTCGCTGGCATCTTCGTTCACGTACTGCAGTGCCGCCAGCTCTCCGGCCCGGGGGGAGATGAGCCGGTAGAGGTTACCCTCCTGTACCAGATGGCGGATAGCCTTATACTGGGCGACCAGAGCCCTGGCCTCTTCCATTTCCGCCGGCGACCAGTGGTTCAGGTTGGCACCGATTCCGAGCGTACCACTCATCGCCATATGGAAACGGTATCGCAACGAGCTGGCTCGCTGGTTGCCCCAGTGGGGCGAGTCCGTTACCCAGCAGACCATTGTCTTGGGCGAGTAAGCGTAGGAGTATCCTTCCTGAATAAAAAGGCGGTCGAACGGATCGGTAGTGTCGCTAGTCCATACCTGATCGGCCCGGCGGAGGATACCAAGATCGACGCGCCCACCCCCGCCGGAACAGGACTCCCAGAGAACCCCGGGGTGACGGGCTCGCAGTTCATCCCAGACTTCGTAGAGCCCTTCCACGTAGCGTATCCAGATCTCTCGCTGGTGCTCGGGCGTCTGATCGGGCCAGCCCGGCTCGCTGAAGTGGCGATTCATGTCCCATTTGATGAAGTCGATGGGGTTTTCTGATAGGAGACGATCCATAAAATCAAGGATGAACTGCCGCACGTCCTTCCGGGCCAGGTTGAGGACCAGCTGATGACGGGATTCGGTACGGGGGCGGCTCGGGAAGTGGAGCACCCAGTCCGGGTGCCGCCGGTAAAGGTCGCTGTCGGGGTTGACCATCTCCGGCTCTACCCAGAGGCCAAACTTCATCCCCAGTTTGTGGACGTGATCGATGAGCGGTCCGAGCCCGCGGGGGAACTTTTCCGGGTTGACGTACCAATCACCAAGCCCGGCACGGTCGTTGTTCCGACGTCCAAACCAGCCGTCGTCTACCACGAAAAGCTCCACGCCGAGCTGGGCGGCCTTCTCGGCCAGCTCCATCTGCTGCTTTTCGTTCACGGAAAAGTTGGTGGCCTCCCATGAGTTGTAAAGCACCGGTCGCGGCTGGCGGGCGCCGGCAGGAGGCAGTACGTGCCGGAGCTGGTAGCGGTGCAGCGTGCGGCTCATTGAGCCGAAGCCGCCCTCAGTATAACCGGCGACACAGGCCGGCGTAGTAAACTTCTCACCGGGCATGAGCGTGATGGTGGTGTCGAAGTCGTTGATCCCTATCAGGACCTGCGTCTGTGCATACGGGGTGGTTTCTACTACGATCTTCCAGTTGCCACTCCAGGCCAGGGCACCGTACCATACCGGACCATCCTCCTCGCCGGTTGGACGGCCGAACTCGGGCCAGGGCGGGACCAGCGTTCCTGCTGCGGCTAGATCGACGCCGACGGCCGCTCCGGCCAAAGTCAGGGCAAACCAGGGGTTGGCCTGAGGGCTCGTAGTTCCCCGGCGGCTTTCCAGCACCTTCTTACCCTCGCTCAGCAGATCGTGGCGGAGTTGGGTTTCACCGCCCCAGCGGCCCGCAAGGTGGGTGAGGCAGTAGGGCGTCCCCGCGGGCAGGTTCCAGCAGGCTGAGAAGACCTGTTCCAACCGGATGGCAGCCGGTTTTGCCGCAGTCCCGGCGGGTCCGGCAGGGTCAGAGGTGGCCACCTCGGCCGTATTGGCCACATCGGCCACATTGGCCACTACCGCCCAGCGCTCTACCATGTCGAACTCTTCATAGAGGCGATAGTGTAGCTCGACCCGGAGAGGATATACGGTATCAGCCAACCTGATGACGAGATGAGGCTGGCCCGCCTCGTCGCGCGGCAATACGTTGCATCTTCGAAAACCAGGCGAGTGTCACGGCAGCCGTCGGGGAATTCCACCTTAAGGCAGGGCTCACTAAACCGCAAGCCACCCCAGGTCGGATATTCCAGCGGCACCAGGCCCTGAGGATTCTCAAAAGCAAAGGATGGCTTGCGATCGGCCGCCGGGTAATCGGTATCCAGCGGCAGTTTGGGACCCCAATACAAGTGCTCTACCAGCTTATCGTTGCGCACGGCGAGGACGTAAGCCGTTTTTTGACCCTCCAGAAAGTAACGCTTACCGTCGCTGCGAATGGGCATCTTCGGATCTATCCTCCCAAGTCAGCAAATCAGTAGATAGAAGCATCTGCCGGTCCTGAACCTCTTGCTGCACGTCACGCATGATCTACCAGTCGATCTCATCGAGCAGCGATGGGCTTTCGCCCCTGGTGTAGGCTACCTTTGGTTACCCCGGAGGTGGCCCGGTCGAGGCACGCACCTGGAGGGTCGGATCAATGCGAACCACCAGGGTGGTCCGGAGCGTATTGTCTGCTGCCTCAGTCTCATCTGATCCATCTGATGTCGCCATCTGCATTTGTCCAACCAGTCTTACTACTGCCTTCCCTATTTCCTCGTAGGACTGGGCAACGCTGGTAAGCGGTGGCCAAAGAAGTGAGTTGACGAAGACATCATCGAAGCCCACTATCGACAACTGCTCTGGCACCAGTACACCCCTGTCACGAGCTGCCTGAAGGCAACCGGCCGCGATCATGTCGTTGGCAGCGAGGAGCGCGGTAGGGCGGCGATCCGATGGCAGCGAAAGCAACTTTGTCGCCATCTCAAGGCCCGACGTCCCCGAGAACTCTCCGAACACCTGTAGCTCGGGATCGGGATCTATACCACCCAGCGTCAGGGCCTCCAGGTATCCCTGATGTTTTACGACGGTGGGGTAGAGGTGAGCTGGTCCGCCCAGGAAAGCGATCCGTCTGTGCCCGAGCGAAACCAGATGCTGCACCGCTTTGATAGCGCCCGCTTTTTCGTCTACCAGCACTCTGGCCCAGCGCCGGGCAACCGGCCCGGAAGCCGGAGGCTCGAGATCCGCGTTGATAAGAATGATCGGCCTGTGCATCGCGTAGCGATCGAGCCATGCCGGGCGGTTTCGGGTATCGTGAACTGAGCCGCCCGCGACAACCAGGGCATCAACGTGACGCCCACGCAGTGCTGCCACGTATTGCTCCTCCTGTTCCGCTCCTCCAGGAGCATTGAGCAACAACAAGCTGTACCCAGCCGCATGTACCGCTCTCTGAACTGCCAGTGTAACCTCGGGGAAGTAAGGGTTGCGCACGTCGGGAACCAGCAAAGCAAGGGTGCGGCTCTGCTTGCCCGTGAGAGTTCGTGCCACAATACTGGGTGCATATCCAAGACTCGAGGCGGCCTGCAATACCCGGTGGCGAGTCTCTTCGTCGACACGGGGGAGAGAGTTGAACACCCGGGAGACCGTGGCGATGGAAACCCCTGCCTCCCTGGCCACGTCATAGATCGTTGTCCGCCGGGCCACAGATTGCTGCCTCCTGCCGTTTTCTACGTCCATTGCTCCTCGGTTGCCAGGGGGAGCGAGTTCGGCGACCCAGCTTCAGACTCCTTCCGCCAAGACGACCTCGTAGTAGATGCCTTCCGGAATACTCCCGGCATCCCGAACTTCCAGGACCAGCGCCCCGGGAGCCTCCCTCCAAGCAGGCCTTGCGGGGATCAGCCCTCCGTCGAGACGGCGGGCTCGCACCTCGACCACCCTTGTTCCCGAAGGCAATGGGATGCGTAACTCCTGATCCCGAACCGAGGTGATCCAGATGCGGGGCAGGGCTTCCGTCGAGGAGGGTGATGGCCCGAGCTCTGCCGGCGACAGCTCAGCTGCTACCAGCGCGCTGCCGTCCTCCATGGCCGCCGCCCGCAACCGGACCGGATTACCGCTCTCGTCCACGTCCCAGCGGGTGAACTCGTCGTTGGCAAGATCGACCCTCACTGCCTGGCCCAGCTGGAAGGGAGAGCGGCGATAGACCTGGAAAATGGCGGCGACGCGGGCGTAGTGCGTAGAAGTCAAAGCCACCGGCTGGTTCCCCGGTCCGAAACGGTATTCTGAACTATACAGAGCAGGAATACCGATGGCGGCCCGGCGGGCGAAGAGAGTGTCTACGTACTCGAGGTAGGCGTGCCAGTCATCCGAGTCCATAGCGTTGAGGCTGGCGAGGCTATGTACCCAGGCCCGTCGCAGATACCGTTCGGGCGTATACCCCGGCATGTAATCGTCGTTGAGCCGATCGGCATCCTGCACGTCGTTGTAGAACGGATTGGCTGCCGAAGACTCCACATATGCCCACGGCTTGATCGACTTGACCGTATCATAGATGAACTTCTGCACGTTATAGCTGTACCGCTCCCCAATGCCCCATTCGGGATGGGCCAGCGGCAAGTGAATATCGGGGTTATCGTAGAGGAAATCAACTTTCAAGCCGTCCGCATTCAGTTGGCCCGGACCGTCTCCCAGAAGAAAGCGCAAGCGTTCGGCAACGTACGCTCGGGTCTCAGGGTTGGTATAGTCAAACAAGTAAAAGCCACAGGTGCTTGCCGGCGAGCCAAACAAGTCGCGCAGCAGCCACTCGGGGTGTTCCCTGGCCGGTTTTGAGTTCTTGCTCACCCAGTGAGGTGTGTACCAGAGCAGGACTTTCTTACCCTGCTGGTGGAGCCGGTCGATGTAGGCACGCAGATTCTTGACCCGTTCCTCGGGAGTTGCGCCCCAGCGAGGGTGAACCGTCCACTCCCCCACCGCGTCACTCCAGCCCGAGTCCAGAATAACTGCGGTCACCGGGATCTGACGATGAGCAAGACGTTTGAGCCAGGCGTCGATCTGTTGTTCGTTGAGGTAGTCGAAAGCCGATCCGCCGCGCACCCTGGCCGCTAGTTCTTGATCTCCCCACGTGCAGTAGATGGGACCAGACCACCAGTCAACCCACTGCCGGGGATGGAAAACCAGTCCCCTCTCATCGAGGATCTCCACATACCGCTTGAGAAGCCTGTCTCTCAAGCCTTCGGACTTAGGTCCCATGATGAAGACTGCCTCTGGACCGGCCACCGGCGTGGTAGCAGAACCGCGCACCTGCCCGCCAGTGGGAAAACGGATCTGAAACTGCACTGGGGAGCTGCCGGTTGCCGTCGTTGTGTCCGGAAGGGGTGAAACGTCAAGGATCATCCCTGCCGCGTTGGGAATCTCCATCAGGCCGACCGCCCACCAGGTATTCTCCCGCGGATTCCCGAACGCGGCCAGGTACGGCGGGATGACATATCGAGCGCTCTCCTCGTTCGTTCCCAGCCACACGGAAACCGTTTCGCCCAGGTTATGTACCCCGGCCAGGGACACCGAGTAATTGTCCGGGCGCCACACCCAAAGGCGGCTGGTGGATACGGCCAGCGCACTACCCGCCCCGTAGATGATGTCTTCAACTGCTACCGTTGCGTCATCCTCCCGGTCAGGCCAGAGTGAGAGACGGTAGGTGAAGTAGTCCGGACGGAAACAAAGGATCGCTTCTCCCTCCGACCAGGAAGCTTCCCGGCTTTCTTGGGTGCGTGCCCGCCGTTCATCCGCAAAACGATTTGATAGGCGGATACGAACCTCTGTGCCTTTGTCCTCAGGATTGTTTACTACCCGCCAGTCCTTCATTGCCATCGTTGATACATCATCAAGAATCCGGAGCTTCTGGCGCTGGCGGGCCTTCCCGTTCAGGTGAAGTGCGAATAAGAACTCCCCTTTATCGTCCTGCACTGACAAGAGCAGCCTGACCAGGTCAAGTCTGGCGCGGTAAAAGCGCCCTGTGTACTCCCAAGCCTCTATGGCAGCTCCCTCCATCGATTCGGCGAGCAGGTCATCGCCCGCCGGTGAAGGCTGGCGGTGGGCCAGCGCCAGTTTCTCCTCCGACAAGCGCGCCTTGGGGAATATACCGGCTGCAACCAGTAACGACATACATACACCTGAGAAGAGCGCCGCCCACCGCCCAACCTTCCCCAGCATTGCTGACCTTCACCCTTTCTTAGGTTGTTTCTTGTGAATGTGTGGCCGGAGAATCAAGTGTGTCCCGGCTTACCTTTCACTTCAAGATTGCTTGCGCCTTGTCCATGATCACCCGGATAGCCTGGTCCAAACTGACCTCCCCTCTAAACGCCTTGGCCAACTCCGGATCGAGGATTTCGTTTACGAGGCTGTTCCAGTGCGGAGTCAAAGGTGGCCACTTGGCGGTGGGAATGGCCTCGACGAAGACTCTTCTATGTAGCGGCCTCTTGCCCGGCTGCAGGAAACTGTCGGAGAGAAGCAACGAGAGACGGGCGGGAAGTGCGCCACCCAGGCTGGCGTACATGGCCAGTCCTTCCGACTCCAGGTACTTGACGAAATCCATGGCCTCTGCCGGGTGCTTGCTGATGGCTGAGACACCATACCAGTTGGAGCCCAGGGTTGTTGTACGCCCCGCCGGCCCCGCAGGAACGTGTGCCACGTCCCAGTCAAACTTGAAGGCCCGGTATGCCCACGGGAGGTCCCAGTAGCCAGTCCACTTGGTAGCACCCTTCCCTTCATGGAACCCAAATCCTGTCCAGTTGAAGGTCGGGCCACCCATCCAGCCTTCCCTCATCGCATGAACTGCAAGCCGGCTCGCGCTTCAGGAGAGTTCAAGTAGAGGCGCGTGACTGGCTGGTCACTCACCTGGCCGCCCCACATCCAGACCATGTTCATCCAGGCACCCCACCACCAGCCCCAGTCTATGGTGAGGATCTTGACCTGGTTGGTCGCAGGATCCTTCTGGCTGAGCTTGAGCCCTACCTTCCTCATGCGGTCCCACGTCCAGCTCCCTTCGGCGCTATCGCGATGGTGAAAGCGCTTACACAGGAATTCGACGGCAACTCGGAACTTCCTTCCGCTCAGAGTTTTTTCAGACTACATACCGGCCATGTCAGTATTGAGGATCAGGGGGAGGTCACGGCTTCATTAGTTCTATTTCGGTTCGCAGGGCAATGGAGAGCTCCACACGTTTTTTCTGCAAGGTGCAGAAGAGGGGGAGGGTAGCAGCGATGTCGCCGGCCAGCAGGTCGGCATTGGCGTGACATCCGCCGCCGCAGTAAAGCTTGGCCCAGCACCTGCGGCACTCCGGCTTGGACTGCGCATGAGTCCGGCGGAAACGCTCGCTCAAAGTGCAGCCACCGTCCGGACTGAAACGTTGCACCGCGTCGGGGTCAAAGATCGAGCCCAGCCGGTAGGCATCCCGGCCTACGAACTGGTGGCACGGGTAGAGTTCACCTTCAGGGGTGACGGCCAGATACTGATACCCCGCGCCGCAGCCGCTGATGCGCCGGGCGACGCACGGCCCGGAGGGCGGCGCAAGCCGGAAGTGGAAGAACTCAAAGGGATCGCCTTTCGCTGCCTGTTCCAGGTATAGTTCGGCAAGCCTTTCGTATTCGGCGAGGAGTCGTGGCAGATCTTCTTCTTGCAGCGCCCAGGGCCGGTCGGGGAGGTCGACCACCGGTTCAAAGGAGATCTGCCGGAACCCGTGCTTAACCAGGTATTCGACGTCGGAGGCGAAATCCAGGTTAAAGCGGGTGAAAGTGCCCCGCACCCAGTAGTTTTGATCCACCAACGATGCGACTGCCTGCGTGACGTTGCGCAAGACCAGGGCGTGGCTGGGCTGGTCTCCCGCCCGCCGCCGCAGCCGGTCATGTACCTCGGGCCGGCCGTCGAGGCTGAGGATCACCTGGAAATGATGCTCATTTAGGAAGTCGGCGATCTCGTCGCTCCAAATCAGGGCATTGGTGGTGAGAGTGAAGTTTACTTGCTTGTCGTGCTGGCGGGCAACTGTTTGGGCGTATGCGGTCGCCTCGCGGACGACTTCCAAATTGAGCGTCGGTTCACCACCGAAGAAGTCGATCTGGAGAAAACGGGAAGCACCGGAGGCTTCAATGAGAAAATCAATGGCCCGGCAGGCGACTGTCAGCGGCATCCGGCGGGGGCCACGAGCGTGCCAGTCGGGCGCGGCAAAGCAGTACCGACAGGCTAGGTTGCAGTCCATGGCCACCAGCAGACAGAGGGCCTTGAGTGGCGTACCGATGCGGATTGGCTCTGGCTCAGCCCAAGACCCGGCCTCGGGGCTAGCCCCCGGTTTAACCTGGGCCTTGGACGGCGAGGCCGAGCAGGACTCGGAGCAGGAGACGGCGCGGACCAGTGTGCAGACCTCCTGCCAGGCTTCGGTGGCAACGGCACGACCGAAGCGGGAGACCAGGGTGTCAGGTACCTGCTCCGCGCTCTGGCCCGGCTCTTGCCCCTGGTCAATGCTGCACGTGTAGGCGCAGTCTGGCGGACCGAGGGTAGACCGGTCGAGCAGCACTTCCCAGGCGGCCGCAGCAGCTTCGTCCAGGAGGTGTACTACCCCGGTCTCGCCGTTTACCAGATAGTGGCGGCCGCGGAAGCTGAACTCATGCCAGGGCCATCTTTGTGCGGCGGCCACGATAGAAGGTCTCCTTGCTGCTCCGTTCTTGCTGTCCCTTGGGGCAGGACTGGCTGGCGACGGTGCAAGAGGTCTTGCAGGCGGACTGGCAGGAGGTGTTGCATTCATCGCAATTCCAGTCCGCGGCCTCATTACGCAGGATGCTCCAGCCAAGGGTCACCACATGCTTTCCTGTAGTTTCTAGAGTACCGCGCATCCCGTTCCCCTCCTTGACGCGGTAATACTGAGACGCTGCCCGCAGTGCTGCTCCGGGCGCGTAAAGACCTTGTGACGCTATGATCATACGCAGGACTGCCTGGGCAGCGCAAGGGTGTCGCAGGAGTGCAGGTTAGCAAGATTAAGTATAATGAGAGCATGAAATACCGCTCCGTCTTCGACATCATTGGCCCTATCATGATCGGGCCTTCCTCCTCCCATACGGCCGGTGCGGTACGCCTGGCACGGGTGGCCCGGGGCGTACTGGCAGCCACGCCCGGGAGGGCGCAAATCACTTTGTACGGTTCATTTGCCGCCACCGCCAGGGGGCACGGGACGGAAGTTGCTTTGACCGCAGGCCTGCTGGGAATGGACCCGGATGATCCGCACCTCAGGGAAGCGGAGAAGCTGGCGCGAGAGACGGGGCTCAGGGTGGAATGGCGGCTGGCCGACCCGATTGAAACCGAGCGCCTGGGGTTGCCGCCGACCAGCGCCCGATTGCAGCTTTGGCCTGCGGCGCCGGCGGGCGAGGGGAGTTGGGGCCTGATGCCGCCCCCTGTGGACGTGCTGGGAGCGTCGATTGGGGGTGGCGCCATCGAGATTCGCGAGGTAAACGGCTTCCCGGTCTCCTTCTCGGCCACCCAGCCGACACTGCTGGTATTTCACGTGGACCGGCCGGGCGTGGTGGCCAAGGTAACGGCAGAGCTGGCCCAAGCCGGTGTCAACCTGAGCCAGATGACGCTCGGGCGCAAGGCACGGGGGCGGGAAGCGCTGATGGTTATAACCACAGACGAAGAGATCACCAATGCCTTGATCGACGGTTTACAGACGCTTCCCGATGTCAGCCGGGTAGCGCTGGTAAAGCCCGTGTAACGCCAAAATGCGACAGCTACTTGAAACGGTTGCCGGGCGGAAAGGGGATTCCATGCAGTCTCTGCAGGAGTTGATTGCTGAAGCTACTGCCCGGGGGGTGACCCTGGCCGACCTGGCGCTGGAGTATGAGGCACGGGAGTCCGGTGTCGATCCCCGGAAGCTTCTTCAACGTATGGGGGAACGTCTGCAGGTGATGCGGGCCTCCGTAGCGGAGGGAGCAAGGCCCGGGCTGCGGTCCTATTCGGGCCTGACCGGCCCGCTTGGGCACAAGCTCCTGGCACACCTGGCCGCGGCCCGCTCTGGAGAAAAACCCCTGCTTTCGGGCACCAGCACGTTCCTGGCGGCGTCCCGAGCGACGGCCGTGATGTGCGTGAACGCCGCCATGGGCCGGGTGGTGGCTACGCCGACCGCCGGCTCGGCCGGGATCGTGCCGGCCGTGCTGCTGACGGTGGCCGAGACGCTGGAGGCGGACGACGAGGCGGTCATCCGTGCCCTCTTCACCGCCGGGATCATCGGGCTGGTCATAGCCAACCGGGCCTCGATTTCGGGAGCGGCCGGCGGCTGTCAGGCAGAGGTCGGCGCGGCAGCCGGGATGGCGGCGGGAGCGGCGGTGGAGCTGGCGGGAGGTTCACCGGAGGCGGCGGGAGCGGCGGTGGCGTTAACGCTCCAGAATGCCCTCGGACTTCCGTGTGATCCGGTGGCGGGCCTGGTGGAGATCCCCTGCGTCTACCGGAATGCTGCTTTTGCCGCGGTGGCGCTGACCATGGCAGACCTGGCACTGGCAGGAATCCGTTCACCGATACCGGTGGATGAGGTCATCGATGTGATGGGACAGCTGGGGCGTCATCTCCCGGCTGAACTGCGGGAGACCGGCCGGGGCGGGCTGGCCGCCACTCCCACGGGAATCCGCCTGGCCCGGCAGGTGGAGTGGCGGGAGTACCGTTCAGAAAGGTAATGGCTCCATCCCCCGGGCTGGTCATGGGGATGAAGCCGAAAACGCTACTGAATGTTGATTTTCAACCGGCGGCCGTGTCCCTCCTCATCACCGGCCTTGGGGAGTCTGATCTCGAGGACGCCATGGCGCAAAGAGGCGGAGGCTTGCTCCGGTTTGATTCGGGTTGGGAGTGGTATCGTCCGATAGAATGAACCGAACCGCCGTTCTGACCGGTAGTAACCTTCCTTCTCTTCTTTGGTCTCCTGCCGCATCTCGCCTTTGAGTACCACGGAGTCGTCCAGGACCCGTACGTCGACGTTGGCCGGGTCAACCCCGGGCAGGTCGGCACGGACGATCAGGCTCTCTCCGGCGTCGACCACGTCGACTGATGGGTAACCGGCCAGGCCGCCCCACTCGCCCGTGAAGATGCGCCAGGGCATTTCGAACATCTGCTGCATCCATTCTGTGCTCCAGGGCGACGGCGATAACGAAGGCGACCCGCCTCGCCGCTGTGCAGGAAACCAGCTCCAAGGCATCAACTCCATGCTGAGGTCTCTCCTTCGCTCGTTAGTACAGGGTTAACTGCAGTACTAGTTTGAGCTTCTGGCGGGTACGAGATACACTGGATCGCTTGACCTGAGAGCATCGGGTCATGTACGATTCATCTCGTTATATGACAAGATGAGGTTGATGTGTGAGTGCTTGCGGATTATGAGGCCGTGATGAACGCTGCTGCCGACAGTACCAGGGCACGCATCCTCAAGATGCTTCAGACAGGGGAGCTCTGTGTCTGCCAGATTATGGCGGTTCTCGGTATGAATTCGTCCACCGTCTCCAAACACCTGGCCATTCTGAAAATGGCCGGTCTTGTCCGCAGCCGCAAGGAAGGTCGCTGGGTGTACTACTCACTCGAGTCGCGGGAGCGAAACCCCTACGCCCTCTCTGTTCTTCAGATGGTGCAAGGTTGGCTGGATGATGACCCTGATGTGATCGCCGATCGCAAGAAGCTCAAGGTGGTCCTGGCCACTCCCCTGGACAAGATGTGTATCCAAGATGGCCGTGTCGTTCTCGCTGAACATCAGAGGGTGAATGGGGAGGCTAAACTGTGAAACCCATCAGAGTATTGTTTGTCTGCACTGCCAACTCTTGCCGCAGCCAGATGGCCGAGGCGTGGGCCAGGATGCTACACCAGGGGAAGATCGAAGCTTTCTCGGCGGGGACGGAGCCTGGGAATGTGCACCCTCTGGCGATCCAGGTCATGGCCGAAGCAGGAGTCGACCTGGCGTCCCATCGCAGCAAGCACTTGCGGGAGTTTCTGGGCCAGCAGTTCGACTACGTTATCACCCTCTGCGGCGATGCCCGCGACAGATGCCCGGTTTTCCCGGGGGCAGCCCGCATTGTGCACGTGGGCTTCCCCGACCCTGCAAGAGCCACCGGCACACCGGAAGAGGTGCTGAATGAGTTTCGGCGTGTGCGGGACATGATTCGTGACTTCGTAGCGGGACTGCCATGGTCGCTTGCCAATGCAGACTCTCTGCCCTTTCATTCTGCCGACTCCCAGGAGGATGAGAACCCGTGAAGCAGTCTACGGCTGAACAGTCGGTAGCCCAACGTCTATCTTTTCTGGACCGGTATCTTACGCTATGGATCTTCCTGGCCATGATCGTGGGGGTGGCATCGGGCTACCTTGTACCGCAGTTAGTCGAGTTGATGACTCGTTTTCAGGTTGGTACGACATCCATCCCTATCGCCATCGGCTTGATTCTCATGATGTATCCGCCTCTGGCCAAGGTGCGCTACGAGGAGCTGGGCCACGTCTTCCGCAATACCAGGGTGCTGGCTCTCTCCCTGGTTCAAAACTGGCTGGTCGGGCCGGTATTCATGTGGGTGCTCGCCGTGGTTTTCCTGCGGCATTACCCGGAGTATATGGCAGGCCTCATCATGATTGGCCTGGCCCGCTGCATTGCCATGGTAATCGTGTGGAACGAACTGGCAAGAGGTGATACCGAATACGCTGCGGGGCTTGTGGCCTTCAACTCCATCTTTCAGGTGCTGTTTTATTCCGTGTATTCCTACGTATTCCTCACGGTGCTGCCCCGTCTGGTCGGTCTGGAGGGCACGGTAGTGCACGTCTCCATGCGCCAGATTGCGGAAAGCGTCCTGATCTACCTCGGCATCCCCTTCTTTGGCGGCATGCTGACACGATTCCTGCTGATGCGTCTGAAGGGGCGTGTGTGGTACGAGAGAGTCTTTATCCCGAAGATCAACCCTCTGACCTTAGTAGCTCTCCTATTCACCATCGTGGTGATGTTCTCCCTCAAAGGTGAAGTCATCGTACAGCTGCCCCTGGACGTACTGCGTATCGCCGTGCCTTTGCTTATCTACTTTGTGGGCATGTTCCTGGTCTCTTTCTTCATGGGGAAACGAGTGGGCGCCGACTACTCCACGGCGACAACCCTTGCCTTCACCGCAGCGAGTAACAACTTCGA
Source organism: Limnochordales bacterium (assembly GCA_014896315.1). Lineage (GTDB taxonomy): Bacteria > Bacillota > Limnochordia > Limnochordales > DUMU01 > DUMU01. The sequence goes on from JADBKP010000001.1 coordinate 580,467, forward strand.
GCTGGCCATCGCCGTTGCCGTCGCCGTCTTCGGGATCGAATCGGGAGCGGCTTTCGCGGCGGTGGTTGGTCCCCTCGTCGAGGTGCCCGTTATGATCTCACTGGTTAACATAGCCCTCCGGCTTCAGCGGAAGTACTTCCCGCAGGAATCCAAGTAGTGCTTGTTCTCTGCTTGGGGCCGTGGCTCGGGCCTCGTACCGCTTTTTGCGTGGTGTTCTAGATTATGCGGGCGGCCAAGATGCCCAGGACGACCGACAGGCAGCCGACGACCAGGTTTAACATAATATTCCCCAGTCCTAACCAGATGCTATCGTCCTGGAAAAGCCGGACCGACTCGTAGGCGAAGCTGGAGAATGTGGTCAATCCACCCAGAATACCTGTCACCAGGAAGATCCGGGCCTCGGTGCTCAAGACGGCGAGTTCGATGGCAAGTGTCATGACGAAACCAATCAAGAAGCTGCCGCCGATGTTCACGAAGGCGGTACCCCACGGGAAAAGCGAGCCAAACTCCTTTTGCGCCCAACCGGAGATCAGGTAGCGGGCCATAGCACCCAGAAGTCCTCCGATTCCTGCCAGGATAAGACGGTTCACGTTGCTACTTCCCTTCCAAGCGTGTGTTTAGCAGTGAAATGTGCCTCTACTGTACTGCTTTTCGGCGCGTCACCAGACACCCACCGTCAGTCTGTCCTTCCCGTCAGAATGTGCAGGGCCTCTCGAATGGCGGAGGCAACCTCCTGCCGGGAACCTGGTGCGGCCTGGTAGTCGAAGTTTTTAATGAAGGTCTCCAGCTGGCTGCCGATTCGTTCGAGACGCCGCTTGGTACTGCTCTTAATGAACTGCATGAACTCGGCCAGTTCGTAGCTACGCAGCTCCTGGCGGGCTTCCGCCAGCAGCATGCGGGAGTGGGGCAGGCAGATCATCCGGACGTTTCTGAACAGCTCTCGAAAGTCGCTCTTCGTACCGTAGAGCTTGGCTGCCGTCTGGCAGTACTGACGCACCGCTGCCTCCACGTCGGCGCAGACGATGCAGTGAACGGCGGGATTTGTGTAATTAGCGGCCGCGGGGCAAAAGAGCGCCCGCAGACGAACAAACGGTGTATCGTTAGTGGCAGGCTTGGCCGAGGTAGGGGAGGTTGCTGCTGGCGTCATCGTTGTTCTGGCGGCCTGGCTTACCAGCGCTTGCAGCAGAATCGCCAGCCCCAGGCGGTCAGTTCCCTGGAGCAGGCGCAGGAAATGAGTCCGGCACACTCCTTCCTTCTCGACCCGGTGGCGAAAGGCCGGATCCATCAGCTTTTCACCCAGCAGGTGCTCGAGGGCATTGGCTTCCGCCCGCATCTCGGGACGGCAGAGCGGGCACAATTCACCGGGCGACTGAGCTGCCCGGAAGGCATCGACCACCGGCACAACTTCTATCGACTCCCCGCGGGTCTCAGGTCTCATCAGAGCCACCTCGTCGACCGGCAGGGGCGGCAGAAAACAAAAACCCCTACCAGCCATGTTCTGGTAGGAGCTATCAGCCGGTCTGATCATGCCCGGCACTTATGGGCGAGCTCCATCGCCGCTTCTGCTTAAGCCTGTTTGATGTTAGCTCTAGTATAGCAGCGCGGCAGACGGAGGGCAATGACAGAAGGAAACTCACGGGTCATGTTGAAATTGAAGGCGGGCAACTTAGTGTACCAACACGTAGCAGCGCGTGGCAAAAGACTGGAGGGGCAAAGGGACTGAGAAATCGACGGTGGAGGGGTGCCGGCACTGGCGGGTGATAAGGAGAGAGCATATGAGGAGGGACAGCAGTGAGACTGCGCCTTGGGAAGCAGAGGCTTTCGGCCACGGCGGTTGTGATCGTGCTGGGACTGGGAATCATGGAAATGCGAATAGGAGGATCGGGGCAGATGGTTGCGTTGGCAGCAGGAGCGGAGGGAGAAAATCCGGCCACTCCGTTCATCGCGCAATTGGGCGAGCTTGAGATGGCGCAGCAAGAGGCAGAGAAGGCACTGGAGGCGGCACGAGCCCGTATAGAGCAAGGTCGGCTCAAGCTGTGGAGTTTCGACGAAGAAAAGGCCAATCGCGTTTTGGTCGAGGCCGAGCAAGCCCTCGCCCGGTCCTATGCGGCAAGCCGAGCGGCGAATGCGGACCAGCCCTCTGGGGTGACGGTTGACGACCCGGAGGTGCTGGCGTGGCAAGCCAAGGAACTGGCGGATTCGGTCTCCAAGATTGTCGTGGATTCGCGGGCGGCGGAGGCTCGAGGTGTGTGGATCGACAAAGATATCCTGGGTTACATGAGTGATCCGGACATGCTGCGGCGTTTGCTGCAACGGTTGGCGGAGACAAACATCAATGTTGTTTATGTACTGGCATACGACATGGGCGAGACCATTTACCCTAGCCCCTACGCAATCGTTCAAAACCCGCGTTTTAAGGACTGGGAGGAAGACCCACTCAAGGTGATCGTGGATGAGGCCCATCGGTACGGGATGGAGGTTCAGGCGTGGATCGGGGTGTTTATTGGCGGTTACAGCGGCAAACCCGGACCCCTGCTGACCGCACATCCGGATTGGGCGGACGAGACGCGCAGCGGGAAGAAAGTTTCCCGTTACGGCACGCTGGTGGTCAACCCCTCCGTTCCGCAGGCGCAGGAGCACCTCCTTGACGTGATTGGAGATCTGGTTAGGCGCTACGAGGTCGACGGGATCCAGCTAGACTACGCCCGCTACGAAGAGAACGGTACGGACGATTTCGGCTATCATCCATACTCTGTCGAGCTCTTCCGCAAGCAGTACGGGGTAGATCCGCACACCATCTCCCGGTCGTCCCCCCTTTGGCAAACGTGGGTCAAATGGCGGCAGGACCAGGTGACGGAGTTCGTGCGGCGGGTGCGGCAGCGCCTCGAAGAGACTCGCCCCGGTACACTCTTGTCGGTTGCGGCTGAACCGATCGTTGAGGCAGCCTCGCTGCGCTTCCAGGATTGGGCGCTCTGGGCGAAGGAAGGAATCGTTGACCAGGTTGTGCCGATGGACTACGTACGCGATGTGGCTAAGTTCCGGCAGTGGGCCGAACTCGACGCGGCGGCGTTGCGTGACGCCCGGGGCATCTACTGGTACGAAGGTATCGGACAGTTTGGCTTGAGCGACCAAGAAACGGTCGAACGTATCGAGCTCAATCGGCAGCTGGGAGCGGATGGTACCGTTCTTTGGTCTGTGGTCAGTATGAAGATGGACACCTACCGCATGCTGAAAGAAGGGCCATGGCGCTTGCCGGCGATTTTGCCGACCGGGCGTCCCGGGGCTACCGAGGCTGCAGTTGCGGCTCTTCTGAACCGCCTGGCCGACCGGCTGGAGGAGGTCTATCTCGCGAAGGCTGACGCCACTGCAGCCGCTAGCCAGAGAATTCAGGAGCTGGTTCAACGGTTGCGGGAAACGGCGACCGCGGCAGGGGTGATGCAGCCGGCTTCAGGTGACGCCGCCCAAGGGCAGGAGCCGGCGGCGTTAAAGACATTGGAAAGTAGAGTCGGGGCATTGCAGGAGTTGGTGAACGAGTTGGATTCAGCCGGGGCAGTGACGGGCAAAAATGCGCAGCTTATCCTTGCACCGGAGACCGTGGAGGCACTTCGTAGCGAGCTCGGTTATGTCCGGCACTTGATCGCTGTGGGACTGAGCCGGGCGGAGGCGACCCGGTAGCGCCCGGGGAGACTGGCGAAGGCAGGATGGAGGTAGAGCAGAAGTAGAAAAGAAGTAGAGCATCGGAGAGGGACTGCCGGGGGGCGAGTGCAGGATGAGTGCCGTGATTCGGGCCAGAGCAAGGGTCGGAAGGATCCGGACGCGCACCGTTGTGGGGATTGTTGCGTGGTTAATAGCAATAACCGTGGGCGGAGTCGGAATGGGGCGGAGCGAAGTGTCGGCACAGGCGCAAGCGAGCGCAGGGGATGCGCAGAGGGACCAGCTGGTCCACCAGGTACAACAGGCGCAGCAAGAAGCGGACCGGGCGTTGCAGGCGGCCCGGGCCCGCGCCGAAGAGGCCCGGCTGAAGCTGTGGAGCTTCGACGAAGAGCGGGTGCAGCAGGCATTGGCCCGAGCCGGGGAGGTTTTAGCAGAGTCGCGAGCCAGGTCCTCGGCGGCGGACGCACTCCTGGCTGACTTGGAAGAAGCACTGGACCTGGCCCGCCAGGCCAAACTTACGGCTGACGGCACGGATGTGTTGATCCTCGATTCGCGGGCCGCGGAGGCCCGGGGGGTCTGGATCGATGACGTCATTCTCAGCTACATGACGGAGCCCGACATGTTGCGCGGTATGGTGCGCCGTCTGGCCGAGGCGAATGTCAACGTTGTCTATGTTTGGACCTACGAGATGGGGCGCACAATCTATCCGAGCCAGTATGCGGTGCAACAAGAGGCCCAGTTCAAAAACTTCGAGGAAGATCCCATGGCGGTGATAGTGGATGAAGCTCATCGCCAGGGGATCGAGGTGCAGGCGTGGCTTGCACTCTTCAGCGGCGGGTTCAACGGTCAACCGGGACCGCTGCTGCAAGCGCACCCGGACTGGGCGGACATCACCCGCAGCGGGAAAAAGATTTCCTATTACAAGACGACGCCGATGAACCCTGCCTATCCCCCGGCGCAGGAATACCTGCTTAACATCGTCCGGGAAATCGTCTCGCGCTATCCGGTGGACGGGATTCACCTCGACTACATTCGCTACGAGGATAACGGAACGGACGATTTTGGCTACCATCCCTGGTCGATTGAGCAGTTCCGCCAGGAGTATGGCGTCGATCCGCGCACGATCGCCCGCAACTCGCCGCTTTGGCAGAAGTGGGTCAAGTGGCGGCAGGACCAGGTGACCGGATTTGTGCGCAAAGTCCGCCAACTCGTGAACGAAATCCGTCCCGGAACGCTGATCTCGGCTGCCGTCTTTGCCGAACCGGCCAAAGAGGCAAAAGAGTTCCGTTTCCAGGACTGGCCGCTGTGGGTGAAAGAAGGGCTGCTGGACCAGGTAATCCCCATGGACTACCAGCCGGACCTCGGCCCGTACCGGAGCTTTGCCGAGGCGGATGCGGCGGCGGTGCGCGACGGGCAGAAGACGTACTGGTACCAAGGGATCGGACAGTACGGGCTGAGCAACGAAGAGACGGCCCGGCGGATCCAGCTCAACCGGGAGCTGGGTGCGGACGGCTCCGTGCTGTTCTCGATGCTTTATATGAAGCTGGATACCTACCGCACGCTGCAGGAGGGGCCGTGGCGGCTGCCGGCCGTGCTGCCGACGGGGCGTAAAGGTGCGACCGAGGCCGCCGTAGCCGCCGAGCTGGACCGCCTGGCCGACCGCCTTACTGCCGTCTATCCGGATGAGGGTAGTGACGCTCAGGAGGCCGTGCCCGCTCCGGCCGTATTGCCGCTGGTAAACCGGTTGCGTCAGGTAGCGCAGGCCGCCCGCTCTGGTGCCTCGCTCACCGCGTTGCAAACGCAGGTCGCCGATCTACAGCCCCTGGTGAACCAGCTGGCCACGGCGCCGGCGGGTGCAGCCACTCAGGACGCCGCAGGGGCAGAAGTGGCGGTCTCATCGCAGGTAGAGGGTGAGACCGCGGCCCTGCCGGCCATCTCCCCGGTGACGAGCACAGCACTCCAGACTGAGCTGGCATATGTTCAACACTTGATCAGCCTGGGGTTGAGCCGGGGAGAGTGAGGGGTGGATGTTCTGACCCCCTGCCCAACGGCTCATCTCATCACCATCCTCTAGCCAGGACAGACCGGGCAGTGCGCGATCAAGAACAAAGCAAGGTCAAAGCTTGACGCTTCTGCCCGGTCCTCGGGTTGCAGGAAGTGGTGATTGAAAGAAGAAGTACGTGTACTAACACATATCACTCTTTTGCCCTCGAGACGAAGGAGGTTAGCAGAATGACAGGACTCTCGCGAACTCGCCCTGTTGGGTGGAGGCCTCGTCACCAGTCCATTTCGGGTGCTCGGCAGAGGCACAGGCTGGTCCCGAGCAGTACCCGGGTGGTGCAGTACGGGCGGGGGCGGAGGCGGAGGCATGGATTGGACACCAGCAGTAGCGGCGTGGTTGCTGTCTTGGGTTTTCTCCTGGCCATGGCCGTGGTGTGGGGAGAGCCTGTTTCGGCAGCCAGCGCCGGCACAACTGGTACGGTGACACTAAACGCCCTGGTCGTAGCCACGAACGACCGGCAGGCTAAAGCGTATCAGGCCGCCTTCGCCCAGTATGAGAAGGCCCATCCCGGAATCAAGATCAACGTCACCACCGCCAGCAATCCTTTTACCTGGCAGGACAAGGTGCTGGCGCTGACGGCAGCCGGAACACCCCCCGACGTCATGTGGCTGTGGGGGATCAACTTCCGCAATCTGGCGGGCCAGGGGTTACTTTTGCCTCTCGATCAATATGTTGACTCCCAGTTCCTGCAGGCTTACTACCCCAACGCAATTCAGGCCTCGCGCTATGAGGGCAAGTTGTATGCCCTGCCCGGGCTTATGGGCTGCTTAGCAATCCTGGAGAATCTCGACCAGTTCGACGAACGGGGAGTAGCGCCGCTAGCCCGGGACGACAACTGGGACACGTTCCTTGACAAGGCCAAGAAACTGACGGTGGACGCCAATGGCGATGGAACGCCGGACAGATATGGATTCATCTGGTACGCGTTGACCGTACGGGACTGGATGCCCTGGGTCTGGCGCAACGGTGGCGATCTCTTCGATGCCGGTCGCAGGCGTTTCCTGCTGGGCGAGCAGCCGGCCGCCGAGGCGCTCCAGTTTCTTGCTGACCTGTCCAACCGCTACAAGGTAACCCCGCCCGGCTCGGTACTGACGGGTATGCCGTGGACGTATTTTGAAAACGAGCAGGCGGCCATGTACCCGACCGGGCCGTGGGACCTGCTGGTGCCCCGCAAATTCCAGTTCGATGTCGGCCCGTATCCGATCCGCAAGAACCAGGCGGTCGCTTTGGACGTGTTTTATATGGCGGTGCATGCTCAGACCCGCCACCCGGACCAGGCTGTAGACGTCGCCCGCTGGGTCACTCACACGTTTGAGGGCGAAGGGGCGCTATTCTCCTCAGGCTTTGGGATTCCGACGGTCCGGGAATACGCCCTGAAGTATTTCGTCAACCCGAAAACGCCCTGGCACGAAGAGGTCTTCTTGATGCCGCTCGAAGCGGGAGACGCCCGGATGCTGCCCTATGTTGACAGGTGGAACGAGATCGAGATCCTCTTGCGCGATGCTTACACCGCTGTATGGCAGGGCAAGGATACCGCTCAGCATCTGGCCGAGGTCTTGCGGCCTAAGGTTGAGGCTTTGCTGAGGTAAGGTCGCCGGCACACCCCGGCACACCGATGCCAGTCTTGCGAGAGGATACAATTGGGCGATGGCGAAGTACGCCGGGGTAATGTTAGTGTACCTACACATATGAGAAGGGGTGTTCGAGTATTGGCGGGTGGATGGAGGAGAATTAAGGAAGAACCGGTTCACAGGAGGCTGCACGATGAGCTGCTGGCCCGCATTCACCGGGGTGAACTGCGGCCGGGTGACCGCTTCCCTTCCGAGAACGAGATCATCGCCACCTACGGGGTAAGCTCCACCACTGCTCGGCGAGCTTTGTACGACTTGACCCGGGAAGGGTTCCTGGTTAGGGTACGGGGCAAAGGGTCCTTTGTTGCCAGTCGCTGGCAGCAAAGGAAGCGGTTGGTGGTAGGCGTGCTCTTCCCCACCCGCACGCTTGATGAGCGGTTGCTCGACGACTACTACTTTGGCAGGGTCCTGCAAGGCATACACGGGACAATCCAGCAAGCTCACGGTAATACCCTGCTACTCAGCCTGCCGGCCACCGACGGCTCGGAGGCAGGAGGTAGCATTGTTGACAGCTACTACAAGCTGCTCGAAAACCATCCGGAGCTTACGCATCTGGCTGTGCTCGCGCCTTTGTCATCCCAGAAGCCCGGCCTGGCGTGGTTGGCCAGACGGCGAGACGAGACGGGGCGGGGGCCATTGACCGTCGTGGCGGGTGCTCGCTGGGAAGATGTTCCGCTCCCATGGGTAGACACAGACAACATCGGGGCCGGCCGGGAGGTAGCCCGCCATCTCGTGGAATTGGGCCATCGTCGCATTGCCGGGCTGTTTGGTTTGGAAGAAGAAGCGAACGCGCTTGACCGTGCGGTCGGCTTCAGTGAGGAACTTGCTGCTCACGGCATCGAGACCGAAAAAGTCGAAGCCGGGCCGGGGAAACCGGGCCGGGCTTGGATCGCCCACCGGCCGGGCGAGAGGGTCTGGTCGGACAACTTTGCCGAAGAGATGGCGAAATCCTGGCTTACGCTTCCCCCGAGAGAGCGGCCGACGGCCATCTTCGCCGCCGGCCAGGGGCTGGCGATCGGTGTACTGCGTGCTGTCCGTCAACTGGGCTTACGCATCCCGACCGACCTTTCGCTGGTAGGCTTCGACGATGCCATAAGCCTGCATTGGCTGGAGCTCTTTGACCCGCCCCTGACGACGGTCAGGCAGCCGCTCATCGCCCTCGGGCGGGCCGCGGGCCTGGTCTTGGGCTTGGGGATCGGTTTCGACCCGGCCACGGGTGAAGGCGGCTTTGCCACCGATTCGGACGTGGCCAGGGTCATCGTCGAAGGCATGGTGGTGCCGGCGCAACGTCAGGGGCCAAGGGGGTGGTTGTTGCCCAATGAACTGATCGTGCGGGGTTCGACGGGGCCTGCCCCGCAATGAACGGCGGGCTGCCTGCTAAAGCGTGTCGGTGTCTGCAGCAGCGGAAGAGTGGGGAAAACCAGGCGAAGAAAGGAGAGGGAATAATGCGGGTACAACGGAGTAGCGTGGCGCGTTTTCTGCGCTCCGTGATTGGCTGCGGGCTGGTGTTGAGTGTTGCCCTGCTTATCGTCGTAAGCGGTCCCGTTCATTGGTTGGCAGGTACAGCTGATGCTGCTGGCACTGGTAAAGTAACCATCCGGTACATGTTCTGGGGCGGCCAGACGGAGATAGACATAGTTCAGCAGCTCGTCAGGGAGTTCATGGAGAAATATCCCAACATCGAAGTAAAGCTGGAGAACATCCCGTACCCGGAGTATCCCACCAAAGTACCTACTCTGCTGGCTTCTGGTACTGCACCGCAGGTCATGAACATACCCGTGCAAATGTTCCACTCGCTGGCGGCACAAGGGGCCTTTCAGGATCTGGGTAGTCTGGCAGCTGCGGACCGTTCTTTCGACCTGGAGGAGTATATTCCGGCGGGACGGAAGGTCTTCACCGCCAATGGCAAGCTGGGTGCCCTTCCTCGCGAGTTTGGACCAATGATGGTGTTCTACAACAAGCAGATGTTCGACCAGAAGGGACTTCCGTATCCCGACCCGGACTGGACCTGGGATACGTTCGTACAGATCGGCAAGAAGCTGACCGAGGACATCAACAATGACGGGAAGATCGACCGCTTTGCTTTTGCCGGGACGTCCTGGATTAACCATTACCTGCCGTTCCTGTGGGCAGGTGGTGGCGATATTGTCGATAGCACCGGCAAGAAAGCAGTGATTGATCAACCGGGAGCGGTCAAAGGTTTGCAGTTTTACGTCGACCTGATGCTCAAGTACCACATCAACCCCACTGTGCAGGAATTGCAGGCCGGTGCAATCAACACCACCGAATGGTTTACGACCGGAAAGATCGCAATGTATCCGACTTTCCGGGTGGGTACCACCGTGTTCCTGAAGACCAAGGGATTCGAGTTCGACGTTGTGCCCTTCCCCAAAGGTCCGGCGGGCTATGCGACACTGGTCGAACCGGTGGGCCTGGCGATAACCGCGGATACGAAGGGTAAGGAATTGGAAGCCGCGTGGCAGTTCGTAAAATGGGCGACGGGACCGGAAGGCGTCCGTCTCATGACGGAGCAAAACCTAATCGTGCCGGCAATAGTCTCCGTGACGCGCAGCAGCGCCTTCCTCAACCCGAACATACCGCCGGAGCATGATATTTACTTCGTTCAGATGCAGCCGTACTCTCACATAGTACCTCCGATCCCGCAATGGCCAACTCTGTCGAGCATCATTACGAGCGAGATGGCGCCGGTCTTTGCCGGGCAGGCACAGGTGTCGAACGCTGTCGTCAAGATGGCGGAGAGGATCAACGAGGTGCTGAAAAAGTGACCGTGCTGCTTGGGTCAGCCGCCGCGTGGATGATGTGCTGCTTTCTAGATCATGACGTTTATTAGTGTACGAACACGTGGATACCGGGTGGCAGGCGCAGGCGTCTTGGCTTGCGAGGCGCTGGCGTCTGCCCCGGGTTTTGAACGTTTGCCAAAGGTGTGAAAAGCGTCGACCGGGCGATTGATGCGATTCCAGAGCTGGGCGGGCCGGCGCTGGAGGACCTGGGAGGACCTAATCGATAAGCTGTCTTGATAGCCTTGCACTCAGACACTAATATGGAGGATGTGGCAGCACCGATCAAAGCAAGCAGCGACCGGATGCTGGCGGCGGAGAATACCATATCTCGAAGGAGGAATCAGTGGATGATCGCTTCGGTCAGTACGCGTGGTGCGGGCGGGCAGGGGAAGCCCTCCACGTGTGTCACACGGTGTAGAGTCCGGGTCATGGCCTCGATAGCATTCGTGGCGTTGATCGGGATGGCGATAGCAGGAACTGTTCCGGCCATGGCCAAGACGCAGGTACGTTTACTCGTCTGGGGAAGTTCGGATCCCTATCAGCCCATCGTTGATCAGTTCGAGAAAGCCAACCCGGATATCGACGTCCGTGTGGAACCTGCTCCCGCTTTCGGAGCGTATCTGGACAAGCTGCAAGTTGAGATAGCCGCAGGAATGGCCCCTGACGTGGTGGGGTTGAGCGGTGCGTTTGTCAGCCATCTGGCGAAAGCCGGCGCCTTGCTGAGCCTTGATTCCTATATGGCCAGGGACGGTATCAACCCAAATGACTTTTTGCCCACAGGGGACATATTCCGGTACAACGGCAAGACGTACGGCATAGGAACTGCATACGACATAGTAGGTCTGCTCTACAACCAGGATATGTTCGATAGCGCCGGTATCCAACCCCCGGATGAGAATTGGACGTGGTCGTCGCTGAGGACGGCCGCGGCCAAACTGACCAGGCGCACCAATGATAAAGTGCTCAATTACGGCGTCATTATGTATGCGGCCCCCGAGTACTGGGGTCATGCTTCCTGGATGAACTTCTTTGCACAAAACGGAGTCCGGCCGCTGAATAGCACCAAGACTAAGGCCGCCTTCAACACGCCTGCCGGTGTCGAAGCGGTCAAGTTCATGACGGACTTCGTGCTAAAGGATCGTTCGGCACCTCCGGTGCCCGAGGTCTACAACTGGGATTTCGGCAAGGAGCAGGTGGCCATGGACTTCTCCATCCTGCCCAATCCTTTTCCCGGGCTGCTCCAGGCGGCCAAGTTTTCTTGGGACGTTGCCCCCATACCGAAGGGCAAGATACGGGCGGCGGTAACCAACACCGTCGGCCTGGGTATTACCGCCCAGAGCACGGTGAAAGATGCCGCGTGGAGGTTCCTAAAATTTGCCGTCACGGAGGGCCAAAAAATCATAGCTGCCAGGAGATCGTGGATGCCGGTCTACAAGCCGGCCGTAGCAGAGTATCTCAAAGGGATGCAGAAGCCGCGTGGATTTGCTGAGGTACTGCGCGTCAATGCCGACTATGTGGTCGATATGCAGTTCACCCCTTCGTGGAGTCAGTGGACGGCAGCACTGGGGACGCGCATAGCGGAAGCTGTGTCCGGCCAAAAGAGCCCGGAGGCGGCGCTGGCCCAGGCTGAGGAAGAGGTCAACCGGATCTTGGCCCAGGAGAAGTAAGAGCGTCGAACTGTTACCCCGCCCAGCGGGCCCCGGAGTTCCTTGGGGATTCAGTTCGCACCGGCTATCAGAGTGTATCAGAGTGATTGACCGGGAGGATGGGTTGCCCCATACCTCCCGGTATCTCTTGTTAGCCCCTGCACATTGGTGATCCCGGCTGTGTGCCTCTAGATTGGTCGATGCCGACAAAAAGGGGCTCGGGCTGGAGGAGAATTGATGTTCGAACCATCACTCAACTCTTTGTCGGTAGAAGAGATCCGCCCGTATCTTGCGCTGCTGGAGACGGTAAGCCTGCCCGGAGAGACGACCGATGCGGCGCTGGTGCGAGCCGCAGCGTTGGTGGCTGCCCGCGCCTACCGTTTCAAAGAACCGGAGGCGCTCTCTACGGCCCGCCTGGCGAAGCTGGTTCACAACCGCCTTCTCGAGGATGCACTGGGGCAGGCAGCCAGGCAGTTGAAGAAGATGAGCCCCGCAGAGCGAGAAGAGACGGAACACCGGATCCAACGCCATCTGGATGAACTCGACCCGGAGACGACCGAAAGCCTCTGCAATGCCCTCGAGGTTGATACCCTCACCGGCCCGGTCCTGACCGCTGCCCTTCTGCGCGGTGGTTCGCTGAGCGCGCTTGTGGGGGTGTTCCAGGCGGCGGGCTTTGGTGGCTATGTAGCGTTGTCGACCATCGTTCACGCTATCTTCACGACTGCGCTCGGAATCACCTTGCCGTTTGCCGTGTATACCGGTCTCAGCTCACTGATGGCCTTTCTAACTGGGCCGATCGGGATTGCTTTGATCTGGGGGTCGATCGTGTGGGCGGCCCGACACGGGAGCAATGCCGCCATCAACGCGCAACTGATGGCCCGGTTCGTCAGCCTGATCTACGTAGCATGTGGACCCAAGGATCCGCAACCGTTTGATCTGGAAGAAGGAGAGCGCGCCGCCCGTGAGCAGCTGCGCGAATGCGCCGATACGGTATTATCCGTGACAAAGGTGCGTAACTACCTGGTCTCTGCCGAGGCCTTCCTGGCTTCTTTCGAGGGAGCAGACACGCTGCACGCCGAGTTGAGCCCGTTTGTCATCACCTATCTCAAATCGGTTGAGGCCTACCTGGGTGAACGGTGTACTGAGCTAGCGGGGTCACAGCCAGTGCGGATCAGCAAAGCTCGGCGGCGGCGCTGGTTTGTTGGGGTGGTCGACTACCGCAGGCAGACGTTGGGCAGTTTCGCCTACCTGATCGAGGACAACCCGGAGGTCTTCCTGGCTGAACCTTCGCAGGCGGCTTCCGTGGCAGACGCGATACGGGAGTATGCACAGCGTGTGCGCAACGCCAAGGCCCACCAGCATGAGGTGCTGGAGTGGGCGAGGTAGAGCAAGTCCGCCGTTCTACGTACGAACTACTGGCCCGGCTCGCCAGGGTTCTTAGACAATCTCCTTCATAGGTAGGCTCTGGTAGACCCTGCACCGGACGGGCCGGGAGCTCGCGCGTGTCTGTCTGTTCCGTACACTGCCAGACCCGTGGTATACTTGCAGTCGATCGAAGGATTTTGGAAACGCTCCTGGCAGATTATGGTACGGTCCGAAGGATGGTACCCAGGATTCATGCGGGTTTCGGGCTCTTCGCGGCTGCAGTCGACCCCCCGGGGTTTAGCCGGCAACCGGGGGTCGACGGCAGAATGAACACTCGGAAGCGCCGTCTACCTGGGCGTTTGATCTTGTTCCAATCGAACCATTGTGGGATTGAAACGGCGTCGATGATCACCTTTTGGCCAGTGGTATCCGAGTTCCAATCGAACCATTGTGGGATTGAAACCACCTGCCGAGTCGTCATCCGAGGAGCGGGAACTGGGTTCCAATCGAACCATTGTGGGATTGAAACTAGGCTATTGCCGGGCGACTCACTCACCGGCACGAGTTCCAATCGAACCATTGTGGGATTGAAACGGGTATTCGGTTGTAGATCACCGGTCGAAGCCGGGTGTTCCAATCGAACCATTGTGGGATTGAAACCTACTTCTGCTTGACACTGTCTTGGACTACCTTAGCGTTCCAATCGAACCATTGTGGGATTGAAACATGCTCTTGTGCGTGCCGTTCAGTACGATGACGGCAGTTCCAATCGAACCATTGTGGGATTGAAACGGTTAATGCAGCTAACAGGCGGCTTTGTAGATGGCAAGTTCCAATCGAACCATTGTGGGATTGAAACTTGAACTTCCAGAAACATTTTCTTCACTTGAGGAGGGTTCCAATCGAACCATTGTGGGATTGAAACTTCTGGGGGGCTTCCTAGTGCGTCTCACGCTATCCGTTCCAATCGAACCATTGTGGGATTGAAACGGGTAACGATTTCAGGATTGGGTATGGTGCTATTCGGTTCCAATCGAACCATTGTGGGATTGAAACTGAGCGCTCGGAACCAGTGCAGCTCGGCGGGCACGGGGCTGTGCTAGCCGCAATCGAACCATTGTGGGATTGAAACTGAGCGCTCGGAACCCGGCCGGATCGGCGAGCTGCTGTTCCAATCGAACCATTGTGGGATTGAAACACGGCATCACCCAATTGCCCCCTTTGTGGTAGCCCGTTCCAATCGAACCATTGTGGGATTGAAACGGCGGAAGCTAGTAACAGCCTTGCCACTCTGCGTGGTTCCAATCGAACCATTGTGGGATTGAAACTGTGCCCAAAGTTCTGCGGCGTCAAGAATCCCGATAGTTCCAATCGAACCATTGTGGGATTGAAACAGGTTCGGGATACGAGCCGCGTTCGGAGGTTCTTTTCGTTCCAATCGAACCATTGTGGGATTGAAACAACGCTGGCGGCGATGGTGCTGATCTACCGCTACCTCGTTCCAATCGAACCATTGTGGGATTGAAACTACGGCGTTTGCACACCGTAGGTAGGTCTAGTTGGTATCGTTCCAATCGAACCATTGTGGGATTGAAACTACTGCCTGCTTCGGCAAGGATCGGGTTTAGATACGGGTTCCAATCGAACCATTGTGGGATTGAAACGACTGACACTCGTAGCATGTACGAGTGTCATGTTTTAGTTCCAATCGAACCATTGTGGGATTGAAACGGTCGAGGGCAAGCCCTACTTCGAGCGTTGGGCTGTGTTCCAATCGAACCATTGTGGGATTGAAACCCGCTCAAGGGCTGTGAGGAAAGGAGAGAGCAATATGTTCCAATCGAACCATTGTGGGATTGAAACTTTTGCTATTGCTTCCAGGGCAGCTTCATCAGGAATGGTTCCAATCGAACCATTGTGGGATTGAAACAGGGGTGCGGTACTGGAAAGAAGTCACTGTGCCGCTAGTTCCAATCGAACCATTGTGGGATTGAAACAAGAAGGAATGGTTAACTATTCTGCCACTCGTCGCAGTTCCAATCGAACCATTGTGGGATTGAAACCATCGGTCTCGAGCGCTCGCTGGATCTCGATGCTGAGTTCCAATCGAACCATTGTGGGATTGAAACTTTACATTTTGACACAGGGGGGTGCGGGCGCTCGGCGTTCCAATCGAACCATTGTGGGATTGAAACCAGAACCGACCGCCGTATGCAAGTATGCTCTTCATAGGTTCCAATCGAACCATTGTGGGATTGAAACGGTCGAGGCATCATCGCAGGGATCAATCGGTATCAGGTTCCAATCGAACCATTGTGGGATTGAAACGATCTTCGTCCGGCTTGGGCATCGTTCATCACCTCGTTCCAATCGAACCATTGTGGGATTGAAACCGGTAAGGGGCGCGGGCGGCCAGGTACGGTACGTCATGTTCCAATCGAACCATTGTGGGATTGAAACTGTTCTCCGGTGGTGTGCTCGAGAGCACCGAGGAGAGTTCCAATCGAACCATTGTGGGATTGAAACAGCGGTGGTCCCGGCGGACGTGGTTCGCAAGTTCACGTTCCAATCGAACCATTGTGGGATTGAAACGCCCAATAACCCCACCTCCGCGCGGTGGGCCGGGGTTCCAATCGAACCATTGTGGGATTGAAACGAGCAACAGCCTCTTGCTCTTTTGGCGTTAACTTTGTTCCAATCGAACCATTGTGGGATTGAAACTCATGATCTATGTGGACGGCGTGGGCGAGGTTCCGAGTTCCAATCGAACCATTGTGGGATTGAAACGGTAAGCGCCGGAATCTCAAACTCCAGCTTGTCCAGTTCCAATCGAACCATTGTGGGATTGAAACAGCAAAGAAGACATGCAAAGGTATGGCTTCACAAAAGTTCCAATCGAACCATTGTGGGATTGAAACGCTTCCACCAGTCCTCGACAGCCTTCTGCAGACCGGTTCCAATCGAACCATTGTGGGATTGAAACACCGGCGCTGCAAGAGGATCAACTTCGATCACCTCGTTCCAATCGAACCATTGTGGGATTGAAACCGCTGCTCTGATTCGCCGTCAGAAGGTTCGTCGTCCGTTCCAATCGAACCATTGTGGGATTGAAACTACTATATCCCGCGCTGGTTGGAAGCCGAGTTCGTAGTTCCAATCGAACCATTGTGGGATTGAAACACGAGCGGATGAGTGCGTGGTATCGCGAAGCGTTCGAGTTCCAATCGAACCATTGTGGGATTGAAACTACTATTCGCAAAAAATACAAAAGTAAATGAGTGTCGTTCCAATCGAACCATTGTGGGATTGAAACTATCCATCAAACCATAAATTCTTGATAGCTGCATCTAAGTTCCAATCGAACCATTGTGGGATTGAAACGAACGTCGGTCTCGAAATCGACCAGCCTAGGCAACTTGTTCCAATCGAACCATTGTGGGATTGAAACCGATCTGGCGGAAGGTACGGTTTAGAGAAAAGGTGCGTTCCAATCGAACCATTGTGGGATTGAAACCGTTCTGGAGCAGTGTGTCAGAGGCAGACGGCGGAGTTCCAATCGAACCATTGTGGGATTGAAACTCGACGGCCTGGTTGAGGAATCGCTCGACTTCACGGGTTCCAATCGAACCATTGTGGGATTGAAACAATCGCCGACTGGCTGCGGGGTTTATGGGATGGGATCGTTCCAATCGAACCATTGTGGGATTGAAACAATTTTGACCCCAACCAGGTGATAAAACCTGATAACGGTTCCAATCGAACCATTGTGGGATTGAAACAAGCACGCGACGGCAGATCAGGCGTAGGGTTCGCCGAGTTCCAATCGAACCATTGTGGGATTGAAACTGTACTTCATCGGGCGTGGCACGGCAGAGGTGTTGTGTTCCAATCGAACCATTGTGGGATTGAAACCGGCATCCTCGAAGCGCCTATATGTATCCCGCAGGAGTTCCAATCGAACCATTGTGGGATTGAAACAAACTCCGTCTGGCTCGGCTTGGTCATCAACTTTTGTTCCAATCGAACCATTGTGGGATTGAAACTGCTGGCCGCCCTGCGGAAAGGTCCGACGACCATCGAGTTCCAATCGAACCATTGTGGGATTGAAACGCCCGTGGCGATTTAACTTTGGGGCGGGCGGGCCGGGTTCCAATCGAACCATTGTGGGATTGAAACCTCAGGGCCAGGCGAGTGTGCGGCTCGCCTGGCCCGTTCCAATCGAACCATTGTGGGATTGAAACCGTCCCGGATCTTCTCTAGCCGCTTGATCTCGCTGGTTCCAATCGAACCATTGTGGGATTGAAACTACCTCGACCTCTTCGAGCTCACGAAAGCCATGCTTGTTCCAATCGAACCATTGTGGGATTGAAACAGGGTTTGGTTAGGTTCGTCCCTTGCACGTAAACTGGTTCCAATCGAACCATTGTGGGATTGAAACATGGAAAAACTCCTGCTTTTCCGTCCATCGTCGAATAGTTCCAATCGAACCATTGTGGGATTGAAACAACGTCGCGGTCAGGCGGCACTTTGACACCCGTAATGCAAAGAAATGGCTATACAAGGGCGTTTTGGG
>JADBKP010000010.1 GCA_014896315.1 Limnochordales bacterium
AACGCCCTTGTATAGCCATTTCTTTGCATTACGGGTGTCAAAGTGCCGCCCAAGGGCGGCAACATATGACGTATTATGTATTCTCTGCCGCAGACTTCTCCCCTGCTGTGGAATGGCAGCGTTGGTTTGATTTCCGGCCTCGCGCCGGGGGCGCGAGCCCTTGGCTCCAGTATCGACCATGGTTGACAACAAGAGGTTGCGGTTGTAGATTGTATCTCGAAAGGTCAGTAATAGTCAGTGAGGAGGTGTTAGCATATGCCGCTGATCCCGTGGATAAATCCCTGGGAAATCGGACGTCGCTCTGAGCCCGGGCGCCGCCTGGCCAGGCGGGGGTGGCCGTCCTGGGCTGACTGGTTTGGCGGCTTGATGCCTGATCTCTTTGCCGACTTTCCTATGATGAGTGATATGTTTCGTAGCCTGCAGAGCTTCCCGCCGATCGACGTTCAGGAGACTGATACGGCCTACGTGATCAGTGCTGACCTACCAGGCTTCGACAAGAACCAGCTCCAACTCTGGATCGATGAGAACGTCCTGACGATTAAGGGCCAGCAGGACGAGATCTACCGCGAGGAGCGGGGAGGCTATCTCCGCCAGGAGCGGCGGACGGGAAGCTTTGTTCGGCACATCCCGCTGCCCGATGATATCGAACCGGAAGGAATCCGGGCTGAATTCGATAAAGGTGTATTGCGGATAACCGTTCCCCGGACCGGTCGGAGTGCCGGGAGCGGTCGACGCATTGAGATCTCGTAAACTGGCTCTACTGGTGAGCGCCGGCCCGGGCCAGGGCCTAGGATCGGGCAGAAGCACAGGCACTGGCCCGGGCAGTGGCGCTGGCAAGGGCCGGGGCAGGAGTTCGGGCAAAGGTCTGGGGCTGGGGTTGGACCTGGGCGTTGTGGGCGTTGGGCCGGGAGTTGAGCCGGGGCTGTGGGCCTGGGCAAAGGCCGGGCCGCACCGGCGAGACCCGGGCCTGGGACAGACCTCGGCCTGGACCGCGACGTGGGCCAGGGCAGGGGCAGAGGCACGGACACAAGCCGCGGCCTGGTCCTGGCGTGAGCCTGGGCCAGGGGCGCGGGGCGCGGGCCCAGCACAAGCAGCACAAGCAGCACAAGCCTCGGCCCGGGCCTCGGCATTAGCACGGGCATACACCCGGGCCATGGGCTTGGCCCATGGACACAGGCCATGGACTTGGCCCATGACCACGGGCAAAACTAACCGGTGGAGTTAGGGGGGCGCAGCAGCCGATGGCAAGGATCCAGTTCCCGAAGGGTTTCTTATGGGGCGTGGCCACGGCTTCCTACCAGATTGAGGGAGCGGTGGCCGAGGACGGGCGGGGGGAGTCGATCTGGGACCGGTTCAGCCACACACCCGGAAAGACGGTAAACGGCGATACGGGGGATGTAGCCTGCGATCATTACCACCGCTACCGGGAAGATGTGGCCCACATGGCCCGCCTGGGCGTACGGTCCTACCGGTTCTCCATCGCCTGGCCGCGCATCTTCCCGACCGGCCGTGGCACACCCAACCAGAAGGGCCTTGACTTCTACCGCCGCCTGCTCGATGCCTTGCACGAGGCAGGCATCCGGCCGTTTGCTACGCTCTACCACTGGGACCTGCCGCAGGCCCTGCAGGACCGGGGCGGGTGGGCCAACCGGGATACCGCCCGGTGGTTTGCCGACTACGCCGCCTATGTGATGGAGAAGCTCAACGGCCAGGTCGACGGCTGGATCACCCACAACGAGCCCTGGGTTGTCGCCTACATCGGCCACGTTACCGGTGAACATGCTCCCGGCCTGAAAGACATCCGGACCGGCTTTGTTGTAGCCCACAATCTGCTTCTCTCGCACGGGCTGGCCGTTCAAGCCTTCCGGCAGCTGGCCGTTAAGGGTGAGATCGGCATCACCCTCAACATTCAACTGGTTCATCCCGCTACTGAACGGGACGAGGATGTCGCCGCCGCCCGCCGGCTGGACGGGGTGTTCAACCGCTGGTATCTTGACCCGCTCTTCCGGGGCGAGTATCCGCAAGATATATGGGAGCTGCTTGCAGCCGAAGAGGTTGCGCCGCCAGTTCGAGAGGGCGATATGCAGCTGATCGGGCAGCCCATCGACTTCCTCGGCATCAACTACTACTCCCGCACCCTTGCCGCCGCTTCCCCGGAGGCCCGGGAGACGCTGGGCGTCCGTATGCTCTCCGGCCCGGGGCCAAAGACGGATATGGGTTGGGAGATATACCCGCCCGGTATCTACGAGGTGCTGACCGGGATTCACCAAACCTACAAGCCGAAGAAGCTCTACATCACCGAGAACGGGGCAGCTTTTCGGGACAGGTTGCAGGAGCGGAGGAGCGGCGAAAGCAGGGAGGGCAGACCGGCTGAACGGAGCGGACAGGAGTATGTAGTTCACGACCAGGACAGGATCGACTATCTCGGTCGCCACTTCTACCAGGCCGGGCGGGCCATTCAGGCGGGCGTCCCCCTCGCCGGATATTTTGTCTGGTCGCTCCTGGACAATTTTGAGTGGGCCTTTGGGTACACAAAACGCTTCGGAATCATCTACGTAGATTACTCTACCCAGCAGCGGATCTGGAAGGACAGCGCCTACTTCTACCAGCAGATAGTAGCGGAAAACGCAGTGGATGAGAGGTTTGCCGAATGAGGTGACGTGCCTGAGAGTTGCGAAAGGAGGGCGGTGCCATGGGGGAGAGAGAGGAGATAGAACGGACAGTGCTGGCTCGCTATGAGCAAATTGCCCGTTCGTGCAGCCGGGAACCGGGAGAGGAAAGCGGACTGGGTTGTGCCCGTCTGGTCGGATTGGTGCAGCTTTCTCCCGGGGAAGTCCTGCTCGATATTGGGAGCGGCCCCGGGCTGGAGACGATCGAGCTGGCTCGCATGGTCGAACCTGCCCCGGCTTTCGGGTTGGATGCGCTGCTGTCCATGGTCGAGGTGGCCGAGGAGAATGGGAGGAAGGCAGGGGTAGCCAACGTCCGTTTCCTGGTTGGACGCGAATTGCCTTTTAGCCCAAACCTTTGGAAAATCGAATGTTCGTACATGGAAACGACGTCAAGCGGACAGACCACGAAAATGGAGCGCATGGCTCTACCAGCCGTTCGTTGACAATGCTGCGTCAGATCATTCCCAAGGTCCTAGAAGGTTGATGCGCACCTGAGATAATATCACTAGACACCGAGGTCACAGGCAGCCGTTAGCCGTTTGCGACGGTGGCACAAGAGAACCCGAACACAATGGTGGCAGCCAGGATGCAAGCGCTGCAGGAGTCTCTTATCGATCAATCAATCCTGCAGGAAAACCGCAGGAGTGTGGTAACAAACTCCTGGCGTTCTAGGTGCAGGCTCAAGCCGGCCGGGATGCTGCCCACGCAAAGAGCGGCCCGAGGTCATGCTCATCTTGCCATCCCTCACCGTTGGACATGCTGCGGCCATTAAGTTCGTCCAATTTGGCCGTAGCTATCTCGATATACGCAGGGTCAATTTCGATGCCCACATAGTGTCGTCCCAGTTTCTTAGCCGCCAGAGCCGTTGAGCCTGTCCCCATGAATCCGTCAAAGACGATGTCACCGGGGTCGGAGGCAATCATGATGATCCGCTCCATCAGCCGCAGTGGTAACTGGCACGGGTGTGCATCCCGATTACGCCGATGTCGAATCCTATGAACGTCGTGCCAGATGTCGTCCAGGTCACCTGCTGCCGAGTCCGGGTGCAGGACATGTCGCTTCTTCACGCAACGAGCACGGAAGCAACCGCCTCGTGCCTCTACCTGTACCCGTTCCGGATGGAAGTGGGCCGCTCGGGGGCCTTTGGTATAGAAAAGGAGGCTGTAGTGAGCAGGCATAACTTTACCTCGAGGCTCGGATAGAGCGTCCCAGACGATCCAGTTTTGCCGTTGCAGTTCGTCGAACTGATCTAGGAATACTGCATGGTGCACTGCCCATTTGGGCAGGTTGAGCACGAATAGTGAGCCGCCCGGCTTGAGAATTCGCACATACTGGGCAAGCCAACGGGTGCACCAGTTCAAATACTCACCATCATGCCGGTCGTCATCGTACCGACCGTAGTGCTTGTCCAAATTATAGGGGGGATCAGCGAAAGCTAGATCCACTGAATTAGAAGGAATACTACCAATCACTTCGAGGATATCGCCCTCGAGAAGGGTATCAAGGGGGAGTTCCCGTGTATCTGGCTGCTCCTCGTTGCGGAAGCCCGGCTCATCAACGCCTGACCGTCTAGCGTCAGGATCCGTCGCAAGCAGCGTGCCTTCGACTTGAACCCCATCGCCTACCAGCAACCTACAGTCCTCAGCCTTAGATCTGCCGCATGAGTTAGACCCAACACCGTCCGCAAAGGGAGACGTCGCCTGCAGCGAAGGCAGTCCCCAACCCCGAATTGTGCGCCCCCAACCTGAACCGTCTCCTTCAGCCGCGGCTAGACGTGCCAACACAACTAGTGCTGCCGTCCCTGGCACCGTCGCCAGCGAAAAGAGCCGCCGCAGAATCTCGCGTTTCCATTCGTCCCGTGTCGGCCAGGTTGCCATCTGTAGCCATATATCGGATATCACGCGTCCAGCGGGGTTTCGATTGGCTTCTTTTCCTCCCCAATCGGCCAGCGGCTCGCCACAGAAACGGCAATACTGGTGTGGAACCCGCACCTGAGCAATGGTGAACTGCCTGCCGTTCCGAACATAATGGAGGATCCCCAGGTGTACTGAAACCAACCTGGTCGCTCCGGTTCCAAGGTCAATCTCCGTCGACGTCGCAGCTGAGGTACCTCTCTTCCATTCGACAGCGTGCCAGTACTTGAACGTAAAACCTCGCTTTTCAAGCTCCATCGCGAAGTATGGTAAACGAGACGGCAGGTCAACGACGAAAAACGTCCCGTCACTGTCTAGAGCGCTGATCAACCTGTCGAGAAGCGGTGACACCCAAGGCGACAGCCCCGGCAAGTGGCCTCCACCATTGGGGCATTCCGACTCGTCTTCTCCGTTGACTAGCACAATGGTGCTATACAGGTGGTTTCCTACACTTCCCTGCTCGCCGTCGTATACATACCCGTCTGGACTGGCGACGCCGTTCCGCAGGGGCTGCGAGAGGCCATTATCCCCGGGCGGTGTCCGGAACACTCTGACGTCGAGTCTGGCATAGCCGGACGCTCTGGCCAGTGAGTCGAGTTCAGTGGTGTCCAAGTCATCAAAGAACCAGAACATCCCGACGCCGTCCCCCTGATTGCCAACTCGACTCCTGTATAGCGTTCTGCACCATGGCGCTGATTCCTGCCTGGGGTGGCCTGGTGGGTGCGCGACCAATGCATGAGATCTGTAACTGTTCCGGTTCGGAGCCTACGACCGATCCTGGAAGAAACAGACAAACCATTGCGGAGAAGATGGCAGGTGACCCCGATCTGATCCCAACCAATGCAGTGTGTCGACGTGGGCCAACCGCGGCGAGCGGGCGTCTCAACCGGTCGACATCGGGCGGATGCACTGGCTACTCGCCCGCACTCGTTGCAACGCCCGCCCCACCTGCTTGCGACTTACAAAGTTCGGACGACATTGTTGTCGTCGTCAAGCAGCAGCACTTTGGGCTTTAGTTGGCGTGCCTCTTCGTCGGTGAAAAGACCGTATGCGATGATGATAACCTGATCGCCCACCTGGAAGCGGCGGGCGGCTGCTCCGTTGATACAGATGACACGGGAACCCGGCTCGCCGGCAATGGCATAAGTTTCCATCCGCTCGCCTGTGTTGATATTCAGAACCTGAATTCTCTCATTCTCCAGGATGCCGGCCTGCTCCAGCAGGTTGCGGTCGATCGTGACGCTGCCTACGTAGTCGAGCCGGGCTTGGGTGACCCGCCCGCGATGGAGTTTGGCATGCATCATCATGCGCAGCATCGTCTCACCCCCAGTGCGCCCCCGACACCGCGACAGGCTTTGCTTTGGGGTAGGCCGTTGCTCGGCCTCCACCATAGCCTTGCCTGTCCTTTGTCACTTCATTGGCCATTCTCCTTGGCTACTCCCTGGCTATCCTTAACAACCCAATCGGCGTGGGTAACTTCATTCTCGCCCGGAAACTCCCGGGATTCCACCGCTTCCCGGTATCTCTTCAGCGCCTGCACCACCTGGCTGCGTACGTCTCCGAAGATACGGACGAAGTGGGCCGGCTTGGGTGTAAAGCCCAGCAGGTCGTAGATAACAAGCACCTGGCCCGAGGTATAGCGCCCCGCGCCGATGCCAATGGTGGGTATGGAGACGGCTTCAGTGATCATCCGCCCCACTTCTTCCGGCACGGCCTCGATGACGATGGAGAAAGCCCCGGCTGCCTCCAGCGCCTTCGCATCTTCTATCAGCTTACGGGCGGCTGCCTCGTCGCGCCCCTGCGTGCGATACCCTCCCAGCCGGTGAACTGCTTGCGGTGTCAACCCAACGTGTCCCATCACGGGGATACCGCTTGCGACAATGGCTTCCACCCGGGAAGCCATCTCCCTGCCACCCTCGAGTTTGACCGCCTGTGCCCCGCCTTCCTTTACCAGGCGACCGGCGTTGGCGATCGCCTGCTCCACCGAAACCTGGTAGGAGAGGAAGGGCATGTCGGCAATGACCATTGCCCGGCTGGTTGCCGCCACCACCGCTTTTGTATGGCGGATCATGTCTTCCATCGTTACCGGCAGGGTGGTCTCATATCCGAGCACCGCCATGCCCAGTGAATCGCCCACCAGGATCAGCGGGATACCGGCCTCCTCTGCCGCCCGGGCGAAGGGAGCGTCGTACGCCGTCACCATGGCGATGGGCGTACCGGCGTCCCGCATCTCCTGTACTTTCGGGACCCTGATCCGGGCCATTTTTGCGTCGCCTCCTGCAGTTATTGGCCATCTATAACTCTACCACAGAAGCCCCGGAAGATCGCACAGGGCGGTTGAAAGATGCTCCCTTCGATGCAATGATGTCACGAGCCAGGGGACTCTCTTAAGTTTGTAGATCCCGTTCCTGTTCCTGAAGTTCTCCGGCCAGTTGGAATGGAACACGGGAAACCTCTCTACCAGGTGACCATGAGACAAGTGAAGCAGAAGCTGCACCGTGATTTCAGTCCTACGACCGTTTGGGGGTATGAGGGCAAGTATCCCGGGCCGACCATCGAAGCCCGTCGGGGGCAGCCCAAAGTTCAACTTCGACCAGGACCGGGTTGTGGTCTGAGGCCAGGGTCGTGTCCCGCACGACCTCTGCCGAGACTACCTGCCAGCGCCACACCGCTCCGGGGTCAGGAGTGGCGGTCGCGGAGGGGGAGGGCGAGGTGGAGGCGGAGGTGGGGCGGCCCGCCGGCTTGCGGTGGAGCAGGATATGGTCGATGGCCTGGCGGGCGGCCGTACCGCTCGGCCAGCTCAGACGCTGTTCGCCGGTAACCCCGGCCAGAGCCAGGGCGTCGTCAAAGTCCGCCAGCAAAGCCTGAAACTCGGGGGAGTCGGGAGTGCAGTTCAGGTCGCCCATGACGACTGCCGGGAAAACCGAACGGCCGGCTAGCTGCTTGATCTCTTCTGCCTGCACCAGGCGCTGGTCTTGCGCCGTCGACCAGTGCGTGCAGACCACGGTTACGTACGTGCCAGCGCCGGCAGCAGTAGCAATAGCAACAGCAGCAGGAAGCTCGAGGATCGTCTCCAGCGCTACCCGGGGCTCGATGTCCCAGGGGCGTTCGCCCGGTTCAAGCCTGGCCCGCCTGTAGAGCGGGTGCACGAACTGGGCCCTGATCGGCCAGCGGCTGAGCAGAGCGACTCCATACTCGCCGTGGGCGAAGGCAGCCGGGGGAGCGGACGGTTCAAGCGCGTAGTAAGCGGGGGCGTAGGCGTGCCACGCGAAGTTGAGGCGGCGGGACAACCATTCCACTTGATCCACATGGCCGCTACGGGCCCGGTAGCGGTCGACCTCCTGCAGGGCGACGATATCGGGGCTGGCTGCTTCTATCACCCGGGCTACCGCTTCGAGGTCGAACTTGGTCGGATCCCAGCGAGGGTTGCGGGCGCTACCGACGCCGATCTGAATGTTGTAACTCATCAACCGCAAGCGCACCTTGTAGCAGCTCCTTTTCCGGTGGTCTTCTCGGAGAGAGTGATTGTCCCTAATTGATACTCGGTGCACAGCGATTATCCTGGCATGATCACACTGCGGTACCGGGAGTGGTGCCAACCTCCCGAGCAGCCGCGAGATGGATCGATCCTCCTCTACCCCGCCACCGGCAGCAGCAGGAAGATCAGCACTGTCCAGACCGAGTGGGAAATCACTCCCGGAACAATGCTCTTCTGCCACCGGAAGAGCAACCCCCAGAAGAGCCCGGCGACCAGGGCGGCCAGCACCAGCATCAGATTACCGGAGAAGAGGTGAACTGCGGCATAGCAAAGCGAGCCGATCAGCCACCCCTGCCAATCGCCCCGGCGCTCCATAAACCGCCGCTGGAGAAATCCCCGCCAGAAGATCTCCTCGGCCGGGCTGGTGACAAAGAAGAGGATGAGCCCGATGAGCAAGGGGTCGGCCTCCGACCTGATCCCGTAGACGTCGCCGATCTGCCCGGGCGCAAAGGGGAAGATCAGGCGGGCGAGCCAGTTGCCGGCGACAAAGATCAGGTACAGGGCGACGGCACTGGCCACGCCCACGGCCAGTGCCCTGCCATTCCATTCTGAGCGCCGCCATGGCCTGCCGCCCACTACCACCGCATAGGCGGTCAGAACCAGGGCTGCCGTTGCCATTCCCGCCCAGAAGTTGACGGTCTTCAGCCCGAAGATGAGCAGCCAGAAACCGGCCGCCAGCAAGAGTCCCAGGTAAGTCATCGTGTGCAACTCCCAAGTCGCGAGCTCTTTGCTCCTTTTCTCCTTGGCCCTTAAAGCAGCGACACCAGAACTCCGGCGGTGAGAATCAGACCGAAGAGCATATGGAGACGGGCGGTGAGCGGTTCAACCATGATAATCTGGTTGCCGCCCCGGTGCACCCGCTGCATGAGACGGAATGCTTCAGGAAGTGTGAGGAAAACCGCCAGTGTCCAGACGGGGAAGAGGCCAAGGATAACGTTTAGCACTACCGTGAGATATGCCCCGGCAATCAGAACGTCATAGAACCAGGCCCCGCGGCGCGGGCCTATCAAGGTGGTAAGAGTGGTGACTTTGGCCTTACGGTCGTCGTGGAAGTCGCGCAGGTCGTTGGCATGCAGTATCGCAGCTACCAGGCATGATATGGGCAGCGAAGCGACCACGGCAGCCCAGGTAGCCCGCCCGGTTTGTACCGCATACGCGCCGACGACCATGAGTACTCCCATGAGTATGAAGACCAGGGGAACTCCCAGCCCGAGATACTTATAGTTTACGGGTCTCGCCGTATAGAAGAAGCCGCCGAGCAGGCCGATGATACCGAGAACAGCTATGAGCCAGCCACGGACTGCGACCAGGTAGACGCCGAGCAGCACCGCCAGCAAGAAGACAACGAAGCTACCTTTCAACATGGTCTGCGGCTGCATCCAGCCCAGCACCAGGACGGGCTGGTTGTGGGCCTTGTTCTCGGCATTGTCGAGCCCGTTCAGATAGTCATAATAGGAGTTTACCAGGTTGGTGCCGACCTGCAGCAGCACACCGCTGGCCAGTGCGAGCAGAAAGAGTAAAGGATAGAAAGTGCCGTTCGCTACGCTGAGGGCTGTGCCGATCAGCACCGGTATGACGGAGGCGGTCAGCGAGAACGGACGGGCCGCCGCCAGCCAGACTCTCCATGTAGGCAGCGGTGGTAGGGTCGGATTGGGGGCAGGGTGGGGAGCGGGGACGCGAGGGGGAGCGGGAAGCAGGCCGGGTCCGGTCACTGCGCCCGGTTCAAAGGCAGACACGAGGTCTCACCTCTTTCTTGCAAATAGAATCCATTACCTTTCCTTGATACGCAAACGGGCGGAGAGTATCAAGAGGGTAAAGTTGGCCAGGACATATCGAAGAGGTCGCTGGCGGACCGTTCACTACCGTCCGGATTGAGCAGGGCGTTGTCGATCAGGCGTGTCGTGCCGATAAAGACTGCCAGGGCGAAGAGGGTAGTCTTGTCGCAGCGCGGGACCGGTTGAAGCGTGAGCGGGTCAACGATTTCGACATAATCCACCCGTGAACTGGGTGCTCTACCGATCACCGCCAGCATTGCCTGCCGCAGGCGGCCAGCATCCCTCTCACCCTCCCGCAGGAGGCGGGCTGCCTGTTGCAGTGCCTGGTAGAGGACGGTCGCCTCCTGCCGTTCGGTAGGAGAGAGGTAGGTATTGCGAGAGGACATCGCCAGTCCGTCCTCTTCCCGGACGGTGGGACAGACCACCAGACGGAGGGGGAAGAAGAGCTCGTGGACCATGCGTCGCAGGATCAGCGCCTGCTGGTAATCTTTCTGGCCAAAGTAGGCGGCATCGGGCTGGACGATGTGAAAAAGCTTGGTAACGACGGTGGCCACCCCTCGGAAGTGGCCGGGCCGGCTGCGTCCGCAGAGTACCTCGGAGAGTGAACCAACTTCGACGAAAAACTGGCTGTCCCCATCCGGGTACATCTCCTCGACGCTGGGGGCAAAGATAAAGTCAGCGCCGGCACTGGCTGCGACGGCCTGGTCACGAGCGAGATCCCGGGGGTAGCGGGCGTAATCTTCGTTCGGCCCGAACTGGGTGGGGTTGACGAAATCGGAAACCACCACCACGTCGTTTTCCCGGCGGGCCTGGCGGATAAGGCTGGCATGTCCTTCGTGCAGGTAACCCATAGTGGGGACAAAGCCTATACGGGCACCGCGGCGGCGAAAAGGAGCAAGGCTCTTGCGCAGTTCCGCGATGGTCTTGACAAGCTGCATCAGTCTGGTCCCTCCGTTGAAAGTAACCGTTTCCACTCTAGCACATCTGCTGGGATGAGGATCCCCTCTTTTGCCAGCTCGCAGGCAAGCAGGAGTGAGAGCCGGCGGTAAGTCTCTGTCTGGTAGGGTGTGCCAAACGATTTCAAGGCCTGCAGGTGCCGCTCAACTGTTTCCACATCCCCGCGCCGCACCGGGCCGGTGACGCCGGCCGCCCCCGCCCGTTCGAGGTTGGTCAGGCTGCTTTGGGCGAGCCGCACCACTGCCTGGTGGGCGGCGGCCTGGTCAAAGCCGATGGCCGTGAGCATCTCCTCGGCCAGCAGCCAGACGGCGGCGCTCAGGTTGGCGGCCACCGCCGTGGCCGCGTGGTAAAAGGCCCGGCGCTCGCCGGGTACACTGACCATTCGGCCGTGGAGCAAGCCGATGATCTGCGCCACCGCCTCGGTGGCCTGCGCTCCGTCAGCTTCCACGGCCCAGGTCAGCTCCTCGAGCTCCGCCGGATCGCCGCTGATAGAGGCGGGCGGGTGGAGCGCCAGGCGGGGGCGGCCGGCAGGCAGGACCTCTACCCCGTAAGCTCCGGCCGTGTGAATCCAGACCGTGTCGGACCTGACGAATCCGCTCCGGTCAAAGCGATCGGCCACTACAGCCAGCTCCCGATCCGGCACTGTCAGGAAGAGCCAATCGGCCTCCGCAAGCTCGGGCGAAGGGAGGGTGCGGGCGGGAGCGCACAGTTCCGCCGCCAACCTGGCCAACCTGTCACCGGCTGCCGCGAGAGCTCCCCCCGTCGCATGGGCTTTGGCAGTCGCCCGGCCTTCGGTTTGGTGTTCGGCCCGACCCCACACTCCGACGGGAACCATGCCCCGGGCGGCAAGGGCCAGCCCCAGCGCCCGGCCTACTCGCCCCGGACCGACGATGGCAAAACGCCGTCGCATCTCACCCATCCGCAAGCCCCCTCCGGATTGCAGTGCGGGCTGGTGCAGAATGCGCCAGGCTCACCGCTTCGGGCGGTGCACTCTGCGCCAACTTGCGCTCGGATCAGCCCACTCAGTGCCTCCTCACCGGGACAACAACTACCCACTGGCTCTAGCAGCAATTACTAACCCCAACCCCGCACCGGCCCCCTCACACCCCCCTACTTGGCGCATTGTGCGCCATCAGCAAGAAGCAGGCGGTGCAGTGCCGCCTGCTTGCCTGCCTTCACCCTATCGCGTTCCCGCTTCCTCAACTTTATGCCCGCCGAACTCGTTGCGGAGGGCCGCCACGACCTTGCCGGCGAACGTATCTTCCTGTTCTGAACGGTAACGCATGAAGAGCGAAAGGCCGATCACCGGGACGGGAATGCCGAGTTCGAGCGCCGTCTGCACCGTCCAGAGCCCTTCACCGGACGAATGCATGACGCCCCGGATCTTCTCCAGGCGCGGGTCTTTGGCAAATGCCCTCTCCGTCAACTCCATCAGCCAGCCGCGGATAACCGACCCGTTGTTCCAGACCCGGGCCACTTCCTTGAGGTCGAGCTTGAACGGTCCGTGGGCGAGGATCTCGAAACCCTCGCCAATGGCCTGCAGCATCCCGTACTCCACACCATTGTGAACCATCTTCACGAAATGCCCGCTGCCGACCGGTCCGCAATGGAGGTAGCCGTTGGGGACGCTGATGTCCCGCAGAAGCGGTTCGATGCGGGCGAAGACGTCGTCATCCGCCCCACACATCGTGCATGCTCCATGGCGGGCGCCTTCGATACCGCCACTTGTTCCCACGTCGGCAAAGCGGATACCGGTGGGCTTGAGCCTTTCCGCCCGGCGAAGTGTATCTTTGTAATTCGAATTACCCCCGTCAATGATCAGATCGCCGGGGGTAAGGAGCGGGACGAGCCTTTCAATGATCTCGTCGACCACCGGCCCGGCGGGTAGCATAAGCCAGAGGGTTCGCGGGTGAGCCAGCTTGGCCACCAGTTCCTCGAGGCTGTAGGCACCGGTAATGCCCTCTTTCTCAATCTCTTGAACCTTGCTCAAAGTTCGGTTCCAGGCCACCACGCGGTGCCCTTTGTCCCGCATGTTGAGGGCCAGGTTATATCCCATCCGCCCCAGGCCTATAAGTCCAACCTCCACGGTTGCTGCCTCCTTTGAGATCTTGCTGCTTGTGGCTGCTTGCCGGTTGCAGCTGTGGATCACGAACAACGGAACGATAAGACTACGGGTTCTGAAGAGTTTGGCTCTGGCGTTCAGAAACCCTACTTGGTCCTGATAATAGATTTTCTGAGGCCGGCGGTAAAGGGACACCGGTGAACGGGAAAGAAGATGATAGGATGACGCTCCGCTGAACGGGTGGAGCGAGCAGGACGTGTAGGAGGGAGCTCGTAGCGCGGGCCGACCCTTGCGTGGCCGGCTCAGGCAGCTCGACAGGGAAAAGATGAAGGAAAGGGAAAACGAGAAGACGCAAGCGAGAGAAGCAGCCGGGACCTGGTCTGGGCTGGCCGCCGATCTGGCGCGGCTGGTCGGACCGGGTAACGTACGGGTTAACGAACCGCTCAGCGCCCACACCTCTTTTCGGGTGGGCGGGCCGGCCGATTGCATGGTCTTTCCCCGCAGCGAGGAACAGGTAGAAGCAGTTTTGCGTTTCTGCCGCACCCGCAACATCCCCGTACTGGTCATTGGCCGGGGCAGCAACCTGCTGGTTCGCGACGGCGGAGTGCGGGGGGTGGTGGTCAAGCTGGCCGACAACTTCGCCCAGTGGGAGATCGAGGGAAGGGAAGTCTGGGCGCAGGCAGGGATTACCCTCCGCCGCCTCGCCCTCCAGACAGCTTTGGCCGGCCTGACCGGCCTGGAATTTGCGAGTGGGATCCCCGGAGCGCTTGGGGGTGCGGTGGTGATGAATGCCGGCGCTTATGGCGGCGAGATCAAGGACGTGCTCGTCACTGCTACGGTCCTCGACCAGAATCTGGAGCGACGCGAAATGTCCCCGGCCGAACTGCAGCTTTCCTACCGCTACAGCATCCTCCAAAAGGAACGGATGCTGGTGCTCTCCGCCCGCCTCCGGCTATCCCGGGGTGAACCGGGAGCGATCATGCGCCAGATCGACGACCTCTGGGAGCGGCGAGCGTCCAGGCAGCCGCTTGAGTATCCCAGTGCCGGCAGCGTCTTCAAACGGCCTCCCGGCCGCTACGTCGGCCCGATGATTCAGGAACTTGGCTTGCAGGGCTTCCGTATCGGAGGGGCCGAGGTATCCCAGAAGCACGCCGGGTTTATAGTCAACCGGGGTGGAGCCACCGCCCGCGACATCCTTGAGCTGATCGAATACGTGCGGGCCCGGGTGCGGGAGCGCTTCGGGGTTGAGCTGGAGCCGGAAGTCCGGATCGTTGGTGACCCGTGATTCCTGCTCAAACCCGCGCCAGCTCGCCGCTCTTGACCAGCGCGATCAGGTCCTGGAGGCTCCCCCGGCCGTTGGGAGTACACTCTTCTGTTGCGGCCTCAGGATGCAGGAGGAAGGTATCAACCAGGAAAGTTTTGATTCCGACCCGCCGGGCGGGCATGTCGTCGTGAACATCGTTCCCCACCATGATGCACTGCTCGGGTGTGACGCGCAGTCTCTGGCAGACCTCATAGAAATAGGCAGGGTGTGGTTTTGTGGCATGGAACGTGTCCATGTAGGTAATCAGTTCAAATGCAGTGGGGGAGATGCCGGCCCAGCTCAGTCGCTCCAGAAGCGCCACCATCGGGAAGATCGGCTGGGTGGCCAGGACCAGCCGCCAGCCCTGAGCCCGGGCGGCTGCGAGCAGCTCCCTGGCTTCGGGCAGAGGAGCAGACTTGTGGCGCAGGCGGGGGAAGGCTTCCCTGTAAAACTGCTCAGTGACCGACCTCAGACTCTGCTTCGCAATGCCCGTGAGCCGGGAGAAGGCGTTGTAGAACCGTTCCCCGTTAGTGGGTGTGCCGGGCGGCAGCGGCCAGTCAACCGGCTTCAACATTTCTGCCGTCGCCTGCACAAAGAGGCGGGCAAACTCGTCGAAGCCGAGGTGCGCGGCAAAGTAGGGGTGCAGCAGGGCCAGGTAGTCGGGGATTATCCGGTCGAAGTCGAGATCGAGCAAGGTTCCGTCCAGATCAAGCAGCAAGACCTCTGGCAGGCGAGCATCGGGCACGCGAGGTACCTCCCTGTTGTGTGCTAGCTGGGCATGTGTTACATGGCCGGTGGTGATCAGTCTTGTGACGACCCGCTCTACCCGCGCCTTTGGAGATGGTGATGCGCCCCAACACGCTTGTATTTTTTTATGTTTTTTCTCAGAGAGCAGGTGGCACTCCTGCTTCGGCCAGATCCAGGACGATCCGTTCGACCTCGGGAGCAAGCTGCCGGAACTCCTTCTCTGGCAAAAAGAGCCGGACCGCCGCCGCGAACCGGACGGGATCGCCGGTGGTAAGAAGACGCACCGGGGCGGCAGCCCGAGCGCCGGCCCGGGCCTGGGCCGCAGCCGTAGCCGCAGCCGTAGCCGCAGCGGCGTCCGCCTGAGCCGGAGACGAACCGGGGCCGGGCCCGGCCGCCCCGGCGAGCCCCTGCGGGCTCAAGCTTTCCTGCAACGCCCGGATCACCGCGACTGCCGGATCGACGATCTCTATGTCCGGGCTGATGATCCGCCGGATGAGCGGCAAAAGGAAGGGGTAGTGGGTGCAACCCAGCACGAGCGTATCTATGCCGGCATCGAGGAGTGGTTCGAGGTAGCCTTCAAGGGCGAGGCGCGTCTCTTTATCGTGCAGCCTTCCCGCTTCGACCAGCGGTACGAGTGCCGGGGCGGCCTGGCTTATTACCACCGCTTCCGGGTTGTAGCGCAATATAGCCTTTTCGTACGCGCCGCTCTTCACCGTCGCCTGCGTGGCCAAAAGCCCGATTCTGCCGTTGCGAGTGGCAGCGACCGCCGCTTGCGCCCCCGGGTCGATCATACCGATCATGGGGGTGTCGGCATACCGTTCACGCAGGATGGGAAGAGAGACGGCTGAACTTGTATTGCAGGCAAAAACGATTTGCCTTGCCCCTGCGGCGCGCAGGTAACGGACGATAGCATCTCCCAGCACCAGCAACTCTTCCGGTGAACGGTCTCCGTAAGGCACGTGAGCCGAATCAGCGAGGTAGATCAAAGGATAACCGGGTAGCCGGCGGAAGAGCTCTCGCGCCACCGAGAGCCCGCCCACTCCCGAGTCGAACATGCCGATCCATTCTTTGTCTGTGGGGGGCAGCGCTGGCTGTCCCACCCGACCGTTCAGGTTTGCCTGGCCATTCTGGCTTGCCCGGCCATTTGTGTTTGTTCCTGCCAGGCCGCCGCTTGCACCTTCCCGCCCTGCCCAGTCCATCGCTACTTACTCCTTGCTTTTTATTTTGGTAGCTGGTGTCGCGCCTGAGCGTCGCACCAGGACCCGGTCTACTCGGTCTGCCGTCGATATCGCGGCCCTGGGACTTCGGAACTACGAACCAC
Organism: Limnochordales bacterium; assembly: GCA_014896315.1. Taxonomy (GTDB): domain Bacteria; phylum Bacillota; class Limnochordia; order Limnochordales; family DUMU01; genus DUMU01. The sequence goes on from JADBKP010000010.1 coordinate 16,286, forward strand.
GGTCTATTGTACGCCGGGTGGTCTGGTGCTGACACTTCACATTGACGCAGGAAGCAAGGCAGGAGGCGCGAAACCTCCGAAGAAATACGAGGGGGCCGGGGGTGATCCTGGTAAAAAGCCGCGGAGGTCGAAGGGGTATGCGACAAGGACCGGGTTTTCTCGTGTTCCTGCTTGCGCCGACATGGACCGCTTTACTATCGCTGCTGCTGGTAGTGGTGGTGGCATCGGCCGGAAGTGGGGTGGCCCGGGCAGCTGCCGCACCTGATTCCGGTTCAGCCGCCACGTCCAGTTCTGGTTCAGCCGGCCTGCCGCGGTTCTGTGGGACATTTCTCCAGCTTGACGCAGGTAACTCCGCCTGGTCGAGGGAGGAGTGGGAGCAGGAGTTTGCCAGCATGCAACGGCTGGGCATGAACCTTCTCATCGTGCAGTGGGCGGCCACGCCATCCCGGGCCTATTACCCTTCTGCCATCCTGCCCTCTGCCTTCCCGCCCGCGTCCGTCGCCATTCCGCCCCTTAACACCCGGTCCGACCCGGATGAGTCTTTCTCTCCTCTCGATACCACCATGGAGCTGGCCGAAAAATACGGATTCTCCGTCTACCTCGGCCCCTATATGAACGATGCCTGGTGGAAGCAGTACATGCGGGAGGAGTTCATCGAGCAAGAGCTGGAGATGACGGAGAAGGTGGCCTCTGAGCTTGCCAGGCTATACGGCCATTCGCCTGCTTTTGCGGGGTGGTATCTGCCTTATGAAATCAATGCGACACCGCTTTTCACGGGGGCCGGGCGCCGGAGGGCGGCCGAGCTTCTGCGCCGGGCCGTTAACATATTTGACAGGCTTACGCCCGGACGGCCGGTGGCGATCTCTCCCTTCTTTGACCGGTGGTTGCCGGTGGGCATGTTTGAGTCCTGGTGGAAAGAGGTTCTGCGGGACTCAGGAGTGGACTACGTTTTTCTGCAGGATGGAGTAGGAACGGGGCGCAAGATCACGCCGGAGTTGGCCGGCCGGTACTTCGAGGCGATGCGGCGGGCCACCGCCGCGGCCGGAGTGAAACTCTGGAGTGATCTTGAGATCTTTGTGGAAGGGGCGTGGACTCCTGCTCCGTGGGAGAGGATTGCTGCCCAGCTACGGGCGGAAGCCCCGTATGTCGAGGGCTTCGTTATTTTCGAATACAATCACTACATGAGTCCCGTCAGAGGTGGCGCAGCAGCGGAGTTGTACGCGGCTTATGCGGCCTACCTGGGGTTAGCTCCTTGGGCTCCTGGTGGCAGCACCAGTCCTGGCGGCGTGCAGGGTGGGGGAGTGTGACCGGTGAGATTGTCGTGGCGGTGGGAGCGAGACGGAAGCGAAAGCTGGTTGCGGTGGCGGGGTCGGGTTGGAGTTCTCATCCTTGTATTGGCGCTGGCGTTGGTAGCGCTGGTAGTCGCACTGCCGCCCGGGCAGAGAGTTGCGCCGGCACAGGCAACGGCCGGGACGACAGGGGAGTCGGGTTCCAGGTCTGCGGCGGCAGAGGAGGAAATCGCGGGCGAGTATGACATTCTCATCTACGGCGGCTCATTTGCCGGTGTGGCGGCGGCGATTAGTGCTGCCTCTGTGAACCCGTCGGCCCGTATTCTGCTGGTCAACCCGCAGACAGCCCTGGGCTCTATCGGCACGGTGGGTGGCCAGAACTACATGGACGTGCGGAACTGGCCGGAGGACCCCCACGCCTACCTCTGGAACAAGGGCTGGCAGCGCCCCTACGTCACCATGGGCACGTATGACCGAATCTTTGCCAGGACCGATCGGGCTTACAACACCGACGAAGCGGCCGCGCTGCTCGAGGCGATGGTGCGAGAGCATTCCAACGTGACGATAGTTCACAATACCGACTTGCTGGCGGTAGAGTCGGTGATGGTTTCGTCGCCGGAGAGTGCGGGTAATGCGGGCGGGGCGGCGGGTGCTGTGGCCGGTTCTGCTGAAGCCGGACCCGGGGTTGCCAGGTTGACCGCCGTCACGCTGCAGAAAGTGCGAAAAGATCCGGCTACCGGATATGTCCTGTTTGACACCGAGAGTAAACCCCGGACCGTGCGGGCGAAGATCTTTGTCGATGCTTCGGATAACGGTCGTCTCACCCGGCTGTCGGGCCATTTCGTGGGGACGCTGGGCCGGGCTGATACCGACGGCGAGCAGCGCTTTATGGCCCACACGCTGATGTTCAAGATCCGGGGTGTGAATGTGCCCCGGCTTATTCAGGAGATGAACTCGCCTACCGGAGACTGGCGGGGGTTGTGGGACCGGGATGGCACGCTTCTCTTCTATGGCGGCTGGAAGACTGCCGACCCCCGGACAGGTGCGCCGGCGGTGCGGGAGTTCAACGGGAAGACGCCCCGCTTCCACATCAAGCCGGCCAATGTGGCGCAGAACGGAACCGGTTCGGATGAATATTGGGTCAATATGCTGCTGATCTACAACGTCGACCCGCGTATGGAGGAGAAAGATCGGGGGACGCTCCGCTTCCCTAAACCGGCCAACGACGATCCGGTGGTGCCGCCCTGGTCGCTGGACCAGGCCTGGGTTGAGGCGAGGAAGGTAATCGATACGCCTGAGTTTCTGGCGGCGTTGCGCAGTTTCCCGGCATTTGAGAATGTGGAGCTGGTACGGGATAAGGACGGGAAGCCGGCTGTGGGCGAGATGCTGTACATTCGCGAAGCGCTCCACACCAGCCTGCGACCGGACGCCGACGTGGCGGAGTGGATACGGCCCTACAACTATGCCCTCAACCAGCTGGAAGTGACGTACGCAGGCAGGGGCCCGGATGATGGCGAGGATGCTGCCAACTTTGATCATCGGGTCGGCCTGATCTTCTATTGGATGGACTCCAACGGCTACGAGAAAGTCTGGCGGAACGGCCAGTGGGAGCCGGCAGCAGATCCGTTGCCATACGGGCGTGGGCCGAGCAATCCCGCCTATCTGCCTTATGAGGCGCTGGTGACGCGGAACATCGAGAATCTGCTGGTGCCGAACGGGTCGGCCAATGCCGGGCGGTGGGCCTGGTCGATGCTGCGGGTGATTCCCAACCTGACCGTGGCTGGGGATGCGGCGGGAGTGGCCGCCGGGCTGGCGCTGCGGGAGGGGTGGACGGTCAGCCGGCCGCCGGAACAGGCGATCAGGAGAGTGCAGGAGGAGTTGCGGCGGCTTGGGGCGAGGTTGGATAAGTAGCCGGGCGGGAGCGGGATCGCAGGCCGCGGAGCGCAGGCCTGGCGACATAACCGGACAGGCACCTTGACAGACCGGGCCAAAACGGTTAACATTGATAGGCACAGCGCAAAATTAGGTCTTGTCGTGCTAGGCGGGGAGGTAGCGGTGCCCTGTACCCGCAATCCGCTGCAGCGGGGCTGAACTCCCGCCCGAGGGGGGGCCTTGTGGGGACTGCCCCCGGTATGGAGCGATGATGGCCAGGACCCGCGCAATAGGAACTTGTGAACCCCGTCAGGTCCGGAAGGAAGCAGCGGTAAGCAAGGCCACCTGTGTGCCGCGGGCAAGCCTGGTCTGAGTCCCCAGCCGAGGTTACGCCCGGAAGACCTGCTTCGACGGCGGGTGCACGACAGGGTTTGCGAGTGCCCGGCGCCTGGCCTGCGAGGCCACGACGGGCACTTTTTCTTAGTGGCGTGTTGAGGTCTGGGCTCCCTCAGACCGGCAGAATGGCATTGACCTGAGTTTGTCTCTGGTAAAGTCCGAAGAGGGTAGGGGCATGGCGTACTTATCACTCTATCGCCGCTGGCGGCCGCAGACTTTTGCCCAGGTAGTGGGGCAGCAGCACGTGGTTCGCACCTTGCAAAACGCCCTGCGGAGCGGACATGTAGCCCATGCCTACCTTTTCGCTGGCCCCCGGGGAACGGGCAAGACCACCATCGCCAGACTTCTGGCCAAAGGCCTCAACTGTGCCAGGGGAGTGACCCCCGAACCCTGCCGCGAGTGTGAATCTTGCCGCCGCATTGCCGACGGGACATCCCTCGACTGCCTGGAGATCGACGGTGCCTCCAACCGGGGCATAGACGAGATCCGCGAACTGCGGGAGCGGAGCAAGTTTGCGCCCCAGGAAGGGCCGTACAAGGTCTACATCATAGACGAAGTTCACATGCTCACGACTGAGGCGTTCAACGCCCTGCTAAAGACGCTGGAGGAGCCCCCGGAGCATGTGGTTTTCGTGCTGGCAACTACCGAGGCCCACAAAGTGCCTGCAACCATCCTCTCCCGCTGTCAGCGTTTCGACTTTCATCGCTTTGGCGAAGAGGATGTGGCCGAGCACCTGTCCCGGGTTTGCGCGGCCGAAGGGGTACAGGCCACCCCGGAAGCGTTGCGCCTGATCGCCCGCCATGCCGAAGGGGGGATGCGGGATGCCCTCAGCCTTCTGGAGCAGTGCGTTGTCTATGCCGGCGCTGATACTGACACCGAAGGTGAGAGCGCTGGCGCCCCCGATGCGGCGAGCAGGCGGACCATTGATGAAGAGACAGTTGCTGCGGTCCTGGGCCTTGTCCCGGGCGAGACGATTGAACGGTTTTACCGTGCTCTGAAGGCCGGCGATGTAGCCGCCGCCCTGGGTGTGGTGGAAGAGGTTTTTGCCGGCGGGGCTGACATCCGGCAGTTCGTTCACACTTTTGCCGTGTACCTGCGGGAGCTGCTCCTGGCCACCGCCGGATCAGGACCGGAAGCCGCCTTGCTGCTGCAATGGGTCGAGCTGCTCGCCGACGCGGAAGTGCAGCTCCGGGCGGGAGCATCACCCCGGTTTGTGCTCGACCTTCTGGTTTTGCGCCTGGCGCTCGGGAGGGTGGCAGAGGTACGGCCGGTAGTGGTACAGCCGGCGGGGGAGCAGGCAGGAGAAAAACAAGAGGTGGCGAGTCGTCTGGCTGAACTGGAGTCCCGCGTGGCACGCCTGGAGGAGATGCTGCTTAGACGGCAGCCGGGTGCCGCGGCCTCGTTCTGGGAGGCGGCGGAAATGGTTCGGCGGCAGGGAGAAGGCCCCCCGGCCCATGCCCCGGTCCAAGCTCCGGCCGATGCTAAGTCCTCGTCCCACGTCCGGCCGCCGGCCGAAGCCCCGGTCAACGTCCAGCCCCAAGCCCAGGCGCAGGGACGGGCTGCGGCGTCGCTATCCGCTCCGGCGGGGGAGGGAGCACACGACGAGGCCCGATCCATCGCTCAAGCTCAGACTCAGGTTGAGGCCCAGGCCCAGCGAGAGACTCAGGCTCAGGCCCAAGGACCATCGGTGGCGCAAGCTCAGGCGCAGGCCGAGGCTCAGGCCCGAGCCCTGGCCCATACCCCCGCCGGCTCGCCGGCTCCGGCAGCCGGCGCCGGAGCGGAAGCCACTTGCGTCCCCGGTGAGGAGCTGGCCTCTGCCTGGGAGATGATCCTGGCCCAGGTGCGCCAGCGCAGCATCCAGGTGCAAGCGCTGCTCCGGGAGGCACGGCCGGCAATACTGCTGGGTGACACACTCCATCTGGTTCTGCCGGCGGGTTGTGCATTTCACAAGAGCGGTTTGGAACAGCCCAGGGTTCTGGAGATGCTGGAACGGGTTGTTTCCCGGGCGCTGCGGCGGGCGACTCACCTCAAGTTTCACCTGGGCGAACTGCCCGCCGACCTGAGTTCAATCCTGGCAGGAGCTCGTGCGAAAACCGGACCGCCAACCGGACCTCAACCCGGACCTCAACCCAGTCCGCAACCCGGACCGCAAACCGCACCGAGGACCGGTTCGGGAATAGGGCCGAACGAACCGGCAGCCGGACCTGCAGTCGGACCAGCAGTTGCCAGTGAGCCGGCAGTTCAAGCGGGGCTGCCGGTTGAGAGGTGGGAACAGGCCGACGCCCTGCTCAACCACCCGCTGGTCAAAAGAGCACTGGAGCTGTTTGGGGGACGGGTAGTCCAGGTGATCCCCGCAGAGAGCCGACCGCCCGAGAGCCCACGGGCGGAGAACCAATAGCCAGGAAGCTTGTCCCGGCCCGGGTGAACTGCGGACAGACAGGATTCCGGGACAGCGGGGCGCACAGAGAGATAGAGAGATAGAGAGGGTGTTCCTGTGTGAACGTGCAGAAACTCTTCAAACAGGCGCAGAAGCTTCAGGCCGAGATGGCCCGGGTGCAGGAAGAACTGGGACAGAAGACGGTAGAGGGCACGGCCGGCGGCCAGGCGGTGAAGGTGGTGGCCAACGGGAAGCAGGAGATCCTTTCCGTTACCATTGACCCGGCCGCCGTCGATCCGGCAGACGTGGAAATGTTGCAGGACCTCGTTCTGGCCGCCGTCAACGAAGCCTTGCGCAAGTCCCGGGAGCTGGCAAGTGAGGAGATGGCCAGGGTGACGCAGGCCATGGGATTGCCGGGACTGCCGGGCGGGCTGGCCGGCTTCTGAGGGGGCGGGTTTGACGGCATGCAGTATCCCCGCCCGTTGAGCCGCCTGATAGAGGAGTTGGGGCGACTGCCCGGGATCGGCACAAAGACCGCCCAGAGGCTGGCCCTTTACCTGGTAGGACGCCCGCCGGCGGAAGTGCAGGCGTTAGCCCAGGCAATCCTCGAGGCGAGTGAGAAAATAGTATTTTGTTCACAATGCTTCAATATTACTGATGTTGACCCCTGCCGCCTCTGCACCGATCCACGCCGGGACAGTAGCCTGCTTTGCGTGGTGGAACAGCCCCGCGACGTTTTTGCTCTCGAACGGACCGGGGAGTTCCGCGGGCGCTACCACGTCCTGCACGGTGCGATCTCCCCGATGGAAGGCATCGGTCCGGACGATCTCCGTATCAAGGAATTGCTGGTCCGCCTCGAACAGCATCCCGTGGACGAGGTGATCCTGGCCACCAACTCTACGGTGGAAGGGGAGGCGACCGCCATGTACCTGGCGCGGCTCCTCAAACCGGCAGGAATCAAGGTGAGCCGGATCGCCTACGGTCTGCCCGTAGGCGGTGACCTCGAGTATGTGGATGAAGTGACCCTCAGCCGGGCGCTGGAAGGACGCCGACAGCTTTAGCTAAAGCAGGTACGGTCTCGCGGCACCGTAGCCAGAGCTGCTACGGTTCGTCCCATGGAGTGCTAGGGTTTGAACTCTAGCAGCACACCCATGGAGTGGCTGGCTATCTCCTGCACCGGGTATCGTCTGGCGAGCTGTGCTCCAACGTGCCTTGGCACAATGAGCAGCAGGGGATTGCTGCTCTGCTGAATGATGCCTTCTACTTCCTGCTCGGAATGGGCATAACGTACCTGCCGACGGGCGTAGAAGGTGGGGCTGGCAATCCCCAGCATGCTCACGATACGGTGATGCGGGGTTGCCACCTGCGCAGCCTCCAAGACGAGTGGTTTTCCGGGCTTGAATTCTTCAACAATTGGTTGCACTACCCAATTAAACCCGCATGCTAAAACCACTGCCTCAAGTACTATGGCTGTCATGAGGGTACGCCGCCGGGCATAGCAATGCCCCACAAGCCAAGCAGCGGTGGCACCAGCCAGCAGTACCGGGGGGAACAATAGGACCATTCGGTAGGCTCGAACGTACTCATCCGGTATGCTCTTCCTCAAGCTCAGGAGAGCCACCAACGAAACAAGGGAAACGACGGCGGCTCCAAGAACATAGCTCTTCAGCAAACGCAACTCCCTGTCTGTGCTCGGGATGCTGTCCAGCCAATGTCCTGTCAGAATCGCAAGCGGGATGAACGCAGGTAAGATGTACCCCGGTAGCTTGGTGCTGGAAAGAGAGAAGAACATTACTACAGCGCCAAACCACCAAAGGAGCAGCTTGACACCTGATATGCGACGGCCTGGCCAGGTTCCTTCCTGCTGCGGATGACTGGGGCCTAGGTCGTACAAGCGGGCCCGATTCGATAGGCTGAACACGGTTTCCTTGCCTACAAACCAGAGCAGCGGGCTCCAAGGCACAAAACCGATCAAGATAACTATCACATAATAGAACCAAGGTTCACCGTGCTCCTCGATCGGCTGAGTAAACCGAGTGAGCATGTGGTAACCGAAGTAGTCAGTAACCCATGCCATCCCCTCCCGCTGCCAGATGGCGAGGTGCCAGGGTGCAGCAATAAGCACGAAGAGAGCAACGCCCAGCCAAAACCATCCCTTCCTCAGCTCCCGAAGCGCCTGGCGAGGACCGATCCACAAGAGTAGCGCGCTGCCCGGAAGGAGGAGTGCGACTGGTCCCTTGGTGAGGGTACCTAGGGCGGCGGCACCCCAGAGCAGGAGGTAGTACGAATGCTTTCTCTCATTGATGGTCAACCAGCCTGCGAACATTGTCAGACCAATGAAAAAACTCAGAGCCGTATCAATGATTCCTATCCGCGATTCCAGAAACCAAGCGATGCTCGTACCAAGAACCAGGCCGCTCGTCCACCCAGTAGAAGATCCAAACAGATGCCCACCAAATAGGCTTGTGAGTAGCATACCTGCTACGCCGAAGAGGGCCGAAGTGAGGCGAACTGCCAGTTCGCTAGGTCCGAGAATTCGGATGAATGCGGCCGTAAGCCAGAGTGTTAGTGGCGGCTTGTCGTAACGGGGCGCGTAGTTCCAGTGTGGGACGACCCAATCTCCACTCTCCACCATCTCACGAGAGATCTCTCCATAGATTGCTTCGTCAATGTCCCACAAGCTGGAATAACCCAACCGAACAAGCATCACTACAAGTACCAATGCCCAAAGTAGCGGATAGACCCAACGCGGGCCGTGGTGGCCTATGCTGCCTTGCTGAGATCCATGACTTTGTGCGTCACCTTTCCACGGAACCATTTTCTCCCGCTTCTTCCTGCCAACACATTCTCAATGTAGATGGTCGTTCTCGTTAGCCAAGTAGACGCTGTACTGGTCACTCCTGGGGACTTCCTCAGTTCGCCTCCGGTACTAGCCAAAACGGCTGCGACCAGGCCATTTCTCCGGACTGACTCCTCACTTCAACGCGTACAAACCCTTCAGCACCTGAAGGCGCATATTGAGCGGAAAAACCAGCTACCTGTTCTACCGATGCTCCCGAGCCGTTAATGAACCGGATCTCCGCGGGCTCTTCGCTGTGGACGTGCACCATTATACGGTTCTCTTGCACGCCGAAATCTGCGCTGACCCCGGTTGAAGCGTAGAAACTCCCCCTCCGCAGTGCTGCTTTCAATGCTTCTTGCGATATGCCGTCGGTCTTAACAACGATCCAGCCGAGATTAAGGCGTTCGGGACTGTGGGAATCGTCCACTGCTATGGCCCACACGGGCCGATTGGGACCCAGTCGTCTGATCAACTCATGCCAACGGCGCGTATCCTCGACTGGATCTGAATGAGGGTTATACACTTCTACCAATTGGTAACCGGTGAGAGCCAGCATCCGAGGTAGAGTCCACTGGCCTGTCTGAAGATTGCCTACCCAGCTCGGGTGGGCGAGAGCGACGATACCTCCCGCCGAGAGGGCGGTATCGATTCGCTTTTGCGCATTGCCACTTGTCTCGTGTGTTTCCACAAACAATCGCAGAATGTGACAGCCCAGGGGCCAAAAAGGCCAAGGTACAGTGTTCTCCTCTCCGGTAATTATCACAAACGTTGGATCGTCGAGCTCGTGGTGAACAGTTACCTTGTCATGATCCGTCAGTGCCACGTAAGTATATCCAGCGTCACGATAAGCTTGAAGTGCCTCTCTGACTGACCAATTACCATCTAACGATCGATCCGTATGCACGTGCAGTTGGGCCTTGTAATAAACGCCATGATAAGCATACGGATCGATAACATCAAACGACCTGAGTGGCTTCAGGTGCATTTCCGACGATACCGGTGGATATGCTTGCGGGTCAACTTCAGCTGGCTTTCGTAATACCAGCAGTCCACAAACCACCAATATTAAGCTGAACACAAACACAACCGAACGTATACAGAACCGTGCCAATCGACTGCGCCTCTGAGACGATCTATTCCCACGTCGCAATATCCACCCTGGACGACCCATCAAGTACCAAACCCTTCCTACGGTCTACCAATGAGGGCTACCCCGGCACAAATCAGCAGCACTCCAAGCACCTTTATCAGCGACAGGCTTTCCCTGAAAAAGAGCCAGGAAAGCAGTACCACTAACACATATCCTAGGCTCAACATTGGATAGGCAGTACTCAGCTCCACCCTTGAAAGGACGACCAGCCACAGCACAGCGCTCACCGCATACAGGAGCAAGCCTGCGGCAACAAAGGGCTGAGTGAGCATGCTGATAATACACCCAGGACTGAGCTTGTCTACCGATCCGAAGACAGTTATTCCCTTCTTCAGGGACAACTGTCCGAAAGCTCCAAGAAGGATGGAGATCGCGATGGCAGTGCCTGGTCTCATCGATGATTCTCTGCGAGTGCTGTCTCCGGCCTAGCGGCTCCGGTGGAGAGCCGGCAGTGACGCCAGCGGATGCGGATCAGGTCAGCGAACATTCTGGGCGGATCGGCCCAAACATTGACCGTGCTTTCTGGGGAATATGCCCAGCTAACCGGCACCTCCGCGATGCGATAGCCCAGCTTCTCTGCAATGGTAAGCGCTTCTATGTCGAAGGCAAACCCGGCAACAGTGAGACGTGTGAAAACCTCCTTCGCCGCTTCCCGTGTGAAACACTTAAAGCCGCATTGGGGATCCTTAATCTCTCGCAGGGCGAGGAGACCAACTAACCCCCGAAAGGTTCGTCCCATCAAGCGCCGGGACCAGGGTTGGGGAACCTTTATCTCCGAGTAAGGGACATAGCGCGAACCAATGGCAATGTCACACCCGGAGCGTAGGTACTGGAGCAGCTTATCAACTTCTGTAATTGGCGTGGAGAGGTCGGCGTCGGTAAAGAGCACGTACTCGCCCCTAGCCAACCGCATACCCTCCGCAACCGAGTAGCCCTTGCCGCGGTTCACCTTCCGATCGATGATCTTGAGGCCTGAAATGCGACCTTCAAAAGAGCGTGCGATCTTCACAGTATCGTCCGTGCTGCCGTCGCTGACCACAATCACCTCACAAGGGAACGGCTGCTGCTCTATGTATGCGGCAATACTTTCCAGCGAGGGGCCCAACCGCCGGGACTCGTTGTATGCAGGTATAACAACTGAAAGGAACACTTCGCGTTCCCGGTCCAAAACGAGCACCTCCCCGGATTCTAAGCCGAATACCAAAGCCCAGCTGGCTACCAAGTGATTCTGCGTGAGAGGCGGTCTTTCCTGCCGTAGCCAGCGATTTACACGCGACACCAGGGAGCGGAAAGGATAGCGCAGCGGCAGGCTGTTCATACTGGGGTTAGACACTACCAGCGAAGGGTGGAAACCCCAGGATGAACGTGATGGTGAGAGTTGCCTCCCGCTGGCAACTTGTCCGGGAGAAGTTCCGACAGCTTGGGCCGGCGTTAGCCGTGGTGATCCGCACCACCGTTGAGACTCAATTCCAGGTTTGCCGGGAGCGGAAGCTTGCCGCCCGGCGGGAGGCGGTAGGCCACGATTTGCTGGAAGAGGTGAATCGAGCTCGTCGCGAATGGTTGCAGGCCCAGAACTACTTCGAGTGGGTTACCAGCCCTGAGGAGATTGAACATGCTGCCTTCTGGGTTAAGGAGGCGGAGCGTAAGTACATACTCCTGTGGGAACAGGCGCGTCGGTTGCAGGCAGCGGCTTGGAGTTGTGGAAAAAAGTGTAACAACAGGATTGCTGCCCCCCGTGACCGGTGGTATAATCACGCTGGTTTGTCGTACCCCGCTCCAACGGAGAGGTTGGAGCCGCTAGTCCAAGGGGAGGAGGTGAAGCCAGGTGCGCCCGTATGAAGTGATGGTGATCTTTGACCCGAGCAAGGTCGATGGTGACGAAGCGGTGGCCAGGATGCTCGACCGGATCCAGGGAATTGTGACTGGTGACGGTGGGAAGGTAACCAACATCGACCGCTGGGGACGGCGCCGGCTGGCTTACGAGATCGGAGGGTCAACTGAGGGTTACTACGTGGTCATCCAGTTCGAGGCGGAGCCGAAGACTGCCGCTGAGCTCGGACGGATACTGCGTATCACCGATGGCGTTCTCCGGCACATGATTGTCCGGCCGTATCCGATCACCCGCAGGGCTCGGGTTGCGCAAGCAGCCCGTCGCCGGAACGCCGAGGCCGCCGAGGCCGCTAACCAGGGTGCCGGTCAGGCGACGCCGGCGGCGGAAAGTGGGCCCGAGCAGGCAGAGGCTGACGGTAAGGCCGGCAATGATGGCAATGCCGAGGTCGGCGAAGTGGCCGACACGGGCCAGGCAGACGCAGACAGCGCAGTGGATGGCGCGGAGGCGGCTCAGCCTGTGGCCGGCGAGGTGGCCGAGAGGGGTTGAGCCGGAGCTCAGTGTGAAGTTGAGCTGCTGATTGGGGGCGCGCAGCTTGTTCAACAAGGTGATTTTGATCGGGCGTCTTGTGGCCGACCCGCAGTTGCGCTATACGCAGACTGGCAAAGCAGTAACCAGTTTCCGGCTGGCCGTGGACCGGGGCTTTGCCAGCAGTGGGGGTGCGGGTCTTGCCGGGCAAGAGCGGGAGCGGCAGACGGATTTCTTCGACATTATCACCTGGAACAAGCTGGCTGAAACTTGCGCCAACTATCTGGGTAAAGGCCGGTTGGTGGCCGTGGAGGGAAGACTCCAGGTCCGGGATTACGAAGGGCAGGACGGGCAGCGGCGGCGGGCGGTAGAGATCGTTGCCAGTGACGTCCGGTTCTTGGATTCCGGCCGTGGCCAGGGCGGTGGGGCGGCCCACGCCGATGACCAGGGCGGTGATGCACCTGGCTTTGGCCTGCCGGGTGATTTGGGGACCGGTTCTGGAGCCGGCCACCCGGGTGGCTTTCCTGGAGAAGAAGATGAGTATGACGGACCCGAAGTTCCATTTTGATGGCAGGTGAAGGCTCATGGCAAAGGACCGCAAGGGGCGCAAGCGCCGCAAGGTATGTGCCTTCTGCCAGGACTGGATCGACATGGTCGACTACAAGGATGTCAGCCGGTTGCGCCGATTCTTGAGCGAGCGCGGTAAGATTCTGCCCCGCAGGATCACCGGCAACTGCGCCCGACATCAGCGCAGCCTGACGAGGGCTATCAAGCGGGCACGGGAGATGGCTCTGCTTCCTTACGTAGTTGACTGAGTCCACCAGGACCGGGTAGGAAGAGATCTGGGCAGTTGCAGATGCAAACTGCAACTGCTTTTTTATGCCCGTGCTCCTGCATTTGCTGGCATAACGTACCTGGCGCAATGTGCAACAGTCAGAGCAGTAAGCCCTGCACCGCCCGTACCGGGCCCGGGTTGCCTATCAGCTTGATACCGAGGTGACACAATTTACGCTGCTGTGCCGCTGCCGGGGTCTGTCGCCGGCGGTCTCCGCATTGCCCGGCCGCAGCCGCGGGCCGGGCTTTGAGCTCACCTGGGGCGGCAGGAATTGTCGGTACGTGCGTGCAGGGAAGTGGTATGCGTCCGCCGAAGCCTTGAAGACAGCATGCCGGATTGTTGGTGCCGGCCAATTCGCCGGGGAGGAGCGGAAGCCATGGACCAGGTCGGTATGGATTCGGACATTGCCCGGCAGGTCAAGGCGCTGGAATGGCTCAAGGCTGAGCTGGTAGCCGGGGTGGGCGATTTCTTCCGCAGCTTGCGAGCGGGGGGCGAACAGACGGCGGATGCCCTGGCGAACATCATTATGCTCGCATTGATTCTCTCCCGGCGGCTGGGGATTGATCCTGCCCAGCTTGATCGGAAGGTTGACTTGCGCCTGCGAGCTAACCTGGAGAAGAGACACGAGCTAGAAGCCTGGTTTGGTGACCTGAGTGCGATTCTCCAGTACAGAAACGGTTCTAAGAGGTGAAAGGCGCTTGGGCCGCAGGCCGGAATTGACTGTGGCGCTGCTTGCCGGGATCGGTCTGATCCTGATTGGCTTCACGGTCATGCCCCATCTACTTTTCCTGATCCCTGCCTGCGTGGCATTGGCCGGTGTAACTCTCGGCAGCCGCAGCGCCATATGGCTCACTATTTGTTTTTCGCTTCTGGCCGTGGGGTTGGCAGGAGAGACCGGGTGGCTCGTGCCCTTCCTGTGCCTGAGTGGATTCAGCCTAGCGAGGGGACTCAAGTCGCGCCGCGAACCGCTCGAGATCATTATCATCACCGGCGCTGTCATGGCCGCCGGCGTCATTGCCTGGTTGGCCGTTGGGGTTCTCCTCTCCGGTGAATCGCTGCGAGAAGGCCTCGGCATCTGGCTGCAAGAGATGCGTGCCGAGCTTTTGTCTGATATTGCCGGACTGCCCCGGGACGAACAGGAGGCCGTGCTCCAGCGCTTCGATCTCTTCCTGCAACTGGTCTGGCCGGCGTCGGTCCTTCTTTCCATGCTCTTTGGCGCAGGCATCAACTACGTAGCCGCCCGCTGGGTTGTGCAACGGTTTGCCGCGGCGCACCTCGCTGATTGGCCGCCCTTCTCGCACTGGCGGCTGCCCTGGGGGTACTCCTGGGGTGTGATCGGCGGGCTGGGAGCGCTGCTCCTGTCTGAGGCCGCCGGGCCGCAGTTCGGTCCGGGGCTTGCTGCCATAGGGCTCAACCTGAGCATGGTCTCCTCCACGGTTTTCCTCGTACAGGGGCTGGCGGTCGTCTGGTACTGGCTGTCCCGGACAGGTATGGGTCGAGGCCTGCGGCTGGCCCTGGTTCTTTTCTCCTTGTTCACAGTCTTCCTGCCGCCCGTCATAACCCTTATTGGTGTCTTCGATTGCTGGTTTGACTGGCGTCGGCTGGAAAAGCGGGGTAAGGCGGATAAGGCCGGTAAGGCGGGTAGCGAGGGAGGCAAAGAGGGCGGTGAAGCCGGGGAGCAAGGCCGACCTCGGGTGAAAGTGGAGACGACAGACGAAGCGGCAGAGCCGGTAGAGCCGGTAGAGCCGCGAGGTCCGGGAGGGCCGGTAGGCACCAGTTGCGCGGGCAGTCCCGGCGGCAGGGAAAAGTCCGGGGGAGCGGGAGCGGCGAGTTCTGACGCTGCGGGAGCTGATGGCAGCGAGGACGCCGGGGAAGAGTCGCGTGGTCGTTGAGGTACGAGGCAGGAGAAGGAGGAGCGAAGATGCAGGTGATCTTGACTCAAGACGTGAAGGGCCTCGGATCGAAGGGCGATACGGTCAAGGTAGCCGATGGATATGCCCGCAACTACCTGATCCCGCGCGGGCTAGCCATCGAGGCGACCAAGGCGAATCTCAAGCAACTTGCGGCACAGCAGGCAGAAAGAGCCCGCCAGCTCCAGCGCAAGGAGAAGGAGGCGGAGGAACTGGCCAGGCGCCTGGAAGCCACTACCGTTCGCATACCGGCGCGAGCCGGTGAGGGTGGCCGCCTCTTTGGGTCGGTTACCGCCGCGGATATAGCCGAGGCGCTGGCCAAGCTGGGAATCAAGGTAGACAAAAAACAGATCGAATTGGAGGGCCCCATCAAGCAGCTGGGTACCTATACAGCGGTCGTGCGGACGCTGCCCGGTAAGACAGCCTCCCTGCGCATTGTGGTGGAGGAAGCTGGGGCATGAAACTTCCCGCCTTCCGCCCATCGTCACTGTCGTCGTCCCGTCAGAACCGACGCAGAGGGGGCGAGAACGACGCAAACGGACTGGTAGAGCGGGTCAAAGCTTTGACCGGCTTGATGATGGAGCTTTACGGGCCCAAGGAGCTCAAGCGCCGGGTCGTTTACCTGCAGGCGGCCCGGCTGATCCGTTCGGAACGGGTGGAAGAGCAGGTTTGGGGTTTACAGAAACTGCTCCTGGGAGCAAAGGCGGCGTCTTCGCCGCCCCGAAGTGAGGAGCTTCCCTCTCTTATCGACCAGCTGGAGGAGAAGGTGGCGGAGACGCTCGCCCGGCGGGTGCTGGAGCGGCGTATTGAGAGAAAGGTCGCCCGACAGCTGGCCGAAAGGCAGGAAGAACATCTACGGGCGTTAAAACTGGAGCTTCTCTCCCAGGAGGTCGGCCCGGACAATCCCCGCACCCTGCGCAAGTTTGCTGAACTGGAAAAGCAAAAGCGGGTGCACCTGGCCCGCCACGCCTGGGAATTGCTGCGTCCCCGTTCTTTGGACGAAATCGTGGGGCAGCAGGCCGGCATCCGGATGCTCCTCAGCAAGCTGGCCAGTCCCTTTCCTCAGCACGTGTTGATCTACGGACCGCCCGGGGTGGGCAAGACGACCGCCGCCCGGCTGGTCCTGGAAGTGGCCAAGCAGCTGCCCTTTACCCCCTTTGGGCCGAACGCCCCCTTTGTTGAGGTGGACGGAGCGACGCTGCGCTGGGACCCTAGGGAAGTGGCCAACCCCCTGCTGGGCTCGGTGCATGACCCCATCTACCAGGGGGCCAGGCGTGACCTGGCCGAAGCGGCGATACCCGAACCGCGGCCCGGCCTGGTTACCGAGGCTCATGGCGGGATACTCTTCATCGATGAGATAGGTGAGATGGATCCGCTGCTTCAGGCCAAGCTCCTGAAGGTGCTGGAAGAGAAGCGGGTGACATTCGAATCGGCCTATTACGATCCCGATGATCCGCAAGTTCCCAAATACATAAAGCAACTCTTTGCCGAGGGCGCGCCCGCCGATTTCATACTGGTGGGTGCGACCACCCGCAATCCGGAGGAGATCAATCCGGCACTCCGTTCCCGCTGCGGAGAGGTATTCTTCGAACCGCTTACTCCCAGCCAGGTGGCCGAAGTAGTGCGCTCGGCGGCTGCCCGGCTGGGCGTCAGGCTCGATGCGGGTGTGCCGGAGCTGATCAGCCGTTATACCGGAGAGGGCCGCAAGGCGACTCAGGTGCTGGCCGACGCCTATGGTTTGACCCTCTACCGGCAGGCTGCCGATTCTGAGGCCGGTGAACGTGAAAAGGGAGAGAAGAGAGCTCTTCCCCGCGATGTTGAACTTACCATGGCTACCGTCGAGGAGATCTTACGCCTTTCCCGGCTTACCCCCAACCCGGCAGTGGTGACCGATCGTCCGCCGGAGGTCGGAAGGGTGCTGGCGCTGGGCGTCTTTGGGTTTATCGGTTCGGTGATCGAGGTAGAAGCGATGGCCTACCCGGCCCGGGAGAGGGGCGGCGGGAGGATACGGTTCAACGAGGCGGCCGGGCAGATGGCCCGCGATTCCCTCTTCAACGCCGTCGCACTCGCCCGCCTGGCATGCGGCCTGGAGCTGGACGACTGGCATATTCATGTGAATGTGCTCGGTGGTGGCCGGATTGAAGGGCCTTCGGCGGGGGCGGCCATTTTGCTGGCAGTTGTCAGTGCCCTGCTGAAACTGCCGGTCCGGCAGGATCTGGCGGTCACCGGTGAAGTCTCCCTCCACGGGCGTATACGGGCCGTAGGCGGGATTCCCGCCAAGCTCTACGGAGCAGCACGGGCGGGAGTTAAGCTGGTGCTGGTGCCTGAGGAGAATCGGCCTGACGTTCCCGCTGAGCTGCCGGAGGGGCTTGAGGTGCGTTATGTCGCCCACCTGCAGGACCTATGGCGGTGTTCCTTCAATCAAGAGCCTCCCGCGGCGGTGCGGGCACTGCTGGGAGCAGAAAGGTTGAGTGGATGATGGTGAGCGGCGGAACTCCCGCGGTGGTTGTTACGGGCAAGACCCGAGTGCTTGGGGTGATCGGCGATCCGGTGGAACACACTCTCTCGCCGGTCATGCAGAATGCTGCCTTGCAGGCGGTCGGGCTCGACTGGGTCTATCTACCCTTCCATGTTCGAGCCGAGAGCCTGCCAAGCGCCATCGGTGCCCTGCGGGCCTTGAATCTGGTCGGTTTCAACGTGACCATTCCCCACAAGGAAAAGATCCTGCGGCTGGTTGATGAGGTCGACCCCTTCGCCGCCTGGCTTGGAGCGGTTAACACCATAAGCCGCGTTGACGGCGACCGTTTGAAAGGCTGGAATACCGACGGCGCGGGCTTTCTGGCCGCACTGGCCGAGGAGGTCGGTTTCCGACCGCAAGGAGCCAGGGTGGTTATCCTGGGGGCCGGCGGAGCGGCCCGGGCCATCGCCGGGCAGCTTTATCTGAGCGGCGTCGCTTCTCTCACCATCGTCAACCGCACCTATTCCCGGGCGGAAAAGTTAGTGGAGTGGCTGCAGGACGCCCCTGCCGTTGCTCCCGTCCGTGCGGAGGGCAGCCCCAAGGTTCAGCTCTCTGCCCTGGCCTGGGACGATGCTGCGGCCCTGGCCCGGGCCATAGCGGAAGCCGACCTGCTGGTGCAGGCGACAGCTTACGGCATGTATCCGCGGGTCGAGCCCGAACCACCGGTTCCGGCCCGCCTCTTGCACCCCGGGCTGGTGGTCTGTGATATCGTCTACCGGCCACTGGAGACCGCCCTGCTACGGGAGGCCAGGGCCCGGGGAGCGCGCCCGGTGACCGGCCTCGGAATGCTGGTTCACCAGGGGGCCGCCAGTTTCTCCATCTGGACGGGTTTGCCCGCTCCTGTCTCCATCATGCGCCGGGCCGTCCAGGAGGCCCTATCAACCCTGCAAGAACCGGAACAAAAGACATAACATACAAGGACCGGTACCCAAACTTGCGCAGAGCTCCGATTACCTTGCCCGTAGCGGGCAGGAGGATGGCAGGAAAATTATGACTACTACCAGTAGCAACCATGGGAAGACGCGAGTCGGCTTGATCTACGGAGGCCGTTCCAGCGAACATGAGGTCTCCCTGCAGTCAGCAGCTGCGGTTTTTCGGGCGTTTGACCCCGCCCGGTACGAGGTTATACCCATTGCGGTGGACCATGCCGGGCGCTTCTGGACGGGCCGTGCTTTCCGGGAGGCGCTGAAGGCGCGGGCAGCCTCTTTGCCTTTGCCCGGCGAGAGTGGGAGTGCCGGCGGGCCATCGTCCGGGCCAGGAGAGTGCTTGCCGGTTCATGCCCGGCTCGACCCAACGCGTCCTGGCTTCTTTGTTGGTGAAGGGCAGGAGGCAGAGCTCCTTCAGCTGGATGTGGTCTTTCCCCTGATTCACGGGACGTACGGTGAGGATGGGACGCTGCAGGGATTGCTCGAGATGATGGGCCTGCCTTACGTGGGGGCGGGAGTGCTCGGATCGGCCGTAGGGATGGACAAGGTGATGATGAAGGCCGCTTTTCGTGCCGCGGGGCTGCCGATCCTCTCCTACCAGGCGATCTCCCGGTATGAGTGGGAAAAGCAGCCCGAGCTGGTGCAAATGGTGGTGGCGCGCGAGATAGGCTTTCCTTGTTTTGTCAAGCCGGCGAACCTCGGTTCGAGCGTGGGCGTGAGCAAGGTGCTAAGCGAGAAAGAGTTGCCGGCGGCCCTAGCCCGTGCCTTCCTCTACAGCCGCAAAGTGCTGGCGGAACGGGCCGCCCTTAACTGCCGTGAGATAGAGTGCAGCGTCCTGGGGGCCGATGAGGTGCAGGCCTCTATTCCCGGTGAAATCCGCCCCTCCCGGGATTTCTATGATTACCAGGCAAAATACCAGGATGAGACTTCCGAGCTAATCATACCGGCGCAGTTGCCGCCGGCTGTGGTCGAGCGGGTGCGGGAACTTAGCATCGCTGCCTTCCGGGCGGTGGATGCGGTTGGCATGGCCCGGGTCGACTTTTTCGTCGCCCGGGAATCGGGAGCCATTTACGTCAACGAGATAAACACCATTCCGGGTTTCACCCGCATCAGCATGTATCCTAAGCTATGGGAGGCAAGCGGGCTTCCTTTTCCCGCACTGGTCGACCGCCTGGTAGAACTGGCCTTCGTCATGCAGACGGAGCGGGCCCGCACTCTCTACCGGTATGATCCGGAGGCGGAGGAGGCCGTCATTCGTCAGTTGCGGGAATGATACGGGGAGGGGTGCTGTATGTCGATCGGTGCCAATGCCATCACTCCGAGCCCGTCCGAGGGCTCACCACCCCGGGGACAGGCGCAGATCTCCGCAGATGAGCTTGCCCTGTTGCCGGGCGAGGTCGAGGCAGAGCGCCGCATTCTGGGAATCCTCCTCAAGCACCCGGAGCAGGCCGATGTGGTGCTGGAGTCTCTCAGCCCGGAACACTTCGTCGACCCGGTGCTGCGGGAGATCTTCAGCATCATCACGCTGCTCTACAACAGCGGGCAGCGCATCTCGTTCACCCAGGTCTATACCCGCCTGCGCCAATCCGGGCGTGTGGCTGAACCCGAGGCGCTGCTTGCAGGTCTGACCGACTCCTTCACCAGTCTGGCGGAGTTGCTTCCCAGCGTGGAGGTGCTCCTGGAAAACCACGCCCGCCGTCGCCTGCTCCTGGCCGCCAGGGAGATTCAGCGGCTGGCGATGGAAGGGACGGGCATAGAGCCCGGCCAGCCCGGCTCCGTGCCCGGGGCGTCCATTGCCGCCCTCCAGGCCCGGGCGCAGGCACTGATCATGGATGCCACCTCCGTGCGAGGCAGCTCTCAAGAGGACGTATACGACCTTTTGACCGTTCTCAACCGCTGCTACGCCCGGCTCATGGAACGGTACGAGGGGGTAGAGGGGGCGTTTGGGCTTTCGGTCCGCTACCCATCTGTCGACCTGATGACCACGGGGTTCAAGAAGAAGGACCTGATCATCCTGGCCGCTCGTCCCAGCATGGGTAAGACAAGCCTTGCCCTGAATTTCGCCCTCAACGTCGCCCGCCGGCGAATTCCGGTACTCATCTTCAGCCTGGAGATGGATGCCGAACAGATCGGCGACCGCCTGGTGGTCAGCGAGCTTTTCCGTTTTCGGAATGATGACGGTTCCTACATCGTTAGCGGCAGCGAGTACAACGGTAAGCTGACCGACCGGCAGCTGGAGGTCGTCCGTCAGGCTTATAATGAGCTTTTTCCGCTGCCCATCTACATTGTCGACCGCCGGGGTCTGACGGTGGCCGAGATCCGCGCCAAGGCCCGCAAAGTGAAAGCCCAGCATCCCAACCTGGGGCTGATTATCATCGACTACTTGCAGCTGATTCGCGCTCCTGCGATTCCGGGCCGTACCTGGGCTATGCAGGTGGGAGACATTGTCCGGGAGTTGCGGGAGCTGGCCGGCGAGCTCGACGTGCCGCTGATCCTTCTTTCCCAGCTCAACCGCGGGGTCGAAGCTCGCGAGGACAAGCGGCCGCTCCTCTCCGATCTGCGGGATAGCGGAAACATCGAAGAGTTTGCCGACGTCGTCATCCTGCTCTACCGGGACGATTACTACAACCCCGCGAAGGCCCGAGAGGAGGGGACGGAGGGGCAGGTGGAAGTGATCTTCGCCAAGCAGCGACGCGGCCGGACGGGAAAGGCGATCCTGCGCTGGATCCCCGAGTTTACCCGCTTCATCGACGAGGTGCCGGCCGACCTGGCCGCCCAGGCTCCTAAGGCAGGTGAGGCCAACTGACTCCTTACCTGGCTGCTGTCGCGCGGGAATTGGCTGAGGCAGTGGGCAACCGCCGGGAACAGCTACGGATGCAGCTGATCCGTGCCTACCGCCTCCTGCATGAGCAGGGGGAGATCAGTGAGGAACAGTTCGACCGGGTCCTGCAGGAAGTGATTGATCCTCTCGAATCGCTGTCCCCGGATGAGCTGGCCCGGCGGCTGGAGAGTATCTTCCCGGGGTGGCAGGAGGATCACCCTTCATCCAGGTGAACCTTGTGCTGTCTTTGCCTGTCCCGCGCCGGTTCCCGGTTGAAATGCACTCGCTTGCCGGTTACCAGGAAGATCACACCTTCGGCAATGTTGGTGGCGTGGTCGGCAATCCTTTCCAGATACCGGGCGACGAAGAGCAGGTTGATGGCCTGGGTCGCCCGACGCACGTCTCCTCCTGCTAGAACAAAGCCAATCAGCTCATCAAAGAGCTGGGCGTATAGCTCGTCTACCTCGTCGTCGGACTGGCAGATCTGCTCCGCCAGCGCCACATCCCGGCGAACCAGCGCGTCCAGGCTCCCCTTCAGCATGCGATCGGTCAGGTCTGCCATCCGGGGGATGTCAATGAGCGGTTTGATCAGCGGTTCGTGACCGATGCGGCGGGTGATCAGGGCGATGTTGACCGCGTGGTCGCCAATACGCTCCAGGTCGATAATGACCTTAAGGATGGTAGTTACCGTTCGCAGGTCGCGGGCGAGGGGTTGTTGCAGGGCAATGAGCCTAACAGACCTCTCCTCGATCTCCTGCTGGACGATGTCAATCATATCGTCGCCCTCGATAATCCGCTCTGCCTCGTCAAGATCCTGATTGGCGAGGGAGCGGACCGCCCGGCGTACAGCCTCTTCCACGAGACCACCCATCTTAAGGATTTGTTCCTGCAGGGCACGCAGTTCTTCATCGAATGCTTCGCGGGGCATCCGCATGCCTCCTCGACTTGCTGCGGTCGTAAGTCAACGGATTCTGTGGTTCACACTATGACCGGATGTCCACCTAGTTTACCTTAACCATTGCTGCGAAGGAACGGGGTACGAAGATGACGCGCAAATTCTGGCTCGTCGCCCTCCCATGCCTGGTGCTGACGGTCCTGCTGCCATTTGTGAGCGCGCTGGTGATCCCGGGGGTGGTGGTCGCGCCGGCGGCCTGGGCCGCCGTGAACCGGGCGGTAAGTCCTCCACTGGGCGACGTAGCTGCTTTCTCAAAAAATTCGGCTTCTGCGGTCATTCTCCTGCTGCTGCCGGGCGTTACCTGGAGCGATCTGGTTTCCCCAGCTGCTGCTTCCGCCTGGGAATGGCTGTGGCCCCAGGCCGTGGTCGGGTTGATGAACTCCCGGTCCGGCAGTGGTTTTGATCCGGCTGCCGGGTATATGACGCTCGGGGCGGGGGCAAGAGCCCTGCGGTTGCCACCAGGAAGCGGCACGGTGTACCAGCGGGAGGAGAGCCTGGCCGGGATGACAGCGGAGGAGTGGTACCGGCTCTGGACGGGGCGCGATCCTGCCGAAGGGGCGATCCTTTTTCCCGGCATCGAGGCAGTGCAGAGCGTTCACCGGCGTGCCGACCATCCAGTTACTCCGGGAGCGCTGGGCAAGTGGCTAAGGGCCCAGGGGCTATCAGTGGCTGCCTTTGGTAACGCCGACCTGCCCGAGGGCTACTGGCGGCCGGTAGCGCTGGTGGTCATGGATGAACGGGGTGTGATACCGCGGGGGCGGGTCGATGCTGGCATACTCAGTTCCGATCACGATCAGCCAGGAGGAAGAGGGCTGGACGAGCTGCAGCTTGGAAGTCTGGTAGCTGCCGAGTTGCAGGCCGGTACCGACTTGATAGCGGTGGAATGGAGCGACCTGGAGAGATTGGAGCGAGGAGCCGGCGGCGACGGGCAGCTCTTTGCCCCCGGTCGTCAGGAGAGCCTGCGCTGGCACGAATTGGCTCGCGCGGGGAAGTGGGCCAGAATGTGGTGGGAGCGCTGGCAGGTGGCTGCCGGCCGGCCCCTCACGCTGGTTGTACTCTCGCCCTATCCGGGCCGAGAAGCGATCCGGCGCGGCGAGCTCTTGACGCCCGTTATCGTCTACCGGGAAGGGGGGCAGCCGGGCTTACTGGTGTCGCCCACCACCCGCTGGCGGGGGATCGTTGCCAATCTGGATGTTGCCCCCAGCCTTGCCCGGATCCTGGCCGGGGACCGCGAGATGACCGCGGTTACCGGGCGCCGTTGGACAGAGGTGCGGGACCGACAGTCTGCTTCCGACCCTGAATGGGCGGTGCGGGAGATCAGAAACCTGGCGCAACGCACGGCGGGTGTAAGCTACACCCGCCCCGGGGTGCTGCGCGGCTATGTGCTGGCGCAGATCATCACTTCGCTATCGCTCCTTGTATTGCTTTTGGCCGCCTCTTCCCGGCGCCTGCCTCGCGGCCGTCTCCTGAACGTTGCGGGAAGGCTTTTGGCGCTCTTTGTGGTGACGCTTGTCATTGTTCCGGCCGCCCTGCCTCTTACCACCTCTTTACACTCCCGGGGGGTGGGGGCAACCCTGGCGGGAGCGCTGGGGGGATCGCTGCTCGCCGCCCTGGTACTCTTGCTTGTTGTGCGTCGTCCCTATCGTGCGGTCCTGCTGGTAGCTGCGGCCGTAACAGCAGGGCTGATCGCCGATGTGCTGACCGGCTCGACGTTTATGCGCCGCTCGGTTCTGGGATATGATCCGGCGGTGGGCGCTCGCTACTACGGGATCGGTAACGAGTACATGGGTGTGCTGGTCGGAGCAAGTACCCTTGTGGGGACAGCCGGGCTTGACTGGTTGGCCCGATCCGTGAGCCGGGCACGCCCCGCACAGGGGATAGCAGGGCTGCGAGGGGCGCTGCTCTTGCCCGCGTCTGTGGGCATTGTCACAACCCTGGTCATAGCGCTGCCCTTCTGGGGGGCGAATTTCGGTGGAGCTCTGACGGCTGCGGCCGCTTTGGCGGTGGCGCTGCTGGGGGCGAGGGAGGAGGCTGCCAACACCAGCCCTGGTCCGCAGAGCCCCTCGCCGGCGCCGCCCCGTGGCTGGAGTCTTTCGGGACGCCACTGGGTATGGGCGCTGCTGGCTTTGGTGGCGGTGGTCGCAGGCCTGGCTGTCATCGATACACTGCAGCCGATCTCGGTCCGTTCCCACGTGGGGTTACTGGTTGGAGCGATCCGCGAAGACGGCCAGGCCGTTCTCTGGCAAACCATCGACCGCAAGCTGGCCACCAACATCAAGATCATGCGTTACAGCATCTGGACCTGGGGCTTTGCCATCGGACTCGTGACCCTGACCCTGCTCTTCTTGCGCCCCACGCCGGGATTTCACCGCCTCCTGGCCGATCGGCCGTACCTGGCCCGGGGGATGATGGCCAGCGCGATCGCAAGTATTGTGGCATTTGCCGCCAACGACTCGGGCGTTGTCTGCGCCGCGACCACACTGCTTTTTCCCGCCTCAGCGCTGCTGCTCCTGGGTTTGGAGTCAGTACGGTCGCAGGCGGCATTTACAATCCGTTAACGATTCCTTTACGTTTGGCCGCCAGGAGCTTGTGATTTAATTAACTAGTGGAAGAGGGGA
Organism: Limnochordales bacterium; assembly: GCA_014896315.1. Classification (GTDB taxonomy): domain Bacteria; phylum Bacillota; class Limnochordia; order Limnochordales; family DUMU01; genus DUMU01. The sequence continues at coordinate 41,151 of JADBKP010000010.1, forward strand.
TCCGCATGGACGATAGCGGTGTGGTACGAGCCTGGCTCGGCCGCATGCTCTTTCTGGGGCTGCTTGGCGCAATCATGTATATACTCCGCCTCTCCGGAGTGATAACAGGGCTTTGATCGGCCGGACAGGCTGGGAGGTTGCGTGACGGCACTGTTCGTTGACAATCTCGGCGGCCGCGAACTACCCTGAAGACGCGGTGCACACCAGGGCAGGGGGAGTTCGTCCCTTCATTTGCCTTTCGTGGTGTGGAGTCTGCCGCTGTCAAGTAAGGAGAGAGTCCCGTCTGGTGAAAGTTTTGGTGGTGGACGACGAGCCCAGCATTGTGGAGCTGGTTCGTTTTGCCCTCGCGCGAGAGGGTTTTGCTTCCGTTGCCGCCAGCGACGGGCAGGATGCGCTGGATAAGGTGGAAGCCGAGCATCCTGACCTGGTCCTGCTTGATCTGATGCTCCCCAAAGTGGGCGGCCTCGATGTCTGCCGCATCCTGCGGCAGAAACATCCGTCTTTGCCCATCATTATCCTCACGGCCCGGGGGGATGAGACGGACAAAGTGCTCGGGCTCGAGCTGGGGGCGGACGATTACATCACCAAGCCTTTCAGTCCGCGCGAGCTGGTGGCCAGGGTGCGAGCAGTCCTGCGCCGGACCGCACCGGGCGGGGAAGAGGCCGGCACCTTGCTGCGGGTGGGGCCGGTGACCCTGGATCCCCAAAGGTACGAAGTGACCGTTAGAGGACGAAAGGTGGAGCTGGCCCCGAAAGAGTTTGACCTGTTGCGAATGCTGATGGCCAACAAAGGCGTGGTCCTCAGCCGAGATGTCTTGCTGCAAAAGGTGTGGGGGTATGACTTTGCCGGCGACACCCGGACGATTGATGTTCACATTGTGCGGTTGCGGCAGAAGATTGAGGATGACCCCTCAGAACCGCGTCTTATTGAGACCGTGCGGGGCGTGGGTTACCGATTTCGGGATGTGGAGGGGCAGTAACCAGTGGGGCTTTCGCCGGCCAGTCAGGTTGGGAGAGGAATTGCGCTTGTGAGTCAGGAGCTGGTTTCTCATCGGCAAACTGCGGCGGCGCCCGGGCGCATTTCCACCCGCGGACTTTCTGTTTTCTACCGCCGCAACCAGCAGGCCCTCTTTGACGTGAGTCTTGACATCCCCTCCCGTGCTATCACCGCCTTGATCGGACCTTCGGGGTGTGGAAAGTCTACTTTTCTACGCTCTCTCAACCGGATGAACGAATTGATCCCGGGTACGGTGGTAACCGGTGAAGTTTATCTCGATGATTTGAACATCTACGACCGGCGGGTAGACGTGGTCTTGCTGCGGCGCCTGGTAGGGATGGTCTTCCAGCGGCCCAACCCTTTTCCCACTTCAATCTGGGAGAACGTCGCGTATGGCCCGCGGCTGGGCGGTATTCGCAACCGGGCGGAGCTGGATCGGATTGTAGAGGAGAGCCTGCGCAAGGCAGCCCTCTGGGATGAGGTCAAGGATCGCCTTTCCCACTCGGCTCTCGGCCTTTCGGGCGGACAGCAGCAGCGGCTCTGTATCGCCAGGGCCCTCGCGGTCAACCCCCGCGTCTTGCTTCTTGACGAGCCTGCCTCAGCGCTCGACCCCATAGCCACCGGACGCATCGAAGAGCTGCTGCTGCAACTGAAAAGCGAACTGACCATCGTTATCGTCACCCACAATCTCCAGCAAGCCGGCCGTATTGCCGACCAGACGGCCTTCTTCCTCATGGGACGGCTGATTGAAGCCGGGCCGACAGTTCAGATATTCGAAAACCCCACGGATGAACGGACGGAAAACTATATTACGGGCAGATTCGGTTGATAAGGTGGACCGTAACATTGCTGTAACCTGTTGGCTGTAGACTTGAGATGGCGTTAGCAGATACTTTCGTTTTTTGGCACGCGGATCCCAAAAACCAAAAAGCAGAAACTTACCGGCAGGAGGTTGACCATGGCTAATCAGATTCGGGGGGTTCGCGGGGTGCTGTGGCTGGTTCTGGCGGTCGTGGTTGTCGTGGCCGCCATTGCCGCGGTAGTAACCCGGGAGCAAGGTCAAAGCCCGGAGGTTGGAACGAATGAAGGGGCGGGGCGGGAAGGTGCGGCCGGGGTGACGTTGTCGGGAGCCGGAGCTACTTTTCCGCAGCCGCTCTACGAGAAATGGTTTGCCGAGTACAACCGGCAAAATCCCAGCGTCAGGATCAATTATCAGGGAATTGGTAGTGGGGGCGGCATCCGCGCCATCACGGAGCGGAACGTCGACTTCGGTGCGACCGATGCCCCGCTTACTGATGAACAGTTGCAGGCGGCTCCGGGTAGGCTCCTTCACATCCCTACGGTGGCGGGCGCGGTGGCGGTGGTCTACAACCTTCCGGGGGTGGAGCGGCTGCGGCTGACACCGGAGGTGCTGGCCGATATCTTCCTTGGCAAGATCACCCGCTGGAATGATAGCCGGATCGCGACCATCAACCCCGGAGTGCAGCTTCCCGACCTGCCGATTGCGGTAGTCCACCGTTCGGACGGCAGTGGTACGACCAACATTCTGACCAGCTACCTGTCGGCGGTGAGCAGCGAGTGGAAGGAGAAGGTTGGTGCCGGCCCGTCGATAACCTGGCCTGTGGAGGCAGCTGCGGGCAAGGGGAATCCGGGCGTGGCCGGATATGTTCGCCAGATGCAAGGAGCTATTGGCTACACGGAATACGCCTATGCTCGCCAGAACAACCTGGCGTGTGCCCTGATCCAGAACCAGGCAGGCAACTTCGTTGAACCATCCCTGGAGAGTACCCGGGCGGCGCTCGCAGGTATGGCAGAAGAGATGCCGGCCGATTTCCGGATGATGACGGTGAATTCGCCCGCTCCCGACGCCTACCCCATCGTGGGTCTGACCTGGCTCCTGGTCTACCAGCAGCAAGAGGATGGCGAGAAGGGGAAGGCCCTCGTCGACGTCCTGGAGTGGGTACTGCAGCATGGCGATGAGATAGCGGAGAGCCTGGATTACGTACCGCTTCCCGGTGATCTGGAAGCTAAGGTCCTGGAGAGAGTGCGGAGCATCCAGTACTGACGAGCGAGCAGACCGTCCTGGGCCGGCGCATTACCGGGGGAGACCGATGGATAAAGAGAATGAGCTGATCAGACGAAGCGACGAAAGCTTGGCCGACCGTCTCTTCCAGGGGAGCACCACCTTCTTTGCCTTGCTGATACCCATCTTGCTGGTGACAATGGTGGTGGTCCTGGGTTTTGAGGCCTGGCCGGCGATCCGGCGTTTTGGCCTCAACTTTCTGACGAGCAGCGAGTGGAATTACGCGGATGAGTTCGGAGCACTCCCCTATATTTGGGGAACTCTCTACTCCTCCTTTCTGGCCATTCTCCTGGCGCTTCCGGTCAGCCTGGGCGTGGCAATCTTCCTGGCGGAGATCGCTCCGCTTGCAGTTCGTACCCCCCTTTCCTTCCTTGTGGAGCTGTTGGCGGCGATCCCCAGCGTTGTTTATGGCCTGTGGGGGATCTTCGTGCTGGCGCCGCTGGTGCAGAGATTCGAGGCCTGGCTGGGAGCGCGGCTGGGCTTCATCCCGCTTTTTGCCGGTCCGCCCCTGGGCCTGGGGATGCTGACGGCCGGGGTGGTGTTGGCGGTGATGATTATCCCCACCATTGCCTCGGTTTCCCGAGATGTCTTGCTGGCCGTACCGGCATCGCAGCGAGAAGCGGCGCTGGCCCTGGGGGCGACCCGCTGGGAGGCCATCAAGGTGGCGCTCAGCAACGCCCGGTCCGGTATCATCGGTGCGACCATCCTGGGTCTGGGCCGGGCTCTGGGGGAAACGATGGCCGTGACCATGGTCATCGGCAACATCCGCTCCATCTCCCTTTCGCTCTTCCAGCCTGCCTACTCTATGGCCGCAGTAATCGCCAACGAGTTTAGCGAAGCCTTTGATCCCCTGCACATTGCCAGCCTTATCGAGGTGGGCCTGCTCCTCTTGCTGATAACGTTCATACTCAACCTGCTCTCACGCCTGCTCGTGCGCAGGGTGGCCGCGGCTGGTGGTTCGGGAAGGAGGTAAGCGGCGATGAATCGACCTTTCTTGCCTTCGACGGATGGCGGCAGCAGCCCGGACGCCTCTTACGTGCTGTCGCAGCTGGCCTGGTCGGGATTCTCCGTCCTGCACTATCGGCGACGCCAGTTAGTGGATCGGCTGGTGACACTGTTGACCGGTCTGGCAGTGCTGACCGCGGTAGTGCCCCTTTTCAGCATCCTCATCTATGTGGGGGTTCGGGGGCTTCCCGCCCTCAATCTCGCCTTCTTCACCCAGATGCCCAAACCGATCGGTGAGGTGGGCGGCGGCATGCTCAACGCCATTGTGGGCAGCATCCTGCTGGTGGGACTGGCTGCCATCATCGGGCTGCCGGTAGGTATCATGGCCGCAATCTACCTCTCCGAGTACGGGCGGGGGCGACTGGCCGATATCATCCGCCTCTTCACCGAGGTGATGAGTGGACTTCCCTCCATAGTCGTGGGCATCTTCGCCTATGCGCTGGTGGTCCGCCCGTTGCACCACTTCTCGGCTCTGGCGGGGGGCATTGCCCTGGGAGTGCTGATGATTCCGGTGGTTACCCGTACCACCGAAGAGATGATCAGGATGGTGCCGCAATCGTTGCGGGAAGCCGGCCTGGCGCTGGGGCTACCCAAATGGCGGGTGATCGTCAGCATTGTGCTGCCTGCGGCGGTGAACGGGATCATCACCGGTGCGATGCTCTCCATTGCTCGTGTAGCAGGCGAGACCGCCCCGCTCCTCTTCACCGCCTTGAACAACGCTTTCTTCTCCATTTCGCTTCTGCAGCCCATAGCCTCGTTGCCGGTGCAGATCTACACGTATGCCACCACTCCTTATCCGGAGTTGCACCGGTTGGCCTGGGGAGGGGCGTTCGTCCTGGTAATGATGGTGCTGATTACTAACCTTCTCACGCGGTTTTTAGTGCGTGCCGGTTACCAGGTAGACCGGTGAACGTAGCTTTGGGGGTAGGGGTAATGGTAATGGGTATAGCTACTGTGCAAACGATGCTGGCTGTGGCCAGGGCAAGGCAACAGCCGGGGATGCAGGTGACGGCCGTGCCCGAGGTGGCTGCCGCCGCCCCGGCGGGCGTGGCCGGCCCCGCCCTGGAGGTTATCAACCTGCGGGCCTACTATGGCGGGACCGAGGTCCTGCACGGGATCAACCTGGTCTTTCCTGCCCGCAAGGTAACAGCAATTATCGGCCCTTCCGGCTGCGGGAAGTCGACACTGCTCCGTTGCCTCAACCGCATGCACGAACTTTCGCCAGGTGCAGTGGTACGGGGGCGGGTCCTTTTGGGCGGCCAAGACATCTATGACCCGCGGGTTGACCCTATAAGCCTGCGGCGGCGCATCGGCATGGTCTTCCAGCGCCCCAACCCTTTCCCGACCATGAGCATTTTTGATAATGTTGCTGCCGCACTGCGCTGGCATGGGCTGCGCAACCGTTCGGAATTAGAGGCTCGGGTTGAGCAAGCCTTACGGATGGCGGCGCTATGGGATGAGGTGAAGGACCGGCTGCATGAGAGCGCCCTGGCTCTCTCCGGTGGGCAGCAACAACGGTTGTGTATCGCTCGGGCGCTGGCAGTTGAGCCGGAGATCTTGCTAATGGATGAGCCGGCTTCCGCTCTTGACCCGATTTCCACGGGACACATCGAGGAATTGATTCAACATCTGCGGCACAAGTACACAATTCTCATCGTCACGCACAACATGCAACAGGCAGCCCGCATCTCCGACTATACCGCCTTCATGTTGATGGGTGAACTGATCGAATTTGCCCCCACCGGAATTCTCTTTACGAATCCGAGCGATCAACGCACCGAAGCCTACGTAACGGGACGCTTCGGTTGATAGCGTAATTGTGCTAAACTTTACTTTAGAGAGGTGGGCGAATGTCAAAGCCGCCCGTCCGTCTGCCATCCCCGCTCGAGTTACGACAGTTGCTGGCCGAGTACGGGGTCAGGCCACGGCGCTCCCGTGGGCAGAATTTTCTTATTGATGCCAACGTTCTGGCCCGAATCGTGGTCGCGGCCGACATCAGGCCGGGAGATCTGGTGGTTGAGATCGGACCGGGGCCGGGGGCGTTGACCGAGCGGTTGCTGGCGGCAGGAGCCTTTGTCTTTGCCATCGAGATCGACAGACGCTTGTGCCAGCTCTTGATGGACCGCTGGGGAGATGATCCCCGCTTTCACCTGATGGCGGGGGATGCCCGGGAGGTGGACTGGCCGAAGTTCCTCGGCGAGCTGCGGGAGGCTCGGGCAGCGGGCGGGGAAGACGGACGGCGGAAGCACCCCGAGGCGGAAACGGTCCCGCGATCGGGGTGGGGCCGCGGGTGGTTCAAGATCGTGGCCAACATTCCCTACTCCATCACCACGCCGCTGCTCTTATCGATCCTTGAGTTGGACAGGCAGCTTGAGCGGGTGGTATTGCTGGTACAAAAGGAAGTAGCCGAGCGTCTGGCGGCCGACCCCGGCACTCCCGCATACGGTTCACTAACGGTTGCCGTGCAAAGCCGGTTTGCCGTGGAGATGGTCGCCCGGGTGCCGTCTACAGTCTTCTGGCCGCGGCCTGCCGTTGATTCGGCGGTTATCCGCCTCTTTCCGCGAGCGGAGCCGCTGGTGAAGGGCGATTTGCAGCCGACCTTTACGCTGCTGGTCAGGGCTGCTTTCAATCAGCGCCGCAAGACGCTCTGGAATGCGCTACGGACGGCACCTGCCTTTGCCGGTAAGGAGGAGGCCCTGCAACGAGCGCTGGCGGCGGCAGGGATCGATGGGAGACGGCGGGGGGAGACGCTCACCCCGGAGGAGTTTGCGCTGCTCGCCCGTTACGTGCGGGCGGAGGCAGAGCCAAAAATCTGCCAGGAAGGGATCGACTGAAGGGATAGAATGTGGAGTTCATCAGCCCGACCCGTGGTCGCATGAGCTTTGATGAGATGTTTGCCGACATCATTGCTTTCATCGATCAGGTGCCTGATGCCAAGTACCGCCTGATCATCGGTTCGGACTCCCAGTTGGGAGACGAGACCTGTTTTGTCACGGCGGTGATCGTCTACCGTGTCGGCAAAGGAGCTCGCTATTACTATCATCGGGAACGGGAGAGCTTCACCCGCAATCTCCGGCAGCGGATATACTATGAGACTTCCCGGAGTCTCGCAGTGGCAAGCCGTCTTGCCGAGAAGCTGGCAGAGAACGGCCACGCCGACCTCGACATCGAGATTCACCTTGATATCGGGGAGGCCGGAGATACTCGCGACCTGATTCGTGAAGTGGTGGGTATGGTGGTGGGCAGTGGCTTCGATGCTCGCATCAAGCCGGACTCGTACGGGGCCTCCAAGGTGGCAGACAAATACACTAAGTGAAACTGGCCAGATGAGCGGGCAAATTGCCCTTGACGGGCCGGCAGGGGCGAGATAAAATATGGCTTCTTGACTGCCGGGTGCAATCGGTGGTAAAATGCGATCAGAGTATATGAAGGCAGGTGAATAGCTGTTGCCCCTGCCAAACGTAGCACTGGAGCAGATTCGCCACGACCTGCAGCGGCACCTGGGAGAGCGAATTCGTCTTCGCGCCAATCGTGGTCGCAAGAAGGTACTTGAGGCGGAGGGCATCTTAGAACAGACTTATCCGAAGTTATTTGTGGTCCGCCTCGACCGAAACAGCGCCGTCAAGCGTATCTCGTACACATATGTTGACGTGTTGACCGCGGCAGTGGAAGTTACCATCGGCGAAAACCGAATCGGCGCTTCCGACACGTCCGTGGCAGAGTGAAAGCCCCGGTAAACCTTTGCCGGGGCGTTTTCGTACTCATCTTGTGCCCACCGGTTCTCTCCCGGCAACCTTGCTGGGCCGCGCAGTTCTTCCATTCCTTCCACTCCTCCAGAGCGGATTGGTTCTTTGCTCCTCTCCATGCCTGGTAGTAAATGGGCCTCAATTCCTCCGCCGCTACGGAACTTCGGTTGTGACCGCACATACCCTGTAGATTGAGGTAACTTGGGAGGGGGCTGTCAGGATGCCTCCATGGCTTCGACAGGTGATTGCGGTCCTGACCGATGAGCAGATCGTAGAGCCGCTCCTGCTGATTGCCGCCGTTCTTGCCGGCCGGGAGTACCACAAGAACCGGCGGTTGCAGGTCCTCTCTGATATCACGCTCGACCTCGTCGATTTCATTGAAGAGCATTACAAGGAATGGGGAATCCGCGGGCCCGAGAAGATGGAGCGCTTCCTGAAGCTCTTCGTCAGTGAGTTCCGCAAGCGGATGGGGCGGGCACCCAGTGCCGGCGAGATCGAGACTGCCCGGCTGCGGGCGGAAGCGTACGTCCAGCGGATAAGGCGCGACCAGATGCTAGCCCAGTCGCCAGAAAGAGCCCGGGGCCGCCCCCGTGTATTGCCGGGTCTGGCGGCTTCACGTACTGCATAACTTAACGCGGGGCGCCCGGCGGACGGTCCGGCCGGGCCGATTGTAGCCGGGCGGAGGGCTACATGGGGCTGCGAGGCGTGACGGCCAGAGAAGCCGCCGGCCGTTCCCGCAATTTTCCTCTGCTTTCGCCAGGCTCGCGGGGAGCAGGCGTCCGACAATTGCAGGAGAAGTTGCGGGCAGCCGGCTTTGATCCCGGTCCGGTCGATGGAATCTATGGACTTCTGACCGCGGCAGCCGTACGAGAATTGCAGCATACCTTCGGGCTGCGCGAGGACGGGCTGGCCGGACCCGAAGTCTGGAGTGTCCTGACCGATCCGGAAGCGCTCATGACGCGCCCGCACACCCGTTTGCCAGCAGGTGAGCATCTACAGGCGTTGCCCCTCACCTATCGATTGGCCTGGCCGCGACTTACAAGTCAGCCGGGAGCGCAGGGTCAACGGGTCTTTGGCCGCACGAGCGGTGGTTTGTCCCGTACTCTTCTGGCGGCCAGCATGCCACATCTTTCCGGTATGGTGACCCATGTAATCGCTCCCAACCCCCAGTCCGTGGCCTCCGGACATCTCTGGGAGTTACTACCTCTTGGCGACTTACCGGAAGAGGCTGCCCGGGCCGGTTGTGATCGCTGGGCGCTGCTTCCCGCACGGGCAGGGCGTGAGCTGAGTCTGGTCCTGGCCCAGGCCTCGCTTCCGGGCCGGTCTTCGCCTGCTTCCGTGTCCGGCGCGCAAGAGCAGGGCCGGCAGGGCCCAGAACATAGCCGTGAACAGGGCCGGTCGCACGATGGACGCGGCTGCAAAGGAGTGCTGGTGGATGCCAGCGGTTTCCGCCTTCCGGCGCAGCTGCCTGAATTCCTGGCTTTACTGGCCGCCCTGCGCGAGCTGTGTTCGGAGCCCGGGGGCGAGGAGTGGGAGGCAGAAGGGGAGAGCCCGGGACGAGCAGGAGGCATCCGGCTTGAGGTGGTGCTGCCGGCGGTGCCAGCCGCCGCCGGCCCTTTCTGGCGCGCCTTCTGCCAGACGTCTGCCCGGCTTGCCGGCCGGGCCGATCGCCTCTGGCTCTCTGCCTTTCGCCGCTCTGAGGACTGGCCCGTCGCCGGCCGGCCTCTGCAGCTGGTGGAGCTCGAGCGGATGCTCGCCCTGGCCCGGGAGACGTGGATGCCGTGGCGTCTCGGGGTGGTCCTGCCGGCGGGCGGCTGGTGGGCGGATGGCCGCCCCCTGACCCGCCGGGAAGCCCAGGCTTTGCGCCAGCGCCAGTGCCAGCGCCATCGCCACCGCCATCGTCAGCACCAGCTCCGGCTCCGGGCAGAGGTCGCCCAAGCCGTCTTGCCATCAGCTCCCGCAACAGCCGAAAAGCCCCGGGATGAGGCTTCCGGCCTGCTCTTACTTGGCCTGCAGGCGGGAGACGGTATTCCGGAGGCGTACCTGGTCGATCAGGAGACCTGGCGGGTGCTGCTCGGGTGCGCGCACGCGGCAGGAGTGGGCGGCCTGGCTGTCTACCCCTGGGGTGAGGAACATCCCTCATCATGGAAACTCTTTCCCCATTTTTCGGGGCGGCTGGCCGGGGACAACGAGGCAAGTCCGCCGGGGGGCGGCATATAAGTCTTACGAAGAGTGGGTGTCGCGGATCAAGTCTGAAGGAGTACTGGCTCGGGACGGCGCCCGCGAAAAGAGGGGGAGACCATGCTGAGACTGGAGGAGACCCGTCTCAATCTGGAACGAACCTACGGCGAGCAGTTGGTGTCAGCCGTAGCTACCGGTCCTGTCCGGCTGGGCAGTGGCGAACCGTCCATTGGCCGCGTCCTTGGCCTGCGGGCCGTGCCCCGGCTGACGCAGCTGGCCTGGACCGAGGGACAGGCCAGGGCAAGAGGGGTCGTCGATCTCATCCTGATCTATGAAGAAGCAGTAGCTCCTGCGAACGAGGCCGACGCGCAGCTGGCCGGTTTCGGGCGGCAGGTGCACCCCGGCGGTGACGAGCTCCCTGACGATGACATGAGCCGGGGCTATGAAGAAGGCCTTGCTTTTGAGGATGACCAGGACGGCAGAGAGGACAGCATCGACACCGAAGGCGAAATCGGCACCGGCAGAAGCCGGAGCGGCGGCCGGAGCCGGGCAGGGCGCGGCGAGATGGGGACGCAACCGGCCGCGGCCGAGCTTGCGTCCACCATCTGGCGGGAGGCGCTCACCTTTGAAGTCTGGGCCGACCTGCCCGGGGCGGATCTCGAGCCCCCGGCCGAACTTCAGGGACGGTGTGAGGTTGAGACAACCAACTTCCAGGTTGACGATGATGGCCGGGGAGCCGAGGTCGAGGTCGGCCTGGCGGTCCTGGTGCGGGCGTTCCGGATCGAGACCGTCCGTCTGGTGACCGGCATGAATGCCGGCAGCAAGAGCCGCCTGCGGCTGGAAGGTGCAAGAGTGGCTCTGGAGAACTTTGTCGGCCGGGCGCAAGCGGAGGCGCTGGCCCGCAGGGAAATTGCTCTGGCAGTTGGCCATGAGATCGCCCGCCAGATCGTCGATGTGCAGGTTCAGCCGCGGGTCGAGGAGAGCCGGGTAGTGGAAGGCGGGGTCGATATCACAGGGAAGGTGGAGCTCAACCTCCTCTATCTTGTCCGGTCCCCGTACGACGACCTCGACGCACCCAAACGGGAGTCCCAGGTCCGCAGCCAGGTCGCGGATCTGAGGTGGCAGGCCCACGTCGATCTTCCCGGGGCCCGAGCCGGTCACCAGGCTGGAGTGGAAGTGGAGGTGGCCGGCATGCGGGCCAATCTGAGCGACGACGGCCGTTCACTGGCAGTGGGACTAACCCTCGCTCTCGACGTGCGGGTTGTTGAACCGGTCACCGTGACGCTCCTGCAGGGTGTGCACGGTGACGGGATCGAGGTGGCCACGCAAATGCAACCCTTTACAGCCGAGGCGCTGGTAGGGGGCGGTTCAAAGACCGGAAAGGCAGAGGGGGAGATCGAGGTCGCCGACCCGTTGCCCGGGTTCGACCGGGTGTTCTTCGCGGTCGGGCAGGTACACGTGGACAGGATCGTCTGCGGTCAGGACCGGGTCGAAGTCGAAGGGGCGGTGGATGTCAACATCACGTATCTGGCCGACAACTGGGAGCAAAGCCTCGAGGTAGCAACCTGGCCGCGGGCGCTTGAGTTCCGAGAGATCGTGGTGATTGCCGGCGTCCATGAACAGGACATAGCCCAGGTACGCGCCAACCTGCACTCCCTTGAGATCACGCCGCGGGGTTCGCACTACGCTACCGCCCGGGCAGCGCTCGACCTTGAAGTACAGGTCTTCCGCCCCGTGGAGACCGAGGTGGTAGCCGATGCCGTAGAAGTGCTACCTCTTGAGGGTGAACCGCCTACCATGCGTTTTGTGGTCGTCCAGCCCGATGACACCCTCTGGAGGCTGGCTACCCGTTACTCTACCACCCCGGAGGCGCTGCTGCAGGTGAATCCCGAACTTGCCGAGGGTGAACTGCCGGTGGGACACAAGGTTTACATACCCCGGCGGATCGTGCGGACAGCTGCTTCTCAGCAGAGTGCCTAGCACCGGAAGATAGTGCTCTCCAAAAGCAGAGAATCAATCGACCTCAATCGACGGCGGCCGCTGTCTGGCCGGCCGCCGTAACCATCTCCGGCGGAAAGTGAACTGTGAAAGTAGACCCCTCGCCTACCTCGCTCTCCACCTCGATGGTGGCGCCGTGTTTTTCGACGATATGACGGACAATGGACAGACCGAGCCCCGTCCCCCCGAGCTGGCGTGAACGTGCCTTATCAACTCGGTAAAACCGTTCAAAAATGCGGGCCAGGTCCCGCTTGGGTATGCCGACTCCGGTATCCGATACCGCCAGTGCCACCCCGCCTGTCTTCTCCGGGCGGGTACGGATCACCACCCGTCCGCCGGCCGGAGTGTACTTGATGGCGTTGTCGACCAGGTTGAGGAGGAGGCGCCGCAAAAGTTCATCATCGGCGTAGAGAAGGGGCAGGCCGGGGGCCAGATCGAGCTCGAGCCGTAGTCCCTGACCTTGTGCCCGAGGACCGAGGGTGATGCCTACCTCATCTGCCAGCGCGTTGATGTCCACAGGCCGCCGCCGCAGCGGGATGTCCGCCGACTCGACCCGGGAGAGGTCGAGGAGGTCATTGACCAGCGCCACCAGCCTGTCCGTCTGCTGGTTGATGATCTCAAGAAAGCGGCGGCAGGTGGCAGGATCGTTCATGGCGCCGTCGAGCAGCGTCTCCACAAACCCCTTGATGGAGGTGAGGGGGGTGCGCAGTTCATGGGAGACGTTGGCCACGAAATCCTTCCGCACTCGCTCCAGCCGGCGCAACTCGGTGATGTCATGGAAGACCACCACCACACCGGCTGTGACGTCCGTACCCGTACCGCCGGTCACGGGGGCGGCCTGGGTCTGCAGAATCCTTTCCTCTGAGCCGAGCAGAACCGTCAGTTCCCGGGTCTTGGGAACCCCCGAGGCAAGAACTTCCTCGCAAAGAGTCGCCAGCTCAAAGTGGCGGATCACTTCCAGCAGCACCCGTCCGGTGGCTTCAGCTGCACTTACGCCGAAGTACCGCTCCGCCACAGGGTTAAAAAGCACGATCCGGTGGCGGCGGTCGATAGCGATGACGCCGTTCAGGAGTGAACGGAGGATTCCCTCCAGCTGGACGCTCTGTTGCTTTATCTCCCGGAAAGTCTCTTCCAGTTGCCGGGCCATTGCCCCGATGGCGAGGGCGAGTTCCCGTACTTCGTCGTTGCCTTCCCGGCCGGCAGAAAGGCGGGGGAGGCGAAAGTCGCCGGCGGCGATCGCCCGGGCGTGGGCGGTCAATGCCTGCAGGGGCTGGAGAACGTACCGTCGTGGAAATAGCACGGCGATACCGGCGAAAAGCGCCGCCAGAAGCAATGCGGCGGCCAGGAGAGCCAGGTGGGCAACCGGGCCTTCCTCGGGCAAGACCACGGAGATGAGAAATAGCGCTGCAGCCTCGCCGGCGAAAGCCACGGCAAAGTAGGAGAGATAGAGCTTGGCGAGGAGACGAGAAGACCGAATTGACACGCAACTCCTCCTCTCGACCCTCCATTATAACAATTGACCCGGCAATCCGCCTGGCTTGCGGATTGCCGGGAAGAAGCCCGGCGGTGGCCTGCTTGTCGGCGCCTTTCAGATACGGGGCAGCGTGATGCCGAGCTGTTTCTGGTACTTGCCTTTCCGCTTTGCGTAACTTACCTCGCAGGGCTCGTCGCCTTCGAAGAAGAGAATCTGGGCGATGCCCTCTCCGGAATAGATCTTGGCGGGAAGTGGCGTAGTGTTGGAGATCTCGATGGTAAGATGGCCCTCCCATCCCGCTTCGAGGGGCGTGATGTTGACGACGATGCCGCAGCGAGCATAGGTGCTCTTTCCCACGCACAACCCGGTTACGTTCTCAGGTATCCGGAAATACTCCATGCTGCGCGCCAGAGCGAATGAGTTGGGAGGGATGATGCAAACCTCGCCCTTGAACTCGACCATTGACTCCGGGCGGATCGCCTTCGGATCGACCACCACCGAGTTGAGGTTGGTAAATATGCGGTACTCGTCGGCCACCCGGATGTCGTATCCGTACGACGAGAGTCCGTACGAGATCACGCCTTCCCTAACCTGGTGGTCGACAAAAGGAGAGATCATGCCCCGCAGGGCTTGCTCACGAATCCAGCGGTCGGACTTGAGTCCCACGCAGTACGCTCCTTTCGTGCAATACGCAGAGCAAAGTTCGCTTTCGGTTCCGGCTTTCCTTCCTGCCCGGCGGGCTGGCATTGACAGGAAGTAGCCGCCTTTCTATAATCGAATAATGCAAGTGTTCACTTGCTTTAAGCTGGGAAGATAGTGTGGACATGAAGGAAGTGATGGCAGTGCCGTGGCCCAAGATCGCCGATGCGGTAGTGCGCCGGCTTGTGATCTACCTGCGCGTTCTCGACCGGGAAGCACGGGCGCAGGAGCGTACCATCTCCTCCTACCAGCTTGCACAAAAGACCGGTGTCAGCCCGGCGTTGGTCCGCAAGGATCTGGCGTGGTTTGGTGAGTTCGGGACCCGCGGCGTTGGCTACGACGTTGCCTATCTGCGGGATCAGCTGCACAAGATTCTCCGGCTGGAGCAGGAGGTCCGAGCGGTGCTGGTCGGCGCAGGGAGCCTCGGCATTGCCCTGACCCGTTACAACGTGCGGCGGTATGCCGACGACCCGACTTTCAACGTCCGGATCGTGGCCCTGTTTGATACCGATCCGGGCAAGATCGGCCTGATGATTGACGGCATTGAGATCTTTCCACTGCGCCTGTTGGGAGAGAAGGTCCCAGAGTTAGGGGCGACCATGGGCATCATCACCGTGCCCGCCTATGCCGCCCAGCAGGTGGCGGACGAGCTGGTCAAGGCAGGAATAGAGGGGATTGTCAACTTTGCTCCCACACCCATTCACGTGCCTCCCCGGGTGGCGCTCCAGACGGCGGACCTGAGTCTGGAGATGCAGTATCTCGCGTACATTATGATGTCCCGCCGAGAGGAACGGGAAGAAGCGAGCGGCAGATAAAGGATTTCCAGTCATGCCAGTCCCACTGGCCGAATAAACCACCTCCGGAGAGACATGCTAGTTGTGAACTAGCAAAGGGGGTCAGTGGGCCATGAAGGTACCGGCCGCGTGGGAGGCCGGGCACCCGTTCAACCGGGGAAGCGGACGGGTGCCTTTTTTGTCCTGTTCGCCGGCGGGGATCGCTCCGTCCTTTGTTTGGGCCCTACGCTCTTCCGGCAAGCCTTTTGCTCTCACTCTTCTTTGGGTGCTCGTCCTTGCGCTGACTTCTACCCTGTCGGTCTGGTTTTCGGGAGGAGAACCGGTCAAGGCCGCTGCACCTGTTTTTGACGTCGACGTGCCTTCGGCGCTCTTGATTGACGTGGACACGGGACAGGTGCTATACGAGAAGAACGCCGATGAAAAGCGGTCGCCGGCCAGCATCAGTAAAGTAATGGTTATGCTGCTGGCCATGGAAGCGGTGGCAGACGGCCGGGCGAGGCTGGACGATCAGGTGACCATCAGCCAGACGGCGGAGTCGATGGGGGGCTCCCAGCTCTACCTGAAGGCCGGTACATCCTTCACGTTACAGGAGTTACTGGAGATGCTGGCGATCGCCTCTGCCAACGATGCCACGGTCGCCATCACAGAGTACCTAGCCGGCAGCGAGGATGCTTTCGTAGAGGCGATGAACCGGCGGGCCCGCGAGCTGGGAATGAAGGACACCGTATTTCTGGATGCTTCCGGACTTCCCCTGATGAATAACCAGGAGAATGTGACCACGGCCCGGGACATCGGCCGGATGTCTGTGGCGCTCATCAAGAAGTACCCGCAGGTGCTCGAATGGACGGGGATCTGGACCAAGCAATTCCGTCCTGACCTACCGGTGGCAGTGAATACCAACAGGCTGATCCGCCGCTATCCGGGGGCTGACGGGCTGAAGACCGGGCATACGGAGAAATCGGGCTACTCGGTGGTCGCTACCGCGCAGCGGGGCGACCGGCGGCTGCTTGTCGTGGTGCTCGGGGCGACCAGCGACGAGGCGCGAATAGCCGCCGCCAGCAAGCTGCTCGACTACGGTTTTACCGCCTTTCACCGGGTACTGGCCGTGCCGGCGGGCACGGCCGTAGGGAACGTGGAAGTAGCAGGAGGTTCACCCGGGCGCGTGGAAGCAGTCGTACTCGAGGATATCCGGGTGCTGCTGCCGCGGATCGTCACACAAGAGGGAGTCGAGCAGCGCCTTGAGCCCAGGCAAGGGTTGCAAGCGCCGGTAAAGAAAGGAGACCGGGTTGGCGAACTCGTCCTGTATTACAGGGGCACGGAAGTCGGTCGCCACCCGGTAGTGGCCGCCACCGACGTGAGG
Organism: Limnochordales bacterium; assembly: GCA_014896315.1. Classification (GTDB taxonomy): domain Bacteria; phylum Bacillota; class Limnochordia; order Limnochordales; family DUMU01; genus DUMU01. The sequence goes on from JADBKP010000010.1 coordinate 57,487, forward strand.
CGGGCCGGACTGCTGGCCCGGCTGTGGCAATGGCTGCGTAACCTGATAGCCGGTCTCTTCCGCTAGGAGCATGGCAGTGACAGAGCGTGCTGCGCGGCCCCACTTTAGAGGGTGCGACGTGATGAGAAGCCAGGAAGGCGTCTGGGTGGCCGGGCGGGCCAAGCTTAACCTGGGTCTGGCGGTCACCGGACGCCGTCGCGATGGTTACCATCTCTTGCTGACGCTGTTTCACAGTGTAGAACTGCATGATTGGGTGCTGGTGGGCCGGGACGATCCGGCCGCGGCCGGTCCGGCAGCCGCGCCGCCAGAGGTGCGCTGGGTCTGCCGGGCTGGAGAGAACGGTGTGCACCGGGCGCAGCTGGTAGGCGCCGGCCGGGAGCGGGAGGCGGTGTTATCCCGCTGCCTGGGTGCAGAGCTGGTGCCGGCAGATGCCAGCAATCTCGCCTGCCGGGCTGTGGTCGAAGTGGCCGGTGCCGGCATCGTTGCCGTCCGCCGGATTATCAAGTCGATTCCCGCCGGGGCGGGGCTGGGCGGAGGCAGTGCCGACGCGGCCGCCGCCTGGCGGGCGGCTGCGCTGCTTGCCGGGGTCACCAGGGCCGCAGGCCGGGGCAGGGGCGAAGGCGAGGAGCTGATCCGGCGAGCCGCCCGCCTGGGCGCGGACGTTCCTTTTGCCCTTACCGGTGGGGCGGCGCTTGCCGCCGGCATCGGGGAGGAGCTCGTGCGCCTGCCACCCCTGGATTTCCCGGTGATTCTGGTAAAGCCGGAGTTCTCCCTGGCCACGGCCGAGGTTTTCGGCTGGTATGACGAGGACAGGGAGCGAGGTCAAGACGGGGTGCCGACGGGAGATGTGGCAGGGGCAGGCGGGGACGCAACGCGTTTCCGGGAGGCAGTCCTGGCTTTGGCCCAGGTGCTGGCCGCGGGCGATGGCAAGGCGCGCCGACGCAGGTTTGCGCGGTATCTCCGCATCTGGGGACGGGAGCTCCCCAACGAACTGGCGCTCTCCGTGTACCACCGCTCTCCGCAGCTCGAAGTGTGGCGGGAGCGGCTGGCCTCCTCGTCGGCGCTGGCTTTCGGGCTGACCGGTTCCGGGTCGGCTCTCTTTGCGTTGGCCGAAGATGACGACCACCTGGAGCGGCTCTGGGGGGAACTTGTGCGGCCGTGGACGGGCACGGGTCGGCCGCCATCCGACCTGCTGCCGGCAGCGGGGGAGGCTAAAGCAACATCAACGTCTGCGGCATGGGCGGCACCTGCAGCAACGGCACTGCTCATTGCCACCCGCTTGTGGCCTGGCCCGGGCCTGAGTTACAGGTTTCGTTGACCGCCTGAGGAGTCTGCTTTATAGTTAGCGCGATTGATTTTCCGTGGTTTGGCGAAGGTGCTGATGTCTGATGCCGGAGGAGAACTTGCGCGCCCTGGTGCTGGCCGGAGCCCCCAACCGGGGGAAGCTGGCGGCCGCCGCACCTGAGATGTGGGAGGCCTTGATACCTATTGGTGGCCGGCCCATGGTTCTGTACGTACTGGATGCCCTGTGGGCCGCCGGGAATGTGGAGAGTGTCGTTCTGGTCGGGCCCTCCGACCTGGACTCCTTTTTGACCGGCTACCAGAATACGGGCGGAGCGGCGGTGGGGTCGGCCGATGGTTTACCCTGGCTGGTACGGATAGATCCGGGAGTCAGTCTGATGGAGAACCTGAGACGGGGACTGGAGGTCTTGTCCTCCGACCGTCTTCTGCTGGTCGTAACCGGGGACGCGGTCTTGCTGAACGGTCGAGTGCTGCGGCAGTTTCTCTCTGCTTGCTGGGAAGCGGAGCGCCAGGCCGGGCGCGAGTTTGAGGTTTTCTACCCAGTTGTAACCCGCAAGGGAATGGAAAGAGTGCTACCGGCCGGCCGCCGCACGTACGTACAGCTGCTTGACGGGGAGTTCACCGGCGGTAACATATTCCTGATGCGCCCGTCGGTGGTGGAAAAAGCAGGGAGGATCCTGGAAGAGGCCATTGCCGCGCGGAAGAAGCCCTGGCGGCTCGCCCGGCTGTTTGGCTGGCGCTTTTTGCTGGCACTGGCGCGGCGGCGTCTGCGGATAGCCAGCGTGGAGCAGGTTGTGGCCGACCGGTTCGGCATAAGTGGGAAGGCGATCGTGTTAGAGGAAGCGGCGATCGGTTTTGATGTCGACAAGCCGGTGGATCTGGCCATGGCCCGCGAGCTGCTGGCAAGTTCCCGGGGAGGGGGCAATGCTCCGGCCGGGGCAACCCCGAGGAGTAGCAACTTGTGAGATTGCCGGGAGGTGTCAGGATGCGGCGCAGCCAGCGTCTGGCTGTCATCATTCGGGAGTTGGTGGAGCGCCCGGGGCGGGTGATTCCGCTGGGTTATTTTGCTGAACGACTGGGGGCGGCCAAATCCAGTCTCAGTGAGGATCTGGCACTGGTCCGGGAAGCGTTTGCCAGCAACGGCCTGGGCCAGGTCGAGACCATCCCGGGAGCTGCCGGCGGCGTGATTTACCGCCCATCCCTCACTCCGGCCAGGATGCAGGAAATAGCCAGTAAGTTTTGCCAGCGCCTGGCCGACCCCAAGCGCATCCTGCCGGGAGGTTTCCTTTACCTGACCGATCTGATCTCCGATCCCTTCCTGCTGGCAGAGGTGGCGGAGGTGTTTGTCAGCCGTTGGCACCAGCTACATCCCGGCGGTTTTGCTCCCGATCATGTGGTTACGGTTGAGACCCGGGGGATTCCGGTAGCCGTGATGACCGCCCGGGCACTGGGAGTGCCGCTGGTCATCATAAGGCGGCAGGCGCTCCTTACGGAAGGCCCGGTGGTAACCGTCAACTACCTGAGCGGTTCACGGCGGGTAGAGACTATGTCGCTCCCCCGGCGGGCGCTGGTGGAAGAGGCTAAGGTAGTGCTGGTGGATGACTTCATGAAGGCGGGCGGGACGGTCCGGGGAATGCTGGAGCTTATGGAGGAGTTTGGGGCCAAGGTCTTGGGGGTGGCGGTGCTGGTAGAGACCGCCGAACCGGCGGAGAAGCCGATCGCTGATTACCTGAGCATTGCCAGGTTACTGTGGGTGGACGACGTCTCCCGGACGCTGGCGGTCGAGCCCGCCCCCTGGCTGCAGCAGCTGGAGGCGCCGGCCAGGGAAAGTGCGAGTGCTATTGCTGCTTGTGAAGCGGAACATGATTCGGTAAAATAATAAGGCACGTCTGACGGTTGGGGAGTCGCCAAGCGGTAAGGCACCGGACTTTGGATCCGGCATTCGCAGGTTCGAATCCTGCCTCCCCAGCCACTTTTGTTTGTTGCGAGTCGTTATTGCCGGCGGTTCCCCCGCGCCGCGACAAAAGCTGCAGCACCAGGGAAACTTTTTTGCAGCCGTTGCTGATTGAACCTCCCCGCCCCCGGTCAGACTAGGGGCAGAAACCGCTCCTGGCCGGGGCGGAAACGGGGAGGTGAATGTATGGCTCAGGGTTCTGACCGCAGTAATCGGGCCCTAATCGTGCAGGCAGCAGGCGTGCTTGACCAGTTCAAGTATGAGGTTGCCTACGAGCTGGGTATCGACACGAGCAAGATCCAGAGCGGCTACTGGGGTGATCTACCCTCCCGGGATTGCGGAGCGGTAGGAGGACATATGGTCCGGCGGATGATTGCCGCCGCCGAGCAGGCGCTGATCGACCAGGCGGCTGCCGGTGTACGCGCCGGATTCGCTCAGGCGTTGCAGGGGACTCCGATGCAGCTGAACCGTCAGGCAGGTGTCCAGCCCGCGACGGCAGCGCAACCGACCTCCACTCCTACCGGCTTCTAACGCACGAGTAAAACACCTTGAAGCAGAAAGGCAGCGGACCTGCTCCGGCGGGTCCGCTGCCTCTTTTCCACTCATTGCAATTCTCGTCCCCGTCAGTTATTCCTGGTCTATTTTTAGCTGCGCTCCCGCCTATGACCGATAGTAGTATGAAAGGTGTCAGCTCAAATATACGCGTGGCGGAGGAGTCACGCCGCTCCTAGAGAACGAAGATACTGACAGATTGACCTTAGCAAGGAGGATCGGTGCGAATTGGCAACCGACTCACAGGCGGCGGTGACGGCGGTAGTCCTGGCTGCTGGTTTGAGCAAACGGATGAAATCCCAGAAGATAAAGGTGTTACACCATCTGTGTGGGCGTCCGGCAATTCTGCACCTGATAGACAGTCTGGAGAGGGCGGGATTTCACCGGATATTGCTGGTTGTCGGCCACCAGCAGGAAGAGGTAAAACACGTGGTGGGGGAACGGGCGGAGTACGTCGTGCAGGAGCAACTGCTGGGGACGGGCGACGCCGTACGGCAGGCAGCTGCGCGACTGCTCCCGGAGGAGACGGTCTTGATCACCTACGGTGACACGGTATTGTACCGGCCTGAGACTTTTCGCCGCCTGGTGGAGTTCCACCTGCAGAGCGGCGCAGCAGCAACTTTGCTCTCTACGCGATTGAGCGATCCGACCGGTTATGGACGCGTGATCCGGAAGGCGGACGGGAGCTTCGCCCGTATAGTTGAAGAGAAAGATGCCAGCCCTGTGGAGCGGGAGATCAACGAGATCAACACCGGCACCTACTGCTTTGCCGGCGAGGCGCTCCAGGCCGCCTTGCCCCATCTGCAGGCCCGCAACGCCCAGGGAGAGTATTACCTGACCGATACCCTCGGGTGGCTGCGCGAGCAGGGGCGGCATGTGGCCGTGCTGGAGCTGGATGATCCCGACGAGGCGCTGGGGTTCAACGACCGGCGTCAACTGGCCCAGGCTGAGAGAGTCTTGCGAGACCGGATCCGGTCCCGGCTGATGGAGTCGGGGGTAACCCTGGTCGATCCCAACAACATCTACATCGATCCGGATGTGGAGATCGAGGCGGATACGGTGGTAGAACCGGGTACCTGGCTGGTAGGTAGAACCCGGGTGGGAAGGGGGTGTCACATCGGTCCCTGGGTGTACCTGGAAGATGCCACGGTTGCCCCCGGGACGCGCCTTGCGTTTTGCTACCAACGAGGGGACGGCCGTCCGGTCCCGCTGGTCCAACCGTTAGCGCCTCGGGATATTGAATGAGGAGGATATCTGTAATTGGCTATCTCAGTAGAAAAGCATCTGCACATCTTTTCGGGCTCGGCCAATCCGGGCCTGGCAAGGGAGATTGCGGCCTACCTCGGCCTACCGTTGAGTGAGGTGGTGTTAGGCCGCTTTCGGGACGGGGAGATCAGTGTTCGCATTCAAAAGTCGGTGAGGGGCGCCGAGGTCTTCCTGGTCCAACCGACCTGTGCACCCCACAACGATAACTTGATGGAACTGCTTATCATGATCGACGCATGTAAGCGGGCCTCCGCCCGGTCGGTGGCGGCCGTCATTCCCTATTACGGTTACGCCCGCCAGGACCGGAAGGCTGCTCCCCGCGACCCGATCACCGCCAAGCTGGTGGCCAACCTGCTGACGGCAGCTGGGGCCGACCGCGTGTTGACGATGGACCTGCACGCCCCCCAGATCCAGGGCTTCTTCGACATTCCCGTAGACAACCTGACTGCCATGCCCTTGCTCGCCAACTACTTCCAGCAAAAACAGCTGCAGGATGTAGTTGTCGTCTCTCCGGACGCGGGGGGAGTGGCCCGGGCGCGGCAGTTATCGCAGCGCCTGCAGGCACCGCTCGCCATCGTAGACAAGCGTCGGCCGATGCCCAACGTCTCCGAAGTGATGCACATAATCGGAGACGTACAGGGTAAGACGGCGATCCTTGTCGATGACATCATCGATACCGGCGGCACCCTTACGGAAGCGGCTCAGGCTCTGGTCAAGGAGGGGGCGAAGGAGGTTTACGCTTGTGGTACACATGCGGTCTTCTCGCCTCCGTGTCTTGAACGGTTGGCCAAAGCACCTATCAAGGAGGTTGTGGTCACCAACACCATTCCGGTTCGGGAGGGACTGCCACCCAACGTGCGTGTGCTTTCCGTCGCACCGGTCTTTGGCGAAGCAATCCGGCGGATCTTCCACGATGAGTCCGTAAGCGTGCTCTTTGATTGAGTACGCCCTTGGAGCCGGTGCCGGGTGCCAGCGGAGCGTTAGCGCGGCCGGAGGATGGTATAATAGCGACGATTGTGTCTTAGGAGGGGTAGATGTGACGGATTTCGTTTTGGCTGCCAGCAAGCGGGCTAATGTCGGGAAGGGCGTAGCCCGGGAATTGCGGCGGCGGGGCCGGGTACCGGCAGTGCTGTACGGCCCGGGGCGGGAGCCGGCAGCACTCAGTGTTGAACTGCGGCGGCTGCAGGATGTGTTCGCGAAGGTGGGCTATACTCACCTGCTCAACCTTGAGATCACCGAAGGCCAGGACGGAGAGGCAGCCGGGGAGATCGTCTCCAACGTCGTGATTAAGGAAGTGCAAAGGGATCCGATCAGCGGCGACATCCTGCACGTGGATTTCTACCAGGTACCCATGGACCGGCCGGTGCAGTTCACGGTGCCGATTGTGCTTACCGGTGTCGAAGCGCGGGAGAACGACGGCGGTATCATCCAGCACGACCTGCGCGAGATCGACATCGAGTGCCGGCCTGATATGCTGCCCGACCATATCACTGTCGACGTGAGTCACCTGAAGGCGGGTGATGTCGTGACGGTCGCCGACATCACTCCCCCGGCAGGTGTGCGCATCCTCAACTCGCCCGACGAGGCGGTAGTCTCGATAGTACTGCCGCAGGTGACTGAGGAGGCGGAGACGGAGGAGCAGGAGGCGACCGAGCCGGAGCTGGTTGGCAAGAAGAAGGCTGAGGAGGAGGCTTAGGCCGTGCCCGGTCGCTTACCCGCCCCGTTGCGGGTGGTGGTGGGTCTCGGCAATCCAGGACGACGTTACGAGAACACCCGCCATAGCCTCGGGTTTATGGTGGTAGACAGGCTGGCGCGTCTTCTGCCGGGCAGTACCTGGCAGGAAGGGGAGATGGCGCTGGTTGCCCGTGCCTGTTTTGAGCCTGCAAACGGGGATGGGGTTTGGCTGCTGCTGGTCAAGCCGCTAACATATATGAATGCCAGCGGCCTTGCCGTCTCTTCGCTCATTGCTGCAGAACGGGTTACCCTGGAGCAGCTGCTTGTGATCTGCGACGACCTGGACCTTCCACCCGGCCAGCTCCGCTTGCGCGCCCGGGGTAGTGCCGGCGGCCACCGGGGCCTTTTGTCAATCATCGCCGCGGTGGGCAGCACCGACTTTCCCCGCCTGCGGATAGGTATCGGGCGTCCACCCGAAGGGATGAGTGTGGTCGACTACGTTCTCGCTCCGCTGGCTGAGGAGGAGCTGGCGGTCTATGCAGCTGCCGCTGAGGAGGCGGCACGGGCGGTGCTGGTGTGGGCGACGGAGGGTATAGACGCGGCCATGACGCAGTTCAACCGGCGGCGGCCGCAGGCACAGATGTGACCCCGGTCGATCGACCCCGGGGACCGGGGGATCGGCAGCGCGAGCCGCAAGGTTGCATACAGGTGGATGAGGGTAGTACCGGACTGCCTGGTCGAGGCAGCGCATACTGCCGGGTGTGTTACTGCCCGGGTGTGCTGCAGGCCGGGCTTTCGGTGTTCCGCAGGTTTGGGGAGTCTTGCCGGTGCGTCTGGCGCGTTGGGTCTTGGTGAAATGGCTTGCTACCTGAGGCGGGGAGTGGAGAGTGGCGGGACACGGTTTGATTCAATTGCTGGCCCGTACAGACGAGTACAGGGGCCTGGAACGGGCTCTGCGCAGCGGCCTGGGTGAGCAGGAGCTGACAGGGTTGGTGGGCGCCGCCCATCCGGTTCTGATCGCCTGCGCCTACCAGCGTCTGGTGGCGGAGCGAGCCCCTCATCGACCCGTACTGGTGGTCGTACCCGGCATGGCCCAGGCAGAGAGGATGGTCGACGATCTGGCAAGCCTCCTGGGCGAGGCAGAGGTGGAGCTCTTCCCGCCCGTTGAGGTGCTGCCGTGGGAGGAGACAAGAGCCCCCCTCTCCGTCCGGGAACGACGTTTACGCGTGCTCGCCCGGTTGCTGCAAAAGGATCCTTTCTTGCTGGTAGCCCCGGTGTCGGCACTGCTTGAGCCGCTGTTGCCGGCCGACTATTATTTGCGCCAGGTGCTGGTCCTGGAGACGGGCAAGGATATGGGCGAGCAGGGGATGGGGCTGCTTGCCGGGCGGCTGGTGGAGTGGGGCTACGAGCGGGTTCCCCAGGTGACCGTTCCCGGGCAGTTTGCCATTCGCGGTGACATCCTCGACGTCTTCCCGCCCGGGGGGGCGCTGCCTGTCCGCATCGAGTTCTTCGGCACCGAGATCGACAGTTTGCGGATCTTCGATCCGGAAAGCCAGCGCTCCGTGGAGTCTCGCGACCGCATCACGCTGTATCCGGCGCGAGAGACCATCTTCCCCGAACAAGATCTGGAAGCGGCGCTGGCGCGGGCCACTCACGACGTCGAAGAGCAGCTGCGCCGGCTGCGGGCCGAGGGAGCCGAGGGAGCGGCAGCGGCTATGGCCGCCCGTTTTGCCCGCCATCAGGAGCAGCTGCGCCAGCGGATCGGCTTTCCCGGCGACGAACAGTACCGACCGTACTTCTTCTCCAAGCTAGACTCGCTGGTCGCCTACCTCCCGGCCGGGGCGGTCTTCCTGGTAGAGCCCGCCCGCCTGGCCGAGCAGAGCCAGGCCACTGCCAGGGAACAGGCCGAGGCCCACGCCTCCGCACTGCTCCGGGGAGCGGCGCTGCCGCACGCCCTCGAGGGGTATGGGGATTGGGACCGCGTGCTTGCCGCGCTCAAGCGGCATCCTCTGGTCTACCTTTCCTCGCTGGGTCGGCACGCACCTGGCGCGCAGCCGGCGGTGACGCAGAGCGTCACCAGCCGTTCGCCCGACCCGGTCGGTGGGTCCATAAGTATGCTGGTCGCTTCCCTGAAAGAGTGGCAGCAGCAGGGCTACCGGATCATACTGGCCCTCTCGCAGGCTGGACGCCTTGAACGATTGCTCTCGGCTTTGCGGGACGAGGGCATGGTGATCCCGGCGGTGGCCGATATCCCGGCGGATTTCCCCCCCGGGCAGATTGTCGGCCTGGAGCTGGGGCTGGGCGGTGGTTTCGAGCTTTCTGCCGCCCGTTTGGTGGTTCTGACTGACCAGGAGTTGCTGGGCCGGGCAGCCCGGCGCCGGGCGCGCCGCCCGGTAGGGGCGGGAACGGGTGCCTCAGGGGGGTCGGGCCGGCTCCAAAACCCGCTGGACCTCGCCCCTGGCGACTATGTGGTCCACGTCAACCACGGTATCGGGCAATTCCTCGGACTGGAAACAAAGGAAGTAGCCGGGGTTCACAGAGACTACCTGGTTATCAAGTACGCCGGAGGAGATAAGCTCTATGTTCCGGTGGAACAGGTAGGCCTGATCCAGAAGTATATCGGGGTCGAGGATAACCCGCCGCGGCTTTCGCGCCTTGGCGGGGGCGAATGGGCAAGGCTGAAGAAGCGGGTCAAAGAGTCGGTGAAAGAGGTGGCCGAACAGCTCCTGCGCCTCTATGCCGAGCGGCAGATGACTCCCGGTTACGCTTTTTCCCCGGATACCGTCTGGCAGCGGGAGTTTGAGGAGGCCTTCCAGTTTGAGGAGACCCCCGACCAGTTGCGGGCGGTGGAAGACGTCAAACGGGATATGGAGAGCCCTCGGCCGATGGATCGGCTGCTCTGCGGCGACGTGGGGTATGGGAAGACCGAGGTAGCGATCCGTGCCAGCTTCAAGGCGGTGGCAGATGGTAAGCAGGTGGCAGTGCTCGTGCCGACCACTATTCTCGCGCAGCAACACCTGCGTACCTTCCGCGAGCGGTTCAGCAACTACCCGGTGACGATAGAAGCGCTTACCCGCTTCCAGTCACCTTCTGAACAAGATAATATCCTCCAGCGTCTCAAGCAGGGAAAGGTCGATATCATCATTGGAACGCACCGGCTGCTCTCCAAGGATGTGGTCTTCAAAGACCTTGGGCTTGTCATCATCGACGAGGAACAGCGGTTTGGGGTGATGCAGAAGGAAAGACTAAAGGAACTGCGCAAATCGGTCGATATCCTAACAATGACGGCCACCCCCATCCCGCGAACGCTGCACATGGCGCTCAGCGGGGTGAGGGATATGAGCGTGATCGAGACGCCACCCGAGGACCGTTACCCTGTACGGACCTACGTCACGGAGTACAGCGACGAACTGGTCAAGGAGGCGATCGAGCGGGAGCTGGCCCGGGGTGGTCAGGTGTTCGTGGTTATCAACCGGGTCCAGGGTATCGAGAAGATCAAAGAAGAGCTGGAGCGGCTTGTGCCGCAGGCGCGGGTGGCGGTGGCGCACGGGCAGATGGAGGAACGCCGGCTCGAACAGGTGATGCTCGACTTCTATGAAGGCGAGTATGACGTGCTGCTGTGCACCACGATCATCGAGACCGGCATGGACATGCCCAACGTCAACACCTTGATCGTGCTTGAGGCCGATAAGCTGGGGCTGGCCCAGTTGTACCAGCTACGGGGCCGGGTTGGCCGCAGCAACCGGGTGGCGTATGCTTATCTCACCTACCGGCCGGACCAGATCCTAACCGAAGAGGCAGAGAAGCGCCTCGAGGCCATCCGGGAGTTTACAGACCTGGGTTCAGGGTTTAAGATTGCCATGCGGGACCTGGAAATTCGAGGCGCTGGCAATATTCTCGGGGCCGAGCAACACGGGTTCATTGCCGCCGTCGGCTTCGAGATGTATAACCGAATGCTGGAAGAAGCCATCCGGGAGCGGCGGGGCGAGGTCAAGGTCGAGTTGCCGGAGCCGGTCATCGACCTGACCGTCGATGCCTACTTCAGCGATGAGTATGTTCCCGACAGCCGCCTGAAAGTAGACCTGTACCGGCGGATCGTTGGGCTTACCGACGAAGACGAGGTTACTTCCTTACAGGCGGAGCTGGAGGACCGGTTCGGACCCCTGCCGGAAGCGGCCCGCAATCTTCTGCTCGTGGCAAGGTTGAAGGTGCTGGCTCGTCAGGCGGGAGTTCACTCGGTGCTCGAAGATGACCGAAAGGTGGTGATACGTTTTCATCCAGGGGTCTTGCTAGAACCGGATACGGAGGTCGAGCTGTCACGGCGCTTCCGCGGCCGGGTGAGTATAGCCCGGGGCAGGCAAGTTCAGATTACTTTGTACAAGGCTGGCGATGCACCGGTACAGCTGCTGGAGCGTACGTTGATGTTGGTGCGGTTGCTGTCCGAGCCCCGCTCGGCTACCGCTAAGGCCAGATCCCGGCCCGTTCCGGCAGGTTCGGCAGGCACTGCCGGCGCTGAAGGTCGGGTCAACGGCAGGGCTTCGGATACGTCGGCGGTTCCGGCACCTGCCAGGGCAGGTGCGGGAGTGGCGCCGGGCAAAGGAACGGCACAGGTGGGGGCTGAATAAAACGTTTGCACGGCCCCTTAAATGTGGTATAATTGGAAATACGATGTGAATAATGTCTTCATCCTGTTTGAATACTAAGCTTGCCAGGATTGTCGGCAGGACAAGCGGCGGGGAGAAGGGGGGCGTAGCAAAGGATGAAGGCCACAGGAATTGTACGACGCATCGACGATCTCGGCCGGGTGGTGATCCCGAAGGAGATCCGGCGGACTTTGAGGATACGTGAAGGAGACCCACTCGAAATCTTTGTTGATCGTGAGGGCGAAGTGATCCTGAAGAAGTATTCGCCCATCGGCGAGCTCGGCGATTTTGCCCAGGAGTACGCCGACTCGCTGCACGAGACCACCGGCCATGTCGCCATCATTTGTGACCGGGACGTGGTAGTGGCGGTGGCCGGCGCTCAGAAGAAGCAGTGGGTGGATAAGCCGGTGCCCGAGGTCGTCGAAAAGTGCATGGAAGGTCGCAAGTCGTTGATCCTTCCCGATCCCAGCGATCCCAAGGCAGCAATGACCGGGGAGGGCGGTGACGCCTGGGGATTTACCTCCATGGTCATCGCTCCCATCATTGCCGAGGGTGATCCGATTGGCGCAGTAATACTTGGCACTACTGAGGCCAACCGGCGTCTGGGTGAAACGGAGCTGAAGCTGGTAGAGACAGCAGCCGGCTTCCTCGCCAAGCAAATGGAGCAGTAGGCCAGTGGTAAGCCACTGAAGCGATAGACCAGTGCATCGCCAAGCGGCCGGTTCATCAGGACCGGTCGTTTTTTGTTGTCTCCTCTTGTTGCCTTCCCCTCGCACAGCCCTTTGAGTGCTTAATCCGTCCTTTATCCACGTACCATGAAGCAGAACGGACTGCGCCGGGGGGACGCAAACTTGGAGGGTGGCCGCTTGGTCCGGGGCGCGCTGCTGCTGGCACTGGCCGGTGGCATCAGCCGCTTTCTGGGGATCTTCTACCTGATCCCCCTCCCCCGCCTTATCGGGGAGGAGGGTATGGGGCTCTGGCAGATGGCGGGGGCATGGCAGGGATTGCTGGTGGTGCTGGCCAGCGGTGGCCTCCCGCTTGCCATGGCCCGGCTGGTGGCCGAGGCGCGGGCCACTGGCGAGGCTGAGCGGGAATGGCGGCTGTTGCGCCTGGGCCTTGGTCTGGCTACCCTCACGGGCCTGGCGGGCGCGCTCGCCTTGTTCTGGGTGAGTCCAATGCTCGCCTGGCGGCTCCAACGGGACCGGGCGCTGGTGATGGTCTTGCGGGCATTTGCCCCTTCAGTCCTGCTCCTGGCCCAAAGCTCCGTTTTGCGCGGCTACTTCCAGGGGTGCCAGGCGATGGGAGTGGCAGCTGCCTCCGAGGTGGCAGAACAGGTTTTCCGGGTCGGGAGCCTGCTGGCACTGGCTGCAGCTTTGGCCGCGCGCGGGCCGGGGGAGGGGGCTGCGGGTGCAGCCCTGGGGGCGAGCATCGGCGGAGGTGCGGCGGTGCTCCTCATGGCCGGAGCGCTATGGTGGCGACGGCGGCAGGTTACGCCCCTCAGCCGGCCTTACGGGGGCAGCGGCAGGCGTCGTCCCATGCCAACACTGCGGGACCTCGGGCACGACGTTCCCGCAGGGGTGGCGCTCTCCCTTGTTTACGCTCTCATCCAGACCGCCGTCGCAGCCGTAATACCCTACCGCCTGCGCCTGGCCGGAGTTCCGGTAGAGCAGGTACGGGAGCTGTACGGTCAGTTTGGCCTGGCCTTCCGGCTGGTCGGTGTCCCGGGGTTCATCTCCCTGGCTCTGGGAGCGACGTTGCTGCCCGCCGTCGCGCAGGCCCGGACCCTTGGCAGGCTTTCAATGGTTGCCCGCCGCAGCGAACAGGCCATCCGTCTTCTGCTGCTCATCGCCATTCCGGCGGCGACCGGGCTTGCAGTGCTGGCAGAGCCTCTGGCTCGGCTTATCTTCGCTATGCCGGGGGTAGCCCTCCCCTTGCGGGCGGCGGCCGCGGGCGTAGTCGGGATCATGCTCTTTCAAACGACTACCGGCATTCTGCAAGGTCTGGATCTCATCTTTCGCCCGGCACTCAACCTGGCAACGGCGGGGCTACTGCAGGTGGCGCTCAGCTGGTGGTGGGTGGGCGAGACGGCGGGCGGCGGCAGAGCCATGGTGGGAGCTGGGGCGGCCGCGGCGGTAGCCTGGCTGGTTGCGGCCATCCTCAACCTCTTGATGATCGTCCGGCGGACGGGTATCACTATATCGTTCAACGAGATGTTTGTCCGGCCCCTGCTGGCCAGCGGCGGCATGGCGGTGGTGGTGGCCACAGTTCACCAATGGCTGCTCGGTCTGCCGGGGCGAGAGCGTTTGTGGGCACCTCTAGCGGCCCTGGTGGGCAGGCAGGTCGGGCAGGAGTTGATCTGGCCGGCAATTGCCTGTCTGGGTGCGATAGGGGCGGGAGTGGTAAGCTATGGTCTGCTGCTCGCCGCCCTCGGAGGACTGGGATGGCAGGAGCGGCGCTGGCTGCTGCGCCTGTGGCGGCGTGGGTTCCGGGCCGGTCGGGATCTGCCGTCGGGAAGAGCGGCCACGGCGACAAGGATGGGCACAAGCAGGAGTAGAGTATGGCAGAGTGTGGCAGTTTGGCAAGGAGGCGATGGTGATGGCAGGGGTAGGGGACGAGATGGCAAAGCTGGTGGCGACCATGGCCCGGCTCAGAGGTGAAGGAGGATGTCCCTGGGACAAGGAGCAGACTCACGCAAGCCTGCGACCGTACGTGCTGGAGGAAGCCTACGAGGTGGCCGACGCCATCGACCGGGGCGATGTAGAGGCGCTGCGCGAAGAGCTGGGTGACCTGCTGCTTCAGGTGGTCTTCCACGCCCAGCTGGCGACCGAGGAAGGCCGGTTTAATCTGGCCGATATCGCCCGCGAACTCCGTCTGAAGCTGATACGCCGCCATCCCCACGTCTTTGGCGAGGTGGAGGCAGAGGACGCGGAGACCGTAGTTCGCAATTGGGAGCGGATCAAGCAAGAAGAGCGGGAAAAGGCCGGCCCCTTTGCCACGCTGCCGCGGGCGATGCCGGCGCTGATGCGGGCTGAAAAGGTGATGAAGCGGGCATTTGCCCTGGGGTTTACCGGGCCCGGACCGGAAGAAGCTGTGCAGAAGGTGGGCGAGGAGCTGGACAGAGTGCGGGAGTTGTTGAGGACTGCCGTGCGCGAGCAACAGCAGCAACAGCAGAAACAGCAGCAACAGCTGGAGGAGGTCATAGGCGACCTGCTCTGGGCCGCAACCACCCTGGCCCGGCAGGTCGGAGTCGACCCGGAGCGGGCGCTCGCCCGGGCGACCGACAGGTTTATCGACCGGTTGAGCAACCCGATGCTGGTCCGGGACGAGGCGTAGGGCGGGCGATGATCCTGCCGGCCTTCCCTCGACCAGCAACTCCATCAGGGGAGTGAGGCGAAGGGTACCACTCGGGGACTTCTGCAACCGGAGCGGCCTGATCCCCTCGCCTGCAGAAACGCTTGAGCTGGAAAAGGTTGTGGCAGACTTACGAGCCGGTTACGTTCTGCTTGAGCTCTTTTCCGGCCTTGAACGCAGGTACGCGGCTGGCCGGGATGGTGATCGGAGTACGGGTGGCCGGATTCACCCCGGTGCGGGCCTTCCGTTCGCGCACTTCGAAAGTGCCGAAGCCGACCACGGTTACCTTTTCACCCTTGCCCAGCGCTTCCGAGATGGTTTCAAAGACCGCATCCACCACATCGGCTGCTTGCTTCTTGGTAATGTTGGTCTTTTCCGCCACCCGGGCGATGAGATCGCTCTTGTTCATCCAGGAATCCTCCTTCCCAAATGACAGGGAACGAACCAAGTATTCGTCTGCCGATGGCTACATCCTCCTGCTTCCCCCGGCATTTCCTTAGTCTGTGCGCCTTTTTGCTACTTTAGCCAGCCCCTCAGGGTGAGAAGCGGGGTGAGTGGCGGCGGCATGTACCGGCGTGCCAGTTCATAAGGATGAAAGGGAAAGACGGACAGGGCGGGAAGCTGGGAGGAGGATTTTCATGAATGCGTTGCGGGATCCTCGTCTTGCTACGGCTGCCGGCGTACCGGTAGCGGTGCGCCACCAGATAGTGTTGCGCAACCGGGAGAGCCTGGCTCTCGAGGGCGTGACCAATGTGGAGAGTTTTGACGAAGAAGAAGTAGTCCTCGAGACGGTCGAAGGATTGCTGGTCATCCGCGGCGAGGGATTGCATATCAAGGAGTTTAACGTGGAGAAGGCGACGCTGTCCATGGACGGGCTGGTGCGGAGCCTGGAGTACGCGAGTCAGCAAGGGCAGGAGAAGGCGCGGGGCTTTTTGAGCCGGCTATTCCGCTAGACTCCGGATCCCGATGCAGAAGAAGCCCAGCTGCGATAGGCGGCAGCCTGTCTTTCGGTCGTCGCCGTGGGCCGCAGGCTATCCGCACCGAGCCGGGCGATCTGCGCCGCAGGCTGAGTGCCGGAGGCAGGGGAGACGTTATGAGTAGTAGCCGGGAGTTTATACTGCTTTTTCAACTCGCCCTTGCCGGCCTGATGATCGGCCTCCTCTTTGACCTGTACCGGTTGGGCCGCTGGCTTTTTCGTCCCGGCAGGATAGGAACTTATGTGGGAGATATCCTTTTCTGGTTGCTGCTCACTCCCGTACTCTTCGTCTTGTTGCTATTCACCAACGGCGGTGAACTGCGGCTCTACGTCTTTGCCGGCCTTGCCGGCGGGTGCCTCCTATACTTCCGCCTCTTTTCCCGCCGGTTCTTGCGGCTGGCGGCAGGCCTCCTGCGCCGGATACGCCGGGTCGCCGGGGGGCTGGAAAGGATGGTGTTGGGAGCCGGCCGGCTGCTTCTGGGCCGGCTGGCGCGCTGGGAGGTGAACGGGTGGCTGGGCGGGCTGCCGCCTGAGCCGGAGCCGGAAAGACCGACCGCTTCGCCCTCAGGGTCGACTTTTGTCGAAAGGAGTCGTCCCTCCGCCCCCGAATAATCACAAACATGGGGTTAATGGGTAAGAGGTGGGCAAAGACCAGAAGAGGCCCGCGCGGAGGGTTGCATCGCCGGCGACCGACAAAGGTGAGGAGCGCGCCCACTCGGGCCTCCAGGCGAGAAACCGGCAGTTTGCGGTATGGGCCGGCGGTAACGACCGCCGGGATGGCCGAGATGGCCGGGATGGCCGAGGTGGCCGCGATGTCTGGGGTGGCAGAGTCAGGAGGTTGGCCGAGAGGCGGGAGAGCCCGGGTTGAGGGCGAACGCCGCCTCCGCACGGGCAGAATACTCCTTCTTGCCGTTCTCGCGCTCTTCGCTCTCGCATATGGAATGCCTGCTTTCCGCCTCTGGCAGGTCAACAGGAGAATAGAGGAGGTCAGGCGGGAGCTGGAGTACTCCCGCCTGCAGCAGCAGGAGCTCCTCAAAGAGCTGGAACGCTGGAACGATCCGGAAGTGATCGCCAGGGTCGCTCGGGAGAAGCTGGGGCTGGTGAAACCCGGGGAGATGCGGTTTGTGGAAGCTCTCCCCGTTGAACCGGATGATCCGTTCCGGGTGGAAAAGCGCCCGCAGACCGAAATGCCGCAGGATTGAGATCCGGCACAGGTATAGATGACAGACCGGCGGCAGGGAAAGCAAGCCGCTCCAGGAACTCTCGCAGGAGTGACTCGATAGCCTGCGGTTCAATCAGGAAAGCGTCATGTCCCCAGGGTGAATCGATCTCCCGGTACTCGGCAGGCAGACCGCGGGCTTGTAGCGCTTGTACCAGCCAGAAACATTCATAGGGCGGGAAGCAGATGTCACTGCTGATCCCGATGGTGAGGTGCGGCATGCGCAGGCGGGGGAGAACGGCGGCAAGCCCCCCGCGCCCCCGTCCCAGGTCGTGCAGATCCATCGCCCGCGAAAGGTACAGGTAGGTATTGGCATCGAAGCGTTGCACCAGCTTTTCTCCCTGGTAGTGAAGATAGTGCTCCACAGAGAAGAAGGGTTCCCAGGGCCGGGTGAAGAGCGCTTCCCAGGCCTGGGGGTTGTCGGTGTCGCAGTCGTCGGCGAGGTACTCGTGCTCGATGGCGGTGCTACCCGTACCCTCCCGGCGCTGGTTGCGTCCAACCTGTCGGCCGAACTTGCGCTGCATCGATTCCCAGCTCTGGTATGTGATCATGCCCACCATCCGGGCGAGGCTCAGGCCAAAGCGCGGGCCCTCGCCCGGAGCGTAGTTGCCGCCCTGCCAGGCGGGGTCGTTGAGTATAGCCTGGCGCTGGACGGCGTTGTAGGCGATGGCCTGGGCGCTGTAGCGGGCGGGTGCGGCGATGTTGATGACAGCGCCGACGAACTCGGGGTAGGTGGCCGCCCATTCCAGGGCCTGCATGCCGCCCATCGAACCGCCGACCACTGCATGCAGCCGGGGCACGCCAAGGCGTCGCAGCAGCAGGTACTGGGCCCGAACCATGTCGCGGATGGTGATGACCGGAAAACGCGTGCCGTACGGACGGCCTTCCGGGTCGGCAGGATGCGGGGAGGAGGGGCCGGTACTGCCCCGGCATCCCCCCAGCACGTTGCTACAGATGACAAAGTACCGATTGGTGTCGATGGCTTTCCCCGGGCCGACGATCTCCTCCCACCAACCGGGAGCGGAGTTGGGGCGGTCGGGATGCGAGGCGACATGGGAGTCCCCGCTGAGAGCATGGCAGATCAGCACCGCATTGCTGCGGGTTGCATCCAGTTCACCCCAGGTCTCATAGGCTATATCCACCCTGTCGAGGTATGCCCCGCACTCCAGCCGGAAGGGGCCGGATGCAGATTCGCCGCCAGCAATCGTCAGCACTTCATACTCTCTGGAACGGTTCTCTTCCCAGCTGAGCTTACCAGGCGCGGTCTGCATGTTCTCCACCTCCTCCGATCGGGCTTGGTGCCGCATGGGCGTCGCTTAAGCCGTGTTGCTGCGGCCGCAGGCTCTGCCTCGAGCTCAGGATCTGGCTCAAGCTCAAGCTCAAGCTCGGGCTCAAGCTCAAACTCAAGCTCGAGGTAAGGCCCAGGCTAGAGGACGGCCGCTGCGGCCCGGAAGGCCTGCTCCAGGTCGTCAATGAGGTCGTCCACGTCCTCAAGGCCGATGGAGAGCCGGATCAGATCGGGGGTGACGCCGGCAGACAGCTGTTCCTCGGGGGAGAGCTGCTGGTGGGTGGTGCTCGCCGGATGGATGACCAGGGAACGGACATCACCCACGTTGGCCAGGAGGCTGAAGAGCTGCAGTGAATCGATGAACTTCCGGCCGGCCGCAAGCCCGCCGCGGATACCGAAACAGATCACCGCGCCAAAGCCGCCCTGCAGATATCGTTTGGCCAGCTCGTGGCTGGGATGATCGGGCAGGCCGGGGTAGGAGACCCAGGTGACCTGTGGATGTTCGGCCAGATAGCGAGCGATGGTCAGAGCGCTCTCGCAGGAGCGGGCCATGCGCAGGGGCAAGGTCTCTATCCCCTGCAGGATCAGGAAGCTGTTAAACGGGCTCAGGGCCGGGCCGATGTCCCGCAGCAGCTGGGTGCGGACCTTGGCAATATAGGCGGCCGGGCCGAAGGTCTCGGTGTAAGAGATGCCGTGGTAGGTGGGGTCGGGCTCGACCAGCCCCGGGAAGCGGCCGCTGGCCTTCCAGTCAAACTTGCCCGAGTCGACGATGATGCCGCCGATGCTGTTGCCGTGGCCGCCTAGCCACTTGGTGGCCGAATGAACGACAATATCCGCCCCATGTTCGAACGGGCGGCAAAGATAAGGGGTGGCGAAGGTGTTATCTACCACCAGGGGAATGCCGGCCGCGTGGGCTATGGTGGCGATGGTGGCAAGATCGGGTATGTCCAGCCGGGGGTTGCCGATGGTTTCGACGTAGATTGCTTTGGTGTTGGGCGTGATGGCGGCGGCAAAGGCTGCCGGGCTGCTCGCGTCCACAAAACGGGTGGTGATCCCAAAGCGGCGCAGCGTGGCCGCGAAAAGGTTGTAGGTCCCGCCATAGAGGGACGACGAGGAGACAATCTCATCGCCGGCGCCTGCCAGGTTGAGCAGGGCCAAGGTGATGGCCGACTGGCCCGAGGCTACGGCAAGCGCCCCCACGCCGCCTTCCAGCGCCGCAACCCTTTCCTCAAGGACGGCGGTGGTTGGGTTCATAATCCGGGTATAGATATTGCCGGGCTCCTGCAGGGCGAAGAGCCGGGCAGCATGGTCGGCGTTATCGAAAACGTATGAGGTGGTCTGGTAGATGGGTACGGCCCGGGCACGGGTGGCCGGATCAGGCTTCTGCCCGGCGTGAATCGCCAGGGTGGCAAAACCAGGAGTACGGGTGGAGGCGAGAGAGCGAGTATCGGACATGGTCGTGACTCCTTTCTTAGCGTGGGTGGGCGAGCCGCACCGATTTTGGGCACGGGAAAGGGTAACAAGGGTAAAAAAGAACCCCCCTCGATGAGGGGGATAAAGCTCGGCTTTTCCCCTCCCATCTCTCAGACCGCCAAGGTGAACGGTCTGCAGGAATTGGCACCACTGCGGTTGACCCGCCGGTTGCCGGGCTTCATTGGGCCAGTCCCTCCGCCACTCTGGATGCGAGGTGCGTAGTCGCCACCGGTACGCAATATTAGGTTGTTGGTCAGATTGTAGAGGGGGGGCCAGTGGGGTGTCAAGGGGGTGGGCGGGTAGTAAGGTGAAAAACGTAGGATAAGGGAGGCGGAGCAAAAACCGTTTAACCAGTCCTGGAAATGCTGTTTGCGGTTGACAGAAAAGTAGCCGTCTTATATACTACATTAGCATACGGGCGGCAGGTGTCCTGCCGGGGGAGGAATAAGGTTTCGCATGGTTTTGGAGGTCGGCAGCATTGTTGAGGGCAAGGTGACC
Source organism: Limnochordales bacterium (assembly GCA_014896315.1). Taxonomy (GTDB): domain Bacteria; phylum Bacillota; class Limnochordia; order Limnochordales; family DUMU01; genus DUMU01. The sequence goes on from JADBKP010000010.1 coordinate 77,683, forward strand.
GGAATCACCAATTTCGGTGCCTTTGTCCAACTAGAGGACGGGAGGACCGGCCTCGTCCATATTTCCGAAATCGCGGACGCGTATGTCCGGGATATCAGGGACTATGTTAAGGAGAATGATATCGTTCGGGTCAAAGTGATCAATGTTAAGGATGGCAAGATCGGGTTGTCGATCCGGCAGGCGAACGGCTCGCCTCCTGAGAGGCGGCGTCCGCCCAGCAAGCAATTTGAAGACCGTTTGGCCCGCTTTCTCCGGGAGAGTGACGAAAAGCTGGCCGACTTGCGGCGCAAGACGGAGAGCCGTCGTGGCGGTCGCGGCGGCTGGTCCCGGCCTTAGGCACTAGCTACTGCGCCCTTCTGCTTTTACTGAGCTTGGGTTTCGTGCTTTCGTCGAGTGTCGGAGACGGAATCGAGGTGCATCCTGTTCCAGCAGGGTTTGGGGTATCCTGCTGGCAGGATGCTTTTGTTTTTGGGCCGGGCGACTCCTGGAGGCGCCTGCGGGAGTTTGGGGGTTTAGGGGTTTGGGAGATTCGGGGAAGGCTGACGGAGTTGAGCGGCGTCTTGCCCGCAGGAGTTTAAACGGGGTGTAGTTGGGTGAACGGGCTGCCTGATTTTGAGCCACTCAGGGACGGGGATCTGGAGACAATAGCGACCCAGCTTGGGAGGTGCCCCCGCAACGTGATGGGGGTGGCATATCGCTGCCGCTTTGGGCGTCCGGCGGTGATAGTCAACTCTCCCCTTGTGTCAGGGGAAGGGTCAGCCGGCGGGGGTGACGGCGGTGAAGCCTGGACGCCGCTGCCCACGGTATTCTGGCTTACTTGCCCGTACCTTGTAGCTGCGGTTGGGGAGCTGGAGAGCAGGGGTTTTGTCCGGCTGCTCACCGAGGAGATTGCTGGCAGGCCGGAAGTGGCTGCCAGGATGGAGCAGGCTCATCGTGAGTATGCGGCGTTCCGGCAGGCGCTGATTCCGCAGTTACCCAAAGAAGCGCAAGACTTTCTGGCAGCCCGTCCGGCTATCCGAGAGGTGCTGATCCACTCAGGGGTTGGGGGAGCCCGGGACCACGCTTCGCTTAAGTGCCTGCACATGCATCTGGCACATTACCTGGCCGGTGGAGACAACCCTGTCGGACGGATGGTAGCAGGGTATCTCACCCAGGAGGGGGTTGACCTTGCAGGAGATCCGACTTGTCGCGCAGAAAAGAGCAGCACAGGCAGTACAGGATAGTGCGGGACTGGGGCAGCGATCGCCGGTTCGAGGTCGAGGGAGATTGCGAACTGGCGGTGAGTGGGTGCGGATCCTGTTGACCGACGAGGCGGGTGCTGGCTATAATAAGCTCAGGTTATTGTCGGTCTGTCGCAAGATGGATCGGCGACGAAAGTTGAGTGCCGGAGTGGCGAAACTGGTAAACGCTGCGGACTTAAAATCCGCCGCCCGTTAAGGGCTTGCGGGTTCGATTCCCGCCTCCGGCACCAGTGAATTAAGCATTCAACCCCGCCCGCTTCACGGGCGGTTTTTTGCTATGGGCAGTTGGTTGCGGCTGCGGTGGCTGCGCTTGCGGTGGAGACGGCTGCGGTGACTGCGGGTGCGGCTGCGGATGCGGCGTGGTTGAGGGGATGGCTTGGGCAGCGGCTTCCGGACTCTCCAGACCAATCGGACCGATAAGTAAGGAGGCACGGGTATGGATGACAGGCCGAGGGATCCGGGCTTAGCAGCGGTCTTCTCCTTCTTTGTCACCGGCGCGGGGCAGATCTATGCGGGGAGAGTGTGGCTTGGGTTTGTGTGGTTCCTGGTTGAGGTCGGTATCGTTGCCGGCGGTCTCTACCTTTACTGGCAGCGGTTTGGCTGGAACCTGACCCGGGCCGCCAGCAGCTTCCTTGCCGTGTGGCTGGCAACCCTGCTCTTGTCGAAACTCCTGGCGGTGCAGCACGCCGAGTTAGCTTGCGCCCGGGGCAATACCAGGCGTGAAAGGGCCCGCCTGCGGGAGGCACTGCGCAGCAGCCGGATGTCCCGGGAGGCACGGCCGTGGGTGATGATACCTGAGACGGCCCCGGTAGCCGCTACGAGAGATACGAGAGAGAGGGAGAGCGAAGACAGACCTGACGGTGACTGACGGGGTGACGGGGTCAGGGTTGACGAACGGGTCTTGCCACGCTACAATACCAAGTGCTGATTGGTGGCGGAGTAGCTCAGTTGGTTAGAGCATGCGGTTCATACCCGCAGTGTCGGGGGTTCGAATCCCTCCTCCGCTACCAAAAGAGTTTCCTGTTTTTTGTGCGCCACTAGCTCAGTTGGTAGAGCAGCTGACTCTTAATCAGCGGGTCGGGGGTTCGAGTCCCTCGTGGCGCACCAGGTTTTATGCGGGTTTCCGGCATCGGAGGCCCGCTTGTTTTATGACTTAGCTAATCTCGCGCTAATCCGCAGATTAAAGGCCAGTTAGAAGGCCTGTTGTTTCCCAACGGCGCGATTGAGCAACTGCGAGTAGAGGTCCATTATTCCCCTATCTTTCCAACGCATCTGGGAGGTGGGATCAGCCCGCATCGTGGTCAACGGAGAGACGTATCGTCTGCGTTCCGAGGCACCTGCGGAGGCGGGTATTATCTATGCGAGGTGCAGGATCAAGAGGCAATGCAAAGCCGAAGATGGATTGGACGAGGCAGGTGTCCAGATTGGCGGTCTTTGCAAACGGGCGTTATAACGGCAGGACGCTCGTCGAATGGGTGCCGGACATCGTCAGCCGGCTGGTGCAACATTTTGATCCGGAAAAGATCATCTTGTTCGGCTCGGTGGCTAGGGGCGAGGCCGGTCGAGACAGTGATGTCGATCTGCTCGTGGTGTTGCCCGAGGTGGCCAATAGACGCAGGACGGGCGCCGAGCTACGAATTGCTTGCCAGGACATCCCCGTGCCGATGGACCTCATTCCGGTCGGAAGAGAGGAATTGGCTGAGCAAGCACTGCTGCCAGGTAGCGTAGTTGGTGCGGCTTTGCGGGAAGGGAAAGCGATATATGAGCGCGAGAATACCTGACCGGAGGCAGTTGGCCAGAGAATGGCTGAACTACGCGCGGGCGGATCTGTATCTGGCGAACCGGATCGTCGAGGATCCGGAGGCCCTGCCAGCGTTCGGAGGCTTTCACGCCCAGCAGGCAGCGGAGAAGGCGATCAAAGCATTACTCGTGCTGCTTGGAGTGGAGTTTCCGAAGACACATGATCTCGTTGCCCTTAGTAGCCTTCTTGCAGATGATTACCGACCTTCCGTCCGGCTTGACGAACTAGCAGAACTCAGTAGCTGGAGCGTGGAGGCTCGATACCCGGGCGAGTTTGCCGAGGTGACCCGGGAAGAAGTCCGAAGTGCTTTGGTGATTGCGAAAGCCGTAGTCGATTATGCAAGCACGCTCATAGAGGTACAATAGACGTTTCCTCCGGGCTGCCGAATGAATAGAAATCTGCTTCTGTACTGCTCGGAGGACGAGGGGCAAAGATGAACCTCCAACAGACTGCCGCGGAATCGGTCAATTACCGGCGCGGCAGTCGGCCGGAGCTTGAGCAGTATGTCGCGCAGGCGACGGCGGGGGCACTCGGTGTTGAGGAACGGGTGAATACCATAGTACGGTTCAGGGCGAAGCTTAGCGAAAGGGCGCCGGCCGAGCTGGAGGCAATGGTGCTGGGCGGGGCGGAGGAAGAAATCACCGCCCGGGGCTCTGACTGGTGTACCGATTTGGCCCGGGTGACCTGTGCAAGGAATAGGTGGCTCCGAGGGAGCAATAGGTAGTCGCCGGAACCCTCCCCGCTACTCCGGCGGCGGGGGTCCGGCAGGATGCAGCGGTTTCTACCACGGTCCGGTGGCACGGTTGTAGTGTGTCATATGGAAAAATGAAGCGGCCACCGGTCCGCCGGCAGCCAAGGGCCGTTCAGAACATCACCGGGCCCTCCTCAATCAGCTGTTCCTGCCAAGCCAGCGGGGCTGCCGCGAAATCCGGTGGAACTCAAAAGGCTTTCAAGACCGGCTTGAAGGGGTCAAGCTGGTCATCTCCGACGCCCACGAAGCCCTGAAGCTGGCCATCGCGGAGATCCTGGCCGGGGCGAGCTGGCAGCGTTGTCGGGTGCACTTCACGCGGAACCTCCTGGCCCACGTGCCCAACCAAGCGCAGGCTATGGTGGCGGCGCTGGTTCGCACTATCTTCGCGCAGCCGGGCGCTGCACTGGCTCGCGAGCAACTTGAGAAGGTGGCCACCAGCCTGCGGCGGCGCTTTTCGAAGGGGGCAACGCACTTGCGGGAGGCGGCCGACGACGTGTTGACGTACATGGCGTTTCCTCCGGAACACTGGCGGCAGATCTACTCGACCAACCCCCTTGAGCGCCTGCTGCGGGAGATTGGGCGGGGACGGACGTGGTCGGCGTCTTTCCCAACGCCGACGCGCCCCTCCGGTTGATTGGGGCGTTTCTCCCGGAGCAGCAGGAAGAGTGGATGGCGTCCCGGCGCTACTTCAGCCAGGAATCGATGGCAAAGCTTTACGACCGGCAGCATGAAGCTGCAACCGAAAGCGAGGTGATGCCCCAGCTGCCGGACGTCGTGGCATGATGGGTGCCGGCTAAATGGGAACCCGCTTTTCCACCCCTTGCAGGGACGCCATCCAAAGTTTGGGGAGAGGTCCTGGATAACTTCTCGCCCCATCTGCGTCAGGACGTCCAGGAGTGGGCTGCTGCCAATCATCGTGAGCTGCAACGAGCCATCCGTAGGTACTTGCACTGGCGTAATGCCGATCCTAAGGAGAGCGCTGAACTAACAGCCCCGCGGACAATCAACCGAGCCATTTGGTAAGCACTGGCGATGATTAGCCCTGGATCGCGCACTCTCCTACCTAGTCATGGGTAGAACTCCCTCCCATGTCAACCCGTCTGGGCCTCAATATCCACTGTTCTTGCCAGAAGGGAAACAAGTTTTCTAATACTTCGGTTATGCGCAGGTGGCTTTTACCACCAGCAGACCGAGACGTTTGATGTTGACCGCTGCGGCAGTGAAATAGGCCTGCAGTTTGACTTTGGCCAAGCCTATGTAGCGCGCCACCCGCAGGCCGTGATACTTGACAAGCTCTGCCTGTTTCCTTTCCACCTTGGCTCGGATGGCGTGGTCTTCCTTCAAAGCCACCAGGCCACCTCCGGGGTGTGGACTAGGTTGGCATTTGGTTGTCCGTGGGGCAATCAGTACAATCCCTTTTTCCTTCAGCATCTGCCGTAGCTGCGGATATCCGTAAGCACCATCAGCCACCATATCCGCAGGCTGCTTCTCTTGGGGCGTCCGAGCCAAATGGGGTGGGACAGTTTCACCGTCAGGACGATTCCCCGGGCAGACATCGATATCCGTGATTAGCTCACTTTCGCTGTCTTCAAAGACGGCAGTCCTGTAGCCTGTCCACTGCATACTGCCTTTCTTCCCCCAGCGAGCATCCGGATCGTTGGCAGTGGCGATGCGCCCCTTGATCTACTGCCCCTTCCCCTGATCCGAATCAGTATCGTCAGTCTCCGACTTCGGCGGCTCGCTATCGTCGCTGGTTTGCTCGTTGAGAATCCGGCGCAAAACCTCGACCGCTTGCTGCAGTTCGGGACCTTGCTCTGCGGGAAGGTTGTCCAGCAGCCGGTAGGCCTGCTTGACAACCCAGCGGAAGCGGCGTTGACCGCGCTTGCTCTTGATACTTGCCCTTTCCAGATGCAGCCGTTCTCCCAGGTATTCCTCCAATCTTAGTCGTTGTGCCACTTCGGTAGCGGCTGCGGATCTTGAGCTCTCCAGGCCAGCAGAACTCGACGAATCCCTTGTTGTACCAGACCGACAATCGTAGGCACGGCAGCTGCGGTCTTCATGTGGGTCGTGTCAGTGAGCTCTTCGTAGCCCTCTTTCAGAAAACCCAGCTCACGAGCCTTCTCAACCAAAGCATCGAAAACCTGTCTTTCTCGACCCGCCTGCAGCAGGCGCTTGCGGAACAAGCACAGGGTGGTTGCATCGGGAACCGGATCGTCAGGGTTCAGCCCCAGAAAGAACCGAACCCTCAGATCATAACGGGCGGCAGTTTCCATTTGCCGGTCACTCAGCTTGGCCATAAACTGCCATATCATCATGCGAACCATCACGGTAGCGGGGAATGGTGGTCGGCCCCGCTGGGAATCTGCATAGAGCGAGGCGAAATCGGCTTCCCGAATCGTTTCTTCCAAAATCTGCCGCCACACCCTCACCGGTTCATCAGCGGGGATTACCTGGTCATACACAATCGAGGCAAATGACGACTGGCTTGCACCTATCGGTCTCACTGACAACAGCCCTCCGCACATTATCTGCTGGAGAGAATTGGCTGCTGCCCGGCTCAACTCCTACCGCTTCCATTGAGAACCATGATTTTTCAGCGCTCTCCTAAGGACCCCAGGATCCTCAAAATCCAGAAAAGGGTCAAGGTAGCGTAGACCTCGGCGGCGAATTATATCGCCGGGGTGAGGTGGATGCACGCCAAGATTGGTCCTTACGAAGGCGAGCGCTTGCAAAGGCTGCTGCGCCAGGGGAGCAACCCGGTGACCGTTCGTCGTGCCGAAATCCTCCTTGAGTCCGGAGCGTAGGGCGGGGAAAGTGTAAGAAGCGGGGGCAAGCAGGCAAGCGAATGCGGATAGGGGTTATCAGCGATACTCACGTACCGGTGCGAGCTCGGGCGTTGCCCGGCGAAGTGTTCAGGATCTTCGCAGGCGTCGATCTGATTCTACATGCCGGCGATCTAGTCGCTCTTGATGTCCTTGAGGAACTGCAAGCCACTGCCCCCGTTCTCGCCGTCCGTGGCAACGTCGATCACCCCGAGGTGCAGGAACGGCTGCCGGCAGCACTTCGGATCGAAGTCGGCCCGAGCGGCGTGGTTAAGGTGGAGAGCAAGGGCATTGCCGGCGGCAGAAGCGGATCGGGCGGCGAGGGCGGCTTGGGTGGCGGGAGCGGATGGAGGCCGCTACTTATGTCTCCTGGGTCTTCTGGGGCGGAGTCGCATGGTGCTGGTCTTGTACTTCAGCTCATGCACTCCGGCCCGAGGATAGTCATCGGCCTGGTGCATGGCCACGAGGGCAAGGGCCAGACCACCGCCGAACGGGCGGCAAGCAACTTCCCCGACGCCAGCGTCGTGGTTTTCGGCCACACCCATCAGCCCATGAACGAGTGGCACCACGGGCGCCTGTTCTTCAACCCCGGGTCTGCCACGGACCCCCGCCGCGCTCCGTCAGCCACCGTCGGGATTATCGAAGTATCAGAGACAGTAAGGTCACATCTCATTGGCCTAAAGGGTGAATGAAAAGCCGGGTAGGTTGACTTTGTGATCGTGATCGTGCCCGGTGTGTTTGTGTACGCAAGTTCAATGCCGCCGGCAGAAACGTCTACCGCCCGCATGTGCGGGAACGGTTGCCGGCGGCAGTCCGAATCGAAGAGGGAGCAAACAGTGTGAACCAGGTTGATGGCCCAGGCCATTGTCACATGCTAAGTTCGCGCCGAAGCTCAGCTCCCTTTCGTGCCGGTCGGAGCGGGGCGGGCGAGCGCGGGGAGGGCAGATACAGAAGGCGCATGCCGTTGAGGATGACGGCAAGCACACTTATCTCGTGTATCAGCATGCCCGAGGCGAGGTGTACCCGCCCGAAGAGCACGCCGGCGACCAGGGAGAGCACGACGATGACGGCGAAGGTCAGGTTCTGGCGCACGTTTGTGACGATGGCGCGGGCAAGGCCAATGGCAAGGGCGATCCTCTCCAGGTTGTCTGTGATCAGGGCGACATCGGCCGCCTCCAGCGCTACGTCAGTGCCGGCGCCGATGGCGATGCTGACGTCGGCAGCGCTGAGAGCAGGGGCATCGTTGATGCCATCGCCCACCATGGCCACGGTGAAGCCCTGGGCGCTGAGCTCCCTTAGCTTCTTGACCTTGTCCTCGGGCAAAAGCCCGGCTTCGACACGGTCGATGCCCAGGGCGGCGGCGACGGGTGCGGCCGCGGCGGCGCTGTCCCCGGTCAGCATCACGGTCTGCCGCACACCGACCCGGCGCAGGAGCGGCACGAGATTTCTGGCGCTCTTCCGGATCCGGTCTGCCAGCGAAATCCATCCGTATATCCGGCCGTCGACGGCGACCAGTGCAACCGTGCGGCCGCGGGCCGCCTCCTCCTGAACGGAGTTCAGCACGGAAGCGTCGACCGTCAGTCCCATCTCTTCCATGAGACGGGTGTTGCCCACCAGCACCTGCCGGCCGTCTACAGCGGCGGCGATGCCGCGGCCCGGAAAGACCCGGACCTGCCGGGGCTCAGGGAGGGCTTCCGCCCAAAGTTCGGCGGCGGCCCGTTCCAGGATGGCGGCGGCGAGGGGGTGTTCTGAGCCTTTCTCGGCCGCGGCGGCCAGGCGCAGGAGTTCGGCCTCGGTGATGGCCACCCCGGCGGCGCCGGGTGCGGGTTCGTCCAGCACACGCACCCCGACCACCTCGGGCCGGCCCGCGGTGAGCGTCCCCGTCTTGTCGAAGGCGACGGCGTCGACCCTCGCCAGTTTCTCAAGACGCTGGCCGCCCTTGATGAGCACTCCCTGCCGGGCCGCCCGTCCGATGCCGGCCACCAGCGACACGGGCGCGGCCAGCACCAGCGCTCCCGGGCAGGCGACGACCAGCAGCGTCAGCGCCAGGTGCGTGTCGCGAGTCATAAAGAAGGTGACCGCAGCCAGGACCATGATGGCGGGGGTGTAATACCTCGCAAACCGTTCCACCGCCGTCTGAACTGGCGAGCGTGCCTCCTGTGCCTCGCCCACCAGCTGGATGATGCGCCCGAAGGTGGTCTCCTCGCCCACCCGGGTAGCCTCTACTTCCATCAGTCCGCGAGTAGCCACGCTTCCGGCCATCACAGTGTCGCCTGGTCCTTTGGGCACAGGAAGCGGTTCACCGGTGAGGGCTGCCTCGTTGACTTCCGCCTCCCCCCGCAAGACGATCCCGTCTGCCGCCAGCTTGTCGCCGGACTTCACAACGAGGATGTCACCCGGCCGCACCTCCTCGGCACGGATCACTGCCTCGCTTCCGTCGGGCCGGCGCACCCGGGCGGTCTGCGGCGACCAGTCAGCCAGGGCGCGGATGGCCGCACGAGTACGTTCGAGCGTTTTCCATTCGAGGTAGCCGCCCAGGTCGAAGAGGAACGTTACGGCAGCTGCTTCCCAGTACTCGCCGATCGCCACCGCCCCGGCCGCCGCCACGGTCACCAGCACCTCAATGCCGGGGGAGCGCAGCCGCAGGCTGGCTATGGCCCGGCGAGCCAGGGCCTGGCCCGAGACCATTGCTGCCCCGACCATGCCGGCGGCGTAGATAAGCTCGGCAAGGGACGGCGTTGTCCCGGGGCCGGAATCGTGGCCGCTAAAGGCCGAACCCGGGCCGGCGCCCGCCCGGACCGCCCAGGCCAGGATGATCAGGGCCGCCGCCGCGCTGACGCGGCGCAGCGGCGGCTCGGACCTCACGAGGTTGATGGCGCGCCAGATGATCTGTCGCAGAGTCTCCGGGACTGCACACACCATGGTTTACGCCCCCTTCTCCCGCCGCAGCGACCGGGCCGGATACCCAAGGCGCCCGACCGCGTCGGCGATCGCCTGCGAGCTGGTCCTGGTCTCGTCGTACTCGACCGTCAGCCGGCCGACGGCAAAGGCCAGGCGGGCGGCAGTGACGCCCGGCATGCTGCCCACTGCCCGTTCAATCCGGGTCACGCAGCTTGGGCAGTGCAGGTTATCGAGTTGAAATACCTCACGAATCATCTGGAATACCCCCGTCCACATGGATGTCCGGATTGCGGCGTGTTCCGCCTCACTCCGGCTTCATGATCAACTGGGGTCGGGCCGCGAGTTTATGACGGGGGTCATAGTTTAGGGAGACAAAGAGACGGTTGGCAGGTAGAGCTTATAGACCTTCGGCACGGTCAGCAAGCCTGTTCACATCAAGCAGGCGGACGCAGCGGCGTCCTTGCAGCCGGATCAGCCCGGCGTCTTCTAGCGAGTGAAGCTTGCGGCTGAGAGTCTCCTGGGATGTTCCGAGGAGCTTGGCTATCTCCTCCTGGGTCAGGGGTAACTCGACTACCGTACCCTGCGGCACCGGCGCGGCAACATCACCACGGGCAGCCGCCAGTTTGAGAAGGAGCGCCGCCACCCGATTTTCCACCGGGTGAACTGCAAGTTGTTCAGCCAGCGTCTCGAGCTCCATGATGCGCAGTGCGAGGGCGCTCAGCATCTTGAGACTCGCCTCGGGGCTGCGGTGCAGGAGTTCCCGAACGTGGCTGCGGGCGAGCAGGCAGACCCGGGCGTCCTGGAGCGCAACGCCGGTAGCTGCCAGCGCCTGAGGGAGGAAGAGGGAGAGCTCGCCGTAGAAGTCGCCCGGACCGAGAAGGCGTACCACCTGTTCCCGACCGGAAGCAGAGATACGGGTCACCTTCACCAGGCCACGGGCCACAACGAAGAGCAGGCCCGGGTCCTGCCCGGCCTGGAAGACTACCTCGCCCTTGCTGAACTGCCGTGTTTGAGCTCCGGTGGCCAGAAACTGCATCTCTTCTTCGGAGAGGCTGGAGAAAATTGGTACCAGGCGAAAGCACCCGGCTTCTGGGTGACAATGCCCCTTTTTTCCTGATTCCGCATGGGTAGGCTGGTTATCTGCGTGACGATCCTGCTGCACCGTAAATCGCCCCCAAGTGATCCTATCATAGCGTGTCGGGCAACTAAGATAGCCGTGTTAACAGTTGGGGGCGGTAGCGCGCCAAGATCTTGGGTTATGATGGGTTATGACGATGGGTTATTATGAGAGTTGACCGAGTCGATTTTGGGGCAGGTGCGTTACCAGTGAACGTCGAATCGCGCAGAAGCCCCCCGGCCACGGATCGACCCTCGGAGAGCAAGCCGGCAGCTCCTCCGGCGTCAGACGTCGCTGCCGGCGAATGGACACCGTACATCATGGCTTGGAAAGAGAGGGCAGTCCGAGCCCAGGCCAGGCTAGAGCGGTGGCGGGAGAGGGCGCTACTCGATGCCCGCCGCCTGGCCAACGTGCTGGGCCGTGAGTTCGGTGTAAAGAGGGTTTACCTTTTCGGCTCACTTCTGTCCGGCAGGGTCAATCCTCACTCGGATATTGACCTCGCCGTGGAGGGATTGTCGCCAGCGGTGTACTATCGGGCCTGGGCCCGCCTCGAACGCGAGACTGACATCCCCGTTGACCTGGTCGACCTGGATCGCGCCGCTCCCGCGCTGGCCCAGCGGGTGCAAAGAGAGGGGGTTCTGCTGTATGAGCTCAATGAAAAGCAGGGATGACGATCCCCTACGGCTCCGGTTACTCTCACTACTGGCAGCTATTGCCGAAGACTGGGAGGCGGCCAAGAAGAACGCAGCTCAGGCCCGTCAGGTGCTCAAAGAATCGGGACCCGCGGAATTACGGGCGGCAGCCGCTGCTACGTTTCTCGTCCGGTTTTACACCGGGGTTGAACAGGTTTTCCAGCGCATTGCCCAGGAATTTGACGGCGGCTTGCCGGTCGGGGCGGCGTGGCATCGGGATCTGCTAATGGCGATGGCCAGGGAGATCCCGACCTCTCGGCCGGCGCTTCTGACAGCGCAGCTGCGCGACATGCTTGATGAGTACCGCAAGTTTCGCCACCGGGTGATGCACGCGTACGGGGCAGATCTCGACTGGGAGGCCGTGCGACCGTTAGTAGAGCGTGTCGGGGATGTGAGTACGCAGGTTCAGGCAGCGCTCGACCAGTTTGCGGCTTTTGTCAGGGCGATAGGCGAGCCGGACATTGGAAATGACTTCACGAAAAAGGGTTAGGGGGGCTCCTGGTGGGACTTACTTCCAAAGGCGCAGAAGAGCTCTGGCATCTTCTGGTGGAAATCAAGGATTTGACAGGCGGGTCGCTTTCTCGCAAGGAGATCGAGACGCTGGCGGCACGGATTCTGGACGTCGAATGGGAACGCCAGGTTCGGCCGATAGAGATACTTTACTACTCACACGAGATCACGAAAGAAGAAAGAGATTTCCTGATTCGGGGAGTCATCGAGAAGTATGTTGGTCGTGGTCTTAGACCTCCTGCTGCTGTGAATGACTGCCCCAGTCATGTTCTAAGTCTTGAACGGCAGAGGGAGTTAGTCCAACTTGTGCAGCAGGTAGAGCAGCGGCCTTCAGAACGCGCCCAGCGGCTGGTTTACGACTATGTCCGCGCGGCTCTGCAAGGTACCAGGATAGGAGCCGAAGCAGCGGTACAGGTAGCCCGCCAGGCTTTGAACATTTCTTCCGAGTGTGCTGATGCCTACCTCATGCTGGCGGCTGCCGCAGGATCAGCGAAAGAGGCTGTTTCCTGGAGTGAAAAAGCATTGCAGGCTGCTGAGAAGCTGTTGGGCCAGGAATTGATCGAGAAGTCTGCCGGTCTTTTCCTGAGTCTGGTCCTCACCCGGCCGTATTTGCGGGCTCGGAATCAGCTGGCCCGGGCACTTTGGAATGCTGGTCGCAAGAGTGAGGCTATCCAACATGCCGAAGCGATTCTAGCGCTCAATCCGAGCGACATTCTTGGGGTGCGTTTCTACTTGCTGAACTGGTACCTGGAGATGCAAATGACAGAGAAAGCCGGAGAGCTGTTCGATAACTACCACCTCAACGAGAAGGGACCTGATAGTGACCGGACGAGCGTCGTCTATGATCGGGCTCTTTTGCTATTCCAAAAGGAGGGCGACTCGCCGCCAGCTCGCCAGGCTTTGGACTATGCAGTTTTTCGAAATCCCTATGTGATTGGGGCTATCACCCGGGCACTTCTTGCCAGCGCTATTGCTGGGCCCGATTCGGATGAATTCATGCTACCCGTGCGAGAGCTAGAGCGGTTGGCTGAGCATGACGATCGTGTGGGCAAGTTGGCTTTCGAGGCAGCAGAGTATTTCCGAGAGCGGCTAGAGGCCTGGATGCAAACGCCGGGAGCAATGGAGTGGATTGGCGAATCGGGAATGAAGCTCCTGCTGAGTGCTGTAGGCGGTTCAGGACGAACGGCAGGCAAGCGAGGCAAGCAGGTGCCTGTTGTCGCTCCAGAGCTAATTTACCAGTTGAAGATCACCTTGAGCGGGAGCAAACCACCTATCTGGCGGCGGGTGTTGGTTCCGGCCAGTGCGACTTTTTACGATTTGAACGAGATCATCCTTGAATCCATGGGATGGCTGGGGGGCCATCTGTGGGAGTTCGAAGTGGGTGACCATCTATATGGACCTCGCGGTCCGGACCTGGATTGGGGAGATGAACCGCCGCAGGATGCCCGCAAGACCCGGCTGTACGAGGTCCTTGGCGGCCCGGGGACGACTTTTCGTCACTTCTATGACTTCGGGGATGGATGGGTACACAACGTCCGCGTCGAGAAGCTGTTGGAGCCGGAACCCGGAGTCACCTATCCCCGCTGCGTTGCCGGCAAACGGGCCTGTCCGCCGGAAGATTGCGGCGGCATCTGGCGTTATTACGAGCTGCTAAAGATTGCTGCCGATCCGTCCCACCCGGATCATAAAGAAACTGTTGCCTGGCTGGGGCCAGAGCGGCTTGACCCAGAGAAGTTCGACGTGGTGGAGGCCGACGCTGCCCTGGAGTACGTGCGGCGTCGGCTGAGCCGCCGGCAGCTGCGAGCAAAGAAACGAGGATGAAGCTTCAAGGGGAGGCTTTGGCGATTCGCCAGCCGGAGCCTCCTCCTAAACTCCCCGGTTCATACCTGCCTCCCGCACCCCCCTTTTGACGACGAAATCCCAGAACCTCAGAGATGGTGGCCGCATACAAAGGTTCAAAGGTTCAGGCATCCTTCGTAATTCGCGCTCTTCGTAACCAGGGCGACCTACCGTTTGTAACAGGAGAGAGGGTGAATCCCATGGCAGAGGAGCAGATCAACAGGACCGAAGGCAACGGCGTTGGCCAGGCCGGGGGCGCTGGCAGCGACGACCTTTTCCGGGTGGGGCAGCAAGTTCTGGTCACTATGGAAGCGGACCAGCTCAATCTGCTGGGACAGGTCTTCCGCCCCATCTTCTGCGGCACCATCACGGTCAAGTCCTGGATCCGGTGTAAAAGCGACCTCTGGTAGAATCTGGGCGATCATGCTGCCTCCTGCTGATCTGTTGCGGTGCTCTTTGGGGCTGTCTCCGATTGGGCCTTCCATCGCCAATACTCCGACATGTCGAAGTACCGGTGCCCCGTCGTCCAGTTCTCGTCGATTTCCATGAGGACTGCCCCCATCAGCCGGAGCGCCGACTCCTCGTTGGGGAAGATGCGGATCACTCGTTCCCGCCGGCGGATCTCTTCGTTGAGCCGCTCAACCCCATTGGTCGTCCGCAAGCGTCGACGATATTGCTCAGGAAGAGCCATGATTGCCATAGCATCTTCGAATCCGGATTCGAGGATTTCTACCGCCCGCGGAGCCCGCTCAGCATAATCCTGCACCAGCTCCTCCTTCAGCCGACGCGCGGTCTCCAAGTCGGGGGCATCGAATACCAGGCGCAGGCGTTGGTGAAGCTCCCGTTCCAGTGATCTGGGGCAGGCATCGAGAATGTTGCGGATAAAGTGAGTCTGACACCGCTGCCACGTTGCCCCCTGAAAGCACGTCTCGATTGCTTTGACAAGGCCTTTATGCTCATCAGATACCACCAGGTCAACCCCTGTCACTGCAAAGCCGAATCCTGCCGCCCTTGCGCACCCTGATCACTATGGCATCTACCAGCAAGAACGGATATCGCCCCCCGCTCAGGTCACGGTCGTTCCACTCCTGGACAATCGCATCGAGCCCCTTGCACAGCTCAGACACGGTCGACCGGGAAAACTCCGTCCCGCACAACTCCTCCACAATCGCCCGAACCTTCCGGGTCGAAACCCCGTTGACCACCATCTCCACCATGGCCAGCAGCAGCGCCTGCTCACTGCGCTGGTAGCGTTCGAAAAGGTCGGTCGAGAAACTACCCCTGCGCACCCTGGGAACTTGCAGGTTCAGCTCGCCCACCCGGGTCTTGAGCAGCCTGGGTCGATGTCCGTTCCGATACCCCTGGCGCTCTTCGGTACGCTCGTAGCGCTCGGCCTTTAGTTGCTCAGTAACCTGCGCTTCCAGGATCTGATTAATCACCTGCTCCACAAGCCGCGCCAAGCCGTCATCCCGAACGAACAACTGCTGCAAGATCTCGCCGTCTATGGTAACCTGGTACTGGGCCATCCTTGTCCCTCCTGGTGATGTGGAGTAAGTCACCCATTCATCTACCAGAGGCGGGGTGGCCCTTCCTGCTTCGAGGGGCCCCCGGGACCCTCTCCACTTTTACACCAGCATACCGGACACTACTTTCCCGTTCTTAGTAATCGGAGTAATAGAGCGGGTGGTCGAGGAGTTTATCTTCGTACAGGTGGAGACCTGCCATGTGATGGAGCTTGAGGGAACGACTATGCGTATATACGTGGACGACATCGAAGTCTTCTACATCGAAGATGAAAAGCATGCTATCCCCTCTCTCAAACCTTAGCCAACCCCGATCTGTGATAAAGGAGGGGATAAACTTGCTTCGGGAGTATCACGTCAATGCTATCTCCCTGCGCATTGTATATAACAAGTTCGGCGATCACGATCCCAACGGCATACGTCCTGGCCGAAGACGAGGACAGAGTCCGGGCTGAGGTGGCCGCCAATCCCTTCACCCCGGTTGAACTGGTGCAGCCTCTGGCGCTACGAGCCAACGCCGGGGATGATATCCGGATCGTCTTCACAAACAGACTGCCCTTCGCCACCGGCATACACGTGCAGGGGGTGGAGTATAACGTACAGACTTCCGACGGTTCCTGGGTGGGCTGCAATGAGAACTCCCTGGCCCCGCCCTGCCCGCCCGGCGGAACACACATCTACGAATGGAAGGTGGTTCGGGAAGGGATCCACCACTTCAGCGACCTGGCCAACCCCCTCTCGAGTGCGCGGGGCAGCAACGTCCACGGCCTCTTTGGGGCGCTCATCGTCGAGCCGCGGGGCTCATGGTGGACCGATCCTGTGACGGGAGAGCCCAGCAAGAGTGGTGTCTTTGCCGACGTTCACAATCCTTTGTTGCCCTCTTTCCGGGAGTTCGTCTTCTTCTTCCATGATGAACCGGAGGTCAAAGACCTGACGGGCAGTGTGCCGATCGATCCTATGACCTTGCAGGCATCGCCGACCCCGGCAATAAACTACCGTTCCGAACCCCACCGCAACCGCGCCCGGCTGATCATGACCGGGGTGGTCTGTCCCGATTGTGACGGGGAAGAAGTTCACCATGACTCCTGGGTTTTCGGCGATCCCGATACGCCCGTCTTCCGCACCTACGTCGGCGACCCCATCAAGCTCCGCCTGATCCACGGCGGGGTGCAGGAGACCCACGAATTCCACTGGCATGTTCACCAGTGGCGCTTCGAAGCAAATGATCCCGACTCAGACATCGTTGACGTGCAGGCCGTCGGACCGCAGAGCGCCTTTAGCATTTCGCCGCTGTACGGGGCGGGGAGCCTGCAGGGCGCATTTGGCGACATTGTCATGCATTGCCACCTCTACCCGCACTTCACCGACGGCATGTGGTGCATCAACCGGGCGTTCAACACTCTGCAGGACGGTTCACAATGTTACCCGAACGGGTTGCCGATTGCGCCGCTGAAGCCCCTGCCCGACCGTGAACCGCCGCCGCTACCCACTCCGGAAAAGCCGGGCTTTCCCAACTTCATTCCCGGCATCTTCGGCTGCAAGGCGCCGCGTCCGCCCCTGGGCATCGAAGGCGGCCGCGAACCAACAGCGATTGAGCGGAACCAATTTGCCCCCAACGCCCGTCCGGGAGCGGTCTTCGTCAATCCCTGCCGCCCTGGGATTAACCCGGAGAGAGAGTTCGACGTGGTGGCCATTCAGATGCCGGTGGTCTACAACCGGCAGGGTTGGCACGACCCCGAAGGCCGCCTGTTCGTGCTGGCCGAGGACGAGGCCGAGGTACGAGCGGGGGC
Organism: Limnochordales bacterium; assembly: GCA_014896315.1. Classification (GTDB taxonomy): domain Bacteria; phylum Bacillota; class Limnochordia; order Limnochordales; family DUMU01; genus DUMU01. Next base: position 94,670 of record JADBKP010000010.1, read on the forward strand.
AAAACCGCCTGAGCCGCTGGTGCTGCGGGCTAACGCGGGGGACTGCGTGCGAGTGCGGTTCACCAACAAGTTCCGCGAGGTTATCGGCGGCAACGCGTTCCAACTGGCGACCCGCACCTACGAATCCTCCATGCACATCCACTTCGTCAAGTTCGACCCGCTGGTGTCCGACGGGGCTAACGTCGGCTGGAACTACGATTTTAGCGTTCTGCCCGGAGAGACGATCTGGTATCAATGGTTTGCCGACGTGGAACTGCGCAATGCCTTCTTCCACGACCATCTCTTTGCCAACACGCATCAGCAGCATGGCGTTTTCGGTTCAATCGTGGTCGAGCCGCGGGGGTCGCAGTATCTGGATTCTTGTACGGGGAAGGAGATTCGTGCTGGTACGCAGGCGACTATCGTCAACCCCCTGATCCCCGACTTTCGTGAACTGGCGCTCTTCGTACACGATTTCGCCCTGCTCTTCGATGCCGACGGCTGCCCGCTCAATAAGCCGCCCTTCCCGGGTTCACATGACGACCCGGGCGTCATGGGGGTGAACTACCGGAATGAGCCGCTGCAATTCCGGATCGCCCGTGACTGCCGCCCGCATGCCTTACCCGGTGCTTCGGTCAGCGGTGCGGCCGCCACCGGGTCGGAACGGCCGGCTGCCAGCGATCCCGCGTACGTGTTCAGTTCGTTCGTCCACGGCGATCCGGTTACGCCCATGCTGCTAACGTATAACGGCGATCCGGTACGGATTCGCCTTATGGACGGGGCGCATGAGGAGTCGCACAGCTTCAATCTCCACCGCCAGCGCTGGAACCGCATGCGCAACAATCTCAACTCGGAGTTGATCCAGCAGCAGCATATCAATATTGCCGAACACTTCACTCTCGAGTTTGCCATGGAAGGTGAGGGGGATTTCGACTGCCTCTATCACTTCGGCAGTATCGATGACATCTGGCTTGGCAACTGGGGGATTTTCCGTTCGTTCGGGCAGCGGGTGCCGCACCTGATCCCGCTTCCAGACAGGCCCGCGCCCCCGCCCAGGACAAAGCCCTTGCCCGAGCGGACGGGCAAGCGGCCGCCCCGGGCCCGGGGCGGGGTGAGGCCCCGGGCGAAGCGGCAGCCCGGCCGGCCAGGGCCTGAGTCCGTACCCGTCCGCCATTTCGACGTCTTCGCTCTACCGGCCCGCATTGTGTACAACGAAGCGGGCGATCACGACCCCTACGGCCTCGTCTTTGCCCTGGCCAAAGACGTGCCGGCCATCCTGAACGGGGAGAAGAACCCCGAGCCACTCATCCTGCGGGCCAATGTCGGCGACATAGTGGACGTAACGCTGTACAACGGCCTGCTAGCTGCGGGTGACGACAGCATATTCCACGGGGCCCGCGGCCCGCACAGACCCGACGGGACTGAGGCGCATGGCTACCCCGGCGTGCCGGTAGATGCTCCCTTCCCGCCCTCGCTGCGCATCTCCCTGCACCCGCAGCTTCTGGTGTATGACGTCCGCTCTTCCGACGGGGCGACGGTGGGGTTCAACCCGGATCAGACGGTGGCGCCGGGGAAATCCATCACCTACCGCTGGTACGTGGATCGCGAGGTCGGGGCGGTCAACCTCTGGGACATGGCCGACCTGCGCAACCACCGCCACCACGGGGCATTTGGTGCCTTTATCGCTGAACCACGCGGGTCGATCTACCTTGACCCCTTCACCGGTGAAGAGGTGGACGTAGGCGGGAACCAGGTTGTCATTCTCAACCCGTTCCTGCCGGCTTTCCGGGAGTTCGTGCTGGTGATGCACGACGGGGTGCGGTTGGTGGATGCGGCCGGAAACCTGATCATCGATCCCGAACCAGTTGTCCTGCCAGGAGGCGATGGTGCGGAACAGGAGGAGTTGGCGGATTTCGAGGATCAGGGGTCGCGCGGCTTCAACTACCGTTCTGAGCGGCTGCACCACCGCCTGGCCGAATTGCCGGATCTGGCCGCGGTCTTTACCTCCCGGCCGCCGCACCGGGATCCGGCGACGCCCTTCTTCCTCGCCCATGTGGGTGACCCGGTGGTGGTGAGAATGGTGGTGGCCGCCGACAAGCCGCGAGCCCACACGTTCACAATCCACGGGCATACGTGGCGGCGAGATGCGAACGACGGCAACTCCGCCTACGTCTCCCTGGCCGGCGAAATGAGCGTGGGTTACCACAAGAGCCTCTTCCTTGCCCACGGTGCGGGGGGACTGCTCGGCGTCCCCGGCGACTATATGTATCGGTCCGGCAACCTGCGCTGGGATGTGAAGCTCGGCATGTGGGGGATCATCCGAGTGCTGGAAAAGGGCGCGCAGTCCGGGATGCACGGGGATAAGTGTGGGAACGGGCGAAAGTTGTTGGCCCTTTCGGCGCTCGCTGATCCGCTCCGGCCGATGGTCCGGAAAAAGGGGGTGAGGCAGGATGACTGACCATGCTGGGTTCAGATGTCCCGAGCGGCTGCCGGCTTCGGCGGGGGAGGAGGATCGCGTCTTGGGGCGCTTTCCCTGCCCGCCGCGGGTGCCTACACCCCGGTTTTCCTCACCGAACAGCCCGCTTCCGCCCGAGGAACTCGAGCAGCTCAAAGCTTGTCTGGAAGAAGTCAACGACCTGCTCCGGACCCTCGGTAATCCGCCGGATCCGAAGAACAAAGAAACCTTGCGGCTGCACCTGCGAAGGCTGCGCGGCCAGCGGGTGCTGGTGGAGATGGCCTGCGGCGGTGGTGGCACATATGCTCATGGCGGAGGCCAAGATGAGGGCGAAGGGCAGGAAAACGGCGGGCAAGAGAGCGAGAAGACGGGTCAGGGCAGGTCGTATGCTGGGATACTGCGGGATGCCGGCAAGGATTACCTGGAGCTTGATTGGGGGAAGCGAGAGAAGCGAGGCGATCGGGAAGAGCAACGGCGGGTATTGCTGCCGTACGGACGTGTATGTATGGTAACAGTTCAAGATCCGGATGAATCGTTTGAGCCGCCGCACCATCCCGAACTGATTGATATCGACCCCGACCTGCGCCGGGATCTGGTGCTCAGCTTTGGCAGGGTGGTGGCGAGCAATCCAGAGCTGATCAGTATCTTCTTTGGGTTGCCATTGCACCTGCGCCTGCGCCAAGAGGCGGGAGTCAGAATCACCGTGCGGCTGGAGGGGGATACGGTCACCGGGCAGCTGAGCGAGGTAGACGAGGAGAGCATCAAGGTACGGACTGCGCCCGGGGCTGAGCACCGGATCATTCTGGCGGAGGTGTGTGCAATCCTCATCTAGCCGTTCCTTCGTGGCAGATGCAATACGCAAGGTGCGATACGCAAAGGAAGAGCCGCCGCAGCGGCTCTTCTTATTTACAATGTGTCCTGGTTCTGTCCGGTTCATTGGCGCTGCTTGACGCGTTCTCTAGCCCCGCTTCTGGCCCGGACAAGCGTTAGCCAGAGAGGCGTTTGGCCTGGCGGATGCGATCGCTGACGACGGTGATGACGGCATGATCGTTACGGCGGAGGGTCACAAAGTCGTGGCCGACCCCGGTGAGGACGCCAGCGACAGGGCGCGGCTTGCCGCCACAGTCAAGCTTCAACCGTACCCGCTGCCGCCACAGCCGCAAGAAGCGGTAATTAGGTGAATCGGTCAGTCCGCACAGGTTCAGGTTCACCGGACAGGGGAACTCTTTGGCTGGCTCCACTCTTATCATCCCCCATTTCCTTTTACTCAGCAGTTTACGGGAGAAGAAGGCGGGGGGAACTCGGAGGCGAAGATAGGAAAGATCAGGATGTACACACGGCCGGCCACTACGGTATGAGACGAACAGAGACTCCCGGCACTGCCGTCCATGTTGAGTCTGCCGTCAGTGCTGGCAGGCCTAGGGTTTTCGCCAGCGCAAGACAGGCGCGGTCTGCAAGGGAGAGCCCCATGATTGTCGTTGAAGTACGAAGACGGGCTGCTTCCTGGGCCTGAGCAAGGGTAAAGTCCATGATCTCGATGGCATCAAGGATCCCATAAGCGGTCAGGTCCCGTATGGCACGGTCAACTCCCACACCGTGATCTTCGAGTTTGGCCAGAACCTCGGAGAGGTTTACCGCGGACATCGCGACGCCACTGGCCAGTGCTTCGGCTACGGTCTCCGCTCCCGGTTCGTCGAAGAGGTATGCCAGAAGGGCGGATGCGTCGAGGACGGCTTTGCCGGTCTTACCAGTGCTGCTGGCTTGCCTGGTAGTGCGACTCCTCCCGTCCATACTGCCTCACTCGCTCCGGGCGTCCTCTCGCTGCGCCTCGTGTCTGCGATCCCGGATTAACTCGGAGACAACGCTTTCCCCGCCCTTACGGAGATTGCCGTATATCCCGCGGCCTTTCTGAACAGCATTCGCCAGCCGGATCACCCTGAACTCTCCCGCGTTCACCGGCTCGACAATTACGGTATCGCCCTCGTGCAAGTTCAGCTCTTTTCTGATCTGTACCGGTATGCAGAGCCGGCCACGGCGGTCTATGGTTGCGCGTTCACCCATGTGCCCGCCTCCTCGCATGGGATAGTGGTCCTCTGTGGGCAACCGTTATCATATCCCATTTATCTACCGCCAGCTACGGAGTTAGGCCCTCGGCTGGGTAGCCAACGAGAGGCGCTGAGTAGCAAGTTTGCCAGCCGCGCTGCAGTGGCCCTTGCCCGCCTGTACTTGCGGGCCCGGGACGAGGTGGCGTGGGCGCTTTGGGACGTCCGCCACCGGCATGAGGCGATCCAACGTGCTGAGGCGGTTCTGGAGCTGAATCCGCACGCCGCCCAGGGGACACGGTTCTATCTATCGAACTGGTATCCGCGGCTGCAAATGACGGAGAAAGCCGGCAAGCTCCTCAACCGCTATCTTCCCGGCGGGGATGGACCTGATAGCCGACGAACGAGCGTGGCTTATGGTCGGGCCCTCTGGTTACACCAGCAGGAAGGAGCTTCGCCGGCAGCCCGCCAGGCTCTGGAGCATCCTCCTGTCGTCTTACCATCGTAACCAAGGCGCTCTTTGTGAGTGCCGTAGCCGAAGTGGATTATGGATGCAGTCTTGGAACCGATGCGAAGGTTGCAGGATCGGGCGGTGAGCGATGACGCCGGGAGTGAGTTGGCCGCGGCAGCGGTGGAATAATTCGACGAAGGGCTACCTGCTTGGATGCACACCCCGGGGGCGCTTGAGTGGATGGCAGACCTGGGTGTGGAGCTGTTGTTTAGCGCCAGAGGAGCGAAAGGGGTGAAGGGGGCGAAAGATGGCGAAGGGGGCGAAGGTGGCGAAACGGACCGGCCGAGGTGGAATCGTTGTTGCCCTAGACTCAAGCAGCATGGGCAGCATAGGGAGCATAAGCAGCATAAGCAAAGGCGAAGGTGAAAACCGTTATGAACCTGCGGTCAGGAGGCGGGTGCTGGTCCCGGCGAACGCGACTTTTGCTGATTTGAACGACATCATCCTGGAGGCCATGGGATGGCTGGGGTGCCATCTCTGGGAATTTGAGGTGGGTGACGAGCTATACGGGCCTCGCGGTCCGGACTTGGATTGGGCAGGTGAACCGCCGCGGGATGCCCGCAAGACCCGGCCGTACGAGGCGCTTGGTGGTGGGGCAACGTTCCGTCATCTCTACGTAGAATGCATAGTCGACCTCGATGTGGTAGTCGATGTTCACCTTCGCCTTCCCCCCTCGGCGAAGGTGTAACGACTGGGGGCAACGGTTTGAGCGCGGGCTTGTCAAGCTCCTCGTACAGAGAACGACGAGATGCCTCCAGCTTCTGGAACGGTCGCTCGTTGATCTCCGGGAGGAGTTCCAGAATGGCTTGCCGCAACTCATGGAGATGGAAGAAACTACGGTTGCGCAGACGGGCCAGGATTTGCTGCTCGACAAGGAGAACTCCTCGTTCAACCTTGGCCTTGTCGGTGCTCTTTCCGGGCCGGGCCGGGATGATAACCGTGCCGTAGTGTTCGGCCAATTCCTGATAGGTGGGGTTGACCTCTGACTCGTAGTAGGACGCCTTCGTTACACCGGCTTTCAGGTTGTCGGGGACCACGATCTCCGGAACACCGGCAAAGAACTCGAAGGCGGGAATGTGACCTTCGATCCAGCAAGGAGGGTGTTGAGCCCAGAAGGCGGTGGCGAAGGTGTAGCCGGAGGCGCCCAGGACTGCTACGAAGATCTGAGCCCGGCGGACCTCGCCGGTCTTTGGGTCGAACACCTGCACGGTGTCCCCCGCAAAGTCTACGAACAATTTCTCGCCACCGCGGTATACCTGGCGCATGGTGACGTCCAGGTCCTTGGCAAACTGCCGGTAGAGCTCACAAAACTGGCTATACTGCAGCCCGTCCGGATGTTGGTCCTTATACTCCCGCCAGAGGAGGCGTAGGGTCATGTGAACATCCTTTCATCGAAGCTCCTTGTAGATGTGGACCAAGTCGGGTGCGGGACGCTGGCTGAGCTTCGGCGTGGCCAGGTCGGGATAAAGCATTTCTTCGAGCTTTTCTTCAGCGAGCTCTGGGGGCAGGGGCCATTTCAAGCCGACCCTTTCTGCCTTCCCGACCAACTCGATCACACTGCTGTGGGACACGCCCGAAGCGCGAGCAATCCTCCTGTAGCCCCACTTGAGGTCCCAGCGTAGGCGCAGTATTTCCGTGATGCGCTGCATAGACAACCTCCTCTTTGGCACTGGCCTGCGAACCTCCCCAAATCCGAGATGTTCTCGAATTCGGGAGAAGGTCAGCTCAGGCCTCTTCTTGGTTCTGCGGCGCTTGACTCCGACCGGGGTGAAACTGGCTACCAGACCGGGATTCCGGTCGATTCCGACCGCCGATTCCGATGCAATTCACACAATTGGTCGCCTTCAAATCGGAATGACCGGTCGCTTCCGCCGGAGCTGCTGGTCGGTTTCGACCGTGTTCTACGCTAATGTCAACCCCACAGCGCCAGTAAGTGTTTCGGTCGTGGTCGGGTGTCAAACGCCCCGTCCCGACCCCTAAAGTTGTTTCACCCGGTGCCGATGAATAGGGTGAAACACGCGGTCCACACCGAACCCCACGGACGGGGCACCGCGAGACAAGGAGGAGTCTGCATGGGAATGGTTGTCGCGAACAATATATCCTCGCTCTTTGCCTGGCGCAACCTGCAAAGGACCGATCAGGCCATGAGCAAGTCGCTGGAACGCCTGTCGACCGGCTACCGCATCAACAAGGCCGCTGACGACGCGGCCGGGCTCGCCATTTCCGAAAAGATGCGCGCACAGATCAAGGGCCTGAACCAAGCTATACGCAATGCCAACGACGGAATATCCCTTATCCAAACGGCTGAAGGGGCCTTGGCCGAGGTCGAAAGCATCCTGCATCGTATGCGTGAATTGGCCACGCAAGCGGCCAGCGACGGGTTGACGACTGCCGATCGCCAGGAGATCCAGAAGGAAGTAGACCAACTTGCGCAAGAGCTTTCTCGTATTACCAACACTACCGAGTTTAACACCAAGAACTTGTTAGCGGGTGGCTTTACCAACCAGCGCTTCCAAGTTGGTGCGAACGAAGGGCAGCATATCGAGATTAGCTTCGGTGCTTTCGACGCGAAGACTCTCGGACTGACAGCCGCCAAAGGTGCTTATGTGGTCGAAGACGGCGGGTTTGTAACAGGCTCGCCATCTTTGGCAACTGATTCAACCCTATCAACCGGCCTGTACAAGCTTACTGCTAAGGTCACCGCAACTGCAGCATCTGTAACTGGCTCGTCGTTCAATAGCCTTGATTTCTTATCTAATAGCGTCACGCTGAGGGTCACCGTAGACGGAGGAACCGAACAGACAGTCACGTTGAACCAAAACTACTCCGATGCCACTGCGTTGCAAACGGCAATCCAGAACGGGATTACCAACGCTACGGTCACTGTAAACGGTGATGCTACCAACGGCTATACCATCACCTTCACTTCAAACACGGTGGGGAGCAGTTCGTCAATCTCGGTAAAAGCCGATGTAGACAACGGAGCTGGATTCAGTACCAGTCCCACGTCTGACACGGGTGGAGATATCCGTCTCACTCTTACGGACGAGGCAGGGACGTCCATTGCCCAAACAGATATTTCTAACACTGCTACATCAGCCATCCTTGGAGACTTGACGGTCGACCTCTCTACGAGTAAGTGGTCGTTGCTTACATCGAACGACGAGTTGACCGCACAGTTGTACGTTGTGGGCAAGGACTCCTCTGCAGCCGTAGTGGGTGGAAACGGCACGATTATCAAGGACGCTGAAGTTATAAAGGGGATCCTGGTCAACACAAAAGACCTTGCTTCCAAGGCGATTACGAGTATCGATCAAGCCATTGCAACGGTATCCTCAGCACGGGCCCAAATGGGCGCTTATCAGAACCGCTTGGAGCATACGATCGCCAATCTGCAGGTTACCGCGGAGAACCTAACTGCTGCGGAATCGCGCATTCGGGATGTTGACATGGCGGCCGAGATGGCCAACTTCACGAAGCAGCAGGTTCTGCAGCAGGCTGGAGTTGCAATGCTGGCTCAAGCCAACGCGCAACCGCAAGCCATCCTGCAGCTTCTCCGGTAAATGGTCGTGGTCTCTTCACTGAGCTGTGGGGGCGGCGCCTCACCGCCCCCTTCTCCTTTCTGCTGTAGAATTCAGTTGCTGGTAGATCTAGGCCTGCAGTAACGCTCGTTTAATTGCTTGGCGGACGACCGGCTGGACAATCGATGCTGCTGCTCTGCAAAGGTCCGCAATATCCAGACTGGCACAACTTTCGTTGAATAATCGACTGTTGGTCGTTCGCATACGTGGTATCGAGCCTCCGTGAACCACAACGTTTCGCAGTGCGTAGATGACAAGGAAGGTATGTTTAGCCAGCTTTTTGTGACATGAATTGAGGGTCTTGGGGTTTCCAAGACTCACTACTTCTATAATGCTTTGCTCGAGGTCTTCGGACACGTGGATATTATGGCATTTCCCACGTCGAAGAACAAAGTCTGGCTGACACAGAAGGGTCAATTTGGAGCGGGTAGCGTCCCACTGCTCCGTGCACAGGTTTAGAAAGCCGGGGAGAACCGAATCGTCCTGAATCCATGTCTGAACTGCCTCCCGGTCTGACGTGGGTTCGGGAACCAAGCGCCTGTATAGGGCGTTGCACGCAATCCAGGAGAATACGAACCCGTCGACTGGCCGGTTGGCATGAACGGAAACGTCGCTCCAACGGAGGGCCTGAGCAGCGGTTCGGAGTGCGTCACCATCGCGAAGGTTGTTAAGTGCATTCCATACCCTCAGGAATTCGTCAGCTTTCGCACGTTGCGAGATCCCTACGCGTGCCGCTAAATCTGCTGCAGCCGGGTGTGGTGCAGATTCATGTCGCAGTTCGGCGATATTGGTTATAACTGGTTCTGAACAAGTTGCGGCTGCTCCATAAGGAACTAGTACAGATGCAGCCAGCTCGGCCATACATTGACTCCAGTTGACCGGAGGTAGTTCACAGGTTTCTGCTGTGCAACTTATCTTCGTGGAATTTGCCGAAGCAGAAACGAGTTGTAGTGGCGTACCGATACAGGTGAGACTGTTCAATCCATCTCCATCGAGTTTAAGATAAGACAGCTCGATGGTCCATTGCCATCTGGGTTTTTGACCTTCCACCTCTTTGACCTCCCCGTCGGTGACCTGATGAATGCCCGACAAAAATAGGACTTTCAGAAACCGGCCTTTCGAGACTACTTCTTAGCAAGCTTACCCTTGTCCAGCCGATCATCCCCCCTTCCGCGTGCGGCGGAGAAGCCGCTTTGTTCACCGGACGCGGGGTCGCGATAGTGGTACGGCTGGAGATTGATATTGAACTTCGAACCATTGACGAGTTCCGCAGCAGAGCGGGCGGCTTCTTCGCTATCCTCCGTATACATTGTCGGCAGGTGAGTGACGGATGCTTATGGTCGGGAGCCCTTGCACCAATCGCGCTCCTGGCGCTGGCAGGGTTGCGTATTGAATCGGTAGAAGACTATTCCCCACGCGGCTGTAGCGCAAAAGGCACTTGTTGCCTAGGCACGAGATGTGGTGGTAGAAAGAACGAGCCGTCGTGAGTCTGGTGGACGCCGCTTGGTTCGTTGGAGCTTTCCCACTTGTCTATGTGGCCAGGATGATAGTGGTTCACAAGAAGGCGGTGCGCGAGACGCCGCTGCCGCCGGAAGATTACCTCTCTTGGGTCCGGGTGCCGCTGCAGGTGGGGGCGGCTGACTCCCCGTTGGCGGTGTTAGCAAAGGCTCGGGTTGGAGTTGAGCAAGCAGCGGCTGTCGGAGAAGACGGGGAGAAACCCCCTGGTAGAGATAACGACAGTCAGGACAGTAGAGATTAGCACAGCAGAGAGAAACCCGAAGGAGGGACATTTGCAGAGAGGAAGGCGGTGCGCGCACCGGTCAGGGCCAGGGTCAGGCCTCGGTCCAGCTCGAAACCAGGGGTTTTGCTGATGCGGAGCGGCTCAACTAGGGCGCGCTGCTGGGTGCTGGGGCGCTAGGGCTGGCACACCCGGCCGACCCAGGCAGCGGGCTTGCTCAGCCGTCTGCAAGGGTACGTGGTCGAGCAGACGGCGGCAGGCGTCCTCAGATATCAGGGACACACGTGGAGTCCCTGCGTCGTCCAACCACCCGGGCTACGACCTAATGGTGGACGATCCCCCGGTCCAGATCAGGCCCGGACTCGACCCGCAGGCAATTCGTGACCATCTGCAGGCTTATCCCAATAAGACCACCCAGCTGTTTACTGAGGGCCGAACGAGGCAGCCTCTGCCCTGGCTTTCACCTGGGATTGTTCGCTGCGTAGCTCAAAAAGGCCCGGTTCGTTGCGGGACGCGGGGCATAAGCCGACGCCGGGACGCCGGAGCTCACACCCCCTGATCTTCACCCTTCTCCCGAGTGTAGACCCAAACTGTTTCTGCAGCCACGGTTTTGGCGAATCTGCTACCGCTGCGGATCAGAGACAGCCATTCGCCGGCGGTGTAGACCAGGAGATCGACGCCGACGGGGAGGTCGAGCACGTCCACGGACAGCTGCCGGCGGCCGAACGGTTCAGTGGCGTTTTCGAGAACGACGATGAGGTCCAGGTCGCTGCCGGCGCCCCAGTCGCCCCGTGCATACGACCCAAAGTAGCCAACCGCTCGGATGTCGGGCCTTGCCGTTACGGCCTTCTTGACCCATTTCAGGAGAGCTTCATGAACCTCTTGCCGGTCTGGCCATTTTAGAACGGACGAATTCAAGGATCTCACCGGCATAGGCAATTGCCTCCCTGCTTTGCAGGTCGCCGTAGTGCTCGAAAGGTGGGCCCTCGGGGTGACTGTCGGGGTAGCGGGGAGGAATGTAATACGTGTCAAGCACCATGGCCTTCTCTACCAGCGTTGGAGGTACAGACAGTTCAGCTGGCAACTCTTTCAGTAACTTGGCCGTTACATGCCCCCAGGCTTCCTGGCCGATGAATAAATGGAGCGCCTTGACGGCTTTTTCTGCCGCCTGCTGTGCGGCAAAGCAGGCCCACTCGTGATCTCCGGCGTTGCGCGACGCGATGGCGTGGCGGTAGTCCTTTTCTGCTTGACTGAACCAGTCTGCCGCCCGGTTCGCCACTTTGCTTCCCCCGCCCTGCGGCTTGTATCGCAGTTAGTGTACCACAAGACATGGTAATCCTGTCATCAACCCTGTTGTCGACCGGCGGTTGAACTGCGGATGATCAGCGAGGCCGCGAGGCTGCGCTGAACGGGGCGGGGGAGTTCTCCGCGCAGGGCGGCCACGAGGATGCGCGCGGCCAGGCTACCCATGTCGGCGAGGGGCTGTTCCACGGTGGTAAGCGGGGGATCAAGATAGGCAGCGGCGATGGAGTCGTCGAAGCCGACCAGCGAAACGTCGCCCGGAACGGAGAGCCCGAGCTCCTGCAGGGCACGGCGGGCGGCCAGGGCGAGGGAGAAGCCGGCCGCAAAGATGGCCGTGGGCCGTTGCTGGACGGGATAGGTTGTCATCAACCGCCGGACGACCTCTGGCACAGATAAGTGCCAATTCCTCTCGTCAGCCAGCTGTACTATCCGGAAACAGCCCGTGGCGTTTGGTCCTTCCCCCAACTGCGTAGCCAGCTCTGCGGTCATGGCTGTGTTCGTCCCGTCGGCAGCCAGCGGTCTCCCGGGGAGCTCCACCAGTCCCGCAGCCAGGCAGGCGGCACGGAAGCCCTCGGCCCGGTCAGCGCTGTCCTGCATCTCCCAATCTCCGGTCAGGCAGAGCAGGCGGCGATGCCCGAGGGTCAGCAAATGCCTGGCGACGTCAGCGGCTGCGCCTATGTTGTCCACGTGAACGTTGTGCCAGGGATGCCAGTTTAGGTCAAGGCGTGTACCGACGACGACAAAGGGTATGCGATGCCGCTCCAGCGCTCGCAGGGAGGCGAGGTGGGAGCGGCGCGGGGCGATTATGACCAGGCCGTCGACGTTCGCAGCGAGGTTGAGCAGGGTCACGGTTTCGCCTCGCGGCCCGAGCCCAAGCTCCGGCCTTGCCTCGGCCACGGCTTCGGCCAGGTCATCGAGCTCGTCCTCGGCCAACGCCTTCTCTTGTGGACCAGGAGCGGGAATAAGCTCAGAAGCAGGAGCAGACGCAGGATCAGAAGCTGGAGAGGGGAGCGTAGCGGCTGAGGTCGCCCTGGCGACGACTAGGGGTACGGCCATGGCTGAGGCTTCGTCCCGGGGCGCGGACGCTGCGCCCCTGGCCTGGGCCTGGGCCTGGGCCGTGGCTTTGTCCCAGCCAGCGCCAAGCAACACGGCCTGCGCCCCGAGCACCGGCAACACCCGGCTCATGCCGGCCAGAATCGCTGTGACGTAAGGATTGCCCACCGGAACGGCCATATCTGCCACCACGCCGAGGCGAAGCGGGGGGCTCCCCGCTCCGGTCGCCGCCACCGGTCTGCGGTCCGGCACGGACGGGTCGAGCCGGCGGGAGGCAGGGGTATCACGGCGGCGGACGTATGTGCCGCTGCCGCGAATGCGCAAGAGCAGCCCCTCGCCGACCAGATCGTTGAGGGCGCGAGTCACCGTGTTACGGCTGACACCAAACTGCTGCATCAGCTCGGTTTCCGGGGGCAGCCTGTCGCCGGGAAGATACTCTCCGGCCGCTATGGCCGCCCGCAGATGCGCTTTGACCCGTTCATACAGAGTAGGCAGGGTCTGCGCCCCGCGCCGCGACTGCGTCAGCCCCAAACCCCACTGACCTCCTTCCCTGCGCAATCACTTCATTTCTAACCCGGTGCTGGCAGGGGGGCAAGCCGGCGCGTCCGGCACGTCTGGCCCGCCTCACGTCCTGCGCCTCTCACGTTGACAACGGTGCCTATGGTGGTTACTATCAAAATTAGCACCATCATCTTTTTCTGTATACACCATCAAGGTTCTTGCTCCCTCCGCAACGCGGCGGAGAATAGAGCCGGGGAAGGCACGTAAGGATGTGCAAAATGTTGGCAGGTTGGCGGGCTGGCTGTAGGTCTGTTCTCAGGACGGGTCAAATAAGTAGGGAGAGCCAAAAGAGCAAGCAGAGCCAGAGAAGCCGGATGCTGCTTGCCAAAGTCGCGGCAGTAGCTTTGGCGCTGGCTCTGGGCATCGCCGGCCCGGCTTTGACGAGTACGGGAGAGGTCGCTCTTGCTGCCACCGCGCCCCTGCGGGTAATGGTCTGGGGTGGCCAGCCGGAGATTAACACCTACACCAAGATGATTGATGCTTTCAGCAAGGCTTATCCTGATACCCCGGTTCGTCTTGAACCGACTACCTGGGGCGAGTATTTCAACAAACTCCAGGTTCAGATTGCCGGAGGTAACCCACCCGACATCGTACTGCTCAACGGTGCGTTCATTCGGGATCTGGCCGCGCAAGGGGCCCTCACGGACTTGAATCCGTTCATCAAGCAATACAAGTTCCCGCTTGAGGATTACTGGGAGACCCACGACATTCTGCGGGTAGGAGGCAAGATGTACGCCCTGCCGCTCGCCGGCGATGTGGCGGGTTTGTACTATAACCGCTCTGCCTTCGAAATGGCCGGTATCGGCACTCCGACGGCGAACTGGAAGTGGGATGATCTGCGGCAGGCGGCCCGCAAGCTCACGGTCAGGGCCGGTGACGTCACCAAGCGGTACGGTGTCATCTGGGACGTAGCCGGCAACGGGCAGAGTTCGTACATTAACTTCCTTTTGCAAAACGGTGTGCGGGTACTCAATGAGACGCTCACCCGCTCGCTGCTTGCCACCGAACCGGCGGTGGAAGCCATCCAGTACTGGACCGACATTATTCTGCGGGATGGCAGCGCTCCGCGTCCCAACGTGCTGTCGGCGGTGAGCCAGGCTTTCCTTAATGAACAGGCTGCCATGGCCTACCATCTTGTGCCGCTGCCGATCAACCTCTTTCAACAGGCCAAGTTCGACTGGGATATAGCACCCATGCCGAGCGGTCCGAAGCGGCGGGCTTCCGAGGTTAACTTCATCGGCTTTGGCATTACCTCAGGCAGCCGGCAGAAGGAAAACGCCTGGAAACTGCTCTCCTTCCTCGTCGGTGAGGAGTGCCAGATCCTCTTCGCTTCGCTGCGCCAGAATCTCCCGGCCATGCGGAACGCGATCCTGACCCCAGCCTTTGCCGACCCGAAGAAGCCGCCGCGAGGACTTATTCCCACGCTGCAGGTGACGATGCCGCACACCTACGACCTGCAGTTCACCCGGGGCTGGACGGAATGGACCAACCTCCTGGGGGCGACCATGGTCCGGATTGCTCAGGGGCAGGTGTCCGTGGAGAGCGGCCTGCGTGAGGTATCCGAGAAGATTGACGCGGTGCTCCGCCGGGTAAACGCCGGGAAGTGATCTAACTAGAGGGTCGGCCGCCGTCCCACAAAGGACGGCGGTGGTGAAAAAAGCGGGGCGGGCACGGTTGATGCGTCGGGCCCGCCCCCACTTTCAGTATCCCGACCATCCCAGCCGTCGCGATACGTCAAGGCCCAGCGCAATCAATGGCTGTGCCATCTCTCCTAACTCCTCGAGCGGAAGCCGCTCCGACGGTCCCGATACGCTGATTGAGGCTACTACTCTGCCCGTTTCATCGCGGATGGGGACGGCTATACAGCGAATTCCCCACTCATGCTCCATGTTGTCGATGGCGTACCCCCGCCTGCGCGTTGCTGCCAGTTCCGCTTTCAGTGCTTCCGGGGAAGTAATGGTGTTGGGCGTGTATCTCGCCATGCCATGCCGGGCCAGGATTTCGTCCACCCTCTCGTCGGGGAGGTAGGCCAGTATGGCCTTACCCACGCCGGTGCAGTGCATGTAGGCCCGTTTTCCGGTCGCCAGCCGGGCGACGGAGCGGTCGAGAGGCTGGACGCTTTCCAGGTAGACCACATAGCCGTCCTGTTCTATGGCCAGGTGCACCGTCTCCTGGAAAAGCTCCTTGGCTTTCTCCATGGCCGGCAGCGCCACCTTGCGCAGACCCAGCCCTTCTCTCACGATGTTGGCGAGGCGCAGCAGCTCCAGCCCGAGCCGGTACTTTCCGGATTCTCTGTCCTGCTCTACCAGCCCCTCTGCCTCCAGGGTCGCCAGGATGTTGTAGACCGTGCTCTTGTTTAGGGCAAGCATCCGGCTGATCTCCGTCACCCGGAGTTCGGGGTGGCTGGAAGTGAAGCACTTCAATACCTGTATTGCTTTCTGCAGCGACTTGACCTTCGTCGTCTCCACACTGTCGACAAACTTTTTCTGCTCATGCATAGAGGAGTTTGCCTCCTTGCAGAGAAGTAACTTACCGGAATGTTAAACAATGTTTAGCTATGATAAACAGAATTCCTGCCGTTTCGTATGGCCAAACACAGTCCGAGAGAGCGGTGGACCAGTTGGTAGACAGGGCGCAGAATGAGACCGCAAGCCGCTTTGAAGGGGTTGTGGCACTTCTCCTCACCCCGTTTCAGCCGGACGGGCAGATTGATTGGAAGTGCTACGAAGCCTACGTCGACTGGCAGCTCAGCCTGGGGGTCAAGGCTCTCTTTGCCGTATGCGGCAGCAGCGAAATGAAATGGCTCTCCTTCAGCGAGCGGTTGGAGCTGGCCCGAAGGGCAGTATCGCGTGCCGGCAGGATACCTGTGATTACCACCGCCAATCTCGAGCCAAACCCCGCTGAACATAAGGCAGAACTCCACCGCCTGATCGATACCGGAGTATCCGGGGTCGTGCTGGTGCCGCCTCCAGGCCTCGCACGGGATCAGGTTCTTCTGGGAGAGTACTTTGCCGAGCTGGCCGATACCTCTTCCTGCCCCGTCTTTCTTTACGAATGGCCTCAGGTATGGCCCTATTCCATATCTCCGAGCGTCTTCCGAAACCTGGTCCGTAATCACGGAGTGCTGGGCATTAAGGATACAACCTGTACCATAGAAGGGATCGTGGCCAAGATCCGCGCCGCCCCCGAGGCCATTGTTTACCAGGCAAACACCCCCTTAGCTCTGGATGCGGTGGAAGCGGGCGCGCGGGGTATGATGGCGATTACTTCCACCTGCTGTGCAGATCTTGCGGTAAAGTTCTGGCAACTGGCTCTAGGTAAGGCGCAAGAGACGAAGAGAGTCCACGCCCGGCTGGTTTTCCTCGACGCGATTTTGCGGATGGCACACCCGGCCACCTCCAAATACTTGGCAGCTCTGCGCGGTATCCCCATCTCTCCTACCTGTCGCTGGCCTGTCACTCTTCATGCAGAGGTAGCCCGGGCGGTCCGGGTCTGGTTCGAAGAGTACCTGGAGGATCATTCAGAAGCGAATTCTCGTTTGCCCAGTTTCCGCTAGCCCGATTCGCAAGGAGGTGATCTACAAACTCGCACTGGTCCGAACGCGCCGGTAAATGCGGTTGGTTGAGGGGTCTTACGCTGCGTTTGGCTGTGGCAAGGATGAAAGGGTGCAGAGGTAAGAAAGACAATCGGGAGGGAGACTCGTATGAAGGCGTCTTCTCTGAGAAGGTGCGTTCTGGTACCGCTCGTGGTTCTGGTATGCTCCACTCCCAGTTTTGCCAAACAGGTCACTATCGTTCACATGGACAACTGGAGCGGCGTTCTGGCTGACGCCATGAGAGCCATCGCGGCAGAATTCGAAAAAGAACATCCCGATATAAAAGTGGAGTATGTAAATCCGGGTTACCTGGCTGACGTCTGGGCAAAAGCCACCGTCATGGTGGCCGGAGGTACGCCTCCAGACGTGGTGGCGATCCACGCCAGAAACATAGGGAATGCCATCAGCAGTGACTTCGCGATGTCACTGAATGAACTGATGAAGAAAGACGGCATTGACCTGTCCAAGACTTTGTTGCCCGGCGTGTTAGATCCGGCGACAATGGACGGTAAGGTTTTCGGTGTGCCCAAGGATTTCAACCCCACCTATCTTGCAGTCAATCGCGACATGCTGGATGAAGCGGGGCTCCCCCTTCCTCAGCTGGGCTGGACTGCCAGGGAGTTTGAGGAATACGCAAAGAAGCTGGTGCGCAAGGACGGTCAGGGAAACATAGTTCGCTTTGCCGTGCCGCTCGGAACGGTACAGCTCAACTCCTGGGCGTTCATAAACGGTAGCCGCATGTATGACCGGAACAAGAAGAAGCTTGAACTGACATCTCCCTCGTTCCTAAGCGCCCTGGAATGGATGGCGGGGCTGGTGCGGTTGGGGCTTATGTCGCAGCAACACGGCACAGTTGAGGGGTTTGCGAAGGGCGACTACGCCTTCTCGGACCAGGCATGGCTTACCAACGTTCCCATGATCGCCGAACTGGCGCGCTTTAGGTGGGCTACAGTCTACTTCCCGCGGGGTGATGCCCCTCCACCCACGTTTGTCACAAACCATTGGTGGGTGATTCCGAAAGCGACCAAGCACCCGCGTGAAGCGTGGGAGTGGCTGAAGTACCTGCACACGTCTCCCAAGGCATTAGAGATCAGAGCCCAGTACGCCATCATACCCGGAGCGCTTGATAGCGTAAAGAGGCTGGTGGAGCTGGCGCAGGTTCCGAGCGGCTCGACTCGCAGTGAGATCTACGGTCCTTTCCTCCGCCCGACGGATTACCTCGTCAGTGAACCGGCCGATGCTGCCTTCCAGTACGCAGCGGGCAAAACACGGCTGTGGGATGTGATCTACAGCGCTTTGCGGGGTGAGAAGGACGTTCGCCGCGCTATGGCCGAGATCGAGCCGGCCATGTACGCGGCGATGGCTGAGGTGGCAAAGAAGTGACCCTGTGTTCGTGATGCTGTGAAAGATTAGAGGTCGGGGATGGCGGTTCGGCGGTTCGACGGTTCTCTGGCCGCCATCTCCGGCCGCGTTAGCGAGCATTGAAGGGAGAAGGTCAGGTGTCCGAGGAGTTCATCAACCGCCTTGGCATGAGAATGATACGAGTCGAACCCGGGAGTTTTATGATGGGCAGCTCCGACGGCGATTTCGACGAACGCCCCCAGCACCGCGTCAGCATCACCTACGCCTTCTACATGAGCGAAACCCCGGTAACCAACGCCCAGTACGAGCAGTATGATCCGGCTCACGGGTCCTTGCGCGGTAAGGCGGGAATCTCGCAGGATGACGACGAAGCAGTAGTCTTCGTCAGCTGGTATGATGCCGTGAGATTCTGCGAGTGGCTCTCAAAGAAGGAGAACCGGGTATACAGGCTCCCCACGGAGGCCGAGTGGGAGTACGCCTGCCGGGCCGGTTCGACTACAGCCTTCCATACGGGGGATACGCTGCCGGAGATCTACCACAGGCACCAGGAGGAAAGCTGGTGGCCTGTGCCGGTGCCGCTACACGTGGGCCGTACGCCTGCCAACGCCTGGGGATTTCGTGATATGCATGGTCTTGTCGAGGAATGGTGTTACGACTGGTACGGCCCGTACCCCGAGGGAGAGCAGGTTGATCCCGTGGGGCCGGCGAAAGGCACCTTCAAGGTTACCCGGGGTGGATCACATAACACGCCGGTTTGGTATCTCCGCTCGGCAAACCGCCTGGGTACGGTGCCTGAGGATAAGCACTGGTTGATCGGCTTCCGCATCGTATGCGGCATGCTGCCGGAGAGCAAGCTGCTTCCTGAGCCCCCGCCCAAGCGGTGGGCTACGGGTGTCTTGCAGCGTCCGTCTTCCTGGTTTACGGGCCCGCGCTCCGACGAACCTTACTTTGCCGGTCCGAAACGTTTTGTGCGCCAGGCGCCCCACCCCGAACGTGTGCCGATGTACTCTCACAACCACCAGCCCTCAATCACCTGGTGTGACAATGGCGATCTGCTGGCGATCTGGTTTTCGACACCCCATGAAGCGGCACGCGAAATGACGGTCCTGGCCAGTCGCCTGCGCTACGGAGCGGAGGAGTGGGACCTGCCTGCAGAGTTCTTCAAGGCCCCTGACCGGAACATGACGGGAGCTGCGCTCTTCCACGACGAGGATACCGGCATACTGTACCACTTCAACGGCCTCGGCACCGACGGTACGTGGGGGAAACTGGCGCTGGTCATGCGCACCAGCACGGATAAGGGTGTAAGCTGGTCGGCTCCGCGCCTCATCAACCCCGAGCACGGCTGTCGCAACCAGGTGATACACGGAACGCTAAAGACTCGCGAGGGGTATCTCATTCAGCCGTGCGATGCTGTCACGGGTGGGAGCGGTGGCACGGCAATTCATATCAGCCGTGACGGGGGAATGACCTGGGAGGACCCGGGCCTTGGCAGGCCCACCCCCACCTTTGAGGCCGGGAAGACGGGAGCATGGATCGCCGGCATCCATGCCGGCATCGTGCAACTCTTGGACGGGCGGCTGATGGCCCTTGGGCGTGGCGACAGCATTGACGGGCGTATGCCGCAAAGCATATCGAACGACATGGGACGCTCGTGGGTATACGCGTCGAGCGAGTTCCCTCCCATAGGTATGGGTCAGCGCCTCGCCTTGATGCGGCTACGGGAGGGACCTATTCTGCTCGTTTCGTTTACCGATACCAAAGATAGGCTAGCCAATCCTCAGGGTATTCTGGCAGTAGCGGCCGATGGCAAGAAGAGGCGGGTGTACGGTCTATTTGCAGCACTCTCCTTTGACGAGGGGAAGACGTGGCCCGTCAAGAGGCTGGTCAGTCCGGGTGGAGCCACAACCACTTACGAAGGCGGGGGATGGACGGGCCACTTTCTCCTCGACGATACGCACGGCGAACCCATGGGATACCTGGCAGTCACCCAGACACCGGACGGGATAATCCATCTCGTGTCGAGTGCCCTGTACTATAGGTTCAACCTGGCGTGGTTGCTCGTGGGGGCGGCGTAGTGAGTACGGGCCAGTCTACTCATCCTCATCGACTTTCCCTCCCTGTTTAAACTGAGTCGCTATCCGGCTACCCACAACGAATCAACCAACCGCCGCACCCCTCCGGCAGATGTGTCAAGAGCCAGGTGTCAGGATCCAACCTCACCCCCTTCCACAGCCAGGATGTTTTGAGCACAGCCCGGGTACCGCGAGGATGGCAGCACCACCCTGCTCCCCGGGTCGCCGGGTATGGGATCGGGTGAAAAAAGCTTTCCGGAAACCTTTCCGGTTATAACAATTCGGTACGAGTGCGCGAAATTCCTTCCATGCCGGCCGTTTTCGTACTTAACGGGGCGACCGGCGTCTAGAAGGGCGTCACGGCTAGAGGGGCGTCATGGCTCGGGCGGAATCACGAACCAGGCGAGAAGGTAGGCGAGGATGCCCGATCCGCCAAGAAGGACGAAGAGTATCCAGGCCAGGCGGATGAGGCTTACGTCGAGTCCGAAGTACTCGGCGAGACCCCCGCAGACGCCGCCGAGGATCCTTTGCCGCTTTGAACGAAAGAGTCTCCTGGAGGTAGCCATGGGTGAGCCCTCCGCTGCAGTTCCAGCTTTCGCATCTCGTATCCGGGCATCCGCAGCCGGCACTTGCCATTTGGCCTCCGGCATTCTGCTTTTCACAGCTATTCTATGCTATTCACTACTGGTTGGTAGGCGGGGGCGAAGGGAAAAGAGGCCAATTCCGCTTCTGCGATACTTGTGGGCCGCGGATCTTGCGCGCCGGGCAAAAGCGGAGGATTATCGACCCGAAGAGAATTGTTGCGGCTTGTTGTTGGTTCTGGCTCACCTGGCTCATCCTAAGGTCAGAAAATGCAGTAGGGGGATGCCGATGAACTACAGTTTCAGGGGAAGGAGCAGCCGGTCGAGACCGGCCCGCCGCTTACTCTTCGCGTTGCTGCTGCTTGTCGCCGCCGGCACGTCGCTTGGGTGGATTATGAGCCGGCGGGAGGCCGAGCAATTGGAGAAGCGGCTGCTTGCCGCGCAGCAGCAGTTAGCGGCGCTGAAGGCCGACCGTAGGGTGGAGGAGGTAGCCGCCTATCAACTGCCGGCAGCACCGCAGGATCTATTGGCGTGGCAGGCATACGTCCTCATGCACCAGGCGGAGGCGCTCTGGCGGGGAGCGTATGAGAGCTGGCTGGCGGGGGACTGGTGGCGGCTTGCGACCGGTGACGGGCAACGTGGGACGAGCAGGACGACCACGGACAGCAACGAGGAGGGGCTCTCGCAACAAGGACAACTTCCCGCCCGCGAAGAACTGCACTCAGTTCTGCTCGCCACGCTCCGGCAGGAGCTGGCCGCGGTTGCTTCCGCCCCTTACCTCAATGAGCTGGTGAACCGCCTGCAGCAGGTCATCGCAGGCGGCGAAGGGGAAGTTTCGTTTCCGTCCCGAGACGAACTGCGTTCTCTCAAAGTAGTACAGATAGAAGAGGCGGACGAGGAGGAGACGGGAGAAGAGGGGGCGGCCGCCCGCCGGACGCGAGCCGTGGTCGAGGTCCAGGCCCGGCGCCATGTGCCAGCCTATGAATGGTCGGGCCGGGCCTACTTCCGTGATGTAACCTGGCAGATCGAACTCGTTTCGACACCTCTCGGGTGGCGGATAAGCCGGGTGAGCGAGCAGTCGGGCGCCCCCCGTCCCGAAGCCTGAAGCCTGAAGTCGCTGAATCCCCGGTCCGGCTGATCGCCCGGCCGCTTCGTGTCACATTACTTTACTGGGGTGACGAGAGGGTGAATGTCCGCCACGGGCCTGCGCCGATGGTAATGGCCTACTTGTACACGGTGCCGTCCGCAGGTGCGAGCGGTGCCGGCTTGTCCAGTACCGGCAGAGGAATTACCGAACGGCTTGCCCGACGCCGCTGACTCTTTCCCGTTGCCGTAAGCCGCTACGGCATAGGTGGTCGTCTGCCCGGGCATCAGCTCAGCGGCGTAATCCTCAGTCTGGTAGACGTCGGTGCCGGGAGGCAGTTCAGTTGTGAGGTGATCCAGGGCGAACTGACCGTTACGGTAGACGCGGAAACCAGTCACCCCACTCAGCTCGGCCTGTCGCCACCCTATTTGGGTGAAAAGGAAGGCATCAGAGCCGGGAGGCAGCGCCGCAGGTTGTACCCGCTGGCCGTTCATATTTGCGCCCGCCGGCCGGTCCCGCTGCTGAATGGTCCGGACGATCCATTGACCAATGTGCGGGAGTAGCCCGGCTGCAACCGCTGCGGGTCTGCTTGCGAGGGGCTCAAACCCGAACGATTCGCACTTGTCGCACTTCCGCTTCCGCCGATTCCCGTGCCGGCCACTTGCGTCGGCGGTGGTTTGAGAACGGAGGTGGTGAGTGTTGCGGCCACTGCTCCGACGATGGTAGGTGGTGTGTCCGGGCCGGGCGAACTCGAGGAACGGGTGGTCCGGAGGGGATCTACCATGGTGTTACCGGTCCGGTCGATGGCAATGAAAAGAACGGTGTGATCGCCCGGTCCGCTTTCATACCTGGGGATGATGAAAGTGTCAGCGAACGATGGCGAACCAGTTAGCACATTGCCCTGGATGTGATCCCAGTCGTAGTCCATCAGCCAGCCTACACGGCCAGACCACAGCCGCCGGCCTCGTCTGTCGCCGTCACGTCTCACTTGGACAGATCGGGTATGTGCCCCTCTGCCCGCAGGGACGGCAGCGTACTATCGTAGGCAAGAGCCTGGTTGCGCCGCTGCTGAACCAGGGTCACGCGTACAGTTTCCGCGCGGCGGACTCCCACGCTGCTTGGACCGTCGCCCACCCCGACTTCGAAATGAGCAGTTCATACGTCTTAATGCGTCTTAATGCCGGGACCTCCCGCCGTCGGGATGGGTAAGTTGGTGAACTGAAAATGCCCATCGCTTCCTGTGGTAGCCGTCCTTTGCAGACCCGGTGACCGCAGGAGCACCGTTGTGCCCTCCACTGCGCTTCCACCCGGCCGGTCCACGACGTAACCTGAGATGGTTGCCGTTTGGGGTGGAGGCGCTCCCCCGCCCCCGCAATCCGCGAGAACCAGTGCGAGAATTGTTACTGCCGCCAGGCCTGCTGCTGTGACTGCGCCACGCGTTTTTTGGACCGAGATATGTTTGCCGCCAGTTGCTGTTTGCGTTTCCGTTTCACCCTTTGCCTGATGGCTGGTAGCGCGGCTGAAGCAAACCGTGAGCCACAGCCGCCTTCCGCAGTCTCGGTCGCTCATGCTATACTTGCAGTCGACCGGCGACGTTTGTGAACTTGCCTGGTACATTATGGTAGTGCCCGGCGGGCAGTGTTGAGGATTCATGCGGATTTCGGGCTCGTCACAGCTGCCGTCGACCCCCCGGGGTTAAACCGGCTACCGGGGGTCGACTGCAACATGAACCGTTCCGAGCCCTACCTACCTGGGCTTCTGTCCTTGTTCCAATCGAACCAGTGTGGGATTGAAACGAAGCTGGTGCCAGCCATCGACACCGCTATTGGACTGGTTCCAATCGAACCAGTGTGGGATTGAAACGCGGCAACACTAGCCCTATTGTGGAGACAGACTGGGGTTCCAATCGAACCAGTGTGGGATTGAAACTTCCCTGGCCCTCCCCGTCAATGCTACCCGCCTCGGTTCCAATCGAACCAGTGTGGGATTGAAACGGGATGATCGGGCGGATCAGGACACGTCGGAGCAGGGTTCCAATCGAACCAGTGTGGGATTGAAACAGTTCCGAAGGCAAAAACGAACTTCAGGCTCCCAAGAGTTCCAATCGAACCAGTGTGGGATTGAAACGAATACCGATCACGTCCGCCCAACCGATCTTGCAGGGTTCCAATCGAACCAGTGTGGGATTGAAACTGATCACGTCGTAGCCGATCGAGTGTTCCGTCAGCGTTCCAATCGAACCAGTGTGGGATTGAAACCCGGATCAGCCCGCTATCCCGGGTCTGGCGCACAGGTTCCAATCGAACCAGTGTGGGATTGAAACGCTTCGGCGAGAGCGGGGGCTCTCGCAGAGCGAGATGTTCCAATCGAACCAGTGTGGGATTGAAACCCAGTTCCCGCCGCACGTCTGCGATGCGAATCACCCGTTCCAATCGAACCAGTGTGGGATTGAAACCCGGATCAGCCCGCTATCCCGGGTACGTCGGAGCAGGGTTCCAATCGAACCAGTGTGGGATTGAAACAGTTCCGAAGGCAAAAACGAACTTCAGGCTCCCAAGAGTTCCAATCGAACCAGTGTGGGATTGAAACGAATACCGACACGTCTGCGATGCGAATCACCCGTTCCAATCGAACCAGTGTGGGATTGAAACCGTAAGCGCCGACCTCATTCGCCCGGGCGAGCAGGGTTCCAATCGAACCAGTGTGGGATTGAAACCGGTTGCTCCCGGGGCGGAGGATTGAGTACCGTCGCCGGTTCCAATCGAACCAGTGTGGGATTGAAACTGATATCCTGGCCCGCCGCCATGAGGCCGCTGCGGCGTTCCAATCGAACCAGTGTGGGATTGAAACGACTTTTGGCCGAGCGCATCACGATCGGACGGCTGGGTTCCAATCGAACCAGTGTGGGATTGAAACCGGTTGGGATTGCGACGGACGTCGGCAACTTCGCAGGTTCCAATCGAACCAGTGTGGGATTGAAACTCGCGCGCCCGCGCGCCGCTCCTTGCCCAGGTTCCGAGTTCCAATCGAACCAGTGTGGGATTGAAACAGCTACAGCGGGCGGGGTACGCTACCGACCCAACCTAGTTCCAATCGAACCAGTGTGGGATTGAAACGCTTGACATCATCGATTGGTATCCGGGTGCCATCCTGTTCCAATCGAACCAGTGTGGGATTGAAACCGGGATCGTAGGCTCTGATTTCCCATCCCTTGCCGCGTTCCAATCGAACCAGTGTGGGATTGAAACCGTCATAAACCTCGTCTCCTTCGTAGATGGGCTGGTGTTCCAATCGAACCAGTGTGGGATTGAAACGGCTACTCGCACTCGGTTC
This sequence comes from Limnochordales bacterium, assembly GCA_014896315.1. GTDB lineage: Bacteria > Bacillota > Limnochordia > Limnochordales > DUMU01 > DUMU01. The sequence continues at coordinate 119,922 of JADBKP010000010.1, forward strand.
ACCTCCTGGACTCATCGTGTTCCAATCGAACCAGTGTGGGATTGAAACCTGAGAAGGCGGGATACTGCCGAAGGGTCGCAATGAGTTCCAATCGAACCAGTGTGGGACTGAAACGTGAGCCGGTGGGCGGAAGCCAAGCAGCCCGGCTCGGTTCCAATCGAACCAGTGTGGGATTGAAACCGGTTTGGGTTCGTAGACGATGAAGCTCCTGTACGGGTTCCAATCGAACCAGTGTGGGATTGAAACGATCTCTGCTGGGTCATCTTTAACCACCCGAGCATAGTTCCAATCGAACCAGTGTGGGATTGAAACAGCTGCTTGCGAAGCCTGGCGATCCGTTGCCCGAGAGTTCCAATCGAACCAGTGTGGGATTGAAACGCAGCTCGGCGATGCGCTGCTTTGCCTCTTCGGCCTGTTCCAATCGAACCAGTGTGGGATTGAAACGAACACAGGAGGAGAGACTACGGCAAAGCGCCACTGTTCCAATCGAACAAGTGTAGGATTCAAAACCCGATCACGGCGACGGCAGAATGATCCTATTTGTGGTGTTCCAATCGGACCAGTGGGGCGACGGAAACGGCTGTTAGGCGCTTGAGGGGGATCTCTAGGGCACCTGCGGTAGCCTTCGGCGGTATCGCTTTTGCCGAATTGGCCGTGCGATGGGCGGACGGGGTCTTCCTGCCCCGGCCGGGAGAACCCTTGCCAGCATGTGGCTGCGGTCTACTTACACCTGGCGGCGATGTCCATTTTGGTTTCAATCGTAGCCTCTCGTCGTTGACCACGCCCGCCTCGTGGCCGCGGCAGCTGGAGCCTTTTCCCTTCTGGTGGGGCGAACAGCGGCTGGGCGAGGTACCCCGCCGGATCTATGCCCGTGCAGCCGCGTTGGCCCGCGGATCTGCTCAAGGAAGAGATGGCCGAGCGGTGCGGCGTTTGCTCCAGTTACGGGCCGCCTTCACCAATTCCCACCAGAAGGTTGCGGCCAGCCCGACTGCCCAGCCTGCCTGGGTCAGATTGAGTGGTGCTGTCGCGAACACTTTCTGCAGAAACGGAACGTACACGATCGCGATCAGGGCAATCAACGTGATACCGTTCACCCATACGCGAGCCTTGTTTTTCGTCCGAACCAGAGCCTGAAGAGCAAACTGCGTTTCACTGCCGTTGACGAGTACAAGGCCGGTGTTGGACAGAACCAGAGTGGCAAAGGACACCGTGCGTGCCAACTCCACACTTGCACCGCTACTGATCAGATGCATATATGGCAACAGAGTAGCCAGCAGGACGGTAGCTCCCTGGAGCAGAACCTGGGCGAGCATCCCCCGGTTTACGAGAGGTTCTTGCGGCGACCGCGGCGGTCTCGCCATAACATTCGCTTCCGCCGGTTGAGCCTCGAAGACGATGGAACACGTCGGGTCGATCAGCAGTTCCAGGAGCACGATGTGAACTGGCAGCAAAAGCAATGGCAGCTGCAGAGCCGGAACCAGCAAGGCCAGGGCGGCGATGGGGATGTGGATTATCATGATGTAGGCGATGGCCTTCCGGATGTTGTCGTAGATCCGGCGCCCGTCCTCTACCGAGCGAACTATCGTTGTGAAATTGTCGTCCAGCAGGATCATGTCGGCCGCCTGCGGGCGACTTCTGTCCCCCGGCGTCCCATGGCGATGCCGATGTCGGCCTCTTTCAGCGCCGGTCCGTCGTTGACACCGTCACCCGTCATGGCGGTGATATCGCCGTTATGCTGCAGACTGCGAACGATCCGCAGTTTGTGCTGGGGCACGACGCGAGCGAAAATGTCTGTATGCCGGACCGCCTCGGCCAGCTCGGCATCGCTCATCCGCTCTATGTCCGCGCCGGTGATGACCCGTTCACACTGAGCGAGACCAACCTCCCGTCCGATGGCGTGGGCGGTTACCGCATGGTCGCGGGTGATCATCACTACCCGGACCCCGGCTTGCCTGCAGGTTATAACCGCTTCCCGTACACCCGGACGGGGCGGGTCGGCGAGGGCCATCAGTCCGACGAATGTCAGCGGATAGTCGGAGATGTCCGCGGCAAAGGGTGCGGTCACTCCCTCGGCCTTGGCAAAGGCCACTACACGCCAGCCCTGCCGGGCGAGGCGCATCAGTGCGGCCTCGACGTCGGCCTGCTCAGCGGGTGTCAACTGGCCTAGCGGCAGCACCGTCTCGGGTGAACCCTTCACGGCCAACAATGCCTTGGGCTGGGCAGCGCGGGCATTACTGGCATTGTTCGCTGGTGTCGCTGCTGACCGGGGTTGCCAAATGTGGCCCATCATCTTATTCACAGGAGTGAAGGGATACTCGTGAACGAAGTCACGCCCTTCGTACAAGCTTTCGGGTGGGTATCCGCTTTGGCGTGCAACGTCATGGAAGGCCTTCTCCATCGGGTCGTACGGCTCCGTCTCACTGGCGAGGACTCCTAGCTTCAGGAGTTCCCGGGCCGTCCGGGCGAACTCCGGATCGTCGACCTGCCAGTCCCGGCCACCGAAGTAAGCGCCGCGGACGGTCATCTGGTTGAGCGTGAGGGTCCCGGTCTTGTCGACGCAGAGGACGGTGGCGGACCCCAGCGTCTCGACGGCGGGTATCTTGCGCATGAGGGCCCGGTTTTGCCCCAGCCGCCAGGCTCCCAGCGCCAGGAAGACGGTGAGTACCACTGGGAATTCCTCGGGAATCATTGCCATTGCCAGAGTGATGCCGGCGATCACGCTGTTGACCCAGCCCGCGCCTCGGGCCAGGGTCACGATGACCACGAGCATGTACAGCACAAGACCCAGCCAGGCCATAGCTCTGACCAGCTGCCGGATCTTGACGTGCAAGGGCGTAGGTCTTTCCTCGACTTCCGCCAGGGCTTTGCCAATGCGTCCATATTGCGTCGCTGCGCCCGTGGCCACGACTTCCGCCAACCCCTGCCCGTGAACCACCATGGTCCCGGCGTAGCACGTGTCACGCCGCCAGAACTCGTCAGTGCTATCATTCCTGCTGCCATTGTGTGCTGTGCATCAGGATAGGGAGCGGCTTTCTTCCACACGGGTTCGGATTCACCGGTGAGGATTGATTCGTCGACAGCCAGATCGGCAACCTCCAGAAGGCGGCCATCGGCTGCGACACGTTCACCTTCCTCGAGAATGAGAATATCTCCCGGTACTACTTCGCGCGTAGGGATGCGTTGCCGTTTACAGTCGCGCAATACCGTAGCCTTAGGAGCAGACAGATCTTTTAGTGCCTGGATGGTCTTTTCGGTACGCCATTCCTGTACGAAGGTGATTCCTACCTCGAAGAAGACGAAGACTGCCATAGTTGCCGCTTCGTGGATCTCACCCAGGACAAGATAGACGGCCAAGGCGCCGACAAGAAGCAAAAACATGGGCTCCTTAAACGCAGCGATGAACGTACCGAGGGGTTGAGCGGTTTACTCTCAGTTAACTCGTTTGGTCCCCATTTGCTCAGCCGGGCCTTGGCCTCTTCTTGTGTTAGTCCTGTGCGCGTGAATTGGATTGCCGACTGGGTGCTAACGTTGAGAACACGTTGCTGTTCTGTTATGGACACGATCCCCCTATGTTTGCCCATGTTTAGCACATGTGGAAAAAGCCTGCGAGACATCGTCCCGCAGGCTTATCCTGCTGCTCTGTCGAGCCCAGCCGGCAGTATCCCCGCCGACTTGACACTTCTATCTAAGCATGCGGTTGCCTGCTATGTCAACATAGTATCGCTTAATAGATGACAAGTGCAGCCGATGCGAGATCGATAATTAATCTCACATTAGCCGCTTTGGTATGTTTAACATGTGTGGCTGCTTATGTGCAAGGAATACGTAGATATAGCCTGAGATCCGGTTGACGATGTCCTACCTAGAAGACTCCACTCTGAAACAAGTTCTTAACCCAACCGCGGATAGTATTCCATAACTACGTCAACGGCATCACAGCCATTGTCCGGCCGGAATGCGTTCCCGGCGGCCACGTAGAGTACCAGGTGGGCGGCGGGACTCCATTCATGTTCAGTGTCGTGGTCGATGTCTTCCGAAGGTCCGTCCAAGGCATGCCCGAAGCCTGGAATTCGCCCAGGTAAAATACGGATTGCCCCGCCACCGGCCTCCACTGGAACGCCGGCTGGTTGGAACGAGAGCCTCGCAAAGAAGGCTGACCGGCCGTCATCCCCGTAGTTTGCCTGGGTAGAAGAGCGAGCGACCGTAAGTGACTGGGCACAGTGCTATGCGGGCGCTCTTGCCTGACTGATCTGGTGTTGTCGCGCCGGGGGGTGTACCCTGTTAAAGGGCAGACCGGATGGTGAAAACAGTTACTAGACCGGAGGGCGACAGTTGACAGGGCGAGTCACGGTCATCCACGCCGCTTTCCTTCAAGGGAGGTTGACCATTTGGGGGGAGCGGTCCGGAGCAGACTGGGTGGAGGTAGAGCAGGTCGGCGAAGGACAGGCCAGGGAAGGACAGGTCACGGAAGGACTGGCTTGGAAAGGACCTGAGGAATCGATAGAGGGTTTAGCGCGGGGTGGCCAAGACGTCGTGGAGACCGGCGGTGGGCCGCAAGAACTGTCACGGGACCGGAGTGTGCCGGCAGCTGCGGCCGGAGCTGTACGCCAGCAGCCGGTCCGGCGGCGGGGATCTTCCCGGCGCATGCGGGTCAAGCCTTTTCCATACGATGCCGGGCCGTTGGTGCTGGCAGAGGCTTTGTCTTGTGCGGGAGTCGAACCGGGGACTGCCGTCACAGTTGCGGCTGCCGCCTGGTTGCCTTCGCTGCCGGATCTCCCGGCAGCGTCCACGCCTGAGGTCGGGCCGCTCCTGACTGAAGCTGACACCCGAGGTAACCTGGAGCTGCGGCCCTGGCAGGTCTGGGCCAAAGCGCTGCCGGCAGCGGCCGCCATCAAGTTTCTCGCCGGGTGTAGTGAGCGCCGGCTTCTTCGCCCAGGTCTCATAGTAGGGCACGACCTGCGGTTTTGGGCCTCGGCACTGCGGATGGTCTTGGGCATGGTCAAGCGGGGCGAGTTCCTGCCCGATGTACAACAGGTTCACGGTGGGTATCGTGCCCGTTGGTCGCCGCTTTGGCTGGCCGGCACGCGCCAACAGCTGGCGGACTTGGCCGCAGCGATGCCTCCCGTGTGCCGGGCGCTTGCTCCGTGCGGCAAGACTTCGCTGCGACCTGCGGCGAGCGCCGAAACCGTGCTGGCTGAGTTCATTTCCACCATGGTGGATCAACTGGTGCGTCTGGCCGCCGGTCAGCGGCGGGGGGAGGGTGGCGGCGAGAGTGTACGCCGTGCTCTGAGCCGAAATGTGCGGACCGGTGGGGAGAACGTTTACGACCAGTTTTTGCAGGCTCTGCAGGAAACAGGTGAGCCGGGCGACAAGAAGAGCGGCCGTGGCACTTCCAGCCGCGGGCAAGTCGCGGGAATGCTGCATGGCCCTGGTGCCAAGCTCGCACAGCTCGCCGCGGCCGTTCAGGAGTGGCAGCGACCGCTGATACTTTCGCACGCAGCGCCGTTTAAGTTAACGTTCCGCCTGGAGGAGCACGGGGTGGGATCGCCCACCTCGGCCGAGACCATTGAGCCCAATGCTCCGGCCGAGCTCGTTGGGGCAGACGCCATGCCTGCGCCTGTTGCGGCCGACGGACCGCAGGCAGCCGGCTCAGAGACGGTAGTGGCGGCAGCGGGGGTGACGGAAGCGGGGGCAGCAGCGGCGGTGGCGGAGACCGGGGCGGCGGCGGTGGCAACAGGGGCCGGAGCGGGCTGGTACGTACGCTACTTCCTGCAGTCCCGGGCCGATCCGAGCCTGCTGATCCCGGCGGAAGAAGTGTGGCAGCGTGACGGAAGACTGGGGCCAGTTTTGCAGTCAGCGGGTTTGTCCGGCGCGGTGGCCGCGGCTGAGCTGCTTCTGGTCAACCTGGGACGTGCCGCCCGGCTGTGTCCCGAAGTTGCGGAAAGCCTAAGACAAGCGCGTCCCAGCGGTTTCGCACTGGACACGCAGGGTGCATACCGTTTTCTGACCGAGCGTGCTCCAGGTCTTGAAGAAGCGGGTTTTGGCCTGTTGCTGCCTGCATGGTGGGTGGACGGCCGCACCAAGCTGCGTCCCGCAGTGCGTGCTAGGGTCGTTGCCCCCAAGGTTAAGGGTGGCGGTTTCTTATCCCTTGACGACGTGGTCCGGTTTGACTGGCAGATCGCGTTGGGGGACGAACCGTTGACGTTGGCCGAGCTCAATGACCTGGCCCGGCTGAAGTTGCCGCTCGTGCAAATACGGGGGCAATGGGTGCAGATAGATCCCGAGGAGATCCGGGCGCTGAGCGACTTCCTCAAAAAGCGAGCCCCGGCGCAGGCGACGGCCCGGGAGGCTCTGGTACTGGCGCTGGGAGGCAGTCTGCCGGCGGCCGGCAGCCTTGCTGCGGATTCGCACGTGGATGTGAAGGTCGAGTTCGGCGGATCGGAAGAAGACGAAGGCGGATCCTGGCTGGGCGAGCTGCTGGCACAGCTCGAGGGTAAGACGCCGTTTGCTGAACTGCCACCGCCCCGGGGGTTCGTCGGCACCCTCCGGCCGTACCAGCGCCGGGGGTACTCGAGGCTGGCTTTCCTGGCCCGCTGGGGTTTGGGAGCATGTTTGGCAGACGACATGGGATTGGGCAAGACGGTGCAGACGCTGGCCTTGGTACAGCGATTCTGGGAGGAGGGTCAAGCGGAAACGGAAGCGGCAGCCCGGCAAGGCCCGGCCGGGGACGCCGCGGGGCCTCGGTCGTGGCCCGCCCCGGTGCTCTTGATCTGTCCGACTTCCGTAGTGAATAACTGGCGCCGGGAGGCGGCGCGGTTTACCCCTGGGCTGCCGGTCCTCGTTCACCACGGCCCTAACCGCTGCAGAGGGGATGAGTTCGTCCGGGCCGTGGCAGGCAAGGCACTGGTTATCTCCAGCTATGCGCTGCTGGCACGGGACGTCGACACCTTCCAGCGCGTTCACTGGTCAGGCGTGATCCTCGACGAGGCTCAGAACATCAAAAACCCGGAGACCCGCCAGGCCAAGGCAGCCCGTTCCTTGACCGCCGAATACCGCATTGCCTTGACCGGCACCCCGGTGGAGAACAATGTGGGAGACCTCTGGTCCATCATGGAATTCCTCAACCCTGGCTACCTGGGGTCGCAAGCCCAGTTCCAGCGGCGCTTCTTCATCCCCATTCAGATGAGGCGGGATGTGGAAGCAACGAGCCGCTTGCAGCGGTTGACGCGCCCCTTCATCTTGCGGCGTCTCAAGACGGATCGTAACATCATCACGGACCTGCCCGACAAAATCGAAACCAAGGTCTACTGCGGTTTGACCAAGGAACAAGCCTCGCTCTACCAGGCGGTCGTGAAAGATGTGGAGAGGCGGTTGGACGAGACGAGCGGGATGGAGCGCAAGGGTCTCATCCTGGCCACTCTGACCAAGTTGAAGCAGATTTGCAATCACCCGGCCCATTTCCTCGGAGACAGATCATCATTACCCGGCCGCTCCGGCAAACTCAACCGTCTGACGGAGATCATCGAAGAAATCCTAGCCGTCGGTGATCGAGCGCTCATTTTCACACAGTTCACCGAGATGGGTGAACTGTTGCAGCAGTATCTTGAAGAACAATTCGGCCGGGAGGTGCTTTTCCTGCACGGCGGTGTTCCCAAACGCCGCCGGGATGAAATGGTGGAAAGGTTTGAGAAGGATGACGACGGTCCACCGCTGTTTGTGCTTTCGTTGAAAGCCGGGGGTACGGGACTCAACCTCGTACGGGCCAATCATGTGTTTCATTTCGATCGGTGGTGGAATCCGGCAGTGGAAAACCAGGCTACGGATCGAGCCTTCCGGATCGGGCAGGTGCGAGCGGTTCAGGTGCACAAGTTTGTGTGTGTCGGAACGGTGGAAGAGAAGATAGATGAGATGATCGAAAGTAAGCTGGAGCTGGCCGGGCGCATCGTAGGAACCGGCGAAGGCTGGTTGACGGAGCTTTCCACGGATCAATTGCGGGAACTGTTTGCTTTGCGTAAGGACGCGATAGGATGAGCAGGAGAGTCAAGGGAACGGGCGACAGGATCCGTGTCCGCAGTCGCCGGGGGGATTTCGGTACGAGCTGGTGGGCACGGCGCTGGTCGGAGATGCTGTCTGGTATGATCAGCCGGTCCCGGCTCAGCCGGGGGCGCACGTATGCCCGCGCAGGTCAGGTCGTGGCGCTGGACGTGAGCAAGGGCACGATTACCGCCCGGGTGCAGGGGTCGCGGGTGTATCCCTACCGGGTAACGATCCGGGTGAAGCCGTTGGCTGAGGATGCTTGGCGGCGGGTGGCCGGGGCGCTGGCCCGCGAGCCGCGGTTTGTGGCGGCGCTGCTTGCAGGGGAGATCCCCGAGGAGATTGAGGGCGTGTTCGCAGATCTTGGCCTATCGCTCTTGCCGAACCGGCCGAGCGATATCCGGACGGAATGTTCCTGCCCGGACTGGGAGAATCCCTGCAAGCATGTGGCCGCCGTCTACTTGCTCTTTGCCGAGGCTCTCGATCGCGACCCCTTCTTGCTTTTCCGGTTACGCGGCATCACTCGCGACGAACTGCTGGCTGCCGTGGTAGCCGGGAGCGAACGCGAGGCCACGGTGCAGCAGCCCGCAAGCACCGCGGCGGCGAGCGCCAAGCCGGGGACGGCTGATGAGCCAAAAGCCCTGCAGCCCCAGGCCAGTGACCATGTCCCGGGCGAGGCCGGCCAACCGGTTGCATCGGGCAATGGCAGGACGGAAGAGTTGCCCGCGGACCCGGAGGTCTTTTGGCGAGGAGGTCGTGGCCGGGGCAGGGCGGAGCAAGACGCGCTGATCTCCGGGGAAGGGAAAGATGACCGTGCCTCTGCCTACTACCTGGCCGGTGCTGAGCCGGACAGGTGGCTGCGACAGCTGGGGAGCTTCTCTTTCTGGCCGGGCAAGCAGCCCCTGGAGGAAGCTCTGGCCCCACTTTACGCCCGGGCGGCTGCCTTGGCCCGCGAGCTGGATCAGAGGCAGGAATAGCCGGGCATACCATGTGACGTTCGTTCCTCTACGGGGCAGCCGCCGCTTTGGGCTTGTCGCCGCCGGGATAGGACGCGGAACATCCCGAACCCCTGGGAGTTGCGCTCGCCAAGACCGGCCTCGTAGGCCAGCAATAAGAGTTGCGGATCCCCTTCGATGGCGAATCTGCCCTCGTAACCCCGCACTTGAGTCCCCTGTACCTGCAGCAGTCGGGAGCGCCACTCGTGGCCAGGTTTGAACCGTACGGTGCTTGCAGGTTGCACGGGCAAGCCGAAAGCCGCCGCTTTACGCTGCAGGTTGGCCGCGAGCACCTGCCAGAATGCTGCGTCGTACGGGGACAGATACCGTTTTTGGAGCTTCTCGCCATCTCGAACAGCCGTCGAAGCTACGAGGGGTGAGATGGTCTCGCACCAGACGAAGCCTGACAAGTCTGGAGTCGGTTCGACTTCGACGCTGGCCACATCCAAGTTGGCGGCTCCCAAAATCGCCTGGTTCTCAGACATGAGCGCCTCCACCAGTGCTTGCATGGGGGCGAGAAGGGGTGACGAGACCCACCAGTGGATGGGCGGTGTCATACTTAGCCCATTCGAGGCGGGGCTTGCCTGGCGGGGGAAGAGCCGGGAGAAGACCATCATCTTGTAGCGGTGGCCTTCGGCTGTAAGACCCCGATCATGCAAGAGACTCCCCAGGTCAGGGCGGGCCTTAGCTATTGCCCGGTACAAGTATCCCTGCAGAAGACTGGGGTAGTGCCAGGGCAGGGTGACTGGTTCTTCCGAGGAGAATACTACGTGCAGGCGCATAACGTTCCCTCACTCCAGGAATTGTTCTGTCGGGCCTTTACTCTGGCCTATTACCTCTTTCTCCAGCAACTGCCCGCGCGGTACCCGATAAATGTAAATACTATCAGATGCCGGGTCAATAATCTTTTCCAATCCGAACTTCACATGCTCCAATTGGGCCTCGGTAAGCTCTCCCTCAAACGCGCTGTTCTGGACCCAGTATAAGAACCGCCTGAGGTATTTACAGACCTTGGCAACCCGTTCTTGTTCCACGTCGTAGACGATGACAACATACACTATCTTACCACCACGCTTTGAGGGAGTTGTAGGGCTCCATCCCCATGAGATGGCGGATAAGCTTGTAGGCTTCAAGACGTATCATTTGGCGATAGGAAACATTGCGCTTTAAGCGCCGGTGATAGACTGTTGTTTGCAGTGCCGCTTCCAGCTCCTTGACCACTGTCTTGCGGGCTTCTTCGGCAAGGTAAACTGCTGGCGCTTCACCAACAGCTTCGAAGTCTTTCTCACCGATAACACCCCGGTTAAGCAGGCGAAACAGCACCCGATCGCCAACAAGCGGCTTGAAAACTTCGGCTATGTCGAGGGCGAGAGAAAAGCGGCGCTGGCCCGGTTCGTGCAGATAGCTAATTGTAGGGTTAAGCTGGGTTACGTAGATCTCGGAGAGCGTGGCGGTGTAAACCAAAGTGTTTATGAACGAAATCAGAGCATTGAGCATGTTGTTCGGTGGCCGCCGCACACGCTTCTCGAAAGGTTCCTCCAGATCGAGAATCTCGGGGAAAGCGGCGTAGTACGCCTCGTGCGCCATACCCTCTTCGCGCATCAACTCATGTATGGTCTCGCAGGAGGTGAGCCGCTCGAGGGAGAGCTCGACTGTGGCAATGGCGTTGTCGACAGCTTTGCCCCGGTTGCGATAGTAGTTTAGGTTGCGCCGGATGTGAAAAAGGCCGCTGTGAACGAATTCACGAGCGACGGTCAAGCGCTTGGCGGCATCAAGGTAATGCTCCACCTGCCTTACAAGCAGCTGCCCACTGACGTTAGACTCACGCGGGTAGAAGCTACCAGCGTAAAAGCCGTAGTAGTTGAAGAAATGAACAACTACACCATGCTGAGCGAGAAAAGTCAGCAGTTTCGTATTGAGATCAATCTCACCGAAAAGATAAATATCACGAATATCTTCGATGGGTATGGGCTGACGGACCGATTCGCCATTCTCGCCCTCCTGCTCGAAGTAGAGTGTATTCTGCCGGCGACGTAACCGTCCGTTCCGAAAGATGTAGTAGCTGCGGGCCAAGACCTTCACCTACCCCCAGCACAGGTCAGAATAGGCACAGGCACGACAGGTAGCGCTGAAATCTGCTGGCGGTGGGGAGGGCAGTTCTTCCGTACGGCGTATTTCCCGCAGGGCATCGGCGACCCGCGACTCTAGTTCGGCCGTCAGCCGGACCTCTTCACGGCGCCTTTCCTTAGGAAAGCGTAACTCGCCAACCAGGTCGCCGGCTCCCAGGCGCTTGAGATACATCAGGTAGTATGCGACTTGTAAACGGGCCGCATCTGCCAATTTGCGGGAGTGTTTCACCTCCAGCACCTTGTTGTCTGCTTCCAGCACATCGATCTTGATAAGGTCGTCGATGAGCACTTCCCGCCGAGGTATGTCGGGATAAACACGCTCATGTAGCAGGCGCCCCAGGGCGACCCGATCCGATAGTGGTTCCATGCGTAGGCCTTTGGCGTACAGCCAGACCTTCCGGTGGCAGACTGCCCAGTAGTGGAGCTTGATGCCATTCGTGCGCAGCCTATCGAATTCCTCGTCGGGCATGGCGTCGAGTGGTGAAGGTGCCACAGCTATTCACACCTCGGGCCCAAACCTGTCCCTCTTACAAGATCTGGGTGTCTACTGGCATACCGCCCTCACCAGGCGGGCACAATCCTAGGTCTTCATCGTAAGGAAGTGCCACTACATAACACTCGAGATCCCGGCAAGGAGAAAACCATTCGGCATGGTTCTTGAGCCAGTATATCGGTACTGGAACAAGTAATTCGACAAGCCGCCAATGCTCTCCTTGATGGATCAAACCGTAAGCTGCGTCCCGGAAGGCGACAGGAAGCACTTCGATAGAAAGATGCCCCCGTCGCGCGGTGAATTTTGAGCGCATCTCTTCGTCTTCAAGGTCTATCGTGTAACAACCTAAAGCTGTTTGTACCTCCACGAGAGTGTTTCGCCCGTCTTGGATTTCCTCCAAGTACGCAGCTTGTGCCGCGGTTTGATCATAAAGCCTATCGGCCGCTTCAGCCATCTCACGATCGGTCGGACGCTCAGGAAGGCCCGCCAGTATGGCAGCACTCCTGCACAATACATCTTTTCCGTATACGGTCTCTGAACCTTTTGACCATTCTTCGAAAACGAAGACTGGTGCTGGTGGCTTATCCGCTTTGCGATTAATCCGCCCCATGCGTTGTACAAGCGCGTCTATGGGAGCTAATTCGGTGAACAGCACGTCGTAAGAGATATCTAGACTTACCTCAACAACCTGAGTAGAGACGAGGATTGTCCCTGGTCTTGGACTTTCAAGTTGCTTCTCCTTGCGTTGGCGGTCGCGAAATGCGAAGCGAGAGTGGAGCAGGATTAGATGCACTTGTGGATCAACCTTTGCCCGGAGTGCCCTGTAAATAGCTTGGGCATGGTCAACCGTATTGGCAATAACCAACACCGTCTTGCCATCTTTCGCATGATGGAGAATCCCATCCAATGCCCCCAGCAAGGGTCCTGGGCGGAGTTGCAGGTGATGGCGTTGGCGCTTCCAAAGGGGGGCTTCCGCCTCCACAAGAGTTGCTTCACCGAAGTGCTTAATCAGAGCTTCTGGCAGCGTGGCGCTGGCCAGCGCAAGACGTGCGGGGGGTTCTTGATCTGGTGCCTGCAAAAGAAGCCCGAGCGTATACGGTTCGTAGCTGTGGATCTCGTCCAGGACGATTGTGGCCCGGCGAGCAAGAGCCAGCCTTTCTTCCCAGTGCCTGCCATGCAGGTGTGCCAGCAAGTACTGGTCAAGAGTAGCTACGACCACTGGCTTGGCAAAGACTGAGGCAAACAGGCGGGCGTCAAGAGGATCTTCTTCGGCTTCCTTATGCAACATGTAGTTAGCCCTTCCATGAGCCAGGCCTACGTTCTCTGGGCCATAGATTGAACGCAGGCGCCGCCACATAGCGTTGACTGTTGCTTGAGTAGGGAGCAAATAGATAAGGCGGTCGGCATTGCCTGCCCAGAGTAGAAGGGCCTCAGTCTTTCCGGCACCGGTGGGGGCGCGCAGATATAGTTTTCTTACCACCTGACGCTGCTCTGCCTCGCGCTGGAACTCACGCAGCTTGACGCCACGTTGACTAACATAGGTGTCGATAGCTTCTTTGCCGTTATGGCAAAAGAGCGAATCTGCATGTTGCCGACCTGCTGATACCAGCCAGTCTGCCAGGCATAGAACAGCCTTCACGTCTGCGAACTCTTGAGCCGGCAATGCCTGGTAGATCCCGCGGAGACTTTGCTTCTTATCGCCAAAATCAAACGACGCATTCAATAGCCCCGCGGGCGATTCAGTCTCGAGAGCAACCAGCTCCTGAACCGAAGGAATAACTTCTAACCCTAGCTCCTGCAAGTATTCACACAATGTCTGAAGAACCAAGGACAACTCCGAGTGGTAATCCGCGGGTCCGAATCCTTGATAGACATCGGGTCCCAGCGGTGAATGATGGCTGATAACAGCAGCCGATGCTAACGGAGGTAATCCTGTTGCTTTTAGTTCGGCAATGAGCGCAAACGGTAACGAAGCCAGGGCATGGGGATAGGCTTTGCCCTTGCGGCCGCGCACATGTTCCTGGAAGCTATTGGTTGCCTTCCCAATGTCGTGAAAGGCACAAGCTAGCAAGACCTTCTTTGTTAGCTCCGGTGATAATCCCATCCGCTGAGCCAGGTGTCTGCCTACCCTTGTTACTTGACGCAGGTGATCGACTAGAGCAACGTCGGGCTTGGCTAGGAGCGCGTATTCACCCATGTGAAACTTCTCCCTTTGAAGGTAAGCGTCGGTTCCAAATGCGGGAGTTCCACTTCCAAGTCGAAGGGAAGGAAGGTAAGGGGAACGCGCTGGAGAGGCTGACGCAGTCCCTGCTCGTCTACGGCAAAGCTTAATGGTAGGATCTCAACGACCGGCATTTCGAAGCGTATTCCTGGTCGCAGTAACGGACGGAAGGAATGTTCCCGCAAGTGTATAGGAAGAATGGTGCCTCGAAACCGAGGCACCCCCTGTTCGGCCTGATAAATACCAACCTCGTCGATAGTCAATAGCTCATCTTCGCGCCCCAAGGACAATGGATACACGGGATCTGCGAAAGATGCCGCGAGACTTTCCAGCAATTGACGCGGCCCACCGTATAGCAGTACGTATCTGACAAAGCAAAGTAATTCACGAAAGTAAGGGGAGCGGTCGGCAATCCGGTTGTTCTTTATCTTCATGACTGTCCACATATCTCGAGCCCTGCCCGGTTCTTGTAGAGAAAGCACAGAAACACTCAAAGCTCTGAGCGGGCTATTGCGGTGCCATATTTCGCCATCGGACAAACCTAAAGCTGCTCCTGCTAAGCCGATAAGAGTAGTAGGAGGCGGAAGAGGCAACGTCCGCTGGTAGTTATGATCTAGTGGACGCCGAAAAGAAGCCAGGCTTGCCGATACCTTTACTGCTAGGAAGTCCATATCTTGCTAGCGTCCTCCTTGGCTCTTGCTATCGCCTCATGGACTCTGAGTACCTGGCCGTACTTTTGCAGTTCCTCCCGCACTTCCGCTTCGTTGCCAAACAATCCCGGTTCCAATCCGAATAAAGTAGTTTCTTGCTGTTCCCTAAACTTCTCCAATGCATTCACAAGAGGTTCCAGGTTGAGCTGGAAAAGGCCGTCCTCATAGCTTGCCTGAAGACTTTCAAGGAACACGGGATGCTTCACTTTTAGCCGCATGTAAGCAAGAAACCTGGGCGAGAGATCGCTGAGCATACGCGCTGTACGGCCTCCCCCCCACAAGATTCCCAATGCCTCCAGGAGCGCCTGCAGACGCTGGGCTCTCTGGTTCTCAGCCATGGCCAGATACTGGCGACCGTTCCGTTCCAATCTACTGGTTCCTTCAGGAATGTTTTCTAGGTCGCCCAGTTCCGAATCGCCAAACACGCCGATTCTGTCCAGCTCCACGAGTATGCAACCCTTGAATAGGTTGCTATATAATTCTGTTTCAAACATGTTGCCACCGGCTTCCATAGCACGGCCAAAACGTTCAAAAGAGCGCGTGCCCAGGTCGCGGTCGCCTTGAAACTGGAATAGGCCTACAGCTGCAGAAACGCGAACAGGAGAGGTGCGCCGGCGCCCACCGGAGGGATCGAGGTAACCAAAGAGATCCTCGTCGATAAACTCCCATGGACGGACAGGAGGCGTAACTTCCTGCCCGCTTACCTGGGCGAACGGATCCGACAGACTGAATCCCAACTCCTCTAAGCGATCCCGCAGCATCCTTCTAAGAGCTTGTCCGGAGATGTAGGGTAATGTGGTGCCGTCGGGCAGTGTTACCTTCTTGGTTACCATAACGTTGCCTTCGACATGCGAGGCGTTCACGTTACCAGCAGATACCTTGACAAGATAGCCTATAGCAATCGCTTTGCTCGGTGCACGATCGCTCCTCATTCTTTATTACCCCCTCGTTCGTTTACGTGTGTGCTCTTGCCAGCTCGTAAATAACTATTCATCGCGTAGATCGCGAGCAAAGTCTTTACTCTTACCCACGGGTTGTTGGCTATTCGTTCTCCTGGTTCGATTCGCAGAATCTGTTCGGGTATGGTCATGTCCAACCGGAACTGAATGTCATTAAGCACACGGAAAAAGTCTTCTGGATTCTTCGCGTTTCTGAGGCTGTAGATGATGCCCATCTCATCCTTTTCATAAGCAGCAGACCCGAGACGGTACCCAAAACCCGAAAGTACCTTTAACATTTCTTCGTCCATGGACAACACCTCCTCGGTATAGCGACCGATTACGTGCTCAGTCCCCCATACTAAAGGTAATGGGTTGTCTTCTTTAACGCGAACCTCAAAAAGGAAGCCCTCTACGAAGGGAAGCGGGTCACTGAACTCGAGTACGCTACGAGCGATTCTATCGCGCCATATCGTATTATATTGATTTTCATCGCGCGCTTGAAACTGGCGAAATACGTCAACGAAGTGCCGATGAGGATTATCACCTCCCAAGCTTTCGATGGAGCCTTCATAGAAACGATATAAAGAGTGGAATTGGGAAAACTCACTGAAGCTTTGCATGTTAAAAGCTTGTCCGGGCTTTCCCGTAATTGCATAAAGTGTCAGCGGAGCGGGGGCAGAGTTGGCTCTAGCTCCCAATAGCGACGCTAGGAACTGCCTTCCTGCATCAGTCAGGCGGTCGGAACTGCGTACGTGGGAGAACAGATCCAGCAATAACCCCAAGGTTGTTTCATGCAGGTAGGGGCCGTAGAACGCCGGGCTGACATTACCTCCCCTGCCTGTCCCCACCTGTAATGGTTGAAGGACCTCGCGGTGGAATCGTGCGAGGTCGTGCAGGTCAGTATGAAACAGGAAGAAGTGGAAAGCATCCCGCCCTAGACCTACCCAGAGCCAACCCAAGTAACCTGCTACCCCGGCAACAGAACAGCGGGGACAGAGCTTTACTCCGCGTTTTGCGCCGGAATAAAAGTTGCCGAACTTCCCTGGGTCTACGACGAATGGGAAAATCCACATTTTGGCATCGGCGGTAGGACCGACTGATCCGCAAATGTCGCAATAGTCCTGCTTCTTGGTTAGTTGCAGGTTCAATTCAAATGATGGGGGACGGATGGGATAACCCTTATCGCCTATCTTGCGCTTGGGTGCGGTACCCGAGATCCTGATGAAAAGGTTAGTGGGATAAACCCAACTCACTTTTTCGTATTCCCTTATTGTGCCGGTGGCTTCATCCCAGTACTCGCCTTTGTTCCCGGTTTTTTGGAGCAAGTGCTTCTGTAGGCTTGCGATCAGCTGCTCGACAGGGTAGTTACCTGCCCCTATCCAATTGCAGAGAGCCACCAGTCCGTTGTCAATCCAAAAGTTGCCTGTTGGGTGGTCCAGATCCAGCTGAACTGTAACAGGAGCTGCTTGCCGCGAGGGAGAACTTCTGCTACTCATCAGCCCGCCCCCTTTCATGCTACCAGCACTTCACCCTAGGTGTTGGATGGTATTTTTGGCAAAGCTATGATTCGATCTTGGCCGAAGACTTCCTGCTTAGATGATAAAGCAGCTGTAGCGCGCACCATTTTTTCTGATTGTCGCATGAAAAAAGTGGGCGGGGTGCACCCCCGCCCACTGGACGCGGGTTTTCAGTATGCCCGCGTAGCTTAGCAGACTGACCGCCGATCATTGATCGCTTTGATCACCGCCGGGTCGACCTTGGGCCGGCGGTCGTAGGTGAGCAGGCCGTTGATCTCCTGCTCAACGTCGGTGAGCTGCGTGTAGCAGATGCCCTGCACGATGGGGCTGGCGAAGAGGGCTTCCGTGGCGGCGCGGTAGCGCTCCACCAGTTCCTCCTCGCTGGCCGCCAGGTTGCCGTAGCCCCAGCCCTTGCCCTGCTGGTCCTTGCGGAAGCCGATGCCGCCGTACTCCGTCACGAGTAACGGTTCACCGGCGTAGGTAGTGCCGGGCGCAAAGAGGCTTCTGTTGCCCGGGCGGAAGCGGAGCACTTCCTCAAGAGACTGGTAGCGGCGGGCGAGTTCTTCCGCGCCGCTATAGTCGTGCACCGTCAGCAGGTCGGAGCGGGCATGCTCCCAGCCGTCGTTGGACATGACGAAGCGGGTCGGGTCGAGGGATTTGAGCATGTGGTAGAGGGAGAGCTGATGATCGACCTGGCGGCGGTCGCGGGCCAGGCCATCCACTCCCCAGCTCTCATTGATCGGCACCCAGGCGATGATGCAAGGATGGTTGTAGTCCCGCTCAATCACCTGTTGCCACTCCGCCAGAATCCGGACGGCGTAATCCTCGCTGTAGCGGTAGGCGTTGGCCATCTCGCCCCAGACAATGTAGCCAAGCCGGTCCGCCCAATAAAGGAAGCGGGGGTCTTCCACTTTCTGATGCTTGCGGCAGCCGTTGAAGCCGAAGGCTTTGCCCCATTCGATGTCGGCTCGCAGGGCCTCGTCGCTCGGCGCGGTGAGCAGACCCTCCGGCCAGTACCCCTGGTCGAGGACCAGTTTCAAGTAGTAGGGGCGGCCGTTGAGGCAGATGCGGCCGTTTTCGATGCTCACCCACCGCAGCCCCATGTAGCCTTCAACAGTATCTACGAGCTCGTTGTCCCAGTAGAGACGATAGGTCAGGCTGTAGAGGTTAGGAGTTTCCGGACTCCACAGGTGAACTTCCTCCGGAACGAGCTCTGTTTCCAACCGCGCAACTGGGTCTATGGCGGCCGGGGCTGAGCCAGACCAAGCAACCTTGGAGGTGGCGGTGGCGACAGTTCGGCCCTCGTAGCTGGCCGTGATCTCCAGGCGCAGGCCGGCGCTACCGGCCCCGTCGACATCATGCCCCGTCGGTGTTTCTGCCCCAGTCTTTGCCCCGGCCCTTGTCCTTGCCAACGCCCCCGCCCCGGTGTTGATCCAGGCCTTTACCCTGACCCTGCCCCCGCCCGGCTCGGTGCTGAGCTGCACCCGCTGCAGGTAGGCGACAGGGGAGACGGGTTCGAGCCAGACGGTCTGCCAGATGCCCGACGTACGAGTATAGAAGATTCCTTCAGAGTCCACCTTCCAGTACTGCTTGCCGCGCGGGATTTCAAGGTTGGTGGATGGATCCCAAACCCGGACCACGATCACGGCGACGGGAGCGTCGAAAAGACCGCTCGGAGTGGTGAGTGCATCCGTGATATCGGCGCTGAACGGTGTATGGCCGCCTTCGTGGTGGGTGACCAGCTGACCGTTTACCCAGACCGTGGCGGCATAGTCGACCGCCCCGAAGTGTAGCAGGATGCGCTTCCCCTGCCAGGCAGGTTCGCGCGGGATCTCGACCCGGCGGCGATACCAGATGACGTCGTGGAAGCTGCGGTCTCCGATACCGCTGAGCGGCGTCTGATAGGCGAAGGGAACCTGGATCCGCAGGGGGAAGACCGAAGGGCTGGTCGTCGGGGCATACCAGCGCTCTGCAAGCCCCCGGTTCTCATCATCGAAGGCAAACTCCCACTCACCGTTCAAATTGAGCCACTCGGTACGCACGAAATCAGGACGCGGGTACTCGGGCCGAGGACAGTTAAGGACATCCATTGTAGCCGGTCTCTCCCTTTCTGTTTCTTTGGCGGTAGGCGATCTAGCAGCTGTTGTTGTCAATTATTCTAATATTCTCCTACGGTGTCAGGCGAACCTGCACCAGGGAGAGAGCAGGCAGTGTGATCGATAACTCCCACTCCCCTGCTTCCGCTGCCTCCGTGCCAACCGGTAGAGGCCGCTTTTGCGCGACCGGGCGTACCCTGTCGGGATCGTCCCAGCTGTTGGCGGCCATGAACGAAGCGCCCGTGAGAGTTACTGTTTCAAGTTGGCGGAAACGCTCCCTCCCCAACTCTACGGGCAGCTTGATCCGCACGGCCAGCGGGCGGTGGGGGTGGCGGTTCACGAGGAAAAAGAGCAGCTCGTGCTCGTCGCTGTCCGTGAGGGCGACGGCGTCGAGGAAGGGCGCGTCGGGAACGACGGCCATTACATACGGTTCAACGGAGAAGGTGGGCGAGTCGACGGCGAGCTCGAGACGGTAGAACGCAGACGACGCAGTCGCAGACGACACAGTCGCAGTGGCCCTGGCGTAAAGGTGAGTGACCCACCAGACGGGCTGGGCGTAGACGATCTCCCGTTCTTTGCGCAGGCCGCCGCCGTGGTTGACCAGAGCGCTGTGGGTGATAAGTGCGACGAGCCCGTCGGAACGGATCGCTTCATTGATTATCGAGGCCGTCCAGAGCGCCTCGGTCAGGGTGGCGTTGTTGGGCAGGTGCCGGCGATGGGTGAAGACCTGCTGCTCCGTGATGGCGAGAACGGGCGGCAGGCCGGCCTCCTCGAGGGGCCGCACCAGCTCGTGCCAGAGGCGGGCGTAGGCGGGGGTGAAGGCCATGTGTTCGAGGTAGACACGCTCCGGGTCGGCGTTGTCGGAGAAGCCAGCATAGAGGCAGTGGTGAGAGAGAGTGTGGATCGGCGGCACGGCGGCGCGTGAGATGTGGTAGCGGCCCACCGGAGAGCCGCGAGTTCCCTGAACGACGGTTCGGTTCCAGGCTTCGGTGTCGCCGTTGGCGATCAGGTGGATAGTCGGGTCGACGGCCAGCATAGCCGCGGCAAAGGCCCGGTAGCGTTCGGCGTAACCGGCCGCGTCGGTATGCCCTATCTGCCAGTGACCGTAGAGCTCGTTACCTATCTCCCATAGGCGGACGTTATAGGGTTCGGGATGGCCGTTGAGCGCCCGCAATGCCCCCATGGCGGTGGTCTCCGCCGAACCGTTGCAGTACTCGACCCACCTGGCCGCTTCTTCCGGTGAACCGTCGCCTGCGTTAACACAGATGAGCGGTTCACAACCGACCAGCTCGCAGAGGTGCAGCCACTCGTCAGTACCGACGTGATTCCACTCGACCTCCGGCCAGGCCGGGTTGGGGAGAACGGGGCGGCTTTGGACCGGGCCGATCCCATCTTCCCAGTGGTAGCCGGAGGCAAAGTTTCCGCCGGGGAAGCGGAGCAGCGGAAGGCGGGCCTCCCGCAGAAAGCGGATGACGTCGGGGTCCCAACCGTCGATGTGGTCTGCCGGAAAGAGCAGGCACTGGTGCAGTTCCAGAATGCCCGGCGAGGTGAGGGTGAGGACGAGGTGGTAGGGAGTGCCCGGCGGTGGGAGCTGCTGGGATAGCTGCGGCTCGGGGAGGGTGAGAGCTACGGTTACGTTGGCAGCTGCCGGAGTGGCGGTGATAGCCGTACTTGCTGTTGCCAGGGTAACCCGCTCTTCGGCAGTGCGGAGCGAGACCTCAATGCCGCAGTTGCCCCGAGCAAGCAGTCTCAGAGTGTACTGGCGGGTTCGGTGGGTGGGGAGGTAGACAGGGGTAACCAGTTGCACCCCACGGGCGGCTGGGCTTGTCAGGGTGAGGGTCCAGTGGCCGCGGCGGATATCGGGAGAGTGAGAGATGAAGGCTCCCATGCCCGGTCCTCTCTCCACCACCCACCAGGGTGGTAGCCCCTGCGCCGGTCCGCCTGCCAGCTGCGGCAGGAAGAACTCGGTGGCGGCTGCCTGCAAGCGCCGGAGGATTTCGCCCCGGTCCGGCCAGATTTCGATGGGGGCGAACTCAGGATTCCGGGTGATCTGCGCCCACGCTCCGCCGTAGACGTTTTGCCCCAGATGCTCGGTGAACTTACCGAAAAGGTACCGGCTCACCGGACGGGTGCGGCGAGATCCGGGGATAACGCGGACTGTGGCGGGAAGAGGTTCATCTGCTGACAAGAAAGGGCCCTCCTTTCATTGCTCGAGGACGAGGTGTCCGATTCTCAATACCAGCCTGTTTCCCGAGGTGACGGACAACACCAGAGTTTTATCATCGAGCACATACAGACCCGCCCAGCAATCGGGCCATACGGTGGCGTGGGCGACATAAGCATCGCTCCACGTACGGCCACCATCGGCGCTCAACACGTACTTTATGTCGGCATACTGATCGCCTGAGCCGAGAGTGTTGTCTTCATCGGTCTGAAAAGCGACCACAATGATCGGAAGTTTCTCCGCCAGCGGATTTGGCAAGACGGCCAGCGCAGGGGCCCCGGCTTTCTTGCTCCAGTTGGCGGGGCGAAAGACCAGCACCGGTTCCGACCAGGTAAGCCCTCCGTCGGAAGAGGTGACCATCTTGATAACGAACGGATTGCCCATGTCGGTGGCCTCGTAGGCCATGTAGACTGTAGAGTCGTGGATCATCCAGGCTGCCATCCCATCCCGCGAGCGGGGATTGCGGACGACAACCTCTTCAGCCTGCCACGTCTTTCCCCCGTCGACGGAACGGCGCAGGGCGATCACCTGGGGCCAGAGCGGCCAGAACTCTTCGCTGCTGTAGAAAGCCCAGATCTCCTTCCCGACCCAACCGATCGCCGGCTCCCAGAGACCGCGCCGTCCCGTCTGGATCACCGAGAGCGGCTCCCACGTCATACCCCCGTCGGTACTGCGCGAGAGCTTGATCTCGAAATCGCCCGGCCGGACGAGGCGGTATGCCAGGTATAGTGAACCGTCGGACCCGAGGGCAAGGGAGGCATTGGCGGCATTCCCCTCTCCGAAGGAGGCAATGGAGATGGGGCGCCATGTGCGCCCGCCATCAAGGCTTTCTGCGACTTCTATGTAAGTGCGGTTCGCTCCGATGTTGGTGTCATACGCCGCCAACCAGCGGCTGTCTGGCAGCACCAGTACCCGGGGATACCAGGCCCCCGACCCCGGTGGCGCCTCCCGGATCACCGTTTCCTCCTGCCACTCGATCTTCCACTGGGCAGTTGCGGCCCGGCAGGCGGGAAGGGGGAAGGCGAGGCCATAGAAGATTATGGCAGAGAGAAAGAGTAGCGCAGCATGTTTCATGATCTGCTCCCTCCGGACCTGTGCAGAAGTCTCTGCCCACTGCTCTGCTTCCGTCCCAACGGGGAAGACTCCCCCGTTGGGACGGAGAGACTCAAAGAGTCGCATCACTGGAGGTTCCTGGCAAAGATCGCCTGCAGACGCCGGGCCTGGCCGGGCAAGAGCTGGGCTGCCAGAGCCTGACCCCGGTATATCTGCGGGAAGAGCTCGCCGTCTAGCACGCTCCACCACGAGTCGTCTTTGGTGTAATACCAGGGTTGCACCCGTCCGTATTTCGTGATGATGTCGATGAAGACCATGCGGTTATAAGGAGGCTTTTTCATCTGCAAGAAGTCGGCGAGCAGGTCAATGCGGTTCGGTACCATCTGCCCCATCTCGTAAAGCCTGGTCTGTGCGGTTCTGTCCATGGTCAGATACTTGACCAGCTCGTATGCGAGTTGCGGGTTGGCAGTCTTGGCGCTGACGCCTATTCCCATCGAGCCCACCCAGGTCCGGGATTGACCGGTCCGGGGGCTGGCAGGCCAGGGGGCGATATCCCACTTGAACTTCAGGTTGTTCCAGAAGAAGGCCTGGTCCCACGGTCCCATGTAGAACGTCGCAATCTTGCCCTGGATCCACCAGTTCCAGTTGTCGGAGTTAGGAGGGGTGGCTACCTTTTCAACTAGAGACAGGTTGGCCACCCACTGAACCGCCTCGATGAACTCGGGAGTATCCACGGCCAGCGCCGTAAGGTCGGAGTTGAAGTAGTCAGCTCCGTTCGACCATATTGCTCCCTCGATGGGGAAGCCCAGCGGCCACCCGGCCATACCCCAGACGTCTATGCTCCCATCGCCGTTCCTGTCGCGGGTGAGTTTGCGCCAGAGCGATACGGCTTCCGGCCAGAGTATGGGCTTATCAGCAGGGGGTGGTTTGACCCCGGCCTGTTCGTAGAGATCTATGTTGTACACCATGGCCCAGGGCCCGAGGTCCTTGGGAAGTGCCAGAATACTTTTGCCGGTGCCCGGCCGTTTGCCGTCGAACCGGTAAAGGTTGATGCCCGCGGGCCAGATGGTCTTGATGGGGGACTCTGTATCCCGTTCAATGAAGGGGGCGAGGTCGAGGAGGATCCCCCCCGCAGCCGCCCAGTTGGCGAACTGGTCCAGGGGGACGTAGAACACATCGGGGGCGATCCCGCCGGCGATCATCGCCATCAGCCTGTTGGTGAACTCAGGGGAGGGGACGTACAGGACCTCTACCTTCACCCCCGGATGTTCCGCCTCAAACAGGTCGATCACAGCTTCGTATATCTGGCTCTCGGTCGGACCCGTCCAACCCATGAAGACCAGCTTTGTCGCGCCATAAGCGCTTCCCGCCAGGCCCGCCATGAGGGCCACGATCAACAGGGCAGCCAATGCAGTAGCAGTACGCCTCATTCTATTGCCTCCCTTCGAAGTGGTAAATCAATCCCGCTTGCCGTTCGACCTCGATATCCGCCTTTTATCCGGCTGTCGTTACCCCTTTGGATCATCCGCTCAGAGCACTCGTATCGCTACTGCAAGATCCCGCTCGAAAGCAGGCAGCTGTATCGTCCAGAGGCCGGCGTCGGTCACCACCCGTCTCTCGCCGATGATCTCGCCCTTGTAGGTATCCCAGAACTGTACGATCAGGGTCTCGGAGTCGGCTCCGGCGTGAGCCGGCTCTGCCGGGGAAGTGTTGTACTTCTCGTTCCACACCGCTTCCCGCCAGGCCTGGCGCTCTACCGTGAGCACCGCTCCCTCCACCGCCGCGCGGGATTCCATGTTGAGAAGCCAGAGCAAGGCCCGGGTCTCGTCGGCGACGCCAAAGACGCGGATGTCGGTGTTAGGTGTCGTTTCGACCGTGGCATAGCGGGCGATGGGAGCGGGAACGAAGCCAGCCCAGTCAAACGCGCTCACAAACCGGGCCAGGGCGGCCTGGACCTGGTACATTCCCTCGCTCAGGACATGGGGGTTGCGGTAAGGCCACCGCAGCCCCTGGCCGGCGCCGCCGCTCGCCAGATGGGCCCAGGTCATGTTGTGGTAATACTCGGCGTCAAAGTCAGGGTCGCTGATCCAGCGTTCGATCGGGCCGCTCTCCGTATCGAGATACGGACGTTCATCAGATAGCTGGGAGCGAGCATAAAGCGTCGCCAGTTCTACGTCCAGGGCGGCGTCCACCGTGTTTACCGGCCGGTTGGTGGCCGCTCCGACATACTGGTGGGTGGTGGCAAAGTCGAGGTCCGGATGGTCGAGCACCGCATCAACCAGCGCTTTCGAGGGGAAAGGGGTTGCCAGTGAGGCTGTGAGCAGGTGAGTGCGGCCGTAAAGTTCCATCTCCCGGGCGCGCACGAAGGCGGCTGTCTCTGAGATCCACTGTGATATCTCTTCAGGGTTGGCACCCCACCATAGCTCTATTTCGTTCATCAATTCCCAGGCAAGAATGGCGGGGGAACTGCCCCATCTTTCGATGGCAAACGCAAGCCGGCGGCGTTGCCAGGCGATGGCCTCCGGGTCGGTAAGGAAGCCTTTCATGCTCTCCATCGGCCCGCCATTTTGGCGGTTGTAGGGGTTTCTGGACCAGTTACGTTCCATCCAGAAGGGGTCCCAGGGGGTAATGATAAGGTGGATATCGTATATCTCTGCCAATTTGATGAACCGATCCCAGAACGCCACCACTCGCGGTGAATACTCGCCCAGAGGATTTTCCAGCAATCCGTAGGATTCCTGGGAGTACTCCAGCATGATGCGAAGAGTGTTGATTCCATTCGCTTTTAGCTTAGCGACATCGTTGTGGCCTATGATTATAAAAGGATTTCCGGATTCGGTTTGAAAGTAATATCCCTGGGGCGCGATTCTTATCCATTCCGCTGCATTCACCGGCGACGACAATAACATAAGCAACAGAGTGCCTAGAAGAATGAAACCTATAACTTTACCGGCCAACCTTCTCACCGCCGATCCTGTTTGCAGGGACGCTGGGCTTCAGGAAGCGCATCGCCCAGCGCCCTGTGAACTTCTAGATCCCGAGCTGCTCCCGAAACTCCTTTATCCGCACCTCCAACTGCTTCTTGCCAGCCTCCAGTGCGGCCTCCACGGGCTGTCGTTCACGCAAGGCCCGGTTCATGATATCCTCGATGATCCCCAGTCCCGTACCCCACGGCTGCGGCGGGAAGAAGACGAATTGCTGTTGGACGATGATCTGGTGGTCCTTCAATTGCCGCCACTCTTCGGTGGTCAGAGCTTCCTTGCGGATTGCTACCTGCCCGTAGCTGGCCCAGGTGGCGCTGTTGCGAGACATGAAGTCAATAAAGGTGGCTATGGCTTGCAGCTTCTCGGGTCGATCCTTGGATTGCCGGTAGACGACGAACTGGTGTGAACCGGCCCAGACGGCCGGAGCCACATCGCCATAGAGGCGGTCGGCCTTGGCCACGCGGAGGTCAACTTTGCCCTGGTTGCGCAGGTCCTGGGCTTGCCGCAAGAACCAGATCCCATCGACCGCCATACTGACCTGCCCGGCAAACATATCCGGCCATATCTCCGGAGGCGGAGCTACCTTGTGTTTAAACATGAGGTCAACCACGTATTGGAGTGCGTTCCGGCCGGGCGGATCGGCCACGGTTACCCGGGTGTAGTTTTCACCGCCAAAGTAGTTGCCGCCCATCTGCCGGAGGGCGGTATACCACTGCGGACCCCATATTCCGAAGCGGGTACCCCACTGGTCGGGCTGGTTGTCACCATTCTTATCAATGGTCAGTTTGCGGGCGTACTCCAGAAACTGAGCGGCCCGCTGGGGCGGTCCGGGGAGACCGGCATTGTCGAAATGATCCTGATTGTAGTAAAGGAGGAGGGTGTGGATGTCGAGCGGGATGCCGTAGCGCTTACCTCCGTAGATACCTTCCCGGCTGATCCTGCCGATGAAATCATCGTCTGTAAGTCCAAGTGACTCGAAGATGTCGTCCACGGGGCGCAGAACGTTTTGCAGCGCAACTTCCGGCATGCGGTCACGGTGTATCAGGCCCAGATCCGGAGGTGAGCCTCCAGCCACTGCTACAACGACTTTGCTGTAGTACTCGCCCCACTCAATGGGAGTGGGCTGAACGCGGATTTTGCCTGCGTATTGCTGGTTGAACTTATCGATAAGGAGATCGAGACCTTCTTTATCCGGGCCGGTTATGCCATGCCAGAGCTCGATGGTCACCTGTCCTGTGCCGCCCGACTGACCCGCCGTGGTAGCTGCATTAGCAACGGTGGGGGCACCTACGAGGATGCCAAAGTTAACAAGGATGAGTCCGAACAGCAAAACGGTGACTGACCCGACACGGTTTCTCTTGATCCTGAGCATCATGCTTCCCTCCTGTTGCACCTGCTTTTCCGAAACCCGTGGGACACTCGTCTTGCTGGGACGACAGCTGGGACGACAATAGTTGAGAAGGAAGACGTGCTAGCTTTAAACCGTCGGAAATGATCACCTCCTAGGCCAGCAATTAAGCAATTCCGATTTGGCCAGACGGATGGACGGGAAGAGCCGGTCCATCACGAGGGCGGCAGCGCCAAGAGGCCCGGCATCGCTACCCAGGCGGCCGGCGACTATCTGAACCCGGTTGCGGGCCACGGGCATGGCATGGGTGAGAACGGTCTCTCTGATAGGTCCAAGCAACATCTCACCGGCACGGGAGACTCCGCCGCCGATCACGATCCGCTCGGGGTTGAGAGTGTTGACCAGGAAGGAGACGGCGATGCCGATATAACGGGCGGCCTCATGTATGATGCGGAGCGCCTCGACGTCCCCGGCCGCGGCCGCCCGGGCCACGTCCGCGGCGGTCACGTTGTCGGGAGAGTCGATCAGGTGCGGCAGATGGGCAAAGGGATATCCTTGCTTGAGCAGACGGGCGGCCTTTCGGGCAATAGCGCGGCCGGAAGCGACTGCCTCAAGGCAGCCGTAGTTGCCACAGCTGCACTGTGGGCCGTCCTCGGTTACACGGATATGGCCGATCTCGCCCGCGGTTTCGTTTGCCCCGTAATACAGCTGGCCATCCAGGATCAGGCCCGCGCCGATGGCAGAACCCACAAAAAGGGCCACGAGATTGCGGGAGCTCTCTCCCGCTCCGAACATGTTCTCACCCAGAGTGGCGGCCCGGACATCGTTGTCGATGTAGATGGGGACGGTAGGGGGAAGGGGGGAAGGGGGAGGCTCGGGGTTTGGTTCTGGCCACGGCCGGGCCCTTGCCTTTGCCCTTGCCTTTGCCCATGCTTTTGCGTTTTCCCTTGCGCTTGCCCTTGCTCTTGCGGCTGCCCCTGCCCCTGCCCTTGCTCTTGTCCTTGCCTTTGTCCTTCTTGCTTGTACTCCTGTATCGCCGTCTGGAGGGCTTGTTCGAGGATGGAACGGACGGCTACGTTGCGCCAGCGCAGGTTGGGGGAGAAGACTGAGTAGCCTTGCTCGGTGTCTACCAGGCCGGGAATGCCGACGCCGATACCTGCCAGGCGCAGTCTTGGGCTCGCCCCACCTCGGCCCGGTGGCGCGCTGGCTGTGGCCGCGGTCGGCGCAGGGGTTGTGCCAGTCCTGTTTGCGGCAGTGCTCGCGGACAGGGCTGCAGGTGTGGGATAGGCGAAGTTGGCGATAGCCATGACGATCGCCCTGGCAACTCGCTGCAGAACCTCTTCGGGGCTCTGGTCCGGGTATGTGGGTAAAGTGGCCCGGGCGAGGGGCTGGCCGCGCAAATCGCTCAACACGGCAACGATGTTGGTGAAGCCGACGTTCACCCCGACGACCTGAAAAGCGTCGGGAACGAGCTCGAGCAGAGCCGCGGGGCGGCCGCCACTGGACTCGGCAAAGCTGCCTTCCCGCACGAGGCCAAGGGCGATCAGCTCGTTGACAATATTGGTGACTGCCGAAGGTGCGAGCTGGCTGCGGCGGGCGATTTCACCCCTGGAGATAGGGCCGTGGCGGCGGATCAGGTCCAGCACCACCGACCGGTTGATGTTGCGCATACCCGGAAAATTGACGGCCCGCATTGCAGGTCGGCCTCCCGTGCAGGCGACAGTTCACGAGGGGAGCGGAGTTCTGTCACTATATGATGGAAGTCTGGTGCATCTAGCCGCCAGAATCGGTATTAGCCCGCCCTCGCTACCGACCTTTTGTCATCACGTGTAATAAGTGGACACAACAAAAACCAACGGCGCCGATTTCTACAAAGCTTTTCGACGGTGGTGGAGGGATTCCTTCTCCACCTTGGCGAAGTTTTGTAACTAGACGAAGGTGGGGCACCGGTTTGGCCATACCCACCGCGGAGAATCACGTTTGGGTTGGAGGCGTGACTGATGGCTAAGACGCTGGCGAAGCAGGGGCAAGCGCAGGGATTAGAGCAAGGACAAGTGCAGGTGCAAGCGCAAGAGCAAAGGCTGACTCAGGAACATCAGCAAGCCCAGCAACAGCAGCAAGTTCAGGAGCAGCAGGGCCACCAGGCCCACACGCGGCCGGCACGGTTGCTGCCGGGTGAGAGGCCGGGCCGCCGCATCAAGGTAGTCATGCTGGGGGCAGGCAGCGGGTTTACCCAACCCCTCGTGACCGATATTCTCAATATCCCGAGCCTGCCGGGCGGGGAGATCGCCCTGGTCGACATCGACGCTGAACGGTTGGAGCTGGCCCACCAGCTAGTGGCCAAGCTCATCACCGTCATGGGCAAGGAAGGCAGCTGGAGCGTGACGGCGACGACGGAAAGGCGGCGGGCGTTGCCGGGCGCGGATTACCTCGTCAACTGCATCGAGGTGTCGGGAACGAAGGCCGTGAAGTTCGACTACGAGATTCCGCTCAAGTATGGGGTGGACCAGTGCATTGGCGATACCATCGGTCCGGGCGGATTGATGAAGGCGTTGCGCACGATCCCGGTCTGGGTGGAGGTGCTCAAAGATGCCGAGGAGCTCTGCCCGCAGGCACTGGTGCTCAACTATACCAACCCGATGAGCATGATGTGCCTCGCCGCAGCGAAAGTCTCCCGGATGCAGGTGGTCGGGCTCTGTCACAGCGTCCAGGGTACGAGTCGCCTGCTGGCCCACCATGCGGGCGTTCCTTACAACGAAATGCAGTGGAAATGCGCCGGAATAAACCATCTGGCCTGGTTCACCGAACTGACCCATAACGGGCGCGACCTCTATCCGATCTTGTTTGAGAAGGCGCGGGATCCCAACAGCGAGTTCTACCAGGGTGATCCGGTGCGATGCGACATTATGCTGCACTTTGGGGCGTTCGTCACCGAGTCGAGCGGCCACTTGAGCGAGTATCTTCCCTATTACCGTAAGCGCAAAGATCTGATGGAGAAGTACATTCGCAGCGGCTATAGGGGCGAAAGTGGCTTCTACGCCCGCAACTGGCCCAACTGGCGGCGGGGAACGGACGAATACCGGCGCAAGGTGATTGCCGGCGAGGTGGAGATCAAGACGGAACGGAGCTGGGAATATGCCAGCTACATCATCGAGGCGCATCAGACCAACCGGCCTTATGTGATTCACGGAAACGTGATCAACCACGGGCTGATCGATAATCTGCCGCAAGGGCAGTGCGTTGAGGTGGCGGTTATGGTCGACGGCAATGGGTTCAACCCGTGCCGGTTTGGGGAGTTGCCACCGCAGATGGCCGCCATCTGCCGCAGCAATATGGCCATGTTTGAACTGGGAGTTATTGCGGCGCTGGAAAGCAGCCGGGAGGCGGCAGCCCACGCGCTGATGCTCGATCCCCTAACGGCGGCGGTTCTGTCGCCGGCCGAGATCAAGCAGATGACCGAGGAGTTGATCGAGGCGGAGCTGGAGCTGTTGCCCGGGTTTCAGCGGAGTTGAGGCCTGGCGGCGCCGAGCTCTTACCCCTGCCCCCCATACCTCGCGGCTTGTGGCCCGGTGTCAAGACCGGCGGTGTCGGCCGGCACGGGACGCCTGGGATTGCCCAGGCGTCCCGCTCCAATACGTACGCCCGGCATGGGCGAAGAAAGCTCATCGTGCTTGCCCAGGGAGACCTGCGGGTGACCGCGGAGCAACCGGCAACCCAGTTCGGAAGCACTGGATGAGCCCGCAGGGGTCGGCAGAGACTATAGTACCTACATATGCGGAAACGTAGGGTTCTGGAACGGTTCATCCCATACAAGTCTCGGTATGACACGGGTTTCTGGTGCTCAGCACCGAGCCATATGCGAGCAGGGCAAATGATGACCAGCCGCGGCCACGAGTTTCACTGAGTGCCGCTTTCCAGGCACCGTGTCACTGGCAAGCATTGCCTATATGACTAGCCATCTCGAGGCCGTCGTTTTTCTTCGAAAACTCCTTTCGGCTGCAACATGACTGATAGCTCGGCGAGATCGGATGCGCGTGGCGTTGCTCCGCCAAAAAACCGCCGGAAAAGTCGGCTGGGATGGCAGGAGTTTGACCTGGTTCGGCGAATTAGTATCAAGCGGTAACCGCTAAACGTTTGCATAACGGTGAGGCGGTTACAGGAGACGACTTTGACTGGGCCTGACAAGGGGGCGCCCTGCTGGATGCCGACCATTCGTGACGTGGCAGCCCTGGCCGGTGTTTCAATTACAACGGTTTCCAGGGTAATCAATGGGAAGAGTTCTCAGATACCAATCAGCGAAGCAACACGAGATCGGATACTGGCAGCCATACAGACGCTGGGGTACGAGCCTAACGTCATGGCAAAGGGACTGGCTGGACGGCGGTCCCACGCGATCGGGCTGGTGATGTACGATCTAGTACACATCACGCATCCGAACTTCTCCCAAATTGCCCACGGTATCGCTACAGCCCTAAGTGATTGCAGCTATGACTTGATGCTACTCCCGATCAAGGGGAAGCTCCCCCAGAAGAGTTCCAAACCGGTATCCATGGCCTCCTACTACAAACAGCGCCGGGTGGATGGGTTAATCGTAGCGGCTCAAGAAGCCTCGGTAGAAAGCATTCTGGAACTACATGCGATCGGCTGCCCGTTCGTGCTACTTGGCACGTATCTCCCCGGCAAAGACGTTCCGTGCGTTCGAGTAGATGCGCAGGGAGGAATCGCACAGGCAGTGACGCATCTTGTCGGCCTGGGGCACCGACGGATTGGGTTCATTAACGGCCCCGTGGGGTTCCGCATCAACGACGATATGGCAGTAGGATACCGCCAAGTACTAGAGCCGCTGGGATTGTATGATCCTGCACTCCTGGTGTCGTCGGACTTCACCCCTAAAGCAACCCGGGAGCGCGCTCACCAGTTGCTCGCTATGCCGGACCGGCCAACGGCGATTCTCGCTGCCGATGATCTTATGGCTGCCGAGGTAGTGCAGGTAGCCCGGGAGGTGGGGCTTTCCGTGCCGGATAACCTTTCGGTTGTCGGCTATGCGGATTTACCTGTAGCAAGGACCCTAAGCCCCACGCTCACCACGGTCAGAATTCCCATCTCCGAGTCTGGGCGACTTGCGGCGGAAATGCTTCTGCAGCTGCTGGATGGGGCGAAACCCGAGGTAGCCTGTATAACCCTTCCGGCTGAACTGGTCGTTCGGCAGTCCACGTCTGCTCCCCCTTAGTGGGCAGTCACTTGTATTCGCAGAAGCTATGGACAATCCGTGGCTTTAAGATGAGCCAGAATAGGGAGGTAGCGAACATGGCTAATTGGAAGCTTCTAGACTTCGTGCAATCCCTTCCGGCTGAACTGCTACTTATTTCAATGGTCACAGGAGCAGTAACCTTCGTGCTCATCCTGAGTACCCAGCCTGCTTTAGCCGATTCTTTTAACGTCTTTAAGGCGAACAGTGCCCAGTGGATGAGGAAAGAGGTAGCAGACTGGGCAAGATCGCTTCCGGATAATGGCCAAGCTGGTTTCGTCGCTTGGACACCTCCGACTTGGGGACCGATCTTACAGAACTATGAACCCTATCCAGGTGCACTTCCATCGGATGCGCAACCCCTGCCTGACCCTGCCGACATCGGTCGACCGGTTGAGCTGCGAGCTGTAGTCAACGAAAGGCAGTACGTTTTGATAGCGTTGACCAGCGTCCAGGAGACGCCGTTGGAACTGGAGATAACAACCGAACCGGTTCTGACTGGCCCGTCCGGATCCAGCGAAAGAGACCGGGTTGACGTGCGAGTCGTCGGAACGATCCGCTCACGGGAGTATGGGGAGGTGATCGGCCCCCTTTTCTCTGCGAAGGACATCGCGGGAATCAAATCAGCGATGTCTCCGCCGGAAGGGAGACAGATTGACTGGTACTTGGTGAAAGCGCCTTCCTTTATCGGCAATTGGAATGACATTTCCCGATTTCCGACTTTGTCCCTCCCACCGTATGGAACGGTATTTCTGTGGATCAGTCTAGATACGACAGGGCTGTTGCCGGGAGACTACGAGACGTCCATACAAGTGACCTCCCTTGGTAGGACGATCAGTCGGAACGTAACCATCAGGCTAAGAGTCCTTCCAATCGTCCTTCCCGACCGGCCAGACCTAGAGGTAATCGTGTGGGATGTATTGCCCAAAGAACCATCGCTGAGATCGACATATCTGCAGGACTTAAGGACACATGGTGTCAGTATCTTCTTCAGTGGACCGCCGCTTTCTTTGCAAGCTGGAGAACGGTTAGTTGTTTCGTCTGGTCGGTTTTGGAGCGCGGTGGCAGGGAGATGGATCTCTCCGGAGGAGGCTGTCGAATGGAGGAATAGGGATCAAAAAGGATTCGAAGAAGCCGTTCGGGTGGGTGTCCGTACGGTAGTGCGGGAGGTGCAAGAAAGCAGTCTGGTCTTCGATCAGTGGTGGCTGGAGCTCTGGGACGAGCCCAGTGACAGCACTGCTGGCATCTGGGCGGAAGTTGCACGGGTCGTTAAGGCGGAAGAACCCCGTATCCTGCTGATAGCTAATCCACCAGCCCATTGGGAACAGGCCTCGGTAACGTTGGACGGAACTTTCCGCCGATTGGCTCCCTACGTAGACGTGTGGTGGCCGTTTCACACCCACCTGACGGCCGAGGACGGTTCCCATCTGGCGTTCATGAGAGGAACGGGCAAGCCGATCGGCTACTATGCTACCCCGGGGATTTTCGTCTCGAAGGCTGAAACAGCTGCCTACGGCTTTTACCGCAAAGCGGCCTGGCAGGCCTTTCTGCATGATCTTCAGGGCATGGGCTTCTGGGCTTACAACTCTTACTACGGCAATCCTTGGGACGACATGGACAGCGGCGTGGTAGATTGGCCAGATGCCGCCGTCGTCTATCCGGGCCTCTGGGGGCCGATACCCTCGCGCAACTGGGAGGCTTTCCGCGATGGTCTAGACGACTACCGATTGCTACGATTTCTGTCCCTTGAGGCAGCCCGAGCTCAAGAGGCGTCGGATCCTTACAGCAGAGAAAGGGGGGTGGAACTTTCCCAGGCGCTCCGGGTACTTGCAGCTGACATGGATAAAGCGCAAACCGTTTCGGAGGTAGAGGCTGTTCGGGACCGTCTCTATGACCTAGCTGCAGACTGGATAAGCCGAGTATGACGAAATTCGTGAAGTTTGGCAAAAGAAAGGAGAGAGCAAGATATGACGAGGAATATGCAGTTTGTGACATGGCTTTTCGTCGTGATTGCGTTCACTCTACTCCCGGCTGTTGTCGAATCAGCCACCAGCAAGACTGAACTGACGATCGGTTATTACGCGATGCCTGGTACGCATGATACAATGGAAAGCCTCGTAAACCGCTTTCGGGAGCTGCACCCCGAGCTCAGAGTGCAGACTGTATGGGCTGACTACGGCATGTTCTACCAAAAGCTACTGCCGCAGATTGCAGCAGGGAAAGGCCCCGACGTATGGTTGAGCGATGGAGTTAGGGTAGCTGAGGCAGCCGAAGGGGGATTTGCCCTCGACATCACCGACTGGGTGAATCGTGATCTAGACCCCAGAGAGGTTTTGGCCTTGCAGGCGAATCGCGACCCTTCTGGTCGAATTTGGGGCGTACCGCAGGGGCTGCAGATTACGATGCTGTTCTACAACATAGATTTGTTTAACTCGGCGGGTGTCGTGTACCCAGACAGCAGTTGGACTTTGGATACGTTCCGGCGGGCAGCCATCAAATTGACACGCGATACGAACGGAGACGGTAATATTGACGTGTACGGTACCCAAATGCCCATCTATATCACAGAAACCTGGTTCCCCATCATCAAGCTGTTCGGAGGTGAAGTGCTCGATCCGACGCTTCGGCACGCTCGACTCACCAATCCGAATACGGTAAAGGCGCTGCGTTGGATGTACGACTTGATCTTTAAGGACCGCGCCGCTACCCGTGAGTACATGTACCTTGCGTCATGGAAAGTAGCCATGGAATTTGCCATTTACAACAAGCTGCTGAACATTAAGCGCGCCAAGCTGAATTACGGAATCGAGATGCTGCCGCAAGGACCGGCAGGTCGCTGGACATCACTTGTAGCTAACTCCTGGGTAATCAATAAGGCTGCCCCTAGAGAGCGCCAGCAGGCCGCCTGGGAGTGGATTAAGTTCTTCTCCGGGCCCGAAGCCCAGCTCACCTGGGGAAGGCTGGGGGAAGCATTTCCAGCCAACCGATTGGCGGTCGAAAAGATGGTTGCTGAGGACCCAAGGCTCAGGGCGGTATTGATGAGCATCCCCTTCGCCGGTACCATGGACCAGAACGCAGTATGGACTGAATGGTATGTAGCGGTTGAGAAACGCTTGCAGGAAGTTTGGGCACAGAAGGCCGAGTTGGAACCAACTATTCTTCTTATCAATCAAGAAGTGCAGGCGATCCTTGATAGGGCATATCGCAGGAACTAGGCCAGGGTCAGAGCGTCAGGTTGCCACCGCCGCGGGTACCGGCCCTCCGACAGATTCCGGGAGGCCGGTATGCCCGGCGGCAGATAAATCTGAACGAAGATCAGGGGACCGACACAGAAGGTGGTCGACACTTGATGGGCAGCCTTGCAGGCCAGGGGGACGAACGAAGTGGGCACAGTTTGACGCTTACACCCCCAATGAAAAGGTCGGTGAGGGATAATGGCGTATACACGGGGATACCATCGCTCGGTAAGAGCCGTTAGGTTGCTGTTGTTCATCGGAGTAGTAACACTGTCTGTAGCGACAGGCCGTTGCGCTTACGCCAAATCTGAGCCGTACATCCTACTGCAGGCAGAAACCTTTGACGGCTTAGGGACTGATCCAACCAAAGAGTGGGCGGTATCAAATCATCCCGGAGACAAAGGTTTATATGGCAATTTCAAAGTAGCAGTCGTTGCAGAGTGGACTGTCAACGGTATCGCGATCTCTAAGGAGTTCGACGTGCCCCAGAAGGGTACTTACGCAGTATGGGTCCGACACTTCAACTTGAAAAGCGATAAAGCTGACTACAATCTCAACTTCCTTGTCTGTATCATGCAGGAAGGCGAGATTGTTTTTGAACATCGCTTTGCTATGGAGTCAAAAGGTGGATGGGACGTATGGCTTTGGGACCAGGCTGACCGGACGGTTTCGCTGAGGGAGGGTAAGGCCAAGGTCGTGATTATCGCCACTGATGGGGCGCAACATCACCGCGGTGTGGACGCGGTCTTACTTACGCAGGACCTTTCTCTGGATCCCAACCAGATGGAGATTCCACTTTAAATGATCTGCGTTGACATCAAGCGTTGCGTCGACGGCACCACACTTGGGGTTGCTACGGACCTTGAACGTATCGATTTAGAGGTAGACCAACGATGAGTGCAAGAGGCAGCTGCTGCAAGGTCATAAGCTCCATCCTCAAAGAGTGAGCGCGATCGCTCACCGCAAGGGTTTGGCGAGAAATAACGACTTTCAAAGGATGGTGAACCGTTCTATGTTGCTTGCATGCCACCGCAGTCGTATGCTTACAATAGTCGCGCTGGTCGTCACGGCGGCTGGGTTGTCAATAGTGCGGATTCCCGCTCAAGCCGAGAGCGACCGGTATATCCTCCTGCAAGCGGAGAGCTTTGATGGCGTCGGCACCGATCCTACGAAAGGGTGGGCGATTTCCCAACAACCAGGAGACAAAGGCCTCTATGGGAATTTCAAGGTGGCAGTCGTTGCAGCGTGGATGGTAAAGAACGCCGTTATCTCTACGATCGTCGATGTGCCCCATGGCGGCGATTATGCGGTGTGGGTCCGACATTTCAACTTGAAGAGCGACAAGGAGAACTACAACCTCAATTTCCTTCTCGCCATAATCCAGGACGGGGAGGTTCTTGTCGAACACCGTTTCGCTGTCGAGTCGAAAGGTGGCTGGGACGTCTGGCTTTGGGACAGGGCTGACCAGACCGTTCCTTTGAAGGAAGGCAAGGTCACAGTCGTGATTATCGCTTCTGATGGAGCGCAAGGTAACCGGGGCGTGGATGCGGTCTTGCTCACTCCAGACCTTTCCCTTGACCCGAACAAGGAAGATATACCCCTTTGAGGAGCGGGGGGCACCGGCACTACCGTGCGCACGGAACTTGTAGACCCAGCGGTTTGGAGGTTTTGCCACTCGCGTTCTTTGCCGGAGGTTTATCGAATTGCAGCATAGGCGGGGTGGCGGCGGAGGCTGCCGCCCCCACGCGGGAGAGAGGTCAAGCTGCGAATTCGTTGTGGTCATCGACGAGCTGATGACGTTGCTGATACGCGGCTAAGAATTAGGCGGTACGCACTTTGTTGATCTTGCTGGGAACGGCTAGCGGAAGAGTTTCGGAGTTAGTGCCACAGATAGTACCATACATGGCTCATGGTAGAAATGGCGGATGTTGGCAGGTTATGTAGCTGGGACTTTGCGCTCGGGTCCAACAGCGAAGTGGCCGTTTTGACCCGATTTTCGAGCCGACTCCGATTGCCGACACTTTCTGCTCACCTTGCTAATGCCCATGGATAATAGTGTTGGCAGGAACCTGCCAGTCGGCGTGGCCGAGTAACATGGCCGCCAGCGGTACTGCTACTGCATCATTTCCAAGAGCGGTCGATGACACGCCCATGGCGGTGTCCAGCAGTATCTCGGCAAAGCGGAGCATGTAGCCAAAGCAGTGGAGCAGGACATCAACACCGTTTTAGACCAAGCCTAGGAGTAAGCAGATCTTCCTACGACGAGGGATGGTCATGGACGTACTGGAATACCTTGTCCGGGACGACAAGTGGTTCCTGGGCGGCGGCAACCGCGTGATCTGGGCACCGGAATTTCCCGTCTTTCTTGACCGACCGGGGTTCTGGGATCACGCCTGTTATCTCAACTACAGGGTGGAGCCGCTGTTTGCGATCACGCTGTTGGAGGACGGTGGTCGGGTGTTGCACCCGAGGTTTGTCGGGCGCACCTGGCGCCCCAGTCACCTCACTCAACAGTACGACGTGGATGGAACGCTGAAATTCACGGAAGAAAGGACGCTGCTTCCAGGCGATCTCCTGGCAGCACGCTGTACATTGCGAAACACCGCCGAGAAAGCAAGACGGGTCCACGTTGTCCTTTGGAGTTGTCAGCCACTGGAATCTAAGGCGGGAACGGTCAGTTGGCTTGACGGAGTAGACCTAGAGGACGAAGCCGCCGTCTTTGTCCGCCACTGGGCTGAGCAGGTCGGCATAGAGGTGATGCGGTGCGCCTTGGCTCTCGCGATGAGCCGTTCTCTCTCATCTTATAGTTTCAACGTGAGTGAGGAGGGTCCGCTCCAACCAGACTGGCGGTACACGCCGTTTTACGAGAAGTTCCACCGGAACAGGTTGCCGTGCGAGCGGAAAGTGCGGGGCGGCACGTCGGCAGGTGGGCACTTGTTCATAGGGTTGCATTGCGAGCTGACGATTCCGGGCAGGGGAGAGGAGTGCTTTACTGCTGGAATTGCTTTGGCAGACTCTCGCGCAGAAGCGGTGGCTGCTATCAGGCGCATGCGGTCTGTGGACGTCATAGAGGAGAGCCGGAAGAATTGGCGAGCGTTCTTCGAAAGCGTGCCGCATTTTGAATGCTCCGATCCTTTCATACAAAAGTACTACTGGTACCGCTGGTTTGGGATCAAGTTGAACAGCATCACCGCCCGGGACGAAGGGATTCACCTCCCGTATCCATGTGTGTTTGAGGGAGTCAATGCGGGATGGTTTCGTCAACACATCTCGTACAGTGCTCATGTGCACATGTTAGAGACCCGATGGATGCACGATCCGGAGTTGGCCCAGGGAAGCATTCGGAACTTTCTCCACAACCAAAGAGCAGACGGATCTTTTCCAGGCGTTATCGTAGCGCGCAAGGGGAGTGTCGAGCACCCGCTCTTCTACCACGCCAACTGGGGATTGAGCGTCATGGAACTGCTCAAGCTGCACCCAGACCGTCAGTTCTTGGCGGAGGTGTATGACGGGCTCACCCGCTACGCCGAGTATTTCGACCGGGAACGAGACAAGGAAGGGTGGCACCTGTACGACGTGAGGCATCAGGGGGAAACCGGCCAGGAATACATGAGCCGCTACCTATTCGTGGACGAAAAAGCGGACGAGTGGGGTTCATTTCAGTTGAAGGGTGTCGATGCTACCGTCTACTTGTACCAGCTCCAGCGGGCGCTTGCCTGGATGGCGCACCAGCTCGGCAGGCCAGCCGACGAAAAGCGGTGGCAGGAAGCGGCCGAGGCTACCAGAACCGCCGTCCGATCAAGGATGTGGCACGATGGAATCCAGTTTTTTGTGGACGTCCACCCCAAGACGGGCCAGCCGTCGCCGGTCAAAGCGGCAGTCGGCTTTTACCCGTTTCTTACCGACATCGCTGGGCCGGAACACCTGCCTGCGATCACCCGACACCTGTTCAACCCAGACGAGTTTTGGACGCGTTGGCCCGTTCCGTCCACGAGTGCCGACGACCCTACCTTCAGTGCAGAGGGCGAGTGGAAAGGCAAGCGCCACGCGTGCCCGTGGAACGGACGGGCTTGGCTCATGACCAACAGCTACGTGATCGAAGCCCTGGCGCAGGCAGCCTATCGTCTCGACCCGTCTTTGAAGCCCAAGGCTGTCGAGCTCTTGCAGAAGACTATCCGCATGTTGTTCGTGGACGGCGACGTTAATCGCCCCAGCTCCTACGAGTACTACAATCCGCTGACCGGACAGGCGCCGTTCTTTAGAGGAACGGACGACTACATGCACAGTTTTATCGTGGACCTAATCATCAAGTACGTGGCTGGTTTCCTGCCGCAATGTGAAGAGAAGGTAGTAGTTGATCCTCTACCATTCGGCCTGGCGTACTATGTGTTGCGGGACGTTCCTTACAAGGGTCGTCGCGTTGCGGTGACATGGCGCGGACCCGGTGCGCGGGTACCGGAGCCGCTCAGTGACCTTGCCGAAGGCCTGCGGGTTTATGTGGACGGAGAGCTGGTAGCGCAGTCAGACAGGTTGGAACGGTTGGAGGTGCAACTCGCCTGAGTGTACACCGGGACGGAGCCAGGCACGGTGCGATCATCGCTGCATGGTCCATCGGAAAATGCCTGGTCTGCTGCTCTGAGATGCGGCTCCCTGGTACCAGAAAAGTCCGCCGGACCCGCTTCGCAAGGCGGACGGCGTTTAACCGAGATCACCCACGAGGCTATAGACGTAATAATCACGTCACCTACTGCAGGGGAGAACCCTCGCCGGCATGAAGTGGTGCTTGCTAGCTAGCCCCCTGGCATGTCTCCGATTGGCCCTCCCCCGAGCCGAAGACGTCGATGGAGTTCCGGCACCCGTGACGTAGAACAGGGATGGAGACCGTTGCGGGCAAGCGGGTCTGACACCGCTGCTACACTCCTGCCTGAGGCAGGAGTGGATTCCGGACCTGATTTGGGCTCGACAAAGTGGCTACGAGGTGGATGAGAGACAAGCAGGAAGGCAGTAACACGGAGACAGGAGGGGGCGCGCCAGGAGGCACTCGAGTTCAACGGGCCTCAGCACTGTCGTCCCACGGACGTCTACCCGGATCCCCGCCAGGTCGAGGCGACGCAGGCCCGGGACTTGATGAAGAAGGGCATCAGCCATGAGCAAGGCATCAATCTCATCACCGTTTCTCATGAAAGCTAGTGAACCCTACAGGTTTAAGGCGAGGGCAGAGGGCCGGAGAAAAAAAGTATCGGTTGGGGTGATCAAGGAGAAGGAATTGGGGTGGGCTTGTAGAAGTGGTAATCCGTGGCTTTCATCCGGGCTGCGCCTCCAGGACCCCGCCGCAGAGGCCAGCCCCTTCTTGTTTCTCTGCTTTCGTTGTCAGCTGTCTGCCGGGTGCTCTCCGCCTTCTCTGGTCTAGCCGCAGCCTCAGCCTTAGCCTCAGCTTCAGCGTAAGCCTCTGCCTCAGCCTCTGCTTTAGCCTACGCCTTTGCCTTAGCCTCAGCTTCACCCGCAGCCGCACCCCTCAGCAGTTTCAACCTCAGCCTTCTCCGCCTTTCCCGCCAGGCCGAGCAGCTGCTTGAGCATGTTCCAGTTGACGCTGGTGAAGTCGGGGCGGACTTCGTCGGCGCCGGCGGCTAGCAGGCGCTCCGGCGGTTCACTGGTGGCGACGGCAAGACACCGCATGCCGGCTCGCTTGGCGGCGGTTACCCCGGCCGCGGCGTCTTCCAGCACGACACACCGGTATGGCTCTACACCCACCAGTTCGGCGGCCTTGAGGTAGATGGTGGGGTCGGGTTTGGCCCGTGTCACGTCTTTGCCGGTCACCACGGCGTCGAAAGCATCTTCCAGGTTGAATTTCCTGATAGTGAATTCAGCGTTTTCCGGTGGCCCGGAAGTAGCCAGGGCAAGGCGGACAGGCGGCATTCCGTCGGAGGTGCGTAGCGCACGCAGTTCAGCGATCAGCTCCAGGATTCCGGGGACGGGTTTGAGTTGAGGCCCGAACCTTTCCCGGTAGAATGCCTCTTTCTCCGCCGAGATGCGCTGGATCTGCTCGGGGGTAAAGCGCCCCGGGAAGAGTTCCGCCAGGGCTTCCTCGTTTTTGCGGCCGGAGATGGCCCCGTAGAACATCTCGGCGGTTATCTCAAGCCCCAGCCTTTCCCGGGCAAAGGCCTGCCAGGCCGCAAGATGGGCCTGGTTGCTGAGGATGATGACCCCATCCATGTCAAAGAGGACTGCGGCGGATGCGGCAGCTGGGGCGGCTGTGGCTGCAGCGGCAGAGGCTGTGGCTGCGGCGATCATCCCTAGTTGTCACCTCGATCAGGAACTGCTCCTTGTATTATGCCAGACCCTGCGGCTTACGTGGGAAGGCCGGGCGAAAAAGGCAGGAGGACTTCCCGGGAGGGGCGAACCATCGGCCGGGTAGAAACAGGGAGGCGAGCAGCATGGAATGGGACAGCCTGGTGGATTGGCTGCTAAGCCGCATGACGCTGGAGGAGAAGCTTGGCCAGCTTTTCATGCTCGGTTTCAGCGGTACTGAACCGGATGCCGGCATCCGTGAATGGATCGAGCGCTGCCACCTCGGCAACGTGGTGCTCTTTGCCGGGAACCTGGTGGACCCGCCCCAGGTTCGGCGTTTGACCGACGAGTTACAGGCGCTGGCCCGTAAGGCGCAACAGGCCGGCAAAGCGCAGGCGAGCGGGACTGTGGAGGAAGGCGGGAAGGTGGCGGAGGTCGGAGCTCCTGTTGCGGGCCCGGGCGCTGGGTTCATACCGTTGTTTATCGCCGCCGATCAGGAGGGTGGGATCGTAGTCCGGCTGACGCGAGGTGCGACGGTCTTCCCCGGCAACATGGCGCTGGGGGCAACCCGTGATCCGGAGCTGGCCCGGCGGGCCGCCGCAGTGATGGGGCGCGAGATGCGGGCGATGGGGATTCAGTTTAACCTCGCACCGGTACTCGATGTGAACTGCAATCCCCGCAACCCGGTGATCGGCGTCCGTTCGTATGGCGAAGATCCGATGCTGGTCGCGGAGCTCGGAGTGGCGCAAATTGAAGGTTACCAGAAGTTTGTTGTCGCTACGGCCAAGCATTTCCCCGGGCACGGAGATACCGCGGTCGATTCACACGTAGCCCGGCCGGTGGTGGGCCACGGGCGGGAGAGGCTCGCGGCGGTGGAACTCGTTCCTTTCCGGCGAGCCATAGCTGCCGGCGTGGGGGCGATCATGACCGCGCACCTGTCTGTGCCGGCCATCGAACCCGACCCGCGGCTGCCGGCCACGTTGAGCCGCCGGATCGTCACGGGGTTGCTCCGGGAGGAGCTCGGGTATGACGGCATCATCATCACGGATTCGCTGGGGATGCGCGGGGTGTCGGCCGAATACGACATGGTGGAAGCATCGCTGCTCGCCCTGGAGGCGGGTTGCGACATCCTGTGTGCCAGCAGTCACACATATTATGGAACTTTCGTCTACGACGCCGTGCTGGCCGCGGTGCGGGCCGGCCGTATCAGCGAAGAGCGGATTGAGGAGTCGGCGCGCCGGGTGCTGAGGGCCAAAGCGCGGTTTGGGTTGCTGGAAGAGGGGGGCCTGGCCCGGGGCGATGGCAGGGCCGGGGCGTGGACCAGGGCCGGGGCTTGGTCCGGGACCTCGGCTGCGGCTGCGGTGACGCTGGCAGAGGTGGGTTCACCCGAGCACCAGGCGCTGGCTCAGGAGGTGGCCCGCCGGGCGATGACGCAGGTGAAAGGGCCGGCAGCACTGCCGGCGGAGACGAAAACGGTGATCGTCATCGAGTTTTCGGCGCAGGCCCAGACCGGGGTGGAAGACTTGCGCCTGGAGCGGGGAACGGCGCAGGGCCAGATGCAGGGTCAGGCCCGGGGCCAGGCTGAGGGTGCGGCCCAAAGCCAGGCGCAAGGGGCGGCGTGTGGCCCGTTGGCCGCCGCATTGCAGGAACTCCTCGGACAACGCAAAAGTCCGCCCCGCCCTGGGACGCAGGTCCTGAGCCTGGTCCTACCCCTGAATCCCGACCCAAACCTCCGCCAACGAATTCTGTCCACGCTCGAAGGCTTCGGCGGTGCTACCCTTGTGCCGGGCGGGGTGGCGGCAGTGGTAGCCACGCTGGACGCTGTGCGCAATGCCGGCCAGGCCGACCTGATCGGTGAACTAACCGCTTCGGGCATCCCCGTGTGGGTGGTCTCGCTGCGAAATCCGTATGAGCTCAGTTCACTGGGGGAGGCGGCGGAGAGAGTTTCGTTCCTTGTGGCGTACAGCCCTCAACCCGTCAGCCTGGCCGCGGCGGCCGAGGTTCTGACCGGGGTACTCATACCCACCGGGAGGTTGCCGATCACGCTGCCGTGAGGAATAGCCACTAGCCTGGATTTGAGAAAGGCCCCGCTCTGCTCGATTCAGCGGCAGGTTGGGGCCTTCCCCGGGTTTGGCTAGTGACAGCAGCCATGCCCTTTGTGACTGCTATGGCTGCTGGGGCCGCCATTCCCTCTTCCGTTCTGCTCGCCATGGCCGGCGTGTCCGGTGCGCTCGGAGTCAGAGTCTTTGGCCGTCGTTCGGCCGCCACGTATTTTTCCGGGTTTTTCTCGAACTCCCGCTTGCAGGCAACGGCACAGAAGTAGTAGGTCTGTCCCTGATACTCTGTTTTTCCTGCAGCGGAGCTTGGGTCCACGCTCATGCCGCATACCGGATCGACAGCCTTTGCCCTGGTGCTACCGGGGCTGGCGGCACGGA
Source organism: Limnochordales bacterium (assembly GCA_014896315.1). GTDB lineage: Bacteria > Bacillota > Limnochordia > Limnochordales > DUMU01 > DUMU01. Next base: position 163,874 of record JADBKP010000010.1, read on the forward strand.
CCGGGCTGGCGCCGTGACCCTCATGGCCGTGGCGGTGCCCGCTCAATACATGGCTCAGGCAGAACACGGCCATTGCCAGGCCGAGCAATGGTAGAAGCCAGTCGATACCAATCCCTCCCCTCCGGCTCGCTAACAACAAGCCACACCAGGCTGCGCATTGGGTATAGCGCACCTTACTGCAGCAACCTGATCCTATCGGGCCTGTATGAAAAGCTCCTGAGACAAAGCTGAGAGTTGGATAAGACTTGGCCAGTCACATCGAATCTCCTTGACATCAGCGGGGGTCAGCTTCTCATCGGGGCGGTTAATGTGGCGGTCAGCGTTGTATGGGGAGTAGACGGAACAGCCTGGACTCCATCCCGGCCCCCAATGCATGCCCATTCCCCAGCCAGAACCCCATCCCCATCCCCGGTCGGGGCCGGGTCGGGCGAGGGCGAGGTAGCTTGCCGCCACAATCACACCGGCAGCTACAAGCCCTGCACCGATCCAGAATCCGCGTCGTGCCGGTCTCATGTGTTCCTCCCCGCCTCCAGTTCGGCCAACAACTGCCGGTATTGCGCGACGCTAATCTCTCCCCGGGCCAGCCGGGTGTCGAGGATGGCCCGGGCCGAACCGGCCTCCGCCTGGGTTTGATGAGATCCTGCCAATGAACGGACTGCCAAGAGTATCACGGTCCCCAGCCCGCCCCAGAAAGCCAGCATCATGAGGAGGCCTCCAATCCAGTGCCACCAGGACCATGGACCTCCGTACCAACCCCACATCATGGCTAACACCTCGCTTGCACAGATCTTGTGGCTCGGCCTGCCTGCCACGGCACTTCTACTTGCCGGGGGGTTGCCGTCGGTACGGCTTGTCGCCGGCCGTGCCCGTCCGCGCGGCCCGGACGACGAGATGGCCGTGATAGATGCCATGGTGACAGGTAAAAAGGAATTCGCCGGGAGTAGGGTTGGGAATGGTGACCGTCACCGGTACCCCCAGCGGCAGCTGCCGGTCGATCCCAAAGGCCGGAATCAGAAGCCGGGAGGCGCACTCGGCAGGGTCGCGGCGGATAAATCGGAGTTGGGCCGGTATTCCTGCGACAAGCTCGATCCGATCCGGTGAGTACACCCCCCGCACCTCCACTTCCAGGGTCTGCACCCGATCGTGTTCGTCCAGCCGGGCCCGTACCGGGCGAGAACGCCGCCGGCAGGCCCACCAGGCCGCTCCCCAGGCGAGCAGTACTCCCACCACCAGGGCGAACAGGCCAAGGTAAAGTGGCCAGGAGAGAACTGATGGGTCCACTGCCTCAACTCCTTGCCTCGCTCGTAGTATGCAAGAGAATCCTGAAATCCGGATGAGAGTGTCCTGAGGCCTGCCTAAGAATTACGCGCGCGAGGTTCGTCCACCGCCGGAGCACCGCGCACCGGCGCTGTTTCGGGTGAGGGTGGCGGGGGTGGCGGGGGCGGCGGTGGCGGCGGCGGCGGCGTTGCGTCAACCAGCCGGGGGAGCAGAACCTCGAAAACCGTTCCTTTCCCCACTTCTGAACGGACGTTGATGTTGCCGCCATGGCGGTCGACGATCCAGCGGGCGATGGAAAGTCCCAGGCCCGTGCCGCCGGCCGCCCGGGAACGGGCCTTGTCAGCCCGGTAGAAACGCTCGAAAATGTGGGGAAGGTCGGCGGCCGGGATTCCAATCCCGGTATCAGCCACCGTCAGTTTGGCCCATTCGCCCTCGGCTTCGAGGCTCACCCGCACTTCGCCGGCGGGCGTATAACGGAAAGCGTTGTCTAGGAAGATGACGATGAGCTGCTTCAGCCGCTCGGGATCGCCGATGATGGTGAGCGGCTCGACACGGGTCAGGCGGAGCGCGACCGGTTCGCCCCGGCCGCGTCGCTGGTAGGGGCGGAGCGTCTCCACCAGCAGCCGGTCGAGCTCTACCGGTTCCTGGGCTATCGTCGCTCCCGCATCCGCACGGGCCAGTACCAGCAGGTCGTCGATGAGCCGGGACATGCGTTCGGCTTCCGCCCGGGTGTCGTCCAGGATTTCCCGCCTTTCCTCCGGGCTGAGACCCGGCTGTTGCCCAGAGGCAAGCAGATCGAGATTGCCCCGGATTACGGTGAGGGGAGCCCTCAACTCGTGGGACGCGTCGGCCACAAACCGCTGCTGTGCATCGTAGGCTTCCGCCAGACTGGCCAGCATTTCATTGAAAGTGGTCGCCAGTTGACTCAACTCGTCGCCGCGGTTTGGCACTTTAATACGCCGGTGAAAGCCACGCCCGGCAGCGATGGCGCGGGCCGTCTCGGTCATGACGGAGAGCGGCTGCAGGGCGCTTTCGGCTACCAGCAGCCCTACCAGGAGGGCGAGCATGATGGCCAACCACCCGATGCTGATCAACCACATGGCAAAATGCCGCAATGTATGGTGAACTGCTGCCAGTGAGGTTGCCACTTGCAAGAAGAGCTGCGAACGTGGGCTGAGAGGTCCCACCCAGACCCGCCAGTTGCGGTCCACGGTCCGCAACTTTGGAGCACCGGTGGCGGCACTGAGCCGCGCCAGTTCGACCTGGGGCGGGGGTAACGGCCGGGCGGTGGTACTCGCCACCACCTCGCCGTCGGCGGTGAAGAGCAGTGTTACCGTGTCCGGGGAGGCAAAGGCGACCAGATTCCTCCTTATCATTATTCCGTGAGGCATCAGTGTACCGGCTACGTGCTGGGCCTGGCGGACCAGGTGGTCGTCCACAGATCGGAAGAGCTGAGCCGCCAGCAGGACGTAAAGCAGCAGGCCGAAGAGTGCCAGAGCAGCTGCGAGAACCGATGCATACCACAGGGACAGTCGCCACCTGATCGACAACCGCCACTGCAAGTTCGGCCGGTGAAGATGCGACCACAACAAGCTCATAAGGAACTCGGTTCACGCAGGACGTAGCCTGCGCCCCGCACGGTGTAAATCAACCGCGGCTCACCACCCTGCTCTAGCTTTCGGCGGAGATACCCGATGTACACCTCGAGCACGTTGGACTCGCCGGCGAAGTCGTACCCCCACACCCGGTCCATTATGAGGTCACGGGTGAGAACCTGGCGCGGCCGGCGCAGGAAGAGTGACAGGAGCTCGAACTCGGTGGTGGAGAGGGGAATCTCCCGGTTACCCCGCCGGGCGGTGCGCGTCCCCGTGTCGAGGGAGAGGTCGGCAAAGGTAAGGACTTCAGGAGGCCTCTCCTCTTTCTCTTTGTTGCCGTCTGTGCGGCTCCTCCGCCGGTCCCGTCGCAGCAGCGCCTCAACCCGGGCCTGCAGCTCTTCGACTGCGAAGGGTTTTATCAGGTAGTCGTCAGCTCCCGTCTTCAGTCCTGCCACCCGGTTCTCCACGGCGTCCTTGGCGGTGAGCATGAGAATCGGTACGTCGCTGGCCGCCCGCAGTCGGCGGCAGACCTCGAGCCCGTCCATTCCCGGAAGCATCCAGTCGAGGATGACCAGGTCTGGATCATCGGCCAGGGCGGCTTTGAGCCCGGCTTCGCCGTCGCCAGCCACCTGAACCTGATGCCCGGCCAGGCCCAGGGAGCGGCGCAGCAGCGCGCCGAGGCGGGGATCGTCATCAACAACCAGGATCCGTGCCATATGCCTCTTTCGTCGTTCTTCCGACAACCTCCCGGAACCCCGTCAGTAACGAGAACTTGCCCCCGTCACAAGTATGCGCTGCAGACCGCTGGAGGGCGGAGCATTTCAATGATAGCATGACCGTGAGCCGATTCATGTCGAACGAAGGCGGTGTTCTTCTTGCCGACACCCATCATTCAACTCTTTGCCCCCGAGGTGGTGCAGGTGGCCCGGGCCGTACCGGACAGTATCACCGTCGGCGACCTGGCGCGAGTGCGCCTGCACCCGGGCATTTTTGACCTTCTGATGAATCCGGTCGCCGGCAGCCAGGTGCCGCTGGGCAAAGACTTGCATCCCATGACGACAATCCCGGTAGGGATCGCCATCGATGCTGCTACCGAGGCATGCGGCCACTCCCAGACGGGGGTGGGCGTGCTGCGAGCGCTCGAGATCAGTATGGAAGCGCCGGTAAGCATGAACTTACCGCTGGAAGCCGTCGCCCGGGTCACCGAGATCGGCGCTCGCCATGCTACCGTGGCGGTGGAAGTGGTGGAACTGGCCGAACCTTCGGTCCGCCTGATACTGCGTGGTAAAGCGGTACTGGTCAAAGTGGTCGGGGGGAAGGCCGCCCCCGTACCGGTGAGAGCGGAAGCGGGGGCAGCCGGCGGTTCAAGTTGACTCTGGAAATACGGCAAGGCCGGGCCATCCCGGTAAGTCAACCTTGCCGCTCGACCCTGATCTCATTCTGTACCTGCAACACTCCCGGCACATCTTCCACCAGCTCTTCGGCGCGGCGGCGGTGCTCACCCTCCCGCACCGTGCCTGCCAGCTTCACCTCACCCTCGTGAACTTCCGCCTGCAGGTGATACTGCTGCAACTCCCTGTCACCGCGCAGAACAGCCCGCACCTTAGCCTCGATCTTCTCGTCGAGGCCGAGTCCCTGGTTGTGTGCCTGCTCCTGATCCAGGTCGCTGCATCCCGTCCCGGACTCGGGCGACAGCTGCGAGCGGGGGCGGTCGTGGCGGGACGAGGTCCAGTTTACGTTGTTAAGCGACACTGGGCATCACTCCCTGTCATCGTTATCGAGTAACAGAACAGCTACGCGCCACGACTGCGACGTCGCTGTTCCTCCAGCAAACCGTCCATTATGCAAGTGTGCGCGCGGCGAGACCATGTACAACTGCAAACGCAGCCAGTTTGTGGAACGCCCGGCGCCCTTTGCGGAATTCCTAGAAAAAGTTGAAACCCGTCTGTCAACGAGGAAGGAATTGACGCCGCTAAGGCGAAGAAAGAGCCGCGGTGTTTGGCAACGTTGCCAAAGCTCCCTGCTCCGGGCGGCGGCACGGTTCGCTGGGGCGAGCACCATCAATCCTGGGAGGAAGGAGAGGTTAGCCGTGTTGGGAAAGCTTCTTCGGATCGTGATCGTGACCTGCCTGGTTTTCCTTGTTGTCGCCTCGGATGTTGCCTTGGGCCGAACAACGTTGGTTCAGTGGGATTGGTTCGATAGAAGCACAAAAGAAGGCAAGACGTGGTGGGACTACGTTGAGAAGACGGTAGAGGACAAGTTTGGTGTCGACTTCATCCTGCGACCATCGCCCGATATAGAGGTTCAGTTTCCGGTGGCGATGGCGGCCGGTGTACCGGTGGATGCCGTGCAGGTCAGCTACCGGTCCAGCCGGGCCTGGTCGGAGTCAGGGTTCTTGCTTCCGCTCAACGATTACCTCCGGGAAAGTAACATATCTTTGAGTGACTTCGTTCCTTCCTCGCTGCCTCCAGTAACGGTGGGAGGCAAGATTTATGCTATTCCGTGGATTGCGGATTTTCACGTTCTAATGCTGTCGCTGGATCTTTTCGAAGCAGCCGGGCTGGACAGCGCTGCTGCGCAGACATGGGATTGGAACCGGTTCCTCGAGATAGCGCGTAAACTGACGAGAGTCGATGGTACAGGAAGATATCTGCAGGTAGGATATGCAGCGGATCCCGGAGTGGAAACATGGTGGCCGTGGTTCTATGCGAATGGCGGCAAGTTTTTCAATGCCGATGAGACGCGTGCGGCGTTCAACTCTCCCGAGGGAGTTGAGTCCCTTAAGTTCCTGAGTCAACTGTGGAATCAGTACAAAGTTGCGCGTGCTGACTTTGCAAATCTGAACGCGTTTGTCAAGGGACAGGTCGGGATATTACATACGGGACCATGGATAGATAACGAGCTGAAGGGAGTAGCCCCCGATGTAAGAATTGACTTTGCCATCTTCCCTAAAGGACCGATGGGTCAGAAGACCGATACGGACGTGTGGGTGAATTACAGGGCGATTCCGGTGACCACCAAGCATCCGGATCTGGCATGGAAGTACCTGGAATGGTACAATGCGTCGCGTGAAGTGAAGTACCAGGTAATGGGTTCCCATCGTAGCCCGTACATCCCCTTCTATACCAGCAAAGCATGGCTGGACTCACTGGTCACACAGCCACAGCGCCGTCGCTTCTTGACGTTCCTGCAATCAGCACAGCTGCAACCGCTTAAAGCTGGTCCTGAGTGGCGAGGCACTGTTCATGACCTGGTGGTTCAAGCCATACTAGGGCAACTATCGCCTTCGGCCGCACTTAAGCAGGCCGAGGAACGCGTCAATGCGGCTTTGGCCAAGGTTGATAAGTGATCCGGTCCATAATAGGTTTCAGCCCAGGAGGGAGGAAGCAGCGATGCTGAGGTCGGGAAAGGACCATGACGAGCGGCCGGCAGTATATCGAACGGCCTTCTTGGCCATGGCTTTGTTCATCGTGGTATGTGGAGTCGGGCTGGGTGTTTCGCTGTCTGCCGGCGGGGGGGCCGCTCACGCGGCCCCTCAAAAAGTCAGCTTCATGTTTGTGGCTAACCCACCGGAGTACCAGTTATGGAAGGAGCGTGTCGACAAATTCAACGCTAGCCGCCAGGATATCCAGGTAACGATACAATGGGTGCCCGGCTCATGGGATGATGTTCACTCTAAGGCTCTGGTCGGGATAGCGGCTGGTACCCCTCCTGACATAGTCAGGCTGCACGAGTCGCAATATAACGACTGGGTGCGAGCTGGCCTTCTGACGTCACTCAATGGCTTTATCGAAGACGACAAGTACGACATGAATGTGTTCTTCCCCCAGATCATCATGCCATTGCAAGTCAATGGTCAATTGTATGGGTTTCCTCAGACCATTGCCACCCGTGCTCTTGCCTTCAACAAGGATATGCTGGACAACGCAGGTATCAAGTACCCAGATTCTTTCTGGAGGTGGGAGCACGAATTGCTCACTGCGGCGAGGAAGCTGACAGATCCGAGCAAGAATCGTTGGGGTATAGGATTCTGGTTCAGTACTGGTCCAAGTGTCCTGCTAGCAGATATACCGGAGATAATATGGTCTTTCGGTGGAGATATTTTCACTCGCGATGATAGATTTGTTCTCGACTCTGAGCCGGCAAGGCGAGGAATTCAATTCCTGCTCGATTTGATCCATAGATACAAGGTATATCCGCCGGACGGTAGCGTTGCTCATGCCTTCTGGCAGGGCAGACTGGCCATGTGGAACACCGGTACTTGGGACATAACGAGTATCAGGTCAAGCGGTGTCAACTTCGACTTTGCACCGACACCTGGCGGGCCAAAAGGGGCGTATTCATGGGTGAATTCTGCGCTCTATGTGATACCAAAAGGTGCGCATGCCGATGCCGCCTGGGAGTTCATTAAGTACCTGATGTCTTACGAGGGACAGGATATTTTCTCGGTGCGGGGTGGTAGTGGCGTTCCTGTCCGCAAGGACCTGATAAGCAAGTATATCAGTCAGCCTAGCCCACCCAACTGGTCGACGTTCTTAATAAGCGTGGAGCGCGGCCGTATGCCTTACTATCCACCAAACCAGAGTCGTATTCTTGATGCGCTCAGCCGCAAATGGTCGGATCTTTACCAGGGAACAGTATCTCTGGACGCGTGGCTGGACGAGGTGAAACCGATCGTTGACAAGCTCCTGGCCGAACCCTTCCAGGGACCGCAGATTCCGAGATGAGGCTGAGTGGGAGGGGGATTGGGTGTGGCCGATAGGTGCGTGCTGTCCGTCCTGACGTCATTATCGCTGGTCTTTGCCTTGATCACGGTTTTTGCTCTCAGCGGCTGCGGGATTGTTCTGGCAGCCGCTGACAGAAGCACGAGAGTCTTGGTGATCTACAGCTCCGGGGTGAACAATAACTACGTCCACAAAGGTGAGTATGATCAGGTACTGAAGGATCTGGGTTGGGAGTTCGATCTCGTCGAGAACACGGAGATCGGGCAATGGTCGGATAGGCTGGCGGACTATGATATCATCCTCACGACCGGGTTGTGGAATTATGGCAATTCGCGCGACCTCCGTCCCTATGCCGGAAAGTTTCGCGCGTTTCTGGAGTCGGGCGGGTTGGCGATCTTTGCAGATATGAACTACCCGGCACAGGTTGATTGGCTCCGGGAGCTGGGGGCCGAGTTCGCGGTTAAATCAGAAGGTGTTCCCAAAGGCCAGGAAGGGATCTTTCAAAGGAAGGTTGCCTTCTTTGATAGCCCCCGGCCGGGTGCCAATGGGGCATTCTGGTCCCATTTCATTGAATGGGGTGAGGCGTATAAGGTGGCGGCCACGGACTGGTCCGGGCTGCCTGTGATACTTGTGGCGCGGGTGGGAAAAGGAACGCTGGTCGTAACGACCCTGTTCGGGATGACCACTGCTGCCGTGGCAAACCTGGCGGATAATAGTGCCAGGCTTGCTGCGGGCGAGACATTCCAGTTTGTCGAGCCTCCCGCCGAGCCCCGTGTTGTCCTGGAGCTTGTCGGTAGCCACTTTGCGCGCCGCGAACTGATCAGGGGGAGTGTCAAGCTGGAGGTTCCGCCAGGCGTCATTGAGCAGATGGACAAGGAAGCTCTCAGACTCGAGACACTGGCGATGCCTAGGAGAAGTATCGGGGAGAGGATCCTCCTGGAAACCATTTCGCTTGCGAAGATTCTTGGCAATGCTAAAACTGCTGACACACGGCTGGGTATTGAAACGGAGTGGCAGTTTGAATACCCGGCTGGCCGGTTGGCAGAAGGAGAGTATTATCTGGCTGCTCGTCTGGTCGCAAGCGACGGGGTTGTTGCCGGGCATGCGGCTGAGCTGGTCGTGTGCGATGCCAGCGTGGCGTCCGTGGTCAAGATAGGCGACGATCTCACGACGTTGGTCAACGATGAGCTGTTTTTCCCGATCGGGACGTATCACGTGGCAAGCACCGATTTGGGCCTTATAAAGGAACTTGGATTCAACTTCGTAGTAAGTCCCCTCGTCAGTTCGCAATTAGATCTTCCTAAACTCCTGGAATTTATGAATGAAGCTGAACGTCACGGGCTCAAGGTGCTGATAGAGTATTCCGAACTTGTCCGTAACCAGAGGCAGATGTTTACGGATATTGCCTCTCTGACCTCGGCTTTACGGTTCCACCCAGCTACTTTGGGTTACTATCTGGTAGATGAACCCGGGGCTGGTGTTTCCGAAGACGATATGAGAAAGGGCTACTATGCTATCAAGGCAGCCGATCGTCTCCACCCGGTATTCGTACTCGAGGTCACGGCAAGCTTCTTTGAACTCCATTCCAGGTGGACGGATATCTTCTCGACCGACCCTTACGTGATCGGGTCTCATGTGGATGACATTGCGGGTGTGGGGCGGGCTACCCGTCAGGCGCTGGCTGCCACCCGGTATACCAAGCCGGTATGGACCGCGATACAGGCGCACCGGGCGCCTTCGGCTGGATCAACGAACCGTTGGCCCACGCCGGACGAGCTACGGGCCATGAGCTATCTGGCTCTGAACCACGGAGCGAAGGGGCTCATCTTCTACGGCTACGGTGACAGCCTGGACGGCTGGGGGAGCGGCTTCAAGTTCAACAAGGAACTCATGGACTTCTTTCCGCGGCTCAATCGGGAACTCGCCGAAATGGGGCCACGCTACCTGTTGGACAGTGCGTACGGTTTCGCGTGGGCATCAACGGAAGCAGATGGTATTGATGTACGTTTAATCGGATCGGACGGCCAGTTTTTCGTTGTCGCAGTTAACTGTACAAATCGTGAGATTACCGCTGACATCCAGCTTGACGGGCTACCATATGTTCCTTCTTTGGTTACCGTCGAGTATGAAAGTCGGGCGGTTCGGGTCGAGGAGGGCAAGATTCGCGACCACTTCGCACCCTTCGCGGTACACGTCTATCGCCTTTGATACTTGTTACATCGGGTAAATGAGGAGTAAGCACGAATGCCAGACCCCGTGATTCGTGGTCCTGTTACTATCGAACATGTCGCCAGGCGGGCCGGCGTCTCTCCGTCGACCGCTTCAAGAGCGTTGCGCAATGCCCCGGGAGTCCACGCCCGTACTCGCGAGCTGGTTTTGAGGGCGGCTCGGGAGCTGGGATTTGCCGGGCCAAACTGGTTGGCCCGCGGTCTGCGTACCGGTGAGTCCAGGGTGATTGCCGTCGAGATCGAAAGCTTCACCAACTCGTATTACGCAGAGCTGGCAGAAGCTATCGAGAGGAAGGCGCGCCATCATGGTCTCTTGGTAGTGATAACCACGGTACCGGCGAGCGAGGTCGATACGGCGGAGAGCAGCCTTCGCCAGTTGCTCCGGTCGGGCGTAGCCGGGCTGATTCATAGGCCGGTCACTGGTTGGGAGCGTCGTCGGCGTCTTCTCCGAGAACTGTCAGCTTGCGGTCTCACGGTGGTGATTGTGGGAGACGACCTGACGGAGAGCGATTTCCCCATCGTGGGGGTGGATACGTCACAGGGTGTACGTCTGGCAATAGACCATTTGTATTCGTTGGGACATCGAGCGATCGGCTTCTTGAGCCCTTCGGATACCTGCGATAGAGCAGTCAGCTATCGAGCCAGTGTCAGACGGTACGGGCTGGCGGAGAGGCTCTACCTTGTCCCCAGTGGAATCCCTGTGACCGAGGCCGCCTACCAGACCGCCTTGGCGCTGCTTGACGCGCCTGACCGGCCATCGGCCGTCCTCTGCTTCAACGATCTGATTGCCGTTCAAATGATGCAAGCGGCACGGGCGAGGGGAGTCCGTGTTCCGGAGGACCTATCTATCGTCGGCTTTGATGATAACGCAGAGGCTCGGCTCTTGCAGCCCGCTTTGACGACGGTGAGAATACCCAAGGCAGAGATGGGCGAGAAGGCGGTCGAGATCATAATCGACGCAATCGCCAGGCGCCTGCGGGGTGAGTTGAGCCCGGAAGATAAGCCGGTCCGGGTGGTGTATCCGACTACGCTGGAAGTGAGGGGATCGACTGCTCCCTGCGCGCCGGCCAGGTAAGCCGCCCGCCGGCGTCCCGCAGGCTGAACTGTCGTGTTGTGTATTGCGGGTTCGCGGTAGGAAAAACCTCGTGGAGGGATGAAAGAGATAGCGCAGGTGGTGGCGCGAGGGGACGGGGGAGTAGGTCAAGTCGGCGCAGAGACAGATGCGTCGGACCCATAGATGGGAGGTAGATAGGCCCGGCAGACTGCCGGGCCTATCTTTCAAGAGTGATGCCCGTGCTTGAGCCAGGTATGACCTTGTTCCAGGCGACAATGATGCAACAGAGGCTCCGGCTGGGAAATCCTGAGATCATCGGCTAAAGGAGTTGCTGTTGCGCTTTTGCCCGACGTGGAGGTGCGGTGCCCGGTCTGCCGGGGCCGGCGGTTCAAGGAGGGGGTGCTGGAGGTCCGCTACAAGGGATATAGCATTGCCCACACGCTCGACATGACCATTGCAGAGGCGGCCCACGTCTTTCATGAGGTAGCGCCGGTCTACGACCGGCTCTTACACGGCCTTACGTGCCGACCATCCGGGGGGAGCATGGGGACGAACCACTGGACAACGGGTAGAATAACCAATGACGGAGGATGGGAGGCTTTGGAATGAACGCCATACCGGCGACGATGAACTTCGCCAGTGACAACAATGCTCCGGTTCACCCTAAAATAATCGAGGCAATCGTACGAGCCAATCGGGGGCACGTCCTGGCCTATGGTGAGGATGTCTATACGCGGAGAGCGGTCGCCAAGTTCAGGGAAGTGTTTGGCCCGGATGTCGAGGTGTTCTTCGTTTTTAACGGCACAGGGGCAAACGTCCTGGGACTTGCCTCGCTGGTGCGCCCGTACAATGCCATTATCTGCGCCGAGACCGCTCACATTTATACGGATGAATGTGGCGCCCCGGAGCGATTCACCGGCTGCAAGCTCCTCCCCTTGCCCACATCCGATGGTAAGATAAGAGTGGATCAGGTGCGCAGTCACCTGCACGTATCAGGCGTCGAGCACCACGCGCAGCCTAAAGTCGTCTCTATCACCCAGGCGACCGAATACGGCACCGTATACACCCCGGACGAGATCCGGGAGCTTGCCGACTTCGTGCACAACCGGGGGATGTTCCTGCACATGGATGGTGCCCGGCTGGCTAATGCCGCTGCCAGCCTGGGTGTGAGCCTGAGGGCGCTCACCACCGATGCCGGGGTGGATGTCCTTTCGTTTGGCGGGACGAAAAACGGGTTGATGTTTGGTGAGGCCGTGGTCTTCTTCAACCCGACGCTTAGCAGAGAGTTTCGATTCCTTCGCAAGCAAGGGTTGCAGTTGGCCGCCAAGATGCGGTACGTCGCGGTGCAGTTCGAGGCGCTGCTCACAGACGATCTGTGGCTGGAAAATGCCCGGCATGCCAACCGCATGGCCCGGTTGCTTGCTGATAGACTGCAGGGGGTACCAGGTGTTACTATTACCCAAAAAGTGGAGGCCAATGCCGTCTTTGCCCGCATACCCCGCCGGGCGGTTGCCGGGCTGCAGGCTAAGTACTTCTTCTACGTCTGGGATGAGAATGCCTCGGCCGACGAGGTAGAGGTCAGATGGATGACCTCGTTTGATACCGAGGAAGCGCACGTCCTTGATTTTGTTGAGGCGATCAAACGGGAGGTTGATTTTCCTGGTCGATAAGAGTGGTAATTTCCGCAAGCAACCGATTCCCACACCGCTGTCGTACCCCAATCCCTATCAGACCAACCGGGGTAGCAACCCGTCTGCGAATGTCAGCCGGCCCCCGACGGGAAAGGCGTGGATCAAGTCGCAGGACGGGATGCAGATAGCGGACCTGACGAGCCTTGCCATCCGTCCCACCCAGACGGGCCGGTGGGAGCTGGTGGTCAACGGCTTCGTCTTCGGGCGTTACCTGGAGAAAGAGGATGCCGAGGTTGCCATGCGTTCCATAGAGCGCTGGCTTGCCCAGGGGCATACCGGTGTCTACCAGGTGATAGCGGGAGGCGAAGCATAGCATAACTCAAGTAACCCTAACCCTAACCCTAACCCTAACCCGGCCGGCCGGGGCGTGCCGGGCCGGGTCAACCCGGCGGAAGCGTCCTGAGGTGAGCTGCTGGTGAATTGCACGCTTCGTCGTGCCGAAAGGGCCGATATTCCGTTCATACGCGACATCTATAACGATGCCATTCTGAATACGACGGCCACGTTTGATTACGAACCAAAGACCATGGCGGAGATGGAGCGATGGTACGATGAACATGATGAGCGTCATCCCATTCTCGTGGCCGTTGTGGGTGGTCGGGTTTGCGGCTGGACCTCACTGAGCAGATGGTCCGACCGGGCTGCTTATGACGGGACGGTAGAGCTTTCGGTCTACGTTCACCGGGACTATCGAGGGCAGGGTATAGGCCGGAAGCTAATGGCGGCCATACTCGCAGAAGGCAGGCGGCTTGGCCTGCATACTGTCATTTCCAGGATTGAAGGCGGTAACGCGGCGAGCATCCACTTGCACACCGCGCTCGGCTTTCGTATGGTGGGCGTTATGAAGGAAGTCGGGTACAAATTCGGGCGCTGGTTGGATGTGGCGATAATGCAGCTTATGCTGAACCACGAAAGTTCGTCAGTCCGGGTGAACCGATTGGGACCTGGAAATGAGTGAGTGGTGTGCGCGCGGTAATCCAGCGGGTAAGTTCAGCGTCGGTGACGGTTGACGGAGAACTCATCGCGGCCATCGGGCGGGGGCTTCTGGTACTGCTTGGCGTGGGCCGGGGCGATACCCCGCAGGATGCAGCCTACCTCTCTCGCAAAGTGGTGGAGCTGCGGATTTTCGACGATGAGAAGGGACGGATGAACCGGAGCATCCGGGATGTCGGCGGGGAGGTCCTTATTGTCTCCCAGTTTACACTCTACGCCGATGCCGGCGGGGGGCGGCGGCCCAGTTTTGCGGAAGCGGCGCCGGCCGCGCTAGCCCGTCCTCTCTATGAGATGTTTGTGGAGTACGTGCGGCAGCAAGGTGTGCCGGTGCAGACAGGGCAGTTTGGCGCGATGATGGCCGTGCAACTGGTAAACGATGGCCCGGTGACCATCCTGGTAGAGAGTGAACGGAAGGGTTGAGGGGTCTGATTGCTGCGACCCCGGCCGAGCCCCGTTTAGCCCGTTAATGAGTAAAGAATGCCGACCGTGCCCGGACCGCAGTGGCTGGAGATGACCGCTCCTGCTTCTGTGACCAGGACTTCTTTGACCGGCAGAGCCTTGTACAACTCGGAGGCCAGGTAGTTAGCACCGTCGGGGTAGGCGGCGTGGGTGACGAAAATCCGGTGCAGATCAATCCTTTCCTTATCCTGCAGGCACCAGCGAAGCAGGCTCGCCAGAGCCCTGGCCCGCGACCCCATCAGTTTCTCCGCGACCTCCAGCTTTCCGTCGATTACCTCGATGCGAGGTTTGATCCGCAAAAGACTCCCCACGATGCTCTGCATGGCTGAACACCGCCCGCCCTTGTACAGGTAGTCGAGGGTGTCGATAATAAAGGACGTCTTCACCAGTGGTACTCGTGCCTGTACCTTGCCGGCGATCTCGGGCAACGGCAGGCCGGCTGCGGCCAACTCAGCTGCATAAAGAGCCAGCAGGCCAATCCCCGTTGACAGGTTTAGCGAATCAACCAGCGCGATGCGATCGCTGGGGAAAGACTGGGCGGCGATACGGGCCGCCTGGAATGTTCCCGACAGCTTGGAAGACAGACCCACGTAGATGATATCGTCGCCTGCTTCGATTATCGGACGAAAGATAGCTTCAACGTCGGCGGGAGTGGGCATCGAGGTCTGCGGGAGATTTCCGGTGGACGCCACGTATTCAAAAAGACGCTCCGGCTGCAGATCCACTCCGTCCCGGTACACCTGATCGCCGAGGCGGACGTAGAGAGGTATGACGGTAAGGTCGAAGCGCTGGATCAGCTCGGATGAAAGGTCGGCTGTACTGTCGGTAACCACGCGCACGCGTGGCATTGTAACGACTTCCTCCCCGCTTGGCATAGTTCTGGCGCCGCCTGCCTTTCGAGTCTACCACTGCTGATTTGCTTTGCAAACTCTCCTGGCTGCGTGGCTGCGAGCGGGCACCTCGATAAAGACCAGGCCCGAATCTACCGAAGCAAGGAAGTGGGTGAACGACTCTCTGGAGACTGAGGTGGCATAAGTGAAAGTGTCAATCCGTTTCAAGTTGTTGTTTACATTTCTCGCAATATTGTTATTGTTCGCTATCGTGAGCGGCACATCCCTGGTGGTCCAGCGGACAATTGTTAACGGTTATGAAATAATAACCGACCGATTCCTGCCTGTCACTGTGAACATGGAGAAGTTGCGCAGCGAGATGATGCTGCAGGGCAAAGCATTGCTGAACTTCCTGCTCACCTACGATCCAGCGGCGGCCGAAGAGTTCAACAATGCCGCAGATCGGATTCGGGTAATCTCGGACACCCTGGAGGCGCAGACCGAAGGAACGGGGTCGGAAAAGTACCTGGCCCAGGTCCGGGCAATTGCGGAGGAGTACGAGGCTTTCGGTCGGGAGTTGCTCAGCGGCGGGGGAGCAGACGCGGCGGTAGCCGTTCATACCCGGGGCAATGAGATCAGTGCCCGGTTGGATACGACGCTGAACGAGTGGCGGAAACATCTGGATTCCCGGCAGGCGGAGCTTCGGCAGGAAGCCGACAATTCACGGCGGTGGGGTATGATCCTCACCGTGGTAGCGCTGGTGGTAGCCCTCCTGTTCGGATTGGGGGTTGCCTTCTTTTTCAGTAACGCCATCACCCGGGCGCTGGCACAACTCACGAAGGTGGCTGGTGAGATAGCAGCCGGCAACCTGACAGTTGAGATTCCGCCGATCAAGACGGGGGATGAGATTCAGGTACTGGGCGAGGCACTTGCCCACATGCATCAGAATATGCAACGGATCATCGGGGCGGTAGTCGGCGCGGCCCACGACCTGTCCGCCGCCAGCCAGGAACTTTCGGCTTCGACCGAAGAGTTTGCCGCCACCATAGAGCAGATCTCCAACACTATTCAGCAGGTAGCGCAGGGGGCGCAGGAGCAGAGTTCGGCGGTGAGTAACACCGCCCACTCCATTACGCAGTTGCAGACGGCGGTAAACCGGGTGGCCAAAGGGGCGGAGAACCAGGTAGCCAGCGTCCGAGAGTCCCTGGCAAAGGTGGATAGCATGCGTTCAGCACTGGAGAGCAACCGGTCGCTTTTGCATACCGTACGGCAAGTGGTGGCAAACAGTTCGAGCCTTGCCAAAGAGGGCGGTGAGGTGATCGAGAAGGTCAACGCCAGTATCGCCCGGATCAAAGCCGACGCAACTTCTGTCTACAGCCTGATTCGGGCGCTTGAGAACAATACCCGCGACATAGGTCGCATTCTGGAGGTTATCAGTGAGGTGGCCGATCAGACCAACCTCTTGGCTCTCAATGCTGCTATTGAGGCCGCCCGCGCCGGTGAACAGGGCCGTGGCTTTGCGGTAGTGGCCGATGAGGTGCGCAAGCTGGCCGAAAGAACGACGGCCGAAACGAAGGCCATCGCCGATATTGTCACTCGCATCCAGAAGGCGACTGCCGAAGCGGGCGAAGGGATGGGGGTCAGCGTCCGGGATGTGGAGGCAGGTGAGCAATTGGTACAGGAAGCGACCCGAGCTCTAGACCAGATTGAGGAGGGGGCTAAAGAGGCAGAGGCGGCTATCGCCTCGCTGGTGACTGCAGCCGGTACTCTCGAGGAGGCAAGCACGGCCATCGAAGAAGCTGTGCACCGCATAGCAGCTGTGGCAGAAGAAAACCAGGCGGCGACGGAGGAGATGGCGGCCGGTATCGAGGAGATTCGCCAGGGAATCGACTCGGTGGCAGCCGTCTCGGAGGAGGGCGCAGCCTCGGCAGAGGAGGTTGCGGCTTCGGCCGAGAATGCCAGTCAGACGGTGCAGACCATCTCGGCTTCGGCCCAGACTCTGGCCGGGATGGCCCAGAAACTGCAGCAGTTGGTGGCGGGATTCAAGGTCTGAACCTGGACCGTTTGGACTGCGAGCAACCTGGAGCAGAGCCAGCACAACAGGGGCCGGTACTCACTTCGGCCCCTGCTTTGCTTTGGGCATAACACTGGCGCGCAAAGCCTCTACGACGCTGCGATCGCAGACGGCCACCAGCACATCTCCTGATCGGAGCTGGGTTGCTCCGTGCGGAATGAGAACCTGGCGGCCCCGGCGTATCGAGGCTATGACACATGCCGGGGGTAACCCCAGGTCGACCAGGCGTTTTCCGATAGCAGGCGACGTGCGGGGAACCTTGATCTCCAGTACCTCGGCTCCCGTGAGCGAGCTGAGCCGGATCATCTCCGCCCGGTGTTGAAGGGCCGTCTTGCGGATGAGGGCCAGTTCATAGGCCCGGCCGATGTCCTCCCGGGTTATCATACCGACCACTCGCCGCGGGTCATGGGGGGCTACCACAGGTAGCCAGGGCCGGTTCTGGCTGCTCATGAGCCGGAGGGCCTCCCACATGGAGAGGCCCGGAGAGGCCGTTGCCGGATCGGGAATGCAGACGGCCATGACCGTGAGCGCAGAGGCGGGAGCTGCTTGCCCCTCGAAAGATCCCTCGGGAGAGAAGGAAGAGGCCGAGTCCGGTGACGAAGGTGCGGGTGCGGGCGCAAGGTCGGCCGAAGTCTTCGCCTCCGTGCCAGTGCCAGTGCCAGTCCCTGTCCCAGTCCCAGTCTCAGTCTCGACCCCAGTCTCCGCCGCACGCCCCGCCGTGCTCGGCGCCGAGGTGCCCGCCGCACTTGCGGTCCTGGTCCAAGCCCCACCTGCTGTCCCGACGCCGGTCGCCGCCTCATCTCCGACTGCCCGCCTGGGTATTGTCCCGGTAGTAAGCGCCAGGTCGATGTCGGCCAGGGAGGCGATGCCCAGCAGCAGACCCTGGGCATCCACAACTACGCCGGCCGGTTGATGGGCTTGTTGCAGGGCCTGGCGGGCTTCAGCCAGAGGCAGCGTCGCAGGCAGGAATACCACATTGCGGCTCATCGCTTCCTCGACGGTTACCCCCTGCATAACGTCGATATCTCGGCCGCGCACCAGGTTGATCCCGCGCCGGCGCAGGGGGGCGTGGTAAATCCCATGGGGTAACCATCGCTCCGCCAGCAGCACCGCCATTCCCACGGCGGCGAGTAGCGGGACAATCAGGCGGTAATCTCGGGTCATCTCAAAAACGATCAGAGGAGCGGTAAGAGGGGCACGGATGGTGGCGGCCAGCATGGCTGCCATTCCGACGATGGCGTATACTGCCGGCGCTGAGATCGTGCCCGGCAGGGCCAGTTCCAGGAGCTTTCCGTACAACCCACCCAGCATTGCGCCGATGAAAAGAGAAGGTGCGAAGACACCGCCCACGAACCCCGTGCCAAGGCTGACGGCCGTGGCCAGGATCTTCAGCAACAGCAGCAGGGCCAGAGAAAGGATGGGGAAGTACTCGCCAAGCAGCAGCAGTTCGATGGTGTTGTAGCCGGAGCCAAAGATCTGAGGCGTAAAGAGCAGGGCAAGAAGGCCAAGTACCAGCCCTCCCAGTACTGGACGCAGGGGTGCGGGCACGGGCAGAGCTGAACCGCGCTCTTCGGCCATCTCGATGCTGCGAGTAAAGAGGACGGCACAGCCGGCAGCCAGGAGTCCCAGAACTCCGAAGAAGGGGAGCTCGGCCAGACTGCCCAGGCGGTAGGAGGGAATGACAAAGGCGGGATGAGTTCCAAGCACGGCCTGGGCTACGGCGGAGGCGAGCACGGAGGCCAGAACTACCAGACCGAATGAACCGGGGGCGTAGTCAAAGAGGATTACTTCCAGGGCAAAGAAGACACCCGCAATCGGTGCATTGAAGGTGGTGGCGAGGCCTGCGGCTGCCCCTGCCGCTACCAGGAGGCGCATGTTCTCCTCGGCCACCCGCAGGCGCTGCGCCAGAGCCGAGCCGAGGCTTGCGCCCATGTGCAGGCTGGGGTCCTCCGGCCCGAGGGATGCGCCGCTGCCGATAGAGATCGCAGCGGTTAGAGCCGAGGGAATAGCCTGCCTGTACGGCATTCTTCCGCCCGCCAGCGCCACCGCCTCAATGATACCGGCAAGTCCCGGCAGGGGCTCGAGAGGGAGCAACGTGCCGAGGTCGGTGGGCCGGCGTCGGCCGCGGCTCAACCAGCTGAGCAGACCAATCAGAGCTCCGCCGAGGATGGGTGGCAGCACCTGTCCTCCCCAGGCGAGCACATCCAGGTACAGAGTGTCGAAAAAGAGCGTCTGTAATGTGGTTATAAGGTAACGGAAACCTATAACGACCAGTGCTGTCCCTGCCCCTACCACCGCTGCCAGTGCCAGGGCAACCGAATGATCAGGCAGCTCCGCCCATCTGCTCTGCCGGGGTGAATGTCCCTCCAGCCCCACCCTCTACCACTCCCCGGGCCACTCTCTTCCGGGCCAGCGAAAGGTCAGTGTGCAACCGCCAGCTCGACCCGTCTGGCTTGATCCCGTTCATCTCCGCTTATCACATTGTATCCGAAAGCTGGCCGGCCAGAAGATGGGGAGAGTGGCAGGTTAAACATGCCACTTGACCCGCTTCCCATGGCTGGCTTACCATGTAAACACAAGATTGCGTTTTCACACCGGGGGATGGTGAATTCCTGGATTCGTATAGGTGAGCAGCTGGCTGGTAAATCTGGTTGGCCACACATAAACTGCAACTGTGTCCGGCTGACACTGCGGAAAGTGGATGGCCGTAGTCGGAGTTGCTTGAGAATACGTTTGCAGCAAGCCAGCAGTATACCTGTCCCATGAACCACAAGGAAGGTTGGGGGGCGATAGTGTGGTGACGATCAAGGATATTGCCAAACTATCCGGGGTATCGCCTGCTACGGTCTCTCGCATTCTCAACGGTCATCCCACCGTCAGCCCGGAGCTTCGCGAACGGGTTTTGCAGCTGGCACGGGAGCTGAATTACCAGCCCAATGCGGTGGCCCGGAGCCTTGTGAGCAGCCGCTCGAGACTGCTCGGTGTCGTGATCCCGGACATCTCCAACCCCTTCTTCCCAGACGTGGTACGGGCAGTGGAGGACGTGGCAGCCCAACATGGATATAGCGTTCTTCTGAGCAACACCGACTGGAACCTCTATCGCGAGAAAGAATCGCTTGGCATTCTCCGTTCACGGCAGGTTGACGGTATCGTTCTTGTTCCCTCGCAGGTTGAACCGCATCTGGACTGGTTGACCCGCTCTTCCATCCCGGTTGCCCTTCTCACCCGTACCAACCCCAGCTTTGACTCGGTCGAAACCGATCACTTCCGAGGTGGATATCTGGTAGCCAAGCACCTGGTCGACCTGGGGCACACCCACATGGCTGTGATTGGTGATACCTGCGATCCGAAATACAAAGGATTCCGCGAAGGGTTAATCGATGCCCAGATCCCCGTAGCTACCAACCTCTATTCCTGGCAGCTCTCAAAGAACGATGCCACTCAGGAAGGTGCCTATCAGCTTACTCTGCAAAAGATGCGTGAGTTTGAACAGCTAAAGCAGAATAGGGCGCAGGCGGGCGGGATGCCAACAGACCAGCAGCTGGAACGGCCGACGGCAATCTTCGCGCAAAACGATCTGATGGCTATTGGGGTCTTGATGGCCCTGGAAGAGTTAGGGGTCAAAGTTCCGGAGGAAATGGCGGTTGTCGGGTTCGACAATATTCGTCTCGCCGCGGCCGTGCGTCCGGCGCTTACCACTGTGGCTCAACCCAGCTATGAGTTGGGGCGGATAGCCACCGAGTTGCTGATCGAGCGGATCGAAAGCCGCAGGGAAATTCCACCGCGCCACATTGTTCTTGAACCACGCCTGGTTGTGCGTGGCTCGACGACGCGGCTGCGTCAACAGGCCCCGGTGGAGCTCTCTTCCAGAGAGGCTATCCCTGACCACGGTAGCTCAGCATAAGGGGACAACCAGAGGAGGTGGTAGGATCACCGCCGGTTGTGGTTGAGGGTGGGTCGGTTGAGAGTTGTTTCAAAGTCTTGGTCCTAAAGCCGTGAGGATTCGTTCGTGTAAGGTCTTTGAGGGAAGGGATAAGTATGCGCACAGCAAGGCGCATATCCACATTTCTGGTGTTGTCGCTCGTACTCACATTATTGAGTGGCTCGGTGGCGGCCGCCGCACCGAAGCTCCACGTCTATCTTCACCTTCCTCCAGCTAATATGACTCAGGCTCAGGTCAAGCAGTTCTTTGCCATGGCCGGGCAGGCTATCGGCGCTGAGATCGAGGTTCACTACGGAAAGCCCGATCAAAACCCGGCTCTTGCCGCCATTTTCCTGAAGAAATCAGGGATACCTCTAGATGTTGCCCTCTATACTCACCCTGACATGGTGTATCAGGAGCTGCTTGAACCGCTCGATACTTATCTTGCGGCTGAGAAAGAGCCGATCATGGATAGATACCTCACCGCGGTCTGGAAGAACTCCGAGTGGTACTTCCGGGGTAAGCTATATGCCCTTCCGACCAGCCGCAACCACTTCCTGCTTGTCTACAACCGCGACATGTTCGATGCCGCCGGCCTACCTGCCCCGCCGTCCGACTGGGGCAAGGACCCAACCTGGACATGGGAGAAGGTGGCTTCTTCCATCGCTCCTAAACTGACCATCGACCGCAACGGTGACCGGAAACCCGAGGTGTATGGCTTCTCTGGTCTTGGTTGGCCGCTTATCTGGCCGGGATTCTTTGGCACCGACTTTGTCGATGAAAATGGTAAGTCCCTGCTGCGAACGGAGAAACTGCAGAAGGTGCTTGAGTTCTTCGTGGATTTTACCAACAAACCCTTCTACAGTGGTACAAACGTGGGCGACTGGTATCCGCGGGGTGTCTTTGAGGACAAGGGGGCCATGGACTCGTTGGTACCTGGGATTACCGGGCAGTAGTTGAGAGGCCATATCTGGATCTTGCCCCGTCGCCTATGGGTACCCAGCATTCCACCATAAACTTTGTCGACGGTATGGGCATATTCAAGGACTCAAAGAACAAGGATCTAGGTTGGAAGCTCCTCAAGTACATGTCAAGCTTGAAAAACAGTGCGGAGTTCTATATGAAAGGCATGGAGTGGATGATTCCGCACAAAGACGCCTGGAAGCCGCTTCTGGATCACTACAAGGCGGGGTTCGGTGAGAGGACGACTCTGCGTCACATCATGGTTATGGCCAACGCCGGCAACTATGGCTACGTCCCGCGGGGTTTCCGGATATAAGCTGGCGGTTTAGCAACTGGACCAGCTTCATCGAGCCACCACTCTTCGAAAAGGTCCTGCCGCGGGAGATGTCGGTCGAAGCCTGGCTAACTGAGGCCGATCGGCTGATCGCGAACGCAGTGGCTGAATACTACAAGAAGGGCGGCAAATAAGTCGCGCACAAGTATCGTCAGGGTTGGGTGGCGGGCACGCGTCCCGCTACCCAACCCCGCTACCGCCAAACTACGCAGCTCCTGACGCCCTGGTTCGTAACTACAATCCACGAGTCTGGAGTGGGATTAGTGTCGAGGACGGCACTTTGACACCCGTAATGCAAAGAAATGGCTATACAAGGGCGTTTTGGGCGCGCGAGGCCTCCGTTTTGGCATCACGGTCGTCCTTCGCCAGGGGCTCGATGCGTGGTGGAATGCGGTATCCCAGGGCCTGGAAGATGGTAACCGCCTCCGGGGAGGCCTCGGAGCGCAGGCGATACATCGCTCCCTTGATCTCGATATAGGCTGACTTGATCCGAGAGAGGTGCTTGAGCGCCTCCGCCGCCGTCATCTTGATCCCTTTCGCATGAAGCTTCTTCTCCAGATAGCGCTCCAGGAGGTGGGCCAGCACGCACACATGCACATGCGCCCGGATACGACGCTCCCGCCAGTGATACACGGGATTGATCTCTTCCAAGCTCTTCAGACTCCGGAAGGAACGCTCAATCGTTTGGAGATCCCGGTAGGCTCTGGCCACCTCCGCGCTGTCAAGCTGCTCGTAGCTGGTTCGGATCACGTACTTGCCGTCATAACGGGCTTCTTCCCGGATTCGGGCCTCGTCCAAACAGATACGGCCGTCATCGAGACGCATGAGATACCGGCCCTTACCCGGGTGGGAGTAGAGCCTGGCGGCCTCCCGTGACCAGGGATCGAGACCTTCCAGCTCGGCCCGAAGCTCCTCCACGATGGACTCCCGGGTCTGGCGGTCGTATTCAGCCTCGATGGGATTGAAGCAGACAATATAGCGGCGGTCCTCGACCCGGACCTCTTTCACCCTGAGGTTCTCGGCCACTTCGCGATAGCGACCGGGCCAGGCCAAGACGATGTCTCGGACCTCTCCGGCCCGTCGCAACGGGCAGCCAACGATGTAGTGGATGCCGGCTTCCCGCAGTAGCTCCAGGTTCTCTTCGCTCAGCATCCCGCGATCACCCACGAAGATACAGTGGGTGACATGGAACCGCCGCTGCAGGGCATTAACCATTTTCTCCACGGTCGTTACGTCAGCGGTGGCGCCGGGTTCCACCTCATGAGCGAAGGGCAATCCCTCCCGGCTGTTGGCAAGAGTGAGGAGGAATTCTAACTCACCGTCCCGACCGTACTGGATCAGTTCTGACTCCCTTCCCGTAGCTACGGATGAGAGTCGCATCGTAAAAAAGACGGGCTCACGTCCAAAGAGAAGAGATCTCGCATACGCAGGAAAGGCCCTTCTTCCGATCGGTTCAACGGGTTTGCTCGTGAAGGACGTCCAGCGCGGTAAAGGTGGTGAAGGCTGAGGCTCTTGGCTTCCGGGAAGTCAGCGTCATTGACAAGCCAATCATACGTACCACGATCTGAAGGGATCAAGCAAGCGGTTGAAGACCATACCCTGATCACCTGACTTCCACATCGAAGGTGAAGGCCGGTCTCTGATCTGTCGCCGGATTTCGTCTCGATGCTGAGTTCATCCCAAAGCCGTTTGCGGTACCACTAAGGCTCGTACTCCCAGGTATGCTTGAGTATCAGGTCTTTTCCAGGTCCAGCACCCTGCAGCGTGGGTCTGACTGGCCAGGGCGGCGACCATCTTGTCACTCGATCCCGATCCATCTCATCCTCTCTCGGCCAACCGTGCAGATGCCTTCTGCCTGACCTTGCCGTTGCGTCGCTCATTCTCTACCAGCTGCCAATAGACGTACTTTCCTTACCGGACTGACGGACGATCTTACGGCGCAGGAACACCCGGCGTCACCTCCAGCAGCACTACGAACCATATCACGCATACCATCCAAGCGCAACATATTATGCTTCACGCCAATAACCATGGCTTTGGCACTACCCGTCACCACGCGATCACCGGGATATGCATTAAGCGCGCTTCTTCTCCGGACACGCGCTCAAATGGGCATTTCACTGTCAAACTCCCGGAGGAGTGTCACCTCCTTGACCGAACTGCCGCAGATTGACGTATACCGCCCCCGTTACCACTTTACTGCTCCCACAGGGTGGATAAATGATCCCAACGGGCTTATCCAGTGGAACGGCAAGTACCATCTCTTCTATCAGTATCACCCGTTTGCGCCTCGTTGGGGTCCGATGCACTGGGGGCATGCGGTCAGCGACGACCTTGTTCGCTGGCAACATCTGCCTATCGCATTGCGGCCGGAACCGGTACGAGTTGAAGGTGATATGAGTGGCATCTTCAGTGGTAGTGCTGTCGACGATAACGGCGTACTAACCCTGATCTATACGTGGTTTCGTGATCCCAGGGTTCACCCGGGAGTTCCTCCCGAAGTGCAGTGCGTGGCGACCAGTTTGGACGGAGTGAATCTCAAACCGTCTGGCCCTCTCCAGGCACGGCAACTGGGGCCTGCACCCGGCCATCGGCGGCCGCTGGCAGGCGGTCTGGGAGCCGGTTCGCCTGCCCAGGGAGCGCTGGGTGCACCTGGCCGTTGCCTTTGACGAAGTGGCGGGGGTCTGTCTTTATATGGACGGCAGAGGGGTGGGCGTCTTCCCGGAAGTAAAGGGGGCACTTGCCCCTCCTGACGGACTCGACCTTTACATCGGGCGAAACAGTCTGGACATCACTGTTGCCGGTATCTTCCAGACGGGTGTAGTGCATGGGCTTATCGATGAGGTCAAGATCTACAACCGGGCCCTGTCGGCGGCTGAGGTCGAGAACGCCTTCAACCTGTGCCGTCCGGCCACCGATCCCGATTTCCGGGTACGGCCCGAGCGTTTCGACCGTGATATGCACCGGCCCCGCTATCATCCAATTCCGCCGGCCAACTGGACCAACGAGCCGCACGGCCCGATCTTCTGGCGGGGACGCTACCACGTCTTCTACCAGGCCAATCCCAATGGTCCGTATTGGGGTCAAATCCATTGGGGTCACTCGGTCAGCCGTGACCTGGTTCATTGGGAGTACCTGCCACCGGCTCTTGCGCCCGAGCCCGGGCCAGACCAGGCCGGTTGTTGGTCGGGGTGCACCGTGACCGACGGGGAAGTGGTTACCGCCATCTACACAGGGGAACAGCTGCCGTACCAGGTACAAAACATCGCCCAGAGCCGGGATGAATTGCTGCTCAAGTGGGAGAAGCACCCGGCCAATTCGGTGATTCCCGGTCCGCCTGAGGGGTTTGAGATCGTCAGTGGCTTTCGCGATCCGTGGGCCTGGCGGGAGGGCGACTTCTGGTATCTTATCGTCGGTTGCGGCCTGGCAGGCATTGGCGGGCTAACCTGTTCGGACTTCCCCGCATCTTCACGTTGCGCCCGGACAGGTTCCTGGGCCAGCAGCCCGTTCCCGAACTGGCCGTGTTGCGTGGGGCGCACCGGCAGTTCAGCAACATAGCTGTGGACGGCACAAGTGGTGTGGCGGCGTACCAGTCAGACGTGGAAGTGCTGCGGGGGCTGGCCGGCGACAGCCTGGAACTTGTGGCCGAGTTTGATCCCGAGAGCAGGGAGCAGTTTGGCTTCAAGCTGCGCCGTTCACCGGACGGGCAGGAGGAGACGCTCCTGTACTACGATTCCAGCACCCGGCGGATGTGTGTGGATAAAGACCGAGCCTCATTAAACCCCTGTGTGGAGCGCGGGGTGCAGGGAGGGCCGTTTGCCCTCCGTCCCGGTGAACCGCTGCAGCTTCATATCTTTATCGATCGCTCAGTGATCGAGGTTTTCATCAACGGGAGGGCGACCCTCACCACCAGAGTCTATCCGACCCGGCCAGACAGCCTGGGAATCGATCTTTTCTGCCGCGCCGGGCAGGCGCTGCTGCGGTCGCTGGATGTGTGGGGGATGGAGTCGATTTAGCGGAGTGTCTCAGAGGGGTGAAGGGGTGTCCGTATGGGTGAACACGTAGGAAGAAGAGAGACGGCGCCGGTCCGAATGTCGTTCTTGCTGGCCGCACTCCTTGCGATGTTCGTCGCAGGGGGACAGGCTGTGGCCGGCACCGGGCCCGACACCTCCGGGGAGGGGGGCCAATTCTGATCTCTTAGCCTGGTGGCGGCTGGACGAAAGCGAAGGCCAGGAGGCTCTCGACAGCGTGGCGGGCGTGGCGGATTGGGTGAGCAACAACTTTGCCGCACCCGAGTGGCGACCCGGGGTGGCGGGGAATGCGCTCCTTTTGGACGGGTATTCGACGTGGATCGAACGTCCGGCCGACAGTGAGGCGGCTCTGCGGCTGGGCAACGCCTTCACCATCGAGGCATGGATCGCCCTTCCCTTCTACCCGGCTTCGGCCGCGCCCATCATCAACCAGCTGGATGGATTGCCGGGACGGGCGCCAAGCGAGGGCTTTTTCTTCGGGGTACACAACTGGGGTGGCTGGAGCTTCCAGGTATCGGTGGATGGGGCGTGGACCACCATCTGGGCGAAAGTCCCGCTGCCGAAGAAAGAGTGGGTGCATGTGGCCGCCACCTTTGACGGAGAGGCAGGCCGGCTCGCCCTATACATGAACAGAGAGAACGTAGGGGAAAAGAAGGTGACGCCCGGCCGGTTTGTGCCGGCGGAAAAGGCCGGGTTGATGTTGGGACGGCACGTTCAGACACCCTTCATGCATAGGGTTTTCCCCACGGGCGTGTTCCATGGTCTTCTGGATGAGGTGAAGATCCACCGGCGAGCGCTGAGCGACGACGAGATACGCCGTTCATACTTGGCCTACAAACCGTCACAGATAGGAGAGCCCGATCTTCGGGTTCGCTGGGATATGTTTGCTGGTGATCGCCAGCGTCCCCAGTATCACTTCCTGCCGCCGGCCAACTGGATGAATGAACCGCACGCTCCGATCAAGTGGCAGGGCCGCTACCACATCTTCTACCAGCACAACCCAAACGGCCCGTACTGGGGCAACATCCACTGGGGTCATGCGGTAAGTGAAGACTTGATCCACTGGACGCACCTGCCGGTGGCACTGGCGCCTCAGTCCGGTCCTGACCAGGCCGGCGTCTGGTCGGGACGGGCAGTGGCGGATGGTGAGCGGGTGCTTATCTTCTACACCGGAGAAGTCTTGCCCCACCAGGTGCAAAATCTGGCTACCAGTACCGACGAGCTGCTGCTTGAGTGGACGAGAGATCCGGGCAACCCCATAATCCCCGGGCCACCGCCGGGTTATGAGATTGTCAGCGGTTTTCGTGACCCGTTCGTCTGGAAGCAGGGAGACACCTTGTACATGATCGTTGGCTCGGGCATCGCGGGACAGGGCGGCACGGCATTCTTATACCGCTCGAAGGATAAGGACCTGAAGGAGTGGGCCTGATAGTGCCCGGTCGGCGGAGTGCGAAGTTCGGAGGCCAGAGTGCTAAGTGTGGGGGCCCAGGTCCCGAGGCCGGGCCCGACCCACCGGGTAAATGGTTTTGCGTGTCAGATGTTGCATTTTTGCAACCCATGAACCGCGGGGGTATGCTCATCCCGCATCCCCTGGCGGGCTGGCGTTGCAAGATAGCGCCGGCGAGATAGCGCCAGCGGAGGGGGTAGCAAGCAGCAGCTGTAATGCAGATGGCTGAGCCCATGGGTTAGGTTGAGCTCAGCCATCCGCGGGGCTGGTTGGGGGGAGGTGGTATCAGTCCACGCGCCGTGTCGATCCGAATCAGAACTGGACATTGTCCAGTGCTTGCAGGACCTTCTCCTGGAGACTATCGGGAAGGGGTACGTAGTCAAGGCTTTCGGCCGCGGCATCGCCATTCTTCAGAGCCCACTTGATCACGTCCACGAGAGCCTTGCCTTTGACCGGGTCGGTCTGCTTTTCGTAGATCAGAAGCCAGGTAAACCCGGCGATCGGGTAGGCGTCAGGCCCCGGCGCATTGACGATCATCGTCCGGAAATCGGCCGGCATGTTCGCCGAGGCCATGGCCGCCCTGGTTGTTTCCAAGGAAGCGGTGACGAAGCGGCCGGCGGCATTCTGGAGGGCGGCGTGCGGCAGATTGTTCTGCTTAGCGTAGGCAAGTTCGACATAGCCGATCGCACCCGGCAGTTGCCGCACGTAGGCGGCTACGCCCGGATTACCCTTCCCGGCGGCAGCTTCCACCGGCCAGTTGACGGATGTGCCGGCGCCGACCTTAGTCGCCCATTCCGGGCTGACGGCACTCAAATATGAAGTGAATATATTCGTGGTTCCGCTGCCATCCGAACGGTGGACGACGGAGATGGGAAGCGCTGGTAGTTTAATGCCAGGGTTGATGGCGGCAAGCCGCGGGTCATTCCAGCGGGTGATCTTGCCGAGGAAGATGTCAACGAGAACATCAGGCGTCAGCTGGAGCTTAGGATTGCCTGGCAGGTTGTAGATTACGACGACGGCGCCGGCTACGGTGGGGATGTGCAGAATCTTTGCGGGCATCGATTTCAGTTCAGCATCAGTCAAAAAAGCGTCGCTTGCACCGAAATCCACCTGTCTGCCCCGAATCGCCCGGATTCCACCGCCGCTGCCGATACCTTGATAGTTGATACGCACTTCTGGATGCAGACGGTTGTATTCAGCAAACCATTTCTCGTAGATTGGCTGGGGAAAAGTGGCGCCGGCGCCGGTAAGAGTTACGGTTTGGGCTGCAGAAGCAGTTGTTGCCGTCAAACTTGCCGCAGTAGCGAGAACGGAACCAATAATCGTGGATGCGAGGGCAACTTTCAGGCTACGTCTTCCGGACACACTCAGCAATGGAACAGATAGCATAGCCATACCTCCTGGCGCTGGTAGGAGTGCGGTACTGATCAACTTTAGCGTATTGATCGTACCGGTAGTATATTGCGGCGTGAACGTTACAGTTAGATCGCAGTTCGGTAACGGTCGAGTAAAAGTTAGGTTAAGGTTGCAGATTATGGCTGGTTGCGGCCGGGTTAGAGGGGATAGTGGTTCGGGCCGAGTTGCTGGGGTTAGGATACCACTGAAAGGCCCGAACCACTCGGGACTTCCGGCAAAGTGCTACAAGCTCGACGCTTTCAGGAACTCGGCCAGCACAACGAGGTAGCGGGCATCATCGCGGAGCCTCTCGAGCGCGGTGCGGGCGTCTTCCGTAAGCGTCCCGTTGGCCAGCTCGGACTCGGCTGCTGCCATGGTGCGCTTCACTTCTGGCAATAGCTGGACGGGTACTTCATCACCCGGTGCACTCTCCATGGCAGCTGAGGCAGCTGAGGCTTCGTACTGGCGGGCCAGGGCTTCAAGCCGGGCGACGATGGGCTCGGGCAGCACGCCCAAGGCCCTGGACCGTCTCCACTTGCGCAAGAAAGCAGCAAGCTGAGCGTTCCATGCACCGGCCGGATCAGCGAGCGGAGAGATGGCCCTGTTCCGGAACGGCCCATCCGCCAGGCGCTGGAAGAATTCACCCTGGAGAGTGCTGGCCGCAAAAAACACTATACCGGGGGAGAGCAGTTGACGCGCGGAAGCGACCTCGTCCAGCATGCGTTCCGGCGTGAGCAGCCATATCCCGAGGCCAGGCAGGACCTTGGCCGGTTCGGCGGCCGCTTGCGCGTCAGCGGTGCGCGACCAGAATTCGCCCGGGAACGCGGTGTAGTTCATGATGGCGACGAAGTCAAGCCAGCCTTGCTTCAGCCAGAGAGGCCAGTTTTGGTGGGTTTCGCGCCGGGCGGCCTGCGGATCGGGGACTACCGCTGCCGAGATAAGCAGGGTGGGACGAACTTGCCGCAACTTTTCCACTGTTTCTTGGAGAAAGCCGGTCACCAGCTGCTCCCGCCACTCGTCCCAGCGGTCGGCAGCCGGTGAACCGGGTGCGATCGTCCGGGCATCCAGGCCGGTTTCTTCTTCGAATCGTTGCAAAGTGGCGGGAGAGTAACCGAACGGGGCATGGCTTTCCTCATTGAACCGTATGTAGTCGAGGTGTATGCCGTCGACGTCATACTTGGTGACGATCTCGAGCAGCAGCTTTTGCACGTAAGTGCGGACCTCGGGAAGGCTGATGTTGAGCCAGGCCGTTCCCCACTCCGTGGGGGAGAAGGGGGAGCCGTCCCGGGAAAGTTCGGCCCAGTCGGGATGTTGTTGCAGCAACGGACCGAACTCGTGGTAGTAACCGGCGGCAAAGGTCCATACCCAGGGTGCCACCTGGATGCCTCTGGCATGGGCTTCGGCTGTTATAAAAGCCAGCGGGTCTACATCGCTCCAGCGCCAATACTCCGGATCGTGGGGGGCGAGCTCACTTGGGAAGGCGGCGGCGCTGCGCCAGACGATCTCGGGAAAGATCAGGTTGACGCCGAGGGCGGCCAGGCGGTCGAGCAGGGAGCGGACCGCATCCGGCCCGGCGAGGAGGGCGGGGCGATCGACCCATACCGCCCTGACCTCGGCAACGCGGGACTCGATAGCAAGCGCCGCGGCCCGTTCGGCAAGGGTCCTGGCTGCGGTGGCCTGCCGGGCTGCTTCGTCATCGGCCTGTTTGTCGTAGGCGGCCCGGGCCGATGACAGGAGTGCCCGGGCCTGGTCCAGGAGCGTGTCGATGGCCCGGTCGTCCACATCATCCCAGCGGGCCTCGGCCGCGGCCCGGGCCTCGTCCGCCCGGGCGCAGGCCTCTTCGGCTGCCCGGATCTTCAGCCAGACCGGGCGAAACGCTCCCGCACCGGTCGTCGCAGCCGATTCGGCCAGCAACTGGATCTCCCGGATCTGCACCCAGTAAACCTGATTGCGGGTCACTCGCAGTCGCAGGTAACGCACGGGGCGAGAAGGGAAGCGGATCTCCACTTCCGCCTGGCCGGTAAGCTCGCCCACCATCTGCCAGGATCCCGAAGCTCCGCGGACGAGAACCTGACCGGCGTAAACATAGTCGTCCGGTCGAACGGTGTCTTGCGAGTCGTTGGGGCGCGCACTTTCTGGGAAGGTTCCCATGAGGAAACGGACGCCGTTCAACCGGTATTCGGCTCCCAGATCCAGCTCCAACCAGTCACCGGCCCGCACTTCGCGGCCCGACCAGTAAAAGGTGGAGAGATCCCCGTCTATAGCCCGGCCAAGTTCCATACCCTGGGCTTCGCCCCAGTTGCTGGTGGTGATCGTGAGGTCGGGAATGATCACCCATTCGGCGGCAGGCGTAGTAGCCGCCGGTGCGTTCTCGGCCGCAGTCGCAGCGAGCAGGGGTGCGGCCCGGAGCTGCATGAGCGTGGCAAGCACCCCGATCAGGCCGGCCAGAAGTCGTGCATTCCCCCGCTGACGGATCGGCGCAATCGGCGCAAAGCGAGAAAGCGGTGAAGACGGCGGCCGCTCGCCGGGGCGTCCGGCTGCCAAGCCGCGTTCAACAACTCCACGCAGTGATTCGGACGAAGCGGGTGCGATCGTCTCCTGGTTTGTCATCGGCTACTCCTCCTCCGATGTTTTGGACCGGACGTCGGTCTGGTTGCCGCTGTGGGTGACCTTTGACCGAAGGGTGTTGCGGAGCGGCTTACCGGGATCGAGCGGTTTGGCACGCCTGCGGAATGGCCCCTCGGCCAGCACGATCTGCGCCTTCTCCGCCAGGGTGCTGGCGGAGTACAGGCAGATCCCGGTGGCCACCCGACTTTGACGGGCCACGGTGATCTGGTCGACCAGCTCTGCGGGGGTCAGCAGCCAGCTGCCGATTCCGTGCAAAAGGCCGGTCCGGACCGGGCCTGACGCTGTCCTGGCGACAAACTCCCCCTCTCCGGCCAGGACGCGCTGGCGAAAGACCTCCAGGGAGGGGGTGTAGTTGGTTGTTACCAGGCAGTCGACAAGAGGCCGTCTGCCTTTGCCGCCGACCCATTCCGGCCAGGCCTGATGCATCTCCCCCAAGGCGAACTGAGGGTCGGGCCAGACGGTGGCCGAGAGCTCTTTGCCGTGCCGGTGAACCACCCGCGCGATGGTGCGCAGAAGGGCGGTGACGTTGCGAGCCCGCCACCGGTTGAAATCGAGCGCCCCGACGCCGTCTTTCTGCTTTTCCCGATTTTCCCGATTACCCCGAGCTTGAGCCCGGGCGAACGCCGCCAGGCTCGCAGGCGCATAGCCGAAAGGAGCCAGGCTTTCTTCGTGGTATCGCAGGTAGTCCAGGTGCAAGCCGGCGAGCGGGTAGCTCGCAAGGAGTTCCTCTGCCAGTTCGGCAAAGAATCGACGGACGGCCGGGAGGGCCGGATTCAGCCAGGCGGTGCCTTGCGGAGTTGGGGCGATGGTATCACCCGAAATAGAACGGTCGGCCCAGTCGGGATGCCGGCGAAGCAGCGGACCTTCGTCAAAGTCGTAACCAGCACAGAGAACCCATAGCCAGGGCACAACCACTATGCCGCGCCGGCCCCCTTCTTGCAGCAGGAAGGCGAGCGGGTCTTCGTCGTTCCAAACCTGGCGCATGCTCTCGTCCGCCGGGGCGATCCGGCTGGGATAAGCGGCCGCTCCGCGGCTGAATACCTCAGCAAAGGCCAGGTTGATACCCAGGTCGTGGAACCGATCGAGCTGCCGCCGCAGCTCCGACGGCCCGCCGAGCAATGCCGGGCGGTCTATCCAGATCGCCCGTGTCTCTTGTTCCCGGCTTTCTACGGTCAGGGCAGCCGCCCGGTCCGCCAGGCGGGCCGCGCGAGCCGCCGTGCTCTTTACTCCCTGCTCGCCGGCGGGGGCGCGCCGGTACGACTCCCGCGCCTTCTCCAGGAGAGCTTTGGCCAGGTCCAGCTCCGCACGGGCAGGTTGGATTTCAGACTGATCGGTGGCGGCCGCCCGTGCCAGGCAGGCTTCGGCGCGGGTCACCGCCTGTTCCGCGCGGCGGAGAAAGAGCCAGGCCGGCTGGTGCGGGCTGGCTCCGGGAGGACATAGCAGGCGTATTTCCCGGATCTGCGCCCAGTAGACCTGGTCGGCGGTGACCAGGATGCGTAGATAGCGCGCCGGCCGTGCGGGAAAAGAGAGTGAGAGTTCCGGCAGCCCGTTTAACCGGCCGACAGTCTGCCAGTCTTGCTGGTCCGCGGAGAGTTGAATTACCCCTGTGTACAGGTAATCTGCCGGGCGCACGTACTCGCCAGTGAAACTACCCATGAAAAGATGAATTCCACAGACGGGGTACTGCTCGCCGAGATCGATGAGAAGATAGTCGCCGGTCCTGGGGGGCCTTTCGGTCCAGTAGAACGTATCCAGGTCGCCATCCAGAGCTGCCTCCGGCCGCGTCCCGAGCGCTGCGCCCAGGTTGCTTGTCTCAAGACGTGCCGCGGGCACGATCAGCCATTCCGGGCTGGCAGAAGAAAGAGGCGCAGAGCCTGGCAAAGGCAGCTGAGGAGGTGAACAGGCAAGCAGATGGTTTCCCCCCGCTGCTGCCAGGCGGGCAGCAAGCCTCCACTGCGCCAGGACTTGATCGCGCGTCAAATGGGCGAGGCCGGTAAGAGCCAGGCGCACGCGTTCGGGCACTCGCCCGGCTGCCAGAACCAGCTCGTCAGGAGCGGGATGCTGGAAGTAGTCGGCCAGCTGGCGCACAACTGCTTCGGACGGGGTGGTCACCCCGCGTTCTAGCTGGCTGAGGTAGGCAAAGTGCAGTCCCACTTCCGCGGAGAGGCGGCGCAGGCTGAGGCCGCGGGCGAGCCGGCTCTGACGCAACCAGCGGGCAAACCTCAACTCGGGTGCCTCTGCTTCATGATCTAAGAGAAGCATATCCTGCTGGTGACTTTTCATCGGTTATCGGTTCACCTGCTTGTTAATGGGTGGGCACCGTTGGCTCGTGGTACCACCCGTTTGTGAACCAGTATTCCGCAAGCATGGCAGGATTCCCTTCTGTAGTGTAGAAATACTACACTACAATCACCAACCGCCCCTGCGGAACAAGGAGGGAGTATCCGTGAGTCGACGTCAAGGTGGGCGTGGGCGCTGGTATAGCGGCAATTTGGGGATCATGATGGCAGTCCTTGTCGTGTTGTTCCTGGTCGGTTTCAATGTCAGGACCGGTCCGGTATGGGCGGCCCCGGTGGAGCTAACTTTCTACCACCAATGGGTGGGCAAGGATGCCGAGCTGTTGCAGGCGATAGTGGACGAATTCAATCGCAGCCAGAAAGAGATCCGCGTCAAGTTCATTCCGAACGCGAGTCTGGAGAAGCAGCTGGTGGCCATTGCCGGAGGCTCGGGGCTTGATATCGGTTACGTTGCCTGGAGCAACGTGCCGGGACTGGTGGAGAAGAAGGTAGCGTTGCCGCTCGACAGTTTCCTGGCGGATCCCAAGAGCGCTCTGAAACCGGGGGACTTCATCCCGGCTGCCCTGGAATTGGGTCGGATTGAAGGGGTCCAGTACGGGCTTCCCATGACAGTGGATATCAAGATGATGTTCTACAACACCGATATCCTCGACGAAAAGGGTATCCCGATTCCGGAGACCGCCGGCCAGTTCCAGGAAATGCAGCGCCGCGTGTTTGAGAAGGGACCCGACGGGAGGATTCGCCGCCTGGGATTCCTGCCGGAGTACCCGTGGTTGTCAGTGGGCCTGTGGGAGCTGGTCTTCGGCGGGCGATTCTACGATCCCGTCACCCGCCAGGTTACCCCCGACGATCCTCGCAATATCCTCGGCATAAAGTTTATGCTCTTTCCGTATCAGACGTTCGGGTTTGGCGCGGTACGAGCGTTCCAGCAATCGTGGGGTGGGTACTGGACCAACAATGACCCATTTGTGACGGAAAAACTCGTTTCCACCGCGGACGGGGAATGGCTCCCGTTGATGCTCTCGCAGCTTGCCCCCAGGATGTCCTACCGCATAGCTCCGTTGCCTTATCCGGATGATCGCCCCGATCTGAAGTACAGCTCCTTGCTCGAACCAGGGATGCTCTTCGTCGCCGCCAACACCCGCCATCCCCGCGAGGTGTGGAAGTTCCTGGAGTATCTTGAGTCCGCCGAACAGACGGTGCGCATCTGCGCAGGCAAAGGTTCGCTTCCCCACTTGCGAACTGTTTTGACCGATTCCCGTTTGTGGACGGGAACGGCGCCGGGTATGAAGGAGTTTGTATGGTATTTGCACAGTCCCAACATGCGTACCTTCCCCAATCTGAGTATCACTTCACAGTATATGAGTGCGATCTGGACCGAACTGCAGAAAGTATTTAGCGGTGAACAGACCCCGGAGGCAGCCATGCGGAGGGTAAAAGAACAGATCCAACCGTTGTTGCGGCGGTAATCCGAGCTGTAAAGGACGAGATATGACATCGACTGAAGAGAAGGAGTGCAGACCATGGCGGCAGATACGAACATATTTGCTCACATAGGTGTCTGGCTCAACCGTGAAGACCTGCTTTCCCGCAAGCCAGGACAGCTTGAATACATTTTCGACCAGATGGCCGCCATGGGTGTGACGCACGTCTATCCTGAACTCTATTTCCGGGGCGGCGCCGCTTATCCGAGCGGAGTCGCCCCGGAGCACGGCGAGTTTCGTTCCCGCCGCATATTGCTGGATAAGAATCAGCGACCCGAGGACATAGTGTCAGAGCTGCTGCGCCTTGCTCGCGAGCGTAATATTCAGGTTCATCCGTGGGTGTGGGTCTTCTGCGCGGGGTATTGGCATACCTACGGGCCTATACTGGAATGCCATCCCGAATGGGCGGAGCTTGACCAGGACCGGCATCCTTTTTCAAACTGGCGGTACGGTACGGCCTGGCTCTGCCCGGTTTTGCCGGCAGTGCGCGAGTACTTGCTGGCCGTGCTGGCGGAACTGGTAACGCGCTGGCCCGTAGACGGGGTCCATCTGGACTACATCCGCTACAACGAGGAGGAGGCTGGCTCGTTTGGTTTTCACCCGGCTTCTCTGGCACAATTCCGGGAAGATACCGGAATGAGCGAACCGGGTCATGGCGGACGGGATGCCGACGACCAGGAGCGACGGGCCGCCTGGACGGCCTGGCGGGCGGGTAACGTGACCCGCTTTCTGACCGAGGCGGTTCGACGTTTACGCGCCCTTCGCCCCGGTATCAGGATATCGGCGGCGGTAGTGCCCGATCCGGATCTTGCGTATCGCAACGCCTGCCAGGAGTGGGCCAGGTGGGCGGAAGAAGGGCTGCTGGACCATGTACTGCCCATGGCTTACCGCACGAACCTGGCGGAGTTGCGCGCTGTCCTCACGGTACTGCGGGAACGGCTGGCGGGCCGTGGTAGGGGCAGTGCGGGTGCGGCGCTCTATCCGGGTCTGGCCGTTTGGGTGAGTCCGGAGGAAATCGTCCGCCAGGTAGAGATCGTGCGGGAGCTGGGTTTCGAGGGAGTGACTCTCTTCTCGACCCTCAACCTTACACCCGCCCACTACACTGCGCTGCGGGCTGTGTTGCGCTAGCAGACCAGGCCGCATGCTCGCCGGCAGGCTGTTACTGGCCCGGCGGGTTCGGCGTTCTCATGACCGGGTTTCTCTGGGTCCAATTCCTCAAACGCGGGAGTTCTTCGGAAGGAATTGTGGCGGGAGTAGCGAATTATGACTCGAACCTGGGAACGTTCCCACAGTAGGTGATATCTGTGCCCACTATCCTGGATGTAGCCCGTCTGGCTCAGGTTTCCAAGAGCACTGCTTCCCGGGTGTTGAATGGGTTTTCCGGCACACCGCCGGAGGTCAGAGAGCGGGTCTTTGCCGCGGCCCGGGCCCTTGGCTACGAACCCGATGCCTCCGCCCGCGGCCTTGTCCGGCGCAAAACCGAGACCATCGGTGTTGTTGTGGCAAAGGTTGGTGATCCTTTCTTCGCTGCTTTCCTCCGGGGGGCAGGTGATGCCGCGGCCGAAGCCGGCTACTCCCTCACCATCACCAGCGGCGAGTGGGCCGAGGAAGAAGTAGCCTATCAGCGGCTGATTCGCCAGCGCCGTGTCGACGGTCTGCTCTTTATCAGCGGGCCGGTGCTTTCACCCAAGCTCAGGCAGCAGCTTTCTCGCTCGGACCTTCCCGTTGTCATGGTTGACCGTGACGAGGAAGATTGGCAGTTGCCCATAGATAGGGTGAACGCCGATAACCGGGCAGCAATTGCTCGCGCCGTAGCCTGGCTCAAGTCCCGGGGCCACACCCGCATCGCCTTCGTCGGTGGCCCGAGCAACGTCCCGGCCGCCCAGCGGCGGCTGGAAGGCTACCGTCAGGGGCTGAGGGATTGCCATCTTCCCTACGACGCTTCTTTAGAGTTGCCGGGAGATTTCAGCCCGCAGGCCGGGATCGCTGCCCTCCCCCGGCTCCTTGAGGTCCGCCCGCGGCCGACGGCTGTCATTGCGGCCAACGACCTGACGGCCATAGGAATCTTGCGGGCGGCGGCAGAGGCAGGGGTGAGGATTCCCGACGACCTGTCGGTCCTGGGGGTTGACGACATCGATGCTGCTGGTTGGGTAAACCCACCCCTGACGACTTTGCACCAACCGTGCTACGAGATGGGCAGGCGGGGCGTAGAGCTGCTCCTTTCCCGGATCGAGGAGAAGGCGTTGCAGACTCGGGCAAACTCCCGTACCGGCAACCCTCCCACCCCCGAGCCGGGGACACCAACGGAAGTTCTTCATGAGGTGCTTTCCATGCAGCTCGTGGTACGTGAGAGCGTGGCGGAGATTCGGGGGACTCACCG
The DNA here is from genome assembly GCA_014896315.1 of Limnochordales bacterium. Lineage (GTDB taxonomy): Bacteria > Bacillota > Limnochordia > Limnochordales > DUMU01 > DUMU01. The sequence continues at coordinate 201,681 of JADBKP010000010.1, forward strand.
CCGTGAGGACGATCTCCCATCCGGAAGCTGTGCAGATGCTGCAGGAAGGATGGGAGGTGAGAGAAGGTAGCGTTAGAGCCCAGACGCTACCAGGCGCAACCAGTGACATTCTGATGCAACCGGGGTAACCAGCGGCAACCAGAGGTATAATGAGCGGCTCAGACTCTGATGGATGTGGGATGTCAGATCAACTTGACGGTTTGTGGGGGCCTAAGATGGGAAGGAGTGTGAACCATGAGAACGAGGTTAAGCTTGGTCTTGACGCTAGCCGCCGCATTGTTTGTTGGGCAGATCCTGGGGGCATCACCACTGATTGCAGCCAGTCAGCAAGGGACCGCTTCAATCACAAAGATCACGTTTAGCATGATGATGAATAGTGTGGAAGAAGTTGCGAACTACCGAGCATTGATCGACCAGTTCAATGCAGCTAACAAAGATGTCAAGGTTGAGTTTCTTGAGATCAGCGGCGACTACTACCAGAAAATAATCTCTATGATTGCTACTGGGACTGCTCCCGATCTCTTCTGGTATGGCGGAACCAACTCAGCACAATTGATTCGCGATGGTGTCCTTGCTGACCTCGTGCCTTTCATCGAAAATGATCCTGACTTCAACCTTGCCGATTTCTTCCCCAGTGCTGTTAACCCATTCCGCTGGCAAGGCGGTCTCTACGGAATACCTCGAGATGTGTCACCGCTCGTGATGTATTACAATGTCGACTCTTTTGCTAACGCCGGGCTTCAGTCGCCCAATGATCATCACGACCGCAAAGCATGGAATTGGGACAACTTCCTCAGTGTCGCCAAGAAGCTGAGTGCCCCCAATGCCCCCACACCGCGTTATGGCATGAGCACAGACTGGTGGTGGGGTCTGTGGTTCCCGTGGATTCTCACAAATGGCGGGGAGATCTTCTCGCCGGACTATAAGGAAGCTCGCTTCGATTCGCTCAAGGCACGCGAAGGTTTGAAGTTCTTCGTGGATCTGATTCATGTTCACAAGGTTGTGCCCAGCCCTGATCAAGCCAACGCCCTGGGCGGGCACTGGGAGCTCTTTGTTCGCGGCCAGGCGGCCATGTATCCCACCGGGCGGTGGGCCGTGCCGGGGCTGCGCCAGACCAAAGGTCTGAACTTCGACGCTGTGGTCATGCCGTACCGGGTCCGGCAGGGCAGTCCGCTCTTTACCGGTATCTATGCCATTTCTGCCGCGTCCACCAAGAAACAGGCTGCCTGGAGGCTCCTCAAGTGGATGGTTAGCCCGGAGGCGCAGCTGAGGCTGGCGGCACTGGGTCAGGTGTTGCCCTCCCGCTTGTCGGCGGCCGTTTCCAAGGAGTTTATCAACTCTGTGCCGCCAAAGCACAACATGGTCTTCGTCGAGGCGGCGCAACACGGCTATCTTGAACCGGTCTTCCCCGAGTTTGGCAAAGTCATGGACGTCACCTGGGGTCCGTTCTGGGAGATGTTCAACGGCAGGATGACGGTGGACAACGCCCTTGACTCGATCATGCCGCAAGTCAGGCAGATCATGGGCATGAAGTGAAGCCGGATCGGGGTGAGCTGTGGGCGGGTCGGGCTCGTGGAGGAATGTCCGACCCGCCCTGACCGCCCGACGGAGGGGACAGGTGGGGTCGAAGTTGAAGGCAGCAGCCGGGGCGATTTTGAGTTTGGGGCTGAGTTTGTTGACGGTCATTGCTATCCAGGGCACGGTTTACGCAAATCAGAACGGTGAGCATGGCCAGGAAAGGGGCAAGGCGGAAACAGTGCAGGAGCCATCATTGCAGTCACAAGACGGGCACTTCCTCTTAAACGGAAAGCCGGTCTTCCTCCTGACGGGCGAGTTCCCTTACTATCGCATTCCGGCGGCTGAATGGGCGGACCGCCTTCACAAGGTGAAGGCTGCCGGCGTGCAGATCATTACGTTCTACATCCCGTGGAACTGGCACATGCCCTCGGCGGGCGAGGCCGATTTCACCGGAGAGACCGATCCCAGCCGCAACCTAGTAGAGCTTCTGCGGCTGATCCAGGCCCGGGGGATGTACGCGATCGCCAAACCAGGGCCTTTTATCTGTGCCGAGGTGAAGCACGGAGGGATCCCCGACTGGTTCACCAGGGCGCATCCGGAAGCAATTACGCTCAGCGCCTCCGGCCGGCCGGTTGGCTTCCGGCAGGATGGCAAACCACTTCCCGCCTACCTGCATCCTGCTTACGTCCGGGCTGTGAAGGACTGGTTTGAGAGGGTGGCGGCGGTTCTGCGGGAGTGGCAGGCGCCATCCGGCCCGCTGATAGCGGTGCAGGTGGAGAACGAAATCCCCTACAGCACCAGCGAACTGGCCGATCCTTACTCGTGGGGCTACAATCCGGCAGAAATCGATCTTTACCGTGAGTGGCTGAAGCAACGCTATCAGTCTCTGGAAAGGTACAACGTGGCCCACCAGACGGAGTACAGGGCATGGGCCGAGGTGCAGCCCCCGGGGCGCGAGAGTCTTGCGGCCAAAGCCGACTCCGCGGCCGGGCAACGCCTGGCCCGCTGGTTGCCTTTCCGGGACTGGGTGCAGTTTAAGAGCTGGTACGGGGCGGAAGTGTTGCGGGTCTACGGCGAGCTGCTGCGGGAAGCAGGGGTGACCGTCCCTCTCTATCAGAACTTCCTGATGCTGGAGGACGAAGCGCCGACGGATTATGCGGCGATGGGTGCCAGCATGTGGGTGGGGGTCAACTACTGGCTTCCCAGACACCCGCTCTCCTCGTATGCCGACTTCGTGCGGGGGCTTTTCCGTGCGCAGCTCCTGGCCGCCCGCGCCCCTGGCTCGCCGCTTTATGCGCCCGAAGTGAACTGGGGTTGGGGACACGAGGGCGAGTTCGACTTTTTGACCCGCTACATCACGACGGTGCTGAACGGGGTGAACATCTACCCGGTCGTCAACGGTTCATACAATCCGCAGGTGGCCGGTGAACCCTACAGTAATAGCCCGCTGCCGTATCCCGGTTCTGCCCCCATCGGTGCAGAAGGCGAGACGGACTCAGCTGCATACGAGTCTCTCCGCCGGCTGGCGTTTTTCCTGAACCGTGCAGGAGCGGACCTGGTGCAGACCCGGGGGCCGGCTGAAGTAGCCATCGCTTACTATGCCCCGTACAACGAAGAGCGAGTCTACAAGGAGTGGGGCGGGCTGCCAGAAGAGGCGGTGGTCCGGCTGGTCGGGCGAGAGGTCGAGGGCCTGCCGGCGGGGCAGCCGGCGGTGGCCGACGCCTGGACCTCGACTCAGCTGCTCATGGGGGCACTCTTGCGGACCGGGGTTGAGTTTGAGCTTGTGGACCTTTCCCGGACGTCGGCGGCGGAGCTTGCCCGCTACAAGGCGGTGGTCTTCTGGTCCTGGGACTACCTGGGCCGGCGTGAGCAAGAGGCGCTGGCTGGCTATGTGAAGGAGGGCGGCCGGCTGCTCCTGGTCGGCCAGATTCCCACTTTCGATGAGGAGCTGCGCCCGACGGCCATTCTCGGCGACGTGATCTCGCGTGCTGCCAAGGTTACGGTTGTTGCTCCGGCCGAGCTGGGGTTGAGCCCGGGCTCGGGTGCCGGCTCCTGGTCGACCAACGCAGGCAACAGCCCGGGCCTGTCTGACAGGTTTGGTCTCTGGTTGCAGGAGGCCGGTATCGTTCCTGCGGTGCGGGTGACCGATCTCGGTTCGGGGGAGCCACTGGCCTCCGGCAAGCTGGGTGAGGAAGTGAGTCTCTTCCGGCGGACGGGCAAGGGCGGAACGTTTCTCTTCCTGGTAAACCGGGCTCGCCGGCCACAGCGTCTGGCGGTCGACTTCCCCGACGAGCAAGGACGGCGCTGGGAGGCGCGGCTGACTCTCCCGCCCGGGCGGGTCTCCATACTGCATCTGAAGAACGGTGAGTGGCGGGGAGCGGCCCTGGCAGGATTTGGCGGTATCGATGTGACCTTGACGCCCCTGGAGCCGACGCCTGCCCAGGACGGGGCCGAACCTGTCCCTGCTCGAGAAGCCAGGCCCCGGCGTTTCACCGCCGAGACCAACTTCGCCGTTTGGGTGCGGGACGACGAAGGCCGGGTGGAGATCCTTACGCAAGACGACGTACCCGGGCACTGGGAGCAGTAGACGTGGACTGCGTCAACCTTCACCGGTCATTTCGACCCCCGGCCAGGTGCGCCTGACCGGCAGTGAGGCGCTCGGAAGGCCGACCCGGCATGGGACTATCACTCTTGTGCTTTACGCTGTCCGGCCCGTCCGCAGTGGGGAGTCGACTGGACGTTGGAGGTGCGCGGTCGCTGGCAGCCAAGAGAACGGCCGCGTCGACGCCCACCATGAGCAGCATTTCAGAAGTCGGCCGGGGATTCGGACTCCGCGCCCCAGTAGACGTACTGTTTCGTGCTGGTCTTGTAGATGTACACCTTGCCCCTCTCAAACTTGCCGGCGTACCACGGATGTCCGAGGGGCAGGTTGATCCAGTACCTGTACCTGGAGACCAGGCGGCTAAAAGGTGTCCAGGTGATGAATCGGAGCGGGCGGCCATGGCTGACAACGACGTTAACCTTGCCGAAGTCGACGTCTTCAGGCACGGGAATGCCATAATCGTCAAAGGCTTCTTCTTCAGGCGTGGCCGCCATCTTCCAGGAAGGGAAATCCTGGCGGGCGGCGACCGGTGAGTTGGCGGTAGAGATCAGCTCAAGGAGAACAAACCGGGGAAAGAACATATAGACCAGCAGGGCGAGCAGAGCCAGAAGCAACCAGCGCAGTCCGCGTCTCCAGGGACTGGCGGAGCCGACCGCAGTCTCGTTCTCTTTCTGGCTTTCTGCTTTATGGGAACGATGAAGCAGGCTTAACCGACCTGATTTCATTCTTTTCCCCCATCCCTTGCGAGCCGCTACGAGAATCTTTCTGTGAAAACCCTATTTATTCAGGAATTCGTGTCGGTCCGGGCGAACCCCTTCTCCTCTTGCCGGCAGGAGATCCGGTGCCGCCGCAGAAAGCAGGAGCCCAAACTGCGGGTGGAGGTGGCATCCGTGCGCGTCCGCCGAACCGTACTCGTGGTGATGCTGGCGGCTCTGGCGCTGCTGGCCGCCGGCTGTTTCGGAGTGATCTGGGAGTCTATCGCCCGTGAACAGGTGGAGAAGGTCCTTGACCTGTACGAACAGGCCAACCTGGCAGAAGATGCGAACCTGCTCGGATCGCTGGTGGGTGACCGGGTGATCGTAGATGGGGTTGAGTTTACACGTGAGCAGTACCTGGACCGGGCAGAGGCGGAATGGGCGGTGGTTGACTACTCCAGTTACATGCTGACCGAACGGCGCTACACGTTTGCGGAGTATCGTGATGCGGTAGTGAACGCCGTCAGGGTGACGCGGCTTGCTGGCGGTTCGACAGCATCGGTGGCAGTCCGCTTCAGCCTCCAGAAACTGGCGGACGGCTGGAAGATTGTTCGCCTCGACCACAACCCTTAATGCTCGGGTGCAGATGGGCGATGGCGGGTAGAATCAGGGGTGGATGAGGGAGGGATATGCGTCATGGATGAGAGAGTTGCACCCTTCAATCAGTATTCCGCCGAGGAAGACGAGAGCGCCGTGGCGGCGGCGCAGGGGGCTAAGCTGCGGCTCGGACTGATCGGGAGCGGGCTCGTAGGTGCGACCTTCGCCTACACCGTACTGCTTAGGGGATTGGCCAGCGAGATCGTGATCCTTGACATCAACCGGGACAAGGCAGAAGGCGATGTGATGGACCTCAACCACGCCCTGCCTTTCACGCAGCCGGCCGTTATCAAAACTGGGGATTACAGCGATCTGGCCAACGCAGATGTAGTGGTGATTGCGGCCGGGGCAGCACAGAAACCCGGTGAGACCCGCCTTGATCTGGTGAAGAAAAACACCCTCATTTTCCGGGACATCATAACCAGCCTAGTCGCTGTCAATCAGCACGCCGTTCTCCTCATTGCGACAAACCCGGTGGACGTTCTCACTTACGTCTCGTGGAAGCTTTCCGGCTACCCGGTGAGCCGGGTAATCGGTTCGGGAACGCTACTCGACTCTGCACGGCTCCGCTTCTTGCTGGGGCGCCACTGCGGGGTCGATCCGCGCAGCGTTCACGCCTACATCGTGGGTGAACACGGGGATTCGGAACTGGCCGTCTGGAGTCTGGCCACCGTCGGTGGAGTGCCGCTGCGGCAAATGTGCCCCCGCTGCGGGAGGGCCTGCCCGCAAGGGGTTTGGGATGAGATCTTCCGGCAGGTGCGGGATGCGGCCTATGAGATCATCAAGCGTAAGGGCGCTACCTATTACGCTATTGCGGCGTCGCTTGCTCGCATCGTGGAGTGCGTGGCGGGCGATCAGCATTCCGTGCTGACCGTCTCCACTCAGGCCGGGCCGGAACTTCTACCCGACCACCCCAATGTCTTCCTGGGCGTACCGGCGGTGGTAGGCCGGCTGGGAGTCGAGCGGGTACTGCCTCTGCCTCTCGATCCAGAAGAGAGAAAGGCCTTCGAACGTTCAGCGGAGGTGCTGGCGGGCGTAATCCGCTCACTGGAGCAAGAAGGTCTGATCTGAGCCACGGGCCGAGGGAGATTGATTGGGAGTTCCAGCCAGCGGCCTCACAGAGCTCGCTTTTGACCTGTTGACCTGGACAGAGTACGCAGGTTGGCTGCGACTGCGAAGGCGGCCATCAGGACGGAGATGGCGTCGTCGGCGATGATGGCGACGATGATTGCGTCGAGGCCCCAGGCCGGGTCGGCGGCGAGCCAGGCGGCAAGGCCGAGGCGGACGAGGGAGCTGGCGATCAGGATGGCAAAAGCCGCGGAGGTACGGCCCAGACCGTTCAATACGGCCATGAGGATGTGGTAGACGAAAACGAGCGGGGCGGCCCAGGCGAGCAACGCCATGAGACGGGCCGCCCCGGCCTGTTGCCGACCGTAGAGCAGGACGACCAGCGGTTCGGCGAACGTAGTGGCAACAATCACCACACCCATGCCGAGGACCAGAGAGGTCAAGAGCGAGATGTAAAGGAGCCGGCGCAGCCGCCCGGTCGCGCCCTTTTCCCAGGCAGCGGCTGTGGCGGGCAAGAGAACCCGCACGAGTGGGTGAATGAGAACCATCGGGAAGTAAAGGACGGGGAAGACCATGCCCGTCATTTGCCCGTAGAAGGCTGTGAAAGCGCCGCTGCCGATGCCGGCGAGGGCGAGACGCTGGGGCAGCAGGGCCAGGTAAACGATCTGAAACAGGCTGGCGTAGATCTGGGCGCCGACCAGGGGGAGAGCGACGCGCCAGAGCTCCCGCTGGAGTTCCCGTTTCAGCGCGCCGGGCGCTGTCAGGGACTCCGTGGCGGTCCAGGGAGCGGGCGGAATTACACCCTCAGGCAAGCCCGCCCGGTGGTGGCGGATCAGCCACCAGAGTGCGAGAAGGTCGGCCAATTCGCCGAGGGCGGTTCCGATCATGATGGCCTGGGTGACGCGTGGGGATCCAAAGGGCAAGAAGAGGGAGACAAGCAAGAGGACGGCGGGGACGCGGGCAAATTGCTCTGCGAGCTGGGCCAGGGCGGTCGGGACCATGGACTGGTAGCCCTGCACGAAGGCGCGGGTCCAGGAAGCCAGCACGGCCGGGAGCAACACAAGGGGATAGGTCTCAAGAGCCAGCTGCGCCCGCCGATCGGCCAGGAAGCGCCCACCGCCCAGGAAAAGGAATGCCCAAAGGCCGAGGCTGGCCAGGAGGGTGGCCCGCAACAACACCTGCAGTGTTAGCCAGGCGGCCGCTCTCGCCCGCTGGTGGTCCGGGCGCGCGGCGGCGGTAGCCACTACCTGCGAGAGGGCGATAGGCAGTTCGAGGGTGGAAGCGAGCCAGGTAATCCGCCGCCACGGCGTGGTAAGCTCGAAAAGCCCCAGGGCTTCTGCCCCGGCGGCCCGGGCGAGAAGCGCCCGGTAGAGCATGCCAACGGCGCGGTTGATAACGCTGACCAGGGAGAGTGCAAGGGTGCTGCGCAAGAGCGGGCGGCCGGCAAGAAAGCTGCGGTGCCGACCCGATTTTTTTGTGGCAGGGCGGGCAATGAGCCTGGCATTAAGCCTACCCATAGACGAAGACGGCAAGGGTAAGTTTGAACCCTCCCCAGGTGCTTTGGGCGGCTGAGTTTGTCTTGTGCTGGCATGGTTGACAAACTGCGCCAGCGGGCGGGTAGGCCGCCTCTCTGAACCGTATGCGTCTTGTTCTCCTTTCAGTCCGGGGAAGCTAAAATAAGAGCAGGGTTGAACAACCGGAGGGGATTGTCGTGGCTGTTCGTCATCGCCAGCTCGGTACCGACTGGGGCTTGTCGGTACGGATGTTTCTGACGCTTTTCCTGCTGGCTGTCCTCTATCTCGGGTTTGTGACGGTCCTTTGGTCTTCGGGCCTGAGCACCGGCTCGGTCTTCATCATCGTCGCCATTACCCTTGGCATTCAGTACTACTTCTCAGACCGCCTGGTTCTGCTCTCGGCGGGAGCGCGGGAGGTCTCTCCCCAGGAGGCGCCGGAGCTACACGCCATTGTGGAGAGGTTGGCCCAGCTCGCCGACGTGCCCAAGCCCCGGGTGGCGATTATCCACACGCCGATCCCAAACGCCTTTGCAACCGGCCGCAGCCCAAGTCACGCTGCCGTCGCGGTAACCACCGGCCTGTTGCAGCGGCTCAACCAGCAGGAGCTTGAAGGCGTAATAGCCCACGAGATCAGCCATATCCGGCATCGCGACATGGCCATCATGACGCTGGCCAGCTTCTTTGCTACGGTTGCCGCGTTGATCGTGCGCTGGTTTTACTGGTTTGGCGTGCCGGCTGACGGCCGCGACCGCGACCGGGAGGGCAACGCGGCCTTGCTGGTTTATCTGGTTTCGCTCCTCGTCTGGGTAATCAGCTTCTTCCTGACGAACGCCCTTTCCCGGTATCGGGAGTTTGCGGCCGACCGCGGAGCGGCCATTCTCACGGGTGCTCCGTCATACCTGGCTTCGGCGCTCCTTAAGATCAGCGGGGTGATGGAGCGGATTCCGACCCGGGACTTGCGGGCGGCAGAGGGGCTGAATGCTTTCTTTATCATTCCCGTCATCAGCGGGCATGCGGTAGTGGAGTGGTTCTCTACGCACCCGTCGCTGGAGCGACGGCTGGCTCAGCTGCGCCGGCTGGAGCAGGAGATGGGCCGCCTGGCGCGATGAGGGCGGCGCGGTGAGAGGTGCACGATGAGGTTCTTTGACGTCCTGTTTGGACGGAGCAGACTCCCGCAGGCGAAGCCGGAGAAACTCTTTTCGCTCGTTACCGCCGCTTTCACCCTCAAAGAAGAAGCGGGGTGGGAGAGTGCCGGCCGGGCGGGTATCTGCCTCAAAGCCGTTGCCGGTTCAGACTTCCTGCGTGCCCGAGAGGAGCTGGAAGCCCTCCTCAAGCTGGGGGTCAAAGAGACGGGCGGCAGTGTGACGGTGACCGGGGATGAGTTTGGCTACCTGTGGGTGGTAGTCTCCGATCCCGACCTGGATGACCAGGTCAACCTGGTGCACATGGCAACCCAGACTTTGCTCGAGCACGGCTTCGGTCCCCAGCTCCTGGCCGCTGTTTTCCGGTTTGTCCCGCGGCCTGTCACCGCATCCGTGGCAAAAGAAACAGAGGCGGGCGAGGGGCGGGCTTATCTCATCTACAACTATAAGCGAGGCAACTTCTATCCCTTTGTACCCCGTTCAGAGAAGGAGAAGACCCGGGAGTTCGAACCGGAACTGCGGGTGGCAGCAGAGCTGGAAAAGGAGCTGCCGATCGAAAGAGACCAGACTCGCTGGTTCGCACTCTGGAATTGCCCCGTATAGTGCTATGAGTGCAGTGAGCGCCGGCCTGGTTTGGCTAGCAGAAGCCAACCGGCCGGCGCTTGTGCCGGTCTGTGTGCCGGCCGGCACTGCCGCACTAGCGGGGCAGGTCGGCCGGGTACTCGGCGAAGAGGGCCTTCGCCTCCTCCAGGGTCGTATCGGGCGGTGGGAGGACCAGGTCTGACTCCCGCAGCTCACCGGCGGCCAGAGGTCGCCCTTCTTTGCGGATCAGCTCCAGTACGTCCCGAAACCGCTCCTGGTAAGCCTGGGCGTCGTTGGCGCTGATCGCCGCCAGCAACTCGTTGTCGATCTCGTCAAGGCGCGCCAGAGCGGCGCCGGTCAACTCATACTGCCCTTCCGTGGCAATGCGGATGATCATCAGCCCGAGACCTCCCTCTTCAAGCGCTCAAGGTCCTGGGCGGCGGCCGACTTGACCCGTTCTTTGGTCAGCTCCTGCTGGATGCGGTCGGTGCCGGCGGTGTAATCGGGCAGTGCTCCGGCGTCGATCATCTGCTCAATGGCAGCTGCTCGCGCCCGCAGGCTTTCTGTCTTCTCCTGGGCCCGCTCGAGGGCCAACCCGACGTCGGCCAGCTCTTCGCTCAGGCCACTGACGGCCTCGCCGATCTTAACCTGGGCTTCCGCCGCGCTGTACTGAGCCTTGACCAGTTCTTTCTGGCTGCGGAAGGCGTCCACCTTCTGCTGCAGACGCTGTTCGGTGGCCTGCAGCTTCTGGTACTCCTGATCTAGTTGCTGGATCTGGCTTTCGAGGGCGCTGATCTGGGCGGCATAGCTCTGCTTGCGTTCCAGGGCTGCCAGTGCCAGGTCTTCCCGGTTGAGCCGCAAGGCTTCTTTGGCCTGATCCTCGAGCTTGATCATCTCCTGCTTCGCACGGGCCTGCTGCAGCTCAAGGCGCTTCTTGGCCGCCAGCACGTCGGCAAGGCTGCGGCGTACCTTTTGCAGCAGCTCGAGCTGCTTTTCGTAGGAGTAGTCCAGGGTAACCCTGGGGTCCTCCAGCCGATCGAGAATCTTATTCATCCGTGCCTTGAAGATGGTGGTCATGCGGGACATGAGCCCCACTTGCAATTCCCCCTTTTGCCGGATCCTGTCCCCATTATATCGCGAGAGCCGGTTTCTGATCCTGAAACACCCCTAAGAGTCCGTATGAGCGGCAAGCAGGCGCCGGAGGTACTCGATCAGGTACTCCTCCATGAACTCCAAAAGGCTCCGGTCCAGGTTGGCCGGGACGTCGGTATGCCAATGGTAGTCCGGGATCTGCCCTTTGCTGTCCGTAGCGATGAAGGTTATCGCAGGATAACCGGCGCGGGCGGCAACCACCGCGTCCGTTGGTAACAGCAAGTTGCGCTGCGCCATCACCCGTTCCCCCCGGGCGGCGCTCAGCTCGCGGGCCAAACCTATGAGCCGGGCGTCGTAGCGCGTGTAGCCAAGCATTCCTTCACCTTCCAGATAGCGGGGGATGCCGCGGCCGAGGTTGTCGAGGTTAACGAAAAATGGCCTGGCCGCCGGGAACGCCCGTGTGAACCGCCTGAGAAAGTGAAGCATCCCGCGGTTGCCGGTCTCTTCGCTGCCGGTGAAGACAAACATGAGGCGGGCCGCCGGCAGTTCACCTTGCGCGGCACGCCGGGCGAGGGCAAGGGCGAGAGCAGAGCCGCTGCCATTGTCGTTGGCGCCGTTCGTATACCGGCCGCACAGGCCGTTGAGGAAGAGCCAGAGCCCGCTCAGGGCAAGATAGACTGTGTCAGCCCATGCGATGGTACGGAAAAGGCCGACCCGGGGAAAGAGTGCCGCACTCACGGTTACTACGGGCAGAAGACCGAGCGCCACTTAGGAGATGGTGAAGAAAGCCCGGATGAACGGGCGGAAAACCGGGGAGAAAAACCAGCTTCCCCACTGCGTGTCAAAATGTGCCGTCACTACCACGGCGGGCGCTCCGTCGCAACCGGCGGGGCGGGCGATCACGTTCTGTGAAAGGAATCGAGGCAAGAAGACGTCCAGCGTGAACCGTCCGCCCCTAAGCTCCCCGAGCAGTGGCAGTGCCACGACCACCATGAGCAGGGCAGACAACCAGGGCTGCGTCGCACCCAGAACCAGGTGAGAGATGAGAAAGAGCGCGATTACTACGGGCGGACCAAAGTAGAGCGTCTTTCTGGGGGCAAGAAAAAACTGTCTTTCGACCTCGAATCCCAGCTGCTGCAGTTCGGCGGCGATCACTTCTGCGGCCCTTGCTTCCGCGGGCGTGGCCGACCCCCGGTGTGGCAGGGATACCAGCTTTTGCAGATAATCCCAGACGAACATTGCCGACCTCCCGGTGATATGAGTTCCACCTGGCCCGACCGCATGTTAAATGGTACGATGAGCGAAAGCAAGAGCGTGAGTGTCCGATATGGGAAGTGTCACAAGATCACGACGGCTTGGGGGGCTCTTCGTGAGCATGCGCAACTGTAAGAAAGAACTGGCGCGCCGGGTGCTCGGCGCGGCGGGGGGAATGACCATCATCATAGTGATGATGATGGTGGCTGCCCGGCCGGCGCAGGCACTGGTATCTGAGCTATCAATCCCAACCGCACCCTGGAAGGAATTGGACGCCCGTTCCTATGCCATGGGAGGGGCATACACGGCGGTCGCCGACGGTGTGGCCGCAACCTACTGGAACCCCGCGGGATTGGCAACTTCGCCCTGGTTACAATTAGAAGTAGGCCTGCAGCCGCAGGTGATGGGGGCGGACTGGCAGACTATGCGGCTGCTCTGGACGGAGCTGAATAGCGGCCACCCCGATCCGGAACGCATCCCCGATAGGGTGAACGCAACTGCGACCCTAAATGGCGGTGGCGGTCTTGCTTTTCGGACTGCGGGAGCGGCTCTTTGGGTTCAGGCTGCAGGGCAGATTGTGGCGGACAAAGAGGCCGGGAGCTGGCAGGCGAACGCGTACTACTGGGTAGAAGGTGCGGCGGGCGGGGGGTTGGCTGCTCCGGTAAGCTTGCCCGGCCTGGGCCGGGTGGCGGCAGGAGCTGCAGCCAGGCGAGTTGTGGCCGGGACCACATGGGTTGGGCAGGATCCGCCGGTGCCTCAGCCGGGGGCGGGAGGAAATGTGCGAGTCACCCGAACCAGCATGCAGGTAAATGCCGCCGGGAACGGCTTGGACCTGGGCATTCGCATGGAACTCTCCCCCCGGCTGGTAGTCGCAGGAGTGGTAAAGAACCTTGGACTGGGACTGGCCGGCACTGCGACCACGCGCTCGGAAGTAGTAGAGTATGCCGGTGGTGAACCGCAGCCTCCCGAGGTCTCCGAGCGAACCCAGCCGTTTTACCAGGCCGTAGCCCCGACCTGGCGAGTGGGTGTTGCCGTAAAGCCTTTCCTGCCCGGAGTGGTTGTGGCTGTAGACCTGGAAGAAAACCGTACCATGCACGTCGGTGGCGAGTGGGCACTGCCCGGGCGGTTGGTTAGCCTGCGGGCGGGTGCGGTGGTGGCGGATAGCCAGGCTGCGGAGTACCGGCTTGGTGCGGGAGTCAAGCTCGGCCTGCTTGCTGCCGATGCGGCTGCGTCGTGGCAGCAGGGGCGGCTAAAAGAGGGTTTTCTCCAGGCGGGATTGCAGTTTTGAGGAGTAGCGAAGTTGGCGCGAGGTTGGCGAGAGGGCGGCGAGGTTCTCGTTGACCGGCGGGGAAAACGCTGAACGTACGGCATTGGGATGTGAGCCCGACATGGGCGGGGCGGAAAGCGGAACGCCACTTCCTCGCCTTGGCGGTAGGTACTCACTGCGGGTTCTGACCGGTTTGGTTCTCCTCCTGATCTTGACTGGCCTGCTCGGAGCCGAACCCACCTCAGCAGAACAAGGTGAGGTGCTGGTATCAATCGAGGCCAGATCCGAGGATGTCCGCCAGATCTTGCAGCAGCTGGCCACCGCAGCCGGGATCAACCTGGTCGTGGATGACTCGCTGACCACCCGTATAACCCTCAAGCTGCAGAATGTCCCGCTGAACCAGGCATTGCAGTCAATAGCGAAAGCCGCAGGCGCCTCCCGAGCCTACAGCCAGCTCGCTCAAGGTCGAAGGATTTCCGGACCTGAAGGCGGTTGTGATAAGCGGTCCTTGAAATCAGGTCAACATGGTACGCTCGGCGGTAGAGGTTTTGTTGCGCAGTCGCCCGGGACAAGTTGTCCCACAGTAGCAGGTCTTGCGGGTGGTGCCGTTGTCATACGCCGACCCGTATGAGACCGCGTCAGCGGTGCAGGGGCAGTTCTCCAGCGTGCGGGTAGTACCGGTGCGGGGCAACAACAGCCTGGTGGTGAATGGACCACCGGATCAGGTTGAGGCTGTGGTGGATGCCATCAATAACGAGGTTTCGTCAATAGGTGTGTAAATGCGCATCAGGCGGCAGTCCCCTCCCATGCGACCTCAATGCCGTCTTCGTACCGTGCCCCGGCATACACTCTTGCCAGAAGTTCTGGCGCATTCAGCCGCCGAAACTTTTTCTTCTCGGCCACCATCAGCATCTTCCAGATTACCGCCGTCGCTCGCTCCACTCTCTTGAACCGCTTGGCGGCATCCGTACGTAGCCGCAATGCCGCAAAGGGCGATTCCACCACGTTCGTGGTTCTTAGATGCACCCAGTGCTCCCTGGGGTAGCGGTAAAACGTCACCATCCGTTCCCAATCCCTGCCTAAGGTCTCCGCAGCCTTCCCGTACCCGTGCTGGCGACACCACGCCTCAAACTCCTTACGCTTGTGCTCCGCTTCCACTCGGGTCGGAGCGTAGACGATTTCGCGCAGCTTGGCCTTGGCAGCCACCTGCTGGTGTTGTGGCAGCTGCTCCAGCACGTTGAGCACCTTGTGATTCCAACACCGCTGCTCATCGGCCTCCGGCAGAGACTCGGAGCGCTCCCCAGATCCCCAAGTGCCCGTCCCCGATCACCAGACGGGGTGCATTCATCCCCCGGTCTCGCAAGTCCCGCAAT
>JADBKP010000011.1 GCA_014896315.1 Limnochordales bacterium
GGGCGGGTCATTTTCATTCCGGCGCTACTGGGTCAGTTTACATCCGGCGCTGACAACGCTTACCGTCCGCCTCCCATCCCTCATGCGCGATCAGCACCCGCTCCTCGACGAACTTTTGGCGATCCCTTTGCAGGCGCTCGTATATCCCATCCACCTCTAGAAAGAGCTTCGGTACACACCGACTCCCACTGCTAGTGGCCCGTTGCCGTTCTTCTGCTGCCGCAGCTATTTGACCCACCGCTATCACCGACCGGCGGATTGTCTCGTGGCTAACGACAGGGTGCTGGTAGATACCGGCCAACGCCTTCGCAGCTTGGCGATAGGAACTGCATTCTACACCCAGCGTAACAACTGCCTCCCGCAACCCCGGGCTGATGGTTTCATTCGGCTCAAGTCCCAGCACCTCGTCCAGGAGGTATACGTATCTCCTCTCTTCCCGATCGTAGTAAAGCCGCCGCTGGTAAACCACCGGAACCCCCAGCAGCGTCTCAATGGTGCGAGACCGCACCTGCTTGACCTGAAAGCGCTCGGGCCTTCTTTCCATGATCAGGCAATCGTATTGCCACAAGACCTCTGCCAACACTTGGGCAAAGGCCTCTCCCAGTTTCCGCAGCAACATATACTCCAACTGCTTGAAGGAATACGGGCACAGGGAGCGAAACTCTTTCATGACGAGAAGCCACCTCCGGTTGGTTGGTTTTTGTGCAGATTGACGATTCGGAGGTTGAGCTTCTCGTTCCTGCTATTTAGCCCCAAAACCGGTCTCTCAGGCTGGCGGGTTGCCACCGTTTGCGATCCACACCGCGAGACTCCGAAGTCGCAGTCCCGGAGGGCTACTGCAGGAACCCATCAGGTACCCTTCAAGCACCTACCATCCACTACCACCCAGAAATCTTTTACTCACAGCGCCTAGCCCCGCAGACGGTGGAGCGGGTGAAGGCCAAGATCCGCGAGCTGAGCCGGCGGAACTGGAGCATGTCCATGGCAGAGCGCATAAGGCGGATCAACCAGTACCTCAACGGATGGTTGGGGTACTTCGCCCTTGCCGGCGCCAAGGGTATCCTTACCGACCTTAACCAGTGGCTTCGCTATTGGCTGCGGGCGTGCGTATGGAGGCAATGGAAGCGCGTCCGTACCCGCTATCGGGAGCTGAGGCGGCTGGGACTGCCCGAATGGAAGGTGCACGAGTTAGCCAACGCGCGCAAAAGGGCCGTGGCGCATGGCCAACGGCCCCCTCAACGACGTCCTGACCATTGCCTACTGGCAAGATCAAGGATTGATTGACCTCGTTAGCCGTTACGAAGAAATCCGTCAGCTTTGGCGAACCGCCGGATGCGGATCCGCACGTCCGGCGGTGTGTGAGGACGGGGACGAGACGCCCCCTCCTACTTGATCAATGCTCGGCCGGCCGCGGTCGTAGCCCGGGGGGGAGGTCGGGAAGCCCGCGAGGGCTAGGCCCACGGTGTCGCCGCCGACGAAGCTGGCGACGGTAGGGAAGACGAAAACCCGGGCCCGGGGGTGCACAGACAAGCTCAACTCGTGGCGGCGGTGGCACCGTCCGGGACAATGGGGTCATAGGTGGCGGCGACGAAGGGGCTGACTCCCAGGTTGGCCGGGGAGATGCCGAGAAAGAGGTGCTCCATGACGCTATTTACGACTACGGCGACGTCCAGGGTGTCACCCGCGGTGTCGCCCTCGGAGCCGCTCCTCACTTTGGCCAAGAGATGCTCAATCAGCGCCTCGACCCCCGTTCGGTCCGCGGGTGAAGGTGGTCGAAGACGATGCCACCACCATCACCCATCACTCCGGCAATGTGTTTGTCGATACGGACCCGAGGACCGAAGGTGAGGTGGTCTGTGTGGGTATCATTCCCGATCGTGTGTTCAAGGTTATGAGCGAGAGACCCTTCCAACTGCTCGAGTTGTGCCGCCAGCTCCCGGAGGGCGGCTTCCTCTGGCAGCCGCACCGCGCTGTCCGGAGCATCCGCGACATTCTCGCCCACATGATGGGTGCGGAGCGGTTCTGGATCGAGCACGTGGTCGAGGGTGGCGCCAAGCCGACCGTGGACGAAACCTCATTTACCACGACGGATGGGGTGGAACGGTCGTTTCGTCCGGTCAGAGAGCGTACCGTCGCGTGGCTGGACAGCCTCAGGGAGTCGGCCCGCAGCGAGACACGCCATATCGGGTGGGCTCCTCATGAGGTGACCCTGGAGTCTGTCGCCTGGCATCTCATCATTCACGATTTCCACCACAAGCGGCAGGTAGCAACGCGGCTCGCCACGCTCGGGGTGGAGGTACCCAACCTCGACATGCTCTGAGCCTGCCTTGCACGCAGACCGCGGCTGCTGGTCTGCGGCGAAGGCCTGTAGCAAGCTCTTTACGTGCTGGCGGGAAAGGCCAGCTTCTGGGATGGTAGACCGTTGATCGCAGCCAGAACCGCCTCCACCTGGCCCAGGTCGGGGAAGAGCAGCGTCGGGTGGCAAGCAGAGAGTTCGTCCAGGGTGTGGGTGCCGGTTGCGACCGCCAACGAATAGTAACCGTTGCGTTGTGCTGCGTCGATGTCGAGGGGAGTATCTCCCACCACCACCACCTTGTCCGGTGGCGGTCCGCCCATCTCCGCCTGGTAGTAGGCGGCTGAACGGAGGGCAGCCCGGCGGATCAGCTCGGCACGGTCGAAACCATCTTCCGCGAAACCGCCCACTGGGAAGAAGCGGTTGAGATCATATACTCCCAGCTTGGCCCGGGCACCGTCCTCGAGGTTTCCCGTACCCAGGGCGAGCAGGAAGTTACCCCGGCGGCGGGCTTCCTCAAGCAAGGCGGGGATTCCAGGAGGCAGTTCACCCGGGTACTTTTTGACCGCCTCCTGAATGAACTGCAGGTACAGCTTGGTTATCTCTTTGATTGCTTTCTCCGAGGGTTCAAACCCGTGAACCTCCAGGGTTTCAGCGATGATGCGGGTATCGGGCTTGCCCCGCCAGTCGACCCGAGCAATGGCATCGTCGATGTTGGCATAGATTTTGAACGCTTGGTTCAGGGCTCGTGTGCCGGCGCCGTTGCTTTTGAGCAGTGTACCATCCAGATCAAAGAGCAGCAGGGTTCGCATGACGTCCCTCCGAACTCATCACAAGCCTCATTGTACCCTGCTTGTGTAGCTCTCGCCAGCGGTTTGGTTGCCTCCGCAGGCGAGAAGGGGGTGGTGCCGGTGTCATTCGTCTCCCTCTACATCACCATCGCGACCATCATATATCTGTCAGTCTCATCTTTTTATCTGGTTGACGGCTTGGTGGAATGGCGCAAACGGGGTCAACCCACCTGGGCGCTTTTCTGGGTCCTTGTGCTGCTCATAGCAGCCGTGAGGTTGAGCAGGCTCGCCCTGGCAGCTTTTCCCATTTCGTTCTTGATTGGCGGAGCGACCTGGTTCTTCGGCCGTGGCCGCCAGCAGTTCGTCGGGCTTTCCGACCCGTTGCTGCTTGGGTTTGCCAGCCTCTCCTCGGTAGCCATCTCCGGCGCTCTCGCAGGCTTCACGGTGCTCTTCATCTTCTTCACCTTGTTTGGTGTAACCGACCGGAGCGTGCTGGGGCTAGCCATACCGGCTGCGCTTGTCTTGGGGGCAATCCTGGCGGTGGCCAAGAAGTTCATCCGGAAACGGTGGCCGGAGCGGCTGGGTGAGGGGAGCGCCGGTCTGACTCAGGGCGGCATGTTCTACATGGATGAGGTTATCGCCTTGATTGCGAGCCTGTTTTTGCTGCCACTTTTGGGAGGGATGGCGATTGCCGGACCCTTCCTTCCAATGGCCGTCTATTTCGCTTGGTCCTTTCTACAAATGCGGTGGCTGCGGTGGGTGGCCGCAGTCGACGAAAGCCAGAGAATGGAGGCAGAGGCGTATGATGTGATTCTGCGGGATGATCACCTGGCCGCCTGGCTGGGTGAACTGAAGCTTGATTACCAGCAGGACACAAAGCGGTATGTGGTTAGTGGTACGCTGCCCAGTCGCGGGATGCTAGCTTCACTCGAGACCCGGCTGCGGGGTGTTGAGGGAGCGGATGTCGATCTGTCCAGAGTACGGATCGATCCCGAGTTGAAGCCCGATCCATGGAAACAGGTGGCGCTGGGAGTACGTTCCCGCTTTTCCCGGAGAGGTCGGTGACCTCAGTTTGTAGAGCAGGAAGGTGCCAACGCGCGGGGAATAGCCCGACAGGGAGGTTCCGTGCAGCTACCCCCTCGCGAAAGGAGTGGTTTCGGTGAAATGCCAGTGGCTTGAGCGGAGCTTTTTCTGGCGGAGTACGACGGTAATCTACATGTTGGTACTGTTGGTGTCTCTGATGGTGGCCAATTTGGCGCAGGCAGCTTCAACGCCGGTGCAGATCCGGTTTGCGGCCTGGGCTGCGCCGGGGGAGTATGATGAGATCATTGCCGCGTTCGAAAAGGCCAATCCCGACATCAAGGTCAAGTTTGAACCAACGAGTTGGGGAGCGTACTGGACGCAGCTGCAAACCCGGATCGCCGCGGGTGCGGCCCCCGACGTGATGCGCATGAGCGGTGCTTATCTGCTCAACTTTGCCGCGGACGGGGCACTGCTGCCCCTGGATGACCTGATCCGCCGGGACAAACTCGACGTGAGCCAGTACTTCAACACCGGCGACATCTTCCTTTTTGGCGGTCAGACCTACGGTCTGCCGGAGTTTGGCGACATCGTGGGGGTGTACTACAACATCGACAGGCTGGAGGAGGCAGGAGTGGCGCCACCTGGTAGCGAGTGGACCTGGCTGGACATGGCCCAGCTCGCCCGCAAGCTGACCGTTCGCTCGGGCGACCAGGTTAAGCGCTGGGGCTTGTTGCTGGACCTCTTCATTGGAGGCAACGGGCAGACGTCGTGGGTCAACTTCCTGCTGCAAAATGGGACGCGGGCTCTCAGCGACGACAAGCGCCGGGCGATTCTCGATGCACCGGCGGCCGTCGAGGCGATCCAGTTCCTTGCCGATCTCTACCAGAAGGACCGGTCGATCCCCGGGTCTGAAGTACCCTTCACTTACCAGAGCTTTGTCGACGAGAAAGTGGCCATGATGTATGCCCTGGTTCCCGTCGGTGTCCCGCTCATTGCCGCAAGCGCCAAGTTCCGGTGGGATATCGCCCCGGTGCCAAGAGGGAAACGCTTCGCATCGGAGACCAACTTTGTCGGCTTCTCCATCAGTAGCCAGACCAAGCAGCGGGAAGCGGCGTGGCGATTTGTGAAGTTCCTCGCCGGGCCGACAGCCCAGAGTATTATTGCCCGCAAGCGCCAGGGCATTCCCGCTCTCAAGTCGGCTGCTTTCTCCCGCGAGTTCCTGTTGCCTGACCAGGCGCCGCGACGGCTGGGTGAGGTCCTGCAGGTGACGACGCCGCACACCTACGACCTGCAGTTTACCCCGGGCTGGTCGCTTTGGACCGCTGCGGCCGATTCCCAGATCATGCAGGCCGTGCGGGGCAGCAAGGCAGTGGACGTAGCGATGAAGGCGGCGACCGAGCAGGTCAACAAGATCCTGGATCAGTCCTGGCGCCAGCTCGATGCCAAACTGGCCCGGAGCAAGCGATAAGGATGAGGTGAGGATGCGCCCGGGCCGCCTGTGCCGCCTGTGCCGCCTGTGCCCCCCGGGCCGTCCGGGCCAGGGCCGGTGCGTTGTGGATGGCGCATTCTGCACCATCGCCGATGGAGCCGGTTGGTGCAAGGTGCGCCATCAAGCCCGGGGGGACGCTCCCAACTGACAAACGAGGGGGAGCCTTAGCCCGCCACCCCCATCATAAGCAGCAGTTTTAGTTCTCAACAAACTCAGAAACTAGCCCCTACGCTCTCTCACATTCCCCTCGGACTTTCCGATGGCGAATCTTGCACCATCGCCGGCACATCCCGATGGCGCAACATGCACCAACGGACCTGAGGCCCTAAATATGCGGCCTAAACCCTGCGACCTCAAGCCTGCAGCCCCAAACCTCCGGCCCAAACCTGAGGCCATAACGCTTCAACGCCAGCGACCGGTATCCAAGGCCAATTGCCGCCAGGGGATCAAGCTCAAAACCGTGGGTCGCACTCCACCTCAGAGACGTCCACCGTTCCCAGAGCAGACAGCTTCTGCGCCAGCGACCGGCGTGCGAGCAAGCTCGGCAGCTTCCCAGACACTTTGATCACCCCGCCGGTACGGTCGAACTGGATCTCAAGCTCCGGCAACCAGCGGCAGAGGTAGTCGTCCCGCAAGAGCAGCTCATGGGCCATGGCCAGCATGCGATGCTCAGTGTCAACAGTGCCCGTCCACCGCAACCAGGAAGCCTGCAGCGCTGACCATATGAGGTAGACGATCCAGGGCAGGAACGGACCACCGAACAGGGCGTAACGGCCCAGAACAAAAGTCATGGGCAAGCTCAACAGAAACATGATGCATTCGTCGGCGTATAACCCCAAATGGGCCAGGCCTCCGTCCAGCTTTGGGGAAACGGCCATCATGTCTGGTTGGCGTTGACGCACTTGCCGCTTCATGCCCGCTAGCAGCGTGCCAAGGGCGGCGGCGGCGAGCAAGAGTCCGGCAAATGTTGTCACACTCTGGAAGTGATAGGCGGCGGCAAAAGCCAGAAACAGGGTTACGCCGGCGACTGCTCCTGACAACAGGAAGGAGGTAAGGGAGGTCCAGCGAAACAGGACTTGGTCGGGAAGAAACCTTTGCGGCCTCCGGCGTATTTTGCCAAACCAGATGACAAAGGCGGCCGCCCAGGTGATCGGGACATAGTAAAGGGCCACGGGTACCGACCCCGCCATCCAGCTGGGCAGGAAAAGCGTGCCGAGAAGGAGAAGCAGCACTCCCCAACGGTATAACCTTTCCCATACCCGCACCCGCCACCAGAACGCGATAGAGTCGATCAACCAGATGCCGGCCACCGTCAAGCTGACGACCAGGGAAAGTATGGCGTAGGGGGAACCCATCTGTCTCCCCTCCGTTTCTCGTGGCCCTTTCCTGCCGTTCTCTAGTCGCTATTCGCTACTGTTTGTTTTGTACATTCGTCATTCTTGCCCATCACCTCCTTAATGTTAATCCTCTGTGCTCTATTCCGTGAACTCAAAACTGCGCGCTTACTCCTCCGCAACCAGAATCATCGCGATGGGTGTGGCAGGCAGTGGCAGCTCGAGCACGTCCCGGTCGCGGCCGTTGCCGGTGCTTTGCCATTGGGCAGGCCACGGTTGAAACTGCTTCTTACCCGGGGCGAGCAGCCAGGCGGCTGGTTGGCCATTGCCGGGCTGTTGCCGATTGGGCGAGATGCCCGCAAGTCGGAGCCAACCCTTCCCCTCTCCGCTGCCGAGGGAGTTGGCGGCCGCTTCCACTTCGGCAGGCGTCTTGGGCGGGGCGAGTTCGTCGCTGCCGCGCCGCCACACGACAAGGAGCGTCCCGCAAGAAACGGGCAGCTCAGCGCCGGCCTCGGTAGCCGGGGCGGGTTGCCGCAGGCGAAAGCGCTTGACCACCACCGGCTGGCCGCGGTAGGGTCGCCAGATGGCGCCGGCCGATTGGGCTTCTCCTGTGCCCGCACCTTCTGCACCTTCACCGGTCGCTTCGCCTTCCTTCTCGGGCAAGATCACCTCGACGCCTTCGTCATCCAGGAATTCGCCGTGCTGCAGGAAGGGCCTGACCATCGCTCGGAGCTTGAGCAGCTCACGGATGTACTCCCACATCTCGGGGTCGGTACGGAAGTTGCAGAAACGGGCGTCTTCCTGGTCATAGAACCAGAAGATGCTGCCAAGGATCAGAGTTCGGTGCAACTGATCATAAGCCAGATCGGATATGCCCTGGGCCCGGAAGCGCTGGCCGTGAGCCGGGTAGACCATATCTACCATGAGGAATTCCGGAAAAGTGTACTTGTACATCTCCGGGTATGAGTAGGCGTAGTACCAGCCGTGGATCAGCCCCGCAGAAAGATAGGGCGCGTAGCGGTCACCACACCCTTCGATCATGAGAAAAGGATTGAGCCGGTGGCGGGTGAGCGTATCGTTTAACTGCTCAAGCAGCCGCCGCGCGTCGGCGTTCCACGTAAACGGGTGCAGATGACCGTGTTCCGGTGAGAAACAGGGCAGAGGTCCGATAGCGGCGTAGCAGTCAAGGTAGACTCCGCTTGCGCCCGCCTCCCCCACCAGCCACCGGACCGTATCGATGATCTGCCGCTGATAGCCCGCCGCGCCGCGACAGTTGACGGTGAAATCCTTGTCAAAGAAATGACGCTGCTCGGTAGTCCCATCTTCCTTCCGTACAGCCCACTGTTCGCCCAGGGTCGGGTGGTAGTGGGAATCAGTCCCAAAGAGGGCGGCGTTGATGTAGAAGGTGACCTGGCCGCCGCTTTTGCGTATCTGCCGAACACCGTCGACGAAGTCCATCACGGTCCCCAGCGAAAGGTCGGGATAGTACTCGGGGTAGAGGTGATCGAACCCGCCGCTGCTCCAACCGGCAACAAAGAGATGGCCCACACCGTCGGCTTCGGCCCGCTGGTAGAGAGGGTAGAGGTCGGCAAAGGTGTGGGTAAAGCTGCCATCCTGCCACTTGAAGTCGTAATGAGCCATGAGGCTATCGGAATGCTCGAGCCATTCCGGGCGACGGCTGGGCAAGGGAAGGTTCTGGGAAGAGGTCCCTGTCGCCGGGCTAGCGGTGGCGGCACCTGTAACGGTGGTTTGGGCGGCCTGGCCCGAAACTGCCGCAGGGCCTTCGGATTGTGGCCGCAGCACCTGGCGGGCAAATGCCCGGTAACGCCGGGCTCCCCAGTGCCAGTCTCCGCCATGCGCAGCCAGGGCCACCGGCCCGCAAGTCAAGGATTCGCCGGCAGCTACCCGCACCGGGTGCACTACTCCCAATGCCAACGTGGCCAATCCATCTCCCTGCTCAACGTCGACCCGCAGGGCCACGATCCTGCCTTCCGGATCGTAACTGGCGAGGTACAAGCCCGCCGCCTCCGGATCCGCGCCGGCGTCCGCATGGGCGAAATAGTCCATCCAGGCCATGGAAAGCTGGCCGCAGTAAAGTTCCTGCAGACGGAAAAGGCCGGGATTCCCGGCCACTGGCCGGGCAGAGATAACTCCTAAACCGGCCGGGCCGGGGAAGGGGCTGGTGAGCGAGCGCACCGGATCATCAAAGCGTAGCCCGGCAAAGAACGGATAGACCAGGGTTTCCCGGACAGGTGTGGGGCTGACCAGGCTGTGCGGTTCCTGCGGCAAGGCGGGGATGGCAGCCCGGGCCCGGATTCCGTGCAAGAGAGGGTATACGACCGAGGTGACGCACCATCCGGGAGAGGAGTTGCTCACGGCGATCGTTCCGCGGATCTCTTGCGTGAGCTCGGCCCCTTCATTTGCTATCTGATCTGCTATCTGCAAGGTGGCGGTGATTGAGAGTGCGGGCTTTTCGTTCTCCTGTAGAAAGACGTGATAGGTGAACTGCAGCCGTTCCGGGTCCGATTCGATCCGGGTCAGGCGGACTCGGCGATCGCCGGGGCTGAGGATAAAACTGGTTTGGCCGTCGCTGGCCCTTGCCTCCAGTTCCCATAGTCCCGAGGATGGGTTACTGGGTGAGAGAAACTCCCAAGTGGTTGCTCCCCGCCTTGCCAGGGAAACGGGTTTTCCGGTGTGGGGATCAAAACGCAGCTCAAATCCGTTAGTGACGAGACAGAGTTCCTTCATCTGCCTTCCCTCGCCAGTCGCGGCGTTCAAATGCTGCGGTTTTGGTTCGGCACCCGGCGGGCAATTCCTTTACGAATTGTGATCGGGCCGGCAGGAGATTCCATTGAAAACAAGAAATTCGAAGTAGAATTTCAGCCCACCGTTCATCAGAAGCCGATACCTGGGACGGCAGGGCGGGAGAATCATGTTTATGGAGGGAGGCCGGTTTATGAGGAAGTTGCTGCACGGGTTTGTGGCGGGAGCGGCGCTAGGTGCAATGGTGTTGACGCTGGCCGGCGGTGCGGCCCTGGCGGCGGATACCGGGAGCTGGGTGGTCACGCGCACGGCCAGCCCCATCGTCATCGACGGTGATGCCTGGGATTGGCTGCCGGCGGCGCAAGCGACGGTACTGCTCAGCCCCGCCTTCTCGCTGGTGAATGCCGGGGCGATCGGGTCGGACAAGGAATCCAGCGGTCAGATCTATCTGAAGTACGATGACGAGGCCGTCTACGTGCTTGGCATCATCAAGGATGACAATGTGGTGGGTGACCAGGTCGGGTCGGGCATCTGGCAGAATACCGCTATTGAACTCTGGTTCAACCTGGGTGACCAGAGCCTGCCGGCCAACCCTGCCGATTACGCCAACTATCAGGAGGAAGACTACCAGATCAACCTCACCCCGATGGTTGGTGGTGAGCAGAAGGGCTATTACTATGTCTATCCCGGTACGAAGGCTGCGTTTAACGACAACGACTCCATCGCGGTAGCTGCCAAGCTCGTTCCGGGCGGGTATGTCATCGAGGCGAAAATCCCCAAGGCCACCTTCCCGGGCTTTTCCGGTATCAAGGCCGGCGGGCAATTCGGGTTTGCAGTCTCGCTGGTGCATATCAGCTCGATTGCTGGCTGGTCCCATATGTGGACGCCGGGAGTGGAGTACGCGGTGGTGACAGTTCAGTAAGCGTGCAGTGAACGGCTGCTCGCGCAGTACAACAGGTACAAGAGCGAGACAGAGAGCGAAGGAGAGCGAGTGAGAGAGGCGGGGATCAGCTCCCCGCCTCTCTTGTTTCCAGCGCTTCGAGGGAGGGCAGGAGTGCCCGGTAAAGCCGTTCGGCCAATTCACCGCGAGTGAGGGGCTTGGCCAATTCCTCCGGGAGCAACTGCTTGTAGAGCTTGCCGTTGGGGAAGAGTTCCCGGGCGAGAGCCTCCCGGGCCAGCTCATCCAGGCCCAGCTCCGGGAAGAGCCGGCGGGCCCGTTCCAGCCAGCTATCCAGGCAGGCCAGGTCGGCAGGCTGGTCGGGCTGGAAGGTAAGCTCCCGTGCTGCAGGATCGACCGCCTCGTCGCCCGGCAGTATGCCCAGTGCGGCCAGCCGGTGGATGGCGACGAACGAGGGATGTTCAATGGGCACGTCGATGAACCAGAAAAGCGGGATGCCTGCCTGTGCCAGCACTCCCTGGAAGCGGCGCAGGAGGCCGGGGGTGTTCCGGACCGCTGCTGGAGTGGTCTCGGTCTGCAGACAGTAGGCGGCCAGATACCCTGCCGTCTCCCCGATATTCCACTCGACCGGGTGCAGTCGATAGGCTCCGTTGGTGATGTGTGTGGTGCCGATGTTTTTCGCGGCCGCCAGGAGGTTGTCGGCGTCGGCCGGAATCAGAGCTCCCAGCGGGATCTCGAAGGGTTTGGTCGGTTCTGCCGCCGGGTTGGGCTCTTCGCCGCCCGGGTGAATGTCGATGGGGTAGAAGCCGATACCGGCCGTGTCCGGGTAGTGGGTCGCCCGCGGTCCCGGTTGGTAGGCGGCGGCGATCTCCTGCTCCAGGATGGTCTTGAGCGCCTTGATGCGTCGGGACTCCCGGATGTAGGGGTATTGGGAGAGTCCGTCGGCAGATCCCATCACATCGGCTCGCAGCAGCAACTCCGGATACCCTCGCCCGCCGTCATCACGGGGCGCTTCCGTTTGCAGCCAGTAGAGGAAGCCCAGGGCGAGGTTCTTTGCTTGCCGGTGCACCTCCCGCTCCTCGGCCAACGTCCGGTCGATAAGGTTGCCCGAGCGGTAATCATTTCCCGGCCAGTTGATCATGGCGATATCATTGGGCATGTCCTCGAAGTTCTCCCGGTCGATCAGTCGCCGGTAGGTCCAGAAAGGCGCCGGACCGCCGGGCGGGTGCTCGAACATCCGGTAAGTCTTCCAACCAACCTTATCGCCATACCAGAGCTTGAAGGTGTACGGCTGGCTATCCCGGAACTGCTCATATCCTTCGGGTTTAGGAATGGTATGGTTTTCGCCGGGGCGATACTCGACGGCAAAGGTGTAGGTGAAACTCTGTACCCAATTGGGATTGGCCTTCTCCTTAGCGTGCGGTTCGCCCGTTTCCGCTCTGGACTCAGCCCCGCTCCGATAGGGCAGGCCGGCCAGGGGTAGGAGATCCCCAAGTTCGCTCGCGTCGATAACCATTTCCGGAACGACGGTAAATTCCGTATCGGTGTAACCAGCAGCTTCCGCTTCTTCCGCCGTCAGCAGCCACGGCGGGACGGCCGGCCTGCCGCTTGTTTCAGCTCCGGCCGGATCGACGCCGGGTATCCGTCCTGCCCGCAGCGCCTCCGCCTGGACCGGCGTAAGACGCTGCCGGAAGGCGACCTCCGTGAGGCGACGTCCGTGGCGCTCGACGCGCAGCGGCGTTGTGCCGTAGAAGACCTGCAACTTACCCTGCTTTACATACGGGCCAAGCATCTGGGCGATAACAGCCAGGGCCGCTCGCGGTTCGAAACAGAGGCGGCTGACCCAACCGTTGCCGGGGTTGAGATGTTCGGCAGCCCTGGCTTTTTCGCTCAAACGATGATTCTTCCTGTAGTACTCGCGAATGCCGTTGCGCAGGGCGTAATACGTGCGCGTTCCTCCAAAGGTTTCAATCCAGCGATGTTCGTCCAGGGCGGAGACTCCCTGGCTGGTCATCTGTCCGCCGAGCCAGAGGGTGGGTTCGGTGATGATCACGCTTGCCCCCTGCGAAAGAGCGGCCAGGGCAGCGGCCACGCCGCCCATACCGCCCCCGACCACCAGGATTTCGCACCTTGCGGGGCGGGCCTTCAGATCTGTAGCGGCAAGGGATCCAGGAAGATTTTCCCAAGTAATCTCTACCATAGATTAGACCGGTCCTTTCCCGCGCTGATTGCTGGGGAGATGCCCTCGCATGCCAGCTCCGGTTAATTATAGGAGGGCATCTTCCCATCTTGCCAGAGGAAGGTTGCTCGCCAGAAAGAATTAACTGTGCAGTGAAGGTAGGTCAACCGGGAAGCAGAAGCCCGGGAGGGGAAGCGGGAGGTCTGCTGGATGGAAGTAAAGCTGATACCGGACAAGCTGGCCAAGCGTCAGCGCGAGATCGAGCCCTATCAGTTTCGAGAGCGAATGGAAGTTGACAACTGGCGGGCCATGGACGGGCGGCTCACCCGGGAGGCGGCCAGGCCCGGCTTGGACGAGAGCGCCTGGCGTCGCTTTGGTGTCGGTGACACCTGGGGCGGTCGCGATGCGACGCTCTGGTTGCGGACCCGGGTCGTCATTCCGCGCGAATGGGCCGGGCAGAAGGTGGTCTTGCGTCTCCGTTTGGGCGGCGAGGCGCTGGTTTACCTCAACGGCCGGGCGTTGCAGGGAATAGACGACCACCACTCCGAGGTGGAACTCTCTTCGGTGCTGTCCCCCGGCGAAGAGGCCTGTCTGGCCGTAGAGGCCTGGAGCGGTATGGGTAACGAGACCCACACGTTTAAAGAAAGCCAGCTGGTGGTGATCGATCCGCTGGTACGTCGCTTTCTCTTCGATCTGCAGATGGCACGGGAGCTGGCGGACGCGGTATCGGCAGAACCCCAGCTGCGGGAGGCGATTCTCCGGGCGGCCGACCGGGCGGTAGATCGCATAGATTATCTGCGTAAGGGGAGCGAGAGTTTCCGCGAGTCGATCGAAGAGGCCTCGAAGCTCCTCCGGGAGGAGTTGGCCCGGTTGACGGCGGAGTACGGGCCCCGGGGGCGGCTTCATCTGATCGGCCATGCCCACATCGATCTCGCGTGGCTCTGGCCGGTGCGGGAGACCCGCCGCAAAGCGGCGAGCACCTTTGCCACCGCCCTGCAACTGATGCGTGCTTACCCCGCCTTCTACTTTGGTCAGAGCCAGCCGCAGCTCTATGAATGGTTGAAGGAGGATTATCCGGAGATATTTGAAGGTATTCGCCGCCGGGTGGCGGAAGGCCGCTGGGAACCTTTAGGGGCGTTGTGGGTTGAGTCTGACTGCAACCTGTCCGGAGGTGAGGCGCTGGTACGACAGGTGGTTTACGGGAAGCGGTTCTTCCGCAAGGAGTTTGGCTACGACTCAAGGGTTGCCTGGCTGCCCGATGCGTTCGGTTTCACCTGGAGCCTGCCGCAGATTCTCCGTAAGGCAGGGATTGAGTATTTCGTTACCACCAAGATCAGCTGGAACCAGTTTAACCGCTTCCCTTACGACCTTTTCTGGTGGGAGGGAGCAGACGGTTCACGGGTGCTCGCCCACTTCTATTTCAACCCCGGCGGGGGTTACAACGGGAATATCCGTCCGGCCCAGCTGCGCCAGACCTGGGACAACTTCCAACAGAAAGAACTGGCGGATACCTCGCTCTTCAGCTACGGGTACGGTGACGGGGGCGGCGGTCCTACCTGGGAGATGCTGGAGATGTACCAGCGTCTCCAGACTGCTCCGGGCCTGCCGCGGCTTTCCACCGGTCCGGTACAGAGCTTTCTCGATCATCTGCCCAGGGAAGGGCTGCCCGTCTGGAATGACGAGCTCTACCTCGAGCTACACCGAGGGACGTTTACCACCCAGTCGGCTGTGAAGAAGGCGAATCGTCGGGCTGAGTTCGCCCTGCGGCGGGCAGAGATCTTTTCAAGCTGGGCCTCGCTCCGTGCAGGAGCACCATACCCCGCTGCTGAGCTGGAAAGAGCCTGGAAGATGCTGCTTCGCAATCAGTTCCACGATATCCTGCCCGGGTCGGGTATCCACGAGATCTACGAGGATGCTCTCCGGGAGCTCGAGGAGGTTCTTAGAGTTGCCACCTGTTTGAGCAGCAAAGCGGTGGGCGTGTTACTGTCTGGGCCCGAACCCGCCGGGAAGGCCGGGCGGTCTGAGCAGACCGTTGCGGAGGATGAGACCGATCAGATCATTGTCTTCAACGATCTCTCCTGGGAGCGCGCCGACCTCGTCCAGGTGGTAGTACCGCGCGAGCTGATCGAGAGACGGCAGGCAGGTGGGCACTGCCTCGCGGTGCAAACCCCAGGAGGTGTGAGCCTTCCCTGCCAGGTGGTGGATCTGCCCGATACCGACGATAATGTGGGTTTGCTCTTCGAACCGCGGGAGCTTCCGCCGCTTGGTTGGGCGGTCTACCGCCTGCAGGTGTTGGGGGCAACCTCAGCGGAGGGGGCTGCCGGAGAGACTGCCGGCGATACTACCGGAGAGAGAGTTGAGGAATTGCCCTCCGTGAACGGTTCTGCTTTCCGTACGGTGATGCGGGGCGGGTCCTGGGAGATCACCACTCCTTTCTACGAGATCTCGCTGGCCAGGGATGGCAGCATAACCCGTCTTTGGGACAGGCGGGTCAAGCGGGATGTGCTGCTGCCGGGAGAGCGCGGCAACGTGATCTGGGCGTTCGAGGATAAGCCCAACCATTGGGACGCGTGGGATATCGACCTTTTCTATGAGAAGAAAGGATGGGAAGTTCAGGAGAACGCCCGGGTCGAGCTGGTGGAGAGCGGTCCGCTGCGGCTCTGCTTCCGTATCTATCGCGACTTCCATAACTCGCACATAGTTCAGGAGATGCGTCTCTACCGTCACCTGCCGCGGATCGACTTCGACACCGAGATCGACTGGCACGAGCGGGACATCCTCTTGAAGGTTGCCTTCCCGGTGGCGGTACGCAACCGCCAGGCTACCTACGAGATTGCGTACGGCCATATTGAACGGCCCACGCATACCAACACAACTTGGGATCGGGCCCGCTTCGAGGTGGCGGGGCACAAGTGGGTCGACCTGTCAGAGGACGGGTATGGGGTGAGCCTGCTCAACGACGGGAAGTACGGCCATGATGTGCATGGATCGACGATCCGCCTGACGCTCCTCAAGTCGCCGGTTTGGCCTGATCCACGGGCGGATGAGGGGCGGCAGCGGTTCACTTACTCTTTGCTCCCACATCCCGGCGGCTGGCGCAGCGCCGGCACGGTTGCCCGGGCCTATGAGCTGAACAGCCCCGCATGGACCCGCTTTGTCCCGGCAGGCTCGGGTGATACGGTTCCGGCAGAGAAGTGGCGGTATCAATTCCTGCAAATTGGTCAGGAAAACGCCATACTGGAAGTCTGGAAGGCGCCGGATCTTCCGGGTGGCGATGGCAGGACATCCACCGGGCAGCAGGCGGGCAACGAGTGGATACTGCGTCTCTACGAGGCGTTTGGGCGCCGAGGACCGGTGACGCTTACCTTCGGACGTCCGGTACGCTCGGCAGAGCGGGTGAACCTCCTTGAGGAGCCCGAGTGCTGCGAGCCCGGGGCTGCTCCGGTGGTGGAAGGAGAGCGGATAACCATTAACCTGCGCCCGCTGGAGATCTGCACATTGCGAGTCTGCCTTTCCTGATCAGGCAGGAAAGATGGAGTTTTTCTCGAAGTGAATAGGACAGGCCCGGGGGGGTTCCCGGCCTGTTCACTTTTCGCGCGGGAGGCAGGGCAAGTGAGAATAGGAATTGTCGGCCTGGCCCTTTCGCATCCATACGCTTTTGCCAACCTGGCGATCCAGGAGGGCGAGAGCGTTGTCGCCGTCTGGGACGAGTCACCGGAGAAGCGGGAAGAGCTGGCCGCACGTTTGGGGGCGCGAGCTGTGGATGATCCCGACCTGATGCTACCCGGTCGGGAGGTGGCTGTTGACGCCGTTTTCGTTTGCACGAAGAGCGGACAGCATGCCAGATACGCGTTGCCGTTTCTTGCGGCAGGTGTGCCTACCTTCGTGGACAAGGCTTTGGCCACCAACGTGGAGGACGCTCGGGCCCTCCTCGAGGCTGGGTCGCGGCCCGGCCGGCTGCTCATGTCCACGTCGGCCATCCGCTACGCTCCTGCACACGTAGCTCTGCGCGAGCAAGTGCTCGCTGGCCGATTGGGCAAGACGGTATGGGCCGAAGCCCTGGTTGCTCACGACATCAAGGGTTACATGGAAGGTTTTTCGAGGTGGCAGGATAGCGTGCCCGAAGGTGGCGGCTCCATTATTAATATGGGAATCCACGGAGTTGAGCCCCTGGTCTCTGTCTGGGGCGGCGATTTTGAGAGTGTTTTCTGCCAGGCTTCCCGTCTGATTTATACACAAAGCCAATCGGAAGATACGGCAGTTATTCAGATTCGCTACAAGGATGGCCGCCTGGCCAGTGTCCATGTGCTCTGTAGCAGCAGCGTGCATGGATATCATCTGCGTGTCCAGGGGGAGAAGGGTTTTCTGGCTGCGGCTGCTCCCAGCGGTTTGCTGGTGGGGCTGAATGGGACCTGGTCGGGCAACGGTGACGGGAATGTGGAATATGGGTATAAGGAAACAGTTCACCGGTTCCTGGAAGGGGTACGGCGGGGAGAGATGCCCATCCCTCTGACCGAGACTGCCGCAGTCATCTCTATCCTGCTGGCAGCTCGCCTCTCCGCCGCCGCAGGACGACCGGTGACCCGGGAGGAAATTGGACTCTAGCGATATGCTGCCAGCAGGTAAGGGAAACGGAGGGGTAGCCAGAAAGTGTAATTGGGGCGGGAAGATTGACCGGGAAGGGGATGGACTGACTCAGGAGGAAGTAATCTAGGTGCCTTATCACCGCTGACGTGTTGATTATTGAACGGCTGGCGTAGCTCGGGGGGGATAGGTAGGTATGCAGGAGATGGTCGGCTTGTGGAGACGCCTGCACCACAGCCGCTGGCCGCTGCTCCTGGTGGTGGCAGCTGTTGCGGCCGTTGGGTTCTGGCAAGTACAGGCCCAAAACGGGAGTGAGGCGGTGGCGGAGACCGAGACAGTGGACGAGATAGTCACATTTACCCTGGAGAAGACCTACGACGAAAAGAAAACGGAATGGGACAAGCAGGGCGTAAAGGACACCCAGGGTGTTTCCATCACCATTCCGGGGATCCGCTATGTGGCGGTTAGCGATCCGGGTGCGGTGAAGGTGATAGACGACCCTGAGGGTCAGCGGGGAAAGGTTCTGCTTTGGGACCAAGATGAGAGCTGGGTCGAGTGGGAAGTCACCGTACCCGAGTCCGGCTACTACCAGATCAGCATTGATTATTACATGCCACCCGGAAAGAAGTCGTCGGGCGAGCGTGACCTGATGATCGATGGGGAATACCCCTTCCGGGAAGCCAAGCGTTTCACCTTCCATCGCATGTGGAGGGATGCGGCTCCTCCGCGCAAAGACAGCCGCGGCAACCACATCCGCCCGGGGCAGGAGGAGGTTTTTGGCTGGCAAACGGCCCGGTTGGAGGACAGCCGGCGTCTCGTCCTTGAGCCGCTGCGCTTCTATCTGACCGCGGGAACGCATCGCCTGCGCATGGGAGCCCTGCGCGAGCCGATGATCATCGGCAGCATTAAAGTGCACTCCCCTGTGGTCTTGCCTACCTACGCCGAGAAGCTGGCTGAGTGGAAGGCAGCCGGTTTCCGTCCCGCCCGCAGCCTGGTGAAAGTGCAGGCGGAGGAGGCAACCCTCAAGTCGCAGCAGACACTGCGCCGGGAGTATACTTCGGATCCTCTTCAGGAGCCGCCGGCCAAGGGTAAGATCATTCTTAATGCTTTTGGTGCCTGGCGCTGGCGCTTTGCCGGTGACTGGGCCGAATGGGTTTTCGATGTGCCGGAGGACGGCCTCTACGAGCTGAACCTGAGGGTATGGCAGGGGTACGAGGACGGTCTGCCTGTCTATCGCCGTCTCTACATCGACGGTGAGATACCCTTCCAGGAGGCCAACGCCATCCCGGTGCCTTACAACCGCAGGCAGCAGATTTGGCGGGTAGGCGCAGTGAAGCCGGGCGACGAGCCTTACCTCTTCGCCTTGACCAAGGGGCGGCACGTGATCAGGTTAGAAGTGAGCGTCGGCCCGCTGGCGCAGACGGTTCGCACGATCGAGGAAGTCTCCCAGAGGCTCTCCATATTCAACCGGGAAGTGGTCATGGTTACCGGACCGCAGCCGGACCCCAACTTCGAGTACCGGATTGAGACCATCATTCCCGATCTGATTGACCGGTTGAACGCCACTGCGGCGCTGCTGGAAAACGAAGTGACGCGAATGACCAAGGCGGTAGGGCGCCGGCCCGCTGCAGCCAACACGCTGGCGATGGTAGCCGACCAGCTGCGCAACATGGCGAAGAACCCGGATATCATCACGAAACCGGGTGGTATCAAGAGCTTCGGCGACAACCAGACGAGCCTTAGCCAGTGGTCCCTCAACCTGCAGAATCAACCGCTCGAGGTCGACTGGTTGGCCCTTGCGCCGCCTGGGCACAAGTGGCCGCGGGCCGGGGCGAATGCTCTTGACCAGGCAAAACGGGCTGCGGGCGACCTGATCGCCTCGTTCGGGAAGGACTACGGCCAGATAGGTGATGTGTATGAAGGTCAGGAGCCGCTGAAAGTCTGGGTTGGCCGCGGGCGTGAGTGGGCCGAGATCATCAAACAGATGGCTGACGACGACTTTACGCCCAAGACGGGTATTCCTGTCAACATCAACATTCTCCCGGCCGGCCAGCTGGGTATCGGCGGTCTCAACCCGATGTTGCTTGCGGCCGTCACCGGTGATACCCCCGATGTGGCTCTGGGTGCGGCCTCCAACCTGCCGGTGGAGTTCGCCATGCGCGGGCAGATGACCGCCCTCGATGAGTTCCCCGATTATGAGGAAATACGGAAGCGGTTCCGCCCCGGAGCGCTGATTCCCTACTACTATCAGGGCCATGTGTACGGGCTTCCGGAGCAGCAGGACTTCCAGATGCTCTTCTATCGCATCGATGTTCTGCAGCTGCTCGGGCTCAAGGTACCGAACACCTGGCAAGAAGTGTATGAGATGATTCCTGACCTGCAGGCGAACGGGCTCGACTTCTACTATCCGTCACCTGCCTCGGTCGGTGATATCGGCGGTTTCACGCCCTTCCTTTACCAGCTAGGCGGTGAGTACTACACGCCGGACGGCCTCAGATCGGCGTTGAACACCCCGCAGGCGCATGCGGCCTTCAAGGAGTGGACCGAGCTTTGGACCAACTACAAGATCCCGCTCCAGGCCGACTTCTACAACCGCATGCGTACTGGCTTGATGCCGATCGGCGTGGCGGGATATGGTCTCTACACGTCCCTCGTAACAGCAGCACCGGAGCTTGCCGGCTGGTGGGGCATGGCGCCGCTGCCGGGCCATGTGCGGGATGGGCGCATCGACCGCACCACGGCCGGTGGCAGCACGGCGGTCATCATCTTCAAGATCGAGGATGAGAAGCGCCGCCAGCAAGCATGGGAGTTCGTCAAGTGGTGGACCAGCGAAGAGACGCAGATACGTTTTGGTAACGAGGTGGAGGGCCTGCTTGGCGCTGGCGCCCGCTGGAACTCCGCCAACGTCGAAGCGATGAAAGGTCTGCCCTGGCCGAATAAGGACCTGCAGGCTATCCTCGAGCAATGGCGCTGGCTGAAAGAAGTGCCGGTGGTGCTTGGCGGCTACTTCACCGGGCGCCATGTCAGCAACGCCTGGAACCGTACGGTCATCAGCGGCATGTTGCCGCGGGAGTCCCTCGAGCTTGCTGTCAAGGACATTGACCGGGAGCTCTTGGCCAAGCAGCAGGAGTTCGGTATTACCCCGGAGACTGCCAAGCAGCTCTACCTCGGAGAGGAGTGACGTACGTGGCAACGGCAAGTCAAGTAGTCGAAAGAGTGGGGGTCCGCCCGGCACCCGGGCGGATCGCCCGCCTGATCGAGCAGATGCGCAAGGAAAAGGTTGCCTATCTTTTCCTTGCACCCTATGCAATCGTGTTCTTTGTCTTCACGATCTTGCCGGTCTTGACCGCCATCGGCCTGAGCTTTACGTACTACAACATGCTGCAGCCACCCAAATGGATCGGCCTGACCAATTACCGCCTGCTTCTGCTTGACGACAGTGTCTTCCTCATCGGGGTGAAGAATACCCTCTACTTTGCGATCATTGCCGGGCCGGTCAGCTTTGTTGCCTGTTTCCTCTTTGCCTGGCTGATCAACATGCAGAAGGCCCGCAAGCCGCTGACTCTGATCTTCTACGCACCTTCGCTGGTAAGCGGTATTGCGATGGGGCTCATTGCCAGCTACTTCCTGTCGGGCGACCGTTACGGGTTGCTCAATGATTTCCTGATAAGAATCGGAGCAATCAGCACGCCAATTCAGTTCCTTAGGGACGCGCGGCTGATCATGCCCTTCATCATCCTGGTTCAGCTCTACATGAGCCTCGGAAATGGCTTCCTTGTCAACATCGCGGGTCTGCAAAACGTCGACAAGACCCTTTACGAGGCGGCCGCTCTAGACGGCGTCGGTACGAAGTTACAGGAGATGTGGTACATAACGGTACCACTGATGAAGCCGCAGCTTCTCTTCAACGCCGTCATGGCGATCGTATCGTCGTTTAACGTGTTTGGGATCGCGCTGGCTATGGTCGGCTTGCCGAGCTGGCAGTACGCGGGTCATACAATCGTGGCACACATGTACGACTACGCCTTCATCCGCTTCTCGCTCGGGTACGCGTCGGCGGTGGCGGTGATCCTCTTCATATTCACCTTCACCCTCAACCGCATCGTCATGCGTATTCTGTCGACCCGGGGTGACTATTGATGCAGCCAACGGAAGCAGCGTACCGGGGGTCCATTAGGCGAATCGGCTTGGAAGCGGAGGAGGAGAGAGAGTGAGTACCTACGGTCTCTACTACGGTATCAAACCAGTGCGGCGGAAGGGATGGAGCTTCGGCCAGATCGTCCTCTTCCTGTTTCTGATGGGCCTGGCTGCCTTCATGATGCTTCCGCTGGTCTTCGTAGTGGTCAACGCGCTCAAGCCTCTGGATGAGTTGTTGCTCTTCCCCCCGAGGTTCTGGGTGCAGCGGCCAACGTTGAGCAACTTCGGTGACCTGTTGTTGGCTACATCGGCCACGACAGTCCCGTTTGTTCGCTATATCTTCAACAGTGTCATTGTTTCCGTGTCGGTCGTGGTCCTGACCATCCTTATCGGGAGCATGGCCGCTTATGCGCTTTCCAATAAACACAAGTTCCCGGGGCAGGAGCTCTTCTTCGTCCTTGTAGTCTCATCGCTTATGTTCGCCTCGGAAGTGACCTCGATTCCCCGGTACCTGATCGTCAACAAGTTGGGGTGGATCGATCACTACTGGGCACTCATCATCCCACCCTTGGCCGGAGGCTACGGGGTCTTCCTGATGAAGCAGTTTATTGATCAGGTTCCGCGGGAGATCATCGAAGCTGCTATCATTGATGGCGCTAGCGACTGGACGATTTTCTGGAAGCTGATCATGCCGGGAGCCCAGTCGGCCTGGGCGACGCTGGGGATCACCCAGTTCGTCGCTACGTGGAATGATGCCTTCAGCGCCCTCATCTTTACCCGGACAGAGGTCATGAAGACGCTCCCGCTCATGTTGCAGACGGTAGGCGGCGGATCGATTGCCCGGGCGGGCGCGGGGGCGGCGGCCACCTTCTTGATGATCTTCCCGCCCATCATCATCTTCGTCTTCCTGCAGTCGCGGGTTGTCGAAAGCATGGCCTACTCTGGAATCAAGTCGTAGAGCAGAGGGGGGTCGAACGTACATGAGTCGGAAAACGCAACTGAAAAGGTGGGCAGCCGGACTCACCCTCCTCCTGGCTATAGCAAGTCTGGCCGGAAAGGCGGAGGGTGCAGCCCAATACATGTCCTACACGCTGGACTGGCGCAACCGCCGGGTGGCTGCACCCCTGGGTTACGTTGTAGAAGATGTGCTGACGGGCATCGGACAACTGGAGGAACCGATGCGGGCGCCGCAGGACCTCTTCCTGGACCGGGAAGAGAACCTGTGGATAGCGGATACCGATGGCAACCGCATCATCAAGATGACACGAACCGGTGAGGTCCTGCTGACCATCACCGAGGCCGATGGTGTGCCGCTTTTCGGACCGCAGGGCGTATTCGTTGACGATCAAACGGGCGAGATATATATCGCCGACACCGGCAACAAGCGAATCGTGCGGCTCAACCCCGACCTGTCGGTGAACAAGATCTACGGAGCGCCCAAGTCGCTGAAGCTAGGTCCGGATTTTAACTTCCAGCCGACCAAGATCGTTGTCGACAAGAGCGGCAACATGTTCATCGTGAACGGCGGCGACTTCCACGGCTTCCTCCAGATGGACTCGAGGGGGCGCTTCCGTCAGTGGTTCGGAGCAAACAAGGTGCCGTTCAGCATTACGCGTGTGCTGACGCGTATCTTCGCCTCCGAGCAGCAGCGGCAACAGTTGACCCGCGTACTACCGCCGCCACCGAGTAATGCGTTCTTGCATCCAAGCGGCTACATGTACGTGACCAGTGCGTTTGCGACCACGTCGCAGATCAAAAAGCTGAACGCAGTGGGGAGCAACTCCTTCCCGGAGCAGTTCTACGGCGAGGTACGGGTAGAAAACTGGACCCTGGTGCGGCCGCAGTTTGTGGATGTTGCCGTCGACCAGAACGACATTGTCAGTGCCCTGGACGCTAACACCGGCCGCGTTTACCAGTATGACCAGGACGGCAATACGCTGCTTGTCTTCGGTGGGCAGGGAGATCAGCGAGGTGTGTTTAAGTATCCAAGCAGCCTGGTGGTGGACTCCCGCGGCTGGCTGTACGTACTGGATAACCAGCGAAACGATATTCAAGTCTTCCGGCCCACTGAGTTTGCCCAGCTGGTACATAGGGCCAGCGACCTCTACTACAAGGGCGAGTACCAGGCGGCGGCCGAACTGTGGCGCCGGGTGCTCGACATGAATACCAACTACGAGCTGGCGCACAAAGGAATCGCCCGGAACTACTACAAGGACGGGGAGTACCGGAAGGCGATGATCGAATACCGCCTGGCCCACGACAAGGCCGGTTACTCCATGGCCTTTGCGGAGCTGCGCAAGGAGTGGGCGCGTGCACACTTCCCGCTGCTCATCGGCCTGGTACTTCTGACAATACTGGTCCTTGTCGGTATTGGTGTCGCGATCACGCTATACGTCCGCGCCGGGTGGCGCCGGCCAGGACAAGCGGTGGAGGAGGCGTAAGATGAACACTTTTCGCATGGCGATGGCTGTGCTCTTCCATCCCAGCGACGTTTTCTATGAGGTGAAGCAGAATAACCACCTCATAGCCGGGCTGTGGATGATGCTCGCCTTCCTGGTGATTCGCTTCGTGAACATCTTCGTCACCGCCTACCACTTCCGGACGGTCGATCCAGAGGAAGGGAGTCTCCTGTTTGAGATTGCGCGAGTTTTGCTGCCGACGCTGACGTTCGTTCTGGCGCAGTACGCTATCACCACCATCTCCGATGGCGAGGGCTTTATCGGCCAGGTCTTTGTTGGTACGTTCCTGTCGATGGCTCCCTACGTGGTCTTCTCGCTGCCGCTGGCAGCCCTCACGAACGTCCTCACCCTGGCGGAGGGGGGCGTGGTCGGTTGGATTCAGCTCATCATATACGGATGGTGTTTCGTGCTCCTGGTCTCAATGACGCAAACCATTCACAACTATGATTTTGGCCGGGCGATGGCAATCCTTGGCCTTACACTCCTGGTCATGCTGCTGGTGTGGGCGGTGATCATGCTGCTTTACGCCCTTTCGGACCAGGTAGTACGGTTCATCAACGAAGTCATTGTCGAGCTGTCCGTTCGGTAAGGGGGGATACGGGCATGAAGGGTATGGAACGGCCGCGTAGCAAGCGCCTCACGCTGTGGTTGGGCATCATGGTGCTGATCCTGGCCGTCACAGCCGGCGGCGTTCTGGCCGAGGATAGTGGCTTCTTTGGCTTCGGGTTTGACTTCGGTGACCTTGGTTTCGGTGAGCTCTTCGAACAACTGGGCATTGACCTTGGAGAAACGGAAGGGGAGTCGGTTGAGGCTGAACCAGAAGCTCCCCTCACGCCCGAAGAGCAGAAAGCCGTCGACAAGGGTCTGACGCGGCATTACCGGGTAAAGGCGGAGACGGACTCCCTCGTGCTCTGGTTTGACGAGACCACGTCGAACCTGGCTGTAGAAGACAAACGCAACGGCATCATGTGGCGTTCGACGCCGGATATAAACAAGGATGAACTGGAGATCTCCGGCCTGTGGTTGGACCACATGGAATCGCCCTTCGTCTTCTCTTCTACGCAGGACTTTGAGCGGGCCAAGCAGAGCAATACGAAGCGGGCTGCCCCGGAGATGACGTTCGAGCCCGTAGAGGGGGGCGTCAAGGTACATTACAAGTTCACCTCCGACGGCGAAGGTATCGAGCTTAGCATTATATACAGGATCGTGGACGATCAGCTGATCGTTTCGGTGCCTTACAACGAGTTCAAAGAGGATAAGGAGAAGGGTAACCATCTGGTCTCCCTGGAACTTCTTCCCTTCCTGGGCGCGGCTACTGATAACGACCAGGGTTACGCCTTCTATCCTGACGGCTCAGGTGCGATAACCCGCTTTGAACCGATCCACGCGCCTGAATATACGCGTGGCTATTCCGAGTACGTTTACGGTCCGGATGAGTTCCCCTGGCCGCAGCGGCCGCAGACGGCACAGACCGCTATGCTCCCGGTCTTTGGCATGGTCAAAGGAGACGGGGCGTTCCTGGGAATCATCACCGAGGGTGAGGCGAGCGCCAAGGTCAACTTCTCACCCAGCGGCTATGTGGTCAACCTGTACCGCACCAGCGCCGAGCTGGTATATCGCCGCAACTACCAAGCGTACCTGCGCCGCGGCGTGACCGCTGACAAGATCGCCGAAGATCCCATCGCCGGAGATCGGGAAGTGCGTTACATCTTCCTCGACAAGGCGAATGCCTCTTACTCGGGCATGGCCATGCGCTATCGCCAGTACCTGATTGAAGAGGCGGGAGTCAAACCCATCCAGCTGGATGAATACCCGCTACACCTGCGGCTCTTCATGGGAATCCAGAAGCCGATGCTGGTCTTCCAGCAGTTTGTCGCCATGACCACGTTCGAACAGGCCGGCGAGATAGTGCAGGACCTGATGGAAAAGCGAGGAGTTAAGGCTATCGACCTCACGCTGGTGGGATGGAACCGGGGCGGTTGGTACCGCAACTGGCCGCGGCGGCTACCGGTACCCAGCCAGCTGGGCGGCTCCAAGGGACTCAAGGCTTTGACGGACAAGATGAAGGAGCTCAACGTCCCGGTCTACCTTGAGGATAACTACGTAGAAGCGTTCCGCGACGCGGGTGGCTTTGCTCCTCGTGTGGATGTGGTCCGGGCGGTGAACAAACTACCCGTGGTCAACCGGTTTGATAACGACCATCTGCTGCTCAGCCCGATGGTGGCGTTGCGCTTTGCCCAGCGAGACATTCCCGAGCTGGCGAAGATGGGTGTGAGCGGTGAGGAGTTCCTCTACTTTGGCGAGATCATGTTCCCGGACTACAACGCCAGGAGCCTGCCCAAGGGCCAGACGGTGCTCGAGCGTGATGGTACCGCCGAAACCTGGATGAAGATTGTCGATCTCTCCCGCAAGACGCTGGGCAGGGCGGCGGCCCACGGCGCGAATGCTTATCTCTTCGGGCATGTCGACGCCCTGCGGAATCTGCCAATGCGGGACAGCGGTTACATCTTCGCCGATGAGACCGTCCCCTTCATGCAGATGGTGTTGCACGGCCTGATCCCGTACAGCGGCGAGACAGCCAACCTGCGGTATGATGCTCGCCGGCAGTTCCTGCGGCAGATCGAATATGGGGCGATCCCCGTCTTCGAGCTGACCTGGAAGTCGTCGGTGGAGCTTGAACCGACCGAGTACAACCGGCTTTTCAGCTCCGAGTACAGGCTCTGGGCTGACCGGGTGCAGAAAGAGTACCAGGAGATGGCCAGCATCTTCGCACCGCTGGTCAACCAGCGTATGGTCAAGCACGAAAAACTGGCCAACAAGGTCTACCAGACCACCTACGAGGACGGCACTCGCATTGTGGTCAACTACAACGAGACACCCTTCGTGTCCGGTGACGTGCGGGTGGACGCTCTCGGTTACACGGTGTTACGGGGAGGGAGCAGCCGATGAGCACTGAGGCGTCGCGGGCGATTAGAGTCAGAAGGCTACGAATCCCCCTGCATACGCAACAGGCGATCATGGGGTATCTCTTCATCACGCCCTGGATCGTGGGGTTCCTCCTTTTTCTGGCTTACCCCCTGGTCCATTCGTTCTGGCTGTCGTTCAACAACCTGGAGAACCTGGTCAATTTCCAGCTCCGGTACATAGGGTTACAGAACTACGTGGAAGCGTTCCTGATCGACGTCAACTTCCTGCCGATGCTGTATACAACGATCCGGAACGCCATCATCGACGTGCCGTTGATCATCGTCTTCTCGCTCTTCACGGCGATCGTGGTCAACCAGAGGCTACCCGGCCAGGGGTTCTTCCGGGCGATCTTCTTCCTGCCGGTGGTGATCGGCTCGGGACTCGTAATCCAGCAGCTCTTCAACCAGTACCAGGCGGAGATGGGCCAGGCGCCGCTGGTACGCGGAATTGACGTGCCCACCGTCATCCTGGTTGTCGGTCCGGAGTTCGCCCGGACGGTTTTGGACCTGATGAACAGGCTGGCGCTGGTTCTCTGGAGGACGGGCGTGCAGATTCTGCTCTTCCTTGCCGGCCTGCAGGGAATCTCCAGCACGCTGTACGAAGCGGCACGGGTGGACGGAGCCAGCGAATGGGAGAAATTCTGGAAGATCACCCTGCCGATGATCTCGCCCATCATCCTGCTGGTCGCGATCTACACGATCGTCGACTCGTTCACGGATATCTTCAACCCCATCCTGAACTACATCAAAAACCTGGCCTTCGCGGGTCAGTTCCGGATGGGATATGCGGCCGCGCTGGGTTGGATCTACTTCATAGTCGTCTTTGCTCTGATGGGGCTTGTTTTCTGGATTGGCCAGAGACACACGTTCTACGCCGGTGAGAGGTAAGCAAGGGGGGGGATAGACATGGCACAGATAGCAGAGGAATTGCGCATAAGAGGCCGGCGTGAGGGCCTGAAGCTGGCCTGGAAAGGTCGTTTGCAAAGCTGGGTGGCCAAGGCCTTCATTTACCTGGTCCTGATCGATATAAGCTTCATCTTCCTGTCACCGGTAATCTATATGGTGTCGACGTCGCTCAAGACGGTGGCAGACGTGATAGACCCGACGGTCTACTGGGTGCCGACCACGTTCAACCTCGATAACTTCAAGCTCTCGTGGCAGGCGCTCAAGTACTTCCCCAGCTGGCAGGCGATTACCGAGGCCTGGACTCAGGGAGGGCTTGCAGCGCTCAAGGATCTCATCATGACCGAATCGGCCGCCGCCCGTAGCACCGTGATCGCGGTCCTGGCCGCTATAGGTCAGGTGATTTCCTGCTCCCTGGTAGGGTACGGATTCGCCCGCTGCAAGTTCCCCGGCCGGGAGCTTCTCTTCATGCTGGCGATGTTTACCTTCCTCGTACCGCCGCAGACGATCATCATCCCGCTCTTCATCGTCTATAAGCAGCTGGGCTGGATCGATACATACTTGCCTTTCATCGTCCCCTCTTTCCTTGCAAACGGCTTGCGAGGGGCGATCTTCATCTTCATCTTCCGGCAGTTCTTCCGCGGGCTGCCCTGGGAGCTGGAAGATGCGGCCCGCATGGACGGGGCCGGATGGTTCACTATGTTCTGGCGGGTTATGCTCCCGCTGGCGAAGCCGGCCATCGTCGTTTCCTTCCTTTTCTCGCTGGTGTGGCACTGGAATGACTACTTCGAACCCACCATCTACCTGATGAACCAGGAGAAGTTTACCCTGCCCCTGCGCCTTTCCATCTTCTGGACGGGGCTGGAAGAGGTCACGGGCGGCCAGGCCAGCCGGTTCTACAACGAGCCACTGATCATGGCGGCCAGCTTCCTCGTCATCGTGCCGCCGCTCATCCTCTACATCTTCACGCAGCGGCTCTTCGTGGAGAGCGTGGAGCGGACGGGGCTTGTCGAGTGAGGAGCAGCCACCAGGTTCCGGAGTCGGCTTGCACTTTGCGCTGGGCGACGCTTTCGGGCGTCGCCTTTCTTGCTGAGGAGGATTGCGGGCCGGCAGGCAGAAGAAAGAGAAGCTGAACGGTCGTACCCCAGTGCTGATTGAGCCAGGGTGCGACCTGTCAAGCCGGTCACCGGGAAGGATGACGAGCATGGTTGGGAATCTCCGGCAACGCTCGGGGGCGAGGGGGCTTGGGGGCATCGGGCTGTTTTGCCTCATCTTTCTTGTTTTCGTAAGTGCTTTGAACGGCGACAGCGCCCTTGCCTGGGCGAACGGATCGGTAAGCACGAACCCACATGTCCGCCCTGAGTTTTTTCCGGTGGAGTCGGTGCGGGCGGGGTTGCAAGGTTACGGCTACACGGTGATCAGCGGAACGCAAGTGGTCCGTTTCCCTGTAGAAGTGCTCGGGCTCGTGAAGAGAGCCGGACCTGCCGGAGGCGACCTGGTGCTGGTGCGTGTAGGGGGAGCGCCGGTCGAGGCGGCCGGTGGGATAGCAGCCGGGATGAGCGGCAGCCCCGTTTTTGTTG
Source organism: Limnochordales bacterium (assembly GCA_014896315.1). Taxonomy (GTDB): domain Bacteria; phylum Bacillota; class Limnochordia; order Limnochordales; family DUMU01; genus DUMU01. The sequence goes on from JADBKP010000011.1 coordinate 29,400, forward strand.
GTGATCAGCTCCTGGGGGCGATAGGATACGGTTTCGAACTGGCCGATCCTACTCTGGGGCTGGTCACGCCTGCCGTTGACATGGCGAAGCTCATTACGATGCTGGAGGAAGCTGACGCGCAGGCCGAGAAGACGGCCGAAAGCCGGGAAAGTGCGGATGTATCGGCGGCAGCTGGCGTGGGCCGGGATGGGGCGCTCTCGTTTGAGCTGCCAAAAGTAGCCTTCCTGGTTCGGAATCGCGAACAGGGATTGGAACTCAAAACCGCCCTGGGCGACCACTCCTTAGTGTTTGCTCCGGTGGCCACACCCGTCTTTGCCAGCGGACTTGGCCAGCGGTCGTTGGAACGGCTGCGCCAGGGGCTGGCCCGGTACCCCGTTGAGGTGCGGGCAGGCTGGGCCGGGCTGGCTGGTACAACCGCTCTGACCGGCTTGGCCGGCGGCCGTTTACCTCTTATCGGACGGCCTGCAGATGCCGAGGAGCCAGTATCGGGATCGTCTGTGGCGGAGGAAAGCGGGCTCGATCTGCCTTTCCCTTCTCCAGGGCAGGCCCTGGCGGTACAGCTGGTACGGGGCGACGTCGATATCAGTGCTTTGGGCACCATCACCTGGGTGGAGGGCGACAAGCTCGTTGGCTTCGGTCATCCTTTTCTTAACAAGGGAGTGACACGTTTCTTCCTCGGCCCTGCTTATGTAGTGGGTACGGTGCCTTCGCTGGCCATGCCCTTCAGAATTGGCTATCCGCTCGAGGCGGTGGGGACATTGGGGCAAGACCGCAGCACCGGTGTGGCAGGGCGAGTGGGCGTCCTGCCCCCCACCCTCAAAGTGGAAGTGAAGGTGCGTGAAAAGGGGAAAAGTCCGCTGACGACCAGGGCGGAGATCGTATGGGATGAAGAACTTACCGGCTCGCTGGTGGCGCCGGTGCTGCTGCAAGCCGTGGATCGTGCGCTGGACCGGATTGGCAGTGGAATGGCCACCATGAAGCTACAGGCCAAGGTCGACGGCATCAGCAGTACGATTGTCCGTACGAACCTGTACGTCAGCCGTGTCGACATCGCTGCCGCCGCGGTGCAGGAGGCAGTGGAGTTGGTGGAGCTGGTAGCCAGGAACCAATTCCGTTCGGCACGAGTAAGCCAGTTGAATCTGGACGTGGAGGTCACTCCCGAACTGCGGAGCGCGACCATTGAAAGCGTAAGGGCGCCCTCGGTGCCGGTTCGGCCAAAGCAGAAAATAGAGTTGCAGGTTGTGCTCCGCCCCTTCCGTGGCGAGCCTGAGACCCGTGTACTCGTTCTCACCCTTCCCGAGGACCTGGCGCCGGGGCCGCTGACCATCACCGTCAGGGGTGGCAGCAGCTATGGCGGCGGGCTTCGGGATGAAGAGGATGAAGCGGAGGCAGTGACTGACGAAGATGAAACGGCCGCGTACTACGGCGAGTACTATGGCGAGGGCGAGGAGCGACCGCAGGCTCTGGAGGATCTGCTGAACCAGTTCGCAAAGCGGGAGAAGAACAACGACCTGGTTGCTGAGTTCTGGCCGGAATCCTATGAGGGCGGCGCGCCGGCTGATGAGACGGGGAAAGAGCGGCAAAGTCAAGCAGGCAGCGCCCGCCAGGGGCAGCCTGCGAGCGGCGACGGGAAGGCAGACGGGAGAGTGGCTGGGCAGCGGAAGCCGATCAAGGTGGTACTTCCGACCCCGTACGTGATAGACGGTTGGATAGACGTCGATCTTGAGGTTGCACCCGCGGAGGTAGATTCCAAAGGCAAGCAGGGCAGCGATTTGACCGAGAGAACTGGCTGAACCTTCCTCGGCAGGCTTGCGTCGAGAAAACGAGGGATTCCGGTCGAGCCTTTCCTGCCTTACTTCTGACCATCCGAGAGTTGGTTCCGGCGACAGCAATTGCTGGTAAGTGTAGGCAGGAGATTGCACGGGCCGGACGAATTGAATGCTTTCGGAGGCTGGCGAGAGAAGGAGGAATGTCGATGGCCGTTGAGCGGTGCAGGGAGAAAGCCGGATTAGCCTCTCTCGTGCTGGTGTTAATCGTCTCCCTGCTGGCGATAACCCCGGTCGAGGTAGCCGCGGCAGAGGACGAGGCGCCGATCGTGCGGGTCATTGAGGTGACGGGCAACCAACTGGTTCCTACCGATAAGATCCTGGCGGCAATCACCAATACCAAGGTGGGTGAGCCGCTGGACCAGGAAAAGATATACCAGGATCTGTACGCCATCTTCAATCTTGGTTACTTTCGGGAGGACAGCCTGGATGCCGTATGGGACCCCCTGGACGAAGGCAGCGGGGTCAAGGTGACGTTCCGGGTTAAGGAGTATCCGGTGGTCAAGGATGTCAAAATCGAAGGGTTGACAGTTCTCTCACCGGATAAGGTGCTTCCTTACCTGCGTACCAAGGCCGGTCAGCTTTTCAACCGTAGGGAGCTACAGGAAGATGTGAGTGCTCTGCCGCAAAAGGTATACGACAATGAAGGAATAGCCGTGAGGCCCACCGACCTCAACTTTGACATGGAGACCGGTGTGCTCACCCTGAAGCTGACCGAGACGCGGGTGGGACAGATCACCATTACCGGCAATGAGAAGACCAAGGATTACGTAATCCGACGGGAACTGCTCCTCAAACCCGGGGACGTCTTTGATGTCAACAAATTGCGGGAAAGCCTGCGACGCATCATCATGCTCGGACATTTCGAGGAAGTGAGTCCCGTCTTCCCCGAGAAGCAGGAAGACCCGGACGTCCTTGACCTGGGGATTGCGGTCAAGGAGCGGAAGACCGGCCAGGCGTCTTTCGGGGCAGGCTACAGCAGTAGCAGCGGGTTCATGGGTTTCATCGAAGTTGGGGATACAAACTTCCTGGGACGAGGGGAGACCGTCAAGCTCCGCCTCGAGGCAGGAAGCAAGGAGACCACCTACGACATCGAGTTCTATGAACCGTACCTGGACAGCAACCATACGTCACTCGACGTGCGGTTGTACAACACCCGTTCGACCCTGTACAATGAGAGCCGGCAGCGATATGATCAGCGCCGCCGCGGTGGCAGTCTCACCCTCGGACGGCCCATCAGCGACTATACGCAGCTGACCGCAGGGATCAAGATCGAAAACGTGCTCAATGAGGGCGAGGGTGCGCCGGTGGGTGGTCGCACACACAGCCTGCAACTGGGACTTCATACGAACACCACGGATCACCCGTTCGTGCCCACTTCCGGCTACCGTAACTCGCTGTTGCTCCAGTTTGCCGGTGGTTTGCTGCGGGGTGACGCGCAGTTCTCCAAGTACGAGGATCAGCTGGCCTACTACTGCAAGGTGGGTGAAGGTGGCCAGGTTCTGGCAGTGCGCGTGGCCGCGGGAGTTGGCACCGGCAACATCCCGGACCAGGAGAAGTTTCTGGTCGGGGGTGCCGACACCGTGCGCGGCTACGAGTACGGGGCAAACCAGGGTACCAAGATGCTGGTTATCAACGGCGAATACCGCTTCCCGATTAGCGGCCGCGTGGGAGGTGTAGTATTCGTCGACAGCGGTCGTGCCTGGAAGGAGTCGGAGACCGTAAAGGTTTCCGACCTGCAAACTGGTGTTGGTGTGGGCATCAGGCTGGACACCCCCCTGGGGTTGATGCGTTTCGATTATGGCTTCCCCCTGGGAGGAGACCGTAAGGGTAGATTCTACTTCAGCTTCGGTCAGGCATTCTAGAAAGGGGTATTTGGTTTGGAACTCGTACGCAATCGTAAGTTTGTTCCCGTGATCATCCTATCTGCGGTATTTCTGGCGCTCGGTGCCGGGCTAGTGTGGAGGTTGCAGGCGGCCGGAGTTTCCCAGACGGCACCGTCTATCGGATATGTGGATAGTACCCGGCTTATTAACGCCTACCTCGCCACTCCGGCCGTGGACAAGGTGCTGCAGGATGAGAAGAACCGGCTGGAGAAGGAGATGGCCACGGTACTGGAAAAGGAGAAAGATGATCAGAAGAAGCAGGAGATTGTCAACCAGTACCAGGCCAGACTGAATGCCCGGATCCAGCAAGAAGTGGAGAAGCTAAACACCTTTGTCGCTCAGGTGGCAAAGGAGAAAGGGATCAGTCTGGTACTGGATGGTACAGCCGTTATCTACGGTGGTGTTGATCTCACCGCGGACGTGATGAAGAAGGCGGGCATCAGTACCGGCACTTCCACCGGTGGCAAGTAAGTCACTCGGATGGCAGGAGCAGCGGTGAGAGTGGGAAAGGGCGGCGGGTTTACCGCCGCCTTCTGCGTCGGACAGGAGGGAAAGGATGCCGCAGTACTCCCTGGGAGAGCTGGCCCGACGTCTCGATACGGAGCTGCACGGGCCGCCGGACCTTCTCATCACTTCCGTGGCTGCCTGGGATGAGGCTCAGGAAGGAGCCATAACGCTGGCCATGACAGAGAGAATTGCGCGCCAGGTAGCGGCGGGGCGGGCTGCCGCGGTGCTGACCTCTGCGGATCTACTACCGTTTCTTGGTGAGAAGCCGGCGCTGGTAGCATCTCGACCTCGCCTGGCCTTCGCCCGCCTGCTGGCGCTCTTCTCAGAGCGGCCCCTCCCCCAGCCAGGTATCCATCCTGCTGCCGTAGTAGCTCCCGACGCCTACCTGGGCAGGGATGTGACCATTGGTCCGTTTGCGGTGGTTGAGAGCGGGGCATGGATTGGTGACAGGGTAGTAATCGCGGCCGGGGCGTACGTAGGGGCGGGTGCTCGCATCGGGGATGAAACCCTGATCGGTCCCCATGCCGTTGTCTACGACGGCGTCGTGCTGGGCCGGCGCGTGGTCCTGCAGGCCGGCGCGGTGGTGGGCAGTGACGGGTTCGGCTATGAGCGGGCCGGCGAGGAGATCGTTCACCTGCCTCACATCGGGACGGTGGTGCTGGAAGATGAGGTGGAAGTGGGGGCCAACACCACGATCGATCGTGCCACTTGCGTGACCACCCGGATTGGCAGGCGAACCAAAATTGACAATCTAGTGCAAATAGGGCATAACGTGACCGTTGGGGCCGGATGCTTGATCGCCGGGCAAGCAGGCATTGGGGGGAGCGCCTGCCTGGAAGATAACGTGACGCTCGCGGGCCAGACCGGGGTTGCCGACCATGCACGGGTCGGGAAGGAGGCGGTTATTGCCGCGCGCGGGGTGGCGGTTGGGTATACCCCCGGCGGCCGGATGCTCTCCGGCTTTCCCGCTCACGATCATGCGCAGGAGCTACAGGTGCTGGCTCTAGTCCGCAGGCTCCCCCGGCTTGTCGAGGAGATCCGTTCCTTACGGGCCCGGGTCACCGAGCTGGAAGCCCGCCTTGGAGTTGACAAACAGTCATAAAGATTGGCAGAGCTCGGGACGCTGAAGGGAGGGCAGACTCTGTGCGTATCCTGGACCGTTACCTCCTGGCAGAGTTCGCTACTCCTTTCGCGTTTGCTGTCGGGGCCTTCACACTGATCCTCACATCTGGCGTCCTGTTCGAGCTGGCCGATCTTTTGCTCGTCAAAGAAGTGGCGGCGGCCACCGTTGGTAGACTGCTCATCTACCGCCTGCCGGCCGTGGTGGCACTGACGGTGCCAATCGGAATCTTGTTTGGTGTAATGCTCTCGATCGGCCGGTTCGCACGGGAGAATGAGCTGGCAGCGATGAGAAGTGCTGGCCAATCGTTCACGCGGTCGGTTGCCCCGCTCTTGATCACGGCATTCGTGCTCAGCACCCTGACGTATCTGCTGAACGAGAAAGTGGTTCCGGTGACCAACCATGCGTACCAGACACTGGTACGGCAGATCGTGGTGGCCGACCCGGCTGCGCCGATAGATGAGAATGTATTCTTTCGGGCCGGAGAAGACCGCTACCTCTATGTCGGCCGGGTGGACCGGGCAGGACATCAGGTTTGGAACGTGCTGGTCTATCAGCTTCGCCCCCAGGGTTTCCCCATTCTTACCAGTGCCCCGCATGGGACTTATCGGGAGGGCGAGTGGCATCTGTTCAACGGGGTGACGCGGGAGCTGGATCAACGGGGGTTTGTCATCCGGGAGACTGCGTTTGCCGAAATGGTCTACCGCCTGCCGTCGGTTGACCGGTATCTCCTGGCCAATCAGAAGACGCCTGAGGAGATGTCTCGCCGCGAACTGGCGGAGACCATCTCTCTGTTTGCTCAGGCCGGAGTTGACCTGCGGGAGCTGCGTGTCGAGTATGCCATGAAACTGAGCCTGCCCTTTTCCGGGCTGGTCCTGGCGCTCTTTGCGGCTCCTCTCAGCGCCACGGGTCGACGGCCCGGCCAAAGAGCTGGCAGTGCGGCGGCCCTGGCGGTTCTGTTCAGCTATTATGTCGTGACATCGCTTAGCCGCTCGTTGGGGATAGGCGGGGTATTGCCGGTTACTCTAGCTGCCTGGCTGGCCAACGGGTTGTTTGCGGGCTTGGGCGCCTGGCTGCTGTGGCGAGCAGAGCGTCCCTAGTCCTGACGGGTGAGGGTGGGGGGTACGAACGATGAGGCGACGGGTCCGGTGCGGTTGTTGGCTCTCGGGGGTGGCAGCCCTGCTGGCGGCCGTCCTGCTTGGCGCGCTGGGGACGGCGGCTGCCGGCAGAAAAGTAGACATAACTGCCAGTACCGGGGCGCGCTGGGAAGTGGGGAGCGAGTTGCTCACCGTCGAAGGGGATGTACGGGTTACGTACGACGATGTTACCCTGCGTGCAGACTGGCTGCAACTCGACCTTGGCGCCAACAGGCTGGTTGCCCGGGGTAACGTGAAGTACTCGCGCCGTGGGCAGGAAGTACAGGCGGAGCAGCTCACCCTTGATCTGGATAAGGAGAGCGGCTCCATCGAGAGTGCAACTGCCAGATTGGAACTATCTGATAAGCGGGGAACTCTCTTTGTGAGCGCCCCCCACATCGGGGCGGAGGATAAGACACTGGTAGTCAGCAACGCCTCCCTTACCACCTGTGATTTGAAGACTCCTCACTACCATCTCGATGCGCGACGGGTCACCGTCTACCTGGATGACCGGGTGGTGATCGAAGGGGTATCCTATTGGGATTTCGGGATTCCCCTCTTCTACTGGCCGCGTCTTACCATCCCTTTGCGCCGGCAAAGCTCGCTGGAGCTGCCCGAGATCGGGTACAGCACTAGCCGGGGTTGGTTCGTCAAGACAGCGTACAGCTACTACCCGACCGTGTGGAAGGCACATGGCATTATCCACCTGGACTATTACTCGCTTGCAGGCTGGGGCACCGGTATCGACCATTTCTACAGAGACAACGAGCAGGGACAGGGAGTGCTCTCTTTCTACGTCCAGCCAAACCGGCAAACGGGACACACCGATCTTGTGCTCGGCTGGTCGGAAGAGTGGCATCCCCACGAGAATCTGGCAGGGGCCGCGGCGGTCCGTTACGAGAGTGGCAGCGAAGCAGGCCGGCCGACCGAAAGAATAGTTGTAGAAGGCAAGGCGTCCTATAGTACAGATAGGGCCCGGCTGCAGCTCTCGCTCAACCGCGAACTGCATCGGAGCGAAGCGGAGCTGAACGGGAGTGCCGACGGGAAGGATTATCTGCAGGCAGGGGCGAGCCTTACGCTGCGGCTTTCTCCCCGAACCGATCTGAGCGGTCGTGTGCAATGGCGGGAGAGCCGGGCAGCCGGGACGGAAGAACGGCGCATGCAGTACCAGCTCTCCCTTGTGCAGCTGCAGGACAGGTTCCGGTGGACCGTCGGGCTGGAGCAACAGCTCAATCCCGACCTGGATCAGAAGGATACTCCGGTGGACTGGCTCTCCTTCCGGCGAAGCCCGTACCTGACCATCGCCGGTCTGCACCCACTCAAGCTGCCGTTTGGCTTCGGAGCCAACTGGGCTGTGGAAGTGGCGCGGCTGGGAGAGATAGGGATTGCCGGTACGGTGCAGACGGGATGGCGCGGAGCAGCCGACCTGGCGCTCATCACTCGTTCCTGGCCCTTACTTCCCTCGCTGACCCTGCAGGTCAACGGGACTGCCAGAGCTGCTTTCTACGATTCGGGCGGCACGCAGGCTGCCCTCACGTCTGAGGCGGGGCTGATCTGGAAGCCCGGCTCAACCCTCACCCTTTCGCTGCGTCACCGCGACCGCACAGTCTTTGGGTATTCGCCCTTCCTCTTCGACCGGGAGTTGCCGGAACAGGTTCTGGCGGGCAGCATCGACTACAGGCAACCGCAGCTGCAGCTGACGCTGGCGGGGGGCTACGACCTTTACTGGCGGGCATGGCGGCCCGTGGTGGCAGAGGTCAGCTGGACTCCCACGGAACAGCTCGGGATTACCAGTGGTTTGGTGATCGATACTCAGGGCAAGGGGGTGCGTGCCGTAGCCGGTTCCGTGCGCTGGACGCCGGGCGAAGACAGAGGAGTGGAGGTCGGCGTCGCCTACGCCCCCCTTGCTCAAAGCCTCGATCAGCTCAAGGCACGCATTGCCCTACCTGTTGGTACTTCATGGAAGATCAACTCAGACGTGCTATTTGACGGGCCAACCCAGCGTTTCACCCGTGCCAGCGTCTCCCTGGTTCGCGATCTCCACTGCCGTACGGTCAGCCTTCGCTACGATGCCGTGGGGCAGGCAGTCTGGCTGCAGTATCAGATCAGTGCGTTTCCGGATGCCCGGGTGGGACTGGGTACGGGGGCCGGCGGCACCGTCGTTGACGTCGATGCCCTGCGGGACTTCCTGGAACGGTTTGCCGGCGGCAACCCTGCGCCGGCTACTTTGGGGGCGGGGGCCGGACAGTTATGAGAGGGCGTCCCGCACGCTATTGGGTCAGGGCATCCCTGGTGCTCCTTGCAGCCGGGTGGGTGCTGGCAGTAGCGGTCCTATGGATGCGGTGGGGTGGACGCCCGGCAGAGCAAGAGGCTGCGCCAGCCGAATCGTCCGGTGCGGCTATGGGTACGCAGGAGGCGGCCGATCCCCCCGCGCTGGAGCTAACGGGCAGTGAATTGATCGGCTGGTATCAGGGGAAGCGCCAGTGGCGGCTGAGGGCTCGCAGGGTGCAGGTGGAATCGGACTCCTCCCTGACCCGCCTCGAAGATATCCGGGAAGGGGTGATCTACCGGGACGGTCAGCCCTATCTGGGCTTTGCATCGGCAGGGGGAGAGTGGGACCCGGAAAGCGGTTCACTCCGCCTTTGGGGCGGGGTCGAACTCACCTTCGAGGGTCGGACGGTCTTCTCCACCGAGTCGTTGCACTGGGACGGCGAGAGCGAGCGCCTGGTGGTACCCGGTAGAGTCCGGCTCTTCTGGGATGGGCGGGAGCTGGCGGCAGATCGGCTGGAAGCAGATGTGCGGTCCCAAACGATCACCGCTATAGGGAATGTACGGATAGCCCAGACGGGGCAGGCCATTGAAGCGGAACGGGTGATCATCAATCTATCCACGGAGGAAGTGCGGGCGGAAGGGGCAGCCCGCCTGATTGTGGAACTTTCGGCGGACCGGTAAGAGCTGGGGGCGGTGAATGGGGCGGTGGATGGGGGCGGCGCGGCAGCGGCTAGCCTCTTCCGAGGAAACGGCGGTTCGAGGACGAAGAAAGATGGGGACGGAGCGAAAGGAGTGGGATCGAGGTGCGCAGCTATCGCAGCTATCTTCGGCTCTCCGGGCTTCCTTTCTTTGTAGCCAGCCTGATGATCCTGGGGGCGGTACAGATCTGCGACGCAGCGACTGCCAGCGGGGGACAGCCGGCAGGCGGGAGCGGCAAACGTACAGTGATTGTGCAGGTACGGGCCAATCCGGACGAACAGACCGTACGCGTGGACCAGAAAACCGGCATAACCACCATTGAGACCCGTTCAGGCATTATCGAGATCGTTTACGGCGATATCAAGGCGACTGCTACCCGGCTTGAGTACAACCAGAAGCAGCAGACGGCGGTGCTGAGTGGAAATCTACAGGTGATCGAGGGTAACCGTACTATTATCGCCGAGCGGGTCGAGATCGACTTCCGCGCCGACCAATACACTTTCATAGGGAAAGTGCAGATGGTGGAGAAAGATGAGAGCGGCAACGACGGAGCGACGGCACGGGTGAAGCTGAGCATCAGTGCCGACCGGCTCGTCTACAATTCGCAGACCGGTGAGGCCGTTGCTGAAGGGAACGTCCGGGCTGCTGAGGGTGACCGCAAAAGCCAGGCCGACAAACTGGTCTACAAGTCCAACTGGCTTCAGTTGACCGGCAAAGTCCAGGTTACTACCGACGACGGCATGAGTGTGAGCGCCGCACGGATGGAAGTAGATATGGATCGGAATACCGTGCAGATTTACGGGCAGACCAGCATGTCCCTGGTGCTGGAGGATGAGTGAAGGACCTTCTTCCAGCCTGTAGCAACCGCGGAGCGGATCTCCTGCCGGCTGCCGCCTCCTCCGATGTTATAATGCCAGAGGATGGGAGGAGGCGGTTTAGCTGCGGTTTTGGGAAAAGAGGCTGGTCGGCCAGGTCGTAGCCGTCCTGCTGGTGGCAGTGGTAACCGTTGCAGCCGGCGGGCTGCTGGCCCGCGGGGCGACAGAGGCTTTCCTCGCCCGCCTGGTAGAAGGGTACTTGGGCGAGGAGAACAGCTTCGACCTGTTGGTCCAGATCCATACTGCTGATGCTGAGGCCGGCCGGCAGGCGCTGGCGGAGTTGCTCGCCCGGGAACTTCCGGGTACGAGAATCAAGGTCGGACCGGCGCTGGGCGGCCAGCAGAATTACTTTCTGACGATTCCTGCGGAGCGCAAGACGGCAAGGGATCTTGGCCGTCTCGATGCGCTTCTGGCGCGCCTTTCGGGTTTTAGCGGGTATACCGTGCTCATGCACCCGGTGGTGACGGTAAGCCGCGTTCATCCGGCTTTCCGGCCACAGATCCAGGAGGCGGCAAGCAGCCTATCAGGGGTAAAGCTCTGGTTCTGGCACGGTGACGACCTGGTGCTGCTTCTCGAGAACCCGGAAGAGTCGGCGCAGGTGTCCTCCCGCCTTCAGCGGCTGCTGCAGAGAAGCCAGGTATACCGTCTGGAACTTCCAGTTCCTCTTGCCGCCGGTGAGCTCTCCCGGCTTGCCGATGGGGTAGCCGCGCGGCTGAACGCAGGCGAGGGGGGTGAAGGCACGGCGCGGTATCAACCGGTGCCTCTCAATGGAACCCGCTCATCTGGCGGTCTTAACGGGTCATGGGGAGCCGGGGATCTCGAGCAGGCACTGCGGGCGGCGCGCCAGGTATTGCAGCTTTACGTAACCCGGGTCGAACTCCGCTTCCCCGAGGCAACCAATCTGCGCTCTGGCGACCGGATTCTGCTGGTGCCTGCTGACCTCGCGGGCGAAGGCGCGGACGCAGGCTCTCAGGTGGCGGCCGTGGTGGCTCAGGTTACGGAGGTCGCCAGTGACGGGACCGATGGACAAGCCCTGGTGGTAAAAGGCCAGTGGAACGGGGGCGAAGCTGCCCGGGTCTTTGCCATGAAGGACGATCGGGTAGGGGCGGAGATCGGCAGTGCTACTATCGACTCTCCCCGGCTTAAGCTGATCGCTGCCCTGAACCGGGCCGAGCAGCTTTTGACCTCCGCACAGAGCAGCGGTCAGGAACTGCCGCAGGTCCTGGACGAGCTGGAAGCTGCCCTCCGCGGCGTTGAAAAGCTGCTGGACCGGGTTGACATTCTCTTTCAAAACTCTCCGGTGGAAGAGAAAGATCAACTCCTCTTGACCCTGGCCCTGCGTGTTCTCACCGAGGAGCTCGGCCTGACCGGTGGTGAAAACGGCGAGCGGGCCGGTACTGCCCTGGGTGAAGATATGGCCGGCTTGGATCGGGAGAGGTTGATGCGGCTGCGGAAGGGTATCGAAAGACTGCAGCAGCAAAGCGCACTGGCCGATCCCTCGCAGCTGGCACCCCTCCTGGTCGATCTCAAAGGGTTGAGTGGGAGTCTGCGCGATCTTAATGATGGCCAGCTCGGAGCGAGCTTGCTCAGCCTCGAGCAGTATCTTCAGGCAAGTACCGCGGCAGGCAGCCACCTGGAATGGCGGGGGCCTGCAGGTCTTGCGGAGGAGAGGTTGCGGGAGGCCGTCGCCGCTGAACTGGCGGAAGCCGCAGAGACTCTGCCAGCCAGCGCCCGCATCACCAGCCTGCCCGCGGGCATCATCCAGCCGGATGCCCGGACACAGCTGCTTACGGTGGTCCGCAGTGCCGGCCGCCTTGTCAACTTCCTCTCTGTCGCCGTGTTGACGTTGCTGGTGCTCCTTTTCGATCAGGCCACCGTGATTGCTGCCTGGAAAGTGGTGCGCAGGGCCAAGCAGCGGCATGTGCGGGCAAACCGGAGCTGGGAAAGGGTTCTTGTCGGCCTGCGGGGGGCTTGCGAGCGGCTTGCACCGGCGATCTACGGAGTCTGTACAGGTGCTCTGCTTGCCGGCGGAGGAAGCTTTGTGGGCCTGGTTCTCAACGCCGCCGGCGGAAGGGGTGGCGACGTCACGACTCCGGCCGGATTGGCGCAAGGAACGGCCGGAGCCTTTGCCGATCTCGGGGCTTGTCAGCTGCCCCTCATAGTCGGGGCGCTCCTTGGATTGCTGGTCGCATTGGCGGCCGAACGCCTGAGTCCGGTACCTGAGGAACAGATCTGGGCCGGTGAGTCTCTTGGGCTCTCCTATCGTCAGATCCTAGAGGAGATCGTCATACCTACCGGGCGCCCCGGACTCTACCAGCTTCTTCTCGCCGTTTCTCGTACTCTGTTCACCAGAGCACGACGTGACCGCGGGGTGCGGAGCCAAGCCGTCAAGCGGCGGCCGGGCGGGTTATACGGTGGCACAAGCCGCGGTCGCGGTCCGACGGGTGACGGGGGCACAGGCAGAGAGCGAAACGTCGAAGGGGAGGGGAAGGCATGGCAGGTCTCATGGTAAGGGGGCTGACCAAGCACTTCCCGGGGAGCAGCAAGCCGGTCCTCGTCGATTTCAACCTGGCCGTGGCTCCGGGAGAGACTGTAGTCATCATGGGGCCGTCGGGTGCGGGCAAAAGCACCTTGTTGCGGGTGATCGACCGGTTACTTGAACCTGACGAAGGCGAGGTTTTCTGGAACGGAATTCCCGTTCACCAGTTGCAGGGCGAGCAGCTGCGCCGCTGGCGGCGGCAGGTGGGTTTCGTTTTCCAGCAGCACAGCCTATTTGAACGGATGACGGTGCTGGAAAACTGTCTGCTTGGGCCGCGGCTTGCCGGCATACCCGAGGCCCAAGCCCGGGAACGGGCCCTGGCGGCGCTGGCGCGGGTCGGTCTCGCGCACCTGGCCGACCGCTGGCCGGCGCAGCTCTCCGGCGGGGAACGCCAGCGGGTGGCCATCGCCCGGGCGCTGAGCATGGAGCCGGAACTGATGCTCTGGGATGAGCCCACGGCCAGCCTCGACCCGCTGCTGGTGGGTGAAGTGAAGCAGTGCCTGGCAGCTCTGGCGGCCGAAAGGAGCTGTGCGATGCTGGTGGTCACCCACGAGGTCGGCTTTGCCTGGGAGATTGCCTCCCGGGTCGTGCTCATGGAGGCCGGCCGCAAGGTGGAGGAGGGAGAGCCGGGAGAGCTTTTCTCTCATCCCCGTACTGAACTGGGCCGCAAGTACCGTCAGCTGATCAGCGAAGGATTAGCTCTCTACCTGACGAATAAGTGAGGGGTTTGGGGGGGAAGTCATGACAGCAGTGGCGGAGGCATCAGGGGTTGCCCTGCACACAGGAGTCGCGGCTCATGTTCGCCTTCGGGCAGCCCGGCCGGGAAGCGGTATTCTCTTCGTTCGTACGGATCTTCCCGGCTCTCCGTCGATTCCCGCAAGCATAACCCATGTCATCCCGGAACGTCGCAGCACGGCCCTGTCCGATCCCGCCACCGGGGCGACGATCCGCACGGTCGAACATTTCCTGGCAACCTGTTTTGTGCTGGGTGTGCAGGATTGCATACTGGAGGTGGACGGGCCGGAGCTGCCCGCAGGAGATGGGGCGGCTCTCTACTGGGTCGACCTTGTCCGGCAGGCGGGTCTGGATGTCCCGGCCTGCCGGTACGATGCACCGAAGCTTCCTCAACCGGTTGTCATAGAAGACGAGGAAGGCGATGTCGCGACTTTTATCGCCGCCTTTCCGGCCGACGAGTTTTCTGCTTACTATGTTTTCGTCCCTCCTTATCCCGGACAAGCGGTTCAAGTTGCCGCCTATGTGGACGGCAGCAGCACAGATGCGGCCGACTTCTTCGTTCGCAACCTCGCTCCTGCCCGGACGCCGGCGTTTCTCGAGGAGATTGCCACCTTGCGGGAGGCAGGGCTCGGGCTTGGGGTAAGCGAGGAGCAAACCTGCCTGCTCAGCGCCGCCGGACCGGTCGGCAAGTGGCGGTTCCCCGACGAACCGGCCCGCCACAAACTGGTGGATCTGCTGGGAGATCTCTTTCTGGCCGGCCGTTTCCGGGCGCGCCTTGTGGCGGTACGGACCGGGCACCGCCACAATGCCCTGCTGGCCCGCCGGGTATGGGAGATGCTTGGGGGCAGGTGAGCGGCGAAGAGCAGTAGCGGGCCAGTGCTGATGATGGGGGCGTGGAGGATGGAGTTTTCGGGTACGGGACCTACGGGGCCTATGGATAGCCGGGCTATCCAGCAACTGTTGCCCCATCGGCCACCTTTTGTCTGGGTTGATCGCATCAGTGAATGTGAACCGGGCAAGCGGGCGCGCGGTATCAAGCTGGTTTCCGTCAACGACCCGCTGGTAGCCGGGGAGTTGACCTCTGCCGGCCGGGATGGAGGCGGAGAGGCCGGAGGGGAAGCAGCCGGTTCTTTTCCCCGCATGTTGCTGGTAGAGGCAATTGCGCAGGTGGCCGCCGTTGCCTTGCTGCCACTGGTGAATGAGGGGGAGGCCGATCGACCGACCGGAGGGCCAGGCGTGTTACCTCTGTTTGCCGGAATGGAGGATGTAGTCTTTGGGCCGCCCGTACGCGCCGGAGATGTGATCGATATCGAGGTAGAAGTGCTGCAAGCCCGAAAGTCAGCGGCGCGGGTGAGCGGGCGCTGCCTAGTTGCCGGGGAAGTGGTGGCACGGGGGACTTTCCTGTTTGCGTTCCGGCGCCAGTAATGTCCGCGCATCAGGTTAGATGGGAGAGGGGCAAGTCGATGCAAGAGGTCGAGCGGCGGCAGGCGGGAGAGGTTCTGCCCGTTCGCATTCACCCCACGGCAATAGTTCATCCCGGGGCACAGCTCGGGCGGGGCGTGACCATAGGTCCGTATGCAATCGTGGGTGAGCACGTCATTCTCGGCGACGAAACCTGGGTGGGACCACGGGCCGTTGTCGAAGGCTGGACCATCGTCGGCCGCCGCAACGTCATCGGTGCCGGTGCTGTCATCGGAAATGAGCCACAGGACTTGAAGTTCAAGGGGGAGCAGACCTGGCTTATCATCGGCGACGACAACGAGATTGGTGATCTGGTTACCATCAGCCGGGGGACGGCCGCAGGTCGTGGCGAGACCCGTATCGGCAACCGGTGCCGCATCCTGGCGCAGGCGCACGTTGCGCATGACTGCCAGCTTGGCAACGAGGTGGTGGTGGAGCGGGGAGCCGGGCTGTCGGGTCATGTAGAGGTGGAGGACCTGGTGATTATCGGGGCCCATGCCGGCATACACCAGTTCACCCGGATCGGCAAAGGTGCTCTGGTACAGGCTCAGGCCATGGTTAACAAGGATGTGCCGCCTTATGTGGTGGTGGCCGGCAATATCGCGCACGTCGTGGGACAGCACCTGGACGGAATCAGACGGGCGGGACTCTCCCACCGGGAGGCCCAGGATGTACAGCGGGCTTTTGAACTGCTTTATCAGGCCGGCCTCAATGTATCTCAGGCCATCGAGCAGATGGAACAGGAGCTGGGGGGCTCGCCGGAGATCGATCACTTTATCCGGTTTCTCCGCAATGCCGAGCGGGGGATCTGCCGGTGAGTGGTTCAGCGGACCCGCTTGCGGCTCATCCGGTGGCCATCCTGGCGGGACGGGGAAACCTTCCCGTAGAAGGGGTGAAGCGGGCTCTCGCCTCGGGTCGGCCGGTGGTGGTTGTTGCGGTCGTCCCGGGGGTGGCGGTAGAGCTGGCACGGCTTGCTACAGTCTACCGGGAAATACCGTTTCAGCGGTGGCAGGATGTGGTGAATTGCCTGCAGTTCAGCGGGGTAACAAGTTGTTATTTTTTGGGTAAAATCGAGAAACGAGATGCGCTCTTTCAGGGCG
This sequence comes from Limnochordales bacterium, assembly GCA_014896315.1. Classification (GTDB taxonomy): domain Bacteria; phylum Bacillota; class Limnochordia; order Limnochordales; family DUMU01; genus DUMU01. The sequence goes on from JADBKP010000011.1 coordinate 45,555, forward strand.
CTTGCTGGGACGAACGGGGGCGGCGGGTCATGGCCACCACGCCGCTCCACTCCGATGATATCCTGCTGGCTGCCTTTGCCGATGATCTAGCGTCGGTCGGGGTGGAGCTGCGGCCGCAGGCCGAACTTCTCGCCGACCTTTTGGCGCCGCCCGGAGTTTGGACTGGTGAGGAGCTTGCCGAAGCCGAGCGGCGGGACATTGCGTACGGATACCGGCTAGCCCGGGTCGTTGCCGACCTGGACGTGGGTCAGACGGTGGTGGTAAAAGACGGAGCGGTGGTGGCGGTGGAGGCCATCGAGGGTACGGACGCCTGTTTGCTGCGGGGAGCGCAGCTCGCAGGTGCCGGAGCGGTGGCGGTGAAAGTGGCCGGAGGGAGTCAGGACCCTCGCTTTGATCTGCCCACCGTTGGGCCGGATACTTTGACCATATTGAAGGAGTGCCGGTATCGAATTCTGGCGGTGGAGGTCGGGCGCACGCTCGTACTGGAACGGGATTCCCTAGTGGCCGCTGCCCGGGCGGCGGGAGTGAAGCTGGTGGGGTGGCCGCTGCCGGGCGAGGGGGCTGGTACTTAGGAGGCAGAGGAGGCAGGTAGCCTTGGCAGGCTTGATCTGGGTGAGCGCCGGCGAAGCATCGGGTGACCGACACGGGGCGGCCCTGGTTGCCGCACTGCGGGCGCTCTGCCCGGAGCTCCGGTTCGCGGGCCTGGGGGGGCCGGCCATGCGCCAGTGTGGGGTTGAGATCGTCTATGACCCCACCTCACTGAGCACTGTAGGGTTCCTCGAGTCTTTGCGGGCGACCGTCCCTTTGCGGCGGGTTCTGCAGAGACTGACCGGACTCTGGGAGAACTGCCGTCCTGATCTGGCCGTTCTCATCGACTTTCCCGGCTTTAACCTCCGCCTGGCCGAAATGCTGCACCAGCGAGGGATACCGGTCGTCTACTATCTTCCTCCCACCGCCTGGCTGTGGGGTGAGGGGCGGGCACTGCAGGTAGCCCGCAACTGCGTACAGGTTCTCTGCACCCTGCCTGTCGAGCTGCCCGTTTATGAGAAGGCCGGGGCAGCCGTGCGGCTGGTGGGCCATCCGGTACTGGATTACACGGCGAATGCTCCCACGCGGGAGGAGGCCCGCCGACAGTTGAATCTTGACCCTGATACACCCTGCTTTGCTCTCCTGCCCGGCAGCCGTACTCAGGAATTGGATGAACTGTTGCCCCCGCTTGTCAAAGCAGCCTCCCTGGTGCGCCGGGAGCTGCCGTCGGCCTGTTTTCTGCTTCCGGCCGCCCCGACGCTGGGTGAGAGCCGCATCAGGGAGATGGCAGAACGGTTGAGCCCCGGAACGGTCAGGGTCTTACCCGGTCCGCAGTGGATGTATCCGATCCTGCGGGCGGCCGACGGCGCTGCCGTGGCCAGCGGGACGGCGACCCTGGAGGCTGCCGTTCTAGGAACCCCCATGGTTATCATCTACCGAACCTCGCTCTCAACGTATCTTATCGGTCGCAAGCTGCTGCACTTGCACTACGTGGGCATGCCTAACATCCTGGCCGGTGAGGAGATCGTCCCCGAGCTGCTGCAGCACCGGGTGACGGCAGAAAACATAGCGCAGCATCTGCTGAACTTTTTCCGGGATGCGCAGCTGCGGCGGAGGATACAGTCGGCGCTGGCCAGCGTGGTCCGGCAACTGGGGACGCCGGGGGTAGCTGCCCGGGCGGCGCAGGCTGTATGGGAGATACTGGAGCGGCGCCGGGGGCAGGCGGAGAGTGCAGGCGAGCGGAAGGAATAGAGATTGATGCCGGGTCCGGTCCGTTTCGTGCTGACCACAAACAGCCCGGGAGAGGTTTCTGGCTGGCTTACACCTGTGGTGGCCGCCCTGCGGGAGCGCTACCCTGCGGCGGCGATCCACGTCTTCCTGCCACCCTGCGATTTCGCGAGCGGCGCGGAGGCGGAGGTTGTCCGCAGCATAGCGGGGATAGACGGTGTGTGGAGGCCGCGGGAGTACCTGCGGTTTGCCCTGGCCGGGCTCGGGCCACCGGGCTTGCCACGTCGGGGCGCGGGGGCGGTTATCTTCCTGGGTGGAGACCTCATTCATGCGGTCTTGCTCTCGCGCCGGCTGGGCTTGCCGGCCTTCGCATACACCGAGGGCTTTGCTCGCTGGTCTGGCAGTTTCCGCCGGTTCTTCCTGCCCGACCGCCTGGCCCGGGAAAAGGCGATCCGGCGGTACGGTGCGCCCGCCGCCAAGCTTGAGATCGTGGGGAATCTGATGGTGGACGCGGTGCACAGGGCCCTGGCCGCTGCCACGGCTGCGGCCCTTCCCCCTGGCCTGGCCGAGGGCAACTTCGTCGTGCTTCTCCCCGGGAGCCGTCCCCCCGAGTTTCGCCAGGTCTTCGGCCTCTTCCTGCGTGCTGCCGCTCGTCTGGCGCTGCCCGCTGTCGTGCTGCTCTCCCCGTTCATCTCCTGGCGCGTGGCAGAAGAGGTACTTAAAGCCTCCCGGGGTCGACCTGACCGCTTTCTTTACCCGGTTGGGGGCGTACTTGGGCCGGCTCCCGCCGAGCTGGCCCTGCCGGCGGAGACCGGCTCCGAGAGCCGCCTGCTGGTTACCGACGACGGCCGAGTGCTGCCGGTCTACCGGGCCCCTGCTGCCATCCGTTACCAGTTGATGGCCAGGGCCCGCGCGGCTCTCTGCCTGCCGGGCACAAACACGTTGGAGATGGCGACGCTCGGGCTTCCGGCGGTGGTTGCTCTGCCGCTGCAACGTCCCGATCTGATCCCCCTGCCGGGGTTGGCCGGAATTCTGGGCAGGCTACCCGGAGCCGGTCGCTTTATAAGAAAGGCCGTAGTGGAGAGGGAGGCGGCCCGACGACAGTGGCTTGCCCTTCCCAACCTTATCTTCAACGGCCCGCTGCTGCCGGAAGTGCGGGGAAGAGTTACACCCCAGACCCTGGCCGATGCGTTGGAAAAGCTGCTGGCAGAGGAGCCGGGATGGCGACGGGCCCGGCTGCGGGAGGTGGCCGGGCCGGCCGGGGCGGCTGCCCGGCTGGTGGAAGCAATCGCTCGTGAACTGCAGTTGTGAACAACTGGCCGACTTCTAGATCAACGAGAAGGCGTGTTAATCTGTTATACTTGTTGTGGCAAGACTGGTCACTTTTTTGCTCGTTGTTTTGTGAGAGGAGGGCAAAACATGTCTGTTAACCGTCGCCTCTTGATCATGCTGCGGCCTTATGTACTGCACATAGCTGCGGGCGTGCTGTCAGCTCTCCTGGTCAGCGGCGGGAACCTGCTTTTGCCCTTTCTCTTTGGTAAAGGACTGGTAGACCAAGTCTTGCTCGGTTTGAAGGATAGTTCGTTAGCAAGACTCAACTGGTTTGCTGCAACTATTATCATACTTACTGCCGTCAAAGGGGTTTTTAACTACAGTCGGCAATATTTCCTGGGCTATGCCGGGCACCGCTACGCCATGGATTTGCGCGCCCTAATCTTCGACCGTTTGCAGGCGGTTTCCCTCGAGTACCATGAGCGAGAGCGGTCTAGCGAGAGCGTGGTACGGATTACCAGTGATGTGGCCGTACTCCAGCAACTTCTCTCGGGAACAGTGGCCGCCCTTGTCAGCGATGTGGTGATGTTGATCGGAATCCTGGCGTTCACCCTCTATATCCACTGGAAGCTGGCCCTCCTCACCCTGCTGCTCTTCCCGTTCATCGGCTTCTTGATGGGGCGTTTCGGTGACAGGGTGCGGCACTTCACCCGCCAGATGCAGGACCGCCTGGCCGACATAACCAACATCGTGCAGGAGACGCTGCTCGGCATCAGGGTTGTCAAGGCGTTCACCTTGGAGGAACAGGAGCGGCAGCGCTTTCACCGGCAAAACCAGGCGAGCTTCCGGGCCGGCCTGCGCACGGTGATGGCCCAGGCGACGATCAGTCCTCTTGTGGAGCTTCTGGTAGTCACGGGAATGACCGGCATCGTATGGTATGGGGCGCGAGAGGTACTGGGCGGCCGGTTGAGTCCGGGAGACCTGGTCTCCTTCCTGAGTTATGCCGGGATGGCCAGCTCGCCGCTGGCCGCGCTGAGCCATCACTATGCCGCCATTCAGCAAGCCCGGGCAGCGGTGGAACGGATGCAGCCGCTCCTAGCCGCACCCGTCCGCGTGACGGATACGCCCGGAGCAATCCCCCTGCCCACGGTCAAGGGACGGGTCGTCTTCCGCAACGTTACCTTCGGCTACGAGCCCGACCGTCCCGTGCTGCACAACATCAACCTGACTGTCGAACCGGGGCAGGTGGTGGCGCTGGTGGGGCCGAGCGGGGCGGGCAAAAGTACCCTGGTCCACCTTCTCCTGCGTTTCTATGACCCCCAGAGCGGGCAGATTGAGCTGGACGGCCACGATCTGCGCCACGTGACGCTGGAGTCTTTGCGCCGCCAGATCGGGTTCGTTCCCCAGGAAACGGTGCTTTTTGGCGTATCGGTACGGGAGAACATTGCCTGCGGGCGGCCGGGGGCAGGCGAAGATGAGATCATTGCCGCGGCTAAACTGGCCAACGCCGATGAGTTTATCCGCCGGCTACCCCAAGGATACGATACTATCCTGGGTGAACGGGGGGTCCAGCTCTCGGGCGGGCAGCGACAGCGGCTTGCCATTGCCCGGGCGGTGTTGCGCAACCCGCGGCTTTTGATCCTGGACGAGGCGACGGCGGCGCTGGATGCCGAATCGGAGTATCTGGTGCAGCAGGCGCTGGAACGGCTGATGGCGGGTCGGACTACATTTATCATCGCTCATCGGTTTACCACGGTGCAGCGGGCCGACCTGGTGGTGGTACTCGACCGGGGACGCATAGTGGAGAGCGGTTCACCCAGGGAGTTACTCGGGCGACCGGGGTCGGTCTTCAGCCGGTTGCACCGGTTGCAGCTGGGTGCAGAGAGCGTCCAAGAGCCGGTAGGGACCAAAGCGGTCACGGCGCGGGTCTGACTGGCAATGGGTCGAGACGGAGACCGGCAGATGCAGATCATCGTAATAAGCAACGGCAGAGCAGAGGATCTGGTGGGAGCGGCGCTGGCCCGGGCCTTGCAGGCTCAGGAGCTGGAACGGGGCTGGCGCTTGCAGGTGATGGCGCTGCCGCTGCTGGGGGCGGGCGATGCGTACCGGGAGGCGGGGATCGGCCTGCCCCTGGGCGCCGGTTTGGAGCTTCCCTCCGCCGGGTTTGGCCGGTTGGGGCTGATGGCTCTCTGGCGTGACCTTAAGGCCGGGCTCTGGTCGCATACACTACGGTGGGTGGGGCGGCTTGCCTGCGCCCTGGTGGGGACGAGCGGCAAAGCTACGAGCGGTTTGGTCTGTGTGGGCGACACATACTTGCTTTTTCTTGCCTGGCTGGCGAGCCGGCAATCCCACCGCCGCCTGCCCGTGTACTTCCTGCCCACGGCCAAAAGTGAATTGTTACGAGGCCATGGGCGGGCCGAGTACTGGTTGATGCGGCAGTTTACCCGCCATGTGTTTCCGCGCGATCGGGCGACCGAGGCGGCGCTCGTGCGGCGGCAGGTCAGGGCAACGTACGTGGGAAACCCTTTGCTTGAGGTGGGAGGAGTGGCCGAGGGATGGCGGCGGCGCCAGGAACGCCTGGGCGCAGATAGCAGGGACGGTGGGGAGTTTACCGTTGGGTTGCTGCCGGGAAGCCGGCAGGACAGCAGGGAGAATCTGGAGAAGCTACTGGCGGTGGCTCGTACCATCATGACGCTGCAGCCCGACGGCGGATGTCATTTTCTGGTGGGCTTGGCGAAGAGTGGAGGAAACAGCGCCGGTCGGAGCTCTGTCGTCCCCGAGGGTGTGGAAGTGGTGGATTTCCCGGAGCTACTGGCCCGGGCGGACCTGGTCATAGGGCTGGCTGGTTCCGCCCACGAACAGGCTGCCGCCCTGGGCATACCGGTGATCGCTTTTCCGGGGGGACGGCTGCAGTACACGGCCCGTTTTGCCCGAGCGCAAAAGCGTTTGCTCGGACAGGCGCTTGTGCTCTGCCCCGACTCGCCGGAGGCGGTGGCCCGGGCCGCCATCGCCTTACGACATGATCCCGACCGCCGGGCCAGGATGGCGGCTGCCGGCCGGGAGAGGATGGGCGACCCGGACAGCCGGGCGCTGGTGGCCATTGCCCGGGCCATTGCTGCCGACCTGGCTGCTGGTCCGGTCCAAGATCTTGCAAGGAGTTGAAACCGACGCACCAGTCAACGTCAACCCGAATCAGCATTGTGATACCGACCTACAACCGTCGGGATGTTGTCACGGCCACTATCCGCGGCCTCTGTGACCAGGAAGATGCCGGGCTTGAGCAGGGCAGACCCGTCTTCGAACTTATTGTCGTCGACGACGGTTCAACCGACGGAACTTTGGAGGCGCTAGCGAAGCTGCGGGATTCCCTTCCGTTTCCCTTTCGCCTGATCGCGGGCTCTCACAGCGGCCCCGGGGTGGCAAGGAATATCGGCACGGAAGCGGCGGCCAGCCCACTTATCCTTTTCATCGACAGCGATCTGATCCCCGGGCGGCGGCTTGTGGCCGGGCACCTTCGGGGGCACGCCGCGGGTGGCAACCGCATCGTGCACGGGCCGGTGATCCAGGTCGAGACCCTGGACATTGCCAGGGCGCGGCGGCAGAAGGCCCGCATCACCGACATGAGCCGCGGCTTCTTCGCCACCACCAACGTTTCCATTGCCAGAAAGCACCTTCTGGCGGCTGGTCTTTTCGACGCCGAACTGAGCCGGTACGCCTGGTGGGAAGATCTTGAACTCGGTGAAAGATTGCGCGCCCTGCCGGAGAAGCTTGAAGCCGTCTGGATACCCGAGGCGGCCGGATACCACTACAAACCGCCTCTGCGCCTGGCCGACCTCGAGCGGGTCTGCCGGCGGGAGGTTCAAAGGGCCCAGAGCGCTCTTATCTTTTACCGTAAACACCCAACCTGGGCCGTCCGCCGCAAGATTCCTTTGAGTCGCCTTGTCTTTGCCATAGAGCGGCTCATCTCCCTGGGGGACTGGCCGGCGAGCGAACGGGCAAACCGGCTGCTGGAGATGGCCGAGAGAGCCGGGTGGAGGAGGCTTTTCCAGATCCTTGCCTGGATCAAGATTCAGCATGCCTACTACGATACCTTGCGCCGGGAGCTGCGGGTGAGAGGTTAAGTGACGTTAAGCGATGGGAGGAAAGCACGTGCGTGCACTGGTCACCGGAGGAGCGGGCTTCATCGGGTCTCATATCGTCGCCAAGCTGCTTGCCGAGGGACACCGGGTGGCGGTGGTCGATGACCTGTCCACCGGAAAACGGGAGAACGTGCCAGCGGGAGCGCAGTTCTACCGTATGAGTTTGCTTGATCCCGAGCTACCCGATGTAGTACAGCAGATCGAGCCAGATGTGGTCTTTCATCAGGCAGCGCAGGTCAAGGTGAGCTATTCGCTGGCCGATCCGGTCCAGGATGCCCGCATCAACATCGAAGGGTCTCTCCGTTTACTGGAAGCCTGCCGGAAGGCGGGGTTGCCCAAAGTGGTCTACGCTTCTTCGGCCGCCGTCTATGGTGAACCGCAGACCGTTCCCCTGCCTGAGGATCATCCTCTTGCTCCCCTTTCCCCTTACGGGCTTTCCAAGCTCACGGTAGAGCGCTACCTTGCCATCTACCACTCTCTTTACGGGCTGCGTTATGCCGTGCTGCGTTACGCCAACGTATACGGCCCCCGGCAGGACAGCTCCGGAGAAGGGGGTGTGGTCGCCATCTTTGCCGACCGGGCCGTCCGGGGCAAACCCCTGGTGATCTACGGTGACGGTTCGCAGACACGGGACTTCGTCTATGTCGAAGACGTGGCCACGGCCAACCTCCTGGCCGCCAACCCGGACCTGCCGGGTGAACTGGTGGTCAACATCGGGACGGGCCGCGAGATCAGCGTGAACGAACTGGCACGTGCTGTGGCCGCGCAGGCCGGCCATGAACTGCCTTTCGTTTACGAGGCTCCTCGGGCGGGCGAGATCCGGCGCAGTAGTCTGGCCAACGGCCGGGCGATATCGGTCCTGGGCTGGTATCCGGCGACAGACCTGGCAGAAGGATTGGGCAAAACCCTGGCCTGGTACCGTGCGCATGCCCTGCCAGGGATTCCAGAGAAATGAGGAAGGTAGCAGGGCGGCCGGCCTTGAACTCTTTACCTTGAACTCCTTCTCGCATTGGTGGCGAAAGGGCGGGAACGGAAACGGTGGAGGCGTCGGCAGCGGCAGAAATACGGGCGGAGGGGCTGGTCAAACGGTACGGTGGGCGGACCGTCGTCAACGGTGTAAGTCTAACCGTCAGCCGGGGACAGGTGGTCGGGCTGCTCGGCCCAAACGGGGCGGGCAAGACCACTACCTTCTACATGCTGGTCGGTCTGGAACAGCCGCAGCGGGGGCGGGTGTTTATCGGCGACCTGGACGTGACGGGTTGGCCCATACACCGGCGGGCGCGCCTGGGTGTAAGCTACCTGCCCCAGGAAGCCTCAATCTTCCGCAAGCTGACTGTAGAGGAGAACCTCCGGGCGGTGCTCGAGGTGTTACCCCTTTCCCGCAAGGAGCGGGAGGAGCGTCTCGAGGAGTTACTCTCGGGCTTTGGCCTGACCGCTTTGCGCCGGCAGAAGGGTTACATGCTTTCCGGCGGTGAAAGACGCCGGACGGAGATCGCGCGTGCCCTGGCGACACGGCCCGCCTTCCTCCTGCTGGACGAGCCTTTTACCGGGGTCGACCCCATCGCAGTGGCCGAGTTGCAGGAGCTGATCCGGGCGATCCGCCGGGAGGGGATTGGCATTCTGGTGACCGACCACAACGTGCGGGAGACGCTCGCCATCTGCGACCGGGCCTACATCGTCCATGCAGGCCGCGTCCTGCTGGAAGGCCCGCCCGACCGACTGGTGGGGGATCCCGAAGCACGCCGGTTCTACCTGGGTGAGAGCTTTTCGCTGTAGGGCAGAGGCGGTGGCGGGGAGAATGCGGACTTTGCGGCGGTACGTTCTGAGGGCGTTTGTCGGGCCGTTCATATTCGGTATGGCGGCATTTACCAGCATTTTTGTGGCTGCCGACCTGTTGAACGTGGTCCGCAACGCCGTCACCGCCGGTGCCGGTTGGGGTGTGGTGGCGCAGATCACGCTCCTGCGGCTGCCCCAGACAGTGGTGTACACCTTGCCCATGGGGATGCTCTTTGGGGCGTTGCTCGGTGTGGGGCGGCTGGCCAGCCAGATGGAAATCGTGGCGATGCGGGCGGCGGGGGTAAGCCAGGTCCGGCTCTTCCTGCCGCTGGTCCTGGTGGGTGCGGTCGCCTCGGCCGTGGCGTTTGCTGTCAACGAGGCGGTGGTTCCGGCAGCGAATCGACGGGCCACCATAGTCTGGCGGGAGCAGATCAGCCGCGAGCCACCGGCGCCGGTAAGGGAGAACGTCACTCTCAGCCATTACCGGGACGGGAGACTGCACTGGCTGCTCTGGGCGGCCCGTTACGAGCCGGAAGCAGGGAGGCTCGAGGATGTTACCGTGGTTACCATGGAGGAGGGAGCGCCGGCCCAGACGGTGCACGCCCGGGGACTGCAGTGGCAGGGTGACCGCTGGTTGCTGGAGGACGGTATGATCTACCGTTATGGCCGGGAGGGTCAGGTGACCACCCTGCGCTTTAAGGGCGGCAGCCAGGAAGTAGATCTGGGAGTCGAGCCGCAGGAGATTGCGGCCGAGCAGAAGAGTCCGTCTGAGATGAGTGCGGCGGAACTGGCCGAGCGGATTCGTGTGCTTGCCAGCCAGGGAGTGGCGATTCCCCGGGAGTTGCGGGTGCGGTTGCACCAGAAATACGCGCTCGCCCTGGCCAGTCTTGTCTTCGTGCTTCTGGCGGTAGGTCTCGGGGGTAGGGGGGCAGTTCGCCGGGGTGGGGCGGCCACCGGGTTTGGTTTGAGTATTGTGTTGATTTTTTTGTATTATATATTGATGGCCCTCGGCGGACCGCTGGCAGAGACGGAGCGGCTGCCGCTGATCGTGGGCAGCTGGCTGGCGGATTTGGTCCTGGGGCCGCTCGGCCTGTGGCAGTACTTGCTGCTGGATCGGCGGTAGTTAGGCTCGCCCGGCAGGTATGTACCCGGCGGAGACGTCGGCCCTGCCAGTAACGGGCTTTTTTGCAAAACGGTTACGGATCTACGGAGAGCACAAAGGGAGGAGGGAGCTGACGGTTTACTGGGGGGTGGAGCAGCGTGTACGGGGTGGCACTGATTGCCGTCCTGATCGTCATGGGTGGACTCATCGCCTACCTGGGCGATCTCCTGGGTCGGCGTATCGGCCATCAGCGGCTCACCCTCTGGGGACTGCGGCCCCGGCACACCTCCATCATCATCACCGTCATCGGCGGCTTCGTCATTGCCGGGAGTACTCTGGGCATGCTGGCCGCCGCCTCTCAAGATGTACGTATAGCCCTCTTCCATATCAAAGAGATACAAATTGAGCTCCGGCGCAGCCAGGATCAACTGCGCCAGGCGCAGGAGCAGATCCGCAGGCAGCAGGCGCAGGTAAAAGAGCTTACCTTGATGATCGAGACCAAGTCCAACGAGTACCGCGATATTGACGCCCGGCTGCAGGAGCTGATGGCGGCCCGGCACGAGGCGGAGAAGCAGCTGGCCGCCGCCCGCCGGGAGAAGGAGCGGGTGGAGCAGGATTACGAGCGTATTCGCGCTTCGTATGAGGCTACTCGGGAGAACCTGGAGAAGGTCCAGGATGCCCTGGCCAAAGAGAAAGAACAGGTGCGCCAGCTGGAAAAGAATAGCAAGGAGTTGGCGGAGACCGTAGCCCGTCTGGAGCTGGCCCGCGACGACCTCAACCGGCGGCTGAGCCAGCTTTACGAAGAGCTCCAGAAGGTGCAGGGGGACGTAAACCGGCTCCGCCAGGGAAATGTCGCCTACCGGGCCAACCAGATTGTTTGGGCGGAGACGCTGACCGCCGGTGGGACGCGCGAGGAAGTCAGGCAACGGCTGTACGATCTCTTGGTCCGGGCCGATCGACAGGCGGTCTCACGGGGGGCGAGCCTTCCCGACCGCTCCGGCTCGGGCCTGAAGCTGCCCAATCAGAAGATGTTCGACGATGCCGTCGAGTTCCTGGCCGCCCGGGATGGGGAATGGGTAGTCCGGGTGGTCAGCAAGGCCAACAGTCTGGTGGGAGAACCGGTCGTGGTCTACTTCGAGATCATCCCCCACAGGTTGGCCTTCCGCCAGGACGAAGTGATCGCCAGCGCTGTGGTCGATCCCGCGCAGGGCAACCCGGAAGAGGCGTTGCTCTCCTTGTTGGAACAGGCCAACGGGGTGGCGGTTCAGCGGGGTATGATAACCGACGCGAACGGTACGGTGGGCCAGGCGGACGGGCAGGAGTTTGGCCGGGCTCTGGCCGCCCTCCGCTCCGCCAGGGGGCCGGTTAGGCTTGAGGCGCGGGCGGCCTCCGACACCTGGACTACCCGGGGACCCTTACAGATCCGCCTGCGGGTTGTCGCCGCAGATGACGATGAGGGTGACAACCCATGAGGTACAGGGCTCGAGCATTTGTGGCCGTACTCATGGCGCTGATGTTAGGGGCGGCGGTTGCAGTCCAGGCCGGTGACCCTGCCGTCGCCGGGGCGTCCGGGCAGGTGGAAAGCCTGAGCCTGACGACCGGTTCGTCCCCGGACCATGGCCAGGGCCAAAGCCCAGCGGCGGAGCGGACTTCCGCCCGGACTTCCATTCCCGGCGGCCTGATCATCGACCCGGAGACGGCGCTGGAGAATGAACCGGGCTCTGAAACCGGCCTCAGCCTCGACCAGCTGGGGCAGGCCATCGGCCGGATCAGGCTGCCGGCCGATCGCGCCCGCCTGCGGTTCAGCTTCACCTCCAGCTCATCCGAGCTTCCTGCCTGGGTTCCTCCGGCTTTGCAACTGGAGATACCCAAGATAGACCAGATGCCCGCCTCTGCGGAGGCCGAGGAAACCTTCACCATCTTGCGCTGGGGAACGGCGCAGATACTCCTGGGGGATGGGTCAGAAGGGAAATGGGTGGCGGCCGAACAGAGATTTCAGCTCAACAGCTCCTGGGAAGCCCGGGCCAGGCTCTTCTCACCGGTGTATAGCCTCATGGGCACGGGCGGCGCGCGGCTGGGTGAGGGCCTGAGACTGGAGCTGACCGCCCGTTCACAGGCGTTGAGTGTGGAGGCGAGCCTGCCTGTCTGGGACGAGCCGTCGCTTCAGGCAGAAGTCGCGTATGAACTGGGAAAGGGTGCCCGGGTCAACGCAGCCTACCGGGTGGATGCTGACGGCATCTCCATCCGTTCATCCACGGCAGTAGGAGTGGCTTTGAGTCTGGGGGAGAACGCGTCACTCTCTGCCAGTTATCGTCTGATAAAATGGAGTGACGATAGAAATGAAGAGAGCAGCACGCAGACGCCGGCGCGGGAGGCGGAGGCATCGCTCCAGTTTCGTTTCTGAACGGATTGCAGGAGCGATCTGCCGGGGGGCGAAACCAGAAACAGGAGTACCACAAATCTAAAGGCAGGGAGGAATCGCGATGGAGGGCCGGGCGCGGCGACGTGGTGGTAAGCCCAAGGGTGGTCCGTGGCTGCGGGTCGGATTGTTCTTGTTAGTCAGCACATTGGTATCCCCCCTCATGGCAGCGGCGGATGGAGCGCCGGTGGTTGCTGCCGCCGCCGAAACCGTCTCTTCCTCTTCGTGGGAGTCCGAGGCGAAGCAGGCATTAGAAACCCTGTCGGCGGCTGGTATCATATCACCTCCGGTCGCAGAGCTCGCGCCCCCGAGCCGGGAGGAAGTAGCCCTCTGGCTTTACCGGCTGCTCACCCACTTTCAGCAAGAAGATTTCCTCATCACCGATTCCACGGGCAAACTGGTGCTGTCACCGGCTGCCCGGGCGGCCCTGCAGCAGTGGGTGGCCGCCGAAGTGGCCGCCCAGCTGGCGGCTGCCGGGGAGAGTGTCCCGGCCCGGGAGCGGGTCATTGAACGCCAGGTCGTGGTGGAAGCCGGCCCCCGCGAGGTTTTGCCCGTACTTACCCGGGCCGAGGAGGCCCTACGCCAGGCTCAGCAAGCGTTGGAAAGCGCGCTCGCCGCCCAGCAGGCGGCGGTTTCTGCCAAGGAAGCTGCGGAGGCAGCGGCAGCGCGGTTGAAAGTCGTAGAGGAGGAGCTGCTGGCCGCGCGGCAGGCACTGGGTGTCCTGGAGGCGCAGATGCGGGAGCTGTCGCAGCTCGGTTCTACGGTGGCAGAGCTGGCCGAACAGGTTGCCAGCCTCAACCGGGGGCTCGCGGAGCTGCAAGAGTCATTGGGCGCGGCCGATCAACGGGTAACCGCGGTGGATCTGCGGGTGGCGGCCACGCAGGGAGATATCGAGACTCTTCGTCTTCTGATCGACCGGCGGGTGGAGGAACTGGCCAAGAAGTGGGGGATTGACAAAGAGAAGCTCGAGGCCGAGCTTGCCGAAGCCCGAAACCGGGTTGCGGCGGTGGAGAAAGACGCCGTGCGCCAGGAAGCCTTGGCAGCTGTGACCGCTCTCGTAGAGGCCAGAACCGGGCATCTGGAAGCGGCCATCAACCAGCTGGCTGGGGAGCTCCGGCCCGAACTGGTCCGCCTAGACGGACGGCTGGCGGCGGTAGAAAAGCAGCTGGGCCTGTTGGATGAGCGGGTGAGCGCCCTGGAGGCGGGTCTGAAGGACCAGGGGATCCGGCTGCAGCAAATGGAGGAACGGTCCCCGAGCCTGGCACCGAAGGTCTGGGCAGCATGGGTGAGCACCGGATCGGAAGGCAACATCCGGTACGGATTGGAGATCTCCTGGGACCGGGCCGGGCGTGAGGGCGTACTGGCCGACCTGGCCGGCAGTTGGCGGTCGGAATGGGAACCCGAAACGGGTTCTCTCTGGCAGAAGCTTGGGATCAGCAAACCCCTGGGCCCGGACTTGACCGGCGATCTGGTTCTGGAGTTGCTCCCGCTTGCGCCGGAAGAAGGAGAATCTACGGGCGAAACCGGCAGTATCCAGTCGCTGGCAGCCAGGTGGGCTGTGGGAATCAGAAAGGAGGCGCCGAGCTGGCCGGGCCTGGCCTTTGGCTTGGGCGGCAGCTTGCTGGCGCGGGGCCAGTGGTGGCGGGTGCAGGTCACAGTTCCGATGACGGAGGCCGGTGCGCCGCTCCAGGTGGAAGCCTCTGGTTGGCTGGCGGGAGGCTTGACCGGCGAGACGAGTGGGGAGTTCCCTTACCTGCATGTTCCCGGTTCGACCGAGGAGGCGTTCGACCCGGAGGTTGGCCTGCGCTTGCTGGCGACCAATGCTCACCGGCACGGTTCGGTCATCGCGGGAGGTTGGGAGTGGCGGCAGAAGCCCGGCTCTGCAGCGACCAGGACGGCTCGCCAGGGCTGGTTGTCCCTGGAGTTGCCGGTAGGAAGTGATACCTCACTCTCACTGATAGGACGACGTTGGTGGTTCTCCGGGCCGGGCGATGGACCCAAGAAGTTTAGCGAGTTGCGGATTTCGCTCAACCTGGACCTTTGAACTTTCCTTTTCCTTACTGCGTCTTGAAATCCGGGTTGCTGGCGGGCGAGCGGTTCAGAAGCAGCATGAAAGAGCGTTGTGTGCTGGCCATTGACCCGGGGCGCACCAAGGTGGGCGTAGCGGTGGTGGCTGCCGATGGCCGGGTTTTCTGGCGGGGGATTGTTACCCCGCCGGAGCTGCCGGCGGTGGTGACGTCCCAATGGGAGAAGTATCAACCCGAGGCGGTGGTGGTGGGAGACCGGACCGGCTCGCGGGAGATGGTGGAGCTCCTGCGCCGGGAGTGCCCAAAGGAAGCAGAAAGCCGGATCATTCTGGTTCCCGAGCATGGCAGTACACTGGCTGCCCGTTCCCGTTACTGGCGGGAGAAGCCACCGCGGGGCTGGCGGCGTCTTCTCCCTCAGGGGCTACTCAATCCGGCTGAACCTGTCGATGATTTGGTTGCGGTGATACTTGCCGAACGCTACTGGGCCGGCAGGTAAATCGTGAGCAGGATTCGTGAGCAGGATTTCGACAGCTAGGGGCGAAAACGAACCCGCAGCAGGGACGTGCGGGAGTGGCTAGCCGACCGGTTTGCTGGAGGAGGCAGATGACGTTGGCCGGCGTCGAGCTCCGGGAAGAGCGGTTGTTATCTCGACGGACCTGGTTGCAGATGCTCAGCCTGGCCCTGGTCTTTTTTTGCTTGCTGCTCCTGACCGACCGGAGAGGGGCGCTGGCGGCTGCACCCGCGATGGCGTCCGATCCTCGTGCAACTCTCAGTTGGGGCGAGCTTCCGAGTGCCAGCAACCCCTTTGCTACCATTCCGCCCGGCGATGTTATCTACAGGGATCTCCAGCTGCTCCGAGATGCGGGAGTTCTTGAGCCACAGGCACAGGCGTTGATTTCGGTTCAACCGCCGCTATCCCGGTATGAGGTAGCGGTCTGCCTCGCCCGTATTCTCAGTTCTGTTGGGCCAGTCGAAGGGAAGGCCGGCGGAGCAAAGTCGCAAGCCGAGGCGACTGCAGAACCGGCGACAGCTGCACAAGTCTCCCCTCCAGCTGCCGGAACACCGTCGGTAGGGGTCGGCCTGCCCGAGAGCGTGGTGGTTGACGAGGCTTTACTCGACCGGCTGTTTGCCCGGCGCCCGGGTGCGGCAGCGAGTTCGGTTCGGGAGGCGCTTGTCAACCTGCTGGTGGAGTTCTCATCCGAACTGGCGGTCATGGGCTATCGGGTGCACCTCAGCGCAGGCAACGAAAGAAGCATTCTCCCCTCGCTGCTGGCAGCCGGTTCCACGTCGACCGGTGTCGGGTTTACGCTGGACAGGGAGGAGTCGGACGTCAGCGACAGTTCGTCCAGGGCGGGCGATGGTTCCCTGGTCTTGCCTGCCTGGGCGCGGTCGGGGGCGTCGCGCCTGGAGTGGAGTTATCATTTGGGTGAAAGCTACGGGAAAAGCACCGGCTACTCCCTGGCACAGGCTGCGGAGAATGCGGCCAGTGCCGCAGCCGGTGCCAACCAGCCCGGCGGCAGCCCCTGGGAGGGTAAGGTGCTGGTAGTCGTGCCGGCCGCGGCCGCGGCCGCCGGCCGTAGCAGCGCTCTGGTAGGTCTTGATACGTCTTACAAGCTCGGGAGCATTGGCGAAGCCCGCTGGCAGTGGTGGTCGCCCTACAGTCTTTCCCTGGCTTCGCAGCCGGTGGTTGCTCCGGGTAGCGTTAGTACACTGGGGGGCGAGATGCGGCTTCTGCCCGGTGTGACGGTACGGGGGGAGCTGATCCAAACCTACGGGTCAGATGGGACCAGTCCCACCAGCTCTTCCCGGGTGGCCACACAGGTCGTGCTTGGGGATCTGCAGCTCGGGGCGTCGGCTCGCTGGACTCAGCCGGGTTTTCCCGTCGCCGGCAGCGAGGGGGGGAATGGAGGGGGCAGCCGCTCCTATGAGCTGGAGGTCAAAGGGGGAGATGTAACCCTCACCGCCCACCTGGCCCGGATGAACCCTGTCGGAGCGTTGGATCTGGCCAGATACGAGCCGGGCCGCACCGTGCGGGCGATCGGGCTTACCTACGACCTGAATAATCTGGCAGTGATACGCGCCGGCTACCAATGGATAGACCTGGGGCCGGGCAAAGAAGGTAACCATCAGCAGCAACAGGGGACTGCCGAGCTGGGAGTGGGGCTGACGGCGAACGGACCGGGTGGAACCAGTGTGAAAGCGGATGTTCTGTGGCAGGGAACTGCCGGAGAAGGCAGGGGCGTTGAGGTCAGCACCACCGCGTCTTTAGAGTACAGGCTGCTTCCCTGGAGCGCCCGCTTCATGACCGACACGCGGCTTGGGGATGGGCGAACGACTTCGACAAGCCTCAGCCTTGGTTACTCACCCAGTGATGACAAGTCGTTCTGGATAGGGTATAAGCTGGTTGAGTACCACCCGGATCAAGATAGGTGGCTAAGGGATCAGACTCCGGAAAACGTGGCTCAGGCCGGACTTTTCATACGGTTTTAGTTTCGCGGGGCAAGGGCAGCACCTACGGCAGGAGGAGTGATGGCTGTGCGCAAGGGAATCGCTATCGCCTTGATACCGTTCGTGGTCCTCGGACTATTGCTGCCGGGAGTGGCAGCTGCACAGGAGAATGTGGCGCCCATCACCGTTCTCGAGGGTGTAGAGAGGCTGTTGTATGGTCGGCCGCAGGATGGTGCATTGCTCACACGGCTTAACAAGGTGGAAAAAGATGTGTATGGCGAGGTGAAGGTCGGAGCGCTGATTACCCGGATCAATACGGTGGCGGATTTCCTGTCCCACAGCGGCGAGACCGGTGTAGCACTGGGACTCCAGTTGAACGCAGTGGAATGGATGGTCTATCAGCAGTTGAACAGCAAGGCTCCCCTGCTGGAGCGGGTAGGTGCTCTGGAGCTGGGCCTGCTTGGCCAGGTGCAGACGGGTTCGGTGGTCGAGCGGATTCAACGTCTAGTACAGATGGTCTGGCCTTCCGGTAAGTTGAATATCGAGCGGGTGCTTATTCCTCCAAAAACCCTGGTCAAAGTACAGATACTGGGCCGACTCGATTCCGCTTCGAGCCGGGTTGGTGATAGCGTAGAGTATCGGGTGGTCGAAGACGTCAAGATTGGATCACGGGTTGCGATCCCCGCCGGAACCATCGGCAAAGCCACCGTAACCGAGGTGCAGTCGGCCGGGCCGGTAGGACGGGCTGGAAGAATCGGGCTGGATTTCGGGGTGATCATGGCGATTGATGGTACCCCGGTCCCGGTCAGGATCGGAGAGCGGGCCACGCAGGAGAACCAGTCGGCTACCACCCTGGCAGCTGGCGCGAGCATGGCCGGAGTATTGCTACTGGGACCTATTGGGCTTGTGAGTGGGTATTTTGTCCGCGGCAAAGACGTGACGATCGAAGCCAACACGCAGTTCTTCATCGAAGTGGCTGAGGAGACCGCTGTGTACGCTCTTTCGCTGGCCCCGTCAGCGTAGTAAAGATACTCGGATGGCGGTGTGCGAGAGTGGGCACAACGGTCAAGATTCCGTTATCGTTGATCGACCGGGACGAAAGTCAGTGCCGGACCGCAGTTGATGAGGACGCGCTGGAGGGGCTGGCTCGTTCACTTAAAGAAGTAGGTCTGCTTCATCCCATACTGGTTCGCCGGCATGGGGAGAGGTATCAGATTGTGGCGGGCGAGCGGCGCTACCGGGCTGCTCGCCTGCTGGGGTGGCGGAGCATCGATGCTCTGATCTTGCCCGAGGGTACGGAAGCCAACGATCCACGGGTGCAATTGATCGAGAACCTTCAACGCGAGGATCTGAACCCGGTCGACAAAGCCCGGGCGGTGCGGCGGTTCATGGAGGAGACGGGGATGAACAAGGTCCAGGCCGCCGAGGCTCTGGGCATACCTCGTACCACCATTACTGATTGGCTGAACGTGTTGGAGATAAGTCCGGCCTACCAGCAGGCAGTTATCAATAACTTTCAGGGCGGGGAGAGCGTGATCACGCTCTCTCATGTTTCGATAGCTATAGGCGTCGCTCGCAAGGCGTTCCGTCCGCAGCTGGCAGAGGAGCTGCTCCGTACCGCCGAACGTTACCATTTGAGTAAAGGCGAAATGCGGCAGGTAGCCCGGCTGATCCAGGAGAACTGGGAACTTACCCCTGACGAAGCAGTGGCGCGGGTTCGGGCAGCGGCAGAGCGACGCCGGCGCGCGGCGGAGCGGGAGCGGCTGGCACGGCTCGGTCCGATCTCGCCCCAGCAGGCGGATGTCGAACGTGAGATTCTTGACCGCCTGCTCGAAAAACTTGAAGACTTTCGCCAGGCTCTTGCCGATGCCTGCAGGATCGTGCCGCCGGGACTGGTCTTCTCCGCGGACGAGCTGGCAGCCATGAGCGAGCAGGTAAACCGGGAGTCGGGCCAGAAAGAACGTTTCGGATCGCCCGCGCCAGAGAGCAGAGCCCAGGAATGGCGGCGCGCTGTCAACGAGTTGATCAGCCTGTACGAAGCCCTGGTCCGAGTATTGCAGGACATTTTTGGCGTCGACGCGGCGGAGACGGCCGATCGCAGATACCTGCGCCGCCGGCGAGCCTGGCGGCGGCTGCAGAGAAGAAAGGAGCCGGCGGAGGTGTCCGGCGGCGGCCAGGTTTCTGAACGAGAGGCTGCTGCCGCCGGCCCTTCTTGACGGGCAAACCATGATTGTTGCTGCCAGTAGCTTGTGGGATCGTTGAGGAAGGAGTGTCCTGGTGGAATGAGTTCGAAAGTCGCGGGTAAGCAGTGCACCCCACCACGAGAGCGGAAAAGCACCAGGCAGCTTGCTTACCACATCCTCGGCCTTTTTTTCGTTCTGGAGCTGTTACTGGCACCGGTCGCAGCAGCCGCACCTGCGACCGGTGATACCTTGCCGGCCGGGGTGCTCCCGTTGCCTCTACCGGGCCAGGATGCTACGGCAGAGTACCGCCTCGGGCCGGGTGACACCATCCAGGTGGTGGTGTACGGGCAGCCGGATCTGACGGTGGAGCTCCTGGTCGGTCCGGACGGTTCCATAAGCTACCCGCTGTTGGGGAAGGTCCTCACCGCGGGAAAGACCACAACCGAGCTGGCGGCGGAGATTCGTGCGGGTTTGACCGATTACGTGCGCGATCCCCAGGTGACGGTAGCAGTTGTCCGTTATCGCACCCTGCGGGTCCAGGTCCTGGGAGAGGTGCGGGCGCCGGGGCTCTACCAGTTGCCCCTTGGTTCACGAATAATGGACGCCATCGGGCAGGCCGGCGGGTGGACAAAGCAGGCAGCTCTTAGCCGGGCTCTGCTGGTCCGGCGTGGAGAAGTCAGCCGGATCGACCTGGAGAAGCTGGCTGCCACAGGCGATGCTTCGCTCAATCTAACCCTTGAGGATGGTGACCTGATCAACATCCCGGTGGCGGCGACAGCGGTCATCTGGGGTGAGGTCAAGAATCCTGGAGCATACACCCTGCCTCCGGGCACTACCCTGGTGGAGTTGCTGGCCCTGGCGGGCGGTCCTCTGGCCACCGCCGACCTGACGCGTGTCCGCCTGACCCGCGGGGGAGCAGACGGAGCGGTGCAGGTTGTCGATCTGAGCAGCGGCCGTGGCCAGCAAGGCAGTGCCGGTTCTGATGGTGCCGTTCGCCCGGTGGGACCGGTGGTCGAGTCGGGAGATATCGTCTATGTGCCTGCGGTACGGAGTGTGGCCGTGCTGGGGGCGGTTGCCCGACCCGATCGTTATCTGCTCCAGCCGGGGGAGACCCGAATCCTTGATATCATCGCTCGGGCCGGCGGTTTTACGGCCGAGGCGGCTACGGACCGGGTTACCGTTACCAGAACCACGGCGGCTGGGGAGACAGAGACGATAATCCTCGACCTCTCGCGTGCCTCGGAAGGATCGACTGCCGGTAGCTTCCTGCTGCAGGCAGATGACGTGATCTACGTACCCCAGGGAAGGCTTGAGGTGCTGGTTCTCGGGCAGGTGCGTGATCCGCGGGCCTACCCCTGGCGCCAGGGGATGCGGGTACTTGATGCGCTGGCAGCCGCCGGGGGTCTGACCGAGAAAGCCAATGCCGAAGCGGCCCTGCTTTTCCGCAACCCGCCGGACAAGCAGGCGGGGAGCGCTGCCGGTACTTCTGGCGCATCGATAGTGGTCAACCTTGCCCGTTTGCAGCAGGCCCCCGGGGACCCGGAAAACTGGGTGCTTCAACCCGGAGATGTCTTGTTCGTACCGGAAGGTAACCGGCAAGTGGCCATTCTGGGCGAGGTTGCCCGCCCCGGCCTTTACCCGTTGATACCGGGCATGCGGGTTCTTGACCTGGTGGCCCAGGCAGGTGGGCCCGGTGAGTGGGCGGATCGCAGCCGGGTTACGGTGATGCGGTCGGCCAAG
The DNA here is from genome assembly GCA_014896315.1 of Limnochordales bacterium. Lineage (GTDB taxonomy): Bacteria > Bacillota > Limnochordia > Limnochordales > DUMU01 > DUMU01. The sequence goes on from JADBKP010000011.1 coordinate 66,416, forward strand.
GCCGGCCATGAGCGCATCATAGTCGATCTGGATCAAGCCCAGCAGGATCGCAAGTTAGACGTGACGCTTAATGCCGGCGATCTCGTCGTTGTCAACCGCATCGAACGGGCCGTCCTGGTGCTGGGGGAGGTGCGGGCACCGGGTGCATATCCCGTGAGTGCCGGCACGCAACTGCTGGACCTGGTGGCACGGGCGGGCGGTTTCACCGAGCGAGCTGCCGGTGACCGCGCGTTGCTGACGCGCCTTGATTCGGAGGGCCGCCCTGGTGAACCGCAACTGGTCCGGTTGGTGGACGGCGCTCAGGGACGCCCGGGGGCTGATGCTCATCTCCTAGCACGTCCAGGCGACGTACTTTATGTTCCGGCGCGGCTCGAGAGCGTGACGATTCTGGGCGAGGTGCGCAGTCCCGGAGCCTACCAGTTGCGGCCGGAAATGCGTCTGCTGGACTTGCTTGCCCAGGCGGGCGGGCCGACGGAGCATGCCGATCTGGGCCGGGCGACGCTGACCCGGCAGGACGGCGACCGGACGGAGGTCCGGCGGGTAGACCTCAAACAGCTGCTTGGCCGCAAGGAGGCAGAGTCGCCGGCACAGGGGGCAGCGGAGTCCGACTCTTCGGCCCGGTCTGGCGGGACGACAGCTACGGCAGATGATAACTACCTTCTCAAACCGGGCGACGTTCTCTATGTGCCTCGTGCTGCGGAAGTGGTCGTGCTCGGCGCGGTCCGGACTCCCGGGAGTTTCGCGCTGCCGGACGGAGTCACGCTGGTCGAAGCCCTGGCTGCGGCCGGCGGTCCTCGCCCGGAAGCGCTCTTGTCGCAAGCCATGCTCACGCTTCCGGGAGGTAAGGAAGCGACCAGTGTTGATCTCGAAGAGGCCCTCAAGAACCCGGCAGGAGACGCTAACCTGACCGTGCCTCCCGGGGCAGTCCTCTTTGTACCGGAGGGCCGCCAGGAGGTGACGGTGCTCGGCGAAGTTCACCGTCCGGGTCAGTATTCGGTGAAGCCAGGCATGACCGTGCTCGACGTGATCGGGCAGGCCGGCGACGTGACCTCCACGGCCAGTCTCGAGCGGGTGATCCTGGCCCGGGAAGGACAGGAGATGGTTGTTGACCTGGATCGGGCCAGGCTTGAGCCAGCCAGTACGGCCAACCCGGCGGTGAGGGGAGGAGACATTATCCTCGTGCCGCGGGCGGAACGCCAGGTGATGGCTTTGGGGGCCTGGAATACACCCCGGTCGATGCCCTGGCGGCCGGGTCTGCGGGTAATTGACCTGGTGGCTGCAGCCGGTGGAGCAAAGGCCGGAGCAGACATAAGGAAGGTCCTCCTCTTCCGCGAAGCAGAGGAAGGACAGGTCGAGGTGAAGACCCTCTCCCTCAAAATGCTGGCGGCGCCTGCAGCCGGTCGGGCCGGGTCAAACGGTGACGAGATGCTGCTTTTGGAGCCGGGAGATGTTCTTGTCGTCGCCGAAACCCGCCCGGTAGCGGTTCTGGGTGAGGTAGCGAAGCCCGGGTACTGGCAGCTGAGCGAACCGGTCCGTCTTCTGGATGTGCTGGCCATGGCCGGCGGTACTACGCCGGACGCTGCGACCGAACGGGTCGTGCTGGTACGGATGGCGCAGGGCGACACTCCCTCGCAGACCATCACGGTTGATCTGCGGCCGGCTCTCCAGGGCCAGCCCGGAGCCGATAACCCCTGGGTCGAACCGGGCGATACGGTGCTCGTGCCGGAGGCCAACCGTTTTGTTCTGGTGCTCGGAGAGGTCAACTCGCCGCGCCAGGTTGCCGTCTGGCCCGGCATGCGGCTGCTTGAAGCCATAGCCCAGGCCGGCGGCCTCACCGCTCGCGCCGACCTGCGCCAGGTGATCCTCAGCCAGGGCGGAAAGGTTGAGCGTATCGACCTGCAGGCGGTGCTGAGCGATCCGCTCCATCCCGATAACCGTCTGCTGGAGGGCGGAGCGGCCATAGTGGTTCCCAGGCGGGTGCTCTCCGTCGTGGTCTTGGGTGCAGTCCGCAATCCGGGCAGCTACGTGCTGGAGGAACCTGCCCGTCTGGTGCAGGCGCTGGCGGCCGCGGGCGGACCGCGGGAAACTGCAGATCTGCAGAGAGTCCAGCTTTCGACGACTGCCGCGGATGACTCGGGTGTAACACGAACCACCGTCGTAGACGCGGCTGCCGCTCTGGCCAACCCGGGTGACCCGGCCAACCTCCCCGTGCGGGGTGGTGATGTGATATTCGTTCCCGAAAGGGAATGGCGGGTACTGGTGTACGGCGAAGTCCGTTCACCGGGGGCTTATACCATTAAGCCGGGAGCCCGAGTCCTGGACGCTCTGGCACTGGCCGGTGGGCCGACGGACCAGGCTGATCTCCCAGCGTTGCTGCTTACCCGCCGCTACCAGGACGGCGATTCAAGCCGGACAACGCAGAAGGTTGTGGACCTGGCGGCACTCCTGCGCAATCCGGGACTGGAGGCAAACGAAGAACTCGAGCCGGGTGATGTGCTCTACCTGCCTCCGGCCCGCCAGGTGGCGGTGCTGGGGCGGGTCAACCGGCCGGGAGCGTACACCCTGCCGGCCGGAGCCCGGGTGCTCGACCTGATAGCTTTGGCGGGCGGGCCGACCCAGGACGCGCGGGTGGATACCATTACTGTCCTGCGCCGGGAAGGTGAAGCAGAGCGGCTACTGACGGTGGACTACGCCGCCATCATTGGAACTGGTAACGGCCAGCAGAATATCGTGCTGCAGCCCGGAGATGTGGTGTACGTGCCAGAAGCCCTACGCCAGGTGCTGGTGCTGGGCGAGGTTCGCAATCCCGGCCTGTATACCATACGGGAGGGAATGCGGGTGATGGATGCCATTGGGCTCGCCGGCGGACCGACCGAACGGGCAGCGCTGGAAGCCGTCGGCATCTACCGGGGCGGAGATCCCAAGGAAGCCGCGACCCTCGCTCTCGGTAAGGATATGCTGGTCTTCCAGGGGGACGCGCGGGAGAATCCGCTGATCCAGCCGGGCGACATCATCTACGTGCCTGAGACCGGCAAGCCCGACTGGCAGAAGATCTTCAGCTTCCTGAGTGGTGTGAAGCTGTTTAAAGACCTCCTGGGCTTCTGAGGGCGGAGTATGGCAGGAGCAGGAAGTGAGGTTGACGCGGTGGACGAGAAAGTAGCGGCCGTTGCGGCTGAAGAAGTGGAGATAGATCTGCGGGAATACCTCGATATCCTGGTGCGGCGGAAGTGGGAGATCCTCCTTCTGGTGGTACTGGCACTGCTTGCAGCCGCGGTCGGTACGTACGTCAGTCCGCGGATCTACGAAGCATCTTCTACCGTCCTTATCCGGTCTTCCCAGGCCAACTCACAGCTTCCTTTTCTTTCCGAAGGCTTCCTGGCCGGGGCGAAAGACCCGTTGCAGAACTACGCGGCCATTCTCAGAAGCCGGGAGCTGGCGCGCCGGGCTGCGGCCAAGCTTGACCTGGCCAGTGATACTGCTGAGTTCGAAGCCTTCTACGATAGCATTCAGGTGCAACCGGTGCAGGGCACTGATACCATCAAGGTGACCGTCCGCAGCCAGGACCCGGAATTCGCACGCCGGGCCGCCAATGCCCTAGTGGAAGCCTTTCAGGAGCTCAGCCAGGAGTATAACCGGCGTGGATCCCGCAGCGCGCTGCAGTTCATCGAGGAACAGCTACCCAAGGTTGAGCAGCAACTGCGCCAGGCCGAAGATCTGCAACTGCGCTTCCGGCAGAGCGCCCAGGTGGTCTCTCCGTCCGAAGAGACCAAGGTGCTTCTCAATAAGATAGCTGAACTGGAAACCATGCTGGCAGAGGCCGAAGTGAGCCTGCAGGAAGCGGAAGAGAACCGCCGCGAGCTGGAGAAACAGTTGGCCGAACAGCCGCAGACGTTGATTACGGCCAGGCAGATCGCGGACAATCCGATGATCCAGTACTACAGGACTCGCCTGGCAGATCTGCAGACCCAGCTGGCCGGGGCTCAGGAACAGTACACCGCCAAACACCCCCGGGTGCTGGATTTACAAGCCCAGATCGAACAGGTTCGGGAACAGCTCAACCGGGAGGTAGCCAAGGTCATTCCCAGCGAGACCGAGTCGCTAAACCCGGTATATCAGGCACTGTTGCAGAAGCTTCTCAGCGTACAGGCGGATATCCTGGCCCTGGAGGCCCGTCGCAATGCTCTCACCGTCCTTATTCAGCAGAATGATGCGTTGCTCAACGGCCTGCCTCAGAAGGAGCTGGAACTCGCCCGCCTGACCCGAGACGTGGAGGTCAACGAGCAGGTTTACATGATGCTCCGCACAAAGTACGAAGAGATGCGCATTGCTGAAAACATGCAGACATCCGATGTATGGGTGATCGATCCGGCCGTCTTGCCGACCGCTCCTGTCAGCCCTCGTCCCGTGCTGAACATGGCCATCGCGCTGGTACTGGGGCTCTTTGCCGGCGTCGGAGTAGTCTTCCTGCTCGAGTTCCTCGACACCACCCTGAAGACGCAGGAAGACGTGGAGCGGGAGTTGCAGTTACCGGTGCTGGGGCTGATTCCGTCCATGGAGGAGTTCGCTGAGCCGGTGGCCGGGAGGGCGGGTACGATCATCCTGCCCTGGCGCAGGTGGTTCAAAGGCGTGGCCGGACGGGCTGCGGGACGAAAGGGGCAGTAGAGGTGCCTTCCAGCAAAGAGATGCTGATTGTTCACCATTCGCCGAAATCGCCGGTAGCCGAGGCGTACCGGACGCTCCGGACGAACATTCAATTTACGGCGCTGGGAGGGAAAGTGCAGGTCTTGCTGATCACCAGCGCCGGGCCTGATGAAGGGAAGACCACCACTCTGGCCAATCTGGGTGTCGCGCTGGCCCAGTCGGGAAGCCGGGTGTTGATCGTCAATGCTGACCTGCGCCGTCCGGCGCTGCACAGGATACTAGGACGGCACGAACGCATCGGCCTGACGAATGTGCTCCTCGGGACGATGACACTCGAGGCGGCAATCCAGGATACCGAGGTACCTAATCTGTACTACATGGGGTCGGGCCCGCTGCCGCCCAACCCGTCGGAGCTGCTGGGATCCGAAGCCATGGTGGAGCTGATCGGGCGGCTGCGCAGCCTTTATGACATGGTCCTCTTTGACTGTCCCCCGGTGGTGGCCATCACCGATGCGGCCGTACTTGCGCCGCGGGTCGACGGTGTGCTGCTGGTAGTCCGGGCCGGTCATACCGAGCGGCAGGCCGCCCGGCAGGCCCGGATCAACCTGCAGCGAGTTGGGGCCCGGATCCTCGGGGTCGTCTTGAACGACGTGGAGATGCGCAGCGGGCGGTACGGTTATTATTACTATTACTACTATCGCGACTCCCAGCGGGAGGCCGCATCCGATAGCGATGCTGCTCACAGGGAAGTAGCGGCGACAGCTCAGGCACCGGAGGAGTCGGGAGAAAAGAGAAGATGACCGGTACCTCGCCTCGAGTAGATTTTCATTGCCATATACTCCCCGGAATAGACGATGGAGCGGCGACAATGGAGGAAGCCCTGACGATGGCCCGGCTTGCCGCGGCCGATGGAACGGGCACTATTGTTGCCACCCCTCATGCGCTACACAGCCGTTTCCGACCAGAGCAGGAGGCGGTAGCGGAGGCGTTCAACCGGCTATCTGCCGCACTGGCGGAAAACCGGATCCCTCTTCGGCTGCAACAAGCTGCCGAGGTCTCTTTCGCCCCCGACCTGCGGACGCAGCTTGAGGCTCACCCGGAGCTGACGGTAAACGGGCAGGGCAGGTACGTGCTGACGGAGTTACCGTTTGTGGGCTATCCGACCTACGTCACGGAGGTCTGCTTCGACCTGCTGCTCCATGGAATAGTGCCCATAATCGCCCACCCCGAGCGCAGCCAGCACCTCCAGCAGCACCCGCACCTGTTGTACGAACTGGTAGCCCAGGGGGTGATGGTCCAGGTCAATGCGGGCAGCTTGCTTGGGCAGTTTGGGCCCGAGGCAGAGGCAGCAGCCCGTCTCTTCGTGCGCCACCGCATGGTGCATCTCCTGGGCAGTGACGCCCACAATTCCCAAAAGCGTCCTCCCGTTCTCCAGGAGGCCGCCTCGGTAGTAGCCGAGCTGGGGGGCGAAGAGTTGGCGCGCAATGTCACTGTTTTGTGGCCCGGAGATATTCTTGCAGGAATTTATGTTCAAGTTGCCGAACCGATTCCGATAAAGTACCACGGTCCGATACGGAGTTCGGGCCGTCCCGTTGGGCTTTGGCAGCGCATCAAGGCACGCTGGGGCGCCAACGCTTCGTCGGGGGGATAAGGGCGGCCCGGCCCCGATCAGGGAGGGGAGCCGGCACTTGGTCCGGGCGGCAGCAAGATCAGGGTGGTTCGGCCGCAGGATGTCCGCGCTACACCTGCCTGTTGCTGCGGCTCTGCTAGTCGCTGCGCTGGTAAGCCCTGCGACGGCTGATGCCGGCGAGAAGGAGCTCGAGGAGGAGAAGCCGGCGGTCGAGATATCCACCGTTATCCGGTTTACCCCCGTTGAGGAGAGATGGGTAGGCGGGGAATCTCCTTTTCTCTGGCTAAACCAGGGCGGCACCCCTTCCTGGGTACCCTGGGTACGTCCATCTCCCACTACGCTAACAGAGGAGGAGCGCGAGAGCTCCGGCCTGGGCGGTCTTATCCGCCGCTGGCTGGACGCTCTCGTCGAGTCCGGCTTCCGGAAGGAGCCCTTCTGGTCGCTTGCCAACGGTCAGGTCCGCCCGTACCTGGGCCGGGCCGCGGTCGACTGGGGCCCGGGGCAGTTCGGTCAACTGGCACCCGCAAGCTCAACGCCCCTCGACTGGTTGCTCTTTGATTACAGCCAGTCCACGCTCCGTTACCGGCAGGGTGTTGCTGCCGTCGATTGGAGTTCCGACCGCTACCTTCTGGCCCACCGGCTCGAATGGGACTTGGGCGACTCTCCCATCCGGGTGGGAATCTCCGAATGCATGACGATAAACCCGGGGTTTCACTTCCACCCCGGTTATCTGGTTCCGTTTACCCCCTACTCCTTCTGGAGCTGGCTTGACCGGCGAACCAACCCTGATCAGGAGCTTTACGTCGATGGGACTTTGGGCTTCGACCTGCAGATGCGTCTGCCCAACGGGCAGTTCTACAGCGAGATCGTTTTTGGTGATCGGTCGGCGGTCCTGCCAGACGGGAGAAGCTGGGAAAGGTTGAAGCAGGCTGCCGACGCTCTCTTCCCGCCCTCTGCCTGGCTTGTGGGGTGGTCCTGGGAGTTGCGCACGGCCGAAAGCGAGGCTTCCGCCGTGCGACCTAGATTGCAGATAGAGTATGCCCATGCAGGTCCCCAGGCCTATCAGGATGTCAACAGAGCCAGCGCCTTGTCGGTGGGGGGCCGGCCCCCGGGGTACTGGCTTGGGCCTGACAGCGACATGCTGGTAGTACACCTGGGATGGACCGAGATCCGGCCGTTACGACTACCATCGTGGGTGATGCCCGGATACAGTGGGGAAGGCGCCGAGGGTGCGGGGCCGGAGCAGGAGGCGGTAAGTGAACCAGAGGTTGTGATCGGGCTGGGACAGCCGGTCGCCTGGGAGTTGTCGGTGGGTCGTGAGGAGATTGAGAATGCGGTTGCCCGGATGGCCAACGGCGATGGGACGGGCGTGGAGTTAGTCCCGGTTACGGCGGTGGCGAAAGGTACACAGCCTGCCGGCGGCGATGAGGGCCAGAAGGTAACGGTGCCGGCAACCGTTTCGACTTACGGCGAGGTTCGTTTCACCCGGCGGGGAGCGAGCGAGAGTGCCGGAGAGGGTGCCGGCTCAGAGAAGAGCGTCCGAGTGGCGGTGGGCCAAACTCTCAACTGGAACGAGGTAAAGGTGGACATTCAACTGGGAATCGAACGGACTGTCAACCGCGGCAGCCGCCCGGGCGCTCAAGACACGGGACTGGTCGCCGAGGTGAAGATCACCATCCCTCTGGGCTCTTGACTGATGCCGGCTCACCTCCACATGGCTAGCCGTTAGTTACTTTGGCTACCATCATCACCTCTCGTCCCTGGCGCACGGCCTCCTCGTACATTTGGCGAAGGGCACTCCAGAGCTGATCGGGCTTTCCGTTCAAAGTGGTACTGATTGGGCCGATCTCATAGCTGATCTCATATTTCGCCAGCGTTTTGAGGCTGTTGTTGATGATCTCATCTGAATTGGTCACCTCAAGCGGGAGGATGGTGACCTCGCACTGCAAATTGTCGGTTTCCATCCTCATCTTCCCCTTTCCGTGTCGTCCCTTGTGTCTTACGTGTGCGAGCAGGCATGGTCGTACAGTAGTGTGGACCCGGCCGCGCGTTTCCATACGGCACGGGGCAGGAGCGAAGCGTCTGGGGGTTCAAGTTCAAAACGGCCAGTGATAGGCGAGATAAACGGCGACTGCAAAACCGACCAGGTCCCCCACCAGGGCGATGGGCAAGGCCCGTCTGGTTTCGCGAACGCCAGCCGCGCCCGTATATACGGTAAGGACGTAGAACGTGGTGTCGCTGCTTCCCTGCATGATGGAAGCCATTCGCCCCACGAGGCTGTCGGGGCCGTATGTCTGGAGGATTTGCGTTATTACCCCCAGCGAGGCGCTGCCCGAGAGAGGCCGTACTATGAGCAACGGCAGGAGCGGAGCGGGGATACCGGTCCGGGATAGCAGCGGATCGAGAAGCCTGGTCACCCAGCTGAGCATTCCCGACTCCTGGACCAGCCCTAACGCAAGATAGATGGCGAGAATGTAAGGGACAAGGTTATACACAAGCACCAGACCTTGCTGGGCGCCTTCGACGAAAGCCTCCAGAACATTAACACCCCGGCGCAAAGCCGAGAGGAAGACGATCACAATCAGGCCTGGCAGAAGCCAAGCGGCGACGTTCATCGGGCCTGCCTCCTGCCGGCCGGGGATGGTAGCGTTCTGGGAACCGCCGGCCCGGTACGGCGATGGTCCGGACCGGGCTTGCCCCGCAGCTGGCCGGTACCCTGCTCGAGACGCCGCCAGAGGATGTCGATGGTCAGGACGGTGGCTGTGGCTGCCAGCGAAGCGAGGGCGGCCGGGAAGGCGATGGCCGCCGGTTGAGCCGCTCCGGTAGCCGCCCGCAGCGCGATGGCCGTCGCGGGTATGGCGGTTACGCAGGCGCTGTTGAGGACGAGGAAGGTGGTCATGGCCGGAGTGATGCGGCCGGGGGTAGGAGAGCTCTTGCCCAGTTCCCGCATGGCCTGCAGCCCGAAAGGGGTGGCGGCGTTGCTCAACCCAAGGAAGTTGGCGGTCAGATTTATGGCGATGGGGGCGAGGGCGGGGTGATCCTGGGGGAGACCGGGGAAAAGCCTCCGCAAGAGGGGTGAGAGGAGCCTGGCCACGCCGGTGAGCAGGCCGGTCCGTTCGGCAATCCGGCTGATGCCAAGCCACAGGATCACCACTGCCAGCAGGTCAAATGTAGCCTGGAGGCCGCTTTTGGCCTGAGTGATCAGGGTGGTGGTGATCCGGTCAGGAGATCCTCCCAGGGCCATCGCCGCGATGCCGGCCAGCATGAGAAAGGCCCAGACGAGCGCCACAACATCCCCTCCTACACCGATCGTCTTCGCGATCCTCTTCGAAGGGTATGAGAAGTGCCGGCCTGGCATGCCGCCGCCCGCCTAGCCGGGAGAGCGGAAACGTTTATCTTCACCGTAGAATGAAGCAGGGGAAAGCTTTATTGCTGCTGAACCAAGATCAAGAACATCTGGGGGGTCGGCCGTTGGATACAAGGCAGCAGTTGGGGCACGATGTCATCAATAAGCAGGCTAAAACGGGGCTCCGACGGGATTGGACTGGCCGGGAAGAGTCCTTTCGCGATAACCTGCTGGGGACACTGCTCGATCGGTTGCCAGCCGGTCTTGAGCCCGACCATCTTACCCGGGCCCGGCTGGGGCTGGTGCTGATCGCAGCTGCAGACTACCTGCTTCGCCGAAGCTTCCGTGATCATCTTGTTCTGATAGGGGCGGCTCTTGTTACGGACCTGATTGACGGGCCGCTGGCGAGGCGGCGGGGAAAGGTTCACGCCGAAGGCGCCCGCCTGGACCAGCGAGCGGATACACTGCTTGGCGCATGGCTCGGACTCCTGACGCTCTGGACCGCTGCCGCGCCGCTCTGGCTCCTCGCCCTGATTGCCGGCAGCCAGCTCCTGGTCTGGACGGCAGAACTACACCGTCATCGTCTCCTGGGTGCTGCTGCGCCAGCTCTTTCGGGCCTGGCTATCGGAGTGGCACCGCCCCGTCCCAACCTGGCCGGAAGGCTGCAATTCACCTTCGTCGTGGCCGGTTTCCTCAGCCTGCTGGCGGATGCCCACCTTGGGTGGCCCTTGCGGACGGTGGGTATACGAATCCTGGCCTTTGGCGCGGTTCCTGCCGCTATGGTGCAAGCTTACGCCTTCTTTGCGGACGTTCCGACCCGGTTCACCCAGAGCTCGAGTTAGATGCCTGGCAGTACTGCAAAGGAGCTGTAGTTGAGGGATGGGAATTCGTGAACGGTTGAAAGAGCTTAGTATCGAACTTCCTCCCACTCCGCCGGCGCTGGGGGCATATCTTCCGGCGGTACGAGTGGGAGAGTGGGTTTACACTTCCGGTCAACTCCCGCTGGTAGGAGGGGTTCTTCAGGTACGGGGCAGGTTGGGTCAGGAGCTCAGTGTGGAAGAGGGCTATCAGGCGGCCAGGGTTGCCTGCCTCAATGCGCTGGCGGCAGCAGCTGAGGTGACGGACCTTGACCTGATTGAACGGGTGGTGAAGGTCACTGGTTACGTAGCCAGTGCCCCCGGTTTCCACCAGCAACCTGCGGTCATAAACGGTGCGTCTCAGCTCCTGCTGGACATCTTTGGGGAGGCAGGACGGCACGCCCGTGCGGCTGTGGGAGTTGCGGAGCTGCCCCAGGGAGCTCCGGTCGAGATCGAGCTGGTGCTTCTGGTCAGATCAGGAGGATGACGGCGGTAAAGAGATGACAAAACCCTGCAACCGGTGGAACGAAACGGGCCGGTTGCAGGGGCAATTACCGGTGCAATGCCCCGATGATAGTACCGACCTCCAGCTATACCTCGCCTTCGTCTTCTTCGCCGCTTTCCAGACTGCTTACGTCGTCGAAGACGAATTCAAATGTTACCACGAGGCGTCCATTCACCAGTTTGATAGATTGCCAGACATTATCAGGAGGTTGTGGAAAGCTCAGAGTGAGCTCGAAATCCTGGAATCCCTGATCATCTTCATCCGCCGGTGGTTCGTCTTTGCCGCTCTCCCCGAAGGGTCGAAAGTTGCCGTAATTTCGCCGAAACCAGTCCCCCATGCGATTTTGATCGCTCATTGCGACACCCCCAATCGAGGGGCGGGAGCGCGGCTCCGCCTCCTCACTTCGGAGCGGGTCTCAAAACAAGACGATTATACCGATGCCCCCCTCACTTGTCAACGCGACCGGGCCGCCCTATTCTGGAACTCCTCCTCGTTGATCACCTCGAAGTCGTGGCGACGCAGCAGTGCGGTGGTAACACCAAAGCCCGGCCGCAGCCGTCTTTGGAACGACCCGTCAAAGACCGTGTGAACGCCGCAAGACGGGCTTTTCTCCTTGAAGACGACGAGCCTGGCACCGACCTCGCGCGCGATCTGCAGGGTTTTGTGAGCTCCCTCAAGATAGGCCTCCGTCACGTCCACACCTTGCTCCGTCTGCACGCGAGCAGCACCGTCCAGGACCTGGCTTCCGGGGGCCTCCGTAACCCCAACGTTGCCGATACCGTCCGGGCTGGTGCCCGCACTCCCACCGGAGCGCTGCCAAGCGGCGGGCGGTGGAGACGGACGCGTTTCAACCCGTATTTCGGCCGGCGGGCGGGGGGTGGGAAGTCCCCCCAGCACCTCCGGGCAAATGGGGACGGCCAGCCCTTCTCGGACCAGGGCGACAATCTCAGGCACGGCGCGGGCCCGACCGTCATACCGGCAGGGGATGCCGGCCAGGCAGGCACTGACTAGAATCGGTCTTTCCTGGGTAGCCATCCCGCACTCCCGCAGGCCATCAGTCTCTAGCAGCTTGTATTATACTCCCGCCGTCCGCATCTATCAGAGCGCGCCAGGGGCACCATCTGCTTCCGGTTAATCCGCCGGCCGTGCCTCTACCGTCGGAGTCTGCAAGATGCGGAGCAGGCGTTCCGTTACTGTTGCCGGGTCGCTCCGACCGGCCGCCAGCTCGGGAGCGGAGCGGGCAAGTTCGTCCAGGGCCTGGTCCATCGCCTGGGCATAGGCCGGTGGCAGGAGGGGCCCGGCCGCCAGGCGGGGCGGCGCTTGTAGCAATGCTGCCAACCCTGCCGGTGCGTAGGAGGGAACGGCCCGAGGATCGCCGGCCGAGCCGGCGTCAACCGGCAGGAACCCGTATTCGCGAACGGCCCAGGCCCCGACGTGCCGGGCGAGAATCAGGGCCAGTTCTGCTGCCAGCCGGATACGGTTGGAGTCCGGTTGAGAGTTGGTATCACGGGTTTGGCCGGAGGAGGTGTTGAACTTACCGCCGGCCAGTATCTGGTAGCCGGAGATCCGAACCGGCACCACCGCCCCCACTCCTGCCGCGGGGGTGGGGACAGGCAAGAAGAGCAGTTTGGCGGCAGGTTGTGTGTCGCGAGCTGGGCCAATCAGGCGGCCGGCCAGATACTTGGTCAGGGTTGGGCCGACCGGACCACCCACAACCAGCGCCCCCGCGTTCGCCGCTACCAGCCATCCCGACACCGTACTGTTGCTGTAGGGGCGGGGGCGGGCCTGGCGGGTCCATTCTTGCCATGTCTGCGCCAACTGGTAGAGGAACTTCTCATCCCAGCGAAGCTCCACCCTCTCGTTATCGGCCGATCCTGAACGCAGCTCTGTGAGCCACCTGCTCGTGGCCCCGGCTTGCCAGGTATACGGGATGGGGCGATCGCTGGCGGTGAGCAGCCCGGCGAACATCCAGGCTGTAGGAAAAAGGTAGACTCCGGCACGAGCGCTGCCTCCCGATGTACTCCCCGACCCGACAGACTTGCGCACGGCTTCCGTCACGTCACGCCATTGCCATCCGGAGCGGATGACTCTTTCGCTATCCAGGCCCAACTTCTGCCAGAGGGTTTGGCTGCCCACCCACGCCTGCCATTCCAGCCAGCGGGGTACGACCCACGGGCCCTCCTCGCCGCTGAACGAGCGGGCAGCCCCTGCAGCCAGTCGCACTGCTTGTCGGACCACGGGCAGATCATTGGGAGTTGCGGGGAGAAAGCGGGCCAGTGCCATCGCCTGGGGATGGGCGATGGTTGCGCCGGGCAGGGCGACGAGGTCGGGCAGCTCGGCGGCGCCTGTCGCAGCCCGGGCGAGCTCCGATATGACCTCCCCCTCGGCGAACCAGACCACCTTCACGTCAATCTGGGGGTTGCGCTCCTGGAACTCCTGGACGGCCGCCGCCACCGCCTCTTCGAATCTGTTATTCCCCGTCGCGACAGGGGTCCCGTCGGGTTTGAAGACCACCTCACCCCATGAGGGCAGGCGGTACTCCCAGAGAACCAGGGGCCTGGTGCTTGCCGGGTTTCCTTGTGCGGCTAAGGACAGCGAGGGTTCTTCCGGGGGTTTTGTCGATACCGGCGCTGGCTGAGACTGCAGCTTTTCACTGGCGGCAGGAAGCACTGCTGGGTGCCTACCCGGGTTATCCAGGGATAGAGTCTGCAATCCCACCTGCAGGGCCTCTCGTACCAGCGTCGGTTGGCTGTCTATGGCTACTGCCAGCCGCGCCAGGGCAACGCCGATCAGTGCGTAGGCGGTGACACTGGCTGCGCCGCGAACCAGCCGTGCCCAGGACCACCCCGCGCTGCTGCGGGCCGTCACCGGACTACTGCGGCCGGGTGACCGGCCGGTTGGCGAAGGCGCGGTAGAGCGCCGCCCCGGCCGAACAGGCGAACGGCTGACGGACGACGCAGGTGAGGCAGACCGGGTTGAGAAACGGCGCATTCTGCACTATCCTCCTTCTCACCGTTCACCTACCTAAGCCCGAGCAGCATCAGAAGATCGCTACCTGCGCGTCCGGTCACCGGCAGCCGCAGGGCGGCTTGTAGTTCCGCTACTGCTTTCTGGGTGGCCGGGCCGAACCTGCCATCCGCTTCCTGGGTCAAAACCCCCGCCCTTTGGAGTGCGATCTGCAGCCAGACAACATCCTGGCCGCTTGCCCCCGCAGCGTACTCCGACCGCGTCATGCGGGGCGATACGCTTCCCCGAACGATGACACGGGTTCCGTGAGGGACCCATTCATACAACTCCTCCACATCCCGGTTGAACATGCGAAAGCAGCCAGCGCTGGCCCGCCGCCCTATGGACCAGGGCTTGTTGGTGCCGTGAATCCCGTACGTACCCCAGGGGACGTTCAACCCCATCCAGCGGGTACCGAACCCGCCACCCCAACCCCGGTCTTTCCAGACAACCTTCCAGTCTCCCAGGGGACTGGCGGTCCTTGACTTGCCCGTCGCCACGGGGTAGGTCTTGTAAGGTTTGCCTTCGCTGTAAACGGTGAGGGTGGCTTTGTCCAGATCGACGTAGAGGTAGATTGGTCCGGGTGGTGGCGGAAGCCTGGTGGAAGACTGGGAGGCGACGGAGGTGGAATCATAGCCTAAGAGCGGCTTGCCCAGCCGGTCCAGGGCCAACCAGACTTCATCGTCGACCACACCGTCTGGGGGCAGGGAGGCCAGAGTTTGCGCCAGGCGGACGGCCGCCTGCGTCTCACCGTCATAGACTCCATCAAGTGGACCCTGGTACAGACCAAGTTGCAGAAGGCGCAGCTGCAGCTCCCAGACATCATCCCCCCGAAGTGGCGGGTTGCTTGGGCGCAGGATGCGTGCTTCCTCGCATCCCGGGTAGGTAGCCGGGCCGACACTGCCGGCCGCGCCGGCAGTTCCGCTCTGCTCGGGGCTTGCCGCCGTCCCCAGTGTGATGGTAGCTGTCAAGAGCAGCGCAACCAGGGTGGATCTTTTATATCGGTGGTGTGATCCCAAGGCCATCATCCTTGCTCAGTCATCCCCTGACTTTCAGTTTCTGTGGTCGGGATAGAGGGCCTGCGACCTGGCTTGACCAGTAACGTGGCAGATGCCGTGGTTGTCTCGGGCCTATGGGCTGCCGACCTCATCTTTATGAGCCAGAGACTCACTTCTTGACACTGCTGGTATGGGCCGGTACACTTGAGGCAAAGTTGAATAGGCACTCTTCTTATCCAGAGAGGCGGAGGGACTGGCCCAATGAAGCCCGGCAACCAGCCAGACATAAGTCTGGCCAGGTGCCAACTCCTGCCGGCGTAGCCGGAGAGATGAGGAGAGGCAGACGGTGTCTGGCCTCTGCTCAGAGGCCTTTTTTCGTGCTTGTGGGGGCCTGGCTTCAGGGTGAGCTTTTCCGAGACGGAAGGGAAGGGGACAGGTTGGAGAGAGCCGTGCGCGAAGCTAATTCTCCCCCGGCGGCTGAACCGCTGGTGGTGGTGGAGCATCTTACCAAGCGTTTCCGCCAGGGCGGACGCGAAATAGCCGCTCTCAGCGATGTCAGCTTCGAGGTGTACCCCGGCGAGATCTTTGGCGTCATGGGCCTGAGCGGTGCCGGCAAGAGCACCCTTATCCGGTGCATTAACCTGCTGGAAAGACCCGACGAGGGCCGCGTCGTGGTGGCCGGCCAGGAGATGACCCGCCTGTCTGGCCCAGCCCTCATGCAGGCCCGGCGGCGTATCGGTATGATTTTCCAGCACTTCGCCCTTCTCTCCTCCCGGACGGTGGCCGGTAATGTCGCCTTCCCGCTTGAGATCGCGGGAGTCAGCCGGCCGGTGATCGCGGCCCGGGTGGCAGAGCTCTTGGATCTTGTCGGGCTTGGCGATCGGGCGCAGGCCTATCCGAGCCAGCTCTCGGGGGGACAGAAGCAGCGCGTCGGTATCGCCAGGGCGCTGGCATCCGAACCCGTCCTGCTTCTCTCCGACGAGGCGACGTCTGCCCTCGACCCGGAGACGACGGTCTCCGTGCTTCAGCTTCTGAAAGAGATCAACCAGAAGATGGGGCTGACCATCCTGATGATCACCCACGAGATGCAGGTGATCCGGCAGATCTGCCACCGCGTGGCGGTCATCGATCAGGGAAGGTTGGTCGAGGTAGGCCCTGTGGCGCAGGTCTTCTCCCGGCCGTCGAGTGAGGTGGCGCGCCGGCTGCTGCGCGAGCAGCTGCAGGAGGATGTGCCCCCTTACATCCTGGAGCGGGCCAGAAAGCCGGGACAGCGGTTGTTGCGGCTGGGCTTTCTGGGACAGGTGGCGCAGGAGCCGGTCGTAGCCGAGTTGATGCGACAGTTTCCGGTCGTGGTCAATGTTCTCTTCGGCCGTATCGAGGAGCTTGGCGGCGTCCCGTGGGGGCGGCTGGTGGTAGAGATCAGCGGCGACCCGGGCCAGGTGGTCGCTGCCTGCGAATACCTGCGCCGGCGCGGAGTCGAGGTCGAGGAGATAGAGGGCGCTTCACCCCCGGGCGAGACACCCGGCCAGGGGGGAGAAGAGCCACTGCGTGAGCCGGTCGCTTCGCCGCCTGGAAAAGGAGGTGTGGCTTAAGCATGGATCTCAGTACACTGTTGGGAACGCTAACCAATCCATACCTCTGGCAACAGATGCTCCAGGCTCTCAAGGAGACCCTGATCATGGTATCGGTCAGCCTGGTCCTGGCTGAGTTGGGAGGGCTTCCCCTCGGAATCATGCTGGTGGTAACCGCTCCCGGCCATCTGCGTCCCCATCCGGTGCTCCATCACTTCCTGGGCACTCTGGTCAACGTTGGCCGTTCGCTGCCTTTCATCATTCTGATGGTGGCTATCATTCCCCTGACCCGGCTGTTGGTCGGAACCTCCATCGGGACGTGGGCGGCGGTGGTACCGTTGACGGTGGCGGCCATCCCCTTCGTGGCTCGTCTCGTGGAAACATCCCTCCTTGAGGTTGATCGGGGAGTTGTGGAGGCAGCCGAGGCCATGGGTGCATCGCTCTGGCAGATTATCACCCGGGTGCTGTTGCCGGAGGCCCTGCCATCTCTTGTGGCCGGGGCGACCATAACTGCCATCAGCCTGGTCGGTTACTCGGCCATGGCGGGCGCCATCGGGGGCGGGGGACTCGGCGACCTGGCGATCCGGTACGGGTATCAGCGCTTTCAGGTGGAGGTGATGATCGTCACCGTTGTTATTCTGGTGATTTTGGTGCAGGTAGTGCAGGTGGTGGGCGACTTTGTTGCCCGGCGAGTCGACCACCGTTGAAACAGGCAAGCGGCAAACCGCGGGTAAACATAGACGCTATCCTGATTAAGAAAGGACGACCTGCAAAATGCAGAGGGTTAGGCAGCAGAGGCAGATCTTCGGTCTTCTCGCCACTTTAGCAGTGCTTGTTGGGGCAGCGGCAGCTCTGATCACCGGCCTGCCGGTGGGGGCAGCGCAGCCGCAGGCCGTCATACTGAGGGTGGGGGCATCTCCCGTCCCGCACGCGGAGATTCTCAACTTCGTCGCCCCGGCCCTGGCCAAGCAGGGAATCCAGCTGAAAGTGATCGAGTTTACCGACTACGTCCGGCCCAACCTGGCGCTAGCGGATGGCGAGCTTGACGCCAATTATTTCCAGCACATCCCCTATCTTGAGGACTTCGCGTCGAAGCGGCGCCTCAACATCACCTGGGTGGCCAAGATCCACATCGAGCCGATGGGTGTCTACTCACGGAAGGTGAAGTCGCTGAAGGATCTTCCCACCGGTGCGCAAATCGGTATCCCTAACGATCCGACCAACGGTGGGCGGGCCCTTTTGTTGCTGCAGCAGGCAGGCCTGATCAAGCTGCGGAAGGATGCGGGGATTACAGCGACCCCCTTTGACATCATCGAGAACCCGAAGAGGTTACGCATTGTAGAGCTGGAAGCGGCGCAGCTGCCCCGAGCTCTGGATGACCTGCATGCGGCCGTGATCAACACCAACTTCGCTCTGGAGGCCGGGTTGGTGCCTACCCGCGATGCTCTCTTCATCGAGGATGCCAACTCACCCTATGCCAACGTTATCGCCGTCCGGACGGCAGACAAGAACAACCCTGCCATCCAGAAATTGGTGCAAGCTCTGCAGACGCCGGAAGTGCGCCAGTTCATCCTGGAGAAGTATAAGGGTGCGGTGGTTCCGGTCTTTTGAGCCGCCGCGCCAGCCGACCTGACCATAGCTAAGCCTGAAGCGGAATGACGGCAAAGCCTCCGCCCTGCCCACCAAGCCGGGGGGAGGCTTTGTTTTCTGGTAGTGTGGCTATTGGGAAGTCTAGGGAAGGAATAGACCTTAGTGCGTCTAACTTACTTTTTGAACTATTAACACGGAAGTCAGGTTAGTAGGAGGGGAGGGCCTTTCGTGTCTTGGACTGCCGGAAAAGCCACCCGTTGGTTGTCGTTGGCATTTCTTGCCACAATGCTGGCGGTTTTCCTTGTTACAGCCCTGATAGCTCTGACCCTGCTCTTGCCGCCGGCGGCGGCCAAGACTACCATCACCGTCTACCTGCGAGAATCAATCCCGGTTGAGTACGAGTGGGAAAAGCGGATGATCGCGGAATTCGAAAAGAAGAACCCCGATATTGACGTGCAGATAGTGACCGAGGCCGGTTCGACCTACGACGCTAAACTCCTCACCCTGTGGGCGACGGGCAATCCGCCGGATGTCTGGGACCATGGTGGCACGGTCAACACCTACCTCTACAACGGCTGGCTGCTCGACCTCGGGCCGTATATCCGTCGCGATTCCGCAGAAATCAACATAGCCGATTTCTTCCCGGCGGCCTGGCGGGCTTATCGGGACGGCGACAAGCAGTGGGGCATGCCTTTCGTCTCCGTCGGCAGCTTCATGTGGTATAACGCCGACCTGCTCGACGCGGCCGGCCTGCAGAGCCCTTCGCCCGACTGGAACGATACTGGCTGGACCTGGCAGCGGGTACAGGAGTACGCCCGCAAGCTGACCACTTATAAGCCGAACGGTCCTATCGACCGGCCCGGCCTGGTCATCATCCATTGGTCCTATCTCGATATTCAGTACTCGTGGTCCTTCGGCGGCGACTGGTTCGACGAGACGGCCTGGCGTCAAGGTATTCCCTGTCGTCCCACCTTCGACACACCGGCCAACCGCGAAGCTTATCAAACGATGGTTGACATGCTCTACCGACAGCGGACGGCGATAACCTTCGAAAACACCACCACTGACTATGCGTCCAATCTCTATCCCACCAAACAGTTCACTGGTGGCAACGCGGGCATGGCCGTGGGGGAGGGGCCGTGGCTTGTTATGGGCCAGCTGGACAGCATCAAGTTCCGCTGGGGAATGGCTCCCTTCCCTCGGGGCGGTCAGGCTAAGAACTATGTCAGCATGGTGTATACAGATCCCTGGATGATCAGCAGCAAGACCAAGAACCCGGAGGCTGCCTGGAGGTTTGTCAAGTTCATCACCAGTGCTGAGGTCATGAAGGAGTACGTCAAGATAGGCAACTTCGCCCCGGCCCGCAGGTCGGCCGTGCTGGATTATGTGAACCGGTTGAGCCAGGCTTCCCGTCATCATACCGCGGCGGAGGTGCTGCTTGCTCTCGCCGGCAGCCAGGAGTACGGGCGCGAAGCGCTGGACCACGTGATAGTGGGTTGGCCCGATTTCTTCCAGGAGATTCAGGGACGGATGCCGGCGATCTGGGGTAATACTCGCAGCGTCCCGGTGGTGCTCAAGGAGATAGATGAGGCTGTCTCCAACTTGATCGCACGTAAGTTCGGCACGGGGAAGAAGTAGCATCGGATCGATAGGGCGCGTCTGGAGGGATGGGCTGCTGTGTGCCGAAGTTACCTCTTCAGTTCACTTGAGGAGGCAGATGGTTGGCATGCAGCAGCCAGGGACTTCTGAAACCCGGCCTGTGGTAGTACTTTTGATCCCGCACCGTCAATTCCGCGAGATAGTGGATGAGGAGACTGAGAGCCGCCTAAGAGCAGTGGCTACTGTCAGGGACCTGGGCGGCAGCGACGAGGTGACTCCTGCCGCCCTGGCCGAGGCGCTTGCTGATGCCGATGCGGTGATCACCAGTTGGGGATCACCGTATCTTTCGAGGGAGCTGATAGAAGCAGCTCCCCGGTTGCGATTTATAGGCCATGCGGCCGGTAGCATCAAACCGTACATCGACGTCTATGCGCTGGAGAAAGGGGTGACGGTGATCAACGCGGCGCGGGTGATGGCCAGGGGCGTGGCCGAGATGACGCTCCTGTTCGCTCTGGCTTCCCTGCGCAGCCTCATACCCTTCCAGTGCAAGAACAAGCCGGCCCACCGTTGGGATAGAAACTGGCCCATCGAGGGACTCTTCTTCCAGCGGGTAGGGCTGGTAGGGTTGGGCCAGGTGGGACGGTACGTACTGGAGCTCTTTGCACCCTTCCAGTGCCGTTTCCAGGTGTATGATCCCTACCTTCCCGCCGGCGAAGCGGCACGCCTGGGTGTGGAGAAGTGCGATGACCTCGGTGAACTTTTTGCTACTTCCCGCATAGTCTCGCTCCATGCGGCGGTAACGGACGAGACCATCGGAATGATCCGCCGTGAGCACTTCGAAAGAATGCAGCCGGGTGCGATCTTTATCAACACCGCCCGGGGCAGGCTGGTCGACTACGCGGCCCTGGTGGAAGCGGCGGTGAGCGGTCGCATTCAGATCTGTCTGGACGTGACCGATCCGCATGAACCGTTGCCGCCCGACAGCCCTCTGTGGGACCTGCCCAACGTGATGATCACTCCCCACATTGCCGGCCCCACACCCGACCGGCGGGTCGACATGGGACAGGATGTGGTGGCCAGGCTCTTGCGTTTCTGGCGGGGTGAGCCGATTGAAGGAGTTATCACCCTGGAGCAGTACTACCGGATGGCCTGAGTGATCGGCCGACCGGGAACAGCTGGGGGAGAGGTGACCGGCACGTGGAGGCCTGGGCGCTGCAGCGGGTGGACAAGATCTTTAAGGACCCTGTTCATGACTCAATTCCCATCTACTGGCGGCTGGTGCAGGAACTGATCGATACCCCCGAGTTCCAGCGGCTCAGGCGGATCCGTCAGCTGGGTACCGCGGGCAGTGTGTACCACGGAGCGGAGCAGAGCCGATTTGGCCACTGCCTGGGTGCGTTTCATATCATGAACCGTCTCCTCTCCCATCTACGAGAGATGGGTGTCTCCCTGCCCGATGAGGTGGCCTGCGTGGCGGCGGTGGCCGCTCTGTTGCATGATGTGGGGCACGGCCCTTTCTCCCACGCGCTCGAAGGGGAGCTGACCCCCGGTATCGGGCATGAGGAGTGGACTTGCCGAATTGTCCGCTCGCACGAGACCCACGTCCATCAAGTGTTGGCAGCGGCCGACCCTGAGCTTCCCGGTCTGGTGGTCGGCCTTATCACCGGGGAGATCGACCCTGGCACCTTTCCCTATCCTTTTCTTGTCTCACTGGTCTCCAGCCAGCTCGATGTGGACCGTATGGACTACCTGCTGCGGGATTCGCTGTACACGGGCACGCTCTACGGCCGCTACGACCTGGAGAGGGTGATTCACACCCTCACCCTGCATGGCGACCGGCTTGTTTTTGTGGAAAAGGGTATTCCATCTGCCGAGGAGTACGTTCTGGCCAGGTATTATATGTACTGGCAGGTTTACTTCCACAAGACAACCCGCGGCGAGGAGTTATTGCTCCGGCGTGCCTGGGCGCGGGCGGTCGAACTTTACCGGCAAGGGTCATTGCCGCCTGAGCTGTTGCTACCATCCCTCCTGCCGTTTATGCGCGAGCAGGTAGACCTCGCTGCTTATCTGGCGGTGGACGACGCTGACCTGAGCATGGCGCTGAAGCTGTGGCGAAAGAGTCCCGACCCTATACTGAGTGATCTTGCGGGCCGGGTGCTCGATCGCCGGCTGCTCAAGCCCGTTTTCAAGACGCAGCGAAGGATGGTGGCACCAGAGAGGCTTCCGGCCGCGATAGAGGTGGTACGCCGGGCCGGCTTCGATCCGGACTACTATTTTCTCGTCGATACCGCCCGGGATGTCGCCTATGACTACTACACGGAGGCAGAGGAATCCGATTCTGTTCACAGCGGCCGGGGCGCGGGTGAGATCGCTCCGGTTGCTGCCGGCAGCGTTACCAGGCAGAAGGCCAGGAGAGCCGAGCCGATTCTGGTGCTGGACGGGTTGGGCCAGCTGCGCGAGCTTTCCAAGCTCTCTGATGTCATCAGGGCGTTAGTGAGCAGGGAAAGGATGGCAGTCAACATCTTCGTGCCGGCGGAGTGCCGGGCGGAAGTAGCAGCACTGCTCGGCCAGTAGTGCCGGCTGAATAGCGACGGGAGCGTGAGGCTATGGATCTCGGTATCAAGGGACGCCGGGCTCTGGTCACGGCGGCCAGCAAAGGTTTGGGATTGGCGATTGCCTGCCGCCTGTACCAGGAGGGGGCAGACGTGGCCATCTGTGCCCGCCACGAGGAAGGACTTCAGGCAGCAGTAGAGGCGATCCGACGGGCGGGTGAGCAGACCGGTCGTGATCCGCAGGGGGCTGTTTTGCCGGTTGTGGCCGATGTGAGCCGCAAGGATGAGATCGACCGGCTTTTGGCGGCCGTGGAAGAGGGGCTGGGGCCGGTGGACATACTGGTCAGCAACGCCGGAGGGCCGCCTCCGGGCACGTTCTCCGTCCTGACCGAGGAGCACTGGGAGCGGGGGATCGCCCAAAACCTGATGAGCACCATACGGCTGGCCAAAGGCGTGGTTGATGGTATGCGGGCGCGGCGCTGGGGCAGGATCATAGCGATCACGTCCATCGGGGCCAAACGCCCGCTGCCCGACCTGATGGTCTCCAACACCGTTCGGGCGGGAGTGCTGGGCTTCATCAAGAGTCTCGCCAACGAGGTGGCGGCCGACGGGGTGACCGCCAACGTCGTCTGTCCCGGTTATACCCGGACCGATCGTCTTGTCGAGCTGGCCAACGCGCGAGCGCAGGCGGAGGGCATCTCGCCGGCCGATGTGGAAAAGAGCTGGATCGCGCATATACCCATGCGGCGCCTGGGGCGTCCTGAGGAGCTTGCCGATGCCGTGGCCTTCCTGGCTTCGGAAAGAGCTAGCTACATCACTGGTGTGGTGCTGCAGGTTGACGGCGGCTGGGTGGAAAGCCTGTATTGAGGGAGAAGGGCAGAAGTTGCCGGAGGAAAGAGCAGACGAACGCATGTATTTCATCCTCGATCTTGATGGGGTGGTATATCGGGAAAAGCAGCTTGTGCCGGGAGCGGCGGACTTTTTTGCCCGCGCCCGGGAACGGGGAGCGCGCTGGGTCTTCGTCACAAACAATTCGACCCGTACCCCCGAAAGCTTTGCCGAGAAGCTGACCGGGCTTGGTATCCCCACTGAACCGGAGCAGGTCCTTACCTCTGCCATAGCTACCGCCCGCTACCTGTCCGGAAGCCTTGCCCGCAAGCTGGGGCGGCCGGTAAGGGCGCTGGTGATTGGTGAGGCCGGTTTAAAGCAGACCCTGGCTGCCGCCGGGGTGCAGATCTTCTCTGCTGATGTGGCATGGGCGGAAAGGCACGACCTGCCCTCTCCCGAGCCGGGGGCGCCTGCCCTTGACGTGGTCGTGGTCGGCCTCGACACGCAATTTGACTTCAGCAAGCTCCGTACCGCCTGTTACTGGATCCGCCGGGGGGCGCTCTTCATCGGCACGAACCCGGACAAAACCTTTCCCTATGCGGAAGGTATAGGGCCGGGTTGCGGTGCTCTCCTGGCGGCCGTCGAAGCCTGCAGCGGCCAGATGCCGCTCTTGATGGGTAAGCCCGGACGGCCGCTGCTGGAGGCGGCTCTGGAAAGGCTCGGGCTTGGCCGGCTCTCTGAAGTGATCGCCGCCGGAGGTCGCGGTCGGGGCGGGGAGGAACAGGGCGAGATCCGTTCCAGGGTAATGGTCATCGGCGATCGCCTGGACACAGACATTGCCTTTGCACGGCGGCACGGCCTGCCTGCCTGTCTTGTTCTGACCGGAGTCACCACTCCGGCCGAGATCGCCTCCCCCGAGAAGCTGCCCGAGGAGTGGCGGCCGGACGTAGTTGCAGCCGATCTCGGTGAGCTGGCTGTCCGTCTGTTTGGATAAGCTCAAGGCTCAAGCCCCAGCTCTCCCGCCCGCCAGGTCAGGTAACCCACTGCGGCTATTGTCTTAGCGTCGAGAATCACCCCCTGCCGGATGGCGGCCTGCAGTTCTGCCAGAGTGAACCAGCCGGCGGGGGATATCTCTTCGCCCGGGTCGAAAGCCGTTCCCTCCCGGGTTGCATAGACGCCGCGGGCGAGGAAGATGTGCATGAATTCCGAGGAATAGCCAGGGGCAAGGAAGAACTGGCCGAGCTGGTGCCATTCGTCGCTGGCCAGGCCCATCTCTTCTGCCAGCTCCCGCCTGGCGCAATTCAGGGGCGTCTCGGGCGGCTCAAGGGTACCGGCTGGGAACTCGAGTATCTCCTTATCTATGGCGGTGCGGAACTGCCGTATAAGCGCGAACCGCCCTCCTCGCTCAGGAACGATGGTCACTGCTCCCGGGTGTTCGATAACCGTATAGGTATGAACCTGACCTCGGACAGTGCGGTTCTTGGTTGCAATGCGGAACAAGGTCATCCTCCTTACGTTGGTCCTTACGTCCAGTGGAAATAGCTCACATTCAGAATTCCTCCTGCCACTCCCTAACGACAACCAGAATCCCCGCCGTGAGCTCGAGGTGCACACGTGCCGCAACCAGTTCGTTGCTGATGCCAAGGGAGGTGCCGGCCGGCAGGGTAGCATCCTCTAGCGGCCAGCGGACGCCGGCCAGACTCACTCCGCGGCAATCGCACAAAGGTACGAGGGAAAGTAGATTGCCTGGCCGTCCCGTGATATCCAGGCTCCCGGGGCCGACGACCAGCTGCGTCTCTTCCCCCACCTCTCGCAGAGTTGCCGGTATGCCCATTTGATGGGCGAGATGCAGCAAGCCCAGGTTACCCAGAAACTGGCTGGTACGTCCGCCACGAGTTCCGGTAAGACAGAGGCGGGTGGCACCCAGGCGGGCGGCAAGAAGTAGTGCGAGCTCGCCGTCGGTCGCATCCTTTTCTCGTGGGTGGCGGTGAAAGGTGACAGGAGGCGCGGCCAGCAACTTAAGATGGGCGGCGGAGAGTGAATCGAGGTCACCGACCACGTGGTGCGGGAGCACCCCGGCTTCCAGGCAGGCAGCGGCCCCGCCGTCGGCAGCGATGAGGATGGAAGAAGGAGTGATGAGCTGGCGCACCAGGGCGGTGGGAGGTGGTGTGCCGTTCAACACTATCACTGCTTCGCAGGGACTTGCCGGTGATGGCAAGCAGTGCAGGTGACTTTCCATGTCTGATTGTCTCCTTTGCTATGAGCATACACCGTTCTCTGCTTTTCTCCATAGCCTAGGCCCGAAGGCCGAAGACATGGGGCCAAGCATGAGCCGGGCGGGGCAATAACCTGGCACAGGTTTGGGAAGCATTGACATTAGCCCAACCGTATGTTAGCATCGAACGCTGGACAACCGTTAACCTGGGCGTTCACGGCTTTGCCACACCAGACGCTTCCGCCGCCACCCGGGGGGAGCGTCTTCGTTCATCAGCGGCGGGAGGAGGCCTTCGGTTGGTTAAGGAATTTGGCGCCGGCCGTTCGTTCTTCACGTCGGAATCGGTCACAGAAGGGCATCCGGACAAGATCTGCGACCAGATCGCCGACGCGGTACTCGATGCTATCCTGGAGAAAGATCCTGACGCGCGGGTTGCCTGCGAAGCGGCCGTTACCACCGGACTGGTGCTCGTGATGGGGGAGATCACGACTTCCTGTTATGTGGACATTCCCCAGATCGCGCGGGCGACCATCAGGGAGATTGGCTACACGCGGGCGAAGTTTGGCTTTGATGCCGACACATGCGGGGTGGTTACTTCTATCAAAGAGCAGTCACCCGACATCGCCCAGGGGGTTCTGACTGCGTGGGAGTTGCGGAAAGGCCAGGCCGGGCCGGGTGAGGAGCTCGACCGCCAGGGGGCCGGCGATCAGGGCATGATGTTTGGTTTTGCCACCGATGAGACTCCGGAATTGATGCCGCTGCCCATTACTCTAGCTCACCGCCTGGCGAAACGGCTGGCGGAGGTGCGCAAGACGCAGCTCCTGCCCTACCTGCGTCCGGACGGCAAGACGCAGGTGACGGTGGAGTACGAAGCCGGACGGCCGGTGCGGGTGGAGGCGATAGTGGTCTCCGCTCAGCATCATCCGGACGTTACTCTCAAGACTTTGGAAGAGGACATCGTTGCCCATGTGATCAAGCCGGTCGTACCGGCGGAATTGCTGGATGAGAAGACCCGGTACTACATCAACCCAACGGGCCGTTTTGTTCTGGGAGGGCCGGCCGGAGATACCGGCCTTACCGGGCGCAAGATTATCGTCGATACCTATGGTGGTATGGCGCGGCACGGGGGCGGCGCCTTTAGCGGTAAGGATCCGAGCAAAGTAGACCGTTCAGGGGCATATGCCGCTCGGTACGTGGCCAAGAATATCGTTGCTGCTGGTCTTGCCCGCCGTTGTGAAGTGCAGCTGGCCTATGCCATCGGGGTGGCCCACCCCGTCGCGATCAGTGTCGACACCTTCGGGACGGGACGGATACCCGATACAGAGCTGGAGCGGCTGGTGCGGCAGCATTTTGATTTGCGGCCGGCGGCGATCATCCGGGACCTGCAGTTGAAGCGACCCATATACAAGCAAGTCTCCGTGTACGGGCATTTCGGCCGGCCGGAGCTGGATCTGCCCTGGGAGCGGGTGGACAAGGCAGCTTTGCTGCGGGAAGAGGCGGCAGTTCACTAGCAAGGCAGCGCAGGGGTTTCCGGATGCGGCGGGCGAGGAGGAGTGGTTAGGTGACGACCCGGAAAGGTGCGCACGACGGGTTGGGAGTTTGCCGGGATCGGGGTCTGGCAGAGGCAGGACGGTTGCGTATCGAGTGGGCCGACACACAGATGCCGGTGTTGGCGGCGATCAGACGGGAGTGGGAGACAGCCTCCGAGAAACCGTTGGCGGGAGTACGGATAGCGGCCTGCTTGCACGTTACCTGCGAGACGGCCAACCTGATGCGGACCCTCGTCGCCGGAGGGGCGACGGTGGCCCTTGCCGCTTCAAACCCTCTCAGCACTCAAGACGACGTGGCTGCTGCCCTCAACGAGGTATATGGTATACCCACTTATGCGATTCGGGGCGAAGACAAGGAGACCTATTACAGGCACATCCACCGAGTGTTGGATCTTGAGCCGCACATTACGCTAGATGACGGTGCAGACCTGGTCAACGTGCTTCACACCCAACGACGGGCACTGCTTCCCGGTGTCCGGGGCGGGGCCGAGGAGACGACGACCGGAGTTATCCGTCTGCGGGCGATGGCGGCCGCCGGTGAGCTGGCTTATCCGGTGGTGGCGGTAAACGACGCGGACACCAAGCATATGTTCGACAACCGGTATGGAACCGGGCAGTCAACCATCGACGGCATCCTGCGGGCGACTAACTTCTTGTTGGCCGGTACGACTTTTGTTGTTGTCGGCTATGGGTGGTGCGGCCGTGGGGTGGCGGTGCGCGCCGCGGGAATGGGGGCTAATGTTATCGTCTGCGAGGTTGACCCGGTGCGGGCGCTGGAGGCGGTGATGGACGGGTACCGCGTCATGCCATTGCGGGAGGCGGCCCGGCTTGGTGACATTTTTGTAACCGTGACCGGCAACTTCCATGTTCTGGATACGGAACA
The DNA here is from genome assembly GCA_014896315.1 of Limnochordales bacterium. Taxonomy (GTDB): domain Bacteria; phylum Bacillota; class Limnochordia; order Limnochordales; family DUMU01; genus DUMU01. The sequence continues at coordinate 94,187 of JADBKP010000011.1, forward strand.
CTTCGCCTTGATGAAAGATGGGGCAATTCTCGCTAATGCCGGCCATTTCAACGTGGAGATAAACCTGGAGGCTCTTGCGCAACAGGCGGTGGCCCGCCGCCGGGTGAGGGAGAACGTCGAAGAGTTTCAGCTGGCCGACGGCCGACGCATACGGGTCCTGGCGGAAGGACGCCTTGTTAACCTGAGCGCAGCCGAGGGACATCCGGCGGCGGTTATGGATATGAGCTTTGCCAACCAGGCGCTGGTAGCTGCCTGGCTGGCCGGTGATCCGGGGCTGGCGGTTGGTGTGTATAAGGTACCCGCCCATATAGATCGGGAAGTTGCCCGCCGCAAGCTGGAGGCCATGGGCATAACTATCGACAGACTCACACCTGAGCAGGAACGTTACTTGCACTCCTTCTCCCAGGGGACTTGAGTGCAAAAGTGATTTCGTTCGGCAGACGGAGAGCATCCACCGAGGGCTGAAAAACGGCCCTCTTTTTTGTTCCGCCGGCGCGCTTCGACACGGATCGCCCGAATGTTGGGATTAATATCCAGATGAAAGTCCGCACTGCTACCGCGCCGGAAGGGGACAGCGCCTGCCATTCTTTCGAACTTTTTGGGGAGGAGGAAATGCAAGGTGGTACAGAAATTGATGAAAGCCGGCAGCTTCGTGCAGCTTCCGCTTCAGCCGCGACGGGTGCATCTGGTTGCCCAGAAAGCGAAGCTGGGCCTTGTGGGCGTGTTACTGTTGGTCATGGCTGCCGGCTGCGGTAGCATTGCCCGGAAGGAGGCAACAGGACAGGTACGAGTCTTTGTGGCGGCAGCGGAACCGATGCAATCGGAGACTGCCGGCCTGAATCTCTATGCCACTCTGACCAAGGATGCCCTCTGGCTGCAACAGCCAATGACATCGGGGGCGGAAGGTTGGAGTACGCTCTTTCCAGCCGTTTACATCGGCCGGTGGCACTTACTGGTGCAAGCGGTGGAAGCGACTACGGGTCGAATAGTGCTCTCTGGCGAGACCGACGTGCTGGTAGAGGCAAACACGGTTAACCTGGTGGAGGTGACGTTGAAGCCGGAGAAAGGCGAGCTGAACGTCGAGATTGACCTGACCGGGGTCACCCAGGCTAAGGATGTAGCCATGTGTGTGGTTCGCACCTCTCCCGCGGCATTCGGGTCATCGTCAACCGAGAAGATCTTCCGTCACCCGGATACGGGAGAATGGCGCGGTTTATGGCGCGTCCCGGCCGGTACTTATGACCTGAGCGTCGAGCTCTACACCGCCACCACTATGACCGATTCGCTCCTTTATGCCAGTCCCTGGCAGCGAGTGGATATCGAGCCGGGTAAAACCACCCTGGTAAAGTGGGCGGTGCAGACAGGGCAGGTGTCCGTGGGGGGCGTGCTTGATCCGTGTCCGGACCCTCCTACTGGTTTGACTGCGAGCATCGGTCCGGAGGGGATCACCTTGAGCTGGCTTGCTCCCAATCCTTATCCGGCTGATCTCAATGAATACGTTATCTACGTTCGCAGGGATCTGTTCGAGCACTTTGAGGTGCTGGACCGGGTTGCACCGGATCAGCTTACGTACGTCTATTTGCCCGAGGAAGAAGAGATAGGTTGTCGTCTTGCCTTCGCTGTGGCAGCCAGCGACGGCCGGTCGACCAGTAAACGCAGCGAAGAAGTGGAGGTGGTTTGGCAGCCGGCTGCTGAGTAGGAGAAGTGCAAGGGTCAAGAGGTAGGAGGCTGAGGTCCATAGGGAGCAGGTGGAGGGTCCCTAAAAGAGCGATACATTAAAGCTTATGGCAGTTACCCAAAGCTGCCCATCGTACAGGGGGGAAGTGACATCACTGCGCAATCCGGCCGTGCCGACCGGACCAACCCAACCTTTAGAGCGGAGCGAAAAGCCCGGTTGCAACGACTGGGCAAAAGAATAGAGGACCTGAGACGCAGGTTGTACCGGCTGGCTGATGAAGGTTCAGAGAAGGAGTGGAAGCAGATCAACGAAGAACTGGACCGGCTGATTCTCGAGTTTACTCGCCTCACAAGGAACAAGTAGATACAAGCACTGTGCGGAATGCAGTCGATAAAGGGACCCTTCACGCTCCCGCACACCGGGTCTTGCCGCATGCAGTACCTGTTCGACGCTGGCTTCGGCGGGGAAGGCAACTTCACCGGGAGGTGCTCTATGAAAATCGAGGGGTTGATACGTGTCGAGTTGAGCCCGGAGGAACTGGGTTGGAAGAATGAGGTAGCATACCTGCAGGGTGTCCGAAGTACGATGTCCGGGCCGGCCGGCACTAGCCCCCAAGAGGACGAGTCGCTGGCTGTTCAGGTCGAGAGGGTGAAGGACCTCGTCAGGGAAACCCTGGTTCGCTCCTTGACTGAGGCAGCCATAGCCAAAATGGTGCTATATACGGAAGGCTCGAGCGTACGATTGATGGCTCTGGTGGAGACGGAGTCCGGCCTTCCCTCGCAGCCAGTCGGGACGCCGGCCGATTGATTGCGAGTTATCAGTAACAGTTGTAAAATAAGGCAGCCGCCACCACTGGCTTGCTGGGGAGGGAGAGGGATGACGGGGTTCGGTGGTCGGGCTGCCAAAGAGCCCAAGAAGCCGTTGGTTGTGATTCCCGTCTACAACGAAAGAAGGTCGGTCCGGAACGTCTTGAGCGAGCTCTTCCGTCATTATGACGGGGAGGTTCTGGCCGTTGACGACGGATCTACTGACGGTACGGCTCAAGAACTGGCGCGTTTCCCTGGAGTGCAGGTACTCCGTCATGCCACCAATCTCGGTTATGGCAGGGCCTTGCGAGACGGATTCGAGTATGCCATCCGTCTGGGCCACGACGTGGTGGTGACCATGGACTGCGACGAGCAACACGAACCAGCGCAAGTTCCGGTCTTCCTCGAGCGCCTGGCCCAGACGGATGCTGACATAATCTCGGGCTCCCGCTATCTGAAAGAGCCGACCGCCGCGGAGCTTCAACATGTACCCCCGGAACGGCGACATATCAACAGCCTGATCACCAATCTGCTCAATACTCTCTGTGGCTGGCAGCTTACCGATGCGTTCTGCGGCTTTAAAGCGTATCGCGTCGATGCTCTGCGCCGTCTTCGGCTTGATGAGGACGGGTACGGCTTTCCACTTCAGCTCTGGTTGCAGGCATGGCAAGCTGGTTTGCGCATCGAAGAGCTGGCAGTCCCCCTGATCTACAAGCCCAACTTTGAGCGGAGTTTTGGCCGCGGATTGGACGATACCCGAACGCGGCTGAGCTATTATCTGCGGGTCATCGGACGCGAGCTTGAGCAAATCAGCAGGATGAATGCCCTGTCCGTGCCCGCTTGTAACTGCAAGGAGCAGGCATAGAGATGAAGGATGTTTATGTTCATGTCGGCGATTTGGAACCCGTGGACATATTGGCAGTAGGGGCGCATCCTGATGACGTTGAGATAGCTATGGCCGGAACCATTCTGGTAGCGGAGGCAGAAGGCTTCCGTGTGGGAGTGGTGGACTTGACCAATGGTGAGCCGACCCCGTTTGGTTCGGTGGAAACCAGAATGGCCGAGGCCCGGGCGGCGGCAGCCGCGTTAGGAGTGGTCTTCCGGGCGACACTGCCCTTTCCCAACCGCTACCTGCAGGATACGCGGGAAGTGCGGGAGATGCTGGCAGGGATCATCCGGCTGACGCGGCCGCGTTGGCTTTTTGTTCACTATTGGGAAGATGCCCATCCGGATCATTTGGCCGCCCAGGCGGCCAGTGAGGCCGCCCGATTCTACACCAAGCTGACCCGCGTTGAGCTGGCAGGGGAACCGTACTGGCCCGAGCGGGTATTTCATTTCTTTAGCACTCATATCCGCAAACACCCCGACCCGGACTTCATAGTGGACATATCTTCCTATCTCGATCGCAAATTAGAGATTCTTCGGCTCTACGAGAGCCAGTTTGTCACAGGGCGGCCGAACAACCCGTTCTTTGATACTATAGCTACCAGGGCCAGGTATTTCGGCGGGCTTATCGGTCGTGTTGCCGGTGAGCCTTTCGTCACCCGGGAGAAGATCGGGTTGGCATCGTTGCGAGGTTTGATCTGACCAATCCAGCTTCCGCCCAGACCAGGCCAATGCACCCGGGCCCGGGGCTGGGCCGGTAAACGGCTTAAAGATCCGAGCTACGAAACGCCCGAACCAGAGGTGAATAGTATTGGAGCAAACCCGGACGCGGCAGGACGGCGACTACCAGATTCCTGCCTCCGATGGTGAACTGCTTGTCGATCCCGCCCCGGCCTGTTGGCGGCAGACCCTGAGAGAGAATCGGGAACGGGTGCGAGAGATGGCTACCCAGCCGGGACCTGCCGGACTGACCTTTGGGGAGATTTCGACGGCGGTCCGCCGGCGCGCCCTCGCGCTTGCTCGTCACTACACCCGGTTGTTTGGGGATGACCGGCTGACGGCTGAAGGTAGAGAGGATTCCCCGGACTCACCCCTGCTTGCCACGGGACACCAGCCTCTCTTCTACCACCCTGGCATCTGGGCTAAGAATGTCGTGCTGTCACTGGCGGCAAAAGAGCTGCAGCTGGAGGAAGGCATTACACCGCTTCTGATCAATCTGGTCGTTGATTCCGACGCGGCCGAGGGACTGGTGGTTGCGGTTCCGGAGTACTCGCCCGCGGATTCTGGTCCGAGCTGGCGGGTTGTTCAGCATCCCGTTCCGGTCGAACGCCAACTCCCGTTCGAGTCGCTTCTGCCCCCGACTGCAGAGGAGCTGACCGGATGGGTAGACCAGATCACCCGGACACTGGCCGCCGTCAACCAGCCGGGCCTGGTTGCGAGATGGCAGGCCGCCCGAACCCTGCTCACCGACGCTGCCCGCCCTTCAGAAGCAGGAGAGAGACCGGAACGCTGGACGGTCGCCGAATGGACGACTGCGGTGCGCCGCCGGTGGGAAAGGGGTGTGGGGGAGAATGTCCCCCGCTACCTTGACCTTCCCATTTCCTGGCTGGCTCGTACACCTGAGTTCTTCTGGTACGCGCTGGATATATTTGCCCGGGCTGAGATCTTCCATTCCGTTTATAACAGGGAGCTGGCCGAGTACCGGCGCAACCGACGAATCCGTTCCCGGGCCAATCCTTTTCCCGATCTTCTGGCCGGCGATGACTTCTGGGAGCTTCCTTTCTGGCTGCTCGCGCCGGCTGCAGGTGCCGGCACAGGCCGCCCACGTACCCCGCTTGCCTGTCGCCGGCTGGCCGGTGGCGAGATGCTGATCTACCCCCTCACTCGGGCAAGCGGGAGAGGAGGCGAGGCGGAAGGGGTACGTCTGCCGGCACCCCCCGGGCCGGGGGCGACCGCCGTGCGCGAATGGGAAAGGTGGAGGCAAGAGGCCTGGGAGATATGGCAGGCCTCCGGGTGGGAACTCCGTCCGAAGGCCGTCACCCTCACCCTCTTTGTCCGCATGACCCTGGCAGACCTTTTCATCCATGGCGTTGGTGGTGGCCGGTACGATCGGGTGACGGAAGCGGTGGCCCTCTCCTTCTATGGCATCCCCCTTCCCGCAGCGGCGGTGGTTTCCTTTACAGCCCATCTTGCCCTGCCGGTGGGTATGGGGGCGGCGGAGAAGCTGAGGCTGTTGCGGGTAAAGCGGCGTGAGCTGGAGCAGAATCCCCAGCGCCACCTCGACCTGTTAACTGATCCGCAGGTACGGGAGAGGGCGAGTGAGTTGGCCCGCATCAAGGATCAACTGATCGCCCGCCTCGCGACTGCTGCGCGGCAAGAGAAGAAGACCCTTGCCCAGCAGTTAAGCCGGGTTACGGGCTCCCTTGCTGAGCTTTTTGCGCCGGTCCTTGCCGGGCTGGATGCCGAGATCGCTCATCTCGAAATACGTGTACTGGAGGAGGAAGTAGGGAGCTTTCGCGAGTATCCCTTCTTCTTGTATGACCCGGCCCGTATCTACGCGCAGATTAGAGCGAGATGGGGGAAACTTCGCGACAAAGAACCAGAGTAAAGCCGGAGGATACGGGCAGCAGGGCGGGAGCGGCCCCCGCCCGGGAGTACGCAAGACAAAGAGAGAGGGAGTCACATGGAGACAGCAAAGGAAGCGAAACCGCAGGCGGAGATCGGGATCTTTGGCGGCTCCGGGTTCTACCAATTGCTGGAGAATGCCCGGGAGATCTGGGTGGAAACTCCTTACGGCGCCCCGAGCGACCGGATTGCCGTTGGTGAACTGGCAGGCCGACAGGTTGCCTTCCTGCCCCGGCACGGCAAAGACCATCGTTACCCGCCGCACCGCATCAACTACCGGGCCAACTTATGGGCCATGAAGGAGCTGGGCGTTACCAGGATCATCGGTCCGTGCGCCGCGGGCAGCCTGCAACCGCACATCAAGCCGGGGGACTTCGTTTTTTGTGATCAGTTTGTCAACCGGACCTGGGGGCGGGAGGACACTTTCTGTGAAGGTCCGATTGTCACCCATGTTTCCGCCGCCGACCCCTACTGCGCCGAGATGCGGCAAGTGGCGCAGGAGGCGGCCCGGGCGTTAGGTTATCGTTATCACGAGCGGGGTACGGTGGTTGTCATCCAGGGGCCGCGGTTTTCCACCCGGGCAGAAAGTCGTGAGTTTCGCCAGCATGGCTGGGAAGTGATTAACATGACCCAGTATCCTGAGGTGATCCTCGCCCGGGAGCTGGGCATCTGCTACCTGAATATATCACTGATAACCGACCACGACGTAGGCGTCGAGGATGAGCCGGGGGTCAACCCGGTATCGCACGAAGAAGTCTTGCGGGTCTTTGCGGCTAATAATGAGCGCCTCAAACATCTGCTGGCCGAGGTGGTACGGAGGCTGCCGGCGGGACGGTGCCGGACCTGCCAGGCCGGGTAGGTCTAAGGTCGAGCGCGACGGTACCGCGTCGGATCCTATGGGCCGGCGGAGATATAGTCAGGGGTATCTGCGCATAGGATTTACTACCCCCTACCCCAAACCCCTGGAAGAGGCGCTAGAGCTCCAAGAGCCTGCGCCTCTTCGCTTTGCACGAATTTAGGATACGGGGCTCACTCAGATGCCACCGGCGACCGACACACGCTCCTGCAGCAGTGAGTACTATGTAAGGACCAGTAGGGTTCTGTGTCCGCAAGGCTCCAGGATGCAAGACCACTGCTCAGCGGGGGCGGGGTGGACGACGGAAGGGGTGCTCCGCTCCTGACGGGTCCTCCCAAGAAGGGGGGATCTCATTAGGAGGCCGGGCTATGTGGCGGTTTGGGTCGCCCCAACTCTTTACAACCGATACCGGTGGGCAAGGTTCGGCCGGCAAACGGTTTGAGCCTTCCCGCCAGCAAGCCGGCAAGGCGGAAGCCGAGGAGATTCTGGCCCATCTTACGCCGCGAGAGCGTGAGGTGCTGGCACTCATGGCGAAGGGCTATAATAACCGAGAGATTGCCAGCACACTGTTCATCAGTATGCATACGGTGAAGAATCACATAAGCAGCATCTATCGTAAGCTGGGTACGGGAGACCGGACGCGTGTGGTACTGATGGCAGTAAGGGCCGGGCTTGTCAGCCTTAATTGAACCCCGAAGCTGTCTTGTTCGCGCGAAAAGGAAAGCTCCGGCAGAGTGACGAAACAAAACTAAACACGGTCAGGATTGACGCGAGCTACGGAGGGAGCAGGGTGGCGATAGTTTTGGAAGGGTCGGTGGAGCACATCACTTTTCGGGACCCCGCCACCCTTTTTACTGTTGCCCGTCTGCGGCCTACTCAGCCGGCCCTGGGGGAGGCCGTGGTATTCGTGGGCCGGTTTGTTGCGATAAATCCCGGGGATCGCCTTCGCCTGTGGGGAGGATGGGAGACGCACCCGCAGTACGGGCGTCAGTTCCACGTAGAAGAGTATCAGGTCCTGGCTCCCGAAACCCTCAAGGGGATCGAAGCGTATCTCGCCTCTGGCCGTCTGCAGGGGGTGGGGCCTGCCACCGCCCGTCGCCTGGTCAAGGCTTTCGGCCTGGACACCCTGCGAGTGCTGGCCGAGGAGCCCGAGCGCGTGAAAGAAGTTGAAGGCATCGGTACCCGGCGAGCGGAGGCGATCATCCGTTCGTTTCAGGCTGAAAGGGCATTGCAGCAGGTAATGATCTTCCTGCAGGGCCATGGCGTGTCACAGGCCTATGCTCTGCGCATCTTCAGGTGCTACGGACCGCGCGCGGTAGAAGTAGTCCGGCAGAACCCCTACCGCCTGGCCCGCGACGTGCATGGTATCGGGTTTCAGATTGCCGACCGGATCGCCCGCAGCCTTGGCTTTGCCGCCGACGCGGAGGAGAGGTTGGCGGCCGGGCTGTTTTACACCCTGGAAGAGGCTGTGGAAGCAGGACATCTCTTTTTGCCCCGCCGCCGCCTGCTGACCGAGACCACCCGCCTGCTCAAGCTGGAGAGGGAAGAACTGCTCCCACCGGTACTCGACCGACTTCTTGCCGACGGCGAGCTGGTCGCCGAGCCCTTCGAAGGCGACGAAGGTGAGGCCATTTACCTGCGCAACTGGTGGCAGCGGGAAGAGGATGTGGCCGTTCGCCTGCACCGGCTTCTCGACCGTGCCTCTGCGCTCCCCCTCTTCCGGGAGAGCGCGGGGGAGGCGGTAAGAGATTGGGAGAAACGGGAAGGGATCTCCCTCTCGCCCGAACAGCGGGCCGCCGTGGAGAAGAGCCTCCATTCGGGTTGCGTGGTTATTACCGGTGGTCCGGGGACTGGCAAGACCACGTTGCTGCGCTGCCTTGTCGCGCTCTGGCAGGCGGCAGGAGTGCGCTTTGCCCTGGCGGCGCCCACGGGGCGGGCGGCACGCCGGCTGGCGGAGGCCACCGGCTGTCCGGCCCGCACACTTCACCGACTGCTTGAGTTCGGACGGCAGGAAGATGGGGAAGGGTTTGGTTTTCGCCGCAACGAGAGACGGCCACTCGAGGTGGAAGCAGTAGTAGTAGACGAGGTTTCCATGCTCGACATAGGTCTGGCAGATGCTTTGCTCCGTGCCCTGCCCAGGAGCAGCCAGCTCATTCTGGTAGGGGATGCAGACCAGTTGCCCTCTGTTGGTCCGGGCCAGTTTCTCAGTGATCTCATAGCCTCCGGCCGGGTGCCGGTGGTCCGTCTGACCCGCGTCTACCGGCAGGCGGAGGCGAGCGGCATTGTGGTGAACGCCCACCGTATCAACCAGGGCTATCTGCCCCGCTGGGGCTTTCGCGATTTCTTCCTGGTGGAGTGCTCAGAACCGGAGCAGGTGGCGGAGATGGTGGTAGAGTACGCCGCCCGCCGGATTCCGGCCGCCTTCGGCTGGACGGGGGAGGGGGTCTGCGAGGCCATACAGGTGCTGACCCCTATGCGCAGGGGAAAGGTTGGGGTGGACGAGCTCAACCTCCGCCTGCAGGAAGTGTTCAATCCTCCCGGAGCGGACAAGCCCGAGCTGCAACGGGGCTCCTACCGCTTCCGCCTGGGAGATAAAGTGATGCAGGTGCGCAACGACTACCGGCAGCCGTGGGTACGCATCCGTGATGATGAAGAAAGAGTGTCGCCGGGCACACCCCGTCTGGCGGAACTATTGCAGTTCCTGCAAAGAGTGCGCTGGGCTGCCACCTCCTCCGACGACGAGACGGACGACGGATCGCCCTTTGATGGTGAACGCGAGGCAGAAGAAGAGGCGAATGCCGATCGGCAGGGGGTCGGCACAGCTCCGGAAGCCGTCCCGGAGCGGGGTGAAGGTGTTTTCAACGGGGAACTCGGTCGCATCGTCGCGGTAGATCCCACCCGTCATGAGTTGGCGGTCTTGTTTGATGATGGGCGTCTGGCGATCTACAGCGGCGACGAGCTCGACCAGCTGGTGCTGGCGTACGCCACCACAGTTCACAAGAGTCAGGGGAACGAATTTCCAGCGGTGGTTTTCCCGGTGACCTTCACTGCTCCGACCCTGATGAGTCGCCACCTGCTGTACACGGCTATCACCCGCGCCAAGCGGGTATGCGTCCTGGTGGGAGAGAAAAGGGCACTGGCCGTTTATGTACGCCGGGGCGAGCAGGAAAGACGATTTACCCTGCTCGCCCGCCGGCTACAAGCGCTTCAACCCCGCAGCGAGACGACCTGCGGGCCTTCGTCAAAGAGCTGTGTCGACAGGTAGCGTTCACCGGTGTCGGGCAGGATGACGACGATCAACTTGCCTTTGTTTTCAGGGCGGGAGGCGACGATCTCCGCCGCTGTGGCCGCCGCTCCCGAAGAGATACCTACAAGCAAGCCTTCTTCACGGGCCAGGCGGCGTGAGCCATTGAAAGCCTGTTCATTAGTGATCGTGATTACCTCGTCAATGATCTGTCGGTCCAGGACCCGAGGGACGAAACCGGCGCCGATTCCCTGGATTTTGTGCGGTCCGGGGGAGCCGCCCGAGAGAACCGGTGAAGCAGCCGGCTCTACAGCCACGACCCGCAGAGAGGGTTTGCGAGCCTTGATCACCTGTCCCACGCCGGTGATGGTGCCGCCGGTACCAACACCGGCTACCAGGATATCGATCTTGCCTTCCGTATCCCGCCAGATCTCCTCGGCGGTGGTCCGCCGGTGAATCTCCGGGTTGGCCGGGTTTTCAAACTGTTGGGGCATGAAGGCGTTGGGATTTTCGGCGACGATCTCCTGGGCCTTCCGGATCGCCCCGGGCATCCCTTCGGACCCGGGGGTGAGGACGAGCTCGGCTCCGTAGGCCTGCAGGAGCTTGCGGCGCTCAATGCTCATCGTATCGGGCATGGTGAGGATGAGACGATACCCGCGGGCGGCGCAGACGAAGGCCAGAGCGATGCCGGTGTTGCCGCTGGTCGGCTCGACTATCACACTTCGCCCTGGTTGAATCAGCCCCGCCTCCTCAGCCGCCTTGATCATGGCCAGGCCGATCCTGTCCTTCACACTGCCGGCCGGGTTGAAATACTCAAGCTTCCCCACGACTTCGGCGCCGGTCTCGTTGCTGATCCGGTTGAGCCGTAGCAGGGGGGTGCGACCGATAAGTTCGGTCAGGTTGGAGTAAATCATAACTGGAGGGCCTCCTATGTCCTCAGTTTGTGCACTCTAATATTACCATGTCGCGCCGGGCAATAGCATAAATTCCGATAGAAATACTTAAATATTTGTCCCCGTGGCCCGGTGGCGCTTGCCAGTTGTTGCTGCTTGGCGTAAAATGGAAAAAAACGGGAAGCGGGGTGCCGGCTGTGTGGAGACCGGAAGAGTTCTTCGACAGTGAGAGACTGCGGAGTAGCGGCTTGTGGGAGCTTTTCGCCGCGGGTGAAAACGTCTGGGAAGCACTGGCGCGGCTGGAAGAGTTTCTGCGCGAGCAGATTGCCAGGGAGCGGGAGCGGGGGACGCTCCGGCAGGGGCGGGTGGCAGAAGGGGCGTGGGTCGGGCCGGACGTGTACGTCGGTCCTGAGGCGGTGGTCGAGCCTGGTGCCTACATTATTGGGCCGGCCTGGATTGGAGGGAAGGCTGTGGTCCGCCACGCTGCCTACATCAGGGAGAACGTCTGGATAGCTGATGGGGCACTGGTCGGCCATGCGACTGAGGTCAAAGCTTCGATTTTTCTTGAACGGGCGCAGGCTCCCCATTTTAACTATGTCGGCGACAGCATCCTCGGCTTCGGTGTCAACTTGGGAGCCGGAACCCGGCTCTCCAATCTCAAGAACGATGGCAGCGAGGTGACCATCCGCCTGCCCGACGGCAGTGAGATCCGGACGGGGCGGCGTAAGCTCGGGGCTATCTTGGGCGACGGAGTGAAGACAGGCTGCAATGCGGTGCTCAACCCGGGCACGCTGATCGGTCCGGAGACGCTGGTCTACCCGGGGGCAGTGGTGCGGGGCTATATACCCGGTCACAGCATCGTCAAGGTGCGTCCGGTGCAGGAGGTGGTTCCCAGGGAAAGCCGGAGCAATGGGGGATTGAGCGGGGAGGTTCGGCACTGATGCCGGGCGTGGCCGAGCTCTACGGATTGCTTGCCGAGTACCTGGACGGTCTGGGCTTGATGCTTTCCCCCGCCCAACTTGCCTCTGGTGGCTACCAACTGCTGGCTTCCATCGCCTGGATAGAAGCCGGTCCGGATCTGCAGCCAGCGGCGCTCGCAGGTGTCCATCCACCTGAAGAGCGGCGAGTGGTCATGTTGCATCGCCAGAAAGAGCCGTATGCCGGTTTGTGGACTGCCCCAGGTGGTAAGCTTGAACTGGGAGAGACGCCGGTGGCCGCTTTCATCCGGGAGATGGGCGAGGAGACCGGGTTGATCATGCGCAACTTCCAGCTGCGCTTGATCACTTCCGAGTGCGGCAGCCCCGGCTACGATTGGATCACTTTTGTCTACCGTTGCGACCGGTGGGAGGGTGTACTCGATACCGGTTGGCATCCCGAAGGGAGAATGGAGTGGGTACGGCTGGCGGACCTGCCGCGCCGCGCCATTCCGGATGTCGACCGCCAGCTTCTTTTCTATATTTTCCCTGAGCTCGCCTCTTATTTTGAAGAGGCCGGCCTCTGTCCTGACCCGCAGGCCCGCCGGGAGCGGGAGGCCGTCCCGCCGGCCGTCGACCAGATATACCTGGCGCAGGTGCAGTATGCTGCCGGCGGTCGCACCGTCGGGGTTCGAATTCGCCCGGTAGCCAGGAGGTGAGCCGGGCCTGGACGGATGGAAACTGACCGGATTGCTCAGGGTGTTTAAAGAGGGACTCCTTGAACTACTCCTCACGCCACCCTACCGCTGCCCCTTATGTGGCGATCTCTTTCCCGGCCAGCCGCCCTCCTCCGGGCCGGACGCTGGCACTACCACCCCGCCCATCTGGTTTCCAGCGGCCGGTTGTCCGCGCTGCCTCTCCGCCCTGCCTTTTGTTGTTCCGCCCTTCTGTAGCTGTTGCGGGCGACCGCTGCGGCAGACCAGGGCGGCACTTTGCGTCAACTGCCGACGCTGGCGGCATTTCTTTACCGTTGCCCGGGCTGTGGGAGTGTACGATGGAGCACTCCGTCACTGGATTCAACTGCTCAAGTACGGAGATCGGGTTGAAATCGGCGCGGGCCTGGGGGCGCTCCTGGCCGAGCTGGCATGTTTGGAACCCGCGCTGCAAGGAGTCGATGTAGTGGTTCCGGTGCCGGTAAGCCCGGAGCGGCTGCGGGAGAGGGGTTACAACCAGGCAGAGCTTCTGGCCCGCCCCGTGGCTGCCCGGCTTCTGCGGCCGCTGGTAACTGATGCGGTGGTGCGGGTGGCCGGGGGAGTCTCTCAAAGCTTGCTTTCGGGGGCACAGCGTCGTCGCAACGCGTTCGGTCTCTATGCCATGGGAAGTCCGCTCCCGGTGGCGGGCAAACGGGTCCTCCTCGTCGATGACATTCTTACTACGGGCGCGACGGCCAACGAAGTGGCACGGCTTTTGCTCAAGGCAGGGGCGCTGGAGGTCAAGGTGCTCGTGGCGGCCGTGGGCGTTCAGCGGGCTGACTGGGGCAAGGACGCGGTTGAGGGATCGAAGTGGGATCACGAGGGAATTCAAGTCTGAGGGCGAAACTGTCGATAGGGATAATGGGTCGGAGCAAACGGAGGGATGTGCGTGAGGATCCGCCGCCAGGAGATTGAGAATGTGTACCGGTTGTACCGGATCGAAAGCGCCACGGGCGTCCGGGAAGCCAGCCGGTCCACGGCGGTCAGCAAAGCGACCGCCGACGAGGTTACCATCTCCAACCAGGCCAGGCTTATTCAGGAGTTGAAACGGCGGATCGCAGCGCTGCCGGAGGTGCGCGAAGAGAAGGTGGCCGAGTTGCGGGCCGCCATTCAGCAAGGCACCTACAAGGTCTCAAGCCAGGAGATCGCCGACAAGATGCTGGGGCGTACCCTGGCGGACCGGCTGAAGTAGCTGCATGCCGAACTCTACCCCGTCCGGCCCACATCGCAGGAAGGGTAGTTGAGGTCCGTGCGATCCTGTCCGCGGCCGGAGCAACAGTCTGGGCTCCTGTGGAAAGAAGTCGCGCAGCAGGTCTGCGAGCTGCGTGATGCTCTTAGAACAAACGATCAGTCTCGCCTGCAAAGCCTTCTGGCATCGTTACCCTCCCTGGTATCACAACTAGAGGCCATGGCGGCTCAACCTGGCGGATTATCTTTTGCGGGCGACGAGGTAGCTCAACTCCGCGCCATTCGCAACGACCTGGCCACGTGTAGGCAGCTCATTGCCGACCGGCTGACGGTGGTTCGCTGGGAGTTGCGGCTCCTGGGCTCGCTTTTGCGTCCCGCCGTCCTCAAAACGCAGCCCTCCACGGCGTCTCCTGTTTGCCAACTGGATTTGCGGGTGTGAGAGCAAAGAGCGGGGGAAGTGCAGATGTCGCTCTTAAACAGCCTGGAAGTGGCCAAGCGGGCCCTGAACAAGCAGGCACTGGTTTTGGAAACGATTGCCGAGAACCTGGCCCACGCCGACGACCCCCACTTCTCTCGGCGCCGGGTCATTAGCTCGAGTTCCTCTGCCCCGGCCGCCGCCGGCGGTCTGCTCACCCGTCAGGGGCCGCTGACGGAGGGCGGCCCGGCCGTGCAGGCGCTGGTGAGGGAACGGGATAAATTCGTGGAAAGCAGGCTTCGGGGTGCCATAAGCGAGAGCGAAGAGGCGCTCGTGGCGGAGAGGGCGTGGCAGTCGCTGGAAGCCCTCTTTGATGAGCCAGGTGGCCCGGCCAGCTTCAGCGAGTTGTGGAACAATTGGGTGAATGCTCTGCAGGACTTTACAGGATACCCAGATGATCTTGGCGTCCGCCAGGTGGTTCTGGATCGTTCAGCGGAGTTGGCGGCCGGGATCAGGCGTCTTGCTCAGGGAGTCGCGCAGGTTCAGGTGTCGCAAGAGGAGGTTATTGAACAGGAAGTAGACCGCGCTAATGCACTCCTCGAGGAGATCGCCCGGCTGAACGGCGCGATTCGTCAGGCGGAGAGCGGCTTGGGTCCCCGGGGTGAACGTCGACTGGCCAACGGGCTGCGGGATCAGCGGGATGCACTGTTGCGGGAGCTTGCCGGGCTTGTGAACATCACGGTCCGTGAGGATGGAAACGCAAGCTATCCCGGGGAGAGTGCGGGATTGCGGGTAGAGATCGGTGGTACGGTGGTAGTCGATGGCGAGCAAGTACTCTACCGGGTGGAATGGCAGGAGAGCAGCGGTTCCCAACCGCCCCGGCTCTTCCTGTGCAGCACCCGTACCTCCCCTGGCCATGAGGTGAATGTGGAGTGGCCTGCGGGAGCACTGCGGGGCCGGCTGGAGATGTGGAACACAGGCGCGGAGCTTATGACACACCTCGATCGCCTGGCCAAGGCTCTCATAGACGATACCAGTAGCATTCTCACCAAGGGCGTTGACCTCTACGGTTCACCGGGACAACCTCTGTTCGTAGGGACGGACGCCGGAGACATTCGAATAAACGATGCGTGGAAAGACGCGCAAGGCCGGTATGATCCGCGGCGTCTCCCCGCAGCCATGCCGCCCAACGACAATGCTGTTGCTCGTGATCTGCTTAACTGGGCTCGTAGCGGCGCCAGTGCAGGGGGTGTGGCAGACCACCCGCTCACTGTGTATCAAGGAACGCTGATTCCCCGGCTGGCAGAAGGCGCCCGGCAGGCAGAAGAACGGCAGGAGGCGGCGGGTGCCCGCCGACAGCACTGGGAGAACTTGCGCCAATCGCGGGTAGGAGTATCGCCGGACGAAGAGATGGTGACGTTGCTCGCGACAGAAAGGGCGTATCAGGCGGCGGCACAGCTGGTCCGTTCCCTTGACGAAGCGCTGGGAACGATTATCGATCTGCTCGGCGGTGCCGGCCGTTGAGGAAGCAGAAGACGAAAAGAGGGCAGGTGACAAGATTTGCGAATCACCCCGCAGATGCAGAGCGAGGCCCTGCGCAGTTACCTGGTCAACAACGCTGCCAGGGGCGACCGGCTGATGCGCCAGATCGCCGCCGGAAAGCAGATCCTCCGGCCGGCCGATGCGCCCACTCGCGCTCCGCAACTTCTGCGGTTGCAGCAGGCCCTGAGTGAGACGGACGGATATCTCAAACAGGTCGCAGAAGTAAAGAGCTGGCTTTCTGAGACCGACTCGGTCCTGGGGCAAATTGGAGAGTTGCTGGTACGGGTGCGTGAGCTGGTGGTGATGGCCGGTTCCTCGACTCAGAATGCCGATGGTCTCTCCAGTATTGCCGAAGAAGTGAAGCAAATAGAGGAGGAGTTGTTGGCCCTGGCCAACAGCCGCCTGGGGAACAGGTATCTCTTCAGCGGGGGGACCGAGGCAGAGCCTTTTGTGCGGGATGACCAAGGCCGGGTGGGGGTGGATGGCGAGTTCCATGTCATGGAAAGGCAGATTGCCCCCGACCAGACTCTGAGAGTGAACGTGGACGGTCGGCGGCTGTTTGTCGGGAGCGCCGCAGGCGGTGAGGACCCGGGGCTCTTTGATCTTCTGCGCCAGATCCATGATCACTTGCTCGAAGGGGAGGCCGGGCAAGCGAAACTGCGGATCCAGGATCTGGCAGCGCTCGATGCGGTATTCGATCGGGTTCTCAAGGAGCGCGCGCAAGTTGGAGCCTGGCTCCAGCGGACCGAAAGGGTTGGCGAGCAGCTGGTCGACCTGCAGGTGCGGCTGCAGCAGCACCTGGCAGAGCTGGATGGTTTTGATCTGGCCCGCAGCATAACCGAGCTTCGACAACAAGAAGCCAGCTACGAGGCTGCCCTGATGGTTACCGCCAGACTGGGGCGGCTTTCGTTGCTCGACTGGCTGCGTTAGGCGGGCGACCGCAGACGGCAACCCGGCAACCCGGCGGACCGGGCGAGGTAGTCCAGCGCCTGCTAGGAGATGACTGGGAGGCGAGCGCGGTGCCAACAGTAACGACGCGGTTTGGGACATTTGAGTTCCGGACGGACGAGATAATCACCTTTCCCCGGGGCATAATAGGGTTTGAAGGGATCAGGGAGTACATCCTGAAGCCTCTTGAGGGGACACCGTTTCAGGTTCTGCAGGCTGTGGACGGATCCGGGTTGGCCTTTATCGTGATCGAACCGCGGCTCTTTCTCGCCGATTATGCAGTGCCGGCGGCGAACGACCTGGAGGATGCCGCCATATACTGTATTGTCACCGTGCCCAACGACCCGGCCCAGATGACGGCCAACCTGCGGGCGCCGCTGGTCATAGACAGGACTCAACGCCGGGGACAGCAGGTGATCCTGGAGGAGGCGTACCCCATCCGCTTCCCGCTGTTGCAGGGCAAAGCTGTCTCCGGAGATGCGGTTGCCACCAGAAACAGCGCCACCGCCTGAGACCGGACTACATCATCGCCCGTAGAGCCAGCGGGTTGGTCGCCAACTCGATCAAAGGGCGGGGTCCAGGGAGGGACTCACGGTGCTGGTATTGACGCGCAAGGTTGACGAAAGCATTATGATCGGCGACGACGTCAAGATCACGGTGGTAGGCGTCCGCGGCGACCAGGTGAAAATCGGCATCGAGGCACCCCGGCACATACCCGTTCATCGCGAAGAGATATATCGGGAGATCCAGGAGGAGAACCGGCGGGCCGCGCTGGCAGCTGGGGCCGCGGGGATCACCGGCGAGCAACTGGGACGGGTGGCCGGCAAAGCCTTGGGGAGCGCTGAGGGGCGTGACCGGGGACAGGGGAGTTCTGCTTCCGGACCGGAGGCTGCGACCGCATCCGGAACCTCCCGTACGATTAACGGCGGGGCAGGCCTGCAGTCGCTGGCAACCGGCCACTCGCTAATGACAGCCAAGCCCGATGAGGCAGGCGTGCCTCCGGGGGCTCCGGCTCCGCCCGGTTGAGCTGCGGGGGCAGATGGCTGCCTCATGGCTGCCTCATTGTTGTAAACGGGGGTTAGCTGCAAAGGGGTCGCCCATAGAGGGCGGCCCTTCAGCTTTGTACCGGTCGCGCCGATCCATCAAGAGGAGGAGCGACCGGCGTGGACGAAGTACTGAGTCAACCTGAAATCGACCGGTTGATTGCCGAGTGGCAAAAAGCCCGGGCCGGCGCAGCACGCAGCGGCCTTGCCGGCCTTGCCGCTCGCGGTCAGCCCGGAAAGCTGCAAGACCTGGTAGATCCGGCCGAACCGGGCGCGCCGGCGGGGCGAGGTACGGTCCAGAAGTATGACTTCCGCCGGCCCTATCAGCTGACCCGCGACCAGGTCCGGCTGTTGCGGCGGGTCTGTGAGGATTTTACCCGCAACTGGAGCAGCATGCTCTCCGCCCGGCTGCGGCTAGATATCT
This sequence comes from Limnochordales bacterium, assembly GCA_014896315.1. Classification (GTDB taxonomy): domain Bacteria; phylum Bacillota; class Limnochordia; order Limnochordales; family DUMU01; genus DUMU01. The sequence goes on from JADBKP010000011.1 coordinate 112,400, forward strand.
CCCTCAACCTGTCTACCATCCAGCTGATCTCCTACTACGAGTATCTCAGACTCCTGCCCAATCCGACAGTGATCACCACCCTGCAGATCAACGCCACGGGGCCGGCAGGGAAGGTTTCTACCTCTTGCTTTTGCCAGATCGGAGTGGGTATGGCGCTCGTCAGCTTTGCCCGGCTGTGCGGAGGCAGGCCGCAAGCGTCCACCTCCTCTCGTGAACTGACCGAACTCGAGAGGCGGGTGCTGCAACAACAGCTTTTCGGGCCGCTCACCGAAGCGCTGCGGGATGCCTGGCGGGGAATGGCCGTGCTAGAGGTTAGGGTCTCCAGCTTGGAGACCAACCCTTACTTCCTCAGCACTGGGGCGGAACAGGACATGCTGGCCGTTGCCACTTTTGAAGGCGTCCTCGGTCCCCATCGCGACTTTTTCAGCCTGGCCATACCGTACCCGGCATTGGTTACCCTCGCCCCCGACGCCTCGCGGGAGCTCAACCGGCGGCAGGCGGCGAGCGAGGCTGAGCGAGCGCGGCTTAGAGCACACCTGGGACGGCTACCCGTCCGGGTCGACGTCTACCTGGGACGAACCACGCTCACAGTAGGTGAACTGCTCTCACTGCAGCCGGGCGATCTGCTGCTCTTGCCGGTAGAGGAGGGGAGTGATGTCCAGATTGCGGTGGGGCAGGAGACGCTCTTTTGGGCCCGGCTGGGACGCAAAGGCAGGCGGGTCGCAGTTCAGATCCTGAGGCCTGTGGCGTCGCAGTAGCACACAACAGAGGAGCAGAAAGCAGATGTCGCATGAACCCGCACTGAGCGCGGTGGAGCTCGATACGGTTCGCGAAATCGGCTCGATCATGATGGGAGCATCGGCCACCTCTTTATCCATCATGGTCAACCAGTGGGTGAACGTAACCGTGCCCACCGCCAGCCACATGAGTTGGGAAGAGCTGGTTTCTCGCTATACGACCCCTTGCTATCTGGTTCGCATCCAGTTCGAACAAGGGTTTCGCGGTGTCGGCCAGCTGGTTATTGCCGAGGCGGATGGCCGGCAGCTCGCCCAGTTGCTCCTGGGGGAGCTGGCAGGGGAGGAGAAAGCTGCGGATGACCTCTGCCTCAGCGCCTTGGCCGAAGCGATGAACCAGATGATGGGGGCGGCGGCCACATCTCTGGCCACACTCCTTGACAGCCCGGTCTCCATCACACCTCCCCGCGCCAGCCTGGTCTCCCGTGAGGATCTGCTCGCCGAGCTGCAGGCCGGACTAGAGGCCGAACAAGGGCTGGATCAGGGGGCGATCGTCGTCTTTTGTCATTTTCACATCGGCCAGGGAATCATGGTAGAGATGGCTCTCGTGCTCCTGCCTGGCCTGGCCCGGCGCATGGTCCACAATCTTTGGGAGAAGCAGGGTATAGCCGCTGCAGCGGGAGGGGAGGAGCCCGTCCAGGCCGCGCATGCCACAGCCGGTGTAACGGCCACCCCGCCACCGGCTGAAGGGACGGCGCAGCGGCCGGCCGCGGACGAGGGTATTCCCGTCGCACCGCAGCCGTCGACCGCTTCCGAGGAGCACGGTGCTTCAGGTGGGCAGCGTCCGTCCCCGGCAGAGGCCGCGGGTCTGGGCAACGTCAGCATCGACCTGATCCGGCACGTTCCGGTAGATATCGCCATACGCGTGGGGAGCGTCGAACTGCCCATGGATACGATCTCCCGTCTCGGGCCGGGTGCTGTGCTTGAACTGGACCGGGCTGTCTGGCAGCCTGTAGAAGTCCTGGCCAACGGGCGTGTGATAGCCTTTGGCCAGCTGGTGACCGTTAACGATCATTACGCGGTTCAGATCCGGGAGCTTGCGACCGGGGTAGAAAGGCTGACGGCAGCGACGCAGCCGGCTACCCGGCGCAGACGAGCAACGGCTAATTCCCGGGAGGCTATGGACCGATAAAAGGGTTAGAGGATGCAAGGAGGCAGTGGTATGCAGATTGGCGGGTTGATCTCCGGTCTTGACACGCAGGCTCTCATAGACCAGTTGATGCAGATCGAAGCCAGACCGATCAATATCTGGCGCAGCCAGCAGGATAAGCTGCGTACCCGGAAGGATGCCTGGAGGGATGTTCAATCCAGGTTGGAAAATCTCCGCAGCCGGATTGATTCGCTTCTGGCTGCCAATGCCTTTTCCGCCCGCAGTGTCACCGTCAGCGAACAGAGTGTAGTGAAAGCAACCGCCACGCCTACCGCTACTCCCGCCTCCTTGGATCTTAACGTGCTTGCCGTTGCCCGTTCACATCGACTGGCGGGCCTGACCGTGACCGATGCCAACGCGGAGCTGAAGCTGCAAGGGAGTTTGCAGATCAACGGTAAAACTCTGACCATCGAGAGTGGAGATAGCCTGGCAGAGATACGGGATAAAATCAACGGGCTGGCCGATGCGGGCGTGCGGGCGACCCTGATCAGCAACACTCTGGTCCTGGAATCCACCAGTACCGGTAGCCAATCCCGCATCGAGCTGGGGGGCGATGCTGAGGTCTTGGTCGGCCTGGGCCTGACGGACGAGATTGATGGGCTGCAGGCGTCCGGTATAACTGGTACATGGGCCGGTGCGGCCGGTGATGAACTGACAATCTCACTGTCTCAGGCCAGATATCTTCAGCAGCTCACCTTTACTACCAGTTCAGATAGCGGGGCGTTTGATTACGAAGTGCAGTATCTGCCAGCCGGGGCCGACCCGGCCAAAGAGGAGAGCTGGATGACAGCCGGGTCGGGAACGGCATCCGCCGGGCAGAGTGTGACACTTAACCTGGCGAAGTTAACTGCCGATCAGGCCGTGGCTCAGGTGCGAATCCGGGTGAAAAGCCTGGGCAATGGCCAAACTTCTGCTGTGCTGAGCGAGGTGACCCTGCAGGCAGAGCGTAACACTTTGCAGGCACCCCGGGATGCTCAGGTAAGTGTGAACGGACTGCTTGTTACCAGCTCATCCAACAAACTGACCAACGTGAGCGACGGGTTGACACTGGAGCTTTTGAGCGAAGGAGAAAGCCGGGTTTCGGTAAACGCTGACTTGAACCCCGTCATCGACCGCATCAAACAGTTCGTGGAACAGTACAACTCCACCTACGGGTTTATCCAGGAGAAACTGGCCAAAGATGCGGCCCTCCAGGGCGATGGCTCTCTCATGCGCCTGGCCATGGACCTGCGCACCCGCACCACCGGTCCGGTGGCGGGAACTCCCGCCGGCGAGCTCGACCAGCTGGCGCTGGTGGGGATCACCACCGACAATGCCGGCAAACTGACCGTGGATGAGAGCAAACTCCGGGCTGCCCTGGAGACCAAACCGGAGCAGGTGGAGAAGCTCTTCACCGCTACCCGGGAGGTGGACGGCCGAGAAGGAGTGGCGGTCCGGCTGAAGAACTTGCTCACGGTCACCCTTGCCGCCAGCACCGGCCTGATCGCTCAGTCCCAGGCCGCGCTCGAGGATAGGATCAAAGACATTGACGAACGGATTGCCGCGTTCGAAAGAAGACTGGAGCTGCGACGCCAGCACCTGGTGGAGCAGTTCACGGCGCTGGAGAAGGTATTGAGTACCCTGAGTAGCCAGAGCACATGGCTGGCCAATCAGATCAAGGGCCTGAGTAGCAATGCGGTGTGAAGTTGAGCAGGTGGTCAGAGTGGGTATTCCCAATCCGTACCAGCAATACCGCCAGATCGAGGTGGAGACTGCGAGCCCGGGTCGTCTCGTCCTGATGTTGTACGACGCGGCGATCCGAAACTGCCGCCAGGCAGTGGCTGCCTGGGAGTCCAGCAACGAGACCGTGGCCCGCGAGAAGATCTATCGCGCCCAAGATATCCTCGCTGAGCTTATCGGCTCGCTCAACTTCGACGCCGGTGATCTTGCCCGCAACCTTTTCCGGCTCTACGAGTATATGAATTACCGCCTGATCCAGAGTGCGGTGCGCAAGGATGTGGCCGCGGTTCAAGAAGTGGCAAAGCTCCTGGAGGAGTTGAGGGAAGCATGGGAGCAAGTGATCAAGGCACGCTGACCCCTTCCTGGGGCGAACGTGTGGCGCAGGCCGTGGCCGACCTGAGGGAAAGAACTGCCGTCTGCCGCCGTCTGCTGGCCGAGGGTAATTGGGTGAAGCTGGCGGAGGTCATCGGCGATCCCGGTGAAGAGAAGGTCTGGAAATGCCTGGCCAAGCTCCTCGAAACTCCTTCCAGGGTGGAGGCAGAGCGGCAGCAAGCAGTTCAACTGCTGCGGCAGCTCAAAGAGGAGCGGGAAGAAGTCGAGATGCAAGTCAAGGCTATGCGCGGGCGTACGCTGGCCGCCATCCTGGCCCTGCAGCGCAGCCGAAGCCTTCTTGCAAGCCAGCTCAGCCGGGCTGCTGGCAGCTACCTGAACCTGCAGGGTTGACCTCTGTCTCCGACCCCCCTGGTCCGTGTTGGCTATTCCGGCGATATCCAGGGCATCTGATCCCCGGGCGAAGCCTTCGGGGGGAGCCTCGAGGTTGCCGTTCTCTCTCCGGCTGCACTTAGTTCTTTGCCCGTTTCCGACTCCGCCTTTGACCTTGCCTTTGCTTCCGGTTCGGAGTCGAAATCCAGGCCCGTGCCCGGCACCGACTCCGACTCCAGGTCCTGTGGCCTCCAGGTCTGCACCAGCTTGGTCGCGGCAGAAGACCCCTTGAGCACCGGCGCGGCGGGCGAGGCCGCGGGTTGCCCCGCCGGCACTTTGACACCCGTAATGCAAAGAAATGGCTATACAAGGGCGTTTTGGGC
>JADBKP010000012.1 GCA_014896315.1 Limnochordales bacterium
AGCGCCGATGGTACTGCCCTGGCGACGGGGTGGGAGAGTAGGCCGCTGCCGGGAGTTTGTTCTTGCTCGTTTCAAGGGAAGAGGGGTCGGCAGCCAGCCAACCCCTCTTCCTTTGTTTCTCCCGGTCGTTGCCGGGAGCAATTCCCGAATGACATCTGCCGGGCGACGCTTGTGCGGGATTTCAAAGCGGGTGTCAGCGCGCAGAAGGTAGGTCAGAGGCCTCCCGCTTCTCCCACTTGAAGAGAGCGTTGAGGACACGGTAGATGACCCGCGACTCTCGGGTCAGAAGCGGCCCCATGATCGCCAGGATGAAGACGTAGAGGGCCGCGAAGGACTGCAGGGTCGGATCGAGTCCGGCCGCTTTGGCGACATTGGCTACTACGATGTTCAGCTCACCGCGGGCGGTGATGGTGACGCCGATGTTCGCCGAGGCTTTGGGCGAGAGACCAGCCGCACGTCCCGCCATCATACCGGCTACGAAGTTACCGACCAGGGTAAACGCCACGGCAACCAGGACAGGCACAACCGCTCCTCCCAGGAATCGCGGGTCCAAACTCAGGCCAAAGCTGAAGAAAAAGACAGAACCAAAGAAGTCGCGAAAGGGCAAGATCAGGCGCTCGATTCGCTGCCTGTGTTCGGTATCCGCCAGGACCAGGCCGAGCAGGAGGGCGCAGACCGCCTCCGCCACGTGGACGATCTGACCTAGCCCGGCGACGAGGAAGAGCGCCATCAACACTGCGAGGAGGAAGACGTCTGCGGATTGAATGTCGAGCAGGCGGTTGAGCCAGCGGCGGGCGAGACGTCCGAGAAGCAGGAAGCCCGCGATGAATCCGATGGCCTTACTGCCGGACACCAAGACTCCGCTCAAGGACGTGGCACGAGTCAGAAAGAGTCCGGAAAAGAGTGACAGGTAGACGGCCAGGAACACATCATCGAACATAATCATGCCGAGGATCAGCTCGGTCTCAGGATTGGCGGTGCGCTTCAGATCAACTAGCACCTTCGCCACGATGGCAGTAGAAGTGATCGTGGTGATACCGGCCGCCGCCAGGGTCTCCGCAAAAGGCCACCCCATCAGCTGACCGAAGAGCAATCCCAGGGTGAAGTTGAGCGAGATGTAAAGGGTGCCGCCGACGAGGATCGACCGCCCCGCCTTGATAAGCCGGCTAAGGGAAAACTCAAGACCCAGGTAGAAGAGGAGGAAAAGAACCCCGATCCGGCCCATGAACTCGATAAAAGGTGCGCTGTGGGTGAACCTGAGGTCCAGAAACCGGGTCGCCGGGAGGTGGGGTCCTACCGCCATGCCGGCCAGGATCAAGAGGGGAATTTGGCCACATACCCGGTGAGGGTCATGATGCCGAGCGCGAGGCCGATCTCCAGCGCTACGTGCTCCATCACTATCACTACTCACACCCATTCATTACTAGTGCTAAGAAGGCGTTGATGTGCTCGCGCTCTCCCATGAGCACCAGGACCGTGTCCGGCTTGATCACGTAGTCGGGTCCCGGATTGATAAATTGGGTCTGGTCTTTCTCGATCACTGCGATGACCGTTGCCCCGGTCTTGCGTCGGATTTCGAGCTCCCCGATGGTCCGGCCGATACACGGAGAGTGCGGTTCAACTCTATACCACTCAATGACCAGCTTGTTGAGAGCGACCTCAACCGACTCGAGGCTTTGAGGTCTGTAGGCGAGGCCACCGATAATGCCAGCTACCTGCCGCGCCTCGGTATCGTCGAGGGTAACCATGGAGATCCAGTTGTCTGGATCGTTAGGATCGGCATGATAGATCTCACGGCGACCGTCATCATGCACAATGATTGTTAATCTGTCCCCGCTGCGGGTCTCGATCTGAAACTTCCGGCCAATACCGGGCAGGTCAGACTCACGAATAGCGGGCATAGTCAAGTCCTCCTCGATTATGCCAAGCAAGCGTGTAACCTGCCTTATGCTATCAGAAGCTATTGCAGGCAAACAAGCTTCAGCACCGGCTGCCGGACGGGGCCTGGGTGGGGCAAGGAGGAATGCCCGCGCTCGTCCTGCCATGCATGCTAGGCAATCCGGGCCTAGCGTGTTACGATTCTTTTCGTGCGGCGTTTGGGATGTTTCGGGCAGCGAGATAGGGCGGGGGGTCAAGCAGGGAGGCTATGGTGTCGATGGACAAAGCGGCGGCGGCAGCCCGCCTTGCTGAGCTGCGCCGGGAGATAAACGAACATAATTACCGGTACTACGTGTTGGATGCCCCGATCATCAGCGACGCTGAGTACGACCGGCTGATGCGGGAACTCCTGGAGCTGGAGGAGCAGTATCCAGACCTGGTAACTCCTGACTCTCCCAGCCAGCGGGTGGGTGCTCCCCCTTCAGAAGCTTTTGCGGTGGTCTATCATCGCGTGCCTCTGTTGTCGTTGGACAACGTTTATGATGTTGAAGAACTGCGCGCCTGGGACGGCCGCCTCCATCGGTGGCTCGGATTGCCGCAAAGCGAGCCCCTCGAGTTTGTGGCCGAGCTCAAGATCGATGGCCTGGCCGTCGCCCTCACCTACGAACAGGGACGGTTTGTGCGGGGTGCCACCCGGGGTGATGGTGAACGGGGCGAAGATGTTACCGCCAATCTACGGACGGTACGCGCCATTCCGCTGGTGTTGCGCAACCCTCACCCCGACTCGGCCACCGCAGGGGAAAGTGGGGCTGATCGTTTTCCCTTCACCCTCGAAGTGCGGGGAGAGGTGTACCTGGAGAAGGAGGCGTTTCGCCGGCTCAACCAGGAGCGAGCAAAGCGGGGTGAGCCCCTCTTCGCTAACCCCCGGAACGCGGCGGCCGGTTCACTGCGGCAGCTCGACCCACGGGTTACCGCCTCCCGGCCTCTGGCTTTCTGGTGCTACGCGCTGGGATATCTTGAACCGCTCGCAGGGGCCGACCCCGTGGCCGTACCTGCCTTGCCCGAGACCCATTACGAACGGTTGCAGATGTTGCGGAGCTTCGGCTTCCCGGTCAATCCCCACATCCGCCTCTGCCGGGGGGTGCAGGAGCTGGTCGACTATCTGCGGGAGTGGGAAGAGAAGCGGCATGCGCTGGATTACGCGACGGACGGTATTGTATTCAAGGTAAACTCCGTCGCCCTGCAGGAGCGACTCGGAGCGACGGCGCACGCACCGCGCTGGGCCATCGCTTTCAAGTTTCCCGCCGAAGAGGCGACCACTGTCATCCGGCAAATAGTAGTTCAAGTTGGCCGTACCGGTGCGCTCACGCCCACCGCGGTATTCGACCCGGTGGAGATCGGTGGGTCGACGGTGAGCCGGGCCTCCCTTCACAACGAGGATTACATTCGCGAGAAAGATATCCGTATTGGCGATACGGTGCTGGTTCACAAGGCCGGGGAGGTAATCCCCGAAGTGGTCAAGGTGCTGGTCGAGCGGCGTACCGGAGCAGAAAGGCCGTTTGTGATGCCCGATCGTTGCCCGGTCTGCGGCAGCGAGGTGCAGCGGGAGCCGGGTGAGGCGGTGGCCCGCTGCGTGGGCCGGTCCTGTCCGGCGCAGATTGAGGAGGCGCTGCTCCACTTTGCCTCACGCGATGCCATGGATATCCAGGGGCTCGGCCCGAAGCTGGCCCATCAGTTACTGGAAAAAGGGCTGGTCAAGACCATGGCCGACCTGTACCGGTTGCGGCTCGAGGATCTCCTGACCCTGGAAAGAATGGGGCGCAAGTCGGCCGAGAATCTCCTTGTGGCCATTGAAGCGAGCAAGGAGCGGGGACTGGCCCGGCTTCTCTTTGGCCTGGGCATACGCCATGTGGGAGAGGAAACGGCTCGGGAACTGGCCCGCCATTTCCGCACGATGGACGCCCTTATGGAGGCTTCCGAGGCCGAATTGCGGCAAGTGCCGGGGATCGGCCCGGAGGTGGCCAGCAGCTTGCGGGCCTTCTTCCATGACACGGCCAACCGCCAGTTGATCCGGGAACTGGCCGAGCTGGGAGTCAAGATGGAAGCGACGGGTGGTGGCCGTGCCGCGGAGTTGACCGCCCGGTCGATGGCACCTCCTGAAAGCAGCCGCGAAGGGCAGATGCCCGCAGAATCACCTGCCTCGCTCCCGAATTCGCTTTTCGCCCGGCTGCTTTCACGGGTATCATCGCGACAGCCTTTCACCGGCATGCAGATAGTCGTTACCGGCACCCTTGCGGGCCTGACCAGAGAGGAGGCGGAAGCGCTCATCGAGGCGGGCGGCGGGCGCCCGGGCGCTTCAGTTTCACGGAAGACAACCTTCCTGGTAGCGGGTGAGAAACCGGGTGAGAACAAGTTGGCCAGGGCACGCGAGTTGGGTACAAGGATTCTGAGTGAAGAGGAGTTCTTGCGCATGATGGAGGAGGCCTGAAAGACGAAGATGGAGAAGCTCTCCCAGGAACAGGTGGAACATGTTGCCAGGCTTGCCCGCTTGGCCTTGCGGGAAGAGGAGAAAGCGATATTCGCCGAGCAGCTGGGGCAGATTCTGGCTTATGCTGCGAAAATCCGGGAGCTGGACCTGGCCAATGTCGAACCGACCGCGCACGTGCTGGGACTCACCAACGTAACCCGCCCGGACGAGGTCCGGCCGTCGTTGAGCCAGGAAGAGGTGTTACAAAACGGTCCGGAAGTTCAGGACGGTTACTTCCGGGTCCCTCGCATCGTGGAAGAAGGGTGATCTGGCAGAGTGCGGCAGCGGCAGCGGCAAGCGGTGGTCGTCCTGGATGACGGGCCAAAGAAGTGATAGTAACCACAGGGAGTGGTAGGTTTGCAGATCCACGAGTTGACCCTGGTAGAAGCTACGGACATGTTAGAGCGCGGAGAGCTTTCCGCCGCCGAAGTGATAAACGGATTATATGACCGGATAGAGGCGGTTGAAGAGAAGATCAAGGCTTTTCTGGAGATAGATCGGGAGCGGGTTTTACGGGAGGCCGGAACACAAGTACCGGTGGCGATCAAAGATAATATCTGCACCCGTGGCTGGAAGACAACCTGTGCCTCCCGGATGCTCGCCAATTTTCACCCACCTTATGACGCCACGGTAGTCGCCCGCCTGCGCCGCCAGGGCCACGCGGTGCTGGGCAAGACCAACATGGATGAGTTCGCTATGGGTTCATCCACCGAGTATTCGGCCTTTTACCCGACGCGGAATCCCTGGGATACTGAACGTGTTCCGGGCGGCTCAAGCGGCGGTTCGGCGGCAGCTGTTGCGGCCGGCGAGGCCCTGGTCGCCCTCGGTTCGGATACCGGGGGATCGATCCGGTTGCCGGCTGCTTTCTGCGGCGTGGTGGGGTTGAAGCCTACCTACGGACGGGTGAGCCGGTTTGGCCTTGTCGCTTACGCTTCCTCCCTGGATCAGATCGGTCCGATCACCAGGACCGTCGCCGACTGTGCCCTGGCTCTAAACTGGATCGCCGGGCACGATCCACTGGATTCGACCTCGTTACCGGAGGAGGCCCCCGATTACCGCACCTTCCTGCGGCCCGATGTGAAGGGCCTACGTGTTGGCCTGCCCCGGGAGTACTTTGGCGAGGGGCTCGATTCCGAGGTGCGGGACGCGGTACTGGCAGCCGTACGCCAGCTTGAGGCAGGGGGAGCGAAGGTCGAAGAAGTCTCCCTGCCCCACACCGAGTACGCCCTGGCCGCCTACTACCTCATCGCTCCCGCCGAGGCCAGCTCCAACCTGGCTCGCTATGATGGAGTCCGCTACGGTTTGCGGGCAGAGGGCGAGGACGTGGTCCAGCTCTTCAGCAACACCCGCAGCCGTGGTTTTGGCCCTGAGGTTAAACGGCGGATCATGCTGGGCACTTATGCCTTGAGCGCTGGCTACTACGACGCCTACTACCTCAACGCATTGCGGGTGCGCACTCTTATCCGCCGGGACTTTGACCGCGTGTTCGAAAAGGTAGACGTGCTCGCCTGTCCCACATCGCCGACGGTCGCCTTCCGGCTGGGGGAGAAGACCGACGACCCCATGCAAATGTACCTATCCGACATCTACACGGTTACGGTCAATCTGGCGGGGCTGCCGGCCCTGTCGGTGCCGTGTGCCTTGAATTCCGAAGGGCTGCCTATCGGCTTGCAACTGATCGGCCCGCCGCTGGCGGAGGGGCGCCTGCTGCAGGTCGGATATGCTTACGAAGAAGCTCGCGGTCCTTTTCCCCGGCCCCGTATATAAGCCGGTGAGCTGCGACCGCCAGAGGCGTTCTGCCAGTCGTTACCATGCGAGAGGGGTTTGGCAAATGGCATTGGCAGGAAATGTAAGCAAGGGCGTCGATCTCAGCCGCTGGGAGATTGTTATCGGTCTGGAGATCCATGTCGAACTGCTCACTGACTCCAAAGTCTTTTGCGGTTGTGCCACCGACTTCGGCGGCGAACCGAACACGCGCGTCTGTCCTGTCTGCCTCGGGCTTCCTGGCTCGCTGCCGGTACTCAACGCGAAGGCGCTGGAGTATGCGGTCAAGACGGGTCTGGCACTGGGGTGTGAGATTGCCCCGTTCAGCAAGTTCGATCGGAAGAACTATTTCTATCCCGACCTGCCCAAGGCATATCAGATATCCCAGTACGATCTTCCTCTGTGTCGTCACGGGCATCTCGATATCGAGGTGAACGGGGAGAAGCGTCGGATAGGTATCACCCGGGTCCATCTCGAGGAGGAGACCGGCAAGTCGCTTCACGCAGGTACGAGCATTGTCGATTCCCCGTACACGCTCCTCGACTACAACCGGGCCGGTATTCCCTTGGTTGAGATCGTAACCGAGCCGGATCTGCGTTCGCCCGAGGAGGCCCGCATCTTCCTGGAAGAGTTGAAGCGAGTGGTGGAGTTTGCCGGCGTCTCCGACGTAAAGATGGAGGAGGGGTCGCTGCGCTGCGATGCCAACATATCGGTGCGGCCAAGAGGCGAGACCAGGCTCGGAACGAAGACCGAAGTGAAGAACATGAACTCCTTCCGGGCCGTCCAACGGGCGCTGGAGTATGAGGCGGCCCGGCAGGTGGCGGTCCTGGAAAGCGGGGGGCGTATCGAACAAGAGACACGACACTGGGACGAGGCTGCCGGTGTCACCAGGGGAATGCGCAGCAAAGAACAGGCCCATGACTACCGCTACTTCCCCGAGCCGGACCTGGTGCCGATCGTTCTCACACCCGAACAGATCGAGAAATGGCGGCAAGAGTTGCCGGAACTGCCGGCTGCCCGACGGGAGCGGCTGATGCGGGAGTACGGGTTGCCGCCCTATGACGCCGAGATTCTCACCACCTCCCGCAAGCTTGCTGATTTCTTCGAGGAGGCAGCCCGGCAGTTTCCTGATCCTAAGATGGTTAGCAACTGGGTGATGGGTGAACTCCTGCGGCTTCTCAAGGCCGAAGGGAAGGAGCTCGACCAGGTCAACGTGACCCCGGCCCGCCTGGTCGGTCTGCTGCAACTCATACGCGCAGGAACGATTAGCGGCGCTACCGCAAAAGAGGTTTTCGAAGAGATGTTCCGCACCGGGCAGGAGGCGGCTGCCATTGTTGAGCGGCGGGGGCTGCAGCAGATCTCCGATGAGGAGACCATCCGCCAGCTGGTACAGAAGGCCATTGCCGCCAATCCGGAGGCAGTAGAGTCGTACCGGAAAGGGAAGGAAAAGGCCATCGGCGCCCTGGTGGGACAGGTGATGAGGGAGACTCGCGGCAAGGCCAATCCCCAGCTAGTCAACCGCTTGTTGCTCGAAGCGTTGGGGAAGCCCGGGCAGTGAGGAGTTCCGTCCCTTTGTTGACAGCCAGTAACAACAGCGGGTATACTGGATCATCATTCGGCATGGCCGACACCCCGCGTGCTCCGGAAGCGGGGTGATTGATTTCCCGGACGCCAGGCTTGCCCCCGGCGACCCGGGTGGAAAGGGGAGGAGCTCGTGGCGAAAAAAACGCAGCTCGGTCAGCCCACCCGGCCGGTCCGCAAGCTTGTTCACGTAGATGAGCCCAACTTGCTGCGTGAACAGTTCCCGTACACGGAACCGCCTCGTATCCTGTTTGACGGGGTTCAAGTTCCGTATGATCTGCCGGAGGAGATCTTTATCACGGATACGACTTTTCGAGATGGGCAGCAAGCCCGACCGCCGTTCTCCCGGCAGCAGATAGTTGATCTTTTCGACATGATGCATCGCTTGAGCGGACCAAACGGCGTGATCCGCCAGACTGAATTCTTCCTGTATACGAAACGGGACCGCGAGGCGGTGGAAGCCTGTCTTGAGCGGGGGTACCGGTATCCCGAGATCACAGCCTGGATCAGGGCGAACCGGAAGGACCTCGAGCTGGTCAAGAGCATGGGGCTGCGGGAGACCGGCATCCTGACGTCCTGCTCCGACTATCATATTTTCCTGAAACTTGGATGGAACCGCGAGGAGGCACTGCGCAATTACCTGGATGTGGTCACAGCCGCTCTGGAGGCGGGCATCCGGCCGCGGTGTCATTTCGAGGATGTTACCCGGGCCGACATCGAGGGTTTTGTCATCCCCTTTGCGCAAGAGTTGATGCGGCTGCAGGAGATGTCGGGGATCCCTATCAAGGTACGTCTGTGTGACACCATGGGTTATGGCGTTCCCTATCCGGGCGCCGTTCTGCCGCGCAGCGTTCCACGCCTTGTTCATGCTCTGGTTCACGAGGCAGGTGTCCCAAAAGCACAGCTTGAGTGGCACGGGCACAACGACTTCTACAAAGGCCTGATCAATGCTTCCACCGCCTGGCTGTACGGCGTGGCGGGTGCCAATGGCACGCTGCTGGGCATTGGGGAGCGGACAGGCAATACGCCTGTTGAGGGGTTGCTCATCGAGTACGCCGGCCTGATGGGGGGCTTCAACGGCGCCGATCCGACGGTGATCACTGAGATTGCTGAGTACATGACCAAGACCGGAACGGAAATACCGCCCAATCAGCCGTTCGTCGGCAAGCACTTCAACACGACCTCAGCAGGGATTCACGCCGACGGCGTCCTGAAGAACGAGGAGATCTACAACATTTTTGATACGCGCCGCCTGCTCGGCCGTCCCATCGGGGTGGCGGTGACCGACAAGTCGGGGCTGGCCGGCATCGCCTGGTGGGTCAACCGGCAGCTCGGGCTGACCGGTGATAAGAGGTTGCCCAAGGACCATCCGTTGGTTCGGCAGCTGCACGAATGGGTGCAGCAACAGTACGCGGCCGGGCGTACTACTGCTATCGAGGACGAGGAGTTGCTGGCCGTTGCCCAGCAGATAGCTCCGCAGCTTTTTGCCGGTGTGGCGGCAAGCTGAACCGGCATTCGGGTGCTAGATGGCGAGGCAGGATATGTCCTCTCAGCGGTGAATTCTGCTAAAGATGGCGAACCGCAGGGGGGACATATTGTTTTTAGGGGTAAAAGGAGCGAGAGACGGCGTGATCCAGACGATGACCACAGTGGTGGCGTGCTCAGTGGCGCTGCTCCTGATCTTCCTTGGCGGGAGTCCGATAGAGGCTTCAGAGTCCAAGCCAGTCGGTTCCTCTGATTCGGCCCGCATCAGGGAGCTGCTCTTCTGCGAACCCGGTCCCACCGTCGACCCAGGCTTTGCCTACTACCAGGGACGTTCACCGGAGAGCATAGCTGAGGAGATAGCGCTACGCGGTTACCGAACCGTGCACCTGGTGATAACCAGTGAAAAGAATGTCAACGCGGCGCTGATCGATGCGTTCCACGACGAAGGTATCGCCGTCTGGGGCATGGTCTGGGCGGGCGGTACGTACAGCACGGTTGGCTTTCCGCCCGAGTGGGAAGAGTGGCGCCAGCAACTGATCAAGCCGGCAGCTCCGAGCGGCTTCATATACCTTTCTCCGTACCATCCGGATTTCCGGGAATGGAAGAAGCAGTCTCTAGCTGAGCTGGTGCGTACTTATCCGCTGGACGGGATCGAGCTGGTGGAGGCGTTCTTCCCCAACTGGGAGGGTCTGCGGTCAGGGGTCTACGGCGACATCGGCCCGTACGCCGAAAAAGCCTTCCGGGAGAGATTTGGCGAGGAGCCGCCCAACTTCACCGACGTGCGCCACCCGCGGTTTTACACGAAGGTTCCTGACCTTTACAAGAAGTGGGTGCAGTTTCGTGTTGACACGGTGACCGAGTGGCTCGACTATCTGATAAACAGCGAAGGCGGTATCCGGGATGCTCGCCCGGGCATCCCGGTCGCGACCTGGACTCTGGCGACGGACTGGGCGGGAGCCCTGGAGAAGTCCCGGGTTGATCTGGGTGAGGATACGGCGGCTATCGTATCCCGGGTAAAGCCGGATATCCATTTCTTGCAGACCAACTGGCCGGACTGGATCAAGCCCGATCTGCCGCCGGATTACATGCGCAAGTACACTCCTTTCATCGAGGAGATTCGCCGGGTAGCACCGGGTATTCCCATCGGGTTGCAGGGTGACATCGGTTCACTGGAATCGATGCGGCGTGACTGGGACTGGATCGGTCAATTTGCCCGGGCAGCAAAAGAGACAGGATTTTCCACTTATACCATCTACGAGTACCATATAGGCCTCTACATGTATACTGAAGCACCACGAGTGGTAAAGGTAAGGCGGGGAGGTCCGGGTTGGGTCATTCTTTCGTTCAACAAGCGGGTAGACGCATGGTCCGCCCGGGATACGAATAACTTTGCCTTGCCTGCCGGCCTCACCGTCGACCAGGTGCTGGTGGATGGGAATCGGGTGATGCTTCACCTGCAGGGGCCGGCGGAGCTGATAAACGGTGAAGTGAAACTGATGGTGAGCGGTATTGCCGACACTCCCGAGCTGCGGTTGCTCAAGAATTATCCGGCGCTTACCATGCAGCCGCAAACAATAACCATACCGGCGGTGGGCTCATGACCGATTGGGTGGAGAAGGTGAGGCAGGTCATCGCAGCCCGTGATCAACGGCTGACACCCCAGAGGCAACTGGTTCTGCAAGTTCTCGCGCGTGAGGGTGATAGCCACCTTTCGGCCGAGGAGATATATCTTCTCGCCCGACGGGAGATGCCGGAGATCGGACTGGCTACAGTCTACCGTACTCTGGAGCTCTTCGCCGAGCTCGGCGTTATTTCGCGGCTGGAGGTGGGGGCCGGCCAGGCCCGGTACGAGCTGAATCGGCAGCCAGATCTCCACTACCACCACCACCTGATCTGTCGCAAGTGTGGACGGATCGAGGAGTTTCGCGAGGATCTGCTGGAGGAGCTAGAGCGCCGGGTTGAAGAGGAGACCGGCTTCAGTATCACCGATCACAACCTGCGCTTCTTCGGTTTGTGCCGCAGCTGTCGCACGAACGGTTCAGCCTAGCAAGGGCCGGAGTCGGTCGGTCAGCAACAGAAGGCGCAGATCGCCCCCGGGAGCGCGGACAGTTGTAGAGAATGGTGTTTCCAGCTATACTGGGGTAGACAGACTTGCTTGCCAGGCAAGCTGCGAGTATGTCTCAAAGGCGATGAAGAAGAGGAGTAGGCTGGTCAGGGCAGGAAGCGAGGCGGATCCAGCGGGTGCGAGGTCCGCTCTGTCCACCGGCTGAAGGTCGCTTCGGAGCTGCTGCGGCGAAATCCACCAGGAGAGTAGCGGCAGACGGTAAACCCCGTTACGGTAAGCGAGAGCCTGTCGAGGGCGTTTGGTATTGGATTGGGTGCCCGACAGGAATACAGGTGGTACCGCGGAAGATGGCCCTCTTTCGTCCTGTAGACGGAAGAGGGCATCTGTGTTATTCGCGCAAGGAAATACGCGGTGATCGAGGCGCAAGGCAGAGGGGAGATGGGCGTATGGGGTTGGATACGGAAGCAAGCAGGCATCTGGCTGAGACAGAGGTGCTCCGCACCGGGGGCGGTGAGGCACGGTCCGGGAGTGTGCGGGGAAACGAGGCCGGCCACACCGGCACTGCGGCCGAACCGCTGCCAAAAACCTTCGATCCCAAGCAGGTAGAGAGACGATGGTACGAATTCTGGCTTAAGAACCGCCTCTTCCATGCCGAAGTCGATCCGACTCGTGAACCGTTTTCCATGGTGATCCCGCCTCCGAACGTGACGGGGCAGCTGCACATGGGACATGCCCTGGACAACACGATGCAGGACATTTTCGTGCGCTGGGAGCGCATGCGAGGCAAGAACGCAGTCTGGATTCCCGGAACCGACCACGCCGGCATCGCTACCCAGATCCGTGTGGAGGAGGAGCTCGCCAAGGAGGGCAAGAGCCGGTACGACCTGGGACGGGAGAAGTTTCTCGAGCGGGTCTGGGCTTGGAAGGAACATTACGGTCACCGTATCATCGAGCAGCTACAGCGGCTCGGCAGCTCCTGCGACTGGGATCGGGAACGGTTCACCATGGATGAGGGTTGTTCCCGCGCGGTGCGGGAAGTCTTCGTCCGCCTCTATGAGAAGGGGCTGATCTACCAGGGGGACTACATCATTAACTGGTGTCCCCGCTGTCGGACCGCCCTATCGGATATAGAGGTGGAGCATGAGGAGGTGGACGCGCAGCTTTACTACATCCGGTATCCGCTCGTAAGAGCTGCCGCCGGTGAACCGGAGTACATAATGGTTGCCACCACCCGGCCTGAGACCATGCTGGGGGATACCGGTGTGGCGGTTAACCCGAACGATAAGCGTTACGCCCATCTTGTGGGGCGCAAAGCGATTCTGCCGCTGGTTTGGCGGGAGATTCCGATCTTCGCCGACGATTATGTCGACCCTGCCTTTGGCACGGGGGCGGTCAAAGTAACCCCCGCGCACGACCCCAACGACTTTGAGATGGGCAGGCGTCATGGACTTGGCATGATCAAAGTGATCGACGAGGACGCCCGTCTGACCGATGCGGTTCCCGCAGCCTATCGAGGGCTCACCCGAGAAGAGGCCCGGCGCAAAGTGCTGGCGGACCTGGAAGCGGAAGGCTATCTGGTCAGGGTCGAACCCTTGCGCCACGCCGTCGGTCACTGCCAGCGCTGCGGTACCATTGTCGAGCCGCTTGTCTCCAAACAGTGGTTTGTGCGTATGAAGCCGCTGGCCGAGCCGGCTCTGGCTGCGGTGCGCGCGGGAAAGATCCGTTTCGTTCCTGAACGGTTCACCACCCTCTTCAACAACTGGGTGGAGAATGTGCGCGACTGGTGCATCTCCCGCCAGCTGTGGTGGGGCCACCGCATTCCCGTCTGGTACTGTGACGCCTGCGGCCACCAGTGGGCGACCGTCACCGATCCCGTCGCCTGCCCGCGTTGCGCCGCAACGGTGGGCGGCGGCCAGGTAAGGCAGGATCCGGACGTGCTGGACACATGGTTCTCCTCGGCTCTCTGGCCATTCTCCACCATGGGCTGGCCGGAGAAGACCCCCGAACTCTGCCATTGGTATCCCACAACCCTGCTGGTCACGGGGTTTGACATCATCTTCTTCTGGGTCGCCCGCATGGTCTTCATGGGCCTTGAGTTTATGGGCGATGTGCCCTTCCGCACCGTCCTCATCCACGGCCTCGTCCGGGATGCGCTGGGGCGGAAGATGAGCAAATCCCTGGGCAATGGCATTGACCCCATCGATGTGATCGAAGAGTACGGGGCGGATGCCCTTCGTTTCACACTGGTGAACGGGGTCGGGCCCGGCAACGACATGCGGTATGTGCCCGAACGGGTGGAAGCCGCCCGCAACTTTGCCAACAAGATCTGGAATGCCTCCCGCTTTGCCCTGCTCAATCTGGAAGGTTTCCAGCCATCGGTAGACGAGAGCGAGATGCCCGGCTGGGTCGCCGCCTACCGGGAGAAGCTGGCGCTGGCGGACCGGTGGATTCTCTCCCGCTGGAACTCTGCGCTAACGGAGCTCACCCGGCACCTGGAGCAGTATGACCTGGGGGAGGCCGCTCGGGAGCTCTACGATTTCATCTGGGATGAACTGTGCGACTGGTACATCGAGATGAGCAAGCCACGCCTGTATGGTGCGGCCGGCCCGGAGCGTGAGGCGAGCCGGCAGGTGCTCTGGTTCGTCCTGCGGGGCACCCTGGAGATGCTCCATCCTTTCATGCCTTTTATCACGGAAGAATTGTGGCAGCGCCTGCCATCGCCCGCTGGTGGGAAACGACCAATCTCGATCATGGTCAATCCCTGGCCCAAGCCGGATGAACGGTTGCACGATGCGGAGGCCGAGCAGAAGGTCAACCTGTTACGGGAGACGATCACCGCCATTCGGAACATACGGGCGGAGATGCAGGTGCCGCCTGGCCGGCGTGTGCAGGCGATCTTTCATGCTGAGCCGGATAAAGTGAAAGTGCTGCAGGAATCGGCCGTGCTCCTTGAGCAACTGGCCGGTCTTGACCGGCAGGGTCTCGCATTTGCCGGGCTCGCGGCCGAGCGCCCGAGGGAGGCGGCTGCGGCCGTGGCAGGCGGGGTAGAGATCTATCTGCCCCTTGCCGGGCTGGTGGACCTGGAGAGCGAGAGAGCCCGGCTTGAGAAAGAGCTGGCCGAGGCCCGCGCCGAGGCGGAGAGGTCGGCGCAGCGTCTAGCTGACGAGAGGTTTGTCACCAGAGCGCCCCAAGCGGTGGTGGAGCGGGAGCGGGAGCGGCTTGCCCGCTACCAGGCGACCGTTGCGAAGCTGGAGGCCAGGCTCAAGATGCTGGAGAGCGCTGCGGGTAGTAGCCGGTGACGAGTATGGCGCTTACATATGAAGAGGCTGTCGAGGTGCTGCGGCAGCGAGAACGTTTCGGCGTGCGGCCGGGGCTTGAGAGAATCGCAGCGATCCTCGATCTTCTGGGACATCCGGAGCGGGAGTTCGCCTCCATCCATATTGCTGGAACGAACGGAAAGGGGTCGACCGCTGCCATCCTGGCAGCCCTTCTCCAGACGGCCGGATACCGGGTGGGGCTCTACACCTCACCCCACCTGATGGCGCCCACCGAGCGTGTCGCCGTTCAGGGCGCTCCTATATCCGCGGAGCTATTTGCCCGCGCAGTGACGGAGGCGGTGACCGCAGGCGAAGCGCTGGCGGCTGCCCATCCGGAGCTCGGAGCGGCCACGCAGTTTGAGATCTATACTGCGGCCGGGTTTTGGGCCTTCTCCCAGGAGAGGGTGGATGTGGCCGTGGTGGAGGTGGGGCTGGGCGGCCGTCTGGACGCTACTTCTGTCCTGCAGCCAGAGGTGGCGGTAATCACTCCCATCGGCCTTGACCACACCGAGATCCTGGGGCCGACGCTGGCTCAGATCGCCGCCGAGAAGGCTGCCATCATCAAGCCGGGGACGGCGGTGGTGGTGGCACCCCAGCCGCCGGAGGCCGCAGAGGTGATCGCCTCCCGCATCGCGGAAGTGGATAGCCCGTCAGCTTTCTGGGTGCACGCGGGAGAGGCGGGCGACGCTCCGGGCCGGTTGCCCGTCACTTATGCTGTCAGGCGGTCCGACTGGCAGGGGACGGAGTTTGCGCTGACGTTACCCGGCCTGACGTTACCTTCACTGACTATTCCGCTGGCCGGAGCGCACCAGGCGCTCAACGCCGCGGTCGCTCTGGCGGCTTTTTACGCTTTCGCCGCCCGGCGGGGTGAGAGACGGCTGGTTGATCCGCGGGTGATTGAGCTGGCCCTGAGACGGGTAGCCTGGCCGGGGCGTCTTGAGATGGTAGCGGAAGATCCCCGGGTAGTGCTGGATGGAGCCCATAATCCGGATGGAGCACGCGTCCTTGCTGCCGCGTTGCGAATGCTTTGCCCCTCCCGCCCGCTGGTGATGGTGTTTGGTAGCCTTGCCAGCAAAGATTGGCCGGCGGTTTTGGCAGAATTGCTACCCCTGGCCGATGGGTTGATTGCTACCGCGCCGAAGAACCCCCGGACTCCCGCTGTTGACCCGGCCCTGGTGGTGGAACGGGCGGTGCAGATGCGACCGAAACTGCCCTGCGGGGCCGTGGCAGTTACTCCCCCGGAAAGTGCAGTACGGCTGGCGGTGGAGTGGGCGGAGAAGTCCGGAACGGTGCTTGTCTGCGGTTCACTATACCTGGTCGGAGATGTGCGGCCCATCTGGCGGCAGGATTGGCGCGCGTACGTAGAGAAGTAAGGTTGGTGGGATGATCCAGGAAACGTCTGGGAGGGATGGGGAGATGCGTGGGGGCAGACACCGTCCCGGGCGGGGTTCAGGCTTGCCTGCAGGCCGGCCTGCCCACGATGGTGGGCAGGCATTGCCACCAGGCGGTTTGAAGGTTGCGGCGAGAAAGAAGCGGCCTTACCGGTCGCAACTGACGGTCCTGTACATCATCGCGGTGATAGCCTGCGTGATCCTGGGCTATATCGTCGGGCAACGGTTGCTCCCCGGCAACGAGGAGAAGGAGCAGCTCGCCCAGTCAACCCTGGCAGGGGCCGGAAGCGGTCAGGTGGCCGGTGAGAACGCTACCAGCAGTTCCATGGGGACCGAGGCCACGGGGCAGGATTCGGAATCCCTCCTGCCACCTCTCATTACTTCGGGCGCCTCTTCGGACGTGGTGGGCGCGGGAGTAGATGATACGGCTGGAGCGGCCGGGGATGTGAGGCCGTCCACCTCGCCCCAGGGGTCCGAAGTGCCGCAGGTATCTCTGCCTGTGCTGGGAGCCGGGGGAGTGGATACCTCGGTCGCGCCGCGGCCGGCGGCGCCGTTCTCTGCCGAAACTTCGGGCAGCTCGACCGCTCGCGTCAGCTCGCCGGCGAAATCAGGAAAGAAGAGCGGTGAGCAGGCGGTCTCATCCTCTGCCCCGACCGGAGCGGCCGCGCGCCAGACGTCTCCGGCACCAGTTGGGGGGGCTACCGAGGAGGGACTCTATCGGGTGATAGTCGGAAAACGGGCCAGCCTGAGTGAGGCCAAAGCGCTGGAAGCCAGGGCTAAGGAGGCGGGCTTGGAAGTGTGGGTATCAGGTAGCGGCCCCTACCAGGTGCAGGTGGGTGCTTTCCGAAACCGTGCTAACGCTGTCGCATATGCGGAGGAGTTGCAGTCCAGGGGCTTCCCGGAGGCGGAAGTGATCGAACCGGCCTCATAGCCTGACTCATTCCCTTCGTACCCCGTTGATAGACGTCAGCCCGGCATCGCCCCGTCAGGAGATGCCGGGCCTTCTTTCTTGTTGTAGCGGGATTGCGGCTGCCCCCTGGACGGTGTTCTTCATCCGGGAACGTGCCTGCACGCTTGTTCTTTGGCAGTTCTAGCGGGCTGTACGGGCTAATACCCCTGTTATCGCCGGTATTGCCGGCCGGAGAGGATCCTTCGGGTCAGGAGGGAATCGGGTGGCAGGCAGGTATGAACTGCCAGTGATCAGCCCCCACCGCGGACCGAAGGCCAGGACATACCACCAGCACCTGCGGCACAGCCGAAAGGGCCGGCGTAGGGGCGGGCTCCCTGCCGAGCACCTGCGACGCCACCGCAGGGACCGGGGGCTGCCGACGGGTGGATTGCTGGCTCGTTCACTGCTGGCCGTGTTCCTTGGCGTAGTACTGGTGCTGGCCCTTATCTGGCCGGGCCCGCGGCGGGAGCAGGCGGATGAGGCGGTTCGTTCCGGGCCAACGATCCGCCTATGGGATCACAGCAGCCGGCAACTGCTGGAGATGCCGCTTGAGGAGTATCTTCTCGGAGTGGTGGCAGCGGAAATGCCGGCTAATATGCCGCTTGAGGCGTTAAAGGCTCAGGCGGTGGCGGCGCGGACGCTCGCACTGCGGGCGCTGTACAGCGGGGCAAGAGTGGTTGAAGAGCCGCGGGCGAATCTCTCTTCCGATTACCGCGCGGGCCAGGCGTGGAAAAGCACGGCCGTGCTGCGCAAGCAGTGGGGGATCTTACTTTACCAGTGGAACATGTACCGGATCCGCAAAGCAGTGCAGGCTACGGCCGGCATAGTGCTTACATACAACGGGCAGCTGATCTTTCCCGCCTTTCACTCGACCTCGGGGGGTATGACCGAGAACAGCGAGAATTACTGGTCGGAGGCGCTACCTTACCTGCGGTCGGTGATCAGCCCCCACGAGGACCGGTCCCCCTACCGGGAGCAGGTTGTACGGCTTTCGCCGGCCGATGTGCGAGCCCGGCTGGCAGCCGTGGCCACCGCCCCCTCTGGATTATCCACGCACCCGGGATCGGAAAGCGGCCGCCAGAATAGCCAGATCAGGGTGATCAGCCGCTATCCTTCGGGCCGAGTTAATCTTTTTGAGTTTGAGGGCCGGGTGTACACCGGCCGGCAGGTGCGAGAGGCGCTGAACCTGCCGAGCAGCTGGTTCTATGTTACGGTGGAAGGCGGCCAGCTCACGTTCCGGGTAAAGGGGTATGGCCACGGAGTGGGATTATCTCAGTACGGAGCCGCCGGGATGGCTGAGCGCGGGAGTAAATATCAAGAGATACTTGCCCATTACTACCAGGGGACGACCCTTGCCCGGGCTTACTAGAAGACCACGGGTGCTTCTTCTCCACCTCTTATCCTTTCTTCCCCCCACCACTCCGTTGTTACGCCGCGCCGTTGACGGGGGTAGCTGCGGGGGTTACCATTAACGTGAACAGCAACAATTAAGCCGGTTTATAAATGACTAACACTACAAACTTGCGGCCTGTTTGTCGCTTCTGTCACGCGGGTATGGCTCCTCGTGCGGGGCGGCACAAAGCGGATAAGGGGGATAACAGTGGCCGTAACCAGGGAACAGATCATCGAGGCCCTGCGAGAAGTGTATGATCCCGAGCTGCACCGCAGCATTGTGGATCTTCATATGGTCAGGTCGGTTGACATCTGCGGGGGTGCAGTGCGGGTAAAGGTGGCTTTGACCGTGGCCGGCTGCCCGCTGCAGAAGAGTATCAGCCAGAGCATAAGTGAACGGCTGCGCCGCATTCCCGGCGTTGAGCACGTGGAAGTGGAGCTCGGTACCATGACCGACGAGGAACGGAAACGGCTCGTCGCCGAGCTGTCGCCGCGGCCGGAGGTACGCTCGGCCATCCTCGACGAGGATAGCAAGACTATCATAGTAGGGATTTCGAGCGGCAAGGGTGGGGTTGGCAAGTCGACGGTCACCACCAACCTGGCGGTGGCTTTGGCCCAGCAGGGATTCAAGGTCGGCATCATCGATGCCGATATCTACGGTTTCAGCATTCCGCACATGATGGGGGTGGGGAACGCCCCTGTGGTCCTGGAAGACCGGGCCATCATCCCCCAAACAGCTCATGGCGTGCAGTTTATCTCCATGGGTTCCTTTGTGGACGAGAAGACACCGGTCGTCTGGCGCGGGCCGATGCTGACCAAGGCCTTCCAACAATTCCTGGGTGACGTGCTATGGGCTGATCTTGACTATCTCCTGGTGGATATGCCTCCGGGCACGGGCGACATCGCCCTCAGCATGTACCAGCTGATCCCGCAGGGAATGTTGTTGCTGGTGACGACGCCGCAGCCGGTGGCGGCCAATGTAGCCTCCCGGGTGGCTGCCATGGCGAAGAAGACTGGGCAGACGCTGCTCGGCATTGTGGAGAACATGTCTTACTTCCGCTGTCCTCATTGCGAAGAGGTGACACCCATCTTCGGCGCCGGTGCGGGCGAGGCCATGGCGGAGCAGCTGGGAGTGCCCCTGCTTGGCAAAGTGCCGCTGCAGGTCGAGCTGCGCGAGGGAGCCGATGCGGGCCGGCCGCTCTCCGATCCACACACGGCCGCGGTCTTTGCCGAGATTGCCCATCGCTTCCACGAGCGGGCCCAGTCCCTGCGCGGCGGCAGGGTGGGAGCGCGGGCAAAGTGACGGTTTCGCGCCGGCGGGCCAAACAGGCAGCGAAAATGCTACAATGATGCACAGATGCCCGCCGTGAGGAGTTCGCCTGGGGGTTGTCAATGAGTATGCGTAACGTGTTGCAGCTTCTGCGAGAACGCGGCTTTGTTCAGCAGGTGACTCACGAAGAAGAGCTGGAGAAAATGTTGCAGTCAGAGACCGTGACTGCGTACGTCGGTTTCGATCCCACGGCGGACAGCCTCCACCTGGGCCACCTGCTGCCCTTGATCGCCTTAAAGCACCTGCAGGAGGCAGGACATCGGCCGATTGTGCTTCTCGGTGGCGGGACGGCGATGATCGGTGATCCCACCGGCAAGACGGAGATGCGCAAGCTCCTCAGCCAGGAGCAGATCGCTGCCAATGCTGAGGCCATCCGTCGCCAGGTGGACAGCCTCCTCGGCCACGACCGGGTTCTGGTACTGAACAATGCCGACTGGTTGCTGCCCCTCAACTATGTGACCTTTCTGCGGGAGATCGGTGTGCATTTCTCCGTCAACCGCATGCTCACCGCGGAGTGCTTCCGTACTCGCTGGGAACGAGGACTATCGTTCATTGAGTTCAACTACATGCTGTTGCAGGCGTACGATTTCCTGACCCTGTACCGCCGTTACGGTTGCCGGTTACAGATGGGGGGCGACGACCAGTGGTCAAACATCCTTGCCGGCGCTGACCTGATTCGGCGGGTAGAGGGAGTGGAAGCCTACGGGCTCACCTTCCCGCTCCTTGTGACCAGCAGCGGCAAGAAGATGGGCAAGACGGAAGCGGGCGCAGTCTGGCTCGACGCCAACAAGACCAGCCCGTACGAGTTCTACCAGTACTGGCGAAATGTCGAGGATAGTGATGTTGGGAGATTCCTCGCTCTCTACACTTTCCTGCCCATGGAAGAGGTCCGGCGGCTGGCGGCTCTGCCGGGCGAAGAGATCAATGAAGCCAAGCGTGTGCTTGCCTACGAGGTAACGCGGCTGGTACATGGCAAGGCCGCGGCAGAGGCGGCCCGTGATGCCTCCGACGCCTTCTTCGGTGGCGGTAGGGCCGGGGATGGTGCTGTGAGCCCGGGTGCAGGAGCGGAAGGTCGGGCGGTTAAGCGTTTGTTGCCGGGAGTTCCTACTGTTGAAGTCAGCCGGGAGGAATTGGCACGGGGTATTCCCGTGCTGGACCTGCTGGTCCGGGCCGGTCTGGTCTCCTCCCGCAGTGAGGGCCGGCGTCTGATTGACCAGCGCGGGATCGAGGTGAATGGGGAGCGGGTTGAGAGTATCGAACGGGAGATCGGCATGGACGATGTGGAGGCGGGACTCATCACATTGCGCAAGGGCAAGAAGACCTACCGGCAGGTAGTGGTGGTGGACAAGTAATGGCGGAGGTGATGCCCGCCTCGTGAAGCCAGCCTTGTGAATGTTAGCGCGATTGACTGGCAGGAAGACCGGTGTTAGCATGAGATCGGCAAGGGTAGTAGGGGAAAGGCCCTAGGGTAGGCACCCGGGGAGAGGTGAAACGGTTGCATGCGGTAGTTTGTATCAAACAGGTACCTGATGCCACCGAGGTCCGCATCGATCCGAAAACCAACACGCTGGTGCGTGAGGGGATCCCTTCGATCGTCAACCCATATGACCTGCACGCGGTGGAAGCCGCAGTTCAGCTGCGGGAGAAATACGGCGGCAGGGTGACGGTAATCACTATGGGGCCGCCTCAGGCGGCCGAAGCATTGCAGAAGTGCATTGCGCAGGGGGCCGACGAGGCCATTCTGCTTACGGATAGAGGCTTTGCTGGTGCCGATACGCTGGCCACCAGTTATGTGCTGGCGCAAGCGATTCGCAAGTTGAACGCCGAAAATCCCGTGGACCTGGTGTTTACGGGGAAGCAGGCGATCGACGGTGATACGGCTCAGGTAGGCCCCGGAATCGCCGCTCGCCTGGGCATCCCCGTTCTTACTTATATCTGTGCCATACGTTCTTTTAACTTGGAAACGCGGGAGATCGTCGTGGAACGGCTGCTGGAAGAGGGACGCGAGGTGGTAGCAGCTCGGCTGCCGGTCCTGCTTACCGTCACCAAGGAGCTGAACGAAGTCCGGTACGCCAGCCTCCCCAGCATGCTGCGGGCGGCTCGCTATCAGGTGCGTACGTGGAACAAGGATGACATCGAGGCTGACCCCAAGCAGATCGGGTTGAAGGGTTCGCCAACCATCGTCAGCCGGATCTTTTCGCCGCCCCAGCGCCAGGCCGGGCTGCAACTGGCCGGGCCCGCACCAGAGGTGGCGCGGGAGCTGGTCGAACAGCTCCTGCAGCGCGGGGTTCTCACCGCTTAGGGACTGTAAGGTAAAGGAGCTGGCCGATCATGCCCACGAAACCGATGCCTAAGATCCATGTCTTGAAGGCGAAGTGTATCGGGTGCCAGCTGTGCGTCTCCACGTGCCCCTTCGGTGCTCTGGAAATGGTGGATGGGCTGGCCAACGAGATTCTGGACAAGTGCACGGGCTGCGGTCTCTGCCTGGTGCCCTGTCCCACCGACGCGCTGGAGCTGGTAGGACCGCGGGCGGAGGAGATCACCGCCCGGATGATGCGCAAGCGTGAGCTTGAACGGGGCAAGCGGGGCGAACCCGCGGCGGCCGGCGCCGGGGCCGCGGGCGCAGCGGCTTCCCCGAAGGGAGCCGCAGACGGCGTGGCGGCGCCGGTTGGCGAGCATAAGGGTGTCTGGGTCTTTGTGGAGATTGACTACGTCACCGGCAAGGCGGCCACCGTCAGCTGGGAGCTGCTCGGTAAAGGACGCGAGCTAGCCGATGACCTCCAGGTGCCGCTTTCGGCCATAGTCCTCGGGCACAACGTTGAAGAGGTGGCCCGCCAGGCAATAGGGTTTGGCGCCGACCGGGTCTACCTGGCCGATCACCCGGTTCTGGCTCGCTACCGGAATATACCGTATGCCAGGGTTCTCGTACGGTTGGCCCGGGAACACAAACCCGAGATCCTACTTATGGGTGCTACCACCCTGGGCCGGGATCTGGCAGGATCGGTTGCTACCGAACTTGCCACCGGCTTGACGGCCGACTGCACCGAGCTGGCAATTAACAAGGCAGAGCGGCTTCTGGAAGCGAGCCGTCCGGCCTACGGCGGTTCGATCATGGCGACGATTCTCTGCCGCGATCGTCGTCCGCAGATGGCAACCGTACGGCCGCGGGTATTCACTGCTCGTCCCTTTGACCGGGAGCGGACGGGAGAGATCATTCAGGTCGACGTTGATATTCGTGAAGAGGATATTCCCACGCGGGTTCTTGAGTTCATCCATGAAGGCGGGAGCACCGTTCACCTGCAGGATGCACAGGTAATAGTCGCCGGCGGTCGCGGCCTTGGGGGGCCGGAGGGCTTCAAATTGCTGCAGGAGCTGGCCGATCTGCTCGGAGGCGTGGTGGGAGCAAGCCGGCCCTGTGTTGACGCGGGCTGGATCAGTGCCGACCACCAGGTGGGGCAGACAGGCAAGACGGTGCGTCCGCGCCTTTATATTGCCGCCGGCATCTCCGGAGCAATTCAACATCTGGTGGGAATGCAGAGCTCGGATGTGATTGTGGCAATCAACAAGGATCCGCAGGCTCCAATCATGCGTATCGCCAACTACGCGATCATCGGCGACCTGTACGAAGTGATACCGGCGTTGATCGCCGAGCTGAAACGCCGGGGGGTGCGGCCGGTTCATACCGGCATGCAGGCAGAGCTTCTGGCCGCGCCAGGGCCCGGTGTGGAGAAGCCGGATCGGGCTGTCGGACCCCTGCAGGCAATCCAGAAACAAGCAGGCTGAGACCGGGCCGCCGCACCACATGTGGGCGAAGCCCGGCCGGTGGTGGGCCAATGGGTAGATGGGAGCGGTGTGCATGCCAGAGAAGTTCGATGCCATCGTCGTGGGCGCCGGCCCCGCGGGAATCACCGCGGCGTACTGCCTCGCCCGGGACGGGTTGAAGGTAGTGATGATAGAGCGGGGCGAGCAGCCGGGAACCAAGAACACCATGGGCGGTGTGCTCTACCGCCAGATGCTCGACGAGGTGATTCCCGGTTTCTGGAAAGAGGCTCCGCTGGAACGGCATGTCATCGACCAGCAATGGTGGTTGCTGTCGGAAGATAGCGCCGTCAAGTTCGGCCATCGCAACAGTGAACATGACAAGGAGCCCTACAACGCCTTTACCGTACTGCGGGCCAAGTTTGACCGCTGGTACGCGCAACAGGCCGTCAAGCAAGGCGCCCTTCTCATTACCGAAACGGTAGTCACCAGGCTCTTGCGGGACAGTGCTGGGCGGGTGATAGGCGTTGAGACGGACCGGCCCGATGGCGAGCTGCTGGCCGATGTGGTGATCGTCTGCGAGGGCGCCAACACCCTCGTGCTCGAGGCGTCGGGGATTAAGCCCAAGCCGCGGGCAGATGCGATGGCAGTGGCGGTAAAAGAGGTGATCTCCCTGCCGCGGGAGGTTATCGAAAACCGCTTTCAGATCCAGGGGGACCAGGGTGCGGTTATCGAGCTTTTTGGCGATCCCACATTGGGCATGGTGGGCAACGCGTTCATATATACCAACAAGGATTCGCTTTCGGTAGGGCTGGGGGCCATGATCAGTGAGTTCCAGCGGCGGCGGGTGCATCCGCACCAGCTGCTGGAACGTTTCAAGCAGCATCCGGTGGTCGCACCGCTGGTGGCCGGCGGAGAGATCAAGGAGTACATGGCCCACATGATTCCGGAGGGCGGTTACGAGGCGATGCCCCCGCTCTATGGCGACGGTTTTCTGGTCTGCGGGGACGCGGCCGGGATGGTGATCGCCGTTCACCGGGAGGGTTCGAATCTTGCCATCACCTCCGGGCGTCTCGCAGCCGAGACGGTGGTCGAGGCGGCCGAGGCCGGTGATTTCAGCGCCCGCAAGCTCTCCGCCTATCGTGAGAAGCTGGAACAGAGCTTTGTGCTTAAAGATCTGCGGCAGTACCGGCACCTCACCCCGATGATGGAACGGAGCCCGCAGTTCCTCGGTGTTTATCCGGGACTGCTCAACCGGGCGCTGCAAGAGTTCCTGACGGTGGACGGAGTTCCGAAGAGGCAGAAAGAGAAGCAGATTCTTCGCCGAATCCTGAAAGAACGTCCGGTCACCGCGTTGCTGGGCGACGCGTACCGTATGTGGAGGGCGTTGGGATGAAGAGTGTTACCGTGGAGCTGCCCAACGTTGACGTACAGCGAAAGCTGTTCACCACCCGCTTTAAGGCGGATAAGACGTCCCACCTGAGCATCAGAGATGTCGACGTGTGCCGGGAGTGCAAGGATAAGCCCTGTCTCTGGTTCTGTCCGGCAGAGGTGTACAAGTGGGAGGACGAAAGGATCACCATTGCCTTCGAAGGTTGCCTTGAATGTGGCACCTGCCGGATTGGTTGTCCTTTCGACAATATAGATTGGCGCTATCCACGCGGCGGCTTCGGCGTACAGTATAAGTTCGGGTGATCATTCGCCGCCGGGCGCAAGCGACACCCCGGTGCGGCAACCGGGCGACCGGGCCGTGCCGGGGTGTCGGCGCGTATCTGACCTGATCGGTCATTGACCGGCCGGAGGTGGACTGGTAAGATAAGCCAGGAAACCCGGCGGGCCGAGCCGCGGCCCGTCATTTCCAGGAGTGGAATAAAGATTTGCCCCTCTCAGCCCAGGGATTTGCGCGGTCTTAGCGAATCCAAGCAGCGTTAGGAGAGGGGGTGTGACCTGCCCGTGAGACAGGTGGGTCTGCTGCGGTGGCTGTTGATTCTTCTCGTAGGTGCGCTGCTTGGAACCCTCATCGGCAATTGGGTTGGTGAGTTTGTGCCTGAAGTGGGGAAAGCTGTCAGTTGGGGCTTTCGGCTTGACGACGTGCACGTTGCCGACGTGTTCACGTTCCAGCTGGGACTGACGTTTCGCTTCAATATCTTCACCCTGGTGGGCTTGACGATAGCCGCCTGGGTCTTGCGGCATACGTGAAGGAGTGGGTGGAAGGTGCAGAGGGCAGCGGTAGCTACCCGGGCGCTGGTGCTGGCCTCGGGTTCGCCCCGTCGCCAGGAGCTGCTGCGACGCATCGGCCTCACTTTCAGAGTTCGGGTGCCCGGGATAACGGAAGTCAGACGCCCGGGTGAGAAGCCCTGGGAGCTGGTGGAGCGGTTAGCCCGGGAGAAGGCGATGACCGTTGCCGGGGAGATTGCTGCCGAGGGGGCGGCAGCCGAAGGCACTCTGGTGATAGGTGCCGACACCTGTGTTGTGCTCGATGACGAAGTGCTGGGTAAACCGACGGATGAGGACGAAGCGTTCGCCATGCTATCCCGGCTGTCGGGCCGCACCCACCGGGTTTTCACGGGGGTTGCGGTGGTGGAGATCCGGCGGCCTCCCGAACCCTTCCGATGCCTGGTGGATCATGAAGAGACGGCCGTTACCTTCCGCCCACTGACGCCGGAGGAGATCCGGCGCTACATCGCATCGGGTGAACCGATGGACAAGGCCGGAGCCTACGGAGTCCAGGGGCTCGGGGCAGTGATCGTGAGCAGGGTGGAAGGCTGTTTCTTTAATGTCGTCGGATTACCGCTGTCCCGGCTGGCCGGGCTGCTTAGAGAGTTCGGCGTTGAAGTTCTCTAGCAGCAGGAGGGAGCGCTGCGCGTGGGTGTGCGGGATCTGGGCCGGGCCGCCCGGCCCCGCGAACGCTTGCTATCGCTGGGAGCGCAGGAGTTGAGCGATGTGCAGCTGCTCGCCTTGCTTCTGGGGACGGGCGGGGTCTCCCGCTCGGCTCTCGACCTGGCTCAGGAGATGATAACCTACTACGGGAGTCTGGAGCGACTGGCGCGCGTCTCCGCACGCGAATTAATGAAGCGGCGGGATGTGGGGCCGGCCAAGGCGGGCCGACTGGTAGCCGCTTTTGAACTGGCCCGGCGGATACAGGCGGAGCCGCTGCTTGAGCGTGTTACCATCAGCTCCAGTGACCAGTTGGCCCGGCTGGTGATGGGAAGGTTGAGTCACCTGGACCGGGAGCGCTTCGAGGTAGTGCTGCTCGATGTGAAAAGCAGGGTGATCGGGTGTGAGGTGGTTTCCATCGGGCATCTGAGTGGTGCGCCCGTGCATCCGCGGGAGGTCTTCAAGCCAGCTCTGGAGGCTAGCGCGGCAGCGATTGTTCTGGTTCACAACCATCCGAGCGGCGATCCGACGCCCAGCCGGGACGATCTGGCGGTGACGGAGCGGCTGGTTCAGGCAGGGAAGATTCTCGGTATTGATGTGTTAGATCACCTGATAATAGGCGCGAAGCAGTACGTCAGTTTGAAGCAACAGGGTTTGTTGTAGAGAGGCTCCGGAGAGCCGAAAGGGGAGCATAGATGCTTGGCAGATTCGGGCGCGATCTGGGGATAGACCTCGGGACGGCGAACACGCTCGTCTATGTTAGGGGACGGGGCATCGTCCTGGAGGAGCCCTCTGTGGTGGCGATCAACCGGGAGACCAAAGAGATTCTCAAGGTGGGGGCGGAGGCTAAACGCATGGTGGGCCGGACTCCCGGTAACATCATCGCCATTCGCCCCCTCAGGGACGGCGTGATCGCTGACTTCGACGTCACGGAGAGGATGCTCAATTATTTCATCAACAAAGTCTCCCGCCGCGGTCTCTTCTGGCATCCCCGGGTGCTCATCGGCGTGCCCTGCGGTGTTACAGAGGTGGAGAAGCGAGCGGTGGTCGATGCTGCACAGTCTGCCGGAGCAAGCGAAGCCCGGCTTATCGAAGAGCCGATGGCAGCTGCTATCGGCGCCGGTCTTCCCGTGGCGGAGGCCACCGGCAATATGGTGGTGGACATCGGTGGCGGTACGACCGAGGTGGCGGTCATTTCGCTGGGTGGCATCGTCGCCTTCCGTTCCATCCGGGTGGCCGGGGATGAACTGGACGAGGCTATTGTTCAGTACGTCCGTCGCACATACAACCTCCTGATCGGCGAGCGGACTGCAGAGCAGGTGAAGATTCAAATCGGTTCTGCTTATCCCACCGAAGAAGAGGAGTCGGTGGAGGTGCGCGGGCGTGACCTGGTTTCCGGACTGCCGCGGACGGTGACCGTGACCACCAGTGAGATCCGGGAGGCGCTGAGCGAACCAATTTCCGCCATCGTTGAGTCAGTCCGCAGCACTCTGGAACGGACCCCGCCCGAACTGGCTGCCGATATCATGGAACGTGGTATTGTGATGACCGGCGGGGGAGCGCTGCTGAGGGGGCTTGACCGCCTCATCGCCGAGCATACCAGCATGCCGGTGCATGTGGCCGAAGACCCCCTGAGAGCCGTGGTGACCGGCTGCGGTATTGCCCTCGAGCATTACGACCTTCTGCGGCAGGTTACCATCAGTCCCCGGCGGGCCTGATCGCCCGGGGAAGGGGTGGGGCGGGCGTGAGCGATTGGGGCGCAGGCAGCCAGCCGGCAATCAGAGCGAGAACCTGGCGATGGCGGGCATTGCTGGCGTTTCTGGTCCTCCTGGGGGTGCTGATCGGAGGGTATCTCACCCGCCAGGGGGCGGGGCAGCTCGCCTTTCTTGCTTCCGGTTTGCAGGAAGCCCTGGCCCCGGTGCAAGCGCGTCTGTCCGGCGCGATCACCGCGTTAGGCCAGCGAGTGAACTTCCTTATTCACTACTGGCAGATAGACTCGGAAAACCGGCGCCTGCGTCAGGAGATCGTCAGGCTGCAACTGGAACTCGCCTCCTTGCGAGAAGCGCGGCGGGAAAACGAGCTGCTGCGTGAATTACTCAACATGAATCCCCCGCCCAAATACCGGGCGGTAAGCGCTACCATAATCGGGCGCAGTCCCAGGCAGTGGGCGAGCCAGCTGATCATCGACAGCGGCCAGGATCGCGCCGTGGATGTGGGGGCGGTGGTTGTGGGTACCGGCGGAGTGGTGGGCCGGGTCGTGGCGGCCACCCCCAGTTCGGCCCGGGTACTATTGATTACCGACCCTGCCAGCGCGGTTGGGGGGCTGGTGGAGCGGACCGGGGATCTCGTACTGGTCGAGGGGATGCCGGGCACTGCGCCCGGATTGAAGGCACGTACCCTCTCCCCCCACGCCGAGCTCAAACAGGGTGATGTGATCGTGACATCTGGATTGGGCGGTATCTTCCCCAAAGGGTTGCCGCTGGGAACTGTGGTTGATGTCAAGGTCGACCCCTACGGGTTGGCTACTACTGCGACCGTGCAGCCGGCCGCCGACTTCGGGCGGATGGAATACCTGCTGGTGCTGGTTCCCGTGACGGCTGCACGGAAGCCGGCCGGCAAGTCCGAGGATGCCCGACAGGCGCCGGCCCGCGCCGGGGGTGGGAGAGCGAGTTCGCCGGCAAGTCAGAGCGCCGGCCGCGGTCAGAACCCAGGTTCTCCGCAGAGTGGTGAGAAGAAGGATCCGGCCGCAGCAGAGCCAGCAGCACCGCCTGCCACAGGGGGGCAGCCCACCGGGAATGTAGCTGCTTCGGAACCGCAGCCCGAATCGATGGCAGGCGTTGAGGCGGAGTCGGAGAGCGGGGAAATGCAGCCTGGGGGGAATGACAATGGGACGGCTGCGGCCGGGCCGAGTACTGATGCTGGGCCTTGAACTGGTTGTTGCCGGGGTATTACAGACGCTACCCATCGGTCCCCCTGACGTCTTCTGGGGGGGCAGACCGAACTTGCTGGGCCTGCTTGTCCTCGACACCGCTTTACGCGACGGTCCCTGGGCCGGGGCGGCCATGGGACTTTTGGCCGGTGCCTGGATCGACCTGCTTGCCGGTGAGATCATCGGCGCCGCCGTGGGTGCTTGGCTGATCATGGGTTACGGTATCGGTTTGCTCGGAACCTATCTCTTTCGAGAACGCTGGGAGGTTCCTCTTGTAATCGTCCCGCTCGGTTCGTTGGTCGGCCTTACCCTCGAGCTTCTGTTTGGGACGATCTGGAGTCCTGGTCGTGCCGTGGGCGGGCTCTGGCTGCAGACAGTCGTACCTGCCACTGTCTACAATGGCTTGCTGGCGGTGATGATCTACGGGTTGGGCCACCGGTGGTTCTGGCGACTACGTCCGTCTGCCTATCACCTGGGGGCAGATATCCATGCCCACTGAGACGCTGGTCGAGCGCCGGCTATTTGTATTGCGCGTACTGATTGGGGTCATCATCGCCCTGCTCTTTGTCCGCCTGGTCGAACTCCAACTGGTAAAAGGCGAAGAGTACGCCCGTCGAGCCGAAGGCAACCGTATCCGACTGATGCGGACGGGGGCTGCCCGGGGCTTGATATACGACCGCTACGGCAGGGTGCTGGTAACCAACCGTACTGCATTTGCGCTGGTTGCCTGGCCCCAAGATCTTACGAAGGATAAGGACAGAGTGCTGGCGACGGTAGCGGACATCCTTGACCTACCCGTCGAGAGCTTTCAGGAGACTCTGGCCAAGAACGCGGGATCTCCGGTACCGATCGTTCTGGCTCGGGATATAGATCCGGCGGCGGTTATTGCCATCGAGGAACGCCGGCAGGAATTGCCGGGAGTCTTTGTCATGGAGATGCCGGCCCGTTCCTACCCGTATGGGGAGCTGGCAGCACATCTCGTCGGTTACTTGGGACCGATCACCCGGGAGGAGCTGCAGCTGTGGCGGGGCGAGGGATACGTCGGTACCGACCAGGTGGGGCGCAGCGGTCTTGAACGCCAGTACGAGCGGGAACTGCGGGGCATCCCCGGCGGCCAGCAAGTGGAGGTAGATGCCTCGCTCAAACCCGTTCAGGTTTTGGGAGAACTACCGCCGGTTCCGGGTTCTAATCTCGTGCTTACCATCGATCTGAGTGTACAGCAGGCAGCAGAAGAGGCACTGGCAGCGGCTCTGAAGAGGCTCGACCGCTCCCGCCCCGGTACGCCCCATGCCGGTTCGGTGGTGGCTCTCGACCCGCGATCGGGAGCGATTCTAGCCCTGGCCAGTAAACCCGCCTACGATCCTGATCGTCTGACGAATGGCCCAGACCGCGGGCGTTACTACGAAACCTTGCTCTCCCAGCCGTCGGCTTTGCTAAACCGGGCTGTGCAGGGGGTTTACCCGCCCGGATCCGTCTTCAAGCCGGTCACGGCTATTGCTGCTCTAATGACGGGTGTCATTGACCCGGAGACAAAGTACTACGCCGACGGTTACGGACCGTATGGCAAGAAGGACTGGATGATCAGTGCAGGAAAAAAGGCCCCCGGTTGGATTGACCTGTACGGGGCAATTGCGATCTCGTCCAACGACTATTTTTGGGAGATCGGTAGCCGGGTAGGGGTCGACGGGCTGGCTCAGTACGCCCGGCTACTCGGCTTCGGTGAGCCCACAGGCTTTGATTTCTACCCGCCGGAGCGGTCGGGCACAGTCCCAGACCGTGAATACAAACGCAAGCTTTTTCAAAACCGCGGGCTGTCGGAGCAGATCTGGTACCCTGCTGAGACCCTGGACTTCGCCATTGGTCAAGGCTATCTAACGGCCACACCCCTGCAAGTCGCACAGCTCTACATGCTGATTGCCAATCGGGGTACGGCCTTTCGCCCCTACGTCGTCGCCGGAGTCCTCGACTCTGAATACAACTGGCTGCAGCGGGCAGAACCGGAGGTGACTCGCCAGGTCTCCTTGCCGGTGGAGATCTGGGAGGCGGTTGAACAAGGGATGCGCCGGGTGGTACAGCCGGGTGGTACAGCCTACGGTTCCTTCCGCACCGCCAAATACCCGGTAGCCGGCAAGACCGGTACCGCGCAAACCAGCTCCGGGCCGTCCCATGCCTGGTTTGCTGCCTACGCCCCGGTGGGCGCGCCGGAGATCGTGGTGGTAGTCATGGTCGAACACGGGGAGGGCGGCTCTTCCGCAGCAGCTCCCATTGCCCGCGCAGTGCTGGACGCTTACTTCAAGGAGAAGAACGAGCCGCCGATCCGACCCGCCTGGCTTGGCGAGAGTTCTCCCGACGGGGATACAGTTAACTAACCAATCAACGGCCAAATCGCAATCATGAGAAGGAAGCTTGAGGGAGTTGTAGAAGTTTTGATGTTAGCCCAGGATCGAAGCTCCCAATAACGTGGGCGGTGACCCCCGTACGTGAATAGGCCAAAGGTAGTCTTTAAGGGAACGCGGGATGGATTGCTACTCCGTCTGGACGGCTCCGTACCCTTCGGAGAGTTGCTCTCCCAGCTTCGGCAACGGCTGCAGATGTCGGCCAATTTTTACCAGGGCGGGCAGGTTCGGGTCGAGTGGGGGGGCCGGCAGGTGCTGGAGAGTGAAAGAAGGGAGCTGGAACGCGTTATGGCCGAGCATGGCTTGGTGCTGGCTGATTCGGCGACGCCGGGCCCGGTTTCGGACGGGGGGGCGCGGGAAAAAGCCCAGTCCCCGGCAGGGACCGAGCTAGTTCCGAACGGGCCGGCAGCCGGTGAAACGCGTCCTGACCCGGCCCGTACGCTTTATGTGCGACGGACGCTCCGTTCGGGGCAGCGTCTGCGCTACGACGGTCATGTGGTGATCATGGGTGACGTGCACCCGGGCGCAGAGGTAGTGGCTGCGGGGGACGTCGTGGTGCTCGGTCGGCTGCAGGGTGTGGTGCATGCTGGTTCCAACGGCGACCGGAGGGCGGTGGTGGTCGCCCTCGTGTTCGAGCCGATGCAGCTGCGGATTGCCGAGCTTATCTCGCGTGCTCCAGATGACGCCAGCCCGCCGCGCGGTCCGGAGCAGGCTGAGATCCGCGGGGAGCAGATCGTTGTTCGTCCGCTTCTCGACTAGACGTCGAGCGGGTAGGGGGGCTTTTGGATGGCAGGACGAGTAATTGTGATAACAAGCGGCAAAGGAGGCGTGGGGAAGACTACCACCACGGCAAACCTGGGCATGGCCCTGGCCCAGCTCGGCCGACGTGTGGTGATGATCGATGCCGACATCGGCCTGCGCAACCTGGACGTGGTGCTCGGGCTGGAGAATCGGATTGTTTACGACCTGGTCAACGTGGCAGAAGGCACGTGCCGTCTGCGGCAGGCGTTGATCCGCGACAAGCGGTGTGAAACGCTCTACCTGCTGCCCGCCGCGCAGACGCGGGACAAAGAGGCGGTCAGTCCCGAGCAGATGCGGAAGATCACCGAGGAACTGGCGCAGGAGTTCGACTATGTCCTGGTTGACTCGCCCGCCGGAATTGAACGGGGTTTCAGGAACGCGATCGCCGGAGCCAAGGAGGCTTTGGTGGTAACCACGCCGGAGGTGTCGGCTGTTCGCGATGCCGACCGGATCATCGGTTTGCTGGAGGCAGAGGAGCTACGCGAACCGCGGCTCATCCTCAACCGGCTCCGTCCGGATATGGTTCGCCGCGGTGACATGATGACCATGGATGATGTGCTGGAGATTCTGGCGATCAAACCGATTGGCATCATTCCGGACGATGAGAGTATCATAGTTTCTACAAACAAAGGTGAGCCGGTAGTACTGGATCCCCACTCTCGGGCGGGTCAAGCTTACCGGGAGATTGCACGGAGGCTTGAGGGAGAGGATCTGCCCATCTCGCCGCCGCAGATGGCCGACGGCTTCATGGGGAGGCTCCGCCGCCTGATTGGACTGCAATCCCGATGAGGGAGGTCTTTGGGGTGTCAGTTCTGCAACTATTGCAGCGGCTTTGGAGCAGAGAGAACGAGAAACCCAGCAAGGATCAGGCCAAGGAACGTTTGCGCCTGGTGCTCGTCCATGACAGGGTGGGAGTCGCCCCGGATCGCTTGCTGCCAATGTTGAAAGACGACCTGATCGCGGTGATCTCCAAGTACATGGAGATAGATGAGGCGGGTTTGGATGTGACCTTCTCGCAGGAGGACTCGCAGATGGCTCTGGTAGCCAGCATACCGGTACGGGGTGTTCGCAGGCACTTTTGATCTTTCCGCGGAGGGGCATGACCGGCAGGCGGCCGGAAGTGGAGGACCAATGGGGTGCTGGAACGGCGACTGCTACGACACATCGATTGGTATCTCGTGGGCTTGGTCTCGCTTCTGGTTGCTGTGGGAATGCTTGCCATATTTTCCGCCACCCACCGGGGGTTGCCGGGCATCCGGGTCGGTCCTTACTACTTTCTGATCCGGCAAGCGGCAGCGGCGGTTGTCGGTGTGATCCTGGCCGGATTGGCCCTCATGGTTGACTACCGGCGGCTGGCCGACTGGGCGAGACCGTTGTACGCGGGTGCTGTCGTCGCACTCCTTTTCGTGCTGGTCACAGAGGCGATTTCCGGCGCTTCCAGTTGGATCCGTCTGGGTTCGCTCAGTATTCAACCCTCGGAGCCGGCTAAGCTGGTGCTTATCATCGTCCTGGCCCGTTACCTGGAGGCGCACCCTCCCGAGGGACGATGGCGCGATCTGTGGGTTCCTTTTTTGATCACCGGGTTGTTGCTCCTGCTTCTGCTGCTCCAGCCTGATTTCGGAACTGCCATCGTCTTTGTCGGCATCCTCTTCGGCATGCTTTTCGTCGCCGGAGCGAATCCCGTTCATCTTGCAGTGGTGGCTGGCAGCGGTATTGGCCTGATGGTGCTCGCCGCTTATCTGGTGCTGCACGGCGTAGACCTGAAACTGATTCACGACTATCAGATCCGGCGGCTTCTGGTTTTCCTCAATCCGTACCAGGACGCGACGGGCGATGGATACAACGTCATACAGTCGATGATCGCCGTAGGCTCGGGGGGGCTGACCGGGAAAGGACTCTTTTCCGGGTCCCAGACGCAGCTTTCGTTCCTGCCTGCCCGACACACCGACTTCATCTTCTCTGTGGTGGGCGAGGAGCTGGGATTCATCGGTGCCACCAGTGTACTGGTGCTTTTCTTTCTTCTCTTGTGGCGGGCCGTTCAGGTGATGCAGATGGCCAAGGATGTTTTTGGTTTGTTGATCTGCGCCGGCATTGTTTCGATGCTTACTGTGCACCTCCTCGTTAACGTGGGCATGACGGTAGGACTGATGCCGGTGACCGGTATTCCCCTGCCATTTCTCAGCTATGGCGGCAGCTCGCTGGTGACCAACCTGGTGGCTGTGGCATTGCTGCTCAATGTGGAGATGCGCCGACATAAGATCCTATTCTAGCCCGGGTGCGGGCCGCCCCCTATCCGCCCGGGGCGAAACCGCGGAACTGCCGGACATAAGTGCTGTCCTCGCCAACTAAGGATTCTCGTGCGTTGGCTGAATACGAGAGCTGATCAGAGGAGAATCCCGGGTGTGGATCAGGCTCCGCTGGATTGCAATTGACCCTCTCCTGGTCGTGGTCCTGGCTTTTCTGGCCGGGGTGGGCCAGCTGGGAGTAGGGTTGTTTTATTTTGGTCTGATACTTGTTCATGAGTTGGCTCACGTCCTGGTTGCATACCGGTTCGGGATGCGGGTGGCCCGGGTTGAACTGACCCCGCTGGGGGGGCGGGCTTACATACCGGAGTTAAACGTGGTCGATCCGTCGGCGGAAATAAGCATTGCTCTGGCCGGCCCGCTGACCAATCTGATTCTTGGGGTAGGTCCCGGTCTGGTGGTGGCTGCTCTGGGCGTTGTGCCTGATCGCGACCTCTTGGTTGTGTGGCAACAGATAAACCTGAGCCTGGCCTTCTTCAACCTGCTTCCCGGCCTCCCGCTCGACGGAGGGCGGATCTTGCGCGCGTTGCTCACTCCCCGGTTGGGGTGGATCGCGGCGACTCGTACGGCAGCTCACCTGGGCGAGTGGTGGGGGCTGGCATCAACCGTAGCCGGGGCTGCGCTGATCTGGCGGGTTGGAGGGGTCGCCGGTATGAGCTTCGTTCTCACCGGTATTTTTCTCTTAGTGGCCGCCCGCCGGGAGGGCGAGACCGGCTCGTTTGCCTTTCAGTTATACGTGCTCGAGCGGGTGCGCAGCAGCAGCGTCGTACCGGGGAGGATGCGGGAGGGCAGGTGGCTGGTAGCCGCGGGTGATGAATCGTTGCAAGCGGTGGTGCACCGGTTCTTGCCGCACCGTTACAACCTCGTCATGGTGGTTGACCGCAGCGGGCGTCCCCGAGGTTGGGTGGCGGAGGGAGAGCTTTTTTCACTGGCTCGGCGGTACGGTTTGGGAATCTCCTTACAAGATGCTGTTGGGAGGTTGCGAGGGCGGGGTATCGGCCACTCATCTCGTTGACTGTCATGTTGGAGAATGGTACACTTGCCCATGACGAACAAAGTTTCGTTCGGTTTGGCTCCGGCGACGTATACGGCGATGGAGTTGTATCATCCTAACGCTGAAGAGGGCAAAGGGCGCCGGGTGCAGGCAGCTGGTTGACCGCCGGTGAAGCCCACTTGACAGCAAGTTTTGCATTCTGGTTTTTTTCTTTTTCTTTTCGACTGCCTGCCCAAGCCTATCACGCCCGCACATACGCTGGCGAACCTGATGGTGCGCCGGGATGCTGGCGCTCCTTCTTTATACCTTCCATCGCCGGACCTATTAAGCACCTCGAGCAAGGAGAGACGATGGGAGTGGGCAGGGATGAGCAAAGAGATTCTGATTAATGTGAACAGGATGGAGACTCGTGCCGCCGTCCTGGAAGATGGGCGGCTGGTCGAGCTCCATGTAGAACGGGAAAGCAACCAGCGGGTGGCCGGTAACATCTACAAGGGTCGGGTAGTCAACGTGCTTCCCGGCATGCAGGCAGCCTTTGTTGACATCGGGCTGGAGAAGAATGCCTTCCTTTACGTCGCGGACCTCGGAGGTTATCTGCATCAGGCGGAGGAAGAGAACGAAGCGGTCGTGCCGTTCCGCCCGCAGGCCATAAACGAAATACTCAAGGAAGGCCAGGAGATTGTAGTACAGGTAACCAAGGATCCTATTGGAACCAAAGGGGCCCGGGTGGTCACTCATCTGAGCATTCCCGGACGCTATCTGGTCTTGATGCCGACGGTGGAATACGTCGGCATCTCCCGCCGAATCGATGATCCCGAGGAGCGCGAGCGCCTTAAGGGACTGGCGCGCAAGATTCGCCCGCGCAACGCCGGCCTGATCGTACGCACCGCTGCGGAGGGCGAGGACGAGGAGGAACTCAAACGCGATCTTCGCTTTCTCTTGCGCACATGGGAGAAGATCAAAAGCCGCGCCCGGAAACTGCCAGCGCCGGCGCTGCTCTACAAGGATTACGATCTGGTATACCGCGTCGTCCGGGACATATTCACGGACGAGGTGGACCGGCTGGTGATCGATTCGCGGGCCGAATACCAGAAGACGCTCCAGTTGTTGAAGGGGATCTCACCCGAGCTGCGGGAGCGGGTGGAACTGTATGACGGGGAAGTGCCGCTTTTTGAAGCCCGGGGGCTGGAAAATGAGATCGAAAGGGCGCTGAAGCGGAAGGTCTGGTTGCCATCGGGTGGTTATCTCGTCATCGATGAAACCGAGGCGCTTACCAGCATCGACGTGAACACTGGCAAGTTCATCGGAAGTACGAATCTCGCCGACACGG
This sequence comes from Limnochordales bacterium, assembly GCA_014896315.1. GTDB lineage: Bacteria > Bacillota > Limnochordia > Limnochordales > DUMU01 > DUMU01. Next base: position 37,069 of record JADBKP010000012.1, read on the forward strand.
TCCTCAAGACCAATCTGGAGGCAACGGCTGAGATCGCCCGCCAGTTGCGGCTACGCAATCTTGGAGGGATCATTGTTGTTGACTTCATTGACATGGATTCGGAAGAGGATAAGAAGAAAGTGCTGGCGCAACTCATCGAAGAGATCGGTAAGGATAAGACCAAGACGCATGTACTTGGTTTTACCCATCTGGGGTTAGTGGAGATCACCCGCAAGAAGACGCGGCAGAGTTTGACATCGTTCTTAGAGCGTTCCTGTCCGTACTGTGACGGTACGGGTCGCGTTCTGTCCGAGGAAACAGTAGGAGCCAAAGCCGAAAGAGAGATTCGGAAACTCGCGCGCATGGCCGATGTCGAAGCGATACTCGTAGCCCTCCATCCTAGCGTGGCAGCGATGGTAATTGGTACCGGTGGGTCGAATCTGAAGCGACTCGAAGAAGAGACGCACAAAACCATATACATCAAGGGAAATGACCGCTTGCACATGGAGGAGATACGTGTGGTCGCCGCCGGCAGCAAGGCGGAGGTGGAGGCCAAGGCGATGCCGGTCCGGGAGGGGCAGGTCGTCGATGTGGAAGTGGAGGAGCCTCACATCACCAATCCCCAGGACGGAATCGCGCGCCTTGAGGGTTACGTCCTCAATATCGAGGGTGGCGGCCGGCACGTGGGTGAAAGGCTAAAGGTGGAGATCACGAAGGTGTTCCGCACTTATGCGCGCGGCCGGATGGTGACGGATTCGGCAGCGACACCTGCCGGCGCTGGGGGAGTGTAGGTCGGGGCGACGATGACGCTCGCGGCGTTACGGGCTTGACCTGGACCGGGGCAGAAGGTAAAGTAAGTTAGTGCGCCACAACCGCTCGCCTCGGGTTTTATCGGGCAAAGTGCTGTGCAAGGCACACCTCAGGCGGCGAGTCTGGGAGCGAGGTGGAAAGATGTACGCGATTGTCGAGACCGGCGGGAAACAGGTCAAAGTGGAGCCCGGGATGCGGGTACGGGTTGAGCAACTTCCTGCCGAGGTGGGCAGCCAGGTTGTTCTGGAACGGGTGTTGCTGGTAAGTGACGCCGGTCGGGTGGAGATCGGTCGGCCATTCGTGCCTGCGGCGCGAGTGGTTGCAACGGTCATGGCCCACGTGCGGGGGCCCAAGATCTACATTCAAAAGTTCCACTCGAAGAACAACTATCGTCGCCGCACCGGTCACCGTCAGCCCTATACGGATCTGTGGATAGAGAGGATTGAGCTGGACGGAGCGGCAGAAGCTGCGCCTGGCGTGGAGGTAGGCGCCGGGGCGTGACCCAGGTAGTCCTCTGGCGGTCGGAGGCGGACAATCAGGGGCGGCGGCACGTGGAGGGATTTGCCGCCCGCGGCCATACCGGCTATGCAAGGGCCGGGTCGGATATCGTCTGTTCTGCTGTTTCCGCACTGACGCAGGGGACGCTACTCGGTATCCTACAGGTGGCGGAGGCCAGGGCCCTGCATGGCAGTGATGAGAAGGCCGGAGAGCTGTACTGCCTGCTGGACCCGGGGACAAGCAAGGCTGCTCGAGAGAAGGCGTGGATACTTCTGGACACGCTAGCTTTGGCTCTAAAAGAGATCGAGCGGCAGTATCCACGGTATTTGCGTGTTGAAGAGCGAGACTGGAATGAGTCGGTTTATGCCTCGTGGAGGCAAGAGAAAGGGTGATGGCAGTGTTCCGTCTCAATCTGCAGCTTTTTGCCCACAAGAAGGGGCTTGGCAGCACCCGCAACGGACGCGACAGCGAGTCCAAGCGTCTGGGTGTCAAGAGGTTCGACGGGCAGTTTGTTCTGGCCGGCAACATCCTCGTGCGGCAAAGGGGTACGCCCATCAAGCCCGGGCGCAATGTTGGCCGTGGCTCGGACGATACTCTGTTTGCACTGGTAGACGGAGTAGTTCGTTTTGAGGGGCCGAAGGGTGCCCGTCGAGTAAGTGTGGTGCCTGTTTCGGCGGCCGGTGCAGCGGCAGCAGGGGAGTAAGGATAGCCGCGGGCTCTGGCATAAGCAGGACGTCGGTTCTCCCGCGGCAGGAGGGTTAGCTGGATAAGGAGAAAACGGCCGACCTGGCGGTGGTGACCGCGGGCCGGTCGTTTTTCTTCATAACGAAGAGCCGGGGGCGGAGGGTCACGCCTACGACCAGGTAGGGAGGGAGATGAGGATGTGGCGCAGCCGGGTGCTTGTCGCCAGGTGGCTCGTGGTCCTTGCCGCAGTCATCTGCGTCTGGGCCGTTCCGGGCTGGGCGGCCCCGGTGCAGAAGGAGATCCCCCGTGTCGAGTTGATGCCGGACGCACCCGCAACCTATGTGATGCGGGACTGGCGGCAGGTGGCACGCGATTACGACTCCCTGGTTTTTGACTTTACCGCCGTCGGGGAGTATCTGCCTCTGATCCAGTGGGATAAGAGCCGCCGGAACTTCGACCTGGATACGTTTTTCCTCCCAAGCTACGTGGGAGATTACCGCCAAGGGCCCGGGAGCCAGGAGGCCATCAACGTGCTGGCTGCCCTACTCGGAGCGACGCTGGTCGGGATCGACAAGAGCAACCAGCAGGGGTACAACTGGGTCCTTATGGCCAGCCAGTTCTTCAACCCTGGCGACTCGCAGCGTGTCGTGTTAAACAACATCGGGGGCCGGTCAGGAAGCAGCTTCTGGTACGAGATCTATCCGGCCATCCTCTTCTTCGCCCTGGTGGATAAATACCCCAAGGTAGCGGGGATAGAGCTGCCCTTAAGCTGGGGTGAAGGTGGCCTGAGCATGCGGGATATGATGTACGAGACGGCAGATAGATACTGCCTGGCGGTGGCAAAGCTGGTGGGCCGCGATGGCCGGCCCGATTTTGAGTATACGGCCTTTGATTTTGCCAGGGGCGAGCCAGTGTGGAACGGACGCTGGACCGAGCCGGACGCGGCGGCCGGTATTGCCTGGCTCGAGTACATGGCCTACGTGACCTTCGGTGAAGACCGTTTTTTGCAGGCAGCGGAACAAGCGCTGGAGTACCTGGAGTCGCTCGATATTAACCCGTTCTACGAAGTTTTGCTGCCGTATGGCGCCTATCTCGCCGCCCGACTCAACGCTGAGCTGGGGCGGGAATACAATCTGGAGAAGCTGCTCAACTGGTGCTTTGGACCTTCGTACGCGCGTCCGGGATGGGGAGTGATTACCGGCAAATGGGGACGCTATGCCGTCGACGGCCTGGTGGGCAGCCTGACCGACGGCGGCGGTTACGCCTTTGCCATGAACACCTTCCAGATGGCAGCGGCTCTGGTACCCATTGCCCGCTATGATCCCCGCTATGCCCGGGCACTTGGTAAGTGGATCCTCAATCTGGCCACGAATGCCCGCCTCTTCTACCCCAGGTATCTGCCCCGGCAGAACCAGTCCAGCGACGATTGGTCGGAGGCAGTGCGTAACGTGGTTGCTTACGAGGGGCTGCGCAAGGAGTGGGCGGGTATAACTCCCTACGCGGCTGGCGATGCGCGGCGGTCCGGTTGGGCGGCCACCGATTTTGCCCTGTACGGCAGCTCCCATGTGGGGATGCTGGGCGCAATAGTGGCCACGACCAATGTGGAGAAGATTCTGCAGCTCGATCTACTGGCCACCGACTTCTTCCATGCGCCGGCCTATCCGACCTACCTCTACTACAACCCGTATCCGGAGGCGAAGGCGGTCTTGATCGACGTGGGCGAGGGCGCGTACGACCTGTACGATGCCGTCGGCAAGGAGTTTGTCGCCCGGGCCGTAACAGGGAAGGCAAGCTTTGTTCTTCCCGGCCGTTCGGCAGCCGTCATAGTGGTGGCCCCAGCAGGAGGGCAGATCAGCACGGATGGCAATAAGTTGCTGGTGAACGGAGTGCTTGTTGACTACCAGCGAGATAACCTACTCCCAGCTGCAGATAAGTGAGTATGGCGTCCAGGGAGATGAAGGGAGGAAGCGGTTGTCCGTGCCCGCGGCGTCGGGGCCTGCAGGGTGCCGGCGGACAGCCGCGCAGGTGAGTGATCGACCGGGCCAGGATCGAGGTACGGGCGGGAGACGGGGGTCACGGTGCAGTAAGTTTCCGACGCGAGAAGTATGTGCCCCATGGCGGACCGGACGGGGGTGATGGTGGGAAGGGTGGAGACGTCTACCTGGAAGCTCGACCCGACCAATCAACCCTCTCTTTCTTCCGGTACCGTCATCGCTTCGAGGCAGAGCCCGGGGGTAACGGGCAGGGAGCCCGCAAGCATGGTCGGGACGGGGAGGATCTGATCCTCCCGGTTCCGGTCGGCACGGTCGTGATCGACGCGAACAGCGGGGAGAAGCTGGCTGACCTGGTGCGGCCCGGCCAGCGCGTCCTTGTGGCCCGGGGTGGACGTGGCGGTCGGGGCAACGCAGCCTTTGCTACCCCCAGCCGGCAGACACCCCGGTTGGCGGAGAAAGGAGAGCCGGGTGAGGCCCGGGCCTTGCTGCTCGAACTCAAGCTTATTGCCGACGTGGGGCTGATCGGGTTGCCCAACGCCGGCAAATCCTCACTGCTTGCCTGCACCACCGCCGCCCGGCCGCGTATTGCCGACTATCCCTTTACTACCGTTACCCCCGAGCTTGGGGTGGTCGAGCTGGAAGAAGGAGAAAGCTTCGTTATGGCCGATATTCCCGGGTTGATCGAGGGGGCACATGCCGGAGCCGGGCTTGGGCATGAATTCCTGCGCCATATCGAGCGCACCAGGCTTTTTATCCACGTGGTAGATCTTTCCGGCCTGAGCGGCAGCGAACCGGAGCGGGCTTATGAGATAGTACGGGATGAGCTTGGGCGCTATAACCCGGAGCTGCTCACCCGGCCGGAGCTGGTGGCGGCCAATAAGATTGACTTGAGCGAGGCGCGGGAGCGATTGCCCGGATTTCAACAATATTTGATCAGCCGAGGGGTGGCAGCGGACCGGATCTTCCCCATATCCGCCGCAACCGGGGAGGGGGTAGAGGAGCTGATCACTGCGGTCTTCCGGCATCTGCGTGCTCTCCGGCTGCAAGTTTCCGGGCCGGCGGAGGCAGGCTCAGACGGGCAGGTGATCGGGGGCGAGGCGGACCGGCTCTCCGAGCGGGGGATGAGCGGGCGAGTGCCGGATGTTATCGAGCTCCCGACTGTACGAGGGCGCGAGCCGCGCCGGCGAGGCCGGCGGGGTGGAACGGAGAGTCCGGCCGTCAGAGTAGTCCGCCAGGCAGGCGGATTCCGGGTGGAGGGCGAGGCGGTCTCCCGGTTCCTCCAGCGCTTCGACCTGAGCAGCGACGAAGCCTTGCGAGAGTTTTTGCGTTGGTTGAAGCGGGTCGGAGTCGAGGAGGAGTTGCGGCGGGCCGGAGCGAGGGCAGGGGATACCGTCTGGATTGGCGAAAGGGAGTTTGAGTTTTGGGAGTAAAGCAGCTAAGCTCTGGTGAGGGCAGCAACCGCTTGGCCAGAGGGGTGGGAGTCTATGGCCACGCAACGGGCCATGCCAGCAGCATCTGAAGGCGGGGCGATGGGAGCGCGGCAGCGGTTGGCAGCTGCCCGTCGGGTGGTCGTAAAAGTAGGCACCAGCTCACTCACCTCGCCGGACGGCAACCTCGACCCTGTCAGGCTGGAGGGTCTGGCAGATGAGCTTGTCCGCGCTCAGGCCGGCGGGCGGGAGCTGGTTCTGGTCAGCTCCGGAGCAGTGGCGGCCGGCCGGGGGCGCTTGGGTCTGTTGGAGCGGCCCGCCTTACTACCGCAGCAGCAGGCGGCCGCGGCGGTAGGCCAGGGGCTGCTCATGCATGCCTATGAACAGGCTTTCGGTCGCCGGGGTGTGGTGGTGGCGCAGGTGTTGCTCACCCGGGAGGATGTCTCCCGGCGCGAGAGGTATCTGAACGCCCGCAACACATTCCTGCAGCTGCTGCGGTGGGGTTGTTTGCCGATCGTAAACGAAAACGATACCGTTGCCGTCGAGGAGCTGCGCTTTGGCGACAATGACACGTTGTCGGCGTTGGTAGCAACCCTCATCGGCGCAGACGCTCTGGTGATATTGACGGATGTGGACGGGCTCTATTCTGCCGATCCCCGCAAGGATCCGGAGGCCACCCTGCTCCCGGAGGTAGAGGAGATCACTCCCGAACTTCTGGCCGCCGCGGCCGGTCCAGGTGACCCCGGCCGGGGGCGAGGGGGAATGCGCACCAAACTGGAGGCGGCCCGCATTGCCACGGCCTGTGGGACCGTAGTGGCCCTGGCTGCAGCGCGGCCAGGTGTCCTGGGGCAGGTCCTGCAGGGAAAGGAGATTGGCACGGTTTTCGCGCCGCGCGGCTTTCAGCCGGCCTGGAAACGGTGGATCGTCGGTCACGACCGTCCCCACGGCCGGATCGTGGTGGACAGCGGTGCGCAGGCGGCATTGCTCAACGAAGGGAAGAGCCTGCTGGCTGCCGGGGTAGTGCGCGTGGAGGGCAGTTTTCCGCGGGGAGCTCTGGTCCAGGTAGTCAACGAAAGCGGACGGGAGCTCGCCCGGGGGATCACCAACTACTCGGCGGCGGAGATTGCGGCGATCAAAGGAGTTCATACCTGCGATATCGAACGAATCCTCGGGCGGCGTGACTTTGACGAGGTGATTCACCGGGACAACCTGGTGATTTCCTGGTAAGAGAGGGTAGCCGACTATGGACGTGACGGGACTGCTAGAGAAAGCTGAGCAGGAGGTTGCAGAGAAAGGGCGAAAGGCTCAAGCCGCCAGCCGGCAGCTGGCAGTGCTGCGCAGTGCTGTCAAGGATCGGGCGCTGCTGGCCATGGCTGACGCGTTACTGGCCCGACAGGAAGAGATCCTGGAGGCCAATCGAAAGGATTACGAGGAGGCAGCGGCTGCCGGCCGTACCGGGGCATTGCTGGACCGGTTGAAGCTGACGCCCGAGCGGATCGCGGGGATGGCCCGCGGCCTGCGCAACGTGGCCGCTCTACCCGATCCGGTCGGCGAGGGGGTTTCCCGTACGGTTCGCCCCAACGGTCTGGTGATTGAAGAGGTTCGTGTCCCGCTCGGGGTGGTCGGTATCATATACGAGGCCCGGCCGAACGTGACGGCCGATGCTGCTGGGCTCTGTTTGAAGGCGGGCAACGCCGTAATCCTGCGAGGGGGACATGAGGCGCTCCGTTCCAACATGGCCATTGTGCGCGCCTTGCACGCTGGGCTTGAGGCGGCCGGGGTGGTGCGGGAGGCGGTGCAGCTGCTCGAGTTTCCCGGGAGGGAATCTGCCCAGGCGCTCATGCGCGCTCGCGAGTATGTGGACGTGCTGATTCCCAGAGGCGGAGCCGGGCTGATCCAGACGGTGGTTCGGGAAGCGAGAGTGCCCGTGATCGAAACAGGAGTGGGTAACTGCCATACGTTTGTGGATGCCACCGCCGACCTGCAGATGGCTTTGAACATTGTGATTAACGCCAAATGCCAGCGGCCCTCAGTCTGCAATGCCATGGAGACGCTGCTAGTTCACAAGGATGTGGCTGCCACCTTCCTGCCGCAGGTAGCGGAGGCGCTGCGGGAACGGGGAGTAGAGCTGCGAGGCTGCCCGCGGACGCAAGCACTGGTTCCCGATGTCAAACCGGCTACAGAAGAGGATTGGTATGCTGAGTACCTCGACCTTATCCTGGCCGTCAAAGTGGTCGATAGCCTGGAGGAAGCGATCGCTCACATCAACCGCTACGGGAGCCGCCATTCCGAAGCGATAGTGACCAACGACTACACGGCCGCGCAGCGTTTCCTGGACGAAGTGGATGCTGCTTGCGTTTACGTGAATGCTTCTACCCGTTTCAGCGATGGGGAGCAGTTTGGCCTGGGGGCGGAGATCGGTATCAGTACGCAGAAGCTGCATGCCCGCGGACCGATGGGTTTGCGGGAGTTGACCACCGTCAAGTTCCGTGTGTACGGCAACGGCCAAGTACGGGAGAGCTGAGGGGTAGACGTGGGCGCAGGCAGGTCTATTCGCAAACTGGGTATCATGGGCGGCACCTTTGACCCCGTTCACTACGGGCACCTGGTTACGGCCGAGGCGGTGCGGGCAGAGTTCCACCTGGATCAGGTCCTATTTGTCCCGACGGGGCAGCCGCCACACAAGCCGCCCGGGTCAACCACCGACGCGAAACATCGCTACACCATGACGGTCCTGGCGACGCTGACCAATCCGCACTTCGAGGTCTCCCGGGTCGATATCGAGCGTCCCGGATATACGTACACCATCGACACCCTGCATGATCTGCGTCGGATCTACGGACCGGAAGTGGAGATGTACTTCATCACAGGGGCCGATGCTATTCTGGAGATACTAAGCTGGAAAGAGCCGGATGAACTTTTCCGGCTCTGCACCTTTGTGGCGGCCACGCGCCCCGGCTACGATCTGGGACGGCTCGAACAGCAACTGGGAGAGCTGTACCGGCGGCATGCCGACCAGATCAAAGTTCTGGAAGTGCCAGCAATGGCCATCTCTTCAACGGACATACGGGAACGGGTACGCACCGGCCGGCCCATTCGTTATCTAGTGCCAGAAGCTGTCGCTTCGTACATATACAAGAACGGTCTCTACGGAGCGACGACCCCGGTGCCTCCCGATGACCCGTAGCCGGGAGAGGTGGCTTCTGGGATCTGCCCTGCGGGGGGTAGTCTGGCTTTGGATTATGCGACGCCCAGGGAGAGACTGGAGTTGTGGGAAGCCCGGGCGCGGGAGATGGCGACCCATCTTTCCCCCATGCGGCGGGCGCATGTGGAGGGGGTAGTGCAGACCTGCGCCAGTCTCTGTCGCCGATTTGACGAGCCTGAGTACCGTGGCCGGCTCGCCGCCTGGGTCCACGACCTGGCCAGGGAATGGCCGGCGGAGCGACTGTTGCAGCAGGCAGAGGCGTTTGGTATAGTGGGCGACGACGTGGAGCGGGAGATGCCGTTCTTGTTGCACGGGCCGGTCATCGCTGCCTGGGTCAGGCAGGAGTGGGGGCTCGACGACATAGAGATACTGAAGGCTGTCGCCAATCATACCACTGGACGGCCGGGCATGGGCAGGCTCGAGTTGATACTGTACGTGGCGGACGCTATTGAGCCGGGGCGCAGCTTCGCCGGGGTTGAGGAGTTGCGGCGGCTAGCCTCGGATGATCTGGAGAGGGCGGCCCTGGCGATCAGCGAAAGCATGATTCACTACCTGCTTGGGGCAGGCCTGCTGATACACCCCCAGACTCTACTGACGCGCAACGATCTTCTAAGGCGCGTGCGCGCTCGGAGCGGAGGAAACGGTGTTACCGGTTGGAAGACAGAGCTGGCGCAAAGCGTTCAAGGCTGGCGGGCAGGACGAGGGAAGGAGGTTGGTGATGGCAATCCCGGGTGAGGAGCTGGCCCGGAAGGCGGCACAGGCAGCAGAGGATAAGAAGGCTAATGATGTCGTCATCCTTGACGTTCGGGAGCTCACGCCG
>JADBKP010000013.1 GCA_014896315.1 Limnochordales bacterium
AAGCGCTGGGCAGAGAGCGGAATCTACCGCTCGCAGGCACGCCCGGGCCGGGCCAAGTTCTACTGCCTGGAGATGTTCCCCTATCCGTCAGGACGTCTGCATATGGGTCACGTCCGCAACTACTCGCTGGGGGACGTCGTCAGCCGTTTCTACCGGATGAAGGGGTTTGAGGTGCTCCACCCGATGGGATGGGATGCCTTCGGGCTTCCCGCCGAGAACGCGGCTATCAAGCGGGGAGTTCATCCGGCCGACTGGACGTATGAAAACATCGCCTACATGCGGGGACAGATGCAAAAGCTCGGTCTGAGCTATGATTGGGACCGGGAGTTTGCAACCTGCGATCCGGAGTACTATCGATGGACGCAGTGGCTTTTCCTGCTCTTCTACAAACGAGGGCTGGCTTACAAAGCGGCCTCGCGGGTCAACTGGTGCCCGGGCTGCAACACGGTTCTCGCCAATGAACAGGTGGTGGACGGCGAGTGCTGGCGTTGCCACTCGCCGGTCGAACAACGGTATCTTGAACAGTGGTTTCTGCGCATTACCCAGTACGCCGAGCGCCTGCTACAGGACCTGGACAAGCTCGAGCGGTGGCCGGAGCGGGTCCGGGTGATGCAACGCAACTGGATCGGCAAGAGCGAGGGCGCCGAAGTGGACTTCCCGGTTCAGGGGAGCGACGAGAAGATCACGGTTTTCACCACCCGGCCGGATACTATCTATGGTGTCACCTTCATGGTGCTGGCGCCCGAGCATCCGTTGGCGGAGAAGCTGGTGGCGGGCCGTTCCGACCTGATGGAGCAGATCAACAAGTTGCGCGAGCAGGTTGCCATCACAGAACGGGAACGGGCCGTAGCGGAGAAAGTGGGTATTCCGACCGGTGCCTTTGCCATCAACCCGGCCAATGGTGAACCGATTCCTATCTGGGTGGCCAACTACGTACTGATGGAATACGGGACGGGCGCCGTCATGGGTGTTCCCGCCCACGATCAACGGGATTTCGAGTTCGCCCGCCGCTACGGTTTACCCATCCGCCCGGTCATCTCTCCCACCGGCGCTCCGCTCTCCGGCGATGATATGCAATGCGCCTATGATGGACCGGGCATCATGATCAATTCCGGCCCCTTTGACGGTACTCCCAGCGAGGAAGGGAAGGCAAAGATCACCCGGTGGCTGGCCGAACGGGGAGCAGGACGTGCCCGGGTGCAATACCGCCTGCGGGACTGGCTGATCAGCCGTCAGCGGTACTGGGGTTGCCCGATCCCTCTCATCTACTGCGACAAGTGCGGGGTCGTGCCCGTTCCAGAAAAAGACCTGCCGGTGCTCCTGCCGCGCAACGTGGACTTCAGACCGGGCGGTCTGTCGCCACTTCTGACAGTGCCGGAGTTCGTCAACACTACCTGCCCCCACTGCGGCGGGCCGGCCCGGCGCGAAACAGACACCATGGACACCTTCATCGATTCGTCCTGGTACTTCCTGCGCTACGCCTGCCCCCACGACGACCGGCAGGCGCTCGATCGCGAGGCCGTCAACTACTGGTTGCCCGTTGACCAGTACATCGGGGGGGTGGAGCACGCCGTTCTCCACCTGCTCTACTCCCGGTTCTTTACCAAGGTTCTGTACGACGCGGGCCTCATAAACTTTGATGAACCGTTCACAGAGCTCTTCACGCAAGGAATGGTGACTTTGGGGGGCGCGGCGATGTCGAAGTCCCGGGGCAACATCGTCGACCCGGAGGAGATCATCGCCCGCTTCGGAGCGGATACTGCCCGCATGTTTATCCTGTTCGCCGCCCCGCCCGAGCGTGACCTTGAGTGGAGCGAAAGCGGTGTTGAGGGTATATATCGCTTTCTCCAGCGCGTCTGGCGTCTTTTCTGGGACTGGCAGGAGACGCCCGGTAAAGAGGCAGCCAGGGCCGAACCATCCACCCAGTTGCGGCGTTTGATCCACCGCACCATTCAGCGGGTGACTCAGGATATCCAGGAGCGCTTCCAGCTCAACACCGCTATTGCCGCCATCATGGAGTTCGTAAACGGCCTGTACGAGTACCGGTCCAAGCCCCTGGAGGAGCAGTGCGGCAGCCAGATTGACGAAGCCATTCGCACCCTGGTCTTGCTGCTGGCGCCTTTTGCCCCCCACCTGGCCGAGGAACTGTGGGAGGCTTTGGGAGAGAAGGAGAGCGTGCACAGGCAGCCCTGGCCGGATTATGATCCGCAGGCGCTCGTTCAGGAAGAGGTCACCGTTGTTGTCCAGGTGAACGGCAAGCTGCGCGACCGGGTGGTTGTGCCGGCTGGTTTGAGCGAGGAGGAACTGCGGCAGGCTGCCCTGGCGGCCGAGGGTGTCAGGCGCTTCGTGGAGGGTAAGACACCTCGTAAGGTGATCGTCATTCCCGACAAGCTGGTCAACATTGTGGTGTGAGGTTGGCCCGACTTGAGTGGTGACTGTCGATGTTGGCCATAAACTTCTCCTTTTCTGGCAATAGGAGGAAGAGGCCTTCCGGCGGCTAAGGGACACGTAGTTGCCGGCGAAGGCAACAGGCCCGCATCCCCAGAATCCCGTGGTGGGAGGTGCGGGCTTTCTTTGTCGTGTAAGGAGGAATGCGGGTGCGGAGTGGAGGGCGATGGGGATTGCCGTTGTTGTCACCCGCCGAGCGCCTGGTCCTGGCCGTCGTGGTTCTTATCACTCTGGCGGCACACCTGTGGGGGTGGTGGCAGTCGCCGCGGGCGCCGAGCCTGCCCGCAGAGCAGAAGCCTCCGGCGTTGCCAACGGAGGTTGACCCGAAAGCGCGAGAGAGTTCGCAACCGGCGGAAGCTGCGGGAGTGGGAAGGGATGCGGAAGAGGCCGATACAGATGGGCGGATACCCGCCGTAGACGCTGACCCGGAACCTGCACCGCTTGCGGCCGCGCCGACCGACGCAGTGGGGAAAGCCGGCCCGGACGTTGCAAGCTCGGGACCGCCCCCGGCGTCAAGTTCTCCCTCAACGCCAATCTCCCTCAACGGGGCTGACGCTGCGGAGCTAGAAGCCCTACCGGGCATCGGCCCTGCCCTTGCCCGCCGGATCGTCGAGTACCGCGAGCAACACGGCCCTTTCCAAAGCGTTGACGAGTTGCAGGAGGTGCCGGGGATAGGTGAAGCGCGCCTGAGGGAGTTACGGTCGTGGGTGACCGTACCTTGAGGCGTCCGCTGCTCTGGGTTGTGTCCGCCTGGGCCAGCGGTATACTGCTGGCATACTCAGTACCCGTTTCACCCGGTGCTGCGGGTGGCTTGAGTCTGATTCTGGTTATGGCTGTTGGCTGGCAGGCGTGGCGGGAGTGGAGAGGCGAAAGCGGTTTGGCCGGAGCAGAAGCGATGAGTCTGCTCCTGCTCCTGGGTGTGGTCCTTGGCGGAGCTTGTGCCTGGTCTGCCGACAGAGAGAAGCTCGCCGCCTGGCCCCTTCTTCGCTACCGGTCGTTTGGGGCCGAACGCCGAGAACCTCTCCTCCTCGAGGGGGTTGTGTTGAGCTGTTACCGCCGTCCCCCCGATAAACGGGAAGGCTGGGAAGTGGTACTGCGCCCGGAGCGCTGGCAGTCCACTCCTGGGTCTTACGCCCTCAGTTTGCCATCGGCTCGAGGGCTGGTCTGGCAGGAGGTGCAGCCGCCGGCTTTGGTCCTTCTTTACGTCTTCGCCCAACCGGCCCGGGCGGCGGACCCGACAGGAGCCGGTGCACGCGGTCGGCCAGGGGAGCAGGCCGCGTCGGTGTGCTCGGGTAACCTGGCGTCTCTGCTGCCGGGCGACCGGATCAGAGTTGCTGTGGAGCTTCGTCGCCCGGAGGGGGACGGGAACCCCGGGGATTTCTCCTTTGCGGCATACCTGGCGCGCCGTCGCATACTGGCAGTTGCCTACGCCGACTCCTCCGACGTAGCAGTGCTGGTCGGCAGCAGGGCAGGCGGTTTGAAGCTGGCGGCCAGCCGGTACTTGACCCTGGGAAGGAGGTGGTTTTTGCGTCAGGCAACCAAAAACCTCCCCCAGCCATTCTCTGCTCTTGCTGCCGGCGTGATCCTTGGGGACAAGGAGGAGATGACGGAGGCGATGGAGGAAGCCTTCCGTCGCAGTGGTCTGAGCCACCTCCTCTCCGTTTCGGGACTCCACGTGGGACTGCTCGCAGGTCTTCTCTACTTGCTCAGCAAGTCGCTCCGGCTGTCTTCCTGCTTCCGGCGTCTGCTGATAGTAGTGGGAGTCGCAGCATATGTTGGTCTCTGCGGAGCGAGTCCTCCGGCGACCAGGGCCGGTCTGATGATAACCGTTTTCACACTGCTCGGTGAGGACAGGTCGCTGGAACGGGTAAATCTCCTGGCCGCTTCCGCCCTGTTCATGCTGATGCGGGATCCTTTCCTTTTGCATGATCTCGGCTTCCAGCTCTCGTTTGCTGCCACAGCCGGACTGCTCCTCTGGTCGGGACGGCTCTGGTCGTTACTGGCCCACTGGCACCCCTGGTTTGGCGGGCAGGTGGGGGCGAGCCTGGCAGTCACGCTGGTGGCCCAGCTCAGCACACTCCCGATTATCTGGGCTGCCTTTTCAGAGGTGGCAGTCTGGGGCTTGCTGGCCAGCCTGCTGGTTACGCCCGTTATGGGGGCGGTGGTGCCGCTTGCTTCAATTCATGCCATCTGCGCTGCGTTGCCGGGTATCGGGTGGCTGGAGTGGATCAGTAGAATGCTCCTGCTCCTGCCCCTCCGTTATAGTTGGGCAATTCTCGAAGCGGTAGGTCGGCTGCCGGTCAGTCTGGTACGGTTGCCTCCGCCGCCACCGGGGGCGATACTGGTGCTGGCTGCCCTGGCGGTACGGCTGGCGATGATCCAGCGCGGAGGTTTCCAACTTCCCTTTCACCACCTGCGGCCGGTGCGGCCCCCAGGGGCGGTGATCATACGCGGATTGGCCGCGGTGCTTGTTCTGATCTGCCTGGGAAGCAGTCTGTCGGAAATTCGTAAAGGTCGGCATCTCCTCCACGTCTACTTCTTTGATGTTGGACAGGGTGATGCCGCTCTGCTTCTCCCTGAGGGCGGACGGGGTATTCTGGTGGATACCGGTCCAGCCTACGCAGCCGAGCGGCTCGTGGCAGCAGTGCAACGGGTGACCGGCACGAAGCAGCTTGAGGCCGTATTCCTATCCCATGCCCATGACGACCATATGGGCGGCCTGCCGGTGGTCCTTACCCGCCTGCAAGTCAAGAGAGTATGGTATGGGCCTGGAATAACGGCGAGCCCGGAGCTTCAGCATGCGAGCGTGCCAGCTGCTCAACTGGAGGCAGGGGATTGGCAGCACCTGCCAGGTGGTCTGACCGTGGAAGTCCTGTGGCCTGGGAAGGACGCCCCGGAGTGGAGCGAGAATAACCGATCGCTCGTCTTACTTTTCACCTACGGTTTGGTAGGTCTGCTCTTTCCGGGTGACCTCGAGAGCTCCGGGCAACAGGCCCTGTGCACGGATATTGCCGGGAGGCAGTTGCGAAGCAGGGGAGCAGCAGACCTGCTGCGGGTACTTAAGGTCCCGCACCACGGAGGGCGAACTGCCTGGTGGAAGCCGTTTTACCGCCAGATCTGGCCCCCGGAGGTGGCGGTGATCTCCGTGGGTCGCAACAGTTTCGGGCATCCGGACCGCCATGTGACGGCCTCTCTGGCCGAGACTGGGCTGGTACTCCGCACCGACCTGTTTGGTGCAGTTCATCTCATTACGGACGGGCAGCGGCTGATAGTGGAGGTGTGGGTGCGGGATGAAGTGGGGCTGCGCCGCCCGCGCTCGCTTCGCTTGTGGGATAGCCAGACGGCGGTGCCGAACCGGACATGAGCGGCGAGACCGAAGGAGATGACGTAAACTTGCCTCTGACAGTCAGCGAGTTGGAGCAGCAACTGACCAACGGGAAGCTGCAGCGGGTCTATCTCTTGATTGGAGATGAGACGATTCTCAACCGCCAGGCGTGGAATCTGATCCGCCAGACGGCTCTGGGCTTGGGCGGGGAAGCAGAGAGCAAGGCAGCGACCTCCTCCTGGAACGAGGCAAGCTACTCTGCCGCTGAAACTTCTGCCCGCGAGGTTCTCGCGGCGGCGTCCGTCCTTCCCTTCCTGGGAGGGCGGCGCGTGGTACGTGTTGTCGATGTCGACGCCTGGTCGGCGGAAGAGGTTCAGACTCTGGCGCGGGAGATTGCCCGGCTGCCGGAATCGGCCTGCCTGGTGCTGCAAGCAGGGGAGGGGAAGCAGGAGCTTGCCCCTTTGCGTGCAGCCGTGGAGTCGCAGGGGAGCGTGGTAGAGATCAGATCTCCTGCGGTTTCCGCCCTGCCGCAACAGCTGGTGGAGAAGGCATCCCGGCAGGGCTACAGGCTGGCGCTAGCCCTCGCAGCCAGGTTGGTAGAAGAGGTTGGGGCGGATCTGCAGGCACTCGAAACTGAGCTGGCCAAAGTGATAGCCTATGCCGGGCCAGAGAAGGTCATTGAAAGAAAGCATCTGCAGGCGGTACAGAGCTTGAGCTGGACGCAGGTCTCGGAGTTCCGCATTTTTGATCTGGCCGACGCCCTTGCCGAGAAGAGAACTGCCGCCGCTCTCAAGATTCTCGACGAATTGCTGGCGGTTGGTCGCCCACCTCTGGCTATCCTCGCGACCCTAGCCTGGTACTGGCGACGTTTGCTTATTACCACGGAGATGCTGGCAGGGGGGGCCCAACCCCAAGCGATCGCCAATGTCATGGGGCTGAAGCCGGGGGCCCTGCGCCGACTGCTGGCCCATGCCCGCCGTTTCTCTGTGGCGCAGGCGAAAGAGGCGTTCCGGTGTCTGGCTGAGACGGAGAGTGATATCAAAAGCGGCCGCTTTGAAGGCGCGGCCGCTCTCCAGCTTCTTTGCATAAAAATCAGCCGGGTCTGATGTGACCCGGCCGCCGCGTATCTCCCAGGCCGGATCTATTACGCGGAACGGACAAAGGTGTTGTAAAAAGCTTTCATCAGGCGGGACTTGCGGCGGTCGGCCTGACGCTTGTGAATCGCTTTCTTGCTGGCCGCCTTGTCGATCATGGCAACGGCTTGACGAAGCAGCTGCTCGGCAAGCTCCCGGTTGCGCTCGCTCAGCGCCTGGCGGAAACGCTTGACCGCCGAACGCATCTTGCCACGGTGCAGAGCATTCTCCAGTCTCCGGCGTTCGGAAACCCGCAGTGCTTTGGCCGCCGATTTCGTGTTGGGCAATCCAGCTCCCCTCCTTCTTGCATAACCTTCCGTAGTTTATCACGGCTGCATGCCCATCACAAGGGAGACAACCCCTAGAGTATACTTCTTTCGCCCCGAGGAGAGGTTATTGCGGGGGGATTTAGCGTGGTATCAGATTGGTCACGAGCCTGGCGGGCCCGGGCCTTGCTGCGCCCGCCGCTTGTGGGTTTCTTGCAAGAGGAAGCGCTCGATTTACCGGAAGATGAGTGGGCGCGCAGATACGGCATCCGCACGGACCTGGCCATTGAGGCGCGGGAGGTGGTAATTGAAAGAGAGGGTGCGCCGGAGATTCCCGGCGTCATAGTGAAGCGGGAGCCAATCGCGGGCGGCACTCTCCTGCGGGTTGACATTGAGTCGGACATCGGATCTCGCCTCATGGGGAAGGTCAAGGGCCGGTATGTCACGCTAGAGGTGGCCGGGCTGCGGGAACATAACCCGACCCTGCACGAAAAGGTGGCGGCCCAGGTGGGGGCGGAGATTCGTCGCTTCATCGCCGCCATGCAGCTCTCCCCGGAGGCGCCGGTCCTGCTGGTGGGGCTGGGCAACTGGAACGCTACCCCCGATGCGCTTGGGCCTAAAGTGGTCGGGCACGCCTTTATCACCAGGCACTTGTTTCGCTACGCGCCACCGCAAGCCCGCCAGGGCTTTCGCCCTGTGGCTGCGGTCGCTCCCGGGGTACTGGGCCTGACCGGATTGGAGACCAGCGAGATCGTGGAGGCGCTCGTCGCACGGTTTAAACCGGCGCTGGTACTTTGTGTCGACGCCCTGGCGGCACGCACCGTGGAACGGCTGGGGACGACAATCCAGATCTCGGATGCTGGGATCTCCCCGGGATCGGGCGTGGGAAATCGCCGCAAAGGAATCACTCAGGCTGATCTTGGGGTGCCGGTACTCGTGATAGGAGCACCCACCGTCATCGGGGCTATGACCATAGTCTCAGATGCCTGGGAACGGCTTGCGGGAAGGGGGGCTTCGGACCTGCCTGCCACCGCTCGCCCGGCGCCGGCCGCGGCAGTACCGGGCAGCCCTGTTGAGGCAAGCGGTCTCGCAGCAGGGGCCCCTGGTTGGTCAGCGGGCGGTCCGCGCGTGCGGGACGGAATCATTCCCGGCCCCGGTGAGGCCGGTAAGGAGGAGACGCTGCGCACGCTGCTTGGACCATATCTCGGAACCATGATAGTCACACCCAAGGAAGTGGACTCCCTCATCGACGATCTGGCGGCGGTAATTGCGGCGGGAATCAACGTCGGACTACATCCGGGGTTCACGCTGGAAGAAGCTTTCGACACGTTGCAGTAGTGGACTACCCGATCTCCCCCCCGGCATATAGATCAACCAGTATCCTGGCAAAGCTCAACTCCTTGGGGGGTCGGGGGGATTAACAATGAAAATAGAGACGCGGGGAAAGAAACCTCTGGGGGTACCCGGGCTTCCCGGGCGGCCGATGGTCGGTTCCTCGGGTTGGTGGCGGGTACCCTCACTTTCTTCTCCGCCGAAGGATAAGCTACCGGTGGTTTCCACTCCGCAAAGGCCACCGCTCAGATCAGCCTCTGCTGCCGGCCGCGCTGCAGCCAGTGGTACGGCCAAACGGGACAGGGGCGTCGGTTTGCCGCAAATCCCGGCAACCTTGCTGCGGGCGGGCCACCAGCATCCGGGCATCCGTGTGGGCAGACCGATGTTTAATCGAGCCCGCCCTCATCCTCTCAGCTACCGGGCAAGTCCGACCCGCAGAGAAAGGGATTTCTCGCTTCTGTCCGCGCTGGTCGCATTCTTTCTGGGCCTATTCCTTGTGGGTGCCGGTCTTTACGGTCTTTTTCTGGGGTTGAGCCAACAGGAGGCCGTACCCGCCCTCGCGCCGGGGGATCACGGCGGGGAGGAAATCATGGATCTCACCGGCGAGGCGACAACCCCTCCCACGTGGAGGGACCGCCTGCGGGGACTGGTCTGGCCTGGCATGCGTCTGGTCGCCCGCGAGCTGTGGACTTGGGATCTGGCCACGGCTCTGCCGGGATTGCGGCGCTCCGGGCCGGACCCGGAAACGTTGCTGGACGGCGAAGAAGGCCAGCTGGGCGGGTCACCTCCCGGTGATCATGGCATCCGGAGGTGGCTAGCCGCGCTTACGGGTATCGATGTAAGCAGTCCCGCCAGCATATTGCAGCATACACTACCCGGATTTCGCGCTGCCGGCGGCGGACATGCCTCCCTGTCCGCCTCCCGGCTGCCGGCGCGAGGCGGCATAGGTCTGGGGGCAGTGATCGGGGATAATGAGGTGGTCGGAGCCGGGGGTGAATGGCCCCCGCCGGAGGCGATCCCCTCTTCGTTTATGACAGGGTCGGCCGGGCAAGCCTTCCTGGCTACGCCATCTGGCGGTCTGGCCGTACCGGCGCAGCCAGATGCCGGCTCTGCCGTCTCCGCAAGCCGGACCAGCGCTGCGCGTGACGGCGAGGCAAACAGCACCCCGAGTGCTGCAGCAGAGACAGGGAGCGGTACGCCGCGCCCGGCTACGGGCGGGGGGGAAGGGTCAAGGGAGGATGACTACCGTGCTCCGCTGGTCCTGATATACCACACTCACACCGCCGAATCGTATCATGCGCCGGGACGGCAGGCGGAAAAGGATCATTACGAATGGAACAGTATCAACTCCGGGGTGGTCCAGGTCGGAAAGGAGATCGCCAGCGCATTGCGGGCGGCGGGGATACCGGTAGTTCACGCGGTAAGGGTGAATGATTACCCGGAGTTTCGCCGAGCCTACAGCAATTCGCGCCAACTGGTTCGTGAGTATCTGCAGAAGTATCCGTCGATCGTCGTCGCTTTGGACATCCACAGGGATGGGAAGGAGTACTCGCCCGATGCCGTGAGCAGTGACGGGGAAAGGATAGCCCGGGTCGCCTTTGTCGTGGGTACGAATACGACGGCGCTGGCCAACCCGCACTGGGGAAAGAACCTGGCCTTTGCTCAAGAATTACATCAGGCGTTACAAAAACTCCATCCCGGCGTTTCCCGGGGTATCATGTTACGGGAGGACGCCCGCTTCAACCAGGATCTGCTTCCCAGACTTCTGGTTGTCGAGGTGGGAACCTATACCAACGAACTGGCCGAGGCCAGGGCGGCCGGCCGGCTTTTGGGGCGGGCGCTCGCCACAATCATAAACCGCCGGTAACCTGGGTTTGAGGAGTAGTCCAGTTGGAAGATCAGAACACACCCATCACACCCGAGGCTTCCGACGCCACGGAAGAGCGATCGGAGGCCGTCTCTTCAGTTCCTGAGGGTCAGGAACTTGGCGGCGACCCTGGTACAAGCAGTACCGCCGGCTCGGCGGGCCCGGTGGAAGGAGCGGCTTCTACCCGGCAGGGGACGACCGGCGTACTGCGGGCCGCCGGTATTCTGATGACGGCCACGCTGATCAGCCGGCTGCTTGGGTTCGTGCGGGAACGGGCGGTGGCCGACATCTTTGGCCGCAGCAGTGATACGGACGCTTACACGGCTGCCTTTGGCATACCCGATCTCATGTACATGTTGCTGGTCGGCGGCGCGTTGAGTGCGGCTTTCATTCCCGTCTTCACCGAGTACCTCGCCAGGGACCAGGAGGAAGAGGCGTGGCGGATCGGCAGCACGTTCATCAATGTCACCCTGGGCGTACTGCTTCTCTTTCTCGTCCTGGGTATCATCTTCACTCCTCAACTTGCCCCCCTGGTGGCCTACGAGTTTGCAGGTGAACAGCGGCTGCTGCTCATCCGCCTGATGCGCATCACCTTCCCGGCCGTTTTTTTTACCGCGCTGGCCGGCCTGCAGATGGGCGTACTCAACTCTTATCGGCATTTCACTGCCCCGGCTTTGGGACCAATTCTCTACAATCTGGGCATTATTGGCGGCACCTACATCCTGGGACCACGCCTGGGTGTGGTGGGAATGGCCTACGGAGCGGTGGCCGGGGCGGCCGCCAACTTCCTCGTGCAGCTGCCGGCGATCTGGCGGTATGCCCGCCGGTTCTACCGGCCTCGGGTAGATCTGCAGCACCCGGCATTCCGACGCATGCTGACTCTCATGGGTCCGGCCGTCATAGGCTTGTCCATCGGCCAGCTGAACGTGATTCTCACGCAGAACCTGGCCTCGGGCTTGAGCTCGGGCAGTATGACGGCGCTACGTCTTGCCAACCGCGTGATGCAGTTTCCCCTGGGTATCTTTGCCATGGGATTGTCCCAGGCCATTTTCCCTACTCTTACCCGCCAGGCTGCCCTGAACGAGATTGACAGGCTCCGGTACACAGTGGTGCGATCCCTGCGGCTGGTCCTCTTTCTGACCATCCCGGCAGCAGCAGGAATGATGGTGCTGGGCCGTCCCATCGTTCGCTTCCTGTTTCAGACCGGGGCGTTTGACGACGAGGATACTGCCGCTACTGCCGCGGCCCTGAGTATCTACTCCGTGGGAATGATTGGACTGGCCGGAGTGCAGATACTGGCGCGGGTGTTCTACTCCCTCAAGGATACGCGCACCCCCGTCCGGGTAGCCGCGATCAACCTTCTCGTCAACTTCGGCCTTGGCCTGCTCTTCCTCCGGTTCACGTCCCCGGGTTACCTGGGCTTGGCCCTTTCCTTTGCGCTGGCCGCATTAGCTGCTATGGGCAGCTATCTCTGGCACTTGCACAGGAGGATCGGCCCGATCGGCTATGGTCCGATTCTGAAGGTGGCAATATTGACAGGCATAGCCTGTATTCCCCTGGCGCTGGCCGCCTGGCAGGGGGCGGCGTTGGTCCGGAGCCTCCTTGGTACTGCCAGCATGGCAGCACGTACTGCGGAGGTGGGAGCAGGGGTGATCGCCGGCATCATGGGCTTTGCCATTGCTGCCTACCTTCTGCATGTAGACGAAGCGGTCGAAATATGGAGGATGGTACGAAGGAAGGCAGGTGCGTTCGGCAGTGATTAGCCTGGCTCACGGATTGACCGGTGCGGCGCTGGGGGTAATGCTGCGCCATCCCGCGGCAGCCTTACTGGCAGGCGTGATATCGCACATCCCCCTCGATGAGACGCCGCACCGGGATTACCGGACAGCGCTTGCGGCCATCGTCGACCTGGTGGCAACTGCAGCCGTGCTGGCGATGGCATGCATCTATCTACATCGCCGGCAACGAGCTGAACTCGTGCTCCCTCTCCTTCTGGGAGCGGTTGGGGGTATACTGCCCGACCTGGAAGTAGCGATTGGATACTTCTATCATCAGCGTCTCTTCTTCCCAACTCATACCGGTCTATTGCCACACCCACAGCTCCAATCCGGCAACCTGGGGATATGGACGCAGGTGGTTGTTATCCTCCTTGACCTGCTCTGCCTTGGGGTGGCAACTGCTGCCCCCAGGTAGGAGTCGATCTGGCGCAGATACCACTCGCGAACCGATTGACCTGAGCGGCAGGCACTGGTAGAATGGGCTGGCGTAAGAGGTGAAATGCTGGTGGACGCTGATCGACAAGAGACTAATCAGCCTGCAAGACGCCGGAATGCAGGGGTATTGGGGGTATGTCCCGGCTGATCCCGCTGGGGCGCAGGGTGGCGCCCGGCTGGCACGTTGACGGGAGGCCCCTTGCGGGCCTTTTTCTTTTGTCCTGAGACCCCCGGTTCCCCGGTTCCAGGAGCAGGTGGGGCAGGCCAGCGTCGTGCCGGCCGGGGGGTGGGATAATGTTGCGGGCATATCGGGAAGTCGGTGGGGTCTTGCAGGAGGTTCACGATCTGTCCCAGCCGGGCATCTGGATCGATCTGGTACGACCCGATGATGCGGAGCTCAGGAAGGTCAGTGAAGTTACGGGTTTGTTGCCAGAATTCCTCAGCGCCGCCCTGGATCCGGAGGAGCGGCCGCACCACGAGTTCGAAGATGAACAGGCGCTGATCGTCATCCGGGTTCCGGCTGCCCGGTCCGAGGTGGAGTACGTAACCATTCCTTTGGGGATCGTGATCGCCCACGACTGCCTGGCCACCGTCTGCCTGGAAGATACCCCGGTGGTACGTGGACTCATGCAGAATGCCAGGGTCCATCCGGGCAAGAAGACACGTCTGCTTTTGCAGCTTCTCTACCGGACCGCCCGCCAGTATCTGGATAGCGTGCACCGTCTCTACAGTAAGGCCGAACAGCTGGAAGCGGTCCTTGTCCGTTCAATGCGAAACGAAGAGATGTTCGAGCTGACCGAGATTCAGAAGAGCTTTGTCTATCTGACTACCGGCTTGCGGGCTAACCATATCGTCATGGACAAACTCCTGCGTTCCCGGCTGCGCCCGGTCGAGGAGGGTGACGCGGGCGGATCGCCGCTGCGGCTCTACCCCGATGATGAGGATTTACTGGAGGACGCTATTACCGAGAATGAGCAGGCGCTCTCCATGGCGGAGGTTTACAGCAACATTCTGACCAACACGATGGATGCCTTTGCCTCCATCATCTCCAACAATTTGAACATTGTCATGAAATTCCTGGCGGCGGTCACGATTATTCTGGCCGTTCCGCAAGTCATCGGCACGTTCTTCGGCATGAACGTGCAGGTTCCCCTCGCTTCTACACCGGGCGGGTTTGCTATCATCATACTGGTATCCGTTCTCGTGAGTCTGGGCGCAACTATCCTCCTGTGGCGGCGGAGGATGCTGTAGGAGGGGTAACCAGGACCGCATGGCAGAGATTCGCAACTTCTGTATCATCGCCCACGTCGACCACGGCAAGTCCACTCTGGCCGACCGGCTGATCGAGCACACCCGTGCTTTGTCAGCGCGGAAGATGACCGACCAGGTTCTGGACCAATTGGACCTCGAACGGGAACGGGGCATCACCATAAAGATGCAGGCGATTCGCCTCAATTACCGGGCGCGTGACGGCAAGGAGTACATCCTGAACCTGATTGATACCCCCGGCCATGTGGACTTCTCCTATGAGGTCTCCCGAAGCCTTGCCGCGTGTGAGGGTGCATTGCTGGTGGTGGACGCGACCCAGGGTATCGAGGCCCAGACTCTGGCCAACTTCTACCTTGCCCTCGAGCACGGGCTGGAGATCATCCCGGTCATCAACAAGATCGATTTGCCCAGCGCCGATCCGGATCGTGTTCGCCGGGAGCTCGAGGAGGTTCTCGGCCTGGACGGACGCGGTGCCATTCTGGCCAGTGCCAAGACCGGGGCCGGCACCGAAGAGGTACTGGAAGCCATTGTACAGCGCATCCCGCCACCCCGGGGATCTGTCGATGCCCCGTTGCGGGCGCTTATTTTCGACTCGCATTTTGATCCTTACCGGGGTGTGGTCGCCTACATCCGGGTGGTCGAAGGCCAGGTGCAGGTGGGCGATCGCGTGCTGCTGATGGGGACGGGTAAAGAGTACGAGGTGACGGAGCTTGACGTTTTCCGTCCGCAGCTGGAGCCGGTCCCACGTCTTCAGGCGGGTGAGGTGGGCAGCCTGATCGGCCAGATTAAGAACCTGCGGGATGCCCGGGTGGGTGACACTGTCACCAGTGCGGAGAATCCTGCCGCACAGCCGCTGCCGGGGTATGAGCCGGCCAAGCCCATGGTTTTCTGTGGTCTCTACCCGGTTGAGAATGAGGACTACGAGGGTTTGCGGGAGGCGCTGGAGAAGCTGCAGCTGAATGATGCGGCGCTCGTGTTTGAACCTGAAACGTCGGCCGCACTCGGCTTCGGTTTCCGTTGCGGCTTCCTCGGCCTGCTACACATGGAGATAATCCAGGAGAGGCTGGAGAGGGAGTACGACCAGAAGCTGATCGCTACCGCTCCCAGCGTTGTCTACCGGGTTCATAAGACCAACGGTGAAGTGCTGGAAGTGGATAACCCGGCCAAGATGCCGCCCGCAGGCGAGATTGAACAGATCGAAGAGCCCTATGTACGGGCTACCATCATCACCCCCGGCGATTACGTCGGGCCCATCATGGAGCTCTGTCAGGAGCGCCGCGGCATATACCAGTCGTTGGAGTACCTTTCGCCTCAAAGAGCGATGCTCACCTACGAGATGCCGCTCTCCGAGATCTTGCTCGACTTCTTCGACAAGCTAAAGTCCAGGAGTCGCGGTTATGCCTCGCTGGACTACCGCTACATCGGTCACCGTCCCTCCGAACTGGTGAAGCTAGACATTTTGCTCAACGGCAAGCCAGTCGATGCACTCTCAGCGATCGTACATAAGGATCGTGCCTATCTCCGCGGCCGGCAGCTGGTGGAGAAGTTGAAGGAAGTGATTCCCCGCCAGCTTTTTGAGGTGCCGATCCAGGCGGCCATCGGCTCCCGGGTGATCGCCCGCGAAACCGTTAAGGCGTTGCGCAAGGACGTTCTGGCCAAGTGCTACGGGGGAGATGTCACCCGCAAGAAGAAGCTGCTTGAGAAGCAGAAAGAGGGTAAGAAGCGGATGAAGCGTCTGGGCACGGTGGAGGTCCCGCAGGAAGCATTTCTGGCCGTGCTGAAGGTTGACTGAGAGCGCGGGATGGGGGCGGATGGGCTGGCAGGCTGAAGCGGGAATATATGTTCATATACCGTTTTGCCGGCGCAAGTGTTTCTACTGTGATTTCCCGGTGCTTGCCGCCCGGAGGGAGGCGACGGTCTCACGGTATGTCGACGCGCTGATCCGTGAGATCGAGTTGTGGGGTGAACAGATGCAAGCCGGATGGCTTGCATCTGGCAGGAGCGGGGAAGCAGGGCAGTTCGTATCGTTATATCTGGGCGGCGGTACCCCGACCTACCTCAACAGTTCACAACTTTTGCGGTTGCTCGCAGTGCTGCGACAGCACTTCCCTCTCACCCCTGATGCCGAGATCACGTTGGAAGCAAATCCAGACCGGGAGAGTCTGACCGAGGAGAAGCTGGCTGCCCTGCGGGCAGCCGGGGTTAATCGCCTCAGCCTGGGTGCGCAGGTGTTCGATGACGGCTACCTGCGGGCGATCGGACGAGATCACAACGTGCGGGATATCGAAAGCGCTTTCATCCTGGCCCGCCGTGCCGGGTTCACCAACATTAACCTGGACCTGATCTTTGCTCTACCGGGACAGAGTATCGAAGAGTGGCAGCTGACCCTGGAGCGGGCGCTGGCTTTGCAACCAGAACATCTCTCCTGCTACTCCCTGATTTTTGAGGAAGGGACGCTGTTTGAGCGCTGGCGGGCGCAGGGGAGGGTGGACCCTGTTCCGGAGGAAACAGAGCTCAAGATGTACGAGCTCGCCTGTAACTTGGTTTCGGCGGCGGGATTACGCCAATATGAGATCTCCAACTTTGCGCGGCCGGGACGGGAGAGTCGGCATAACCTGCTCTACTGGCGCTATCAGAACTGGTTAGGGCTGGGGGCCGGAGCCCACAGCCATTGGGGTGACCGGCGCTGGGCCAACCTGTGGCCGCCCGGTCGCTACGAGGACCGGCTGCAGGAGGCGATCCTCCCCATCGATACCGGCACAGAGCTCAGCCTCTCGATTGAAGAGATGATGGAAGAGATGGTTATCATGGGTCTGCGCCTCATCGAGGGGGTCAGCGGACAGGAGTTTGCTCGGCGTTTTGGCCGCAGCCTGGACGAAGTCTACGGAGATACTATCACCCGTCTGGTCGGGGCGGGTTTCCTCGCCCGCACGCCCGAAGGCAGGATTCGCCTGACCCGGCGCGGGCTTCCAGTTGGCAATGCGATTTTCGCCGAGTTCTTGCTGACGCCGGGTTCGTTGACAACTTAACCGGCCCGTGCTATGGTACAGCTAGGCAATTAGCACTCTCGCCTGGTGAGTGCTAAGGGGTGGCGGCAGTGCTTGATCTTCGTAAGCAGCAGATCCTGCAGGCTGTGGTCGAAGATTACATCTCCACGGCCGAGCCGGTTGGATCCAGGACTCTGGCGCGCAAGTACCGACTCGGACTCAGCCCGGCTACGATCCGCAACGAGATGGCGGATCTGGAAGATGCAGGGTATCTGGATCAGCCGCACACATCGGCCGGCCGGGTTCCCTCGGACAAGGGATACCGCTATTACGTGGACTGCCTGTTGGAGCTGCAGCCGCCCTCGCCCCAGGAGCGGCAGCGGATTGAGGAAAACCTCAGCTACCGCCGGGAGGGGACATACGTCGTACAGGCTGCCGCCCGGCTGGTGGCAGAGTTTGCCCCTTACGCAGTTCTGGCGGTGATGCCGGGCCTCAACCGCTCCCGTCTGCGCCACCTGCAGCTGTTGCCCCTCGATGATCATCACCTTCTCCTGGTGATGGCGGCAGACCCGGGTGTGATCGATACCCGGATGCTGGAGCTCAGCACGCCACTGGACCGGAAGGAGCGGCGGCGGTTGGTATCGCTGCTCAACCGGGATCTGGCCGGACTGACTCTCTCAGACCTCGACGCGACAATCAGGCAGGAGCTGCGGGACGAGCTGGGACCGGCGCTTTATGAGCAGATCATGGATCAGTTGCACGACGTCCTTTCCGGTTCGGAGCCGGGCAAGGTACTGGTGGAGGGTCTGGTTAACCTGCTGCGGCAACCGGAGTTTCAGGATGTGCAGAAACTGACCAGTCTGCTCGAGGTGCTGGGGCGGCAGGATGAGTGGCTGATCGATCTCCTGCGTCGCCGGGTGCGGCCAGGGGAGATCGGGGTCTCTATCGGGC
The DNA here is from genome assembly GCA_014896315.1 of Limnochordales bacterium. GTDB lineage: Bacteria > Bacillota > Limnochordia > Limnochordales > DUMU01 > DUMU01. Next base: position 17,792 of record JADBKP010000013.1, read on the forward strand.
GGGAGAATGAGGAAGAGGCGATTCAGTCCTGTGCACTCGTAACAGCCGGCTACGAGGTGCGGGGCGAAGTAGTGGGAATGTTGGCGGTAGTGGGGCCGACACGAATGGAGTACGGAAGGGTCCTGGGGCTGATGCGTGAGGTGGCAGAGGAACTGAGTCGAGTACTGGATGAACTCTGAGCCGCGTACCCGGTTCAACCCGGATAGCAAGGAAGGGGAGGGGCGGCGCCGGTAAGGCCGCGTGGCTGCCCCTTCCTTTTGAGCCCGGGGGATCGACCGCCCGCGCGGGCCAGATCAACTCGCTCGGTACAGCCCGGGTGATGCCGGGCAGAAAGGAGAGTCGGAGGCTTAGGCATGGCAGGAGACGAGCTGGCGAGAGATGGGATGGCCAAAGATGCTGAACCGGTCGGGAGCCAGAAGGACGCCTCCGAAGCACCGGACGCACAGGATTTACCCGGCGAGGATCTTAAGTCCGGTGCGGAGCAGGGTGAAGCTGAAGGGGGAGCGGCCTGGCAGGCGGACCTGGAAAGGTTGGAGCAAACCGTTGCCCTCTTGCGGGACGAGGTAGAGCGGTGGCGCAAACAGGCGGTCGATTGGCAAAATCAGTATCTGCAGTTGCAGACAGATTTCCGGCGTTATCGGCAGCGGATGCAGGATGAGGCAACCAGGCTGCGCGAGCGGGTGACGGGCGATGTGATCGGCCGTCTCTTGCCGGTGCTTGACGACCTGGAACGGGCCGCAGAAGCCGCCCGTGAGCACGATATCACCAAAGCCAGGGAGGCACTGGTGCAGGGGGTCGATATGGTCCGGGCCAACTTCTACCAGGCCCTGCAACAGTTCGGGTTGGCGCCGGTGGAGACGCAGGCGACCCGTTTTGATCCCTCTGTGCACGAAGCGGTCGGGTTTGAGATCACAAGAGAGCTGCCAGACGGCTACATCTTGCGCGAAACCCGCCGCGGTTATCGCCTGGGAGAGCATGTTCTGCGTCCCGCGCAGGTGATTGTGGCCAAGTCTCCGGAAAGTACTGACGGCGGTCAGGAGAGCCCCGGAGAACCGGCGCAGCCTGCGGGTGATTAAGGTACGGAAGCCAGACTGAGAATGGTGATTTGCGAGGACGGGGAGGATTCGCAGGCTATGGGGAAGATCGTCGGTATAGATCTTGGGACCACTAACTCTTGCATCGCCGTGCTGGAAGGCGGCGAGCCGATTGTGATTCCGAATGCCGAAGGCGGGCGCACTACGCCTTCGGTAGTGGCGATCAGGCCAGGCGGCGAGATTCTCGTGGGCGAGGCGGCCAAGCGGCAGGCCATCCTCGAACCGGAACGTACTGTGGTCTCCATCAAACGGCACATGGGGACTGACTACAAGGTACGTATCGACGGCAAGGAGTACACGCCCCAGGAGATCTCGGCTATGATCCTGCAGAAGCTGAAGCGAGATGCCGAGGCCTACCTGGGTGAACCGATCAAGGAGGCCGTCATCACAGTCCCTGCTTACTTTACGGATGCCCAACGCCAGGCGACCAAAGATGCCGGCCGTATTGCCGGTCTGGAGGTAAAGAGGATCATAAACGAACCGACGGCCGCATCCCTCGCGTACGGGCTCGACAAGGAAGAATCCCAAACCATTCTTGTTTACGACCTGGGGGGCGGCACGTTCGACGTCTCCATTCTCGAACTGGGCGACGGCGTTTTTGAGGTAAAGGCGACCAGCGGTAACAACCGCCTGGGCGGCGACGACTGGGACCAGCGGATCATCGATTGGTTGGCCGACCAGTTCCAGCGGGAGCATGGCATAGATCTGCGCAAAGATCGCAACGCTTTGCAGCGGCTGAAGGAAGCGGCGGAGAAGGCCAAGATCGAACTTTCCAGCGCCCTCAGCGCCCAGATCAATCTTCCGTACATTGCTGCTGATGCTTCCGGCCCGAAGCATTTGACGGCGACGCTGACACGGGCGAAGTTCGAAGAGCTTACGGCCGACTTGGTAGAAGCGACCATGGGGCCGACCCGTAGGGCGCTGGAGGATGCGGGACTCAGGCCGGAGGACATCAGCAAAGTCCTGCTCGTGGGCGGCTCGACCCGCATGCCGATGATTCAGGAGGCGGTCCGACGTTTCTTCGGCAAGGAGCCCTTCAAGGGTATAAATCCGGACGAGTGCGTGGCGATCGGGGCTGCGATCCAGGCGGCCGTACTCGCCGGTGAAGTGAAAGATATCGTACTTCTGGATGTTACGCCGCTCTCCCTGGGCATCGAGACGCTCGGAGGTGTCTTCACCAAGATCATCGAGCGGAACACCACGATTCCGGTGAGCAGGAAGCAGATCTTCACCACTGCCGCCGACAATCAGACGACGGTCGAGATCCATGTGCTGCAGGGCGAGCGGCCGATGGCCCGGGATAATGTCTCTCTCGGCCGCTTCCAGCTGACGGGCATACCTCCGGCTCCGCGTGGTGTGCCGCAGATCGAGGTCAGTTTCGATATTGACGTCAACGGGATCGTACATGTTTCCGCCAAGGATCTGGCCACCGGTCGCTCCCAGAGCGTGACCATAACCAACCGTACCTCGCTGTCGGAAGAGGAGATCCAGAGGATGATCCGGGAAGCGGAGCTGCATGCGGAGGAGGACCGGCGGCAGCGCGAACGGGTGGAACTGCGCAACCAGGCCGAGCATCTTCTCTATACTTCGGGGAAGACCATTCAGGACCTGGGAGAGAAGCTCCGGGCGGATGAGAAGTCCCGTATCGAAGAGGCCCGCAAGGCCCTGGAGCAGGCGCTGAGCCGGGAGAACAACGACCAGGAGGTGCGGGACAAGATGGAGGCTCTCACCCGCATTCTCGGTGAAGCGACAACCCGTATCTACCAGGAAGCGGGAGCTCAGGCGCAGGCGCATGCTCAAGGGCAGAGCGCCAACGGCACGCCGGGCCGTGAGAGTGGCAGTGCTGGTCAAGGTGGCCGGACGGTCGAAGGCGAAGTACGTTGACGCCCACGGCGGCGATGAGATGGGAAAGGAGAGGCATGGGTGGCCAAGCGGGATTACTACGAGGTGTTAGGGGTGGGGCGGGATGCGTCCCTCGAGGAGATCAAGAAAGCCTACCGGCGGTTGGTGCGCCAGTACCACCCCGACATCAACAAGGATGATCCGCAAGCCGCCGAGAAGTTCAAGGAGGCGACGGAGGCCTACCGCATCCTCTCCGATCCCCAGCTGCGGGAGCAGTATGACCGGTTCGGGCATGCGGCTTTCGAGCAAGGCGCCCCGGGGAGTGCGGGCGGTCCGGGAGGCCCCGGCACCGGGTGGCCCTTCGGCGGCGGTTTCGACATCAACTTCGAGGACCTCGGGCTGGGCGATCTGTTCGACTTCATTTTTGGGAGTGGGCGCGGACGGGCGCGGGCGACCGATCCCATTCCCGGTGACGATCTGCGCTACGACCTGACCCTTGACCTGGAGGCGGCGGTATTCGGTACCGAGGTGGAATTGGAGGTCCCGCGGCTTGAGGTCTGCTCTCGTTGCCGCGGTAGCCGTTCCGAACCCGGGAGTCAGCCGGCCACCTGCCCCGCCTGTGCTGGCCGGGGACAGATTCATCAGGACCGGTTGACTCCGTTCGGGCGTATGGTGGTTTCGCAAACCTGTCCGCAGTGCCGGGGTCGGGGAGAGGTGATAACCAGGCCCTGTCGCGAGTGTCGTGGCCAGGGGCTTGTTCATCGACGGAGCCGTTTGCGGGTACGAATCCCGCCTGGAGTGGATACCGGCGATCGGGTACGGCTTGCCGGTCAAGGTGAGGCGGGTCTCAACGGTGGTCCGCCCGGCGATCTTTACGTCTACATTACTGTAAGGCCGCATCCGACCTTTCAACGCCAGGGGGCGGATCTGGTGACTGAAGTCCCGATCAGCATCGTACAAGCAGCTCTCGGGGCGGAGATCAAGGTTCCCACCCTGGACGGTAAACCGGAAGTGGTGAGGATTCCGGAGGGGACGCAGACCGGTGAAGTTTTCCGCCTCCGTGGCCTTGGCGCGCCGCGCGTCCGGGGGACGGGCAGGGGCGACCTGTTGGTGAAGGTAAGGGTTGTCACCCCTACGCGGCTGACCCCCAGGCAGAAGGAGCTGCTGCGACAGTTCGAAGCCGAATGGGCGCAGCCACAGGGAGCTGAGAGCAGAACCGGAAGCGATAGAGCCGCCGGGGTGGAGGTAAAAGGGGAGAATGGCAAGAGTGGCCCGGATGACGGCTTCCTGCGGAGGTTGCGATCTCACTTCCAGGTCTCTAGCCCAAAGGAGCGACCCAGTGAGAGCTGACGGGAGACCGGGTCAGCCTCGAGCGTTCTTTTGTTTAGCGGTGGATACCACCCGGGGTGCGGCCGAGGCGGTTTCCTACCGTCTGCAGGAGTTGGGCGCAGGCGGCGTGGAGCTGCGCGACATCGGGACGGACCTGGTGAGAGTGGTCGCTTACTACTCACCGGCAGGCATGCTACCCGACGTGGCCGAGGTAGCGGCCTGGGTCCGGAGTCTGGCGCAGTTCGGCCTTGATCCGGGCCCGGCGCAGGTCGAGGCCGGGTGGGTTGCCGAGGAGGAGTGGGCGGAGGAGTGGAAACGATACTACCATCCTCTGGCACTGGGCAGAGGCCTGTTGATCTGCCCCAGCTGGGAGATACCCGATCCTACTTTTGAACCGCACAGGAAACGGATTATTCTTGATCCAGGACAGGCTTTTGGTACCGGACAGCATCCCACCACCCAGATGGCAGCGGAGCTGCTGGAGACGGCCGGGCCAACGGGTCGCACGGTTCTGGATGTCGGCTGTGGGTCGGGAATTCTCACTCTTGCCGCGCTCGCCCTGGGCGCCCGGCGAGTGGTGGCCATCGACATCGACCCTCTGGCCTGCGAAATAACCAGGGATAACCTGGCCCAGAACCGGGCGCTGGTGCCCGGAGATCTGAAGGATGCCGTATCCGTGATTGCCGGCAGCTGGGAAGTCCTGCGGGAGGGGTGCCACCGGGATAGCCTCCCCTTTGACATCGTGGTGGCCAACATCCTGGCCGAAGTGATTATCCCCCTTGCAGCAGATCTTGGCTGGTTGGTGGCGGGGGACGGTCTTTTTATCGGCTCCGGTATCAGTGCGGGACGCCGGGACGAGGTGGCGGAAGCGTTACGCAGATACGGTTGGACGCGGCAGGAATGGCGTGACGCCGGTGACTGGCGGGCGGTCCTCGCCCGGCGAGGCTCTTGTGAGCCGTCCGGAAGGAGAGACGGGAGTGAGAATAGGGCTGGTCAGCCTTGGCTGCAAGGTCAACCAGTATGAACTGGATGCTATCGGAGCGGAACTAGCCCGGCGCGGTTATATCTGCGTCGGGCCGGATGAGCCGGCCGAGGCTTACTGCGTAAACACCTGCGCGGTTACGAGCACTAGCGAGAAGAAATGCCGCCAGCTCATCCGTCGTCTGCACCACCTCAACCCTGACGCTGTCATTGTCGTGATGGGCTGCTACAGCCAGAGGGCCGCGGCGGAGGTGGCCGCCTTGCCCGGTGTAAGGCTGGTTGTCGGCACGGAGGGGCGCCGCAGGATCCCGGATTGGATCGATCGACTGCTGGGCGGCAGAGGGCAACCCCCCCTGCCTGCCATAGTGGAGGTCAGTTCCCCCTATCGCCGGCAGGAGTACGAGGAGTTGCCGTTGGCACTCACAAACCTAAGCCGTGCCGTAGTGAAGGCGCAGGATGGTTGTTCACTATTCTGCACGTACTGCGCGATACCGCACCTGCGGGGCCCGAGCCGCAGCCGCAATCCGGCAGCAGTGCTGCGGGAGATTGAGCAGCTGGTGAATGCAGGTTACAAGGAGATCGTTCTCACCGGTGTTCACCTTGCCGGCTATGGTGCGGATCTGGGGGACGGGTGGAATCTGGCCCGCCTGGTGGCGGCGATTGGCGAGATCGGTGGACTTGCCCGGCTGCGGCTCTCCTCCCTCCATCCCAACGAGGTAGACGATGAACTGCTCTCTGTGCTGACCCGGCTGGAGAGCTTCTGCCCCCACTTCCACCTGCCCGTTCAGTCCGGCGACGACGAGGTTCTGCGTCGCATGCGGCGCCGCTATACGGCTTCAGATGTCCTCCGTCTGGCTGAGAAGCTCCGCCGCCTCTGGCCGGATGTGGCCCTGACCACCGATCTGATCACCGGTTTTCCGGGCGAGAGCGAGGAGGCCTTTGCCCGGACGGTCTCCCTCTGCCGGGAGGTCGGCTTCAGCCGTCTGCACGTCTTCCCGTTCTCGCCACGCCCCGGGACCCCGGCGGCCCGGTATCCGGATCAGTTGCCGGTGAAGGTACGGGAAGACCGGGCGCGCGAACTGATCAGGGTGGGCCACGAACTGGCCGCCGCCTACCACCGCCGCTTTCTGGGGCGGGAAGTCGAAGTACTGGCGGAAGAAGAAGAGGAGAAGGGCCGACTTGTCGGCCTGACCAGGACTTATGTCCGGGTACACTTCGAAAGTCGGGAAGGGGCCAAACAACTCCGCCAGCTGTTGCAGGTGAAGGTGACAGCGTTCAACCACGAAGGGTTGCAGGCGGTGCACGAAGTAGCATGAACGAAGCGTGGACAACTGCAAAAGAACCTCTGCTTTTGCTGGTCGGGCTTGGGGGAATAGGCTATCTGGCGCGCCGGCGGGGCTGGCTTAGCCGCCGAAGCGAAGAGGAGCTCACGCAACTCCTGTACCGCCTGACGGTACCGGCACTCATCTTTGTCAACACGGTGCAACGGCTCGACCGGTCCATGTTGCTGGACGGGCTGGTGGTTCTGTTGCTATCGGTCTTCCTGGCCGGGGCAGGTCTGGCTGTCGGCCTGACGGTAGCCCGGCTCGGAAGGTTGCCCGGCCTGACCCAGGGTGCTTTCGCGGTGGCCAGTGCCTTTCCCAACACCCTCTTTCTGGGCTTGCCGGTCTGTGTGGCGGTGCTGGGGCCTGAGGCTGTACCGCTGGTGGTGCTGTACGATTTTGGCACATCCCTGGTTTTTTGGACCGTCGGGATTCAGGTACTGCAGGGACGGGGGTTGCCCGGGTTCGTGCTACCTCGGGTGTCGGCTGCAGCACCCCAGATTGCACCGGCAAAAGGAGCGGGAGAGGGCGGTACGGGAGAGAGGATGGTGGCCGGTTGGCGGCGTCTGCTCCTCAATCCAAATCTGGCCGCTCTGCTGGCCGGGGCATTACTGGTGCTGGCGGGCGCGAGGTTGCCGTCATCGCTTCTGGTTCCGCTGGAGAAGCTGGGTCAGGTGACCGTTCCGGTTGCACTCCTGCTCATCGGCAGTCTTTTTGCCGGCCTTAATGGCGGTGGGGGAAGCTGGTTTCCGGTACTGGGGATAGTATCCCTTCGCATGCTTGCCTTGCCGGCGCTGGCTTTCCTGCTCGGAATCCTGTTTCTGCCCGCAGGGAGTCTCGCTGCCAGGGTGGTACTTGTCGAAGCGGCCATGCCTACCATGACCATGTCCGCACTCTATGCCGAAGCGCTTGGGGGTGAGACGAGCACGGCAGTTAGGGGAGTGGTGGCTACAGTGCTCTTCTCTTTGGTGCAACTCCCGTTCGTCGGCTGGCTGGCGACGTTGCTATAGTGGCAGATCGGAGCGCTGGCATAAAGCTTGGCTTACGTCAGGATCGAGGTCGTGTCCGGCGGGAGAGGTTGGGGGAGACGAGTTGACGAACAGAAGAGATGAAATAGAAGGAAAGTTGCCGAACGAGGAGAATGTAACAGGGGGTCAGGAGGATACCTGTCCGTTTTGCCGCATCGCCCGAAGGGAAGCGCCGGCGGAGGTTATCTTTGCCGACGACCTGGCCGTTGCCTTCCGGGATGCCAATCCACAAGCCCCTGCTCACGTACTGGTGATCCCTCGCCGGCATATCGAAAACCTGGACCAGCTGACCGCAGACGACAAGGATCTGGCCGGACACCTGGTCCTGGTGGCGGGTGAAGTTGCTCGGCGGTTGGGATTGGCAGAGCAGGGGTACCGGCTGGTAGTTAACGTTCGGCAACTAGCAGGGCAGACAATTCACCATCTGCATCTGCATATACTGGGCGGGCGTCCGTTACTCTGGCCTCCGGGGTGATACGTTCCGGGTTACACAAATAAACTCATCGGAAGGGCTCTGGCTCTGACCCCGATGGGACGGGGGGAGGGAGCGGTGTTGGCAGAGGTTCGGGTTGGCAAGGATGAGTCCTTCGACCAGGCGCTGCGACGGTTCAAGCGGGAATGCCAGAGGGCTGGTATCTTGTCGGAGCTGCGCAAGCGTGAACATTACGAAAAGCCTAGTGTGCGCCGGAAAAAGAAGTCGGCCGCGGCCCGTCGCAAGCGGGCGCGGGAGTGACGAAGGCCGGTTTGCTGGGTGAGGGAGAAGGCAGGACCGAGCAGGATCAGCTGAGGTCCTGCCTTTTTGTTTAGTCGGACAGAGCCTCGCCGGGGCAGACCAGGTGAGGGCCGACCCGGCGAGTGCTTCTTCACCAGGGTCGGTCCTCATAAAGATGGCAAAGGAGGGGATGGAGGCGGAAAGACAGTGGCTTTCAACATCTTGGACAGGATGCGCCGGGTGGCTGGAAACCTGGGCGAGTTACCACCCGATCTGGTGCTTGACCTGCCCCGGCTGACTGTGGTGGGCGGCCTGCAAGTGCATGTGGAGAATCATCGGGGATTGCTTTACTGTTCATCAGAGGAGATTCGTATTCGGATGCGCCGGGGTGAGGTAAACATTCGGGGCCAGCGACTGCGGCTGGCCATGTTGCGGGCGGAGGAACTCACCATAGAAGGGACTTTGGACGCCATCAGTTTTGTGCGGACATGATCCGGCCAAAGATGTCGCGAGGGGTGGAAGGAGGGATAGACCTGGCAGCCGGTACTTTCTGGAGACAGCTCGATGGTTATGCTATAATCAAAGTGCATAGCAATAGGCCAGAAGGCTTGCTCAACGCCTTGCTGGCTCGCCGGCGAGAGGTATGGCATGTCGAAAGGGTCAGTCCGGACCTGCTCCTGATGCGGACATCCCTGGCGGACGTACCCATCGTGAGGGCACTGGCCGACGAGTTGGGGGTGTCCATCGTGGTACTCAAGGAGGGCGGGCTGCCTTTTTTGTTTAGGCGCTGGGCATCACGAGTCCTGTTCGCGTTGGGGGCTGTTCTTAGCCTATTGCTGCTCGTCTGGTTGACAAGGTATATATGGTTCATCGAGGTGCAGGGGGTTGGCCGGGGTGTCGAGGGGCAGATCCGGGCAGCCTTGACAGACCTGGGCGTCAGTCCGGGGGTGCTCCGACGACGCCTCGATGCGGACCGCCTTGCTGAGCAGCTTTTGCTGCGAGTTCCCAGGTTGGCCTGGGTTGGTGTCAGTACCCGCGGTACGTACTTGCAGGTGCGGGCGCAAGAGAGGGTAGTCCCGGAGACGCTCGGCTACGGACCGGCAGACCTGATCGCCCGCAAGGACGGCCTGGTTCTGGAGCTGGTAACGCTGCGGGGAAGTAGCCGGGTGCAGAAGGGCCAGCTGGTGAGCCGCGGGGAGGTCTTGATTGCCGGTGTAGAGGACGGGCAAGCGGTACGGGCAGAGGGACTGGTACGCGGGCGGGTATGGTATGAGGGGCGGGCGGAGGTCTTGCTCCGGGAAGAGCGGCGGCAACGGACCGGGCGGATAGAGGAGCGGTTGGGGGTCTGCGTAGGTGATGTTCGCCTTATTCTGCCGTTTCTGGGTCGGGGAAGCAGGGGTGGCGGCGAGCGGTCGGATCCGGACCTGGCCTGGGAGGAGGAAGCACGAGTAGTTCCCTGGCGGTGGGGGGGATTGCGCCTGCCTCTGGCAGGTCTGGTTGTGACTCGCTACGAAGTCAAGAGGGAGGTTGTGACTCGCACGGAAGAGCAGGCCCGGCAGGAGGCCCTGCAGGAGGCCTGGAATCGTGCAAGGCAAAAGCTTCCACCCGGGGTTGTGGTGTTGTCGGCACATGAGGAGGCAGAGCGCAAAGAGGAGGGCGGAAACCCGCGTATTATCGCCCGGGTTTTAATAACCACGTTTGAGGATTTGGGAGGATATCGGTTGCGTCCCGATACAGCAGCAGGGGGAGGAGATACGAGGCTTTGACACAAACAGCCCAGGTAAGGTTGCAGTTGGCGAGCAATGGCCAGGCGCGTCGCATGGCTGGTGCCGCTGATGAGTACTTCCGCTTGATCGAGAGGAAACTGGGGGTGGTGATTCACCCCCGGGGGAACGAGGTTGCTATTGTTGGTTCACCGCAGGGGGTGGCTTGTGCCCGCCGGGTACTGGAAGATCTGGCCGAACTCTCCCGCAGGCAGGAGTTTCTCAGCCCGGAGGATGTGCGAGCAGCAGTGGAGCTGGCGCTGGCCGATTCCCCGGTACAGTTGAATGAACTGAGCAACGACGTACTGATCACAACCGCCCGTGGACGGCAGATCGTGCCACGTACGGTGGGTCAGAAAGCGTATGTCGACGCCATGCGCAAGCACGCCCTGGTATTTGCCATCGGGCCGGCGGGGACGGGAAAGACGTATCTGGCAGTGGCGATGGCGGTCAACGCCCTGAAGAAAAAGGAAGTGGCCCGTCTGGTCCTGACGCGGCCGGCGGTGGAGGCGGGTGAGAAGTTGGGCTTTCTACCCGGCGACCTGCAGGAGAAGGTTGATCCTTACCTGCGCCCGCTCTATGACGCCCTCTATGATACTTTGGGGACCGACGGGTTCCAGCGCTATATGGAACGCGGTCTTATTGAAGTTGCTCCGCTTGCCTACATGCGCGGGCGGACTCTCGACGATGCATTCATAATCCTGGACGAGGCCCAAAATACCACACCTGAGCAAATGAAGATGTTCCTCACCCGTATGGGTTTCGGCTCCCGGGTGGTGGTGACGGGTGACGTCACGCAGGTCGACCTGCCGAAGGGCCAGGAGTCGGGACTCCTGCACGTCCAGGCGGTTCTCAAGGGCGTGGAAGGGGTTGCTTTTATCTATCTGGACGAAAAGGATGTTGTTCGCCACGAGTTGGTGCAGAGGATAATCCGTGCCTACGACCGTTTCGAAAAGCAGGACCGCACTGCCCCAATCCGGCAGCCGGCGGGCGGCGCTGCGGGTGAGGATGGGACGGCGGCGTTGTACGCTGCTTCTGCCACAGCCGATGGACCTGCTTTGGTAGAGGCAGTAGGTGGGAGCTGATAGGGCGATGCCCTGGTTGCGGGCGCTAAAACTGGTGCGGCGCCGTATGGCCCGGGAGTACTGGCAGAACCGGGCAATTCGTCGCGCGCTTCTGATCGGCCTTTTTGCGCTGGCCGCCGCCGCCACCATCGTCAGCGGAGCATTTCCCGACACGGTCAGCTTTCGCCCCGGTCAGGTGGCGACGCGGGACATCATGTCGCCCCGGACCGTCGAAAATCGGCCACTCACCCAGGCGCTGCGGGAAGAGGCAGCCCGCCAGGCCGAGCTTGACGCCATTGCCGATCCCGACAACTACGATCTGGATGTCGGGCAGGCCAGGAGAGCAGGCGAGGTCATCCAGGCCCTCTTTGCCCGTCTGGAGGCAGCGGCCAGCCAGGATGCGGGCGGCGGCGACGGAGCCGGCAGCGATGCGCAGGGAGCTCGGGAGGATCCGACCCGGGCAGAGAAATCAACGGGTGTCGGCGCCGACCGGGTGGAAGCTGTATGGGCCCAGATACGGGACGAGCTCCGCATAGACCTTGGCCGAACCGCCGTTGAGAATGCCCTGGCAATCGGACCCGAACGGTTGAAAACCCTGGCTGACGCCACCCTGGATCTGGTTGTCCCGTTGATGCAACAGGAGCGGATCAGCAACTCCAACCTCCAGCAGATGCGGGAGCTGGCCTACATGCGCGCCGAGAATCTGCCCTTGCCCAGAAGTGAGAGGGCGATCGTAGGTGCGGTGGCGCGGGCTGTGATCCGGCCCAACCTGGTGCTTAACCGGGAGAAGGTGGAGGCGGCCAGGGCTGAGGCGATGGCCCAGGTCCAACCCCTTCTGATTCAGGAAGGCCAGGTCATCGTACGGCGGGGTGATGTGATTAAGCCGGAGCACATCACCATTCTTCAGGACCTCGGCCTCTTACGCGGAAGCGCTCCTTACTGGGCGCTTCTGGGTACGGCCCTCTTTGTGGCGGCCGTGGTTGCCTCCTCCTTCATCTTCGTGCGCCGCTACGCTCCCCGGATGTGGGGTTCCGACCGCCAGCTCGCGCTCTGGGGGGTTCTGATTCTGCTGCCGGTCGTGATGACCAGGCTTTTCACCCTGATTCCGTGGCAGGGAGCGGGCTTTCTCGTCCCGCTGCCGCTTGGGGCGATCGGCGCATTGTTGTTGCTTGACATGCACCTGGCCTTGGTGGCGGCTCTCGTAGATGCAGTACTCGTGACAGGCGTGGTGGGGTGGGACTCACCGTTGCCCGTGCTCACACTGGTAGGGAGCTTTGCCTGGATCGGCCTGCTGCCGCGGGGAAGCCAGCGTGCTGATATAACGCGGATCGGCTTGTTGGTGGGAGGATTCTCGGCGCTGATCATGAGCGGTCTGGCCCTGCTCTTCAGGACTCCTCTCGCGCTCCACTGGGCGGCACTGGGACTGTTCAATGGCGTGTCTACCGCCATTTTTACCCTGGGGATTCTGCCGTACGTGGAAACGGCCTTTCATCTTATGTCGTCGATCCGGTTGCTGGAACTCTCCCATCCTACGCAGCCGCTCTTGCGCCGGTTGATGCTGGAGGCACCTGGTACATATCATCACAGTATTATGGTGGGGAATTTGGCGGAAGCGGCTGCAGAAGCGATCGGGGCGGACTCGCTGCTGGTGCGGGTTGGGGCGCAGTATCATGACATCGGCAAGATCAAACGGCCCTACTTCTTCATCGAGAACCAGTTCGGGGGCGACAACCCACACGACCGTCTCAACCCGCGGCTCAGTGCCCTGATCGTGCGGGCCCACGTAAAGGATGGAGTAGCCCTGGCTCGACAGTATCGCCTCCCCCATCAGCTGGTCGCCTTCATACAGGAACACCACGGCACCACCCTCATTCCGTACTTCTATCACAAGGCAGCGGTTGCCGAAGGCGTGGAGGCTGTGAGTGAAGAGGATTTCCGTTACGCCGGACCGCGACCGCAGACCAAGGAGACCGCCATCGTGATGCTGGCGGATGCTGTCGAAGCGACGGTCCGCTCCCAGCCGCAGATCAACCGTGCCCGGTTGGAGCAGACCGTCAGGAAACTTGTCAGAGACAGGCTGGATGACGGGCAGCTCGACGAGTCAGGCCTCACTCTGAAGGACCTGGAAGGCATCATCCAAGCTTTCCTGCGGATTCTGAATGGTATGTTCCACAACCGTATCCAGTATCCGTCCGCTACCGAGCAGGACAGGGCTATGAGTACGGCGGGGCACTTGGCGCAGGGGGGCGACCACAGGCGTCGCAGCCTTGGGGCGGTTGTCCCCGTGCCAGCCGGACCTACGGCCACAGGGCGCGGCGGAAGACGGGAGGAAGGAAGCAGAAGTGTCCGGGAGGCAGGAGTGTAATCCTAAGGGTGAAATCGAAGTAACCGTAGACTGGAGCGAGAGACTGGGAGAGCCTGACCGTGCTCTGATCGAGACGGCGAAAGCAGTGATACGGGCGACCTTTACCCGCAAGGGGATCACCTGTGGCCGGGTCGACCTCTTTTTTGTCGACGATGAGGAGATGCGGGAGTTGAACCGGGAGTATCGCGGGATTGACTCCACCACAGACGTGCTATCCTTTCCCATGGATGCCGCCGGGGTCGTTGCCGGTGAGATGCCCGCTCGGGATCTGCCCCTACCTCCTGAGCTTGGTGAGATCATCATCTCCCTCCCCAGAGCGCGGGAGCAGGCAGAGACGTACGGTCACAGCCTGGCGCGGGAGATCGGCTTTCTTGCCGTTCACTCCTGCCTGCACCTTTGCGGCTTTGATCACAAGACCCCGGAAGAAGAGGAAATAATGCGGAGTCAGGAGGAGGAGGTGCTGGGGGCTCTCGGTCTTACCCGCGACTGAGGTCCTTGCCGCTGTGCGCAGCCCCAATCTGATAGCAAGCTTCAGCTACGCCCTCCAGGGGCTCGGCTATGCCCTGCGCCGGGAACGCAACCTGCGCATACATTTTCTCCTGAGCGGACTGGTCACCCTCCTGGGTCTGGTGCTCAACCTGAGCACTACCGAGTGGATGATCCTAATTCTGCTCTTTGTAGTGGTGATCATGGCCGAGCTTTTCAATACCGCCATTGAGACTACCGTCAACCTGTATACCGCAACCTATCATCCTATTGCCCGCGCCGCGAAAAACGTGGCGGCGGCCGCAGTCCTGGTGGGTGCGGGAGGTGCGGTGGCGATAGGTTACCTTATGTTTTTCCCCCGGCTCACCGCCATCCACCTTCCCCTTAGCTCATGGGCCCACCGGCTTCCCCCGCATGTTACGGCGGTTTCACTGCTAGTGGTCTCCTTATTGGTACTCGGGATGAAGGCCACTGTGAAGTCCGCCTTCACTCTGCAGGGGGGTATGCCTAGCTGGCATGCGGCTGTAGCTTCCTCGCTTGCCACCGCTATCCTCCTGCTTACCCCGGGAGGTGGGCCGGTCCCGATACTGGCAGTGGCCCTGGCGCTCCTTGTTGCGGAAAGCCGTCTCGAGGCGGGCATTCACACCCTGCTGGAAGTGGTTACGGGAACGATTATCGGTTTTCTCATCACCCTGCTTATCTTCCAGGTGGTCGCTGACTCTGAAACGGTAGCCGCAATTCCACGTTTGTTTGTGTACGTTTTGCTATAATAAGTACGATTACAGGTTTTCCTGACCACAGTCCGGCTGGAGTAGAAGTGAAACATGCGACAAATGAGGAACAGATTCTTGACCGGCGTTATTCTCTCTTTACCCATCCTTGTCACGCTCTACACACTCTGGATGGGATTTCTAGATCTTGATGATCTGGTCGACAAGGCCGTACGGGATATAGCTGGTGGGACCATCCCCGGACTTGGGACGGTCACTTTGTGCGTTCTCGTCTTTCTGACCGGGCTCTTTGGAACTCGCTTCCTCGGGCGACTAGCCGTCAACTGGTTCGACCAGTTAACGGTGAAGATTCCCATCGACAGCCGGGTAACTCGCGCCGGTTGGGTTGCTTGGGGCCAGTGAGGGACGAGGAGGACGTATGGTGGATCTGATGCCCAAACGGTCGGTCTTCCTCCAAAAGTTGGGCACGGTGGGCCTGGTCCTGCTCCTGGTGGTCAACATCCTGGTCCTCGCCCGGGCCGTACTCCTCTATCCCCCGGCCAACTCGCAAGGGGAGGCGGACGAAGCCCGCCAGGCTGCCTATGCACTGGCAGCCTACTACCGCCGGGAGGCGGAACGGCGGGGTCTG
This sequence comes from Limnochordales bacterium, assembly GCA_014896315.1. Classification (GTDB taxonomy): domain Bacteria; phylum Bacillota; class Limnochordia; order Limnochordales; family DUMU01; genus DUMU01. The sequence goes on from JADBKP010000013.1 coordinate 33,137, forward strand.
AGCGAAAACCCGGCAGTGCGGGAGGCGCTGGCGAGTTTCAGCTACGAGGTGGAACAGGCGGTCACGCCGGAGGCAGTGGCAATGGCCATGACGCAGCAGGGCCGTATTGTCGAGGCGACTCTGCAGCGAGAAGAAGAAGCCAGCCGCGAACAGTACCTGCTCCAACTCATCAGCTCCGATCCCCGGGTCGCCGCCCAGCAGGAGCCGGCTCGGATTCTCATCGGTACTGAGCTGGGAGAGAACGGGGAGACGCGGGTGGTGATAGAGGATCCCCAGGGGGTTCTCTCACCGGAGACCCGCAGCCAGTTGCTGAATGACCCCGTGGTACGTGGGTTGACCCGTCTGGTTGAGATCCAGGTGGCGGGCGGAAAATCAGAGCTCCTGGCCACCCGCACCCTGACCGCGCAGATCGAAGCCTTGCGGAGTGAGGTTGAACGTCTCCGCAACCAGCTGCAGCAGATCATGCGTGCGGGTGGATATGCCGAGCTGAGCGGGCCGGGCGTCGTCATCAAGGTGGAGGCCAAGACAAATCGCAATGGTGAGGAGCAGCCCATCTATGCTACGGACATCAGAGATATGGTGAACGAATTGCTGGCCGCCGGAGCCCTGGGCGTCGAGGTCGGAGGGCAGCGGCTGGTGGCAACCACTTCTATCCGTTCGGTTGGTGACCAGATTCTGGTGAACCAGCAGCCCATTGTGACGCGGCCGCTCACGATCAAAGCAGTAGGTGACCCGCGCGTGCTCAAAAGCAGCCTTGATCTCATCCGAAACATGCCTTACTTCCCGTACCGGCTTGAGGTAGAAGAGTATCCGCTTGTAACTCTGAGCGCTCGGCAGGCGCCGGGAGTATAGCGGGTGGGGGGCGGCGGTGTTGCTGACTCACCGGCAGGGTCTTGTCAGCGGCTTGATTCTTGCGTTTCTTTTCACCGACACCCTGTTTTTGGCCCGGGCCACCGGCCTTTTGCGTCTGCCGCAAGAGCTCACGGAGATTCAAAGGATCCGCCAGGGAGCGGCCGCCGTAGTTCGCCAGTACGAAGAGCTTGCCCGGCAGAGCGGGGTGGACGAAGATCCGGAAGTTAAGGCAGTGCTTGCCTCGTGGCGGCGGCAGGGCGGTTCGGTGCTGGCCACTGTTGACATAGCCAGGCTGGTCTCCCATTCGCGGGAAGTGCAACGGGTGATTTCCCAGGCGCTGGCACGCAAGCAGGAAAGATTGGTGGCGGAGATCCTCCAGAAAGACCGGGGAGTGCAACGCTGGCTTTCACCTCCAGTTCTCGTCCAGGTTGTGGGTGGTCCCACCGGTGCGCTGCTGGTACAGCCGCGACAGGTTGTCACGGCACAGACCGAGGAGGAGCTCGCACGCCACCCTGATCTCCTGGGATTTGCTCAGGTTCTCGAATTCGAGATCAGCCAGGGGAAGGTCCGACCGGTTAGCTCCCAGGATCAGTGGCGGCGCTTGCGCCAACTCAAGACCGAGGTTGAGGTGTTGCAGCGCTCCATTGAGAAGGCACGGCAGTGGGCGGCGCTCTCCCCATTGAGTGGACCGGGGGTAGTCATTGAGGCGTCGGATGCGCCAGGAGGTTATCTTTGGGATGAAATAGTTCACGAAGAGGATATCGTGGGAATCGTAACCGCCCTTTTCGGTGCAGGGGCTCAAGGAGTGGACGTGGGCGGCGTCCGCTGGCAGGCTCAGACCTGGGTGAGGTGTGTTGGCCCGGTGGTTATGGTCCGGGATAAAGCCGTACCAGCCAACCCGGTGGTGATCCGGGCGATTGGTGACCCCGAGCGGTTGCAGGAGGCGGTCAAGCCGATACAGGAAGTCTTTGCACGCCTGGGCAAGCGCCTGACGGTGACCGCCGTCGACTCCCTCGTTCTGCCTGCCGGCCAGCAAGTTGATCTTCAGTGGTAATAGGTAGGTAATAGGTAAAATCTACGCCGCTTCGCTCCGCGGGATATCCTGAGGACTGGCAAGTGCCTGAGAGGCCAAGGAGGAAGCAAAAGGTGGAAATAGCTCCCGAGCTGGTGGTGCGGCTTCTCGATGCGGCCCGGGCCGCGCGCCTCCGCGCCTATGCACCTTATTCCCAGTTCAGTGTAGGGGCTGCGATTCTGACCGGTAGCGGTGAGGTGTTCGTGGGGGTCAACATCGAGAATGCATCCTATCCCGCTACGATCTGCGCAGAAAGGGCGGCGGTCGCTGCAGCGGTCAGTGCCGGGGCCAGGGACCTGCTAGCGGTGGCGGTGGTCGGGCCACAAGGACGTCCCTGTCCGCCTTGTGGTATCTGCCGGCAGGTGCTGGCCGAATTCAACTCCGAGATGGCGGTCGTTCTCGAGGATGGAGAGAACGGGTGGCATGTGCTATCGCTGACCGAGTTGCTACCGGGGGCTTTTACCGCCAGGCATCTTACGACCAGCCCGGGCGGGGAAGGTGGATGGACAGATCAGCGATGAAAACCGAAGAATTTGACTTTGAACTGCCTCGGGACCTGATCGCACAAGAGCCCGTAACGCCTCGGGATGCATGCCGCCTGCTTGTAGTTCACCGTGACACGGGGCTCCTCGAGCATCGTATCTTCCGCGACTTACCGGAGTATTTACGGCCAGGAGACGCACTGGTCATCAACGAAACCAGGGTTATTCCCGCCCGCCTGCGGGGCCGGAGGGCCGATACCGGCGGTGCGGTGGAGGTCTTGCTGCTCCACCGGCATACGGGCGGCGGGGCGGCAGAATGCGGGAGCGAGGGCGGGGACTCAAAAATCTGGGAGGCCCTGGTTCGTCCGGGGCGCCGGTTCGTGCCGGGCCGCCGGTTTCTCTTCGGACCGCCTCTTTCTGAGGGAGGGCTGGAGGCGGAGGTGATAGCCCGGACACCCAGTGGCGGGGCACTGCTCCGCTTCCAGCCGGCAGCGGACTTTGAAGAGCGCCTCGAGCGGCTTGGCCGGATCCCGCTACCGCCTTACATCACCAAAGAGCTTAACGATCCGGAGGCATACCAGACTGTGTACGCCCGGGACGCCGGTTCGGCGGCAGCACCCACCGCAGGTCTACACTTCACGCCGGAGTTGCTCGCCCGGATCGAGGCCATGGGCGTCAAGATCGTTCCCGTGCTGCTCCATGTCGGTCTGGATACGTTCCGGCCGGTGAGAGAGGAGAATGTCGAGGAGCACGAGATGCATTCGGAATTCTACGCCGTGCGTTCCGAGTCAGCGGCCATTTTGAACGAGGTGCGCCGACAGGGTGGTCGCTGGGTGGCGGTGGGCACTACGGTCACCCGGGTTCTGGAAAGCGTGACCGACAGCGACGGAGTCATCCACCCGGGAAGCGGTTGGACAGATCTCTTCATTTATCCCGGCTATCGTTTCCGGGCTGTGGACATGCTTATAACCAATTTCCACCTGCCCAGGTCGACGTTGTTGATGCTGGTCTCGGCACTGGCGGGCAGGGAGTTGATACGCCGGGCGTATGCGGAAGCGGTGGCACGACGTTACCGGTTCTTCAGCTTTGGCGACGCGATGCTGATCATATAAGGTTGCGGAGGCGATCGGTTGGCCATCAGTTTCCGTCTCATTAAAGGAGATGACCCGAGCGGACCACGCCTGGGAGAGCTCTGCACACCCCATGGGGTGGTGGAAACACCGGTTTTCATGCCTGTTGGCACCCAGGCGACCGTCAAGACGCTCACTCCCGAGGAACTCGAGGAGTTGGGGGCCCGCATCATCCTTTCTAACACCTACCATCTATATTTGCGTCCGGGTCCGGAGCTGATCGGACAGGCAGGGGGGCTCCACCGTTTCATGCACTGGTCGGGAGCTATCCTGACTGATTCCGGCGGCTTTCAGGTCTTCAGCCTTGCCCCCCTGCGCAAGGTGACGGAGGAAGGGGTAGAGTTCCGTTCACACATTGACGGATCGAAGCATTTCCTTTCCCCGGAGAAAGCCGTTGAATTGCAAGAGATATTTGGTGCCGACATCATCATGTGCTTGGATGAGTGCTTGCCCTATCCGGTGGGATGGGAGGTGGCCTCCAGAGCGGTAGACCGGACGGCGCGCTGGGCCGAACGCTGCCGCCGGGCGCACCGGACCGATCAGGCATTGTTTGGGATAGTGCAGGGTAGCACTTATCCGGAGTTGCGGGAGCGGAGTGTCAACCAGCTGGTAGCCCTCGACTTCCCCGGTTATGCTATCGGCGGTTTGAGCGTGGGTGAACCCAAGTCTGAGATGTACGCCACTCTCGCCTGGACGACAAAGCTCCTGCCGGTGACCAGGCCCCGCTACCTGATGGGGGTAGGAGCTCCCGAAGACCTGGTAGAAGGGGTGGCGCGCGGTGTGGACATGTTCGATTGTGTATTGCCGACCCGCATTGCCCGGCACGGCAGCATTCTCACCCGGGATGGGCGTCTCCCGATCCGGAATGCCCGGTACGCCCGGGATTTGGGGCCACCTGATCCGGACTGCGACTGCTACGTCTGCCGCAACTACAGCCGGGCCTACCTCAGGCATCTCTTCGCTGCCAACGAGGTGCTGGGCCTGCGGCTCGCCTCCTACCACAACCTTGCCTTCCTACTTCGTCTTATGGCAGAGATGCGGGACGCGTTGCGCGAGGGGCGCTTTGAGGAATACCGGGCGGGCTTCTTTGCCCGGTATCGCGTCAGTCCCGACTCGGAAGAGCCGACGCCACCCGGGAGGAGTCTTCGGGCAGGCAGGGAATAGTATACGGGTCAGTGCAAAGGAGGTCTCGTGATGCTTCTTGAGATAGTACAGGCAGCGGAGGCGGTACAGAACGCGGCAGGCGGCGTGCCCGCCCCCAACCCGTGGTCTGCGATCTTTTCCACCCTGTTCTATCTGGTGCTGATGGTGGGCCTCTTTTACCTCTTCCTGTTTCGCCCGCAGCAACAACAGCAGAAGCAGCGGCAGGCGATGTTGAACAGCCTGAAGAAGGGGGACAAGATCATCACCACTGGAGGGATTCACGGGCAGATCACTGAGATCCACGGGGATGAACTCTCCGTCCGCATCGCCGACAAGGTAGAGATCCGCCTCTCCCGTTCGGGCGTGGCTACCGTAAAGAAGTGAGTGATGCGGTAACCGGGCTGCTTGGCAGCAGTTCAGACGTGTGAGGAGGTAGCAGGTTGAGCAGCAGGACGCATCTGTGGATCATTGCGGGTATTGGCCTGCTGGCGGCCGGCCTGGTCTACTGGCTCTGGCCCGTGCGGCTGGGGCTGGACCTGAAGGGCGGCGTTCACGTGGTGCTGGAAGCCCAGGATACAGAGACGATCAAGGTAAACGAAGAAGTGATGCAGCGAGCGATGGCAGTGGTCAGCCGCCGTGTCGACGGCCTGGGGGTCGCCGAGGCGGTCGTTCAGCGTCAGGGCACCCGCCGGATCATCGTGCAGTTGCCCGGTGTGACCGACCAGCAGGAAGCTTTGCGCCTGATTGGCCGCACGGCGGTCCTGGAGTTCCGCGACCCGGAGGGAAAGGTTGTCGTCACCGGGGCTGATTTGAAGCGGGCGACCGCCACCCGGGGGGAGATGGGGGTCGGCTGGGCGGTTGACCTGGAGTTCACTGCTGAGGGAGCAAAGAAGTTTGCTGACGCCACGCGGCGCCTGGTAGGTCAACCGATCGCTATCTATCTTGACGAGGAGGAGATCTCGGCTCCTCGCGTTGAAGAGCCGATTCCCGATGGAAGAGCAGTGATCACCGGCAACTTTACCGCCACCGAAGCTAAGAATCTCGCGATGCTGCTCAACTCGGGCGCCCTGCCGGTACCTTTGCGGCAAATGGAGGTCCGCAACGTCGGTGCAACTCTGGGCCGCGACTCGGTGCAGGCAAGCGTCCTGGCCGGGGTGGTTGGGGCATTGGCCGTGGTGATCTTTATGGTCGTCTTCTACCGGATCCCCGGACTGCTGGCCGATGTGGCCCTGCTGCTGTACGTATTGCTGAACCTGGCAGTACTTATGGCTTTGAAGACAACTTTCACGGTGCCGGGGCTGGCCGGTTTCATCCTGGGCGTTGGTATGGCGGTCGACGCCAACGTTGTTATTTTTGAACGGGTGAAAGACGAGCTCCGGGCCGGCAAGTCAGGCCGGGCGGCAGTGGAAGCCGGCTTCCACCGGGCTTTCGCGGCGATCCTGGACTCCAACGTCACAACACTGATAACCGCAGTAGTCCTTTTCTACTTCGGCAGCGGTCCGGTAAAGGGTTTTGCGGTGACGCTGAGTGTCGGCATCATCATCAGCATGTTCACGGCCGTGGTGGTCAGCCACTGGCTGATCCGGTACCTGGTTGACCGCAACCCCGAAAAAGTGGCCGGTTACTTTGGCCTGCGGGAGGTATCCGCATGACGGCGGTACAGGAACAGCCCTCAAGGGGACGCGTATATGACATCGTAGGAAAGGCGAAGTACTTCTTCACCTTGTCGGCGGTACTTGTGATAGCGTCCATTATCCTCGTGCTGGTGAGAGGGCTCAACTGGGGCATCGACTTCACGGGCGGCACCTTACTCGACCGAGGCTTCGCCCGGCCGGTAACGGTAGCGGAGCTGCGTGCGGCTCTCACCTCCCCGGAGCTTGCCGACCTGCAGCTGGAGCGGGCCGGCATTCAGGTAACGGAGGATGGTAAACAGGCCATCATCAGGGTTCCCGAGCTCACTGTTGACGAGATCTCTCGCGTTGACTCAGTGTTGCGGAGGGTCTTCGGAAACGTAGATGAGCTGCGGACCGAGACGGTCGGACCGGTTGTCAGCAGGGAACTGCTCAATATCACCCTGCTGGCTGTCCTGCTCGGCCTGGGCGGCATTCTGATCTACGTGGGGTTCCGCTTCGAGTACCGCTTTGCCGTAGCAGGCGTCCTCGCCCTCTTTCATGACGTGGTGGTAACCGTCGGCGTTTTTGCCCTTGTGCAGCGGGAAGTAAACATACCCTTTATGGCGGCCCTGCTGACGGTAGTGGGCTATTCCATCAACGACACGATCGTCATCTTTGACCGGATCCGCGAGCTGTTGCGGCTCAAACCGCGGCTTGGCCCGGCCGAAATAGCCAACGAGGGGATCCTGCAGACGTTGAGCAGGTCTATCAATACGTCGGTCACCACCTTGCTGGCCACCGCCGCCCTGTACTTCCTGGGGGGGACGACCATCAAGGACTTGAGCCTTGCCATGCTCATCGGAGTCATCGTAGGATCCTACTCGTCGATCTTCATTGCCAGCCCGATCTGGGTCTTCTGGCGGCGGGCCGGAAAGCGCCCGGTCGGTTGAGCGAGGGCAAAATCGATCCGCTCGGCCGGACCTGGGTGCGTGTGGGCGCTTGACAGGCCCGGCCGAGCCGTCTATACTAGCGGTGTAGCGTTCCTCGGTAGCTCAAGGGTAGAGCGTCCGGCTGTTAACCGGATGGTTGCAGGTTCGAATCCTGCCCGAGGAGCCATTTTTTTGTCTCTCAAACTCACCGATTAAGCCGCTGGCGGATCTCCGCCCATATTCCCGGATCCTCCATCCCCAGCCTCCAGAGGGCGATGCCGCCCAGGCCGTACCTCCCGACCAGGTTCAACTGCAAACTGGTGGCGCGACGGTCTTGATACCAGATGATCCGCTCTTTTCCGTTTTCCCGGTAGCGGAGATAAGGAGCTTTCACTTTCTCGTCCCATCCGGAGGTAATCCCCGTCTGATGGAGCAGGGCCTGCACCTGTGAGTAGGAGACCGACCTCGCCCGACCGGAACTCGGCCAGTCGTAACCGTAGCCGGCGACCCCGAGCAGTATCTTGCGGGCAGGAATCCGCGTGACAGCGTAAGAGATTATGCCCTCCATCCAGGGAAGGCTTGCCACCGGCCCCGGCGCGCTGTCGACGTAATGCTCGTCGTAGGTCATTACCGTGATGTAGTCGGCAATCTGGCCCAGAGCGGCATAGTCGTAAGCACCGGTCCAGGCGCTGCGCCGGTCATCACTCTTCTTGGCCGGTACTGCCAGGGTGAGTAGCCGCCCGTCCGCGTGCAGTGCGGCCGCCAACTCGGCGACGAAGCGGGTGAAGAGCTCGCCGTCCGCAGGGGGAACCGCCTCGATGTCCAGGTGTATCCCATGCACTCCCCAGTTTGCAGCAGCCCGTCGCAGTTCCAGAATGGCCCGGGCCCTGGCCCGGCTCGAGCTGAGAAGCTTGTGAGCTGCCTGCGGATCAAAACGCGAGCCGCTGAAGTTGTGGACCAGAAGCCAGGTCTGGGCGCCACTCTCGCCCGCCGTTTTCAAAACTTGTCCAAGACTCGCGGGGGGAAGGGAGAGCGTTAACGCGCCGGACGGCTCGAGGCGATAAGACCAGGGTACAAGCACCACGTTCTTTTGCGCGGAGGCGGATAGGGTCGGCAGCACCAAGCGGTTGTTCCGGTCCCATACGTAGTAGGTAGCCACTATCACCCGCTCGGGAAAGGGAATGCGGGGCGTCTCGACGCCTGGGTCGTCTCCGGTGGCTGGTGTAGATGGAGCACTTCCCGGCTCACGCAGGTGCAAGTATCTTTCCCTGATCCAGCCGGTGCGGCCGGTGGCGAGGCGGACTTGATACCAGCCATCGGCAGCAGCTACCACCTCAAGAGTCGTCCCCGCGGTCACCACACCCACGGTATCGCGGCTGCCGTTCGGACCCGCGTAGACCGGTACCTGCTGCCCGATCACCTGTGCCGACGCAGGTAGGGGGTGGACCGGTCTTGCCACGGGTGGGGTTTCTGAACCGGAGGGATTGAGGAGGCCAAGAAGCACCACAAGCGATAGAGCAAGGATGTTTGACATTGGTCGTCCTCCCGTCGCCGAACAATTCGGCGAATTGCGACTTTGGTCCTGCGGGGAAAAGCAGGACCGGCCGGTACGTCCTGGTATCAGGGTGGGGGTCGGGGCTGCCACTGGCTTGTGCGGTTCTTTGTTATAATGGAGGGAAGCGCAGGAAGGTACGGTAGGGAGACGGCGAAGAAGGGTGTGCATGTATCAGAAGACCGTTCTGCCCAACGGTATCCGGGTGATAAGTGAATCGATTCCTTACTTGCGTTCTTTTACGGTGGGATTCTTCTACCGGGTAGGCTCACAGGACGAGTTGCCGGAAGAGAACGGGCTTTCCCATGCACTGGAACATCTGATGTTTAAAGGCACGCCAAGCCGTACGGCGCGGCAGATCGCCGAAGCATTTGATGCCATCGGCGGACAGCTCAACGCTTTCACTACCCGTGAGTACACCTGTTATTACGCCCGGGGGTTGGATGAGTATCTCCCTGTGTCGCTGGAGATCATGGCCGACATGCTACTCAACGCCAACTTTCCCAATGAGGAAGTGGAAAAAGAGAAGGCCGTGATCCTGGAAGAGATCAAGATGTACGATGATGAACCGGAGGAGGTAGTCCACGATTTCTTTCTTCAAACCATCTGGCGTGGACATCCTCTGGGCCAGACAATACTGGGCCCCGCGGCAAATGTGGCCGGATTTACGCGGGAGCAGGTGGTCGATTTTAAGGAACGATGGTATACCGCAGACCGACTAGTAGTGGCGGCTGTCGGGCGGGTGGACCATCAGCAGCTGGTGGAACGAATTGCGGAGCTGTTCGGTTCACTCCGCCGGGGAGCATTACCGGCAGCGCCGGCGCTGCCAGTAGCCGATCTGGCGAAGGTTACCTATCGGAGACGCCGTACCGGGCAGGTCCATCTGGTGCTGGGCGCGCCCGCCTACGCACGCAATGATCCGCGCCGCTTTGCTCTCTTCCTTCTTGATACTGCCCTCGGCGGGGGTATGAGTTCCCGCCTTTTCCAGGGGCTGCGGGAGGAACGGGGGCTGGTCTACAACACGTACTCGTTCTATTCGGCCTTTGACGAGGTGGGTCTGGTGGGGGCGTATGCCGCGACCGCCCCCGAACGGAGTCTGCAGGTTGTCGACCTGATGTGGGCGGAATTTGCCCGGGTGGCCCGGGAGGGTTTGAGCCCCGACGAGTTGGAGCGTGCCCGCTCACAGGTAAAGGGAAACTACGTGCTCGCCCTGGAGAACCCGGGGAACCGCATGAGCGAGGCGGCCCGTGCCGAGTTGTTTGACGGACGGCCCTGGGATCCCGACGAGATGCTGCGCGGTATCAGCCAGGTGACATTGGAGGAAGTGCGGGCGGTCGCCGCCGAGCTCTTCCGTCCGGAGCGGTTTACCCTGGTGGGGCTGGGGCCGGCCGCGGGTGAGCGGGCCTGGCGTCAGCTCCGCCTGGAAGCTGGCGGGCTCGTCTGGGGGGATATCCTAAGTGATAGCAGTGATACTGCGAAGGCGGCGGCTCGCATACGATCTAGCAGGTTTCCCCGTAAGAAGTAAGAAGTGGATGCCACCCCCGAAGGTGGTGGGATGCAGATGCGTCTGAGCGAGCTGACCGGCAAGGAGATCGTTGCCTCCGATGAGGGTATCCGGTTAGGAACAGTGGCCGGTGCCGAACTGCTCCTCTCGACCGATTCCGGACGGGTGGAGGCGCTGTTGATACCGCAAGCTCCCCGCCGCTTCTGGAGCGGCTGGTTTGGCAGAGGAGGCGGCTCGCTATCACCGTCGCTTACCGTTGTACCCTGGTCCGCAGTGGAAAAGATCGGTCCGGAACTGGTACTGGTCCGCCTGGCCCGGGCGCGCGAGCTTCCACCCCAGCTACGCAGTCTCACCGGCGGTTGGACTGGATAGAATCAGACCAGGGGGGAGAGACTACCGCCGACAAGCCTTTGCAAGGAGGTAGTCTCATGCCAAGTGTGGTAGGCCTCTTCTCCAGCAGGGATCAGGCGGAGAAGGCCGTGAAGGCGTTGAAGGAGAAGGGGATCACCGAGAAGGAGATCTCCCTGGTCGCTAAGGAAGAGACGTTGCAGGGGGGTCAGAGGCAAGGCAAGCGGGATGTGGAAGCAGGTGACATGGGCACCGGCCAGGACCTCACCTCGGGGGCAACCTGGGGTGGAACTCTGGGAGGTCTGGCGGGCCTGCTGGCCAGCGCGGGAGCCCTGGCCATCCCCGGCATAGGCCCCCTGGTTGCAGCGGGACCGATTGCGGCCACCCTTGGGGGAGCGGCAGCCGGAGGCCTCGCGGGTAGCTTGATTGACTGGGGCATAGGTGGTGAGGCTGGGAAGAAGTATGAAGAGGGAGTCAAGCGGGGTGAGATCCTGGCGGCAGTAAAAGCCGATCAGGCGAAGGTGGAAACGGCGGCCGCGATTATGCGCCAAAACGGCGCGAAGGACGTCGAAGTCCACTGAGCTTTCCTTTGGCATTGACATTTGTGGCTGTCCATGGCAGAGTAAGCCAGGAAGCAGCAGGTCAGTGCGGCCCGAGCGGAGAAAGGCGGCTGGCAGGCTTTTGCCCGCCGCCTTTTTGCCTCGGGTATGGGCACGTAAAAGCAACGACGCGCAGGAGGTAGGCCTACCATGATCAGGGTGGCGGTGGCAGGTGCAGCCGGAAGGATGGGGCGGGAGACCGTAAAGGCAATCCTGGGGGCGCCCGATCTGAAGTTGGTGGCTGCCATTGGGAACCGCCAGGGAATCGGGAGAGATGTAGGGGAGCTGGCAGGTGTAGGTCCTACAGGGGTGATCCTGACAGCAGACCTGAAGCGGGCTTTGGAGGAGAGCAACGCGCAGGTATGTGTGGACTTCACCACCCCGCAAGCCGGGGTGACCAACGCCAGGTTGATCCTGGAGCAAGGTGTGCGGCCGGTACTCGGCACCTCGGGATTCTCCCCTGCCGATCTGGCGAATCTGGATCGCCTTGCTCGCGAGCTGGGACTGGGTGGCGTCGTAGCCGCCAATTTCGCGCTTGGCGCCATCCTCATGATGCAGTTTGCCGCGCAGGCGGCTCGGGTCTTTCCCGATGTGGAGATAGTGGAGACGCATCATAAGCGGAAGCTTGATGCACCCTCTGGTACTGCCCGCCGCACTGCCGAGCTGATAGCTCAGGCTCGGACCGAATCGGGCAACTGGGCGGCAGCGGCTGCGGCGATGAGCACACATGAGAGCGCCGGCCCGACCGCCCCGGAGACGGAAGTTCCGCTGGCAGGCCAGGCGGCACGCGGCCTTCTCTGTGCGGGGGTGCCGGTTCACAGCCTGCGTGTTCCCGGTGTGGTGGCCCGTCAGGAGGTAGTCTTCGGTTCTGCCGGGCAGACCCTGCGTATCATCCACGAATCGACGGACCGCACCTCGTTTATGCCCGGCGTCCTTTTTGCTATTCGCAAGTCCCTCGAGCTCTACGGGCTCGTCAGCCTGGAGGAGCTGCTGGCAGCTGCGCTTCGCTCATAGAGACCGGGAGCTGCCTGTCACGGCCGGTACGCGTACCCGTCTCCATCCGGCGGGGCACAAGTTGCACCTCCCCCCAGAGCCCTTCATATATTGCTACGGTCCTGGATGGGGCGTTCAATCCTGATACGCTTTGGCTGGCGGGCCGGCGGCCTGCAGCCGGCGGGGGGAGCACTGTGAGACTGGCGGGGTTATCTGTTGCGGTTCTGGGTGGGGATCAACGGGAGGCTGAGCTGGTGAGGTCGCTCCTGGCGGAAGGAGCCCGGGTTAAGCTGGCTGGTTACCCGGAGCGACCTGACTGGCAGACAGCAGAGCGATGCGAGAGCGTGGAGACAGCTCTCACTGAGGTACAGGCCGTCATCGCCCCCATGACCGGGGTTGACGAATCCGGGTTCATCCGGGCTGTACCCGATGGCCGGAGTCGCTTGCGGCTCTCCGAAGCGGAATTGCGGCTGCTTGTGCCCGGAACTCCTGTTCTGATAGGTACTGCCCGGCCGGCCCTGCGCGAGGCGTGTGCGCGGGCTGGTTTACGCCTGGTGGAGCTGGCGGAAGTCGACGAGATAGCCATCCTTAACTCGATACCCACTGCCGAAGGAGCGGTATATCTTGCTATGGGAGAGCTTCCCATCACGCTGCATGGCAGCCGCGCAGTTGTGGTGGGCTTCGGACGCACCGCGCAGACGCTGGCCCGCCTGCTGCACGCCATGGGCGCTCATACGACCGTGGTGGCGCGCGATCGGGCTCAGCGGGCGAGGGCCTACGAAATGGGGATGATTCCCCGTCGGTTTGAGGAGTTGCGGGAGGCGGTGGCCAGCTGCCACGTGGTCTTCAACACGGTGCCGGCTCTTGTGATCACCGAAGAGGTGCTGCGAGCGATGCCTCCGGGTACTCTCGTGATCGACATTGCCTCCGCCCCCGGTGGGACGGATTTTGCTGCGGCAGAACGGTTGGGTATATCTGCCATCCTCGCTCTCGGGCTTCCCGGAAAAGTTGCTCCCAAAACAGCCGGACAGATCCTGGCGCGCACAGTCCCCGACCTGTTAGGGGAGATGCTGCCTGCCGCTGGTCGTTGAACGCCTCTTGGCATAAGCAGACGGGGGTGTGCGAGCATGCGGCTGGAAGGCAAGCGAATCGCGTTCGGGGTTACAGGCAGCCATTGCAGTCTCGAAGAGGTGTTGCCTCAGATCAGGCAGTTGCGGGATGAAGGGGCGGAGGTGACGGCGGTCTTCTCTTATTCCGTCCAATTCACCAGGACGCGGTTTGGGAGCCCGGAGGAGTGGAAGCAGGCGTTCACGGAAGCTTGTGGCCGTCCCCCGATTACGGAGATCGTTGAGGCGGAACCGATCGGCCCCAAGCATCTCTTTGATGCGATGGTGATCTCTCCCTGTACCGGAAATACTCTGGCCAAACTGGCCAACGGTATCAATGACACGCCGGTGCTGATGGCGGCCAAAGCGATCGTCCGTAACGGTGGCCCGGTGGTTCTGGCCATTTCCACCAATGACGCTCTGGGCAACAATGCCAAGAATCTGGGCCTTCTCCTCAACATGAAGAATATTTACTTTGTCCCCTTCGGACAGGATAATCCGGAGGAGAAGCCCAACTCGCTAGTAGCCGCCTGGGATCTCCTGGTGGATACGCTGGTCGCGGCTCTGGCCGGCCGTCAACTGCAGCCAATCCTGGTGGAGAGAGCTCGGCGGGCGGTGCGATGAAAGGGGCGACGCCAGCAGGCGGCAGCGGGTGGTAGCGGATGGCAGACAGGGGTGGTAAGGTTTGGGACGGAACAGCCTCAATGTGGCAGTAGTCGGAGCTACGGGAGCCGTAGGAGAGGAGTTTCTCAAACTCCTTGTAGAACGGAATTTCCCTTTCAAGAGACTGAAGCTTCTGGCTTCTCCCCGGTCGGCAGGCAGGAAGGTTAAGGTCGGAGACGAAGAGCTGGTAGTAGAGGAGCTTCGCCCCGACTCTTTTGACGGCATTCAACTGGCTTTCTTCAGTGCAGGTGCCAGCGTCAGCCGGGAGTTTGCGCCGCTGGCGGTGGCGGCCGGCGCGGTGGTGGTTGACAACAGCTCGGCCTTTCGTATGCAGGACGACGTCCCCCTGGTAGTACCCGAGATCAACCCGGAGGACCTGAAATGGCACAAGGGCATCATCGCCAACCCCAACTGCTCCACGATTATCCTGGCTCTACCGCTTTATGCACTCCACCGGGCCCTCGGCGTCCGCCGCGTGGTGGTCTCAACTTACCAGGCGGTTTCCGGGGCGGGAGCCCGTGCCATGCAGGAGCTGCGGGACCAACTGGAGCATGCCCTGCGGGGTGAGCCGATCACGGCGGAGATTCTGCCTGTCGCCAGTGCTCCGCGACACTATCCGATCGCCTTCAACGTGATACCGCAGGTGGACCTGTTTGCCGAAGATGGATTTACCAGGGAAGAGTGGAAGATGGTTCGGGAGACGCGCAAGATCTTCCATGCCCCGGATCTGAAAATCGCGGCTACCTGCGTGCGCGTGCCGGTGTTGCGCAGCCATGCTGAGTCGGTTCAGGTGGAGTTGGAACGTCCTGTCACCGTTGTCGAGGCGCGTGAGATCATGGCCCGGATGCCGGGGGTGGAGGTTTGGGACCGACCTGAGGAACAGATCTACCCGATGCCCTACCAGACCAGCGGTACTGATCCGGTCTACGTGGGCCGGGTGCGTCGTGACCCTACGGTGGAGGCCGGGCTGCTTTTCTGGGTAGTGGGGGACCAGATCCGGAAAGGCGCAGCTTTAAACGGTATTCAGATCGCTGAGCTGCTGCTGCAGCAGGGCCTGCTTTCCCACGCCAGGTGAAGGGGGCGGGTCCGGGTTGAGCACGTTGGAGGAAGTGATGGCGGCGTGATGGAAAAGGGCCAGGCGCAAGAGAGACCTGTTCTGATCCAGAAGTTTGGTGGCACATCGGTGGCCACAGCGGAGACGCGAGCTCAGGTGACCGGTCATGTACGCCAGGCGCTGCAGCAGGGGTACGCGCCGGTGGTCGTGGTATCGGCCATGGGGCGGGCAGGCGCTCCATATGCCACCGACACGCTGCTCAGCCTGGTTCAGGATATTGCCCGGGATACCTCTCCACGCTCCCTGGATCTGCTGCTCTCCTGCGGTGAAACCATCTCGGCAGTGATCATGGCAGAGACTCTCCGGGTGGCCGGCATTCCTGCCGTTCCGTTTACGGGTGCGCAGGCGGGTATCATTACCGATAACCAGTTTGGGTCGGCCCGCATCTTGCGCATCCAGCCGGAGCGGATCTGGCAGGCGTTGAGCCAGGGGATCGTTCCGGTAGTGGCGGGCTTTCAGGGGGTGACGGAGAGCGGTGAGATCACCACCCTGGGGCGCGGGGGAAGTGACACTACTGCCGCCGCGCTGGGTGTAGCACTGCGGGCGGTGGAAGTACAGATATTCACGGATGTGAACGGTGTGATGACCGCCGATCCGCGGATTGAACCGGATGCGCGTACTCTACGCACCATCTCTTATCGGGAAGTGATGGAGATGGCACAGCTGGGTGCCAAGGTGATCCATCCGCGGGCAGTGGAGATCGCCATGGAGGGCCGGGTGCCGCTCAGGGTCTTGGCCACCGGCAGCCGTGCTCCCGGCACGTTGATCGTGGACGCACGGGAGATGGCGAAGCGAAGCGGTGAACCCGTCACCCCCGTCGAAATCCGTTCTGACCGGGTGGTGCGGGCGGTCACCCAGATGGGCGAAATGGCCAGGGTAGTGCTGACAGATGTGGGGGGAACAACAGACCCGCAAACCCTGGAGATCTTCACCAGCCTGGCGGCGGGTGGCATCAGTCTTGACATGATCCAGGTAGAACCGGGCAGAATCGCGTTTGCCATCGATGCGTCCCGGGTCGGCCTGGCTCGCTCCATTCTCCTCGGCCTGGGACACCGGCCGGCCATCGAGTCCGGTTTTGTGAAAGTTTCTGCCGTCGGTGGCGGCATGCAGGGAGTGCCGGGGGTGATGGCCCGAATACTGCGGGCACTGGCGGATGCTAACGTGACCGTGTATCATACGTCTGACTCTCATGTCAACATCTCTTGTCTGGTGCGGTCCGGCGATATGGCTATGGCTGTGCGGGCGCTGCATCGCGAGTTTCTCCTTGACGCCGAAGATGACCCCCCTTCGCCGATGGCGCAGACGGTTCGCCCGACCGCAGCGCTAACGCGGGATGACAGGGAAAAGAGAAATGGCTACAGTCAGGTACCGGTGCGCATCGAGGCAGCTCAGGCCAGGGAGCAGGCGGGACGGGTTGGCACAAGCAGCACGAGAGAGGGGTCCGACGAGCATGCAACCGGTGTTTGGTAGATTGATCACGGCAATGGTAACTCCTTTTGACAAGGATCTGGCCGTCGACTACGGCCGGGCGGCGGCCCTGGCCAGGCGGCTGGTGGAGACCGGTTCGGACGGGGTGGTGGTCTGCGGCACAACCGGCGAGTCGCCCACTCTGACCCGTGAGGAGAAGCTCAACCTCTTTCGCACTGTAGCGGAAGCCATCGGTGGAAAGGCGATGGTGATTGCCGGCACAGGGACAAACTCAACCCGTGACACTATCGAGTTGAGTCAGGCGGCGGAGAAGGCCGGTGTAGACGGTCTGCTCCTGGTAGTTCCTTATTACAACAAGCCTCCCCAGGAGGCACTCTACCAGCATTTCCAGGCCGTGGCCCGGTCTACCAGCCTGCCGATCATGCTGTACAATGTTCCCGGTCGCACCGGAACCAACCTGGCCCCGGAGACGGTAGCCCGGCTGGCCGAGATAGAGAACATCCGGGCCATCAAGGAAGCGGCCGGCAATCTCGACCAGGTTTCAGAATTGCGCCGGCTGGTACCTGACGACTTTGCCATATACTCCGGTGATGATTCGCTCACTCTGCCCATGCTGGCCCTGGGGGCGGCCGGGGTGGTGAGTGTCGCCTCCCACCTGGTTGGCAGGCGGCTTCGGGAGATGATCGATTCGTTCCTGGCAGGGAAGGTAGCAGAGGCAACTCGCATCCATCTGGAACTCTTCCCGCTTTTCCGTGCACTCTTCTTGACAACCAATCCCATTCCGGTCAAGCGGATGCTGCAGCTGGTGGGTGAGGATATGGGTGGCCTGCGTCCGCCCCTTATGCCTGCCACGCCGGCGGAGACCGAACGCCTGCGCGCGGTGTTGCAGCAGCTGGGATTGATCTCTTAGGAAGCAACAGCAAGGCAATGATCTCAGTCTAGGCAGGTGGAGGCTGATTTGAGCCATCAGCAGCAAGAGAGCCTCTCGCTGATCCCCATGGGGGGAGTTGGCGAGATCGGAAAGAACATGTGGCTTCTGGAGTACGGCCGCGACATCATCGTAATAGATGCCGGCGTCGAGTTTCCTACCGAAGAGATGCTGGGGATTGACCTGGTCATCCCCGACATGAGCTACCTGGAGGACAAGAAAGATAGAATCAGAGGCTTGCTTCTCTCGCATGGGCACGAGGATCACATCGGCGCCGTACCCTACTTCCTCCACCGTTTTCCCCAGGTACCCGTCTACGGCACGAACCTCACCCTCGGCTTGCTGGAGAACAAACTGGCCGAACATGGTCTCGCAGGCCGCGCAGATCTTAGGCAAGTAAAACCGGGTGATCGGGTAAGTCTGGGGGCGGTGGAAGTAGAGTTTATTCATGTCAACCACAGCATCCCCGATGTTGTCGCTATGGCCTTCCGCACTCCCGTCGGAGCGGTGTTGTACGCTACTGATTTCAAGTTTGACCAGACTCCCATCGACGGGCGGCAGACCGATTACTACCGCCTCGTACAGCTTGGTGCTGAGGGCCTTCTCGTACTGATGTCCGACAGCACCAACGCCGAGCGCCCGGGGTTTACCTTCTCTGAACGGGTGGTAGGCGAGACGCTCAGCGAGGTCTTCCGGGATGCTGACGGTCGGGTACTGGTGGCTACCTTTGCTTCCAACGTCCACCGCATCCAGCAGGTGATCGACGCCTCGATCTGTTACGGCCGTAAGGTAAGCTTCGTCGGCCGGAGTATGATCAACGTGGTGCGGATCGCCCGCGAGCGCGGATACCTGCGAATTCCGGAGGGCCTTCTGGTCGATGTCTCCGAGGTAGGAGACCTGAAGCCCCATGAGATTACTATCATCACTACCGGTTCACAGGGGGAGACTACCGCCGCCTTGACCCGCATGGCCATGGCGGAGCACCGTCTCGTGGAGATCATGCCGGGGGACACCGTCATTATCTCGGCCAATCCCATTCCCGGTCATGAACGCTCCATCGGGAATATCATCAACCACCTCTTCCGCCTGGGGGCCAAGGTGATCTACCATGCTGTCTCGGGAGTACACGCCTCCGGCCACGCCAGCCAGGAAGAGCTGAAGCTGATGATCAACTTGACCCGGCCGCGCTTTTTCGTACCCATTCACGGTGAGTACCGGATGCTGGTGCGCCATGCGGAGCTGGCCGAGGCGGTCGGCATACCCAAGCAGAACATTCTCATTCCCGAGTTGGGCGACCGCATCGTGGTCACTCGCGACAGGTTGATCCGGGGAGAGCGCGTGCCCTCCGGCCAGGTTTATGTAGACGGGCTGGGAGTGGGAGATGTGGGCAATGTTGTCCTGCGGGACCGCCGGCTGCTCGCGCAGGACGGTATACTGATGGTGGTAGCCAGCGTGAACCGGCAGACCGGCGAGGTGGTGGCAGGTCCGGACATCATCTCCCGCGGCTTTGTCTACATGAAGGAGTCGGAGGCACTCCTTGAAGAGATGCGACAGAAGGTCAAAGAGGTGCTGGATGAGTGCCAGCGGGAATCGATGACGGAGTGGGGGCTGATCAAGAACAACGTCAGGGACCTTCTTTCCGCGTATGTGTGGGAGAAGACGAAACGCCGGCCGATGATCCTTCCCATCATCATGGAGGTCTGAGAGAGGTTTGAGCATGGAGGCGAGGCCACGGATCGGTGCCCATCTCAGCGTGGCTGGCGGCGGCCTGGCCGGCGCGGCGGTGCGGGCACGCGAGCTGGGCGCCGACATTTTCCAGTATTTTCCCAAGAACCCCCGTAGCTACCGCCCGAAAACGGTTGATAAGGATGAGCTGCGCCGCCAGGCCGACCAGGCCGCCCGGCTGGGAATAGAGAGTGTGGCGCACTCGCCGTATGTTACCAATCTCTCCACCGTTGACGAAAACCTGGCACGGCTGACGCGAGATTCCATCGTCAACGACCTGGAGATTGCCGGAGCCTGCGGGAGTGCGTACCTTATCGTTCACTGCGGCAGGTATGTGGAGGCGGGGGCTGAACGCGGCAGGGAGGCAATGGTTGCTGCGGTCCGGGAAATCCTCAGCCGCTACGAGGGTGATTGCCGGCTGCTGCTTGAGAATACCGCCGGTCAGGGTACCGAGCTCGGGCAGACGCTGGAGGAACTGGCGGAGCTGGTCCGGGTGATAGGTGTAGATGAGCGGCTGGGGATCTGTTTTGACACCTGCCATGCCTATGCCGCGGGGGTGCTCGATTTCGGCGATCTCGACGGTTTTGTGCGCAAATGGTACGAAACCGGTATGGACAAGCTAGTGAAAGTGATCCACCTCAACGACAGCAAATACGGATTCGCTTCGCACAAAGACCGGCATGAGTATCTGGGGCGGGGAATGATAGGCCGGGAGAATCTGGCTCGTTTTCTGCGCCGTCCCGAGTTTCGGACGATCCCCTGGTTGATAGAGACACCGGTGGCGGATGAAAGCGAATACGCGGGGGAGATCTCTCTTGCCCGCGAGTTGGCAGGTGAGTAGTGGGTATGTCAGAACCGGAGGTTTTCCTGAACGGCGAGTGGATGCCGCACAGCCGCGCCCGGGTGAGCGTAGACGACCGTGGCTTTGTCTTTGCCGACGCCATTTATGACGTCCTCAAGGCGTACCGCGGCTTTCCGTTTGCCCTTGAGCGCCACCTGGACCGGTTGGAGAGGAGCGCGGCCGCGGTGCGGTTGCGGCTGCCGGTGGGGCGGGCGGAACTCAAGCGGCTCGTCCTCGAGTTGCTTGAGCGGAACGGTCTTGGCCGGAAGGCAGACCGGGACGCCATGATCTACATTCACATAACTCGGGGCGTCGCCCCCCGCAATCATCTTTTCCCGGCCGGGGTCGAACCAACCTTCTATCTTTATGCCCGAGAGTTGCCACCCTGGCCCGAGTGGATGTTCAGCGAGGGGGTCAAGGTGATCACTCTGCCGGATCGGCGCTGGGAGCTATGCCACATCAAGACAACCGGGCTCCTGTACAATGTGCTAGCCCGGCAGCAGGCATACGAGGCAGGGGCGTGGGAAGCGGTACTTGTGCGGGACGGGAAGGTGACCGAGGGGAGTCACACCAACCTGTTTGCCGTGGTCGACGGCGTCCTCCGCACTCATCCGACTGGCCCGCACA
Source organism: Limnochordales bacterium (assembly GCA_014896315.1). Classification (GTDB taxonomy): domain Bacteria; phylum Bacillota; class Limnochordia; order Limnochordales; family DUMU01; genus DUMU01. The sequence continues at coordinate 53,786 of JADBKP010000013.1, forward strand.
TCCTGCCCGGGATTACCCGCAGTGTAACGCTGGAGGTGGCGGCAGCGCTTGGGATTCCCGTGGAAGAGCGGGCGCTCGACCTGGATGAGCTACGCCGGGCCGAGGAGGTTTTCCTTACCGGCACCACCATTGAGGTACTCCCGGTTAGGGAGGTAGACGGCAGGCCCGTAGGGCAGGGGCGGCCGGGAGTGGTGACCCGGCGTCTGCGGCAGGCTTTCCTCGAGTCGGTCGCTTTCCGGAAAGCGCACCCCTCGCCAGCTGGCTGCTGATCCCCGCCCGACGCAAGAGAAGGGGTTGGCTGAACCGGCAGCGAATAGAGTCAGCGCCGGTAGCCAGCCTTTTTGTTACTGCAGCTGGTAACGCATGGAGGTGTTTTTTCGTGAGTGCGCAGAAGTATTGGGAAGCAGCCGCCGGTATCCTGGCCAGGATCCGGGAAACCCAACAGGAGGCGGTGGAGAGGGCGGCCACTTTGATGGCCGACGCCATTGCCGGCGGCCACTGGGTGCGGATTTTCGGCAGCGGCCATTCGGTTATCCCGGCCATGGACATTTTCCCTCGGTATGGTAGCTTCGTCGGGTTTTATCCCCTGATCGACCCCCGGCTCACCTGGACGCAGGTGGTTGGACCGGGAGGGGCGCCGGAGCTGCTCTGGCTTGAGCGGCAAGAGGGTTATATCCAGAACTTCCTTAAGGCATTTCCTCTTTCGCCGGAAGATGTCATGTTGATCTATTCTCATGGCGGGCTCAACGCTGCACCGGTAGAAGCGGCCTTGTACGCCCGGGAGGCGGGTATGAAGGTGGTGGCCGTCACGTCGGGCGAAAATCACCGCCAGGCCAGAGCCACGCACTCGTCCGGTAAGAAGTTGGGTGACCTGGCAGACGTTCTCATCGATAACTGTGTGCCGCTGGAGGATGCGCTGGTGGAGATACCCGGCCAGCGGGAGAAGGTGGCCGCCGGTTCGACTCTGGCAATTGTGGCAATCTCTATGGCTCTGGTGGCCGAGACCGCCCGGCGCCTGGCCGAAAGGGGAGTCTATATGCCCACCTTCGTCTCACCCAATCTCGAGCCAGATCCCGCCCATAACCAGGCGGTCTTCCAGGCTTTCGCGGAGCGGGCCCGCCGCACGGCGGTGGCCAGCACCGGTAAATGAGCGGGAGATCACCGCAAGGGAACGGAGAGGGTGCTCGGAGGAGAATGGATGATCACGGCTGGGTCGTCGGCGTCGACATCGGCGGCACAAAGATAGCAGCGGCAGCGCTTACGTCTGGAGGAGAATGGCTGGCCCGGGCCCGTCCCCGGGCCGTCACTCCTGACGACGGCGAGGCTTGCTTCGAATCCCTCCGGCAGGTCGTAGGCGAAGTCGTGGACTGCGTGGCCGCAAGTCCGCGGGCGATCGGTGTGAGCATGGCAGCGGTTGTGGATCGGAGGACAGGGACGGTGATCTGGGCGCCGAACTTGCCGGCCTGGGATGGCTTTCCCCTGGCCGAACGTCTCCGGTCCGAGTTTGGCTCTCCGGTTTTCGTCGACTTCGACGGCCATATGGCGTTGCTTGGCGAGTACTGGTTGGGTGCGGGGCGGGGAGTGAGAAACGTTTGCATGATGGTGGTGGGAACGGGCATCGGCGGAGGGCTGATTGCCGATGGACGGTTGATCCGGGGAAGCTGCGGTATTGCTGGGGCTTTTGGCTGGATGGCAGGAGAAGGTCTGGCTGACGTCGGTCTTCAGATGGCAGGTGGTCGCAGAAGAGCCGAACCTTATCCGGGCTGGAGCTGTCGGTGGCCGCAGATTGGCTGGCTGGAGAGCCTTGCGGCCGGCCCGGCCATCCTGGCCCGGGCCGTGCATCTTGCGCGGCAGGGGTTTGCCACCAACGAGAGCACGGGAGGGGACACGCAGGCTGCTGCATTCGATGCCAGCTGCACCGGCCGTTACCCGGATACCCGGGCAGTCTTTGCCGCTGCTCGGAGCGGCGATCCTATCGCCTCCCGGGTTGTTGCCGAGACGGGATGGCTTTTGGGCCTGGTCGCAGCGAATGTCGCTAGCTTCTTTGGGCCGGAACGGTTCATCCTGGGAGGGGGAGTCGGAGAAGAGGCCGATCTGCTGCTTCCTCCCATGCGTGCTGCTGTTGAACGATTTGCCCAGCCTCATGCCGCCCGCCGGATGGAGCTGACCGCTGCCAGTCTGGGAAACGGGGCGGCTCTGGCCGGTGCTGCCCGCTTGGCCTGGGAGGCGATAGGAGTTCTGCCTGCGGCAGCCTTTGGGACCGGATCGGAATGATTCTCCAATCCTTTTCATATTGCCTGAAGTGAGGCTCCGTGCTAAAATTTGGACAGAATTCCTGGTCAGGGAGGCGGAATTGTGGTCAACCAGGCCGGTGCCGACGCGTTCTTGCTGGCTTTCGCAGTGGCATTGGGGCTACTCCTCGGTGCTCCGGATCGTGTCCTCGCACAGGCCGAGCCCGTGCCAGAACAACCCCTGCTTCAGGAGGATTTCGACCAGATACCGGACGGAACTCTCCCGGCCGGGTGGAAGGTTGTGGAGGGTGAGTGGAGAGTGGAGGGAGGGCGGCTGATAGGTAAGAGTCCCTCCTCAACCGTGCAGGGACGCATCGTCTTCGGTGATCCAGACTGGACGGATTATGAGTTTTCGGCGGATGTGACCTTCATCTCTGCAAACGACCAGACGCGCTGGACAGCGCTGATGTACCGGACTCCCGCTACCGGAGCTTACCCCTACTATCTGTTTACAGTGCGGAATAACATGACGGCTTATAACGGCACAGAGGTGGCCCGCCGCGGCACGAGCGGTGGGTGGGAGGTAATGGCTACCCGTCCGGCATCCCGGCGGATACCGAACGGCCAGTCTTTCAACCTGCGGGTTCAGGTAGTAGGCTCCAGCGTACGCTACTTCTTCAACGGAGAGCAGATCCACGAGATGATCGGGATCGTCCAAAATGACAAGGGGCTGGTCGGCCTGCACGTCAACGGATCGACGGTAGCCTTCGACAACGTTGTTGTCAGGCCGCTGAATCCGGACCAGGTACCGGGTCTCGTTCAGGAAGCCGGGATAGTTCCTCCCGCCCGTACTGCGAAGACAGTTGCACTGGCCAGCTCACTACCCTTCATCATCGCCCACCGCGGCGCCTCCAGGGAGGCTCCCGAGAACACGCTGGCTGCGTTCTGGCGTGGCATAGAGCTGAAAGCCGATCTTCTGGAATGTGATGTCTACTTGAGTGCCGATGGCGTGCCGGTGTTGATGCACGACAGTACGGTCGACCGCACCACCAACGGATCTGGCAGCATCACCTCCCTTACCCTTGAGCAGATCAAGCAACTCGATGCGGGCTCATGGAAAGGTGCGGAGTTTGCCGGTGAGAAGGTTCCCACTCTGGAGGAACTCCTGGAGCTGGCGAAGGGGAAGGCGCAGCTTCTGATCGAGATCAAACAGGCCGGCCAGCCGGTGGTGGCCGCCACCATCGCGGCGATCCGGAAGACGGGCATGACCAACAACGTGGTGATCCAGTCGTTCAATCGGGAGTCGGTGAAACTGGCCTCTCAGCTTGCACCAGACATTCCCCGGGCGCTCTTGCTGGGCGACCCGGGTATCCGCGATACAGCGACGGCGGGAGCATTTATCGTAAAGCAGGTTCTGGAGAGTGGCGCCAATGCGGTCTCGATCAACTACGGTGCGGTCACTCCCGAACTGGTCCGCTACCTGCATTCCCGGGGAATTGCCGTCTTTGTCTGGACGGTAGATGACCGGTACTATCTGCAGCGGATGATCATGGCCGGAGTGGACGGTATTATCACCAACGATCCGGCCACTGCCTGGCAGGTTATTACCAGTCAGTAATGGAAGGAGTGGAAGCATGCGGTGCGTACGGTTCTGCCGGAAGGCATGGCCTGTGGTGCTGCTCCTGGTCCTGAGTCTATTGGGAGCTGCACAAGCAGTAGCCGCAGCCCGGAAGACCCTGGAGCTTGCTACTTATGGCGATCCCATCGTCGACGGTGAGGTGTGGGCGCAGATTAAGGCTGCTTTTGAGAAGCGGTATCCGCAGTATGAGTTGAAGATCACCGTCACTCCCTATGTGGATTACATAAGCAAGCTGACCACCCTCTTTGCGGGTGGCCAGGCCCCCGATGTCTTCCAGACCTGGGCGCAGTACAAGCCGGCCTGGGCTGAGGACGGGCTCTTGCTCGACCTGACCAGCCGGGTGGAGAAGAGTAGTCTGGTCCCGTTGCGTGAGTTCTTCCCAGTGGTGGAAGAGATGATACGCTACAAGGGCCGCATCTGGGGGACGCCGCACGACTTCAGCGCCATGATCTGGTATGTCAATGTCGATCTCCTGGATGATGCGGGCGTACCGGTACCGGGGATGCGCTGGACCGTGGATGATCTGCGGGCAGCAGCTATGAAAGTGGTTCGCCCGGAAAGGCAGATTTACGGCACCACCAACCCCGTGGGATGGGGTGGGCTCAACAACCTGCAGTGGACTTACAACTTCACCGGTCATTACTGGCTGACGCCGGATGGCAGTGACGTGGCCGTAGACGATGAGGGTACCGCCAGAATGCTGCGCTTCTGGTATGAGATGGTCTGGAAATACAAGGTGACCCCGCCGCCCAGTATGAACTGGGATACCAAGAACAGCTGGAATGGTTATGTGGGCCTGTGGGAGGCATGGCTGAGCCAGTTCCGGAACCTCGAGGAGGTTCGCCGCGGCCGGGAGGCGGCCGGGCGGAAGATGTTCCGCTGGACCATCCTGCCCTTCCCGGCAGGTCCTTACGCACAGGCTGACTTTGCTCAGGGACATATGTGGAGCATACCCGCCAACCACCCGAACCCTGACGACGCCTGGAAGCTGGCGGAATGGTTGGCCAGCCGGGAGGCAGAAGTGATATTCACTCGCAACCAGAAAGCCCAGCCCCTGCGCCCGGACGAGGAGTTGTGGGATAGCTGGCTCAGTTTCCTGCCCAGGGCGCAGGCACAGCAGCTCAAGGTTTGGGTGTTACAGTACCTGTTCGGGACCGGCATAGCGAAGAACTTCAACTACTGGCGCACGTACAACGAGATGGCCAGCGTAATGTCTGTTCACCTGGTCAACATCTTCAGCCACCAGCGTCCCATTGAAAACGAGATGAAAGCTGCTGCAGCGGAGATGCGCCAGATCCTGAAGCGGCAGAAGAAGTAGGCAAGAGACCGGACTGCCGCCTAGCCGGCGAGCGGTCCCGATCGCGCCAAGCCCCACTCGCGGCAGTTACGAGCAGCGGGTGGGGCTTTTTTCCTACTGAGCCGGGCGGTGCGGGCGGGAAGGCGGTGGGAAGTCCGCCTCTATGGCTCACCGACCTTGGGATTCGGGATCAGCAGCATCGAGTCCGAACAGCCGTGCCAGCACGAGGGCTACGCCATCTTTGTCATTCGCAGGGGCGACCTCCCGGGCGACCTGCCTGAGCTCCGGAGCACCGTTCTCCATCGCCACCCCTATCCCGGCAGAGGCGAGCAGGTCGTAGTCATTCATGTCGTCGCCAAAGGCAATCACGTCGGCTAGGGTAAGGCCGAGAAGATGGGCGACATAAGCCACGCCGGCCGCTTTGCTTGCCTGGGCGTGGAGTACCTCGACGGACCAGATCACTCTGCCCTGGCTGTTGTAGAGGACCGTACGGGCCTGCTGCCCGGTGCTTGGGAGTACTGCCCGCAGCTTTTCGTGAAACGGCCCAATACTTTCCGGTGGGCCGGCGCAGATCAGCTTGAGGGGCCGCGCGGGCAGTGCGCGCAGAAGGTCGGCAACTTCCTGGATCAGCCCGCCGCTTTCCACTACGAAACGACGGTCAAAGGGATTGCGCGGCATCCGTTCAATCAGACCTGCTCCCTCCCGCTCGGTGGGATCGCTAAAAAGGAGAATGTCAAGGTCAAAAGTGCGCGCCAGCAGAATGGTGGCCTCGGCCGCCTCGCGCGGAAGCGGCAGGTACCGGAGAGTCTCGCCGGTCAACGGGTGGGCGATTAGAGCACCGTTGTGCAGCACAAGGGGCTGCTGCAAACCCAGGCTTCTTGCATAAGGAAGAGCGGCACTGAACCGGCGGCCGGTGGCCAAAGTGACGGCAACTCCCATCTCGCCGAGCCGCTTGATCACTTTGACAGAGAGAGGACTCAAGCTGGCATCGCTGCGCAGCAATGTTCCGTCGCAGTCCAGGGCGACAAGGGCCGATGGCGTCCGGGACGGGCTGGTCCACCGCCAGGCCGTGACGCCGGCCGAAGGGTCTGCACCGTACATGACCATTATCCTCCTGTTTCAAGCAATCCTCGTCACCAGCACGCACTCTTCGGTAGGCGATGGCGCAACAGCGAGGAAGCCGGGACGGTCCGGACAAGCCTGATACCCAGGGAGATGTCGCTCTGCTTTTCTGGCCTGCGCACCGTGGGCGGCGATAATCGCCGATTGGCCCTGGAACTCCAGGTCGAAAAGACGGCCGACCAGCATGGGGTTGATGGCCAGCTGAAAGCGGGAGGTGCTCTCTTCGCCCTCGGTCAAGGTGGCGGTCCAGGCACCGTTTAGCCAGTCGAGCTGCTGCTCCGGCGTCCAGATGCCGGGATTGGCGGAGGGTTGGACGAGGATCTCAGCCCCCTGTGCGCGAAGGTGATTCCTCACGTCGGTGAAGAAACCATCGTAACAAATGGCAACCCCGATCTCTCCGAGTGACGTGGAGATGGGATGAAGCTGCTCCAGCGGAGCAGGGCTGAGATCGAGTCCTCTGGCCTCCAGTTCAATAAGGTGAACTTTGCGCTGCCGCCCGATGACCCGCCCGTGGGGATCGAATACGTACGCCACGTTGTAGACCTCGGCGCGGTCGTTGCCGTCCAGGTCGGGCAGGGTAGTCGAGCCGGCGACGATATAGGCCCGGAAATCCCGGGCCGCGCGGGCAAAGACGGAAATGTAAGTGCGGGCGATCAGGTCGGCCTGGAGCAGGAAAAGCGCTCGGACCCACCCAACCCGGTGGCGCAGTCGCTTGAAGAGCGCAGGCCAGAAGCGGCGGCGCATCAGGTAGCCAATCGCGCCCGCCAGGGTTTGCTCCCGCCGAATCAGCTCGGTCTCGCCGAGGAAGGCACAGGGGGTGCCTATGTCCTCGGGAAATGCAACCAGCAGCGGGATCTTCTCGTCCGGATCGGCCTTGTCGCGCACCTGTTCGAGGAGCCGGTAGATCTTGCGCCGGAAAGTCTCCTCGGATAGGTAATCCCGGACATCGACACGGGCCTGGACAGCTGCAACCTGCTTCATCCCCCGCAAGACCTCCCAGAAAGTGGGCTAGCGCCGCGGCGCCATCTCTGCCTCACGCGACGCATCATCCCGCCGCCTGCCGTCCCGAGCGCGGCGCGCCCAGCGTTCAGTGCGACTTAAAATGCGTTTGCGCAGCCGCAAGTGGTGAGGCGTCACCTCCAGGAGCTCGTCGTCCTCCAGGAAAGCGATGGCAAACTCAATAGTAAGCGGCCGGGGAGGATCGAGTTTCTCCTGTATCTCGGCGGTGCTGGAGCGCATATTTGTCAGATGCTTCTTTTTGGCGACGTTGACGTCAATATCCTCCTCGCGGTTAGAAATACCGACGATCATTCCTTCATAAACCTCGGTTCCAGGTTCAATGAAGAAAGTGCCCCGGTCCTGGAGGTTGAGGAGCGCGTAGGCAGTGGCCACGCCCGTTTCCCAGGCGATGAGCGTCCCATGTCCGCGCCCTGCTATCGGTCCACGGTAGGGACCGTAGCCGGCAAACGAGTGCGACATGACCCCGTAGCCCTTGGTGTCGGTGATGAATTCCGAGGTAAAACCGATCAGACCCCGCGCTGGTACTTTAAACTCCACCCTGATCCGGCCTTCACCTGCCGGGACCATGTTGAGCAACTCGCCCCGGCGCTCGCCGAGCTTCTCCATAACCGGGCCGAGTGCTTCCTGGGGGACATCCGCTACCAGGTGCTCCAGCGGCTCCCACCATTCACCGTTGATCTGTCGCATAACGGGGACCGGACGAGAGACCGCAAATTCGTAGCCCTCCCGCCGCATGGTTTCGATCAAGATGGCCAGCTGGAGTTCACCCCGCCCTGCCACCTCGAACGCGTCGGGCGAATCGGTCTCCCGCACCCGCAGCGCCACGTTGTTGCGGGCTTCGCGCAAAAGACGCTCCCGAAGCTGCCGGGAGGTGACGTACTGGCCGTCGCGCCCGGCGAACGGACTATCGTTGACCCGGAAGATCATGGAGAGGGTCGGTTCATCCACCTGGATGGGGGGCAGAAGGTGCGGCGTCTCCAGGTTGGTGATGGTATCACCGATACTGAGTTCGTCGATCCCGCTCACGGCAACGATATCGCCGGCGACCGCTTCGGGGATCGGTAGCCTTTTGAGTCCCTGGAAAGTGAAAAGGTTCTGGATTCGCCCCGGCTGGACTTCTCGTCCGGGGTCGCCCTTGTCGGGATCGGCTCCGCGGCCTACCCCCACCGTCATGCCTGCCCGGAGCTTGCCGTTGTGGATGCGGCCGATGCCGATCCGGCCCAGGTAGTCGTCCCATACCAGCGTGGTCACGAGCAGTTGCAGGGGTGCACCGGGATCTCCTGTTGGCGCCGGCACGTGCTGGATGATGGCATCCAGGATTGGAAGGATACCGCGGGAGACTGCCAGCGGTGCGGCTCCGTTCTCAACGGCGCGTACCGCCGCCAGGGCGTCCTCCATCGTGTCGGCCGCTACCCCGCTGCGGGCGGATGCGTACAGGACAGGGAAATCAATCTGGCTGTCATTGGCTCCCAGATCGATCATGAGTTCGAGCAGATCGTCGAGAACCCGGTCGGGCTGAACTCCGTCCCTGTCGATCTTGTTCAGTATCACGATCGGCCGAAGCTGCCGGGCCAGGGCTTTTTGGAGCACGAAACGGGTCTGCGGCATCGGGCCTTCAAAAGCATCGACCAGGAGAAGACAGCCATCCACCATGTTCAGGATCCGCTCGACTTCGCCGCCAAAATCGGCGTGCCCGGGTGTGTCAACTATGTTGATCTTCACATCCTGGTAGAAAACGGCAGTGTTCTTGGCCAGAATGGTGATGCCGCGCTCCCGCTCCAACTCGTAGGAGTCAAGGACCCGCTCCTCAAGCAGGGCACTCTCTCGCAGAGTCCCGGTTTGCTTGAGAATGGCGTCCACCAGCGTTGTTTTGCCGTGGTCTACGTGGGCGATGATGGCAACGTTGCGTATGCCGTTGCTCCTCATGACGCTGTTCCCGGTTATTATATCTGGTCCTTTTGCCAACAATCTCTTGCCCCCTGGCGCGAAAAAGCGCATCGTGCGGGAATCCCCGTACACGCGCGCCTGCCGGTTCAGTTCACTTCAGAATTGTAGAGTCGCTGCCCGGGTATCGTCAACGGCGCGGCCGGCGCTCAGCGGGGTGCGGCCGCCTGCGGGCAGGGTATTCTGGGGTATTCTAAAGTAACGACACTCAGATGCAGGTTAGGAGAAGGGGCGACGCGTGTGGCTGTTCAACCGGACGCAAGTGCGGAAAGGGAGCGGCGGATCAAGGCCATTGTTGACTTTGTCTCCGATCACCGGGAGTCCCTGGCTTCCCTGGTTATCTGTCGCCGGGCGCTGGGAGAAGCTGTTCCCCGCGTGAACGGACAACTAATCCAACAGCTGGGTGAGTATCTGCAGCACGCCAACGATGAGGAACTTGCTTCGTATTACGATTTCGTTCTTTGATAGTAAGGCGGCAGACGCAGACGAAGACCGGACAGGGTAGGCAGGAGTAAGGAGCCTCCGGCAAGAAAACTTCCCGTGCTAGCAGCAGGCGCCAGCGACTGGCGGAAAGGGTGACGGGGGAATGGTCCCGGATGCGCCATTTGCCGATGCGCGGGCTGACCGGACAGCAGAAGCGGTGGCAATCATTGGCGGAAGCGGTGTCTACGATCTGGAAGGTTTCGAAAGCGAGGGACCGGTGAGGGTTGAGACGCCCTACGGCGCAGTGGAAGTGTTTGCCGGCCGACTGGCGGGCCGCCCAGTATACTTTCTCCCGCGCCACGGGACGGGACATGCTCTGCCTCCCCACCGGGTCAACTACCGCGGTAACATCTGGGCGTTGCGGGAGTTGGGAGTGACTCAGGTCCTGGCTACCAACGCGGTCGGCTCCCTCCGTTACGACCTGCGGCCGGGGCGCCTTGTTGCCGTCGACCAGTTTCTGGACTTCACCCGCGGGCGTCCCGGGACCTTTTTTGACGGAAGCGATGGACGCGTGGTCCACACCGACCTCACGGAACCTTACTGTCCTCGTCTGCGGGCCCTGATCGTGGCCGCCGCGCGGGCATTGGATCTGGACGTGGAGGAGAAGGGGTGCTACGTCTGCGCCGAAGGTCCACGCTATGAGACGGCCGCGGAGATCCGGTTTTTCCGTCAAGCAGGCGGAGACGTGGTAGGTATGACCGGTGTACCGGAAACAGTACTGGCGCGGGAGGCCGGACTCTGCTATGCCGCTGTGGCACTGGTGACTAATATGGGAGCCGGGATGGAACCTGTCACCTTACGTCACGAGGACGTTGTTTCCCGGATGCAGGAGGGGGCGGGAGCACTGCGGCAGCTCCTGACCCGGGTGGTGGCGCTGCTGCCAGCAACCCGACCGCGAGATGGTTGTCCATGCACGCGGGCATGAGAAAACAGAGCAAGGGGGGTTGATTCCCGGCAGGACCCGTGATACACTACCAGATGTGCCGACCCGCCAGGCAGCAGTGGCCGGTAAGTGGGTAATCGGCAAGGAAAGGGAATAGCCGACCGCTGGGAGGTCGTCCAACGGCAGGACACGGGGCTCTGGACCCCGGTATGAAGGTTCGAATCCTTCCCTCCCAGCCAAGTGCCCCCATCGTCTAGCGGCCCAGGATGCGTGGTTCTCAGCCACGAGACAGGGGTTCAAATCCCCTTGGGGGTACCACCCACTCCGAAAGCGGAAACGCTGCTCAAGCAGCGCTTTTTTTATGCGCCAGCCCTGCTACTCTCTCCTGCGACGGGAATACGGCTGCGGGCCGGCGGGAGACTAAGAACGGCCAAACCCGCAGCCGGGTAGCTGGTTGCGGCCGAGGGTCGCGAGGAGGGAGGCCGAGAGCATGGTATGGAACGCCCTCAAGCGGGCGCTGGGGCTGACGGGCGAGCCGGCCGCGCTGAAGCGCGAGGCTGCAGATGGTGCTGACCGGAGCGAAACAGCCGGGCCTTCCGGAGCTCAGGGGCCGGCTGGCAGAGCAACCGACCAGGAAGCAGCCGCCGAGCTTGATCCGTGGCTTACTAGCGTCCAGCAGGCACAGGCCTATCAGTGGGCTCCGGATGACGGGGTGATAGTCAAACCCACCCCGATCACCCTCGGGCAGGAGGTTACCATCCGCTACAAGGGTCTGCTGGCCAAGTCCGGCGCCAACCGTATCTTCCTTCATTATGGCTATGGGCCTGGACCGTGGCGGCATGTGACCGAGATCGCCATGGACCGCCAGCCAGATGGCAGCTGGACCGCCCAGATCCGCGCGGACGAGCCAGGACGGCTCAACTTCTGCTTCCGGGATGCCGCCTCTAACTGGGACAACAACAACGGCCGCGACTGGAGCTACGAAGTGCATTCGGGGGAATGGCCAAGCTAGATACCGGTCGAACCTGACCTTGCCTTTCATACTCTGGCAGGTGGCCTTCACCGGTCGCGGGGACTCGCTCGTTCCCTGGGGGACGGGCGAGCCCGCGCGTTATGGGGATTTTCCACTTTCCCTGCATGCCTGGGCGTGATAACGTGAAACGGGTTGGGGTATAGACTAATTCTGGCGGCCTGAGCGCGGATACCTAAAGCGAGTAGAAGGTGGAAATGTGGCCAGACTGGTGATCAGGGGCGGCCGACCATTGCGGGGAGAAGTGTCGATCAGCGGTGCCAAGAATAGTGCGTTGGCGCTGATGGTAGCAGCAGCGCTTGCACGCGGGGAGACCGTTCTCCACAACGTACCGCACGATCGAGATGTTATGACCATGGCCGATATCCTGCGGGAGCTGGGGGTGAAAGCGGTCTTTGTGGCGCCGCACGAGCTCCATATTGATGGAACCGGGCTGAAGACGGACACCGCTCCCTACGAGGCGGTCCGGCAGATGCGGGCCTCTTTCTATGTAGCCGGGTTGCTGTTGGCCAGGCTGCGGCGTGCCCGGGTGCCCCTACCGGGCGGATGCCAGTTGGGTTCACGTCCGGTCGATTTCCATCTGCGGGGGTTTGAAGCCCTGGGAGCGCGGGTCAACATAGAGTACGGTTACATGACAGCGGAAGCTTCTCGCCTTGCCGGCACAACTATTTTCATTAACCGTGCCAGTGTTGGTACGACCATCAATCTGATGTTGGCCGCCACCCTGGCGGAGGGTACTACCGTTCTGGAAAACGCTGCCAAAGAGCCGGAGATAGTCGATCTGGCAGTCCTGCTCAATAGCATGGGGGCGCGTATCCGGGGCGCCGGTACCGATGCCATCCGCATTGACGGTGTGGACGAGCTGCACCCCACCGAACACTGGGTGATTCCCGACCGGATCGAAGCCGGGACCTACATGATGGCGGCCGGGATCACCGGCGGTGACATCGTGCTTAACAACGTGGAATTGAATCACCTGCGGACCCCCGTGGGTAAGCTGATGGAGACCGGGCTGCGGGTGGAGGCGGAGGCCCCTGGACGGGTACGCGCCTTTATCGATCCGCACGTTCGTTTGCGGGCCACCGACGTCGAGACTGCACCCTATCCGGGGTTTCCCACTGACCTGCAACCACCTTTTGTAGCTCTCCTTTCTGTAGCTGACGGGACGTCGGTGGTCAGGGAAACTATCTTCGACCGCTTCCGCTTCGTTGACGAGCTCCGGCGGATGGGGGCGGACATAAGAGTTGAACGGGACACGGCGATCGTACGGGGCGTGGAGAAACTGACCGGTGCACCCGTGGAGGCGATGGACCTGCGGGCGGGAGCCGCCCTTGTACTGGCGGCTCTGGCCGCTGAGGGCGAGACACAGATAAGTGGCGTCGAACTGATCGACCGCGGGTACGAGGAAATCGAAAAGAAGCTGGCCGGCGTGGGGGCTGATATTGAACGCTGCGAAGATCGAGACGGCCAGGGTGGGAGTAACTCAGGGATACCGCATCAGGGAATATGGCAGCCGACACCCTCGGGGTGATGGCCAGGGCCGGCGATTAACGGAAAGCCGCCCGTGTTCCAGGACTGCAAACATGCAGGCGGGAAGGGGCGGCTTTGTTCTTTGTTCGTGATGGTGTGATGTTCAGCCGAAGTCAGGCAAAGTGACAGGCGACCCGATGGCCGTTACCCTTGTCGACAAGTTCGGGTTCCTGCTCCTGGCAGATCGGGCGTGCCAGCGGACAGCGAGGATGAAGACGGCAGCCGGAGGGCGGGTGGATCGCGTTGGGCACTTCCCCCGACAGCACGGTCTGCAGGCTCTTGCGCCCGGGGTCGGGAACCAGCACGGCCGAGAGCAGAGCCTTTGTATACGGATGAAGGGGAGAGGTCACGACGGCGTCCGCCGGTCCCTCCTCCACGAACTTGCCCAGGTACATGACACCGATGCGATCGCAGATGTGACGGGCGGTGGCCAGGTCATGGGTTATGTATACGAACGTCACGCCCTTCTCTTTGGACAGGCGCAGCATCAGGTTGAGGATCCCGCCCCGAATTGACACATCCAGCATGGAGACGGGTTCATCAGCCACTATAAAGTCAGGTTCGAGTACCAGCGCCCGCGCGATGGCGATCCGCTGGCGCTGTCCTCCGGAGAGCTCGTGAGGATAGCGGTACATGTACTCGTCCGGCGGGGTCATCTCCACTTCCGCCAGTGCCCGCCGAACCCGTTCAATCTCCTCATCGCGGGAGTGCGTCAGGTTCTGCAACCGTAGCGGCTCGGCGACGATACGAAAGACGTTGAGCCGGGGGTTCATCGACTCATACGGATCCTGGAAGACGATCTGCATCTTGCGCCGCAAAGGTTTCAGCTCTTGCGGCGACAGGCGGAGGATGTCTGTGCCGTCGAAGATAATCTGACCCTTCTGCGGTTCGGTAAGCCGGAGCAGGGCTCGTCCCATGGTGGTCTTGCCGCACCCGGACTCGCCCACTATGCCCAGGATTTCGCCCCGCTTGACTTCGAATGAAACGCCGTCAACGGCCCGGACGGCCGGCTGAGGACCGCCACGCAAGGCACTCAACAAGCCCCGGCGGAGGGGGAAATGCTTGACGAGCTCGACCACTTTCAGCAATGGTTCAGAGGAGGTGATCCCGACTTCTACGCAAGTTGCCGCTGTTGCCATATATCGACTCCTCCTGCTAAGACATCTGCTTTGTGGCAGGCGACGGCGTGCCGGCCTGCTACCACCTGGAATGCCGGTTCCTCCGCACGGCAGCGGCCGTCAGCGAGGGGGCAGCGAGGGTGGAACCGGCAGCCGGTGGGGGGATCTATCAGGTTCGGAGGTGAGCCGGGAATAGATCGTATGGTGGAACGGCCCGCTGCAATGTTGGGGAATGCCCTGACCAACCCGGCCGTGTATGGATGGAGTGGTTGCGAGTAGACATCCACCGCTGAACCATGCTCGACTATCCTGCCTGCGTACATGATGGCGACGTCGTCACACATCTGCGCGATTACCGAGAGGTCATGGGTGATCATGATCATCGACAATCCAAGCCGCTGGCGCAGATCGTCGATGGCCTTGAGTACCTGGGCCTGGACGATGACGTCAAGAGCAGTCGTCGGTTCGTCAGCGATCACCAGGTCGGGATTGCAGGCAAGGGCCATGGCAATGACGACCCGTTGCTTCATCCCTCCGCTGAACTCGTGGGGAAAGTCGTCGAAGCGCTTGGGATTGATACCGACCATGTTGAGCAGGTCCTCCGCCCGGCGCCTGGCCTCGGTTGGGGAGACGTCCTCGTGGGTAAGGATGGCTTCCATAATCTGGTGACCGACCCGGTGCACGGGATTGAGAGCGTTCATAGCCCCCTGAAAGATCATAGAGATTCGCTTCCAGCGGATGCGGCGGCGGAACTGTTCCTCCGGCATATCGAGCAAGCTCTGGCCGTCCATCAGTACCTGCCCGCCCATTATCTGCCCGTTGTTGGGCAGAAGGCGCAGAAGGGTCGTAGCCATGCTGGACTTGCCGCAACCGGACTCACCGGCGATTCCCAGCGCCTTACCCTTCTCTATGGCGAAGCTGACGCCGTCGACGGCTTTGACCTGTCCCCGCAGAGTCCTGTAGTACATGGTGAGTTCTTTCACTTCGAAAAATGCCATGGCTACGTCCTCTCCCTGTAACGTGGATTGAGCACTTCGTTAACTGCGTTGCCGATCAGCGTGAAGCTGAGCGTAAGCAGTGTTATCGCCAGGCCGGGCGGAACCAGCCACCACCAGGCAAGCTCGGTGAATGCTCCAAAGGCCCGGGCGTTCTGAAGCATGCGCCCCCAGGTAGGGATACGGGGGTCGCCCAATCCGAGGAAGCTAAGAGCGGCTTCATAGAGGATGGCCACCGGCATCATGAGGACGGTGTTGGCCACCACCAGCGGAAAGACATTGGGGAGCAGGTGGGTGAGCATGATATACGTGTTACCCGCTCCTGCTGCTCGCGCCGCTTCCACGAAGGCCCGCTGCTTCAACGAGAGTGTCTGTGAACGGACCACACGGGCGGTGGTCATCCAGGAAAAGGCGGCAACCAGCAGCACGATGTTGCCGATGTGTTTGCCGAGAAACGCCGAGAGAATGATCAGGATGGGCAGGGTCGGCACCGACAGGAATACATCAGCCACACGCATGAAGAACTCGTCAATCTTGCCCCCCAGGTAGCCGCTGATCAGGCCGATGACGGTACCTATAGCCACCGCGGCTATCGCAGCCAGGATTCCGATTATCAGCGAAATCCGGGCGCCATAGACCAGTTGCGTCCACAGGTCGGAGCCTACGTGGTCAGTGCCGAGCAAGCCATGCAGCAACCCGAGGATGTTGGCCTGGAGACCAGCCAGCCTCACCCGGACGGGCCCGGAAGCTGCCGTACTGCTGACCCGTAGCACCAGACGGTAATCGCCCTTCGTGGCAAAAACGGTGGTGGCCGGGTCGTCGAAGAACGAGAGCCCGAGCTTCATCTTGACTTGAAAATCGCGGGAATCGATCGTGGCGGTGTTCCAGTCGCTGCTACCGTAGACGGTAGTATCCCAGACAGTATACTCCGTTCCCTGGGGGTCGATGATGGAGTATGAGAGGGTCGTCTGGGCGTCCACAGGTGCTTCCACCGCGTACGTGATCTTTGCGTCGAAGGTATTCGGCGGGTTGTGGGGGTAGTGAACCGGGAACGAAAGCTCCGCCGTCGCCGGTGCCTCCCCGGGAAGGACCGGTGACAGCTGGACCACCGTGAGCTCGCCCCGTTCTTGGTCGGTCGCCCGGGTGAGACTGGCGTTCTCGTGCCTGGTCAGATCCCATTGGCCGGGTCCGATGGTGTAGCGCAGGGTCGGGGGCGCCCCTTTGAAGCGGGGGAGATACCGCGCCCAGACCGGCGCAGCCAGCCGGTCGGCCAGATACATCTCATCCGGCTTGTAGGGGGTAAGCCAGGGGGCGGCCAGGGCCATGATAGCATAGAGGATCAGGATGATCAGCCCCACCATCCCGTATGGCCGGCGGCGAAACTGCGCCCAGAAAGCGACCAGTCCTGAGAGAAGCCCGGTCCTCGTGCGGGTTGCTCTTCTTGCCGGCGGTGTGCCAAGTTGCGTGATGCTTTGATTCATGCGTTTTCACCTGCCACCCGAATGCGGGGATCAACCAACCCGTACACAAGGTCGGCCAGGAAGTTGGAGACTATGACAGCGATGGCTATCAGATAGAACGCCCCCTGTGCCGCAGGGTAATCCTGCTGGAGCACTGCATCGACCAGATACCTTCCCACGCCATGCCAGGAGAAAATAGTTTCGGTGATCACGGCGCCCGTAACCAGCCCCGGAAGCGAGAGGAAGACCAGGGTGACGATGGGCGGCAGGACGCTGCGCAGAGCATGGTGGTACAGGACGGCCCGTTCAGACAATCCCTTGGCGCGAGCAGTGATTATGTAATCCTGGCTCAGAGCTTCCAGCATCGCATTACGCGTGTAGAGAGCCCAGGAGCCGAAGCCTATGATCACGTTGCTTCCGGCGGGCAAGACCAGATGGTGCAGGCGATCTAGGAGTTGTGCCCACGTTCCCTCGGGCGGAGGAGCACTGATCGTTCCGTGGATCGGGAAGATGGGAACGTAATAACCGAAAAGTAGCAAAAGCAACAGCTGGAAGAAAAACGTGGGGACAGCGTACGTAAACAGACCGGCACCAGTGACGAGCGTTTCCGCGAAACTTCCCCGCCGTGCTGCGGCAAAGACTCCTACGGCTATGCCCAACAGGGCAGTGAAAGTAAACGACGTCAGGAATAATGTTATAGTGTTGGGTAGCCTTTCCTTCAACTCGTCGATTACTGGTCTGCGGCTGGTGAATGATTGACCGAGATCAAAGGTGACAAGATTCTTGATATATTTTACGTACTGGACAAAAGGTGGATCATCCAGCCCAAACTGCTGGCGCAACAGGGCAATAGCTTCCGGAGTGAAACGGGGGTCAATAATTAGGGAAGAGGGATCCCCCGGCATCAACCGGAAGACTGCAAAGTTGAACGAAATAATGACAAACAGTACTAGCAGGGCGGATACCGCCCGCCGAAAGAGATACGCTCGAAAGCCCAACACTTTCACCCCGTTTTGAAGCGCTGTGATACCCAAGATGATCCGCCGCTCCGACTCCTGAAGATCGGAGCGGCGGATCAGAGCAACTACCGACTAGGATACTCGCGCTGTACTGCAGCAGTTTTCCCCTGGCTTACTTCCAGGGCTTAAGAGCCCAGTAGTTGGGGTTTTTGACCAGACGTACGTATTCGCCGGGTTTGTACTCCTTCAGGATGAAGGGACCAGTACCGATGGCCTTAGTGAGCCCCTTGACAGTCGGGTGCGGCTCAAGCCAGGGCTGGAAGTTGGTATAGTCCTTCACATCCTCCCAGATGTGCTTGGGCAGCCAGGGGAAGTCGGCATTGTAGAGATGCCAGTAGCTCTGCGTGCCGAAGTAGACCTTGGCCGTGTACTGGTCCGGGGTCTCCACTTTCACTATATCCTTCCAGCGGCTCTGGTAGAGCGGGACTTCGTTCTTCTTCATGAACTCGATGGTAAACTTGACATCCGCGGACGTGAAGGGCATGCCGTCCTGCCACTTGACACCTTTACGGATATGCCAGGTGACAACCGTGCCCTTCTTGCCGGGTGCCGGCTCCCACGTACCGACGTCCCAGGACTCTGCCAGCCACGGGATGTCCTGCATTGTCACCGGATCGATGGCATACATGCCTTCGTAGATCCGGCCGAGAACCTCAAACTCGTAGGCACTGGATGCCGTCACGACGTTGAGGTTCTTCGGTTCCTCGGGCAGCAGCCACCGGATCGTTCCACCTTCGCCGGCGCGACGGCGGATATTCAGCGTTGTCCATTGGTTCTGATAGTTGGCTGCTCCATAGCCGAGCATCGGAATGTAGCCGGTGACCATGTCCTTGCGCCAGGCATCGATGTAGGGACGGGAGTAGAGGACCACATAGGGTATCTCCCGCGACAGGATCTCCTGAGCCTTATTGGCCGCTCTCTGGGCTGTAGCCCTATCAGGAGCGTAGTAGAGCTCCTCGAGGGCCCTGTCGAGCTCGGCATTGCGGATGCCGGGGGTGTTGTATCCCGCCTTCACGTCGTTGGAGGAGTGGAAGAAATCGTACAGGAAGGTCGGGTTACGCTCCAAACCCCAGGCCAGCAGGTACATGTCGAACTCGAAGATGTCGATCTTCTCCAGCATCGTGGGGAAGTCCATCGGCTGAGCTTCCACTGGCAGGCCGATGGCCCTGGCCGCCTCGGCAATCATCCGCCCGAGCTCTGCCGAGGTCGGAGCAACCTCATAGGTCGGGGTAAGGATGTACATCTTGCGCAGGGGGTTGCCGGTCTTCGGATCTATCCTGACCCCGGACTTGGGATCGAGCTTGTATCCAGCCTTGTCCAGAATCTCCCGGGCTCGGGTGGGATTGTAGGGATAGCTGTCAACGTTCGGGTTGTAGAAGGGTGATGACTGGGGTACGAAGCTTTCCAGAGGCAGCATGTAGCCCTGGAAAAGCTGGTTGATGATCTGGTCGCGATTAACAACATGGGCGATAGCCTGGCGGATTACGAGATCAGACAGGGGTGCCCGCCGCATGTTGAAGGCGAGGTAGAACATATGGAAGCCCAGGTTCATGGTAATGTCGGCGTTCGGGTTGCGCTTGATTCTGTCGATGTCCTCCGGCCGGGTAAGTCCCGGAAGGACCACCGTCTCGCCCCGCTCAAAGGCGATGCGCTGGGCTTCTGGCTCCTTGATGATGGGCATGATGATCTCGTCGACCTTAGGTCCCCACTTATCGTACCGTACGTTAGTCTGCTGGGCAGCCTGAATTCCCGTAGTCAGTACCAGTGCAGCTGCCAGTACAGCCAATACAATCCATCGCTTCAATTGCATGCTGCTACCTCCTTTATCGCTCAACATGCAAGTGCGCCCCTCACTAAAGAGACATCTGCAAAGCCTGTCCGCGGCGGCACCTCCCCTCGCTGGCAACTCGTGACAAAGGGAACAAATGAATATCCTGTAGCCAGCTTTGAGTAATTATTGGCCTCCGAGAGGGAGATTCCTGCATGAAAACCTTTCACATAGGAAGAACAAGGAGAGAATTTCATCCAGCCACCCTCCGGTCTGGTAGGAACAGCCGGTAGAGCCGACCGCTTGGGGGGAGATGCTTCTATTTTATACACTAGTGGGAGAGGGCGGGACGCAGAGTTGGAGGCTTTTTGGAATGGAGACGGGCACAAACTTCGTTCACCTGCACGTGCATAGCTACTACACTCTGCTTGACGCCACCGCTTCTCCTGAGGCGTTGGCGCAGGCAGCGGCCCGCCTCGGTTACCGGGCGATGGCTTTGACAGACCGCGGGTCCCTCTACGGGGCGGTCCGCTGGCAAAAAGCGGCCCAAGCTGCCGGCATCCGTCCTCTTTTCGGGGCGCTGCTGCCGGTCCTACTGCCTGCTTCAGCGCCTGGTACCATCCGGCCGGGGCGGGAGTCGCGACTTGTGCCGCCGCGGGCCTACCTCCTCGCCCTGGTCGAGAACGAAGAAGGCTGGCAAAACCTTTGCCGGCTGCTATCCTGGGGAGCAACGCGCCCGTCTTCGCCGGGGCAGCGCGAAGAGCCGCTAACCCTCGCCGAACTCTCCCTTCACGCCGGAGGACTCATATTCCTTACCGGTCCGGAAGTGGGGGGGTGGCTTCCTGAGCTCATTCGCAGATCCGAAGAGCTCTGGTCGGTGGCCGGGGGCTGCGATCCCGGTTACGAACTGGGCCGCCTGGTAGAGGCTGTTGGCGCACACAGGCTTTACGTCGAGGTAGAGAGGTTGGGGTTGCCCGGGGAGGAGAGATTGCTGCTTTCCCTGCGCAGCCTTGCGCGCCAGCTGCGGTTGCCTGTGGTTGCCACCCACGATGTTCGCTACCTGACTCCTGAGGATGCCGAAGTACATCAAGTGGTTGCCTGCATCCGCGAAGGCGTATCACTTATGCAGGCGGCCCGTTTCGACCTCGGCAGCGACCAGTTTTACCTGAAGAGCCCGGCGTCTATGGCCGAGCTCTTTGCTGACTGGCAGGAAGCTTTAGCCAGGAGCGTAGAAATAGCCGAGCGCTGTCGTTTTGAACTGCCTACCGGCATCCTCCGCCTGCCCGCCTACCCCAGTCTGCCTGCGGGCGAGACCGCCGAGACATATCTGGAACGGCTTTGCCGCGAGGGCCTGAAGCGCCGACCCGGACTCACCAACGGACCGGTATCCGCCCGTGTCGTAGAGGACCGGCTCAGGCATGAGCTGGACGTTATCGGACGGATGGGTTATGCCGGCTACTTCCTGATTGTCTGGGATGTGGTCCGGTGGGCCAAAAGTCAGGGCATCCCAATCGGTCCGGGCCGGGGCTCGGTTGCCGGCAGCCTCGTCGCTTATCTGCTCGGCATCACGCAAATAGATCCGCTCCGTTACGACCTGGTTTTTGAACGTTTTCTGAATCCGCACCGGGTCTCACCGCCTGATATCGACGTCGACATTGCCGACGACCGGCGTGGTGAAGTCTTGCAGCACGTGATTGATACGTATGGTCGCGATCGGGTCGCCCAGATCATCACCTTCGGCTCGCTCGCGGCCCGGGCGGCCGTGCGTGACGTGGGGCGGGTGCTCCAGCTGCCTCCTCCTCTTATAGATCGGGTGGCTCGTTTGATCCCGGTTGCGCAGGGAATGAGCCGTCCCCTGGCCCAGGCACTGGGAGAGACACCCGAATTGCAGAGGCTCTACCACCGGGATCCCTCCGTGCGCCGCCTGCTTGATCTGGCCCGCAAAGTCGAGGGAATACCGCGCCACCAGTCGGTTCATGCGGCGGGAGTGGTGATTGCGCCCGAGGTTCTGACCCGCTTTGTACCCGTTGAGATGGTTGGGGAGACGCTGGTCACCCAGTTCGATATGGAGTCCCTGGAGTATGTGGGCCTGCTCAAGATAGACTTTCTGGCTTTGCGCCACCTCAGCCTTTGGGACCGTGTCCGCCGCCGGGTACAGGCTATGGGCGAGGAGGTGCCCGAGCTTGAGGATCTCGACCTGAATGACCCGGCGGTCTACACGCAGCTTGCTACCGGCGACAACCCGGGGGTCTTCCAGCTTGACAGTCCCCTCAACCGGCGGCTCCTGCCGCGGCTGCGCCCGACCAGATTCACGGATATCGTGGCCGCCCTGGCACTGGGGCGGCCCGGACCCATGGCTCAGCTCGAACGTTACCTTAGCGTCCGCCAGGGCCGGGAGCGGCCCACATACCTCCATCCCCTGCTTGAACCGATCCTGGCCGAGACGTATGGCATCGTACTCTATCAGGAACAGGTGATCCAGATCGCCCAGGTGGTGGCCGGTATGAGCGCGGGTGAGGCAGACCTGCTGCGTCGGGCCATGGGCAAGAAAGACCCGGAGCTGATGGCCAGCGAAAGAGAGCGGTTTATCAGTGGCGCTGTGGCCCGGGGCATACCGACGGATGTTGCCGAAGCTATCTTTGCCGAGATAGCGAACTTCGCCGGCTACGGCTTTAACAAGTCGCACGCTGCCGCTTACGCGCTGCTTGCGTTTGGCCTGGCGTGGCTTCTGACCCACTACCCGCTCCCTTACTTTGCTGAACTCTTAACCGACGCCGGCTCCGACGAGTCCCAACTCGCGCAGCTCTATCGAAGCGCCCTGCGCCGGGGAGTGCGCTTCCTCCCGGTGGATGTAAACAGAAGCCAGGTGGCCTGGAGTGTGGAAGGCAATGCATTGCGGCCCGGGCTTGCTTCGGTGCCTCACGTAGGGGAGAGGAGCGCGCAGGCACTGGTAGAGGCGAGAGAAGCAGCCGGAGATTTCCGCAGCGAGGTCGACCTGGAACTCCGCCTGAGCAAACTGGCCGCCGGTCGGCAGCTCCTCGCCGGCCTGGCTCAGGCAGGAGCTCTTCGGGGTCTGGGAGGAGCGGATGTAGAATTAAGTGTGCACCTTGGGATGGCAGATTGGCGGCAGGGTGCGGGCATCCTGACCCGGGTATCTCAACTCCTCGCCCGTCACGGTGAGGAAGAGAAACGGGGCGGAGGACGTCTCTACGTTCGCCTCGAGTTGCCGGCCGGATCGGTCGTGATCGAGGCGGACGCCCGCTTTGACGGGTTGGCGGCGAAGACCGGAGAGATAGCGGCTCTGCTCTCTTCCGAGGTGCGGGGAGTTACCATGACGGTGCTGGAAGGGGAGTGTCAGCGTGGACGGGCAGGAGGAGATTCGTGACGGACGCGCACAGGACGCGGTTTGGGGGGAATATATCGTCGTGAAGGCACTGGAGGACGGGGTAACCATCATCGGCATGACCAGGGGTCGGGAGACACGCATCGGTCACAGCGAGAAGCTTGACCGGGGCGAAGTGATGGTTGCTCAGTTTACTGAACACGTCAGTGCCATGAAGATCCGGGGCAGGGCGCAGATCTGGACCAAACACGGAATGGTTGAGTCCGAGAGATAGGTGGGGCAGGAATTCCCGCGGTCCAGCGAGAAAAGCATGGCGTCCCCCGGTTCGCAGAGAAGGGAGCAGTGGGTATGTGGGCCGTAGTCGACATTGCTCCGAACCGGGCGATTGCTGATATGATCAAAGAGCTGCTCGAGAAAGAGGGCCTTCTGGTTATGATCCGGCCTCTTGGCGTACCGCATCTCGGGGCTTCGGGAAGCTACGAGGTGCTGGTGCCGGAATCCGAAGTTCCGCAGGCCCAGGAGGTCCTCGCTCGGATCATGGGTTCATAGCGGGTTCTGGCAAGAGGAGGAAAATGATGCCCGGGGAATCCCGTCACTCCGAAGGAGGTTTCTTCAACAACCTGTTCCGGAGCCGCCCCCGCTATGTTACGGTTCAACCTCGTTCTGCACCGGTGGAGGCACCTGCTGCAGGTGAACCGTCTTTGACTGCCGTGCCTGTCCGCCGGGACGAGCGAGGACGGCCGGTATACGGTCGGGAAGTACCTGATGGGCTCTGGACCAAATGCGAAGCTTGCGGCCAGATCCTCTACACGAAAGAGCTGGCCAAGAACCTGTATGTCTGTTACCGGTGTCAGGCCCACCAGCGGATCTCTGCCCGCGAGCGGCTAAACCAGATTCTCGACCAGGGGCTGGAAGAGGAATTTGATGCCGATCTGGTAGGCGGTGACCCGCTTCAGTTCCCTGAATACCAGGAGAAACTCCGCCAGGCGCGTGAGAAAACACAGCTGGTGGAGGCCGTGGTATGCGGTCGCGGTAGAATCGAAGACGAGCCCGTCTGCGTTGGCGTGCTCGATTTTGCCTTCATGGGCGGGAGCATGGGTTGGGCGGTCGGTGAGAAAGTAGCTCGCCTGTTTGACCGGGCAACGGCGGCCTCCCTCCCTGTCATCATTTTTTCGTCCGGGGGCGGGGGGGCGCGCATGCAAGAAGGGGTGGTCTCCCTGATGCAGATGGCCACCACGACGCAGGCGATCGCCAGGTTTTCAGCAGCCGGTGGACTGTACATTGCCGTACTCACCGACCCGACCATGGGCGGTATTTATGCGTCGTTCGGTTCACTGGGGGACGTGATCCTGGCCGAGCCGGGGGCACGTATTGGTTTCACTGGCCCGCGCGTAATCGAACAGACCATCAGGCAGAAGCTTCCTGCCGGTTTCCAGACGGCCGAATTCCTTCTTAAGAATGGAATGGTAGATGCAGTCGTGGACCGGCGGGAGATGAGAAGATTTCTTGCCCGTCTCTTGCGGCTGCATCGCAAGCGAGGTGAGTGGTGTGACTCCCGAAGCATTCGAGTGGGAGAAGCCCCTCGCTGAGCTGGAGCGCCGCATAGCCGAGCTCCGTTCATTCAGTGAGGAGAAAGGGATCGACCTGTCCGGCGAGATTGCTACTCTTGAGGAGAGGGCGGTGGCGCTGCGCCAGGAGATCTACCGCAACCTGACGCCCTGGCAGCGCGTGCAGATTGCCCGACATCCGCGCCGGCCTACGGCGCTGGATTACATCTCCCGCATCTGCGACGATTTCATCGAGCTGCACGGTGATCGTACCTTTCGCGATGATCCGGCGGTCGTGGGCGGTATCGGCTTGCTGGACGGAATCCCTGTCACGATCATCGGGACGCAGAAAGGCCGCGATACCAAGGAGAACCTGGCCCGCAACTTTGGGCTTCCCCATCCAGAAGGTTTTCGCAAGGCGATGCGTCTGGCGCGGCAGGCAGAGAAGTTCGGCCGTCCCGTCGTGACGCTGATCGACATCGTGGGGGCGTACCCCGGGATTGAGGCCGAGGAAAGAGGGCAGGGCCTGGTCATCGCCGAAAGCATTCGCACGTTCTCGGTCCTGCGCACGCCTGTGGTCTGTGCGATCACCGGTGAAGCGGGGAGCGGTGGGGCCCTGGCGATCGGCGTTGGCGATCGCGTGTTGATGATGGAGTATGCCTGGCATTCGGTGATCA
Source organism: Limnochordales bacterium (assembly GCA_014896315.1). GTDB lineage: Bacteria > Bacillota > Limnochordia > Limnochordales > DUMU01 > DUMU01. Next base: position 78,892 of record JADBKP010000013.1, read on the forward strand.
GCCCCGAAGGCTGTGCCTCAATTCTCTGGAAGGATGCCGGGCGGGCGCCGGAGGCGGCCGCCGCACTGCGGCTGACTGCCGAAGAGTGTCTGCGGCTGGGGGTGGTGGACGAAATCCTGCCCGAGCCTCCCGGCGGCGCCCACCGCGACCCGGACAAGGCGGCGGCAGTGCTGAAAGAAGCGCTGGTACGGCACATTGCCGAACTGCTTCCCATACCCCCGGATGAACTGGTTCGCCAGCGTCAGGAAAGATACCGTCACCACCGCTCCCGTCCGCACTGGCAGATGCCCCCCGGCCCGGCCAGCGCGCCGGCAGCCACGGGGGAGTAGCGGCCAGCTCAGTTGCGCAGCGGCCGGGGCTGTCAGGTTGTAAAGTGTGACAACCCGATGAGGCAGCCCTGGTCTCACTATAAACTGTGAGGACAAGGAAGGGGTTGCCAGAAGCGTGCGGCGCACCAAGATTGTCTGTACCATCGGACCGGCCAGCGAAAGTCCGGAGGTCATCAGGGCTTTACTCGAGGCGGGCATGGATGTGGCCCGGTTGAACTTCTCCCATGGCACGCTGGATGAGCAGGCGCAACGCATTCGCCGGTTACGGGAGGAAGCTGCCCGAGCAGGAAAGATCCTTGCCATACTGCTTGACATTCAAGGGCCGAAGATCCGCCTGGGCCGGTTTGCTCAGCCCGTGCATGTGGAAGCGGGCGAAAAGCTGGTGCTCACCAGCGAGCCGGTTCCTTGCACGCGGGAGCGGGTATCGGTCGGCTACCCGCACCTCGCCCGGGATCTTGCTCCCGGCCAGCACATTTTCATCGATGACGGTCTGATCGAACTTGAGGTGGAAGAAGTTCGGGGAAGCGACGTGGTCTGCCGGGTGCTGGTCGGTGGAGAACTCCGTTCCCGCAAGGGAGTCTCTCTGCCAGGGGTGGAGGTTGACCTGCCACCCGCGACGGAAGAGGATTGCCGGCATATTCGTTTTGGTGTCGAGATGGGGGTTGACTTCATAGCGGCCTCCTTTGTTCGCAGAGCAGAGCATGTTGAGGCGATACGGGAGGTTGTGCGCCAGGCTGGTGGCGACCAGCCTATCATCGCCAAGATTGAGTCAGAAGAGGGAGTCCGCCGCATCGACGAGATCGTGGCGGCTGCCGACGGGGTGATGGTAGCCCGGGGAGACCTGGGGGTAGAGACCCCTCTCGAGCAGGTGCCGCTCGTGCAACGATTGATCATCGAGAAGTGCAACCGGGCGGGCAAGCCGGTGATCACGGCCACGCAGATGCTCGAGTCTATGGTGGAAAACCACCGGCCGACCAGAGCTGAGGTGACCGATGTTGCCAACGCCATTATCGAAGGAACGGATGCGGTGATGCTGTCGGGTGAGACGGCGGTGGGTCGCTATCCGGTGGAAGCCGTGCGGGTGATGGCGAGGATCTGCGAACGGATCGAGGAATCCCTTCCTTATGAAGAGATGCTGGAGAAAAAACGCATCTATGCACGCCGTGACATCGCGGAGGCCATTAGTTATGCGACCTGCCAGACCGCTTCCGACCTGAACGCCGCGGCCATTCTTTCGTCGACGCAGTCGGGTAGCACCGCCCGCATGGTGAGCAAGTACCGGCCGCGGGCGCCGATCATTGCGGTCACACCCGCTCCGGAGGTAGTCCGGCGTCTGGCGCTGGTCTGGGGAGTTCATCCGCTGCTGGTCGAAAAATCGGACAATATTGACGATATGCTGGATGTGGCCGTACGGGCGGCCGAGACGGCAGGGCTCATCCGCACGGGCGACCTGATCGCCATCACCGCCGGTGTGCGGACGAACATGGCAGGGTCTACCAATTTGTTGCAGGTTATCCGCGTTGGGGAAGCGCGGTCCCGCTGAGAATGGGCCACCGACGGTCGGCGCCAGCCCGGGGGAGCGGTGCTTGCGCGCTTTTGCGTCCGGATGGGTGGAGGAGGAGAACGGGTTTGGAGATTCTGCCAGAAGGGAAGTTACCCCCAGCGCAGCTTTCCCGGCTGGTGCTGGGACAACTCTCCCCCCGTCGGCCGGAGGTAGTTATCCGGCCAGCGATTGGCGAGGATGCGGCTGCCTTACGCTTCGGCGACGAGCTTTGCGTGGTAACGAGCGATCCGATCACCGGGGCGACATACGATCTCGGGTGGCTCGGTGTACACGTTTGTTGCAATGATCTGGGAGCGATGGGTGCGGAGCCGGTGGCCCTCCAGGTTGTTTTGCTCCTGCCGGTGGGCACATCGGAGGACTGGCTTCGGAGTGTGATGGCCCGCATGGAAGCGGCCTGTGCGGCGCTAAATGTGGAGATCACCGGCGGGCATACGGAGGTTACCGATCGGGTTCGTGAACCGGTCTTTATTGGTACTGCTTTGGGACGCGTGCGGCCGGGCAGAAGGCTTGTGAGTTCTCACGGCGCACAGCCGGGCGACGCCCTGCTTGTGACCAAGGCGCTGGGACTGGAGGGAACGGCGATCCTCGCGGCGGAGGCTCGCGACGATCTGTCCCGCAGATTAGCCCCGGAAAAGCTCGCCGCAATTTTGCAGGAAGCGGAGGGGTACCGGCAGGAGATCAGCGTGGTAAAGGAAGGGCTGCTGGCTGCCGAGGCAGGGGCGACGGCCATGCACGACGTTACGGAGGGTGGTCTTTACGTAGCGCTGCGTGAATTGGCCGCCGGAAGCGGGCTGGCTTTTCGCGTACATGCCGAGGCGCTTCCCGTGCGTTATGCCACCCGCGTGATCTGTGCCGCCCTCGGCCTCGATCCCCTCGGTCTTATCTCTTCGGGAGCCCTTCTCATCGCCCATCCCCGCCCGCTGGAGCTCAAAGAGCGCCTGGCAGAGGCGGGGATCCCGGCAAGTGTCATTGGCGAGCTGGTGGCAGCCGGTCCGGAGTCGGGCCTTGCACCCGGGGAGGGTGTTCTGATCACTGCGGGTGGGACTGCCGGCGAGAGTGCGGGCGGCGCGCCCGGGTCTGTCCCGTGGCCCGTTCGGGAAGAAGACGAACTTTGGCGGTACTGGGCGCAGCGCCGGACTCCGTAGAACCACCCGGCACCGGGCTGCTGCCCAAACAAAAAAATGAGGCTTTCTATGAGCCTGCCGGAAACCTGGTGCCGAAGGAGGGAGTCGAACCCTCACGGGGGGCTACCCCAACTGATTTTGAGTCAGTCGCGTCTGCCGATTCCGCCACTTCGGCACCCACACCACTAAAGTATATCACGGCCTTATACTGCCGGCAAGAGGCAGGGAGGTTGGTAGCGGGAGGCAGTACTGCTTTTTGCAGAGCATGGTTGCAGGAGCGCGTCAAGAAGTGTATCTTTATTTGAGACCGAAAATGATTATTGTCAGCGTAGGAGCAAGCTAGTTCCAGATTGCTATCGGGAGCGAAAGGGTGTTTGGGCGTATATGAGCGTAGTTAAAGAAGAAAGGAAGCCGCGGGGCTTCATCCGGAACACCAGGCAACGTCGGCTCATCCTGGAGGTACTCCGCAGTACCGATAGCCACCCGACTGCTGACTGGATCTACCAGCAGGTGCGGGACAAACTGCCCAACATCAGCCTGGGAACTATCTACCGCAACTTGAAGACCCTGGCAGAAAACGGAGAGGTGCTCGAGCTCAACTTCGGCAGCACTTACAGCCGTTTTGACGGCAAGGCCGAGCCTCATTACCACTTCCTTTGTCAAAAGTGCGGGCGGTTGTTTGACATGTTTGAGGTTCCCGTTGCCCACGAGTTGACGGAAGAGGCCCGGCGTGTTACGGGCTGGCAAGTCCTGGGGCATCGCCTGGAGTTTTACGGTATCTGCGGCGATTGCCAGAATAGCCAGGCGTCGGCTTCCACGGTCTCCGGGGACAACGGACAGCGTGACAGAGAGAGGGAACAGACTGACTAAAAGGTGCTGGTCATAGCGCCGGAGAGATTGAGGTCTGCGCTCTTCCTCCGCCGGGAGAATCGCTTTGCCGTGAGGGTTCGCCTGGTGTCGTCGGCCTTTGCCGGTGGCGGCTTGAAGCAGGGCGACGCACCTGGTAATAAGGGCCTGTGCGGTGTAGAGATCACCGGGGAGGATGCCGAAGTCCTCTGCCATCTACCTAACTCCGGCCGGTTATGCGAATTACTGACCCCCGGGGCGCGATGCCTGGTCTGGTCGCCGCCGGAGAGATGCGAGGCAGGGGCGCGGCTTGCGCGAAAAACCGCCTACAGACTGGGGTTTGTCGAGATCCCCGGAGGCAGGGGTTGGGCCAGCGTCGATGCTACCCTGCCCAACGCTTTGATCGCCGACTGCCTTCAGCGCCTTCCCGAGAGGTTTTACTCCCTTCTCGGCCTTGCGTATCCACCCTCTGATTCCCCGCGCTTCTGGCAGCAGGAGGTACGCTTTGGCCGCAGCCGCATCGATTTTCTTCTGAATACGGCAGGAGAACTTCCCGGCGTAGAGAATTGTTCTGAAGCCAGAACTGCTGTTTGCGCCGGAAAGGCCCCGGCTGCGGTGCTGCTTGAGGTCAAATCGGTGACCCTGGTCGCGGATGGCGTAGCCCTTTTCCCGGATGCTCCGACTGCCAGGGGTCACCGGCACCTGGAGCTTCTCCTCCAGGCTATGCATCAGCAGAGCCTGGGGGCTGCTATTCTTTTTGTCGTGCAGCGGGAAGATGCCACCTGCTTTGCTCCCAACCGGCAGTCCGACCCGATTTTTGCCGGCTTGCTCCGGCAGGCGGCCGCGGCCGGTCTGAAGGTGGTCGCCCTTGCGTGCAAGGTTAGGCCCCCCACTGTTGACCTGCAGCTTGATCCGTTGCCCGTCCGGCTATAACGCGCCTGTGACAAAAAAGAAAGGTTGCAGCGTCCCCGGCAGGATTGTCGATCTACATGTAGTAGTGTATCCTCGATCCGACACCTAAGTGTTGTATGCCGCGGACTGCCTGGGGAGGACCGAGGTCAACATGCGCTGTCCCTACTGTGGTCATCTCGATACGCGGGTTCTGGATAGCCGTGCCACCGACGAGGGACAGGCTATCCGCCGCCGGCGGGAGTGCCTGCAGTGCGGTGAGAGATTCACCACTTACGAACGGGTCGAAATGAGCCCGCTGGTAGTGGTGAAGCGCGACGGGAGGCGGGAGCCCTTCGACCGGCAGAAGATCTTAAACGGCCTTTTGCTTGCCTGTACGAAGAGGCCGGTGCCGCTAGCAGCGCTGGAGAATCTGGTCAGCGAAGTCGAGCGGGAACTGGAACGACGCGGCGAACGGGAGGTAAGCAGTCAGGAGATCGGTGAGCTGGTCATGGCGAGGTTGCGCCGCCTCGACGACGTTGCTTATGTCCGTTTTGCCTCGGTTTACCGGCAGTTTGGTGATCTGCAACGCTTCAAAGAGGAGTTGGACCGGATCGTAGGAGGGAACCGTCATGAGTAAGCGTGCGTTTCAGCCAGCCGTACTGTCCAACAATGCCCGGCTGGTGTTGGAGAAGCGGTATCTGAGAAAGGACCTGGACGGGAGGGTAGTGGAGACACCCGATGAGATGTTTCACCGGGTTGCCCGCAACCTGGCACTCATCGATATCCTCTACCATCCCGCGGTATATAACCGCTCGGAAGCGGAGCAGGCTCCCGGGGACTTTACTGCCGCTCGATGGAAAGAAGAATGGGAGGCAGCCAGGAAGACCGAGATTTATCAAAAACTGAAAGACCACTGGACAGATGCTGATCTGGAAGCACTCTTCCAGGGTTACCGGTATTTTGCTGCACAGGGTAGCATCGAAGCAGACTTTGTTGCTGTTTTGCGCCTGCTGGATGAGCAACGTGATCAGGTACTGGCCACCGAAGATGAGTTCTACCGTCTTATTGCATCGCTTGACTTTCTGCCCAATTCGCCCTGTTTGATGAATGCCGGTCGCGAGCTCCAGCAACTATCTGCTTGTTTTGTTCTGCCTGTGGAGGACTCACTGGCCAGTATCTTCGATTCGATTAAACATGCTGCTCTAATCCACCAATCAGGCGGAGGTACAGGATTTGCCTTCAGTCGGTTGCGGCCGAAGAATGACGTCGTCCGTTCTACGGGTGGAGTGGCGAGCGGGCCGGTCTCTTTCTTGCGGGTTTTCAACGCTGCGACGGAGGCGGTAAAGCAGGGCGGTACGCGTCGAGGAGCCAATATGGGCATACTGGCGGTGAACCATCCGGATATCCTCGAGTTCATCACCTGCAAGGACGACCCCCGCGAGATCACCAACTTCAATATCTCGGTGGCGGTGGATGAGAAGTTCATGCAGGCGGTGGAGAGGAATGAAGATTACCCTCTGATCAACCCGCGCAACGGGGAGGTCACCGCCTGGCTCAATGCGCGTGAGGTGTTTAACAAGATCGTCTACCAGGCCTGGAAGAATGGTGAACCGGGGATTATCTTCATTGATCGGATGAATGCCGATAATCCCACGCCGCATCTGGGGCTCTACGAGAGTACCAACCCCTGCGGTGAACAGCCTCTGCTTCCCTACGAGGCCTGTGACCTTGGTTCAGTAAATCTTGGGCATTTTGTCAAGGGTGTCGAAGAGGATGTAGCTCCCTGGCTGGATACCGGTCTGCCGACGGAGCTTGCGGCTGTGGAGGCGCGGATAGATTGGGAACGCCTGGGAGAGGTGGTGGCAGTCGCCACCCACTTTCTCGATAACCTGATCGACGCCAGTCGCTATCCCTTGCCTGAGATCGAAAGGATGCACAAGACCAATCGGAAGATCGGGCTGGGGGTGATGGGCTGGGCTGACATGCTTCTTTATCTGGGCGTACCCTACAACTCCGAGCTTGCCGTACAACTGGCCGAACGGGTGATGAGCTTTATCCGGGAGCGGGCCAGGCAGACCTCTGCGCGGCTGGCTGAGGAGAGGGGAGTTTTCCCGAGTTTCCGGGGTTCTATCTACGACTGGCCGGGAATGCCCCGGGTACGGAACGCTACTACAACGACCATCGCTCCGACCGGGACAATCAGCCTGATCGCCGGTGCATCTTCCGGTATTGAGCCGCTTTTCAGCATCGCGTTCACCCGCAGGCAGGCGGATACGATCATGCTGGAGGTCAACCCCATCTTTGAACGGGTGGCAGTGCGAGGGGGGTTTGCCTCACCGGAAGTGATGGAAGAGGTAGCCGCCCGGGGTAACGTGGAGGGGCTGGAAACCGTTCCGGAAAGCGTACGCAAAGTATTTGTTACGGCGCACCAGGTGACTCCGGAGTGGCATATCCGCATGCAGGCGGCTTTTCAGAAGTTTACGGATAATGCGGTCTCCAAGACCTGTAACTTCCCGCATGATGCTACGCCCGAATATGTGGCCGAGGTGTACCGCCTCGCCTATAAACTGGGCTGCAAAGGGGTGACGGTCTACCGGGATGGCAGCCGTTCTGACCAGGTGCTGACGGCAGGGAAGCAGACGGCTACGGTGGGGACGAAGGGCGCGACCAGGGCCGAGGGCAAGGCTGATTCGCCCACCGCCTGCGGGGCGGAGGCCAACGCTCAGGGAGCAGCCGAGGAGGAGGCCGACCACCCGCGGGTAAACGGCGAGTGGGGACATATCCGGCCAATAGAACGACCGGTGCGTCTGCGCGGTTTCACCGAAGTGATGATGACCCCGCTCGGCAAGCTCTTCCTCACCCTCAACAGTTTGAGCGATCATCCGGTGGAGCTCTTCGCTCAGATTGGCAAGGCCGGCAGCGACGTGGGGGCGTTTACCGAAGCGTTGGCGCGGCTTGTCTCGCTCGCACTGCGCTGCGGCGTAGCTCCGGAAGAGGTGGCCGAGCAGCTCATCGGGATCGGCGGCAGCCGGTCGGTAGGGTTTGGAGCGCAGAAGGTACGTTCCGTTCCGGATGCTATCGGCCGGTTCCTGCAGGACGCGCTGGAACGGTTGCGGGCGGAGGCCGAAAGTCGCGGGCGGGAAGAAGTGTCGAGCGTACCCCTGGAGCAGCTCACATTACTGGACCGAAGGACAGCCCAGGCTCATTCGCGAGGAATGTCGGGTTCACTTTGCCCTGAATGTGGACAGTTCAGCTTGATGCACGTGGAAGGTTGCCTGAAGTGCATGAGCTGTGGCTACAGTGAGTGCTGAATTAACGCCAGTTTGCCTTCAAATGCTTGTCCGCGAGCAATAACGAATGGCCCCGGGAGGTTGGGCGCAACTTTCTTTGCCCGCTTGTCCCGGGGCCTCGTTTCTGGATGGTAAAACCAGCTAGATTGTGACTATTGCTGTTGCGTGCGGGCCCGACGACCGCGTGCCGTGCCTGTGCCGGCGGCGGTGTTACGCGGCTGCCGGGGACGAATCTGACGAAAGTCGGCACTGATATCGGTGAGAATCTGCATAATCCTTTTGGCCACTTCGCGAGAGGGCACATCAGAATTACGTGCCGCCTCGACCTCATTGGCAATAGCCAATTCGACGATAGCCTCTGGGTTGGTAATCTTGGCTCGCATAAGCAACCTCCTGTTGGTTTGATCGCTTCTGAAGGAGTGGGCGAACTGAGTCTCTGATGCCCCAGCTTTCCTTCGTACGCTATTATATCCTTTTTGAACTGATATTCAATCCTGCGCGGAGCCTGTCTTCATGTGGTAACACCCTAGCCGGGCGCGAGTGCTCCCGGGCGGGCCCCGGCCGTTGCGCGCGAGCGGGAAGGATCACCGCAGTAAAGGCGGTCGAGACCGCGTAAATCCACTGGCTGTCTTCCGGCAACGAAACTTCCGCGGAGATCGGTATCTCTTTTGCTTGGCTGCGGGTTTGTAAGCATTGATTAACCTTAGCTGCACTTCTTTCACGTCGACCTGTTGTCGATGAAGTTTCGTCTGACCAGATTCCCCAAGCGACACCCACAAGATGTCCACAATTCCTCCTAATGGGCTTCAGATCCGCCAGGTACGGTGCCGGCAAGAGGCGACCGATCCCCATCTCCCCATAGGTGGCCGGGCCGGCCGGCGCCGCAGCCCCGCGCGGACGCGTCGGCGGCCGGCGCTTTCGTGCTGAGGGTCGCCAGCTTGCAGAGGATTGTGCTATACTAGACGGCGAAACCCAAGTTGTTTACTCGGAATTTAGGAGGCAAAGCAGTGGTGCAGCAGATACCGCGCCTTGAAATCCGCAACTTGCACGTGAGCGTGGACGGCAAGGAGATAGTCAAAGGCCTCGACCTGACCATCAGGCCGGGTGAGATACACGCCCTGATGGGGCCGAACGGTTCGGGCAAGACGACACTGGCCTTGACCCTCATGGGCCATCCCCGCTACCAGGTCGACAGGGGAGAGGTCTTCTTCGAAGGTGAGAACCTCCTCGAGATGGAGCCTGACGAGCGAGCTCGGCGAGGGCTTTTCCTGTCCTTCCAGTACCCTGCGGAAATCCCCGGTGTGAGCATAGCCAACTTCCTCAGGAGTGCCCTCAACGCCAGGAGAGGATTCCTGGGACAGGGGGATATCTCGCTCCGTGACTTCCAGGCCCTGCTCAAAGAAAAACTTCAGCTTCTCGAGATGGACCAGAGCTTCCTGCGGCGCAGCCTCAACGAAGGTTTTTCGGGCGGGGAGAGAAAGCGCCACGAGATTCTGCAGATGACAGTGTTGAATCCGCGCCTTGCTATTCTGGATGAGACGGACTCAGGGCTTGACATCGATGCGCTGAAGGTGGTAGCTGGCGGTGTCAACAGCATGCGGGGACCGGACTTCTCCGCCCTGATCATCACCCACTATCAGCGGATTCTCCGCTACCTGCAGCCAGATTTCGTTCATGTGATGGTGGAGGGAAGAATCGTCCGCTCCGGCGGTCCCGAGCTGGCGCAGGAGTTCGAGGAGAAAGGGTACGATTGGGTTCGGGAAGAGCTGGCAGGTGAGACTGCCGACACCGCGCAGGCAGGAGGCGGGAGCCAATGACGGAGAACGCAATCACCATTGCCTGGCCGGACTGGGCGCGACTTGAGGAAGAATCGGAAGCTCGCCAGGAGCCTAGCTGGTTGAGGGAGCTGCGCCGCAGGGCCTTCCGGTTGCTGCAGGAGACACCTCAGCCCAACGGACGAGATGGTGACCTGAGCTTTCTCTTGCAGGCAGAAGCGCCACAGCAAGTGGCGGAGCAGCGCGCCGCCGAGGGGGATGAAGCAGCCGCGGGGGCGCAAGAGAGTTTGCTTGTGGAGGCCGCAGCCGAGATGCCGCTCGCGCTCGTCCGTGACGGCAAGGTGAGCGAGGCCGGACAATTGGTGCCGCAGATAGTGCTGGCTGAGTTGGGAGAAGCCGCTCGTCAGTATCCCGACCTGGTCCGTCCTTACCTCTTCAATTCTGCCCTGAAGCCCGGGCAACCAGAAGATGAGACCGGGTTCTATCTGTTATTGCAGGCGGCGCTTTGGGATTGGGGGCTCTTTCTCCATCTGCCGGCCGGTGTGCAGGCGGAGATGCCCGTAGGGGTGCTACAGCAGATCACCGCTGCGGGTCGTCGGGCCTTCCGGCACGTTCTGATAGTCCTCGAAGCGGGGGCGGAACTCGACCTGCTGGAAGAGACGGTGGGCGGCGCGGCCGTGGGCGCGGCCTGGCACGGTGCGACGGCGAGGGAGGGGGACGACGGCCAAGGCAACCGGCCTCTCCTCGGGCAGAGCTGGGAAGTAGTGTTAAAAGAAGGGGCAAAGCTTCGACTGGGGCTGGTGCAGAATCTGGCTGCGGGTGGCTGCACCTTCCGGTTGGGCCGGGCGTTGCTTGAGAAGGATGCCACGCTCGAGTTGTTCGCCGTCGAAGTCGGCGGGCGGTGGTCCAGGCTTCAGTTTGAAACAGAGTTGATCGGGCAGGGGGCGAGTGTCAGCTCATTTGCGCTCTTCCTGGGCACCGGTCGCCAGAGATACCACTTGGACCTCGGCCACTTGCATCGGGGTGAACATACTAGGAGCGACATGACCGTGCGGGGTGTTTTGCGCGACCGGGCGTATACCCGGTTCAGGGGACTGGGGTACATTCACTTTGGTGCGCAGGGAGCATCGAGCTTCCAGCGGACGGATACGCTCTTGCTTAGCCGGACTGCGCGGGCTGATGTTGTCCCCAGTCTCAAGATTGATGAGGATGATGTCCAGGCCGGTCACGGGGCGGCGGTCGGACAGGTAGACGAGGAGGCCCTCTTCTACCTCATGAGCCGCGGGCTCAGCCGCGTGCAGGCGACCCGTCTCATAGTCGAAGGCTTCTTGCAGTCGTTGCTCGACAAGGCGACGGTACCGGGCGTGGACCGGGTGGTGCGGCTGGCCGCGCTGAAGAAGATCGAATCGCAGGCGTAGCACGGGGGAGACCCCCGGGTGGGTGCGAGGATGGTGCTGGTATGTTGGACGTAGAGGGAATACGGAACGACTTTCCAATCCTGGCGCGGCAGGTTCACGGCAAGCCCCTGGTATATCTGGACAGCGCGGCGACCAGCCAGAAGCCGCGCCAGGTTCTGGAGACTTTGCGCGAGTATTATGAGGAATACAACAGCAACGTTCACCGGGGCATCCACGCTCTGGCAGAGAAGGCGACGGAACGGTACGAAGCAGCTCGGGAGAGAGTGGCCCGCTTCATCGGTGCAGCCGGCCCACAAAACATCATATTCACGCGGAATACGACTGAGGCGATTAACCTGGTGGCCTACGCATGGGCCCGCCCCCGGTTGCACGAGGGTGACGAGATACTTCTCACCCCCATGGAGCACCACAGCAACCTGATTCCCTGGCAGCTGGTGGCCCGGTCTACCGGTGCCAGACTCCGCTATGTTCAACTTACGCCCGACGGGAGAATCGATTGGACCAGTTTCCTCGCGCTGCTCGGACCCAAGACACGGCTTGTGGCAGTAACCCATGTATCCAACGTTCTCGGCACCATCAACCCGGTACGGGAGATGGTCGCCGCCGCCCACCGGGTGGGAGCCCTGGTGCTGGTGGACGGGGCTCAGAGCGTACCGCATATGCCCGTGGATGTGAGGGAGCTTGACTGCGACTTCCTGGCCTTCTCCGGGCATAAGATGCTGGCGCCCACGGGGATAGGGGTGCTGTACGGCAAAGAAGAGGTGCTGGAAGAGATGGAGCCCTTCCTGGGCGGGGGTGAGATGATCGGCGAGGTGACCCTGGAATCGGCCACCTGGCGGGAACTACCCTGGAAATTTGAGGCGGGTACTCCTAACATTGCCGGTGCCATCGCCCTGGCTGCAGCCTGTGACTACCTGGATGCCCTGGGGCGGGAGGAGGTTTATCGTCACGGGCTCGAGCTGGCGGAGTATGCGCTCCGACGCCTGCAGGAAATAGATGGGGTAACCCTGTACGGGCCGGGGCCGGGAGTGGCCCGGGGGGCGCTGGTGGCCTTCACCATGAAAGGTATTCACCCGCATGATATCTCCACTATACTGGACCAGGATGGTATTGCCATTCGCGCCGGCCACCATTGTGCCCAACCGCTGCACCGCTGGCTGAATGTCCCGGCTACGGCACGTGCCTCATTTTACATCTATAATACCTGTGGTGATATCGATAGCCTGGTTCAGAGCCTGTACCGGGCGAGGGAGTATTTCGAATATGTCCTTAGATGATCTATACCGCGAGCTTATTCTTGACCACTACCGCAATCCCCGAAATTTCGGAAGGCTGCCGGAAGCCAACACCTCCGTCCATCTCAAAAACCCCACTTGTGGCGACGAGATTGATCTGCAGCTCCTGGTCGCAGACGGGCGTATTGTAAGAGCGGCTTTCTCCGGCCAGGGATGCTCCATCTCCCAGGCGTCTGCCTCAATGATGACCGAAGCGATAACGGGCAAGAGCGTGGAGGAGGCGCGGGCGATTCTGGAGGATTTTGAACGGATGATGCACGGAGAGGCCGTCTTGCGCGATATGGGAGACCTCGCGTCGCTGGAGGGGGTTGCCCGTTTTCCCGTGCGTATCAAGTGCGCTCTACTGGCGTGGGAAGGGCTCGACAAAAGTCTAAAACAGATTGTGAATCCAGCAGGAAAGTAGCGGTCGGTGCGGAAAAATAAGCTCATCCACTGGATGACTACCCGCCTGCTGTAATTTACTGGAAGGCCGGGCCGCCATTCAGTGCGGCCCGATCTTATGCCCGGGTCCTGAAAATAGGCCGGTTCTCTCCTGAGGCTCAGGACATATGGTAATACGGGCGAGAGCGTGAACAGCAAACAGGCGCGACGGGTAGTTGCATCCTGTCTGTGGAAGGAGGTGCCTATCTACTACCTAAGGCTACGCTGCCAGGCCTGTCTTGCCGGCCGGACGGGATAGGCAGCGAAAAGTCCGGTTAAACTGGCGACGCGAGGTGGTTTACCGTGCGAGAATCTCGCCCGGGATGGTCATGGTCGCCAGCAAGCTTCCGGGTGGCGATCAGCCTGATTATCTTATGTTTGGTTAGCTGGTGGGTTGCCCCGGGAGCAGGTAATGCGGCTGGCGATCGTAAGGTTTTGCGCAGTGGAGACCGTGGCAGCGAAGTTCTCAAGCTTCAGCAGTACCTGCTGAGCCTTGGATATGATATTGAGCTTGCAGGTGTGTTTGGCCCCAAGACGGATGCTGCTGTACGTCAGTTTCAGGCCGATTTCGGGCTGCGGGTCGACGGGATAGTGGGTGAGAGTACCTGGATCAAGCTGGAGGGGTTGGTTGCCACCTACACCGTGCGGCGCGGCGACACACTCTGGGGCATTGCCCGGGAGGCCGGGACAAATGTGGAAACGTTGCGCAGGCTGAACGGGCTGAAGAGCGACTACATAGTTGTCGGTCAAGTGTTGCTGCTTCCTCAAGATCGCGAGTCAGAAGTGGTGGGTGAAGCCGAGACGGCAGCGACAGAGCAGAAGAAGACTGACGCTGCCAAGGGAGGCCAGACTCAAGCGGTAGCGGCAGAGGCGGCCAGTGAAGATCCGCCCGATTCGGGGGATGTGGACGCGGAATTCGAGGATCTGCCCCCGCTCACCCACGTGGTAAAGGCGGGCGAGACGCTTACTTCTATCGCTCGCGAATACGGTACGACTGTTGCGGCTCTACTGCGCGTCAACCAGTTGCCTGATCCAGACAAACTTAAGATCGGCCAGGAGCTGCGCCTGCCCTTGGAGGTTGCCTCCCGTGGCATGAAGGTCTATCCGGGATCGCTGCTCTGGCCGGTAACGGGCCGCATCTCGTCAGGGTATGGTCCGCGGGCCCATCCAGTAACGGGACATCCTGACTTCCACGAAGGCATCGACATTGCGGTGCCCGAGGGCACCCCTGTCAGGGCAGCGGCCGGCGGGAAGGTTGTCAAGGCTGGATGGATGGACGGTTATGGTTACGGGGTTGTTATCGAGCACATGGATGGCATCCAGACGTTTTACGGTCATAATTCGCGGGTCGTGGTAGAGCCGGGACAGTATGTCCGCAGGGGCGAGGTTATCGCCTACTCGGGTAGCACCGGACTTTCCACCGGACCACATGTAGACTTCCGGGTCAAGGTCCGGGGGGATTACGATGACCCGCTGCGTTGGCTGCGTTGATGCATCCATGTCGCGGAACACGGTGCCGGGAGAAGAAGAACAGGCTACCAGGGAGGCTTACTGACCGGTGACCGGTCATGCTTTCCTGGTAGCCTTTTTGCAAGCAGTGGTTGCCGTTCTCAGCGTCTCTCAGCGTTCAGATTCCGAGCCGAAGAGATCCCGGGGAAGGAACGAGTATTGGGACAGAAGCCCGTTTAACTGCCCGGTCAGGAGACGGGAAAGGGCTTCCAGGCGTGCCTCTTCCAGCACCTTTTCTCTGTCCCTGGCGATCAGGGCCCGGACAAGATCGGGTGAGACGCCCAGGCTTTCGCTCAGGGCACTGGCCAATCGCTCGGCGGCAAGGCCCCGGACGGTGCTCCAGTCCTGGTTTAGTAGCGCATCAGCTTCGACCGGGCTCAGCCCCTGCCGGAGGAGGGCGTCGTAGGCCGCATTCCATATTGCCTGAACCCGCTGCGATTTACTGCCGGACAGGAGAGTTTCGATCTCCGCAGGCGAGAGAATACCTCTGCTCAGCGCACTCAACCGGGAGACCAGGTCCTGGCGAGTCACCAATCCTTTGGCCCTTATGGCGGCGGCCTCACCCAAGACGTTGTAGACCACACGGACTTCGTCCCCTGCCTGTAGCTGGTCCAGGCTCACCTCGACACCGTTGCGCAATATGGTTGCCTCGGTGGAGACCGGTACTTGCTTCGCCTCCCCACCTGTTCCTCCGGCCGTTCCATCAACGGTGAGGGTGAGGGAGAGGTTCGCGGGATCGACGGCCGCTACCGTGCCCGTGTCTGTCCGGGTGCGCAGAGCGGCGTTGACCAGGGCGGCTGCCTCTTGCCGGGTTACTTCGCGCTCAGGTTCAAAGGTTCCGGCAAAGGTTTGCGGCATGATCCCCAGCCGGCGGACCATCTCGGCGGCCCGGAAATCCCTGTCCTGCTGGTTTGCGCTGCCATTTGAGAAATCCGTAAAGGGCGAATGCCACTGGTTCACCCAGGTTTCGTCGCCCTGGTAGATTCGCAGAGCCCGTGCGATAGCAGTGACGATTTCGCTACGGGTGAGGACGTCGTCGGGGCGGAAACGCCCGTCCGGGGCGGTCATCAGGCCAGCTGCCACCACCCGTTCGATGTGACGGGCGGCCCAGTTGCCCCGGATATCCTTCAACTCAGGCCGCGTCGCGCTGCCTGGCGAGGGAAGCGACAGGGCGCGGCTGAGCATACTGGCAAACTCGGAGCGGCGGATGGGCTGGTTGGGCCGCCAGGTCCCGTCCGAGTAACCGGTCGCAATTCCTTTCTGCACCATCTGCATGATATCTTTAGCGGCAAAGCTCTTCTCGATCTCGTCCATGTCCTTGGGGCGCGTAACGGCGCCGATGGGTGAGGCGGCCAGAACCAGGGCCAGCGCTACCATTATCGCCACCCGCCGGCCCGTCCGTCCGGTGTGGAAGTAACGCAGAAAGCGATTCATCGCTTCTCTCCCTTCTCAGAGGAACCGTGAGAACACTGAACGTATCTCCGCTCGTTCGGAAGCAGGATTCGCCGGCTAAGCGAGGATTCCTTTAGGAAAGTTCAGTGTTAAATTGGGTTTTCTGAATAGTCTGGCGCATGCTGGGAACGCCGGCGCGGGCAGTCGGTGCAGGACGATTCTGCGGGTCTACCGCTTCACCGGTTGAGCCGCTGGATCAGACGGGTGAGGTTCTCAGCCATATAGGTGGCGGCGTCCACCGGCCCCTGGGTGTTGTTCAACAAAGCGCCCACACCTGTTCCCACGATGCGGCGGTATTCATTCATGTCCAGCACCGGCGGTTCGAGACGCCCGGCCCGGGCGGCCTCGAAGATGCCCAGGGTATACGGGGTCGGTTTGAGCCCGATGTCCATGTCCATGATGGGAATCGTGGCGAGTTGCCCTTCAATCTGAATTCTCTGGGCCTGAGGGCCGGCATAAAACTTGACCAGCTCCCAGGCTTCCCGGGGATGCTTGGTGTGGGCGTAAGCGGCGATGCCCGAGACGTAGGCCAGGTTCACTTGCTTGCGCCAGCGAGGAAATGCCGTCACCCCCCACTTGAAAGGTAGGACCTTGCTGAACTCGCGGATGGTCCACGCCCCTTCCGTGTATGTCGCGGCATTGCCGTTGAGGAAGAGAGAGCGCTCACTGGTGATGTTCCATACCGGCGGTGCCGGCCGGACCCGATACCGGTAGATCAGATCCTGGAAGAAGCGGAGCCCGTCGATGGCTTGCTGGGAGTCCAGCACGGAGCGGCGCGGAGCAGAATCGTCGTCCCATATGGAACCGCCTGCCCGCCAAACGTGCGTCCAGACGTTGCCGCTCGTAAAGCCCCACTGATCGGTCACGCCGTTGCCATCCCGGTCGCGGGTGAGCTTGAGTGCTGCGGAAATGAACTCGTCCTGCCCCCAGCTACCGTTTGGGGTCTTGAGCCCGGCTGCCTCGAAAAGATCGGCGTTGTAGAAGAAAGCCTCGGGGTTGTAGATGTACGGAAGACCCCAATAGCGGTTTTTTATCGGTTCTCGTCGGCCCTGGCCCCGGCATCCACCACCAGTTCCAGTACACCGCCGGTATACCGCCAGCTTTTCTCACTCAAGGCCTTACCGTTGACGACAACGAGCGCCGGCTGCACGGACAGAGCCAGGCGGATCTGCAAAGCGTCCGGGCTTTTGGCCTGCTCCACCACGTCCAGTTCGAGCAGTGTGCCACCTCCATCACCGTCTTCCGCGCTCCAGCGGGCGCTGATCGTAGCTGGACGGCTCAGCCAGATGGGATGGTCCGTGCCGGATGTGCTGGCGGTATCACCTGGCAGCCGGAGTATCAGCCCGTCTACGGTCAGGAGCTGGCCCTTTCGCCCCGATGCGTCGCTGCCGAAGGCGAAGAGAGCTGCCGGGCTCTTCGGGCCGTTCGGGCTGTCCGAGCTGCCAGCTCCTGCCGGGCGGAAGGCGACGTACTGCGTCCAGATTTCGCCGTCCCCTGTCTTGTAGCGAACTTTCGCTCCGGCTACATCCGGATCTGTCCATCTTTGAACTTCCAGTACCTCGGTGATGGCGCTGGTCGGCTGTCCGTCGATCCGCTGCGGCAAGAGAACAGTAAGAAATTGAAAGTCTTCGGTCTGTGGCGACCGGGCGCGCAGATGCCACTGGTTGGGCAAGTTGGGAAGTTCCGGTGCGGGTACGAATCTGTCGTCGGCTGCCAGATCCAGCAGTTGGGAGGCCAGGAAACAGACATCCAGCCGAGCCGGCCAGTTGAAGATAGAGACCTTCTGGGCCGCCTCATCCAGAGTGTTGACTACGAGGGGGCTGTGTAGCAGGAAGTCGTAGCGCACCCTGCGGGAAGCCGAAAGTTCATCGAAGATAACGAAGAAGTGCGGTCGGACGAAGAGAATATGCCGGTTGAACTGCAAAAGCGGGCTCGTGTAGGCCGCCGAGGCGTCGCCCACCGTGTAGTCGTACGCAGCAGTGGTGAAGAAGCGGGTTATCTCGCCTTTGGCCGCCAGGGAACGGGGTATCTGGCCGCGGCCGTCCACCAGGATCGTGTTCTGGGAGATGCTCTGCTGGGTCCAGTTGGCATGGTGCGGGCTCATGTACCAGGGATAGTAGCCGGAAGAAATGACAAGCGGGCGGCCGAAGGCGTCGAGGACGAAGGCGTTCTGATCGGCATGGCTGTGACTGTAGGAGCCGTAGGGGCTACTCTTGAAGACCAGGCGGATGTCGTCCTCCGGCGAGGCCAGGTTGCTGTGCATTGCTACCCAGCCCACATCCCGGAAGAGACGGGCCTGGGGCAGGTCAACCGGCGGTTTGGCTTGTGGTGCGGGTGAACGGGCAGCCCGGAGAAACCCGAATATGCTACGGGGCAGCGGCGAGCCGGGCGAGTTCTCGACGTACCACTGGAAATAGGGGTTCTGGTTCGCCCGGGCGAGCCAGCCCATCACCTCCGTGTCGAGAGCGGCGACTGGTTCGCCGTTGCCATCACCAAAGGGGTTGCCGGTACCCGGGGAATGGACATAGAGCTTGAAATAACCGGTGTTGCGGAAGAAGGGTTTGGCCATCAGATCAGTCCCCGTGGCCACGGCCAGCGCGTCGACGAACTCGGAGACGAACTGCATATAGTACTTCCAGTACGACGCCCCTTCCGCCCAGCCACCGTCATCGCCCCCCCAGGCCGGATAGAGGGCGTAGAATACGCGGACGACGTAGTCGAACCACTCTCTGGCTTCGGGTATCTCATCGAAGAAGGCAATGGCGGCCTCACCCAGGAAACCGAGCGTCCTGCCACCATGGCTGTTGTGGGGATTTACCTCGAAGGGCAGGCTGCGCAGAATCCGGTAGGCTTCCTGCCCGCGCTCGCGCATCACCTCCCTAACCTTGGTCCTTTCCTCCGGTGTCAGCAGGTCGTACAGCCAGGTGTACGCCCGGCTCATCCGGTAGAGCAGGGCCATGGAGACCTCGTCGTTCTTGGCCGCACTGGAGGTGCCGTGCGGGTCCCAGCTGGCAAAGTGGAGAAGCCAACGTTTGGCCAGCTCGCCTATATCACGCCGGCCGGAGATCAGGTAGAGGAAGGCCAGGTTCTGCATGGTTTCGGTCGTCGAACGTGCCATCAGCATGCCGTCCCGCCAGACCTGCGCGTCGAAAGTGCCGCTGGCCATCGGGTCACCCGGTTCAGGGGGGAGAGGAGCATCCTTGCGGAGTTGCAGTTCAAACTCGGCGTCGGTCAACAGCTCCTCGTATATCCGTGCGGCCCGGGGATCGGAAGCCAACCGGCGCAGTTCCTCGAGGGTCTCCGGGCGCACGAAAAGTCGCGGGTGGCTTTGGGGGATCCGGCGGTGCAATTCGTCAAGCGACGGAAGGGGAAAGGCGGCGGCGTCGGGCGCGATCTGGAAGGAACGGACGGGACTGTAAGGAGATAGAGTGCCGGATCCACTCAGTACGGCCCGGTAGCGCCAGTACCAGGCGGTCTGGCTGGAGAGGGTAGCGGCAGGAGTGTAAAGGGGCAGGTCGATGCCGGTGACGCGGGTGGTCTGCCCCTCCGGGAAGGACGGGTCGGGGGAGTACTCGAGGATGTAGGTGGTGGCACCGGGGACCGGTAACCATACAAACGAGGGAGGATTGGTCGTGACTACTGCTCCGTCCCGGGGGCGGAAGCCCACCTGTCCTTCAGTCGGGGTTGCTTCCTGCAGTAGCTCTACGCCGGCGTTGCGCCCGGGCGAAGGGTTGGCAGGTGGAGCTGGCTGCGGCGCGGACGTATGTTCAGGCATGGATTCGATCTCCTCCAGGCGAACGTTATCAAAGTAAGCGGTCGTGACGTTGCTGTGGCTTGTGACTTCGATGGGGGCGGCCTGTACCTGAGCAGCGGGAGCGAGTGCGAGAAGGGCCAGGCAGATCACTGCCAGCACCGAAACGGGAGCACGAATCAGGCCCCATCGCTCTGTGCGGCAAGACCGCAACCGCACGCCTCTCGGCTCCGCGCGGCGTTCGCAGTCCTTGCTGAACATCCCCCGACACCTCCCTGCTGAATGGTGCACTAATCACAAGCTATGTCGCGGCCGGAATCGCCCGGCTGAGCCCTTCGACATCATTACGTAGACTCCTGCCGGAGTAGAGGCAAGTTCAGTCATGTTGTTCCGGTTACTGAGTGGAAGAGTTAGTGCACTAACATGCGCCACGCGCGAACGGAAAGCACTTGAGCACGGCGGGAGTGCGGTAGCGGAAGAAAAATGCTACAGTAACTGGGTGGAGGTGGGGGGCTTGTCCGAAGAGAAGTCGCAGGTGGTGCTGGTAGACGGGCACAGCCTGCTGCACCGTGCCTTTCATGCACTGCCGCCTTTGATGACTTCCGCCGGTGAACCGACCCAGGCCGTCCTGGGGTTCACCCGGATGCTACTGCGGTTAGTTAAGGAAGAGAAACCGCTTGCGGTAGTGGTTGCCTTTGACCGGCCGACTCCCACGTTCCGCCATCAACAGTTCAGCGAATACAAGGCTACCCGGCCGCCCGCCCCCGAGGAGCTGCGTGTGCAGGTTCGGCGGGTCCACGAGCTGCTGGAGGCGATGGGGGTAGCGATCCGCGAGGTTGATGGTTTCGAGGCTGATGACATCCTGGGGACGCTCAGCCGCAAGGCCCGGGAGGCGGGGCTTCGGGCACTGGTAGTTACCGGAGACCGCGATTGTCTGCAGCTTGCCGCGGATATCGTCGAGGTCTTGCTCACAAGAAAAGGGATCTCGGACCTGGCGCGACTTGACGCCGGAGGAGTCAGGGAGCTGCTCGGGATAGAACCCTCGCAGGTCCCGGACTGGAAGGCACTGGTGGGTGACAGCTCGGACAACCTCCCCGGTGTACCAGGGATAGGCGAGAAGACGGCAACCCAGCTACTCAACCAGTACCGGAACCTTGAGGAGATCTTCGCCCGCCTGGATGAACTGCCGGCCCGGGTGGCCAAGTACCTGCGGGATGGGGCGATCCGGGAGCGGGCGCTTCGGGTCCGGGAGCTGGCGACCATCTGCCGGGATGCCCCGGTGGATCTGGATCTGGAAGCGGCCAGGTTTGGCCCGCCGGACTGGCCCAGGCTGGACGCGCTCTTAACGGAGCTTGAGTTCCGGCAGTTACGCAAAGACCTGGAAGAGCTCTTTGGTCCCGATCGGGACGGAGCCGAGTCGTCGGGGGTTGCGCCGGCGGTTAGTCCGCCGCCCGGGCGCGGGGATCTCGCGGGCAAGGCGTCGGGCGGTCAGGTTGTGACGGCGAGCTCAGTGACAGCGGTATGGGTGGATGATCCGGAAGAGGCCCGCAAGAGGATCCTGGCACTGCGCCGGTTGGGGGAAACCGGTTATGCGCCGGCCGAACTGCCTGCTGTCGCCGTGGAGGTAGTGGATCTGCTGGCGCGGGATGGCGACGGGCGGGGGCCGGGCTCCGGGTCAAGGCCGGGGAGTAGCCCCGATCAAGGGCTTTTGCTTGGGCTTGAGTCCGGGCCGGGGCCGGAGTTGGTGCTGGGGCTCGCCACCAGGGACGGGGCTGTCCTTTTGCCTGCAGCCGTGGTACGAGCCCTGCGGGCCGAGATTGCCGACTGGCTGGGCAGCCGGGATTGGCTCAAGGTTGGATTTGATATCAAAGAGGCCATGCACCGGTTGAAACATCTGGACTTGACCCTGGACGGCCCGGCCTTTGACACGTTGATCGCTTCTTATCTGCTCAATCCCAACGCCACCCCCCTCGATCCCCTCGAGCTGGCGGCTACCTTTAACCTCCATCCTGCAGGTGTCACGGTGACCGGAGTGAGTTCGGCGGCGGCCAATCAGGGAGCGCCGCAAATGAAACATCTGGTGGCCAATCTTCAGGTTCAACCGCTGCTTGCCCGGCGCCTTGAGGAGGATAAGCTGGCGGAGCTGTTCTGGGAAGTAGAGATGCCCCTCGTTCACGTGCTGGCGGCGATGGAGGAGGCTGGGGTGGCCATCGATGTGGAGTTGCTGCGCCGCATGTCCCAGGAGATGGGGCGGGAGATCGACCGGCTGACCGAGCAGATCTACCAGAAGGCGGGTACCCGTTTCAATCTCAACTCCCCCAAGCAATTGGCCGAGATTCTGTTTGAACGGCTTGGGTTGCCGGTGATCCGCAAGACCAAGACCGGACCTTCCACCGGCGCTGACGTACTTGAGGAGCTGGCCGACAAGCACGAGATTGTCGCCCTTATCCTCGACTACCGCCAGCTGGTCAAGCTGAAGTCAACTTACGTGGATGCGCTGCCGGGCCTGGTTAATCCGGCGACGGGCCGGGTGCATACCACCTTCCATCAAACGGTGACCGCCACGGGAAGGCTGAGCAGTTCCGACCCGAATCTGCAGAACATTCCGGTCCGCAGCGAGGAGGGCAAGCGGATCAGGCAGGCGTTTGTCGCGCCGCCCGGCCACGTCCTGCTTACGGCCGATTACTCCCAGATCGAGTTGCGGGTCTTAGCGCACATGTCCGACGATCGGGCGCTCCAGGAGGCGTTCTTTGCGGAGACGGATATCCATACCCGCACGGCAGCGGAGGTGTTCGGGGTTCCCGTGGCCGAGGTGACCCCCGCGCAGCGAAACGCTGCCAAGGCGATTAACTTCGGTATCATTTACGGGATTTCCGGCTATGGGCTGGCGCGGGGGACGGGGCTGACCCGGGAGGCGGCCCAGGCTTACATTGACGCCTACTTCGCCCGCTATCCCGGCGTCAAGCGGTATATGGATGAGACGGTGGAGCGGGCCAAGCGGGACGGATACGTCACCACGTTGCTCGGCCGGAGACGGTTCATACCCGAATTGCGGGCTGCCAACTACGCCCAACGCAGTTTCGGCCAGCGAATGGCGATGAATACGCCGATTCAGGGCAGCGCCGCCGATATCATGAAGGTTGCCATGGTGGAGGTGTACCGCAGGTTGCAGGACCGGGGACTGGGGAGCCGGATGGTCCTGCAAGTCCATGATGAACTGGTGCTCGAAGTCCCGGAGGCTGAGGTGGACGAGGTGGCGGCGCTGGTCAAAGACGCGATGGAGCACTGCGTGGAGTTGAAAGTGCCGCTGCGGGTAGACGTGGAAGTGGGTAAGAACTGGGCGGATACCCAACCGTGGCAGCCTGCTTGCGGGAGGTGAGAGGCGATGCCGGAGCTTCCCGAGGTGGAGACCATCCGCAGGACGCTGGCGCCACGGGTCAGGGGACGGACCATCAGGGAGATCCAGGTGCTGGAAGAACGCCTGCTCCGGAATGTGGAGCCAGAAGAGCTGGCGGCGGTTGCCCGGGATAGGCGCATTGGTGAACCTGTCCGGCGCGGGAAGTACCTCGTAATCCCCCTTGAGCCGGGAGCCGAAGCCCTGCTTCTACACCTGCGGATGACGGGACGGCTCTTGTTTGGTCCGCCGGAGGAGAAGCACGTATCGCTCCTCGTCCAGTTTGCTGATGACGGCCCACCCCTACGCTTGGTCGACACCCGTAAGTTTGCTATGCTCTACTTAATACCCTGGAGTAATGGGGTAGCTGGGGTAGCAGGCGAGGCGGTGGCAGAGGCGGGGCGGTCGCCCTTCTCGCTTCCCGAGGGATTTGCCAGGCTTGGACCTGAGCCGCTCTCTGACGACTGGACGGTGGAAGGTTTCTGGCAGAGACTTGAGGGGCGGCGGCAGCCGATCAAGTCGCTCCTTCTCAATCAGGAAGTGGTGGCCGGTATCGGCAATATCTATGCTGACGAGGCTCTCTTTCGCGCCCGCATCCACCCTCTCACAGCCGCAGGTGAAATGAGCCGGGATCAGGCCGAAAGGCTGTTTGCGGCCGTGCGAGAGGTGCTGGCGGAGGCGATCGCTTGGGGGGGCACGACTTTCCGGGATTATCAGGATGCCCAGGGCAAGCGGGGCGAGTACGTGACGCAGCTTCGCGTTTACGGGCGGGAGGGAGAGCCCTGCCCGGAGTGCGGCACCACCATCGAGCTTCTCAGAATTGGCGGTCGGTCGGCGCATTTCTGCCCCCGCTGCCAGGAACGGGCTGTTCGGGAAGACGGAAGAGGCAGTGGTGGGGGTGGCGGCAACAATAGCGGTTCAACGCTGGTCATAGGCCTCACCGGGGGCATAGCCAGCGGGAAGTCTACCGTTCTCAGGCTTTTCCGGGAAGCGGGGGCGGAGACGCTGGACGCGGACGAGATAGTCCACCGGTTGGAGCAGCCCGGTGAGCCCGTCTACGAAGAGATAGTGGCCGAGTTCGGCCGGGAGTTTGTCCGGCCGGACGGCAGCCTGGACCGGCAGGCGCTCGGACGGGTGATCTTTGCTGACCCGAGGGCGCGAGAGCGGCTGAATCGCATCGTTCATCCGCGGGTCATAGAGAAGTTGCAGGAAGAGATAGCGGCCGCCCGGGCGCGAGGCACGCCGCTTGTGGTTGTTGACGTGCCGCTTCTGTTTGAAGTGGGGTTTGACCGAGATGTGGACCGTACCGTGGTGGTGAAGGTGCCGGCAGCAGTGCAGCTCCGGCGGCTGATGGAGCGGGATGGCCTGGACGAGACGAGTGCGCGGCAGAGGCTGGAAGCCCAATGGCCGCTGGCCGAGAAGGTGCGCCGGGCTGATTACGTGATCGACAACAGCGGAACGGTGGACGAGACCAGAGCTCAGGTCTGGGAGCTTGTGCAGAGGCTGAAGGTAGAGCAGACCCGGGTGTGAAATGGTTGCCCCGGTGTGACATGGCCCCGGTGACACGGCCGGGTTACTGCCCTGAGGCGGGCGGGCCGGGGCGCGGCGGCACCAGGCGGAAGTGGGAGGCGGCAGCAGGTGCGATTGGCGCTGATTGCTCACGATAAGAAAAAGGCAGAGATGGTAGCATTTGTTCAAGAGCATAAGGACGTGCTTTCGAAGTGCGATCTCTTTGCCACCGGGACCACGGGGAAGATGGTGGCCGAGGCGACGGGCCTGCCGGTAGAGAGAATGCTGTCGGGGCCTTACGGAGGCGACCAGCAGATCGGTGCGCTGGTAGCCGGGGGTATGATCGACGCGGTGATCTTCCTGCGTGATCCACTCACCGCCCAGCCGCACGAACCTGATATTACGGCGCTCTTGCGGGTCTGTGACGTTCACAACGTGCCGCTTGCCACCAACCGGGCGACGGCCGAGATGATCCTTTATGCGGTCCGGGCCAGGCAGGGGGCGGAGGCGACGAAGGCGATACGGTCAGGGGCAGGGTCAGAGTCAAAACCAGGATCAGGCTCAGAGTCAGGGTTAGCGGCGGTGGCTGTGGCAGATGCGGGGCGGACGCCGGGCGAGGGGGCCGCGCCCAGGAGCGAGGTATGAAGGGAAGGACATGGTGGTCGCGTTTGCTCTCCGTCGTTCTGCTCCTGCTTGTGTCGGCGGGAATCTGGGTTGGCGGCTTGCGGATTCTGTACCATTTGTACCCACTGACATATGCTGAAGTGGTCGATCGCTACGCCCGGGAGTACTCTATCGATCCCTTCTTGATCATGGCCATGATCAGGGTGGAGAGCAGTTTCAAGCCGCAGAGTATCTCCCCGAGGGGCGCGGTGGGGCTGATGCAGGTGATGCCGGCCACGGCGCAGGACATGGCAGCCCGGATCGGGATTGAGGAGTTTGACCCCGAGCACGATCTGCTTGAACCGGAGACCAACATTCGCATCGGCGTCTGTTATCTGGCCGACCTTGTCCGTGAGTTCGGTCCCCGCACGGCGGTGGTGCTGGCCGCTTACAATGCGGGACGGGGTACGGTACGCAGGTGGCTCGAGCAGGAGATCTGGGACGGCGATCCCGGGGGGCTTGCGAGAGTGCCGTATGATGAGACCAGGCGGTATGTCGCCCGCGTTTTGACCACAGTTCGCTGGTATTACAGAATCTACCGCGGGCGTTGGCCCCGCGGTGAGATTAAGAGCGAACTGCGTGCGCAGTGGCATCCCGGGTTGCCGACGCTGGCGCGGTAGGTTCTGCCGAGCGGGTGGAGCGGATGTGCGAACGGGCAAACACAGGCTGGGCGGCGAAAGGAGTCTTAGGGATGGCGGCGGAGGCAACGGGAAAGATGCAACCGGGATATGGAGGTACAGGTGAAGCAATGGCTGGAGAAACAGAGCTGGCGGGCGGCGGCGGGGACGCGGCCGGGCAGGTCGTCCGGAGCGGCCCAGAACGGACGGGGCCTCGCACCGTCAAGGATGTTGTGAGCTACAGTGTTGATCCGCAGCGGGTTCTCTTCTCCGCAACGCCCGATGAGATCGTGGCCGGCTGGACCACGGATGTCTACTTTGTGAAGACCCGCGAGATCCTCGAAAGGCTGGGGCTGGCCGATACTCCGGTTGTGGCCGAAATCTTCCCGCGGCGGGAGGGCGTGCTGGCGGGGGTAGAGGAATGTCGGCGCTTGTTGATGCAGGTGCCGGCCGAGCTGCGGGTATGGGCGCTCGCGGAGGGGGAGACGTTCAGTCCCAGGGAAGTGGTGATGCGGATTGAAGGGCCGTATGCCGCCTTCGGGATCTACGAGACGGCGTTGCTCGGGATCCTGGCCTCCTCCAGCGGTTGGGCCACGGCGGCGCGGATCGTGAAGGAGGCCGCGGGAGGCAAGCCGGTCTACAGCTTCGGGGCACGGCACGTGCATCCGGCAGTAGCCCCGGTGCTGGAACGGGCGGCGATCGTGGGCGGAGCGGACGGCGCCGCCTGCATCATGGCAGCCAAGCTGGCCGGACAGGAGCCGGTCGGCACCGTCCCGCATGCGCTCTTTCTGATTGTCGGCGACTCGGTTGAGACCGCCAAAGCGTATCATGCCATAATGCCTCCCACCGAGCCGCGCACCATCCTGGTCGACACCTTCAAGGACGAGGCGGAGGAGAGCCTGCGGGTGGCGGAAGCGCTGGGTGAGGCGCTCCAGGGGGTGCGGCTTGACACTCCCAGTGAACGGGGCGGCGTCACCCCCGAGCTGGTGCGAGAGGTGCGGTACCGGCTCGACCAGGCCGGCTACCGGCACGTGAAGATCTTCATCTCGGGCGGGTTGACCCCGGAGCGGATTAGGCTTCTGGCTGAGGCAGGGGCGGATGCGTTCGGGGTGGGCAGCTTCATCTCGGCAGCTCCGCCCATTGACATGACCATGGACGTGAAAGAGGTAGCGGGCAAGCCGATCGCGAAGCGAGGCCGCCTGCCGGGCAAGCAGGAAAACCCTCGGCTGAAGCGGATCATCTAGTGGGAGCAGGTGACCTCTTGACGTGCGAGGTGGCCGGCGGTAGAATCGATGTGGCATGAGGTTTTGCGTGCCCGGGTGGCGGAATTGGCAGACGCGCACGTTTGAGGGGCGTGTGGAGCAATCCATATGGGTTCAAGTCCCATCCCGGGCACCATTAAGTTTAGCTGGGGTTCTGGTGAGCCAGAACCCCATTTTGTTCCATATAGCCCCGGTTGACGCGTGTAGTCGGAGTGGAGTTTGACTGGAGGGCAGCTACTGTCTTTTGGTCAACTCTCACCTGCGCCAGCCAGGTCGCGAATAATTTCCTGGCACTATGGAGGGTCAGGTTTCGATCTAATCCCAGGTTATCACGATAGCGGGCAAAGGCCCTATCCAGGCAACCAAGCTCCCGCTCCCGTACGTTTCCGTCTGCCTTGGCGAGAACGAAGCCATCGAGTCTTATGACGCGTTCTTTGTCCGATGATGCTTGAGCGCTTCCCACAGGTCTCGTGGCATCGGGATGTTGCGTCGACTGGCGCGTGTCTTGAGAGGTTTCAACCCATTGGCCTGCAACTGCTCGACAACGTGGATGATTCCCTCTTTGAGGTCGACGTTTTCCAGCGTAACCCCATGATCTCGCCACCGCGCATACCGGTGGAGAAAGCCGCGAGCCCCAGGTAGGCATCCGTTCCACGAGCCAGTTCTAGCATCGCCTGAGCCTGTTCTTTCCTGAGGAAACCCACCAGGTTTTGACGCGCCCGAGGTGGATCTGAGATCAGATCGCAGGGGTTCCTGGTCAGCAGACCTTCCTTGACTGCAGCCTCAAACGCACAGTGCGGCAGGCGATGGGCCTGTTCTGCCGGTCAAGTCCGGATTTTGGTGTAAAAGCGGCCTCCGGTAGACAACGTGCTGTCATGCCACGTGTGGTTCCCGCTTAATGTTCATGCCATGGGTGGTCTCCACATTGGCTTTCCACCTCCAATACTCTGACATGTCGAAGTAGCGGTGCCCGGTCGTCCAGGCCTCATCGATTTCCATGAGGACTGCCCCCAGCAGCCGGAACGCCGACTCTTCGTTGGGGAAGATGCGGATAACTCGTTCCCGCCGGCGGATCTCTTCGTTGAGCCGCTCAACCCCATTGGTCGTCCGCAAGCGTCGACGATATTGCTCAGGAAGAGCCATGATTGCCATAGCATCTTCGAATCCGGATTCGAGGATTTCTACAGCCCGTGGAGCCCGCTCAGCATAATCCCGCACCAGCTCCTCCTTCAGCCGACGCGCGGTCTCCCAGTCGGGCGCATCGAATACCAGCCGTAGGCGTTGGTGAAGCTCCCGTTCCAGTGATTTGGGGCAGGCATCGAGAATGTTGCGGATAAAGTGGGTCTGACACCGCTGCCACGTTGCCCCTTGAAAGCACGTCTCGACCGCTTTGACAAGGCCTTTATGCTCATCAGATACCACCAGATCAACCCCTGTCAGTCCACGGGTCTTGAGGCGGTTGAAGAACTCCTTCCAGCTGTTCTCCGATTCGCTGTCCCCAATCATAAGTCCCAGAATCTCCCGGTACCCCTCCTGGTTGACGCCCGTGGCAATCAACACGCTGCAAAGCCGAACCCTGCCGCCCTTGCGTACCCTAATCACTATGGCATCTACCAGCAAGAACGGATATTGCCCACCGCTCAGGTCACGGTCGTTCCACTCCTGGACAATCGCATCGAGCCCCTTGCACAGCTCAGACACGGTCGACCGGGAAAACTCCGTCCCGCACAACTCCTCCACAATCGCCCGAACCTTCCGGGTCGAAACCCCGTTGACCACCATCTCCACCATGGCCAGCAGCAGCGCCTGCTCACTGCGCTGGTAGCGTTCGAAAAGGTCGGTCGAGAAACTACCCCTGCGCACCCTGGGAACTTGCAGGTTCAGCTCGCCCACCCGGGTCTTGAGCAGCCTGGGTCGATGTCCGTTCCGATACCCCTGGCGCTCTTCGGTACGCTCGTAGCGCTCGGCCTTTAGTTGCTCAGTAACCTGCGCTTCCAGGATCTGATTAATCACCTGCTCCACAAGCCGCGCCAAGCCGTCATCCCGAACGAACAACTGCTGCAAGATCTCGCCGTCTATGGTAACCTGGTACTGGGCCATCCTTGTCCCTCCTGGTGATGTGGAGTAAGTCACCCATTCATCTACCAGAGGCGGGGTGGCCCTTCCTGCTTCGAGGGGCCCCCGGGACCCTCTCCACTTTTACACCAGCATACCGGACACTACTGGAGGTTTAGACGGTAAGCGTCGGCGGTTGCGGAACAAAACCACTTTCCGTAGCCAAGCTGCTTCTGGCGAGGAGTTTTGGGAAGGGGCGAGTGAGCATCTGTACAGCCTCTATGACTTGGACGAACAGACGTTGGTGATTATCAACGGTGATCGTGCCGGTTGGATTCGGCAAGGGCAGAAGTATTTCCCGAATGCCCTCTACCAGGTGGACAGGTTTCATCTAGCCCGGGAGTTGGTGCGGATATTTGGTGTGGGAAACAAGAAGGTGTTGCGAGAGATCTTCCGGGTCATTGATAAAGATCCGACGGGGCAGGCGTTCCTGGAGGCGCTTGAGCGCCATCGGGACAAGGTTCCTAAGGAGAAGCTAGCGGAATTCGAGGCTCTGGTGAATGATCTGAGGCCGATAGCCGAGTGTGTGTGCGACTACCGTGTTCGCTTGCGAGCGAAGGG
The DNA here is from genome assembly GCA_014896315.1 of Limnochordales bacterium. Classification (GTDB taxonomy): domain Bacteria; phylum Bacillota; class Limnochordia; order Limnochordales; family DUMU01; genus DUMU01. Next base: position 108,677 of record JADBKP010000013.1, read on the forward strand.
GCAATCGACCGAAGGGCTGTACGGTATGGGGGCAGCCGAATCGCAGATGAGCTGCCTGGCTGATCGGACAAAGCACCGGCGGCAAAGTTGGAGTCGTGTGGGGTTAGCGTCACTGATGCAGCTGCTCTGTGCAAAGCTGGCAGGGAAGCTCGAGGCCGTCATTCAATCGAGCAAGGGAGTATTGGTGGAGCTTGCGGATGTCGAAGAGCGAATCGAAGAAGCGAAACGAGAAGTGGTGGAAAGAATGCGGGCAGAGAGCCCTGGAGTCAAACAAAGCCACCCGCCCATCCTTGACGCTGGGCGGGGACGCTCCGGAGGTCTCTCACGAGTCCTTTTTGATTTGGCACATGCTTCCAGTTTTTAAGACGATCGGAGGTTTGCCCACAAATACTTGACACTCACCCGTGATCGCCAGCCAGTTGCCCGTTGCTGAGTGGCGCGGGATGATTGGTGACCCGACGGTGACAGATGCCATTCTCGATCGCCTCGTACATCGAGCTCACAAAGTGACGCTCGAAGGCGAATCCATGCGGAAAGTGGCGTCGGCAGAAAGCAGATGACCGGTACGCCCTGGGGGGGGTGACGCCACGGGGGTGTCTGCCAGCCTCAGGGCAACCATCACCTATTCACCACTTTTCAGAAACCACCTGGGAGGTGAGAGTGGAACGTAACCGACCACCTTTGCTACACTCGGGTCGCAGGCGTCGCTTCGCTCCGACAGTGGTCGGACAAAAACCGGAATGGGTGGTCGGTTTCGACCGGAATCGGTGGTCGGTTTGACCCGCAGCGGCAAGAGGAGATCGACGTAACAACGGCGAACAAAACTGCTATGACGTTTTCTTCTGACGCAACCACTGAAGATCTTCGCCACCGATGCGCTGCTTTGGAACAGCAGAACGCTGCATTGTTGCAACAGATTGCTGAGCTGACGGCAAAGCTGCATTGGTTTGAGGAGCAATTTCGTTTAGCGAGGCACCGCCAGTTTGGTGCTTCCAGTGAACGTACCCCGACAGAACAGCAACCATTGATCTTCAACGAAGCCGAGGTCGAAGCAGCCAGCCCAGCTCCGCCGGAACCGACGCTGGAGACGGTCAACTCTTATCGCCGTCGCAAGGCCCGCGGCCATCGTGAAGCCATGCTTCAAGACCTTCCGGTGGAGACCATTGAGTACCGTCTCCCTGAGGCGGAGCAGATCTGCCCGGCTTGCGGTGGCCCATTGCACGAGATGAGTACGGAAGTTAGGCAGGAACTTCAGATCATCCCGGCTCAGGCGAAAGTGATCGAGCATGTTCGCCACATCTATGGCTGCCGGCACTGTGAGCGAGAGGAGGTCACTGCTTCCATCGTCCCTGCGCCGATGCCTGCACCTGTAATTCCGGGAAGTCTGGCTTCTGCCTCGACCGTCGCCTACGTAATGACCCAGAAGTTCGTGGAGGGTTTGCCTCTCTACCGCCAGGAGCAGCAGTTTGAACGGCTCGGGATCGCTCTCTCCCGTCAAACCCTGGCCAACTGGATGCTCATCGCTGCTGACCGGTGGTTGAGCCCGCTCTACGAGCGGATGCACGAACACCTGCTCCGACAAGAGATCCTCCATGCGGATGAGACCACCGTACAGGTGCTCCACGAACCAGGACGAGCGGCACAGACTCAGTCATATTTTTGGCTGTATCGCACGGGACGAGATGGACCACCCATCGTTCTCTTCGAGTATCAGCAGACTCGTGCGGGGGAGCACGCCCGCAAATTCCTGTCGGGCTTTTCGGGTTACCTGCATGTGGACGGTTATTCCGGCTACGACGGGCTGCCCAACGTTACCCTGGTGGGTTGTTGGGCGCATGCACGGCGCAAGTTCGACGAAGCTCTCAAAGCGCTTCCTCCATCTGCCCGCGCCGGCAAACGAGTGGCGGCGCAAGAAGGGTTGGAATTCTGTAACCGCCTGTTTGCGCTCGAGCGAGAGTTGGCCGATGTCACGCCGGCAGAGCGCCAGGCCGCCCGTCTGGAACGCAGCCGGCCGGTGCTAGAGGAGTTTCATACTTGGCTTGAGCGCCAGGCGGCCTGTGCTCTACCGAAAAGCGCCTTTGGGCAGGCGGTCCAGTACTGTCTCAACCAATGGAGCAAACTGACGGCGTTCCTCCAGGACGGCCGGTTGGAACTGGACAACAACCGTAGCGAACGGTCGATCAAGGCGTTCGTCATCGGGCGCAAGAACTGGCTGTTCGCCAACACTCCTCGCGGTGCACGTTCGAGCGCCATCATCTACAGCATCGTGGAGACGGCCAAGGAGAACGGGCTCAATCCCTTCGCCTACCTAACGTATCTGCTCGACCGGCTTCTGAACGTGGACATTGGGAACCCGGCGGCCCTGGACGACCTGCTGC
>JADBKP010000014.1 GCA_014896315.1 Limnochordales bacterium
CAGCGCTTCTTCTCCGGACACGCGCTCAAATGGGCATTTCACTGTCAAACTCCCGACCGACAGAAAGTCCCGGCAAAAACTGGAGGCAGGAGGTAGCCGGCCGGCCGCCACCACTAGGCCGGCCACGCGCCCCTCGGGGCCGGCGACCGGGGCGGCGACAATCAGTCTTCGTTGCGGGGTCAGCAAGTACAACTGCCGGGGATCCGTGACCCCGGCCAGGGCCGCGGTGATCAGCGGTTGTAAGGCCGGGTCTGAGCTAATCATGGCCTGAGCTTGGCCAGCGGCCGCGCGGGGTTCAGCGGCCAGAACCCGCCGCCGCGCGTCCGCTACGGCCAGAAAATCGCCGGGTTCTTGAAGCTGGCCGCCGGCGAAAGAGATCGTGAGAACGGCGCCGCTCCCGGCGGCGGAACCATTTAGGCCGGCTCGCAGCAACCAGCTCTCCAGGCCGGGGATACCCGGCACTTCACCCTTCAGGAACGGATAGACTTCCGACGAGCTCTCTATCAGAGCCTTGGCTGCCAGGCCGGGCAGGTATCTCGGACTGTTCACCACCGCTACCAGAATTCCCAGGGCCAGGATCTCCACCGTGGCCAGGGCGGCAGCAGTGACCAGGGTGTAGCTCAAAGTGAGCTTCCAGCTAAGCCGTGCCAACGGCGCGGCCAGCCAGGTTACTCTGCGGACGCTGCTCCTACCCATTTCGCCAGCAAGTCCTCGAGGGCCACGGGCCTCATGGCTTCGGCGTGCCAGGGCACATTCAAACGGTCTAAAACCAGCGCCTGCCCGCTGCCCAGGGTGTACCATGCGTCGCTTCCCACGGCCCCCTGGCCGATCTGGCCGATGAGCTCTTCGGCACCCCAGCTGAAGCCCGTGCGCGATTGCCCCGCCCGGTACCCGTGGAAAGCCGGGTCGCCGAGCAAGGCCCCGGTGGGATGGTATCCTGGCGCCGAGCCAATCTGCCATGCCCGAATCTCAACATAGCGGGCCAAGCCCTCGGTCCATTCCTGCTGGCGCTCCAACTCAATGGCGCAAGCAGCATCCGGACCCAGGATCTGCTCCATCCGTTGACGCCGCACGGTGCGCGCCCGCAGAAACTCCCTGGCATAGCGGACTATGCGTTCGCGATCCGTACCCTCGAGCGCCCTGGATAGCCATTCGCCCTCCCGGCGCTGCAGCTCCTGGACCTGCTGGTCTTCGTACGCCCGCTCCAGCGGGACGTCGCCCTCTTCGTTGCCGTGGCTGCAATTCTCCTGCGTTCTCTGCATCCACAGGCGAAGCGCGTCCCATTGGTAGACGTGAAACGCCTCATGCACCAAGACTGTAACGTAAAGATCGCTGGGAACCAACTCATCAGCGATGCGGGGGCCTCCCAGGGTCTTCAGTAATCCTTCTTGTCCTCTACTAAAATCGTGGGCCTGCAGTTCGCTGGCAAAGCTGCCCGAAAGCAAGGTCCGACCCGGGGCCACGGCGGCCATCTCCCGCGCCGGGACCTCGAAAACTGCGTCGTCAGGTGTCCTGCGCAAGAAGTCCGGCCGCACGGGAAGCACGGTGGCTACATCGACGGTGACGACCGGCCGGCGCAGGTGCAACGCTACCACGCCATTTACGACCAGCTTCTTGCCGGGCAGGTTTTCCTTCCCGGAATAGTTTATCAGGTAGTTTTGGCCTCCCTTTTTGATAATCAAGAACGCAATCTTCGAGGGATCAAAGTCCTTAAAGGTTGCCTCACCCACGGCGCGCCCCAAACGCTGCGCCTCTTGAACATAGGCCGCATCCAAAGGAAGAAAATCCTGACCCCCGGGCAGCCAATTCCAGGCCGCCACCAGAGCGATCCCGACGGCCAGAGCCCCTGCGATAGCAACGCGGGTTGTCCTGCTTATCCCGGCCGGGGCCATATGAACCGGCTTTGCGTTGGCCGCGCTCCTCTTTGCTTCGATCTTCTTGCCGGTAACCATCGTCTACCATCACACTTCCTTTCCGTACAGGCTGACGGCAGTTAGCAACACGCCGAAGTAAAGCCAGATGAGTGCCGACAGGTAGACCTTTGCATCAATTACTGCGCCGGGCGCGAGGAATTTGGCGGCTTCCGCCGCAATCTCGTTCACCGGAGGGAGGAACCACAGAGCAACGGAACGCAGGGCCTCCCAAAAGGCGGTACTGGCTCCGCGTTCCAGCGTGCCAATGATCTTCATCTGTAGCCCCAGATCGAGCAATCCCCGCAAGGCGCCGGCCACATACGCGCCAAGGCCCAAGAAGCCCGCCACCGCCCCGGGCAGCCGGGTGGAAAGGAGCGTGGTTAGGCAAGCGGTGAATGCCACGTTGAGGCTCAGGGTCAAAAGGCCAGGCACCAGAGATAGCAGGTAGTGTGTGTTGGCGCCTCTGGCGGCAAGGACCAATACCAGCCCCAGCGACACGAGCGCGTACAGGATCCAGGCCGTAAGGATGTTGCCCAGGAGCAGTTCCAGGGCCACCTGCCAGCGTTCGACGGGCCGGACCAGCAGCAGGTGAATGGTTTTGCGTTCGAACTCCCGGGGAACTGTGTTCATGCTGAGCACTACGGCGACTACGGCACTGAAGAGCCCGATGATGCTGAAACCAATCTGCACGGTGCCCAATAAACTGTCGGTGAGGTTGACTGCCCGGCCGCCCCCCGCACTTTGCTCTACCGTACCACCCAAAAGCAAGGCGGCAACGGCCGCGATTCCGAGGAGGGCTAGCAGATACAGCACTTTGTTACGAAGGTTTTCGCGCACCGCGTTGGCCGCGATCCTCATTGCTCCTCCCCGCCTTTGCGCATGATTTCCATATAGATGTCCTCGAGCGTCGCCTGCTTGCGCTGGAGCTGGTAGACTTGTGCACGGTGTTCCGCCAACACGCTCAGCAGTTCCGGTTCTTGACCGGGCTGGAGGTTCATCACCGAAAGGCGCGGTTCATCGTAATGAACGTTCCAGCCCATCCGGCGCAGGGTAGCCAGGGCTTCTTCCGGGAGGGCGCGCACTTCGACTTCTACTTCCAGTTCGGGCATTTCATTGTTCAACAGGCGGTCAGCTACGATCCGTCCGGCTTTGATCACAATAACCCGGTCGCAGACGGCCTCGATGTCGCTCAGGATGTGGCTGCTCAACAGGATCGTCTTGCCGCTTTGCTTCAGCTCCTGGATAATCTGGCGCATTTCCAGCCGGCCCTCCGGATCCAGGCCCGATGAGGGCTCATCGAGGAATAGAATCTCGGGATCTCCCAGGAGGCTTTGAGCCACGGCGAGCCGCTGGACCATACCCTTGGAGAAATGCCCAACTTTGCGGCTGCGGGCAGCCTCGAGGCCCGTAGCGCGTAGAACTCGGTCAACGCTGGCCCGCACGGATTCGATGCCTTGCAGGCCGGCGTAAAAGGCGAGAATCTCTTCGGCGGTCAAGAAGGGGTAAAAGTAGGGCGTTTCCGGGGAGTAGCCCATGCGCCGCCGGGCCTCAGCGGTGACGGGCGTGCTGCCGAACACCCGGACGACGCCCCGGGTAGGACGCGTCAGCCCCAGGCAAACCTTGATAGTGGTGCTCTTGCCGGCCCCGTTGGGGCCTAGCAGCCCTACCACCTGTCCCTTGGGCACAAGAAAGCTAATGCCGCGGACGGCCACAACCTTTCCGTAAGATTTCACCAGCCCGTCCACTTCCAAGGCGGGTTCCTCCGCTGGTGGTGCGATTTGGGCCGCATGGTTTAAGGTCGGCACGTTCACGGATCACTCCTTACCTATGAGCTGTAGAACACCGGAGTACCCGGCTCTGCCGGGCCTCATCCCGGTCAAAGCCCATACTACCCGCATCGCCACTTTGACCCGGTTCGGCCAGGGCCGGCAGGACGGCCGAGGCGCACCGCCCGCACCTCGGGGAAGGGCTTGAATTCCCGGCAGAACCTGTCCGGTTGCTCCAGGGTGGCAGGCGCCACCGGGCTCGCCTCGTAGAGCCGGGCGACCGGCGCCTCCCTGGCAAGGGCCTCGTACCATTCTCTGTTCAGGAAGGCCACCGTGTAAGCCTTCTTTTTGTGCACGCGTTTTCAGGTGCTTGTCCCAAGGGTTCAAGCCCTGACCTCCGGATATAGGGCGTTGGCGGCCAGGGTGCCGGAGATGATCACCCCCTCGATGCCGGCCCCCGGGAAAACGCCGGCGCCGGCCAGGTAGAGCCGCTCCACGGGGCTTTTGGCCGTCGGCTGCCACTGACCGGCGGGGCCGTAGATGGCGCCACCGGTCGTCCGGGCATAGCGGGCGAAGGTGGCCGGGCTGGCCTCTTCTCTGAAGACGATGTGCTCCCGCAAACCGGGCAGCACCCCTTCAGCCAGGGAGATTAACGCGTCGCCGAACTCTCTTTTGCGCCAGGCATAGTCGGGCGCCCGGCGATCCCAGGTTGTTACCTCCGCCTGGGGAACCAGGGTCATCAGTGTTATGGCGGCGTGTCCGGGCGGTGCCAGTCCGGGGTCCACCCGGGAAGGAGTCATTATGCCCAACCCCCGGTCGTCATCGGTGCGGACCAGCGTGACCGCCTCCAAATCCGGCGCGAAGTCAACGCCCAGGAAGACCGCAAAGGCGGAAGCGGAAAACTCCAGGTCCTCGATGCGTCGGACGAAATCGGGCGGCAGGTGTTCCCGCCCCACCAATTCCAGGAAGGTCTGGCGGACGTCGGCGTTGGAGATAACGGCCTGCGCACGGTGGACCCGGCCGTCGGCCAGGATTACGCCTGCAGCCCGGCCTCCTTCGATGAGGATGCGCTGCACGGGCGCGCCGAGGAGCAGCCGGCCGCCGTGCGCCTCGATCACCTCCGCCAGCGCGTTGGCAAGGGCCCGGGAGCCGCCGACCGGGTAGTAGCCGCCGTCGAAGTAGTAGCCGAAAAGGGGGGCCATCTGGGCAGCGGTGAGCGTTTCCGGCCGGTCACTCAGGTAGCCCGTCAGGAGGAGCAGAAACTGTTTCAAAGATGCATTCTGGCAAAACCGCTCCAGCATTGCCGTATACGGGACGTCCATCCAGCGAAAGGCATACCGGTGGGTGCGCGGGTAGGCGAGCATCTCCTCCGGCGTGCGCGGAGGACACGGCACGCCGCCGGTGCGCTCCACGTCGGCGTAGAGGTCCCGGTAGACACCCTCCATCTCGGCGAAGAACGCAGCTATGGCCTCTCGTTCCGCGGGAAAGCGCGCCTGCAAGGCCTTGACCAGGCCCTCCGCCGTGCCGGGCACCTTGAGCCGGAAACCCGGCAGCACATACTCGTGGCCCACCCGCCGCCATTCCAGACGGTTGCCGATTTCCAGTTGGCGCAGAAGATTGGTCACCGGACCGCGCGGCCCCAGGCCGCTCACGTCGTGCACCCCGGCGTCAAAGACGTAACGGAGCCGCTGGCCGTCCCTCCGCACGTGCCGCTCCCACGAAGTGCAGAAGCCACCCGGCAGGTAGTGCTGCTCCGCCACCAGCACTTTAAGACCCCGCCGTGCCAGCAGAGCCGCCGCCGTGAGGCCACCGATGCCTGAACCCACGACGATCACATCGTGCTCGGTGTCACCGGCCGGCCGTGCGGGGCCGAAGACGGGACGGGGCCACCGGTAGGGCTCCCGGCCAGCTATCTCCTGCGCCAGAACGCGCTTCGGGTACCAGTTGGGGAAAAGAAGGGAAAAAGCGATGCCGGCCCCGATGGCGGTGTTGGGGACAGCCACGGTGAGCCAGAGGCTGGCCTCCGGCCCGGCGAGCGCCAGCGCCCCCAGGGCGGCGTTGAGGGTGAAAATGACGCCCCAGACCGCGGTAATAATGGCGTTGGTGCGGTAAAAGAGGGGATGGCGCCAGTATTCGCGCGGCCAGTCCTCGCGGGCGTATTGGTAGGTGAAAGGTGAGCCCGCCAGGAGCGTCCCCCAGGCCATCAGCGCCAAGGTAGCGCCGACCAGCACGGCGCTGTAGGCCTGAAAGAGCGGGGAACCCAAGACGACGGTCACCGCGAAATGGGCGGCAAAAAAGGCAAGCGTCACCAGCTCCATCGCCTTGGCCTGACGTTGCCGGAGTCGGTAGGCGTTTAAGGCCAGTGAGGTGGCCAGGCCGGCCGTCACCGCTTCCGTCCAGAAGCCGTATCCCGAGAGCACCCAATACAGTATCCAGGGGACAAAGCTGATGAATATCCAGACCATACCGGGCATTTTCCTACCCACGGGCGCTTCCCTCCTGTATCACCGCGGCCAGCGCGGTGTCGCACCAAGCGACGGCCCCCCGGGCGAAGCGGCGGCCGCATCAGCGGGGCGTATCAGCCCAACAGCGCCCGCCGCCGTTTCTTTTCCGCCCGGTAGATCAGGTAGACGGCGGCGGCCAGAAAAGGCAGGGCGGGAACCCCGTCCAGGAGCAGGCCCGCCACCAGCGCAACCTCCAACGCCAGCAAGGGCACGAGATACACCCACCCCGGCAGGCCCGGCAGCCTGACCAGGGTATAGTAGATGACAAAGAGAAACACCACGTCCCCCACCCCCACCATGGGCTGCACCGCCCCGCGGTAGGGGAGGGAGAAGGAAAGATACTGCAACCAAAGGCTGCTGCGAACCGCGGCCTTCATGACGTCCCCGGTAACGCCGAAATAAAAGGACATGACATCCGCCACGGCTGCCGCGATCATGAAAGCCAAGAGAGATCCGAGACCAGATACAGCGCGGCCGAGCAGCCAGCCAAGAAGGCAACCGCCCAGCAAAACCACCACGTCGGTCAGTCAGTACGGCACCTGGCCGCCCACGCCGAAGGCCAGGCCCGTGCTCAGGACCACGCCGGCCACGGCCACCACCACTAACCGGCCATGCCGGTGAAAAAGGCGGGCCAGGGTGTAAAGCACGCCGACGGAGAAAACTATCGCTGCGGAGGCCCACCAGAAAAGGCTTATCCCACCAGCAACTCTCCCCTTTGTCTAGCGAATAAAGATCAGCGCCGCCAAGCGTACCTGCTCATAGGCTAAGTGGGCGAGATATCGTGCACCTCGTGGTTGGCCTATGGTTCAAATCTATAACACCATTATGGATCCGCCAAGTAAAGGTTGGGTTGAGGCGGTACTAAGCGTGAGTTAATTTTATGTTTGCCTGACCGCAGGCAGGCATAATAGGACCTCCGGCCGTCAGCTGAGTAACATATGCTCCTGTAGACAAAGGATTGTTTTGCGTGCTACGCATCTTCATTGATGGACTTGACACTCCACAGCTTGTCCCGATCTTCGTGGAATTTGAGTGGTGACCCCCCGTGTAATTCACGCTGTTTGGATGGATTCCTCTCGACCTGGGTTTCCCTGTCCCACTTGCTTTCGTAAGGCGTCTTGCAGCACAGCCATCAAGAGATAGCCACGAATCCGGCGAAAGCCTTTCTCAGCGGTAAGAAAGGCCACGGCTACCCAACGGTCGACCTGTCTGCCTGACCCCCATTTCTTGACCCGCTTGGCCTGCGCTGAGAATGAGAGCGCTGAGCACCTTGTGATTCCAACACCGCTGCTCATCAGCCTCCGGCAGAGACTCGGAGCGCTCCCCAGATCCCCAAGTGCCCGTCCCCGATCACCAGACGGGGTGCATTCATCCCCCGGTCTCGCAAGTCCCGCAATACCTCCGACCAATTCTCCACTGATTCCCGGTAACCAGGAGTAACCGCTACCACCTCCTTGCGGCCATCTACTAAACCGGCTACGGCCACCAGCAATGCAGCTCGTTCTCGTTCTAGTCCTGCTTTCACGTAGATCCCATCTATCCAAAGGTAAACCACCCGTAGGTCGTCGAGCCGTCGTGTTCGCCAGGCTTCCCATTCGGCCTGCCATTGCTCCTTCAGCCGGGCCACCGTGCTGGCCGACACAGGTGCTCCCTCTCCCAACAGCCCTCGCAGGGCTAGGTCAAAGTCCCCCTCTGCCAGCCCGTGCAGGTACAGCTCTGGCAAGAGCTCGGAAACCTCTTTCGTGCGCCGCACAAACAAGGGTAGAATCCGGCTCTCGAACCGTTCCTCCAGGCCTCGCACTCGTGGACGGCGAAGGGTGATGGTACCCAGGGGAGTCGTTAGCTTCCGCGGCTTGCCATACCCATTTCGGTAGCCGGGTGGGCCGTCAACGACGGCCCGGCGCTGATACCGAACACGGCCCAAAAGCTCAGTTACCTCATCCTCCAGCAATTCCTGAATAAGCTCCTGGATCCTATCCCGAAGCCATTCATGCAGTCCTTCCCAAGTGGGACTTGACGGCAGGCTGCTCGATGTGGTCCGCTTGTCCATGGCGGTGTCTCTCCTCCTTACTGGGGCCCATTGCCCCGCCTGGTTGTCTCAACAGGAGGGTACACCGCCTACGCACATTTCCACACCTTTTGAGGGTATCTCGCCCGGGGGGGGGAGGCACCCATCGCAAAAAACGAAATGGTGCTGGACGCTCACTCGAACCCGTTACACCTCACACACCCGAAGCGGGCAACAACAGGCCAAGAACGAGTTGACAGTAGTGCTCGTGCTTGGGCCGGGTATCCTGTCAGGCCAGCCTCGAGAAGGTCGGGTGACTGGTGACTGCTGCGCCCACCAAGCGCCCCGCGATCGCGATATAGTACAATCGCGCCGGCATCAGCGAAGGCAGAGGCTGCAAGCGATAGGTACGGCCGGAATCAGTGGCCGTTTCGGCAGGAGTCCGCAACTAAACACGGAGGGCGATAACGTGCGAGACAGCATGGATCACCTGATTGATGCTGATACGGGGACGAGCCCGGCTGAACGTGACGCTTCTCCCCTGCTGACCGTTGCCGGGCTCAGCAAGCGGTACAACGGGGCGTTTGCGCTCACGGACGTCTCCTTTGCCCTCTACCCGGGCGAGATCGTCGCCCTGCTCGGACCCAACGGGGCAGGGAAGACCACCACCCTCAAACTCGTGGCTGGTCTGCTGCAGCCCGACGCGGGTACGATCAGCGTCGCGGGGGTCGCACACCGTTCAGAAGCTGCCCGGAATGCCCTTGCCTACATTCCCGAACAGCCCGCCCTCTTCGAACTGCTGACCGTCTGGGAACACCTGGCTTTCACCGCCCAGGCTTACTCGCTCCGCAGCTGGGAGGAGCGGGCTCTGCAACTGCTGCACCGTTTTGAACTGTTCTCGAAACGCTATGAGATCGTGGCCTCGCTCTCCAAAGGGATGCGCCAGAAAGTGATGATCGCTTGCGCCCTGCTGCGGTCGGCGTCAGTCTTCCTTTATGATGAGCCAGTGGTCGGTCTCGATCCCGCCGGCACGGCGGAGCTGATTGGTGCCATCCGTGAACAGGCAGCGGCCGGAGCGGCCGTTCTGGTCTCGACCCACCAGCTGTCGCTAGCGGAGCGGCTCTGCCACCGGGTGTTAGTCCTGCAGGCCGGGCGGCTGGTGGCGGCCGGTAAACTGGATGAGTTGCGGCGGCAGCTGGCGCTGGAAGGGCGTGCTTCCCTCGAGGACGTGTTCTTTGCCTTGTTGGCCGGCGCGAGTCCTCGGTCCGGGGAGTCCGGGGAGTCCGGGGAGTCCCGGGAGGATGGTGACGCCCGTGCCGGGCGCGGAGAGGCAGAGGAGGGGCCCTGATGCGGACGGTACTGCTTCTCGCTTACCTCACGACGAAAGCCAGGATCAGACACTGGTTCGGGAATCCCCGGCGGGCGGTGGTGGTGCTGACCGGGCTCGGCCTGCTCTCAGGCTTTATCCTTTGGTTTGTCCTGGCCGATCCGCAGTTTGCCGGGGTGGGCGCCCTGTGGGGCGCTTCCTCCGTTGCTGCCTGGCCGGCAGAGGCCGTAACCGGGATGCTCCTCTTGTACTTTGGTATCCCCCTGGCTTTGACCTTTCTCAGTAGCGCGGGTGGAGCTCCGTTTTACCTCGACTCGTCCATGTCATACTGGCTGGCGCTATCGCCTGTTTCCGAACGGGCGATAGCTTCCTTCTATTTCTTCTCGGGCCTGATTCCGAGCGGCGTGACAGCGGCCGTCTTCACTCCGCTCGTCACCGGTTCACAGGCGGGTGTGGCGCAGCCCATTTGGTCGGCTTGGCTGGCCCTCTTCAGCGTCTCGCTCTGGGTGAAGTGCCTCTCCTACCTGCTGTATTTCCGCCGTGCCCGCCGCCCCGGCTCCCCACCACCCGCACAACGGTTATCGCTAGACCACCTGCCTACCGCTGCAGGGAAAACGGTGGCTCGCGGGAAGTCACCCGCTCAAGGGAAAACGGCTGCTCAAGGGAGCACGGCCGCCGACCCGCTGCTACTTGCCCTGGTTGCGGCCATCCTGGTAGTGGCTGTGGTCGGTACGGTGCGGGCGGGTGGGGTGGCCCAGTTTGTGACAGCTTTAGGAGATCTGCCACCCTGGAACTGGCTGCGGCATCTACTGGCCGGCCAGGGTCGGGGACTTGCGAATCAGGCGGGTAACATTTCTACTGACTTGCTGGCTATTCTCGCTCTGGATACGCTCGCAGCCGCAGCCGTTGTCTGGCAGGCCCGGGGGTTCATGCCCGACCTGTTGGAGCGGTCCGAGCAGCAGGAGAAGCTGGTGCAATATGCCACCCAGGCCAACCCCGAAGCACTCATCGCGACGTGGTACAGGGTGCGCGGTGGCGAGCCACCGCTACGCCCGCGCGCGTCCGGACCGTGGGCCCTCTCCTGGGTGGTGGGAGTCAGCCGGCTGCGGTTTTTGCGGGCTGCCTGGAAAGCGAGTCTCTTCGGATGGGTGGTTTCGACGGCGCTAATGGCCTGGGGACTCGGCTATCTGGTTCGTACTAATTGGGTGAGTCCGGCCCTGCTGCCGCTACTTCCGGCTATGGGGGTTATCCTGAGTTCGGGCCAGTTGGTGCTGGTGGCAGTGCAGCAGCCCTCGATCTATCTGATTCCCGGATCGGGTTTTCACCGTCTGGCAGCCTTGACCCTGCCTTTGGCGGTGGAAAATGCGGGCAAGATGGCAGTTCAGTGGGCGGTGGTTGCGGTCTGGCTGCATCTGTCGCCGGCACTCCTGCTTGCCGGGGAGGGTGTGATGATAGCTGCAGCGTTGCTGCAAGCCGGAATGGCGGCCTGGCGGATCAGCTTTCTCCGTTCGTTCTGGGGCAGGTTCTATGTAAGTTGGGGGATTTCCGGGCTCGCAGCCCTGGTCGTGGCCGCACCCGTGTTCGTGATATGTGAAATGCTGGACGGGAGCGGTCTTGTGTACGAAGTCGCGGGTGGGCTCGGGGCCGGCAGCCTTACCGTCTTGCTGGCTCTGTTGATCGCCCTGGGGTTGACCTGGGTGGCAGGTTCCCGGCTTGGCCTGTCTGATATTTAAAGTCTATGGCGACCATCATAGGAATATCGACAATATCGTCGAATGACGCGAGGAATAGTGCTGAAAGGAAGGTGTACCATGAGGCGTCTCCAGTTCATAGGGTTCGTGTCGTTGTTCGCGGTCATTTATCTGATGATCGCGTGTACGGCTGCGAGAGTATCGGCCCAACCGACTTCCAGTACGCCCGTAACCATCACGCTTTTCTTGGACCAACGAGACGTTCCCACCATGAACTGGTTCAAGGACACCGCCAAACGTTTCGAGGAAGGCCATCCCGGTATCAAAGTCGAGATCATCACCAGCGCAGGTTCGAACTACATGACCAAGCTGACAACTCTCTGGGCGACGGGCATGCCGCCGGATATTTGGGGGCAGGCCGGGACGGGGCATGGGTGGCAAAAGCAGGGGTGGTTGCTGGACCTGACGCCGTATGTTCAAAAAGATCTGGCTGAACTGGACGTGAAAGACTTCTTGCCGTTTGCCTGGCAGTCGGCGCAGCGGGATGGCAAGGTGTGGGGGCTGCCTGCTATCAGCACTGCTTCGCCGGTATTCTACAACGCCGATATGTTCGAGGAACGGGGTGTCGTGGTGCCGCCCCATGTCTGGTCGGACAAGGGTTGGACGTGGCAGGACATGGTAGCTGCAGCCCGCAAGTTGACGGTAGCTAAGCCGGACGGGCGGCTGCAGCAGGCGGGAGTAGGGATCGATACCGACCCCATCGGGTACATCACTTTCTCTTACACCTGGGGAGCGGATTGGTTCGACGAGGATGCGTATCGCACGGGAAAGGTGAGCAGAGTTCTGATTGACAGCGACAAGAACAAGCGGGCCTGGCGCGAAGTACGGGCGCTGGCATGGGAGCACCACGTGGCGGCGCGGCCGACGGACGGATTCGACGCCTGGAGCGGGTTCCAGGGTGGCAAGGTGGGCATGCACCTGGGGGCTTCCCCCTGGGTAGTCATGGGGAAGCGGAACGTTTTGCGGTTTCGCTGGGGCATGGCGGCCCAGCCCATGGGTGAGGATCGGACGAGTATCGTCTACACTGACCTCTGGTTCGTGGGAGCGAAAACCAAACATCCCCGCGAGGCCTGGGAGTTCGTCAAGTACTTGGCCAGTCCCGAAGTCCAAAAGAGCTATGTCGCCATCGCAGATCTGCCGCCGGCACGAATCTCTGCTCTCGGGCCATATATGCAGCGGATGGCTGAGTTCTCCCGTTTCCAATCTGCCCAGGACATCTTGCTGGCTTTCATGGGAGGCCAGCAATACGGACGGCTGCTGTGGCTTTCGGTTATCGATGCGTCCGACCAGTTAGCCGCTCTGATCAATCCCCGGTTGCAGGACATCGTCGCCAACCGTATGGGTGTGGAGGAGGGGTTGACGAAGGCGGCCGAATCAGTACGTGCCTATCTCAAGATGAACTGAGATACGCACATCGACCGAACGGATCAGAGTATCCGTTGGCCCTGGGGCCTGCGCAGACGGGTGGCCTGTTGTTGACCGGGACCGGTTGAACGGTCAGGTGAGAAGGCCACCCGTCTTGTTGCCGGCCGAAATGTCACGCTTGGGAAGGCAGCGGAGCCCAGCGGCAGGTGCGGTTCACCAGATCGTCGAGGGTGAGCTCCTCCATACCCACGACCCAGCTTTGCATCCGGTCTCCGAGGGGCTCACGCCAGGCAGACGGGATACCGGCCGTACCGACCAGTACTCCGGCGATCGCTCCGGCCTGGCCGGCGGTGCAGTCCGTGTCGCCGCCGCACATGGTTGTAATACAGATGGTGCGGCCGAAGTCGCCGCGACCAAACCAAAGGCCGATGATGACGGCCGGGATGTTGGACAGGGTGTGCACCCAATGGTAGCGTGCCACCCAATTGGGGGCGATTTTGGCCCAGGCTTCTTGCCAGTTGGACGACTTCGTGCAAGCGGCAACCGTCTCGCGGACGGCCCGGGCGAAGAGGCTGCCTGCCGGGACGTACTTCAGGGCCTGCTCGATGAGGTCAGGTACCTCGGGGTGCCCGTAGGCCAGACTGACCATGACCGCATTGAAGACCTCGCCGTACATGCCTTCCCGTACATGGGAAACCAGGGCATCCCGCCAGGCCAGTGTCGCAGCACGTTCAGGAGAGAGGGGAGCGACGAAGCCGCAGACTTCTCCCCGCATCTGTGCACCGATCCATTCGGCATAAGGATTGTTGAGCCAGGCAGACAAGGGTGGGAGGATTCCTTGCTGCATATTGCGGATGGCCATCTCTTCTGCAGTGCAGGCTACGGGGATTCTTTCCACCCATTCGAGTCCCAGGTCCTGGCTGGTTGGTTCACCGGCGGTTCTTTCCATGGCAGCCAAGAAGGTGAGTTCGTAGGCGGTATCATCGTTGAAAGTGTCTGGCCGGCGAAGGTACCCTTTGACCTCGCCATACTCCTGCAAAATCTTATCCTTGGGCCAGCCTTCGACCGGCGTCCCCAGTGCCCCCCCGATCATCTTGCCCAGCCAACCCGCCCGCGTCCTGTCCTCGTACTCAGCACGGGATAACCGTGGCTTGGACTGTGGGGAGTGCTCAACCTGCAGTACCGGCTCTCGTGGCCATGCGGTTACGGTAGCGGCTAACCCCCGCCAGGTGGTGGGCCGTTCGGGGTCGTCATTTGTCTCAAGCCGTGTGAGAAGCCGCGCGTCGTCCTCCAGGCCGGGCAAGAGCGGCGCGGGGCCGTGGCGCTGGCGCAGGGCATGACGAATCAGCGCGATCTGCCGCCACAAGCGGCCGGCGTCGTCATCAGCCAGGGCTCTTTGCCCCTCTTGCACCAGGGGCTCGAGGTCTGTAGTGTCGTGACCGAGTTCACGCAGAGCCCGCAGCGTGTCCCCGATGTGAAAGATCCATTGGCGGCGTGCTTCCTCCCGCCAGGCTACCTTTGCTTGATCTTGTGCCACGGCTTTCTCTCCTCCCAATATGCGGCGTAGCGTGACCTGGGTGCCACCCGGGTTACCCACCAGGGCGTTGCGCAGGTGCTGCGGCAGTTTCCCGGCCAGCAGTATCAACGAATCTGGATCAGGATGGTGGAAGTAAGCGGCCAGGCGGCGAACCAAGGCTTCCGAAGGTCGCTCTACTTCCCGTTCCAGCTGGCTCAAGTACACGTAGTGAACACCGAGCTCTGCGGCCAGCTTGCGCAGGCTGAGCTTGTGAGCTTTACGTTGTTCCCGCAGCCATACCCCGAAACTCGTTGATGCTGTAGTGGGCGGCTGCGGCTCATGGCCGTACGAGATCGCAATCTACCTCTCCTGCAGGTGTTTACTATACTTTTCGCCGCGCGGTAGGAATCTCCTTTGTAGTGTAGAATACCCTACACTAAAGGGAGAGAGCAAGCCCGTTTGCGCCGGGATAAAGCAAGGAGGTCAGGCAGCATGCAGGTAAATGGACAAACATCGTGGCGGCATCACGCTTGGCGTTTGATTCGTAAGGGGTTCTTGGTTTCGTGCGTGTTGCATTTGTTGGCAGCGGGCATGCTTCCGGCAAGCCCGGCAGCAGCTGCATCCGGACCGGTGGTGCTTCGCGTGGTTTCGGTGGCCGACCCCGGCGAAAACGAAATCCGCCAGGAGATCGCCCGCATGTTTGAGAAGCTGCACCCGAATATCAAAGTTCAACTGCTGCCCGTCTCCAACCGCGTAACCGAACAGCTGGTGCGAATTGCCGGTGGCGACCCGCCTGACGTGCTCTACCTGAACCCCGGATTTTTTCAGTCCTTCGTACGCCAGGGCATCCTGCTGGACCTGACCCCCTACGTCCGGCGCGATGGCCTGGACATGAGCAAGCTGTACTCATCGTTTGTGCAGCAACTGCAAAACGACGGCAAGCTCTATGCCATGCCCTTCGAAGTAACGTCTATCGCCATGCTCTACAACCAGACTGCTTTCGATGAAGTAGGACTTCCGTTTCTTCCAACCCGGTGGAACGACGACAGGTGGACATGGAAGACGCTGGTGGAGTATGGACGGAAACTGACCAGGGATAGAAATGGTGACGGCAGGATAGACCAGTGGGCGATAGGCCTCGTTCTTGGTGCCCTTGACCAGATCACATATCCGTTTGTCTTCCAGAATGGTGGCAAGATCTTTGACGACAAGACCAATCGCTTTCTTCTCAACTCAAAGGAAAGCGTGGAGGCACTCCAGTGGATCGCCGATTTGATCAACAAAGAAAAGATCGCACGCGCGCCAATATGGGGTGGTGACGCTTTCCTCAATGAACAGGTAGCGATGTTTCCATATGGCAGATGGCTGAAGCAGTTCCAGTCGGCCAAATTCGCCTGGAATGCCGCCCCCCTGCCAAAGCAACGACAGGCGGCCACCATGATCGTCTGGCTGGCATACGGGATTGCTGCCAATTCACCTCACAAGGAAGAAGCCTGGGAGTTCTTGAAGTTCCTCATCTCTCCGGAAGTGCAAGTGCTCAACACAGCGCGTGGTCAGGCTCTTTCAGCTCTACCGCAACTGGAGGAGCATGCTTTGTTACAGAACGCGCCGCCGCGCGGTCACTACCAGGTCTTTGCCGGCGGCATTCCCTTTGCTCAACCGGTGCCGTACGCAGATAATGATGCCGCGGTTTCGGGCGAGATCTGGAACGCGCTCTATCCTGTTTGGTTGGGTAGGCGGAGCGCTCAGGAGGCAATGGATAGCATCGCCTCGAAAGTCGAAAGTCTGCTTGCGGAAAGCAAGAAGGGGATGGTCTCTCCCACGACGAAGTAAGGCCTCGGGCTCGGTTGTTGGTGACAAAAGCAACCACACCGGAGGCTTCCGGATCGGGAGTCTCCGGTGATTCAGTTTCATAGCGGCTTGACGGACGAGAACGAGCGCGTGCATCTGGGAGGGTTCCCGGCCTGCTGCGCGGCTTGTGTGGGGTGTGGGTGGAAGAGTTCGACGTGCTGCCTCCCGGGCAACTAACCGCGGTTCGCGTGTGTGAACCTCGCGGGATGCTGGCGGGGAAGTACAAGGCTGAACTGTGGTGTGATGTCATCCACTCGGAAGGCGTCCGCGTACTGGCCACCTTTGGCGCCGACTATTACGCCGGCATGCCCGCGTTGACCGAGAACCTGGTGGGCAAAGGCCGTGTAATCCCCGTGGGCACCGCGTCGGGTGGCTGGCGTCGGTCCAAGGGGTCGCGCAGGTGCTCGACGCGCCGGAACTGCTGGTGGATGCGAACCTGGGCAGGTCCCTGCGGTCGGTGGGTATCCGGATCCTTAGATTCCTTATCTCACCGGAAGTGCAAGTGCTCGGCACCGCGCACCGCAGAGATCTGGAGCTTCTCTCGCCCTCGTGCCTCATGGTATACTTGCAGTCGACCGGCGCGATTTGCTGGACCATGTGGTAAGTGTTGGCAGGCTAGCAGGGCGGTGTGTAGCATTGATGCTGCTAGCGAGGCTGTCACGTGTGCCGTCGACCCCCCGGGGGTTAGCCGGTTACCGGGGGTCGACTGCAAAATCAGCCGCCACGTACCCGGGTTACCTGGGCTTTTGCCCTTAGTTCCAATCGAACCAGTGTGGGATTGAAATTGGGAGGTGGCAGAGAGTGATCCTATTGCAGCGCCGGTTCCAATCGAACCAGTGTGGGATTGAAATCGTTCCCAATAGCCGACAGTTGAACGGTCTACCCCCAGTTCCAATCGAACCAGTGTGGGATTGAAATTTTCTTCTTTTTCAAACTGCTTTACGAATTGGACGAGTTCCAATCGAACCAGTGTGGGATTGAAATGCGGTCGAGCCTGCGCACGCTGCTCATCGGCGGGAAGTTCCAATCGAACCAGTGTGGGATTGAAATTGTTCAAGCCCAAAAAGTATGCGTTTCATGTACTCTGTTCCAATCGAACCAGTGTGGGATTGAAATGACACAACAGGAAGGCTCAGGAGCGATTTTGGGTAGGTTCCAATCGAACCAGTGTGGGATTGAAATGGCAATACCACCGGAACAGAATATCCAAGCAGGTAGGTTCCAATCGAACCAGTGTGGGATTGAAATATGGTAGGGGATGAATAGTCCCGTGTCAATAGGGTAAGTTCCAATCGAACCAGTGTGGGATTGAAATACCATCGCGTTGTCGGACAAGCTTATCCGTACCGAGGGTTCCAATCGAACCAGTGTGGGATTGAAATGCAGTTGGCTGCAATTGGTATTCTTCACTCCAGGCGTTCCAATCGAACCAGTGTGGGATTGAAATTCAATCCGGCTTACATGCAACAGTGCGCTGAGTCTTGTTCCAATCGAACCAGTGTGGGATTGAAATTGAGATGTTGCGGGGACAGTTTCGTGAGCTTTATCATGTTCCAATCGAACCAGTGGGGGATTGAAATAGCACGAGCTCAGGCCGCTCGGTCAAGAATTTCACCAGTTCCAATCGAACCAGTGTGGGATTGAAATAAGGATCTCTTGCAGTCGTTCGCGATTGATCAACGTGTTCCAATCGAACCAGTGTGGGATTGAAATGGTCGCTGGTGCTCCGCAAACACTACAACGTGCCCTGTTCCAATCGAACCAGTGTGGGATTGAAATGAGAACAGTCTACGAACGTTACGGTGCAGCGAACGGAGTTCCAATCGAACCAGTGTGGGATTGAAATTGGTGGAAGCTGTACGTCGCAAGGCGCAAGAAATCGGTTCCAATCGAACCAGTGTGGGATTGAAATGGTTACTCCTGTTCCCAAACCCCAATGCACCAGAAAGTTCCAATCGAACCAGTGTGGGATTGAAATTCGCCTCCGGGACGGAGACACCGATCTTTTCGGCGAGTTCCAATCGAACCAGTGTGGGATTGAAATGGTGCGAACGGGTACCTGGGTCCGGATATGGCGCGGGTTCCAATCGAACCAGTGTGGGATTGAAATGCCTTCTATAGCCAGCAGCACACCATTCAGGACCGGCCGTTCCAATCGAACCAGTGTGGGATTGAAATGTCGGCGCCGGTGATCGACTCTGGCTTGCGTACAAGTTCCAATCGAACCAGTGTGGGATTGAAATAAGGGAAGGCCTACACCGTGCGCGGGGCGTATCAGATAGTTCCAATCGAACCAGTGTGGGATTGAAATCAATGAACCCGCTTCGCCGGTTGCGGGAAGAGAAAGGCGTTCCAATCGAACCAGTGTGGGATTGAAATGGTGAGCTTGCTAGGGGAGGCGGATAAGCAGTGTGGGTTCCAATCGAACCAGTGTGGGATTGAAATTGCAGAGATGCAATCCACGAGCGCTTACGGAAAACTGTTCCAATCGAACCAGTGTGGGATTGAAATGTAACCGTCGCGGCCCAGCGCTACGTGTGTTCAACGTTCCAATCGAACCAGTGTGGGATTGAAATGAATACGTCGAGGAGCTCCCAGACGAGGTGCTCCTGGTTCCAATCGAACCAGTGTGGGATTGAAATCAAATGAACGATTGCAGCTGGTGGCGTCACCAGTGGGTTCCAATCGAACCAGTGTGGGATTGAAATGTAGGATCAGGCTCGATGCGGTGAAGGTGCGGTAGTCGTTCCAATCGAACCAGTGTGGGATTGAAATTTTCTTCGTCCAATACCAGGTCAGCCACGTTATTCCGTTCCAATCGAACCAGTGTGGGATTGAAATTCGCCAATACGGTGAACAAGCTACTGGGCTGGCTTGGTTCCAATCGAACCAGTGTGGGATTGAAATCTGACGTATTCAGTCGTGGTAACCGCAACTCTGTCACGTTCCAATCGAACCAGTGTGGGATTGAAATGCCAGCACTGGCGCGGCCTGGCCTGCGAGGTCGCCGGTTCCAATCGAACCAGTGTGGGATTGAAATCGGCAAGCGCGATGCGCAAGCGCTTGTCCGGCTCGGTTCCAATCGAACCAGTGTGGGATTGAAATTATTTCGAGCTGTGGAAGGCGAAGGGGATCATCAGCGTTCCAATCGAACCAGTGTGGGATTGAAATTGACGCATCCGTCCAGCTGTAAATCTTGCCATCATCGTTCCAATCGAACCAGTGTGGGATTGAAATGGAGCAGCAGTCTCATTCACGCGCGGTTTGGCGGTAGTTCCAATCGAACCAGTGTGGGATTGAAATTGAGCTCGGCTAGCGTTTCGGCTTCGAACTCCTGCGTTCCAATCGAACCAGTGTGGGATTGAAATTGGCCTTCGCCTGCATCTGGCCCAGAGCGGTGACGAGTTCCAATCGAACCAGTGTGGGATTGAAATGTGGGCAAGGCGAAACACGATGGGATGTATGATCTCGTTCCAATCGAACCAGTGTGGGGTTGAAATGCTATTCATCTTGGCCTGCTTCCTAATGGGAACAGTGTTCCAATCGAACCAGTGTGGGATTGAAATGAGGTTGTAGTCGTCGGGCAGAGAGCCAGCGACAAGTTCCAATCGAACCAGTGTGGGATTGAAATTAGAAGTACGGGTCGAGCACTTGGAGCTCGACGGTGTTCCAATCGAACCAGTGTGGGATTGAAATCGTTGAGCGACTGCCCTACGCCCAGTGGCAGGCGGGTTCCAATCGAACCAGTGTGGGATTGAAATCCGGAACCCGAGACCGAGGTCGCGGTGCCTGATTCGTTCCAATCGAACCAGTGTGGGATTGAAATATGTTCCCGTTGTAAATCTGGCCAAGGCCCGGAATCGTTCCAATCGAACCAGTGTGGGATTGAAATGTTGGTGGTAGAGGAGGCGTGAGCATGGACTGGGCAGGTTCCAATCGAACCAGTGTGGGATTGAAATGACGTGACGCTGCCATCGAGTTACGGTTGGCACAGGGTTCCAATCGAACCAGTGTGGGATTGAAATCGATTTCAGCAAGTCTCGCATTGACGCTCATTGTTCTAGTTCCAATCGAACCAGTGTGGGATTGAAATCTCGCTTGACACTAAGTCGCAGCGGCTGTCGTTTGCGTTCCAATCGAACCAGTGTGGGATTGAAATAACTCTGGCAGATCGATGTGGATTAACTGCCCGGCTGGTTCCAATCGAACCAGTGTGGGATTGAAATCAGGAGGGCGTAGAGCCCAGGAAGGAGGCTACCTGGTTCCAATCGAACCAGTGTGGGATTGAAACGGCTAGAGCCGGTCTTCTCGTCACCGCCATGAAAGAGTTCCAATCGAACCAGTGTGGGATTGAAACCGATGGGCCGGCGCTGTGCTAGCAGACAATAGCGTCGTTCCAATCGAACCAGTGTGGGATTGAAACTTAACCCACGCGCCCGCGATCGTCAACCTGCCGCAGTTCCAATCGAACCAGTGTGGGATTGAAACCGCCGCCCCCGACCCCGCGCAGCTTGCCCTGCTGGCAGGTTCCAATCGAACCAGTGTGGGATTGAAATCAGGCTGCCCGTGAGCTGTATTGTGAACGGGTCCCGTGTTCCAATCGAACCAGTGTGGGATTGAAACGGGAGATGACAAGGCGTACGATGGAGGCTATCGACAAGTTCCAATCGAACCAGTGTGGGATTGAAACCAGCTCAAACGGGATCGGTCCGCCCGTGTCCCGGTGTTCCAATCGAACCATTGTGGGATTGAAACGGTGCTGTTAACACTGCTGAGTTCAAGATGTATCGGTTCCAATCGAACCAGTGTGGGATTGAAACCAGCTCAAACGGGATCGGTCCGCCCGTGTCCCGGTGTTCCAATCGAACCATTGTGGGATTGAAACGCGTCCGGCGGATCTGTGAAAGCCGGTCCGCCAGCTGGTTCCAATCGAACCATTGTGGGATTGAAACGCGCATTATCTTGAACACTTTCAAAGGGGAGCAGTGTTCCACAAAAAAGGACTCCCACCAGCGCTGCCCGGTGGGAGTCGAGTCTGCAAGGGCCGGTATAGCGTACGGCCCGAATTCAAGGTGACCACGGTTCACACTGTCTGGTATTGCGGCGTATACTCGGCGGTCCGGTCGACATCGACGGGCACGCCTTCGGCCCGGGCAGAGCGGAGTATGTCGAAGACCATCTTGGCGTCGCCAAATTCCATCTCGGGGGTGACGCTGATCGGCTCTTCGCCTACCGCCGCCTTCCAGAAGTTCAGGAACTCGTTGTAGTAACCCCGGTGCGGCCGGAAGTTGATCATCTCGTGACGCCCGTCCTTATAGAAGATGTTGATCACTCCGCATTCCCGATCCTCAAGGTAGATCTGACCGCCGGTTCCAAAGATGCGCAGCCCGATCAGGGGACGCTGGACCTCTTTGCCCTGTACGAAGAAGGAGTAGTGGCCCATAACGCCGGAGTGGAAAACCATGTTCACCTGTATCAGGGAGAACGGTCCGAAATCTTCCTGTTGCCGCCGCCCGAAGGCGGATACGGTGCGGACCGCGCCGAAAATATGGCGTAAGGCGGCCATGTGGTGGACGCCGGTGTCCAGG
This sequence comes from Limnochordales bacterium, assembly GCA_014896315.1. Lineage (GTDB taxonomy): Bacteria > Bacillota > Limnochordia > Limnochordales > DUMU01 > DUMU01. Next base: position 21,590 of record JADBKP010000014.1, read on the forward strand.
AAGATGCCACCCTCAAACTGCGGGTGTTGCCGCCACTCCCGGTGGGCATAGCTGTCGGGGCCGGTCATCAGTTGCGGGAAGTCGACTGTCTCGTTCTGGATGAAGTAGATGGGGTCGCCGACCCGCCGCGTCCGGACGAGGTCGCGCAGCAGGTTGACCTCTTCGTTATAACGGTAGTTCTCAGCTATCATGATAGGTACGCCGGCCTGCTTGGCCAGATCCCTGTGGGCAGCCGCCTCCTCCAATGAACCACCGAGCGGTTTCTCGCAGATGATCGGCTTGCGGGCCGCCGCTACCTGGCGGGTGACCGCATAGTTGGCTTCGATAGGTACAATGACATCAAAAGCGTCAATGTCAGGCAACTCGATCATGCGGTGCAGGTCGGTGAAGACGCGGTCGGAGGGAAGGCCGAGCTTTCGCCCCCATTCCTCAGCCTTGACGTGGTCGACGTCACAGATGGCAACAATCTGAAACTTGTCGTTCAACTCCTGTATAACTGGCAGGTGCAGGCGTTCGAACGCCAGGCCAGTGCCCACGATACCCAGGCGTATCTGCTTCACCCCATGTTCCCCTTTCGTTCCCGAGGTTACGCGCCTAGCTTTCCCCTGTACTGTCGCTTCTACATAACCTTCTCTCACCAGAATGTGGCGGCGCTGTGTAACCGTGCTGTGAGGACGCAGGTTATGTAAAGCTGACGCAGAAGAGAAACAGAAAGCAGCTGCAGTGGAGTCAGGGACGGGGATAGGGACAGGGATGGGGAACGGTACGGTTATGTTTCACCCGATAGTTGAGGAGTGGTTTGCGGCGCGCTTTGGCGCTCCCACGCCCCCGCAAGCGGCAGGCTGGCCGGCCATTCAGCAGGGAGAGAACGTCCTGATCGTCGCCCCGACCGGCTCTGGCAAGACGTTTGCCGGTTTTCTCGTTTTCATCGACCGACTGTTGCGGGAGAGGGAGAGGGAGAGGGAAGGCGAGAGCGCGAGCGATTCCCCGGCCAACCCGCACGGCGGGGGCGTCCGGGTGGTTTATATCTCACCGCTGCGGGCGCTGGACAACGATATCCACCGGAACCTCACTCCGGCTCTGACGGAAATATCGCAGCTGGCGGAGGCCCGTCTTCCCGGCTGGCGGCCGCTGCGGGCCGCAGTTCGCACCGGTGATACTTCCCCGGCTGAACGGCGCCGTCAACTCAACCATCCTCCTGATCTGCTGATCACCACCCCTGAATCTCTTTTCTTGCTGATGGTTTCACCACGGGGACGGCAGATACTGCGGACGGTCGAAGCAGTGATAGTGGACGAGTTGCATGCCCTGGCGGCCAACAAACGCGGGGTGCAGCTCGCCCTCACCCTGGAATGGCTCGAATGGTGGACCGCAAAGCCCCTGCAGAGGGTCGGCCTCTCCGCCACCCAGCGCCCCATCTCGCGCCTTGCGACCTTCTTGGCAGGCAAGCGCCCGGTCACCGTGATCGACACCGGCCTGCGTAAAGGGATGGATCTCGTGGTGGACATACCCGCCCCCGATCTCGCCGCCGGCCGGACTCCTGAAGGGAGTATCTGGCCGTCCATCTACCGGAAACTTCATCAACTAATAGAGAGTGAACGGCAAGCCGCCCGTTCCACCCTGGTATTCGTAAACAGCCGGGCGCAAGCAGAAAGAGTGACAGCCCGCCTCAACCAGCTGGCGAGCGAGACCGACCCCGAAGTCGGCCGGCTTGCTGCCGCCCACCACGGCAGCCTCTCCCGCAACATCCGGGAGAAAGTGGAAAAGAATTTCCAGCGAGGTGAACTGCCGGCGGTGGTCGCCACCGGTTCACTCGAGCTGGGGATCGATATAGGATTGGTGGATCTGGTGGTACAGGTCGAATCGCCCCATGCGGTCACCCGGGGGCTGCAACGGGTGGGCCGGGCCGGCCACCTCTTCGGCGCCCGCAGCCGGGGGGTGATCCTGGCCAAGACCCGGATGGACCTGCTCGAGGCCGCCGTTGTCGGCGAGGCCATCCTCCACGCCGACATCGAACCGATCGCCCTTCCCCGCGCACCTCTGGACGTGCTTGCACAACAGGTGGCGGCCATGGTTGCCTGCGATGATTGGTCGGGCGAGGGGCTCTACCGGCTGGTCAAGCAGGCAGGGCCTTACTTATCGCTGACCCGCAGCGCCTTCCGCAGCGTGCTGCGGCTACTTGCTGGCGGCTTCCGCCATCCGTTGCTGACCCGTCTCAGGCCGCGGCTTGTTTGGGACGAAGAGGCCGACCTCCTGCGGGGACTGCCGGGAACGCGGCTGGTGGTCCTGCGAGGAAGCGGTACGATTCCCGATCGCGGCACATACGCCGTTTACACTGTGAAAGACCGCCGCCATCTGGGCGAACTGGATGAGGAGTTTGTCTTTGAGACGCGCCGGGGTGACGTCGTCCTGCTCGGCACTACTGCCTGCCGGGTTGAACGGATCGAGAAAGACCGGGTGCTGGTGGAGCCGCTCGGCGGTGCAAAGCAGGCTGCTCCCGCCCTTGTGGCGCAGGGGACCGGCGAGCGACTGCAGCTGGCGCAAGGACCACTGGTGCGGCTGCCTTTCTGGCGCGGCGAAGGACTGGGAAGGAGCACTTTCCTGGGCTTGCGGGTCGGTCGTTTCCTGCGCGAGGTCGAGGGCTGGATCAAAGAGAGAGGGGGAAAAGGCGCGCTGTCGTCCGGCGATGCGCAGACCCTCGGCCAGCAACATGATCAGCTGGCGGCCGAACTGGCCGCCTGGCTGAAGCGGCGCCTTCCGTTGACCGAAGCGGCCGCTGCCGCGCTGGCCGACCATCTCCTGCGGCAGTACGAACGGGTCGGCGCCCTGCCCTCAGACCGTTGCGTGCTGGTAGAAGAGTTTCCGGACGTTAACGGCGACCCGCTGATTGTGATCCATTCGCCCTTTGGCAGTCGGGTCAACCGGGCCTGGCGGTTGGCGCTGGCCGATGCCCTGGCGGAGCGATGGGGCGTGGAGGCGGAGATTCTGGCAACGGACGACGGCCTGCTCCTGCGCCTGCCTGGTAACCTGTCCCGTCCTGCCGCCCAACCTTTCCTCCAGCAGCTGGTTCACCTTGTGGGCCCAGATGAGGTAGAGAGCCGGATCTGGCGGTCTTTGCAGGGAAGCGCACTCCTGGGGTCGGCTTTCCGGGCGGCGGCCGGCCGGGCTTTGCTGCTCTCGCGCGGGTTGGCGGGACGCCGGGTGCCGCTCTGGCTGCAGCGCCTCCAGGCTCAGGATCTCTGGGAAGCCACCCGCCATTTCGCGGATTTCCCTATCATGCTTGAGGCCGTCCGGGAAGTCTTCCAGGAGAATCTGGATGTTCCTGCTTTGCGGGCGGTGCTGCACGGTATCGAACGGGGGAGGATCCGGGTCGTGCCGGTTGTCAGCCGGTACCCCACGCCTTTCACCGCCGGTCTGCTTTTTGACTATGCCGGTGCTTTCATCTACGACACCGATGAACCGCGCGCGGCCGCTTCGGCCCGCCCGGGGGTGGCCCGGGAGATCAGTTGGGTTCAGGGGACTCTGGCCCTGACCGGCGGCGACCTGCGCTCCCTGCTCGACCAGGAGGTGCTGGAGGAGCTCAGGGCGGAGATGGGGCAGGAGCGGGCAGGGGAAGGGGAAGAGGAAGCGACAGGGGCAAGGGCAGAGCCAGGGGCAGGGCCGGGGGCAGGGCCAGCGGCAGGGCCAGGGGCAAGGGCGATGGCAGGGGCAGGCAAGACCCGGGCGACCTCGGGCTGTGAGGTCACGGAGAGGGAGCCGACGGAAGAAAGGGTGCGAGAGTATGCCCTGATCCGGGGGCCGTTTACCCTGGATGAGCTGGCAGAGGAGCTGGGGGCTGACAGCCGGTTCCGGGATGCGGTGACGAGACTGGTGGCTTGCGGCGAGTTGGCCGTGGGTTGCTTCCGGGAGGCAGCACCTGCGAGCGGGAGCAGAAACGACCGGGGTACCGAGTATTCGGAGTACTGTCATGTTGACTTTCTGCGTGTCTGGGAGCGGCGCACGCTGGCGCGCCGGCGGCGGCAGGCCGTTGCCGTTCCGTTCAGCCGGTACCTGTACTTCCTGCTGCGGCGACATCTGTCGGCGGCGGACGGAGGATTGGCGAACGCGCTGCACCCGCTGCTGGGCCTTCCTTTTGGCTGGGATTCCTGGTGTCACCGGTTGCTCGGCGTACGGCTGCCCAAGGAATGTGGGGAATGGGGGGCCGGCCGTACCGTATCCTTATCGCCTACTGAGAGGTTGCGGGCGCGTGAGGTCGCCGTGATGGCCGGGCTGGCGGAACTTGGACGTGCCGGTCACTTGATCTGGCAGGTGCGGGGCGGACCGTCCGCCTCCGAGCCGATGGTGATCTTCTGGCCGCCGCCGGAGCCGCGGGAGACCGACGCTGATCTTGATGATTTTGAACCTGCAGATGGGCGGGCGGAATGGTCCTCCGTTACGCTCGAGCTATGGCAAACCCTGCGCCGGCGCGGGGCGCTTTTCCTGTACCAGCTGGAGAATGCCTGGCGCGGGAGGGGCGCGGACGGTGCGGGCAGCGCGGGCAGTACCGATGAAGTCCGGTCAGCCTTGGCCCGGCTATTCCTGCAGGGGCTGATCACCTCTGACAGCCCCCAGCCGCTGGCCGTTCTCCCGCAGCTCGCAGCGCTCGCGCAAGGGGGGAAGTTGCCGGAGCCCGAACCTGCGTTGCGGTCTGAGTTCGCACCCTGGCCGGTTGTGCGGGGGATCAGCCGTTCACCCCGGACGCGGCGGGCGCTGCGCGAGGCAAAGCGAAGGGCGCAGGTGGCAGTTGAGCGGCTCATGATGAAACCGGCGGGAGCGGCCGAGACGGCGCTGAGCGACGGCCGGTGGTGGGTCCTGGGCCAGGTCGGTATGGACGCCGGCCGCTGGCTGGATCAGGTGCTCGAGCTTTACGGCGTCGTTACCCCCAGCGTCTGGGCGGCTTTCCGTCGGCTCGTGGGCGAGAGCAGCCGGCCGTCCCCTGATGCTGATGATGCCTGCCCTGAGCTGGCTTTTCCGGCCTGGTCGGTGGTCTACGAGGAGCTGCGGCGCCGGGAATGGCAGGGCAGTGTCTTGCGGGGCAGCTTTGTCGAAGAACTGGACGATCCCCAGTTTATGCGGGCCGCGGATGTCGGCAAGCTGGCCGTGACAGATGAAGAGGAGACGGCTGAGCTTTTGTTGGTTTCTGCCGCCGATCCCGTCAATCCTTATGGATTGTTGCTTGGCTGGCCCGGGATCGTGCAGACTGAAGATGAGAGCCAATCCGAGGAGTGGTCTGAACCCGTGCGACCGGGCGAGGTGGGCAGGCAGCTGCCACTGCCGCTGCGGCGGGAGGCGCCGGTCTGGCTCCTTTTCCACCTGCACAAAGGGGAGGCGACACTGCTCCTTGCTTACGCGGCCCGCAATGGTCTCTTACGGGTTTGGCAGCAGACATGGCAATCGTTGACTGAGAGCTGGCAGGTGGCTGCCGCCCGTGCTCTCCGCCGCCTTTTCTCTCTTGAACCGGTGGTGGCGTCCGCCGGTAAACTCGCGGTGACCGGATATGAGGAGGTAGGTTCGGGGTCGCCGGCGGGGCAATCCCTGTCCGTCTGGGGTAGCCCGGTGGAACGGCCGCTGCGGGAGGCGGGCTTTCGCTCTGCGCCCCGGGGCCTGGTTTTGTATGCGGTTGAGGAGTAAAATGGGTTGCGTTGACAAACACTGGGAACAAGAATAGAATAGCAGCCACACGCCCGCAGGGGGAGTTGACTTTGGCTAAGTTTTACCTCACGACCGCCATTGATTATGTTAATGGCGAACCTCACCTCGGTCACGCCTATGAGAAGATAGCTGCCGATGTGATTGCTCGCTATCACCGTCTGGCAGGCGATGACACGCTCTTTCTCACCGGCACTGATGAACACAGCCTCAACGTCGCTCGCCGGGCCCATGAAGAAGGGATCTCACCCAAGGAGCTTTGTGACCGTATGGTAGCCGCCTTCAAGCGGGCCTGGGAAGTCTTAGACATCAGTTATGATCGGTTCATCCGGACAACCGATGAAGATCATATTGCTACGGTAAAGGACATTGTTCGGCGGATTTACGAGAACGGATATATCTATCAAGGGACGTATGCCGGTTGGTATTGCGTCTCCTGTGAGCGTTTTCTGAATGAAAGCGACCTGGTAGATGGGCGTTGCCCGGTTCATCCAACTCGCAATGTGGAATGGGTCGAAGAGAAAAACTACTACTTCGCTTTGTCCAAATTCCAGGAACGGTTGCTGCAACATATTCAGGCACATCCGGAGTTTGTTCAACCGGAGACAAGACGCAACGAGGTGTTGAATCGCATTCAGGAAGGCCTGCAGGACGTCAGCATTAGCCGTTCCACAGTGGAATGGGGAATTCCCCTACCGATAGATGAGAAGCAAGTAGTATACGTTTGGTTTGATGCTCTGATTAATTACGTGACGGGCGCGGGCTATGTCGAACCGGAGCGATTTGGCTATTGGTGGCCGGCGGATCTGCATATCGTCGGCAAAGACATTACGTGGTTTCACTGCGTGATCTGGCCGGCCATTCTGATGGCTGCCGGCCTGCCGCTCCCCAAGACCGTGTTCGGCCATGGTTTCATCAATATTCAGGGGGCGCGCCTGAGCAAATCGGCCGGAGTGGTGGTCGATCCCGTCAAACTGGCGGAGGAATACGGTTCAGACGCGGTTCGGTACTACTTGATGCGGGAAGTCTCCTTCGGCAAGGACGGCGACTTCAGCATCCCGAGCCTGCGGGAACGTTACAATGCCGATCTGGCCAACGATCTGGGCAATCTGCTCAACCGGACGCTGGCGATGATCGAGCGCTTTCTCGGCGGGGTGGTGCGGCGGCGGGAAGTTGAGAGGATCGGCGATGAGCGGGATGCGGCGCTGGTACGCACGGCACAGGCGGCGGTGAGGGCGTACCAGGAGCGGATGGAGGCGCTGGACCTGTCCGAGGCCCTGGCCGCCGTCTGGACCATCGTCGGTGATGCCAACAAGTACATTGACGAGAAGATGCCGTGGGCGTTGGCGAAAGATCCGGCGCGGCGGGAGCAACTGGAGCTGGTGATGTACAATCTGGCCGAGGCGCTGCGAGTGGTGGCGGTGTTGGTCAGCCCGTTCATACCGCGGGCGGCGAGAGGCATATGGCAGCAGTTGGGGCTGGAAGGGCTACCGGGGGCAGCGACACCGGACGAGGCCGGGTTGGCGAGCTGCCGCGAGTGGGGTTGGCTTCCCGACGGCACGCAGGTGAAGAAGGGAGCACCGCTCTTCCCACGGTTGGAACCGACTCCGGCTGAGGATGCCGGGGCTGCCACACCGGCGCCGGCAGTTTCGCAGGCGGCGGGGGGTGCGGGTGCGGCCGGGAAGACCGACAAGACCGAAGAGGGTGCTGATCTGATCAGCATTGAGGAGTTCGCCCGGATTGAACTGCGGGTCGCCCGAGTGCTGGCGGCGGAGAAAGTGGCCGGGGCGGATAAACTTTTGCGGCTGGAGATAGATCTCGGTGGGGAGAGGCGGCAGATTGTGGCCGGGATCGCCAGGTTTTACACGCCGGAAGAGATGGTGGGGAAGGAGATCGTGGTGGTAGCCAACCTGAAGCCGGCCAAACTGCGGGGGATCGTCTCCGAGGGGATGCTTCTGGCCGCCACCTCGGCGGACGGGCAGAGCCTTGCCCTGGTCACTCCCGAGCGGCCCGTAGGCCCGGGGGCGAAGGTGAAGTGACCGGATCGGTGCCCGGGCCGTACGGGCCGGAGGCCAGGACTACAGATGCGCCGGAGGCAGGGTCACCAGATGGGCCGCGGGGCAGGGCCGCAGGGACGGGCCGCACCGGACGGTCCGGCTCCCTTTTCCACGTTGCGACGTGATGATATTCTGGCAATATGGAACAGCGACCCTTGCGCGTTCTAATCCTGGGCGGGAAGGTCCGGGAATTTCACCGGTTCGACCTCATGGGGCCGATCATGAAGGAGGCGTTGGAGAGCAGAGGCCTTGCCGTTGAACTGACCGAGGACAGAGACGTGCTTCTCGAGCAGAACCTGGAGAAGTATGATGCTCTGGTCATCTACACCACCCGGGATCACCTGACCCAGGACCAGGTGGCCGGGTTGGTGCGGTGGGTAGCGGCGGGCAAGGGCGTGGTCGGCCTGCACGGAGCAACAGCCTCCTTTAAGGAAAACCACGAGTACATCGCGCTGATCGGCGGCAAGTTTATCCGCCATCCTCCCCTGCAACCGCTTCATATCCGCGTGGTCGATTCGGAGCACCCGATTACCGCCGGTATTCAGGACTTCAACGTAGTGGATGAGCTTTATCTGGTGGATTGCGACCCGGCCACTTTCCGGGTGTTGCTCGACTGCGAGTACGAGGGGGAGCGGGTCCCGGTGGCGTGGGTGCGTTCCTTCGGCAAGGGCCGTGTTTTCTACCTGTCCCTCGGTCACGGGCCGGAGACTCACACGCACCCCACCTACCAGGAATTGCTCTACAGAGGGATTATGTGGGTCGTCGCAGTTCACCAGCAGGGAAACAGGTAGACGGGTAACCAGGAGGTGGCAAGATGGCATTTGACCCCACAGACAACACGGAGACAAAAGAGGACGCCGGAGCAGCAGTGCCCAGGAGGTTGTATCGCAAGCGTCAGGGAAGCATGCTCGCCGGCGTGGCGGCAGGGCTTGCCGACTATTTCCAGCTGGATGTCTCCCTGGTCCGGCTGCTTATTATACTCCTGACCGTACTCTCCGCCGGTGCGGGCATAGTTGGATACATCCTGGCCTGGATAATAGTTCCAGAAGAGCCGGACGCGCCGTGGGCGGCGGCCTCAGGGCAGGGCCGTACTTTCGTCGGCACGGTTGAAGCGCAATCAGATACCGGGAACCGCGGGGAAGCCGGCGCCGGGAATGCCGGGAACGTCTGGAGGGCCAGGGATGAGGAGAGTGGCGGGGGAGAGCTGGGAGGAGCGGAATACCAGCATCAACTCTTTCGGCGGCGTCAGCTTCTTGGCTGGGCTCTGGTCCTCATCGGCCTTTGGGCGCTGATCGACCGTGTCTTCCCCTGGTTTAGGTGGGATCTCTTCTGGCCGGTCGGTCTCATCCTGGTCGGCCTTGCACTGGTATTCCACTCCAGCCACGGACGCTAGGGGAGAGTAACCATGCGATGGGAACGATGGCTCGGCATCATCTTCATCTTCGCCGGTGTTTACTGGCTCGGGGTGCTGAGGCACTGGTGGCCGTGGATTGCTTTCGAGCACTGGATCGGGTTGGCCTTTGATTACTGGCCGATCTGGTTGATCCTTGCCGGCGGTCTGATTCTGCTCTCCCCGCGCTGGTCGCTTCGGAGTGTTCTAGGGCTAGTCCTGGGTCTTATCATCCTGCTTCTCCTTCTGGGTCTTCCATCAGCCTTTGTTGTCGACGTAAGGCCGTTTGCTTATCGTTCCTGGGGCCTGCGCCTGTTCGAGACGACTCTGGACTATCCCCGGTCTCCGGCACCGGGAGAACAGGTTGAGGTAGAGCTGGACCTGGCCGCAGGTGTGGTGGCCCTGGACATCGGAGCTCTTGGCCCGGCCGACTCTCCAGAGAAGAACCTGCTGCGTGCTTCCCTTGAGTACTGGCGTGCCAGGCCCAGGGTGATCCTGGACACTGCCATTGGGTATGGCACTGGCGGGGGCCAGGTGCATCGGATTGAAGTCAAACAAGGGCGCGAAGGCGTTGGCGTTGATTGGGTGAACCTGGGGTTCCTGCGGGGCCGAGGAGCCCACTGGCGACTGGATCTCTCCCCGGCTGCAGTCTGGGCGGTGCGGGCCCAAACCGGTGCCTCCAGTTGTACCTGGGACTTCAGTCGCCTGCCTCTTTCACGCCTTGATGTCGATGCCGGGGCGGGCAGCCTGGATATCACGCTCCCTGACGTGACAGCCTGGTCGGCAGCCGGCGCTCCTCTTCCTGCTCAACCGATTCCCGTAATTCTGGAAGCAGGTGCTGTCTCCCTGACCGTCAGGGTGCCTGAGGATGCAGGTGTCGAAGTTCACCTCGATACTGCGCTGAGCAGCCATAATCTCATTGAAGAGGGTCTTGTCAAGGATAGTGCCGGGCGCTACGTGACCGAGGATTTCACGACGGCACGGCTGCGCTATTCCATCGAAGCCGACCTGGGAGTAACCAGCTTCGCGCTGGAACGTATTCCAGCCGGCACTCTACCTCCGGTGTCGGCCTCCATATGAAGAGGAATGCGAGCAAGCGATGGATGTGGCAGGTGAGACGGGTATGTCAGAAGGGGCAGTAAGCGCCAGCGCTCTGCGGCGGGTCGGTTGGATCGGCCTTGGGATTATGGGACGACCGATGGCATTCAACCTGTTGCGAGCAGGATATGCATTGACCGTCTACAGCCGGCGTCGCTCCAGCGCTGATCAACTGGTGGCCGCCGGGGCTACCTGGAGGGATTCCCCGGCGCAAGTGGCGGCAGAAAGCGACATCGTCTTCACTACGGTCACCGATTCGGCTGCGGTGGAAGAAGTGGTGCTGGGCAAAGAGGGCGTTTTCGCCGGCGCGCGGCCCGGGTTAATTTTCGTGGACATGAGCACCATCGCCCCGGCGGTAAGCCGGAGGATAGCGGCGGAAGGGGAGAGACGGGGAGTCAGGTGCCTGGATGCCCCCGTGAGCGGCGGTGAGAAAGGCGCACGGGAAAGGACTCTCTCCATCATGGTCGGAGGGGACGCGGAGACGCTGGCCGCCTGCCGACCCTTACTGGAGATCCTGGGCAAGAAGATCACCCACGTCGGCCCGGCGGGAGCCGGTCAGACCTTGAAGCTGGTCAACCAGGTGATCTGCGGCCTGAATCTCCTGGCCATGGCCGAGGGGTTGGCGCTGGCCGACCGGGCTGGCCTTGACCTCAACACTGTGGTCGAGGCCGTCAGCGGTGGGGCGGCCGGCTCATGGATGGTGGCCAACCTGGGGCCGAAAGTGGCAGCGGGTGATTTTACGCCCGGGTTTATGATAAAACTGCAGCAGAAGGACCTGCGCCTGGCGCTCGAGATGGCTGCCGAACTGGCCCAACCGCTTCCGGGCACTGCCCTCGTCCACCAGCTGTTCCGCTACCTCGAGGCCGGGGGAGCGGCGGAAGAGGGGACGCAGGCACTTTACAAAGTATTGCGGGGATAGAGGGGGATCGGACACATGGATGTTTTTGAGGCGATCATGCAGCGTCGCAGCGTTCGCCAGTACAAACCGGATGAGGTGAGTGTCTCGGACATCAAGAAAGTCCTGGAAGCTGCAAACTGGGCGCCCTCGGCCCGTAATACGCAACCCTGGCATTTTATTGTTGCCCGGGGCGCGAAGAAAGACGAGTTTGCCCGTCTCTACGGTCAGATCGTTGAACGGGGCATGCCTCCTGCCGGGCAACGGACTCCCGACCAGGAGCGCCGCGTCGAATGGGCCAGAACGCTGGGCAAAGCTCCGGTGCTGATCGTGGCGCTGACGCGCCGGGGGAATGATGCGGCAGGGACCAAGGCGAGTCTGGAGAGTACCTGCGCCGCCCTGGAGAATCTGATGCTGGCTGCCACTGCGCTGGGGTTGGGAACCTGCTGGATGACCGGCCCATTGGCCGAGGAAGCGAAGCTGCGTGAGATCTTCTCCATCGGCCCGGAATGGGAGGTTGTCGCTACCACGCCGCTTGGCTATCCCGACGGCCTGCCGAATCCTCCCGCGCGCCAGGATCCTGAATTGAAGCAGAAGGTGACCTGGATCGGGTTTAGCTCTTGACCGCGGATAAAGGGACCACCCGGTTCAACAGTGCAACAAGCCGGTACTAATTGCGGTAGAACTTGCCGATGGTGAGGAGCGGCTGCGCTGTAGGCCACAGCCGCTCCCGGGGTTCTTCGGAATAGCCGCGTTGATGGCTTCTGGGGCTTCGGCGAAGGTAGTAGGCCGCTCGCGGTTGCGCATTGTGCATGCGCCTCTTGAGCCCTCCCACAGAGCCGTGCGCCGGCCCAGGGTCTCGGCCTGCCAACCGCCCTTTCCAAAGGGTCTCCTGGCTGCTACAATCGATTGCGAGGAAAGGGGCGGCTAAGAGTGCGGTTGAAGGATGTCGCGCAGCAGCTGGGGCTTGCCCCCTCCACCGTCTCGCGGGCGCTCAACCATCCGGAAATGGTGGCTGCCGAGACCCGCATTCGGGTTCTGCAGGCTGTGCAGAAAGCCGGCTATCAGCCAGACCGGATCGCGCGGAGCCTCCGCGTCCGGCACACCTTCACCATCGGGCTGATCGTATCGGACATCCTCAATCCCTTCCATGCTGAACTTGCCCGCACCGTAGAGCAGGCAGCCCGCCAACGGGGCTACACCGTTATTTTCGGAAACAGCAATGAGGAAGAAGAGCAGGAACGGAATTACCTCGAATCTTTCGTATCCAGCAGAGTTGCGGGCATCATACTTGCTCCGTCTGGTAAGAGTTCCGAAACTCTGCAGCGGGTGATCAACCAAGGTATCCCGGTGGTTCAGGTTGACCGCCTTGCTCCCGGGTTGGAGACGGACGCGGTGCTCCTGGATAACCAGAAAGGTGCCGCCTTGGCCGTTAAGCACCTCTTTGACCTGGGCCACCGGCGAATAGGCATGATTGCCGGGCCACAACACCTGACCTCTGGAAAAGAAAGATTGGAAGGGTACAGGTCCACGCTTCTCGCCTGCGGGCTCGCCTACAACCCCGAGCTCGTTTACGTAGCCGATTTTCGCGAGGGCGGAGGTTACGAGGGAACACGGGCGCTCCTGTCATTGCCCGATCCGCCCACCGCTCTTCTCGTTGCTAATAGCGAGATGGCTGCCGGCGCAGTCCGTGCTCTTCAGGAGGCGAACCTTGTCATAGGTAAAGATATCTCGCTCGTTACCTTCGACGACACGCGATGGGCCCGCTACATGCTTCCCCCACTCACGGTAGTCGCGCAGCCGGTGGAGGAAATCGGACGCACCGCGGTAGACGTCCTTTTCCGCCGCCTGGAACGGCGTACCTCCCGTTCCACCGTCTACACACTGCAGCCGTATCTGGTAGAACGGGCCTCAACCGGACGGCCAGCCCGATAAGCTCCCCTCCCCCGCTGACACCATGCTCGGGATCAGAGTATCCACTCCCGGCCACAGGGTTTCACCCGCACTCCGGTAAGGTCACCATGGAGAACCTCGATCTCCGGGACTAGCTCACCGGTAACGGAGTCTCGGCGCTCACGATAGATCCCCCAGCCCCGGACGGCAGTTTGACAGGAAAATGCCCCTTTCGGGGGATGCTGGAGAAGAACAGCTGCTCAATTAGTCGGGAGGAGGTTCGCGCGGCCAGGCTAACATGCTGCGATCCGTAGTGGAAGGAGGCGCCCCGCGTGTTTCTGCGGCGTAAGATCGTTCGCCAGTCCGGCAAAGAGTACGTCTATTGGCAGCTGGTAGAGAATGAGCGGCACAACGGCAAGGTCAGGCAGAAGGTCATCTGCACGATTGGCCGAGAGGAAGAGATGGATCGGGATCGGGTGGACAAGATGGTCGCCGCCCTGGCCAGCCAGACCCACAAGCTGCAGGTGCTGGACCTGGAAAAAGACCTGATACTCAAGCATA
>JADBKP010000015.1 GCA_014896315.1 Limnochordales bacterium
TGGGTCAAATTCATTTCGTCGATCCTGGGTCAATATTAAACCGACGTTGACAGCTGTGCCTCCTTCGATGCTGGATGCTTTCATCGCTCTTATATCCCTTTAAGCCCTCTTAGTGCTTAGTGCATGGGGTGCGTACGCGATGTATTCGCTAAATATGGGAGTGCGCCTTGAACCATTCCTTTCCCATAAAGTATGGTTTGCCATGTTTCCGCTTTGTCACAAAACGAGTTAGGACCTCATGGCAGGTGGTACGGGCACAGCCCCCTCCACAAAGTCCCCTACTTGACCCAGGTGGCCGGGCAACCGGTAACAGGCTGCGGCGTCGCACCGCAAGCCCCGGGTTCTCGGGCAGGCCCGGCTTTTCCTCCAGGCCAAACTCCCTCCGGTCTATCACTAGTTCCGGGTGGAACTCAATCGCCGGCAGGGTCCCCGTGGCGACCGGGCCTTTGTGGAAGTTCTGCTGCTGCACCGGGACTTGCCGGCCAGCGCCGTGGAGGCTGCTGTGACAAAAGCCCTGGCCCTGCAGGCCATCGACGTGCAGGCGGTGCGCCAGGCACTAATCGACACCGCTGCACCTCCGGCCCCCGCAACGGAAGAGGCTGTGACAGCCATCCGGGTGCAGCAGCCATCCCTGGACCAGTACAACAGGCTCCTGGTAGGAGGTGGCGCCTCATGAGCCAGGATCTTCTCATTGAGTCGCATCTCCGGCGCCTGAAGCTTCCCACCTTCGCCTCCTCTACAAGGAGCTGGCCCTGGAGGCCGCCGAGTACAACAAACCCATGAGGACTACCTGCTGGCCCTGCTGGAACAAGAGGTGGTGCAGCAAGACGACAACCAGCTGCGCCAGCGCCTGCGCCGGGCAGCATTCCCCGTGATCAAGACCCTGGACGCCTTTGACCTCACGGCCCTGCCCACCCCGAACCGCCAGAAGGTCCTGTCCCTCTCCCAGTGCGAGTACATCGACCGCAAGGAGAATGCGCTGCTGGTGGGCAACAGCGGCACCGGTAGGACGCACCTGGCCACCGGCCTGGGGGTGGCTGCCTGCCGCAAGGGATACAGGGTGCGGTTCTGGCGAGTGGCTGAACTGGTGGAGGAACTGCTTGAGGCTCAGCATGTGCACCACCTGAGCCGGCCGGAGAAGCAGTGTCTGCGGCTGGACGCCGTCATCCTCGACGAACTGGGCTATGTATCCTTGACCCGGACAGGCAGTGAACTCTTGTTCCATTTCCTTACGGCCCGCTACGAGCGCGACGCCGTGATTGTGACCACCAACCTGGAGTTTGCAGAGTGGGCGCACATCCTGGGAGACGAGAAGATGACCGCCGCCCTGGTGGACCGCCTGACGCACCGGGCACACATCCTCAACATGAACGGCGAGAACTACCGCTGTCGTGAGAGCCTCCGCCGGCAGGAGGTGATCCCCGGCGACTGAAGATTCGCTACCCTTCTTGGAGACGGAACTAGAAACCGGAAAGGCCTCAAATCCAGATGGGGCGGCTCACTTTTCCGAGATCGCATTGGCGCGGTTTTACTTGATCAAACACAGCAGGGCCCTAATGCTATTTCCGACAAAGGGAATTGTTTGCTTGGAAAGGATGTCGAATCAATAGTAGTACAGCCAGTTGTGCAGTGGTAGACCTTTTCTCTGGTGTCATATCGCTGGAAGGGGCGGGAGGAGGGCAGCAACATGCTATCGAAGCGCCAAGAAGAGGTCGCCAAACTGCTGGTGAAAGGGAAATCTACCAAGGAGATAGCCGCGGCGTTGAGGCTTAGTCCTTCTACGTGCCTTCACCATATTCGGAGGCTATGTGCCAAGGTTGGAGCCGCTAACAGAATCGAGTGTGAAGCCAAGCTTGGCGCTTTGGGTTTCTACAGAGAGTGAGATCAATTAAAGTCCCTGAACGACAAAACCTACTCGATAATGTGAAATAGCGGCTACTCGTGTGCACCGCACATAACCTGCTTAAACTCTACGCTGCTAGGAAGGCGGCATAGGGCAACGCAAGTGGCCCATTCGCAATGTACAACGAAACCCTACACCGATTGCCACCCATTCTTTGGAATTGGGGTGGCGTCTTAGTTTACATACTCGTACAGGATCCTAGGGCAGCGAGTGGCCTATCGCCTCGAGACAGCGCTCCAGCACGCTCAGGACGCGGCTCGCCACGTGGAGATTGGTAGGGGTGGTGGTGCCATTTTGGATGGATCGGATGAACGCATCCCACTGCTCTGCGTATCCTGCCCGGGCATACCCGCGGTAGAGCCGTCCTGGGTTCCAGCGAAGCGAGGGTTGATCCCGAAGTGAGCCGGGTGTTCCGGCCCAACTTTCAGGCGGAATGATCTCCAGATCAGTCAGGTTCTCAATGCGCACCCGGTTACCGTCATCTAAATGAGCGGTCACGTGAACCTGATAGGCAGCCGATCCCGTTACCAGCGAGAGGGAGGCGTACCGGTCCCCAGGGTATGTAAGGGTGACCAGGGCTGCGACGGAGGAGCCGGTTCCGCAGAGCGAAGCGTCGACTCGAGTAGACCCCGATATTAGACCCCGATATATGTCTCATTGGCAGGCAAGTCTTTCAGGAGCTTTGGCAGCTGGCGGACAGCGTAGGAAAGCTGGCTTGCCTTATTGCCGGTCGTGTACGGGTAGTGCAGGTGTAGAAAACGGGTTGTGCCTAGGGTCCGGTTTGCCGCCTCGATCGCGCGGGCGACCAGCTGCGATGTCGTGACCACGTCGTTCTGACCTGCCAGCCGATACTCGTGCTCCTCGCGCTCCGTGGTCACGATCAGCACGCTAAGGCGATCATATGGATAGACGAGTTGCCCGAAGTGCCGGACTGTCTCCTCCACGATCGGCTGTTCACGCAGCGCGGGAAGCAGCAGGACCAAGTGCGGAGGGGAGTCCGGTACCGAAGGGCGGCCGCGAAGCATGCGTCTGTGCCACAAAAGGGCTGCGAGTAAACGAAGTACAAGAAGGAGCTCGACGGATACGGCGACCCATACGAACGTTCGAAGCAGTTGCCACATAGGGGACTCCTCCTTGCTCAGTACTGTGCCCGATCCGCCCTGAGTGCAGCCAAGCTGCGAGCGATCGGTTCCAGATCGAGTCCGTTCCGCTCGCAAACATACCGGGTCCAGGCCTCAGGCCACTGGCCGGGATAAAGCGTGCCCAGGATGGCGCCGGCCATGCTGGCGATGGAGTCGGCATCACCGCCCAGGTTGACGCACCGGAGAAGCGTATCGGCCAGCGATCCCCCTGATGCGACAGCAGCGAAAACGGCCGGCACTGACTCGATCGCTATAAACCCCCATTCCGACCCGGAAGTTAGGCTTTCGACATACGCTTCTAAGCCCACTTGGAGCGCATACTCACATGTCTCTGACATCCTGAGGCCAGGAAACTCAATGCCGGATTCATACGCCCGAATCGTATTCAACGCATATTCGATGACGTCTTGACGGCTATACCCCTCCATCGCTGCTGACACAGCTGCCGCAACAAAGACAGTGCCGCTGATGGCTGGCGGGGTATTGTGTGTGAGTGTGGAGACGGCCACTACATCCGCGATCAGCTGGGCAGCCAGCGACGGTGGCGTCACGATGCCCACAGGGGAGATCCGCATTGCGGCACCGTTACCGAATCCGCCCTCGGCTACGAAGTCTGGGGAGCCGCCGGCTTTGAACTTGCCGCACCCCGTGCCGGGTTTACAGTATCGGTCGTCTATGTTCAGCAGGCGCTCCCCGAAGTCCAGCCTGCTGACTCTGCCCTTCTCAGAAATAGACAGGGCCAGTAGCAATGTCTGAACAGTGTCATCGGTAACCTCGCCCTTTAGCCATTACTTCCGGCCTGAATGCGGGATCGGCTCGGTGAAGCCTGTGATCGGACCACCGTATACCTTCAAGATCTCCGCTTTAGAGTAGTGGACCTCTGGAACGCCCAGGGCGTCGCCGATGGCCACTCCCTGGAGAGTTCCGAGTGCCCGTACGGCATACGCTTCACTCACGCGCAGCCTCTGGCTCTCCATCGCACGACCAGACCGTCTCATCCTGCACCTCCCTGGACGAGGCCCAGATCGCGCTTGACCTGCCTCAAGATGTATCTGCCATGTTCTGCGAAGGACTCGTCCACATGCTTGCTAACAAACAGTAGGATCCCAGCCGCCACCCAGAATCTGAGGCAGATCGTATAGGGATCAGGCGGCTCTGTTAGACCGACCCCGGCAGTCTCTTCATATCCCCGGGCAAACCAGGACAGGTTTTTGGGAACACGCAGTTCACGGTCCATACACTTGGCCAAGTCCAGCCATGCCGGGCCGACGGCTGCATGCTCGTAATCCAGGAGCACAAGCATGCCGTCATCGCGCTGAAACAGGTTGCGCCAGCCGAAGTCTCCGTGTAGCAGCACCATGGGCTGCGTCTCATCGAACGCCTGCACGCTGGGATAGAGCCTGCGCACACGGGCTACCACAGGGGCTACCTCGGCGAACGCCGCGGGGGCTGTTTTCGCCATGCGGCCAAGCATCAGTTCCAGCGCATCGGTGAGGGACCGGTACCGGTGAAGCTCCTCTGGAGGTGCTTCGGCCGAAGTGCGGTGGAGCCGTCCAAGAACGTGCCCCGCCTCCGCCACCTCCTGGAGACTCGCCGGTGTAAACGGCTGTCCACTGAGCCAGTCGAATGCCCTCCAGAACAAGTGGGGAAAAACAGAACCTTCCCCGCGAATCGCCAGGTGTGGGAATCCGCGTTCAGACAGAAACCGGCAGGCGATGCCTTCCCGGCGGAAGCACCGGACGGCGGAGACCACTTTGATAAAATAGGTGGGACGTTCACCTGGCTTGGCGAAAACCGCAAAGTGGTTGTTGGGCGAGCCAGGCTGTTGAGGTAACGGCTCCGCCCATTGCGCACCCAGGTGCTCGCGCCATGCCGCAAACAGCGTTTCATGACAGTTTGATTGCGTCACCACGTTCTCACAACCATTGAGTGAGATTCGATATACTGGCTCGTGATGTACCGCCCGGCGGGGGAGATGAGAAAAAGGGCCAGATGGATGTTTTCGGATGCAGGGGGCAGTTTGTGCATTTTCAGCCTCTCCAACGATTGCGTATAGCCCAAAGACGCTTTTTGTACTGCATGATCACGGGGCAAGTCCGTATCCGCGGTGATGCCGATGGTGTTAGCCCTTACCCCAAACTCATGCAGTTCGTGAGCCAGGCAGAGCGTGTAGTGTTTCAGTGCGGCCTTATTGACGCCGTAGGGAGCCAGATACTTCAGCGGCTTATTGGCGGCCAGGGAACAGACGTTGAGAATCAGACCCGAACGCCGAGCGATCATCCCCTTCAGCAGGTCTCGGGTTAACTCGACATGGCCGAGAAAGTTCGTCATCATGACACGGTGCCACGTCTCACTATCCAGTTCCCAGATCGGTCCGACTCCTTCAGCTGTGGCCGCGTTGTTTACCAAAACATCAACTGCCTTGCACTCGGTTTCGACAAACCGAATGGCGTCCGCTATAGAGGAAGCGTCGCTCAGGTCGAGCTGCAACGCGACAATCCGGGAAGGGTACTCGGATTGCAGGAGCTCCAACCGGTCTTTACTGCGGGCCGCTGCAATCACGTGGTAACCTGCTGCCGCAAGTGCCCGGCACAGCGTATAGCCAAAGCCGCGGCTGGCGCCGGTAACGAAAACATTCATACTGTGCCCCCTCACCCGTGCGGTTGTAAGCAGCTGGCCAGTACAGCGGCAGTTGCATTGAGAGTGTGTTCGCTGTGCGTCAGCACCACCACGGGCACAGTCTGAACGAGTGGCTTGAGTACTGGTTCTGGTGTACAGGAGAGCCCCGGGCAGGGCCACCCCTCCGGCGGCATCGCCCCTGCCCGCACTTGAGGGCGCAGAACAGCCAGTGCTTCATCGCCCTCGATCCGTCGAATCACGGGCTGAGCCAGGCCGGGAGTGTATTCGGGTACAACGATGAGCTTCACCGTGGCGGCTGCTCTCACTGGGACACCGAAGAGTCCGCACAGCTCGTTGATCTCGAACTCCAGCTTACGGCGGCACGCGCTGGCCTGCCCATCCGAAAAGTGTGGGTAACGGGCCCAGAGTTCCCGGGCCACAAACGGGTACAGGCCCGGCCCAGTCCTGACGTAGTGGTCAAGGACAGGTGTGAGTCGCACTGTGCCCGGGCGTACGCCCACGGCTATGGGCCATCCGTGGGCTACGCCGGTAGAATCGATCGATACATGGTCGTTGGACACAAACGCAGCTTCACCACTCGCCAGGACGGCCGTCAGGGTGGTCGTCTTCCACGCAAATTTGCCGCCCGTGATCAGGACTCCGTGATAGCCCATCGCTACGCACGCGCTGTGGAAGCCGAAACATCCGTGATGCTTTGCCAAGGACATGGTCAGGCTGCGGATGAAGCGGAGGATTGTATAGGCGGTGATAATCGGCGTCTGGCCGACGCATGTCATGCGGCGTCGTTTATGGTCGACCTGCATCAGGGGAGCGCGTGCAGTACCGTGAATCACTCGGTAGGAGATTTGAATGGCTCCGTCATTGGGCCCGGCCGCCACCCCGAAAAATGGCTGGAGACAATGGGAAACGAGGTCCGCGACTTCGGTTGCATCCCCGTACAAGTCAAAGCAGACGCCAAACCGCTCAAAGCTGGTGATGTAGCGTTCCATCTCCAGGTTCACGGCAGCAGGCAGTCGCGCACTGCCGCCCACGTGCGCCGGTTGGATTCCCAGTACAGCTCCGCCTCCAC
>JADBKP010000016.1 GCA_014896315.1 Limnochordales bacterium
GCGCTTCTTCTCCGGACACGCGCTCAAATGGGCATTTCACTGTCAAACTCCCGTCAGGGTGGTGGAGTTGGCATGATTGGTTCCAATCGAACCATTGTGGGATTGAAACCTTATAGGCAGGTTCGATCAGGGCAAACGCAGCATCGTTCCAATCGAACCATTGTGGGATTGAAACTTGGTTCGCCCCCTAGTACCCAGTTACCGGGCTGAGTTCCAATCGAACCATTGTGGGATTGAAACGATGTCGTCGGCGTACTCTTGAAACGCCCACTCGTCGTTCCAATCGAACCATTGTGGGATTGAAACGTTACCGGGCTGACCACAGGCCGCATCAACTGCCGGCGGTTCCAATCGAACCATTGTGGGATTGAAACTCAAGACCTCGGCAGGGGAATGGGGAGTCATACCGGGTTCCAATCGAACCATTGTGGGATTGAAACTGTGCAGCCAGTCGTAGTGAGTCCATCTGTCAATGCGTTCCAGTCGAGCCATTGTGGGATTGAAACGAGGAGATCGCCTACACGGTTGCTGACCCGTCGGCGTTCCAATCGAACCATTGTGGGATTGAAACGGGCAATTTGCCATACAGCTCGACCAGAGACCTCGCCTGTTCCAATCGAACCATTGTGGGATTGAAACTGGCTACGCGGGCACGCAGTCGCTCTTCAGCGCAGCGTTCCAATCGAACCATTGTGGGATTGAAACAAGAGATGTTCTCGTTGTATCAGCACAAGTTGGCAAGTTCCAATCGAACCATTGTGGGATTGAAACAGGGTATCCTCAATGGCACCGTAGTTCCTCGTGTGAGTTCCAATCGAACCATTGTGGGATTGAAACCGTTTTCGAAGCCGCCGCGGGGGCCCAGCCGGACCAGTTCCAATCGGTCAAGTCCGGATTTTGGTGTAAAAGCGGCCTCCGGTAGACAACGTGCTGTCATGCCACGTGTGGTTCCCGCTTAATGTTCATGCCATGGGTGGTCTCCACATTGGCTTTCCACCTCCAATACTCTGACATGTCGAAGTAGCGGTGCCCGGTCGTCCAGGCCTCATCGATTTCCATGAGGACTGCCCCCAGCAGCCGGAACGCCGACTCTTCGTTGGGGAAGATGCGGATAACTCGTTCCCGCCGGCGGATCTCTTCGTTGAGCCGCTCAACCCCATTGGTCGTCCGCAAGCGTCGACGATATTGCTCAGGAAGAGCCATGATTGCCATAGCATCTTCGAATCCGGATTCGAGGATTTCTACCGCCCGCGGAGCCCGCTCAGCATAATCCTGCACCAGCTCCTCCTTCAGCCGACGCGCGGTCTCCAAGTCGGGGGCATCGAATACCAGGCGCAGGCGTTGGTGAAGCTCCCGTTCCAGTGATCTGGGGCAGGCATCGAGAATGTTGCGGATAAAGTGAGTCTGACACCGCTGCCACGTTGCCCCCTGAAAGCACGTCTCGATTGCTTTGACAAGGCCTTTATGCTCATCAGATACCACCAGGTCAACCCCTGTCACTGCAAAGCCGAATCCTGCCGCCCTTGCGCACCCTGATCACTATGGCATCTACCAGCAAGAACGGATATCGCCCCCCGCTCAGGTCACGGTCGTTCCACTCCTGGACAATCGCATCGAGCCCCTTGCACAGCTCAGACACGGTCGACCGGGAAAACTCCGTCCCGCACAACTCCTCCACAATCGCCCGAACCTTCCGGGTCGAAACCCCGTTGACCACCATCTCCACCATGGCCAGCAGCAGCGCCTGCTCACTGCGCTGGTAGCGTTCGAAAAGGTCGGTCGAGAAACTACCCCTGCGCACCCTGGGAACTTGCAGGTTCAGCTCGCCCACCCGGGTCTTGAGCAGCCTGGGTCGATGTCCGTTCCGATACCCCTGGCGCTCTTCGGTACGCTCGTAGCGCTCGGCCTTTAGTTGCTCAGTAACCTGCGCTTCCAGGATCTGATTAATCACCTGCTCCACAAGCCGCGCCAAGCCGTCATCCCGAACGAACAACTGCTGCAAGATCTCGCCGTCTATGGTAACCTGGTACTGGGCCATCCTTGTCCCTCCTGGTGATGTGGAGTAAGTCACCCATTCATCTACCAGAGGCGGGGTGGCCCTTCCTGCTTCGAGGGGCCCCCGGGACCCTCTCCACTTTTACACCAGCATACCGGACACTACTCCCTCCTCCTTAGCCGAGCCAAGAACCCCGGCTAACGTTTCACTCGGGAGAAGGAGGAGAGTCCACCGCCTACGCGAGGTTTTTACACCCGAGCCGCGCCGAGCTCACTTACCTATGCCGGCCAGCGCTTCGGCCGCCTTCTGCTGGAGGATATCACCCAGGGCGGCATCCTCTTGAGACAGTTGAACTGCCAGCGCGGCCTGGAAAGCCGCGGCAGCCGGTCCCGGTTGACCGCGGCGAACGGCGATCATCCCCAGGGTGTACCAGGCCTCCAGGAGGTCGTGGGGCTCGTGGATAGCGGGCAGGTTCACCAGCTGTTCGAGGCAGGCTGCTGCCTCCGCGTCTTTTCCTTGTTTGTACAAAACCCGGCCGAGGATGAGGAGTGCCGCTTCACTTTGGGGGAAGGCGGCGAGGGCCTTCCGGGCGAAGGCTTCCGCCCGGGGGAGATCGCCCACCTCGTCACTGTAGGCTGCCTCTACCACCGCCTGCCAGGCGCTTTCTTCCGCACTCTTCGTCGCATCTCGCGCCGGCACGTCGACGGGCGGCGCGGGCGCCCGGGAGGGCAGTCCCAGTTCGGCAGCCAGGTCGAAAGCATGGAAGCGGCTGTCGGCCGCAGTTCCCCGTTCGGGTACTACTGCTGCCCACATGCGCAACGTGCCGGGGGTAAATACCGCGCTCACGATCGTACCGGGGTTGTTAATCCGGCCCACCAGTGAACCGTCCGCGACCCGGTCCCGCAGGAGCTCAACTGCCTTCGGCACGTCTAGCGGCAAAAGCGACCCTTCACCGCCGGCAGTCAGGGCCGTGCGCAGGCGGCGGTCGCGTCTTTCGGAAGCCAGCCAGCCCGGCATTTGAACTTCCTTCATAGTTGGGGTTTCATACCGGTTGGTGGCCCAGATGGTGTCGGCGGCCGGTTCACGAACCACGTAGCGATCGGCGGCCACTTCCACCACCCGTGCCTCCGGAATTTTGCCGTCCGCGACCAGGATGGTAAGACCGACCGTACGGGGGGCTTTCTCAATGATAGAAATGGCTTCGTCCAACGTGGCAGCCTCTTCCAGGACGCGCCGCAAGAGGAGCATGAAAGGAACGCCGTCGATGGAGACGTGCGGGGGCCGGGCCAGTGAATACGTCATGTTGATGCTGATACCCTTTGCGTTCATGCCCTGCATGACGCCAAAAAGCCCCGGATAGGTGATGGCGATGAACGGGTAGTACCCCGCCGGCTCGTATATGGCAACGACGGCCATCCGGCTGAGCTCTCGCAGACCGAGGTAGTCAAGGTTTCGGCCATGGATTAGGCTGCCGTCGGTGGTAGCCGATCCCCAGGCCGCGAACGCGGTGCAGGCACCGCCACCCACGCCGAAGACGAGGCCAAGATCTTGCGAGGCATTGCCGAGTAAGAGCGGTACGATAGCTTCGTTCGTGTCGCCCGCCCCGACCGCAGCCATGAAGCCCTTCATCTCTTCGATATAGCGGGCGGGAGTTTGGCGCAGAAGGGTGGGGATGATGTAGTTTTGCATGTAGTTTGAGGCCTGGTCATTGCCTGACGCCTGGGAAGCCGGTTGGTGGTTCGGGCCGGTCGGAGCTTGCGGCTGCCCGGTGGGGATCATCGATTCCCCCAGAGCCTGAGCCTGCTTACCCAGAAGCAGAGCATGCTGGGCGCCGATCTGGCGGGGAGTCCCTTTGAAGTGGACCACAGTTATCCCGTCTCGATCTTCCAGCCACCCTTCGCCTGCATAGAGGCGACCGTCACGAACGACGACTTCGCGCGGGATAGGCTCGCCGGAGGATGCAACCGCTGTGCCGGTGCGAAGAACGGACAGGACAAGTAGCAGGAATAATAGCGGAAAGACGAGCAAGCGACCGTTGGTCGAACCGTGTGCGCGTCTGCTACTTCCCTGCCGCACGCCTCTTTGCATCATGGTCTCTTCTCCTTTCTATTTTTGGTATGTCGCCTCTGCAAACGGCGAATAGGTAGCCTCTGCATGGATGCCCGTACGGCTCACCACCGCATAAATCCCCCGCTGTGCGGCTAGAGCAAGGCACCCAGCAAAGACCAGGCATACCATTTTACTATTCTTTGCGAAAGTGCGTCAGCCTGTTACGCTGCCGCAACTTTTGGGTTAACGGTTAGTTAAGGAGGAGATCAACAGCTACTTCATCGGAAACGATGAACTGCACCGTAGATATCAAAGCCCGTGGCAGAAGGCCACGGGCTTTGAGTGACTGTCGGTGACACCGGTGACACGGGGGCGTTGCCGTTTTACGTTAGACGTGCGACGCTCCAGCTGGCTCGTCAGTCGACCACCGAGATAAAGATCGGGTTGGAGTAGAACCAGAGGTCGGCCCATGCCTCCTGGGCGTTGTCGAGTCCCAGATGCTGGGTGGCCAGGTCGTCCACCAAGGGATTGCCGTCGGCGTCTGTCTCATAGGGGACGTTCACACCCAGATTCGTGCCGCGCAGGCGCAGATAGAGATTCTTGGTCACGTTCTCCAGTGTGTAGACGATGGAGTTATAGCCGTCAGCATCAGTGGTCCAATCCTTACTGGTGAAACGGGCCAGAACCCGGGTGGTGGGGTTGGTGTCGCTATTGTAGTTGGGATCGCCCGGGTTGATCCTCCCGGTAACCTCACCGACGATGAGATCGACATGATCGACCGCCGGCTTGTCGCCGTTATTGTTCTTCTCCGGGCTCTTGAAGCGGATCACTACCTTGACGTTTGATCCTTTCTTGACGAGCAGTTCACCGCCCATGGTGGCTTTGGCCGAGCCGGCAGACACGTTGAAATCCAGGGCGTTGATCAGATCTCCCTGCACGGAGAAGGAATTACCGGAACGGAGCGCGTCCACGATAGCCTGGGGGCTATTGTCACGGGCATATACATAGGTCTTGGCGTATTCGCCCGGGTAGAAGTCCGCGTCTGCCGCCGCGCTGTGGAAGTCGGAGTTCACGAAGATCCAGAAGCGGCGTCCTTCGCCAAGCAGGCTGTCCCAGAGCCCCCCTACTTTCGCCACCATGTAGTCCGCTCCGCCGTAGGTGCGAGCCTTGTACGTGTTTTCGCCCAGGTTGGCACCGTATCCGCCGCGGTTGCTCTCCTTCTGGTGGCCGGGAAATCCCTCCATGCCGAAACAAACCGAGGGAGCGGCGTTATTAAGATCACGAATGGCTGCTGCCGAGTAGAGTAAGCTCCGGGAGGGATGGTTCAGGATCACGTAGCTGGTGCCGGGGTAGTTTTGCTGGAGGTAGGTGACGGCAGCTACCGCATCGGCATGAGTAACATTCCGCTTCACTAGCCCCTGGTAGGCCCGGCTGGTATCCTTGTCGCCGGCGTCAAACTGGTACTCGAAATCACTAATGGCCACCGGGACGTCACTGATGATGCCGACGCTCGCGTGATCATGGGTGGGCATGTTCCACTCGAGCCCCTGGATTAGAGTCTTATGCGGGTATCGCTGTTGCAAGGCAGCTAAAGTCGGATAGGAGTAATCCCGCAGCGACTGCCAGCGCCACATCAGCGGCCGGCCGCTCTTATCTTTGACCGGATCGCCGGCGATAAACGGTGCGGGGGTGACTTTGTCCCAGGTAAGCCCTTCTGGGTTGCGAGCAAAAGCGCCGCCGTGCTCGGAATTGGCCATAAAATCAAGGCCAAACTGATCAAACGCGTGTCCCACCACATCCGCTTGGGTGTGGCTGCCATCAGTGAGGAAGGTATGGGTGTGCAGGTCACCGGCCAGCCAGACGCCGTTCGACGACTCAGCCGCGAGAGATGCGTGAACGGCAACGGTCAACGCCAAAGAAACCGGGAGTGCCGCCAGTAAAACTGGAAGCTTCCGCCTTGATAAGCTCTTCAACGCCGATCCTCCCTTTCTAGATTCCATTTGAGTGCGCGGGCCCGCTAACTCGATAACATTTGTACAAGTAGCGTGTTAAACTGCAGTGACTCGGCAGTAACAATGGTGTTATTGTACTGTTAAGGCAAAAGTGCTAGTAGATAGCATTCTTACTTAGAAGGTTGCGGCATAATACGGCTCGACCTGCGTTAAAGCGCTCAACGAGATGGCTGAACAGGCGAAACCCGAAGATGGTGCCCAGCGTGCCGGCACCCAGCAGAAAAAGCACCAAGCTGGTTCCCAGCACCGACGGCACTTTGACACCCGTAATGCAAAGAAATGGCTATACAAGGGCGTTTTGGG
>JADBKP010000017.1 GCA_014896315.1 Limnochordales bacterium
TCCATCAGGAAGTGACCGGTCTGCGGGAACATCATGGTCACGTGCTCAATCGCCCTGGCCAGCGCATCCTTGAGCTCATCGGACCCTTCCCGGCGGGCGCGCGCAATGCGCTCGATGTGACGCCGGGCCGCCTCTTCCGTGCCATCCGCCACGGCGCTTTCACCGCCCGTTTCGCGGATGCGACCCGTGCTCCGGCGAGCCGGTGCCGACTCGCTTCGCCACGCTTGGCCCGAGCCACCGCTCCGGCCTACTACGACATGAGAGACTTGCGGCTCTACGTCTCCGGTTACCGCTCGTAAGCTCATCCTCAGCCGGACGCCTCCTCCGGTTCGCCTCCCCCCAGCCGCACGCCCTGCCGCCCGCTGCCTGTTGGCTTGGGACAATCTCGCCCGCGAGCGTCCACCGCCTTCAGCAGGATGACCGGATCGACCCCGCTGTCGTGAATCCGTCCAACCACCTCCCGCACCGGTTCGCCCACCCGATTGTTGGCCAGGCACATCAAGAAGGGTTCACATCCCAAGAACCTTCGGGCCTTCTTCAGTCCGTGGGATCCCTGTCAACTTGCGAGGTTCCTTAGCGTGCCGAAGAAGGTGCACTGACAGCGCCAGCTCTCGTTAAAGAACCCGGCGTCAATTCCGCATAGGCGGCTTTGACTCCACGTAGCCGACGTACCGTATACATGCTGCTCGGCACCTTCAGTCTGTCAAGCTTATCCCTCAGGGCTCGCTCTGCCGCATGTGTTGACTTACGCTTCGATTCGAGGAGCCAGGCAACTATCGAAGGCTTACTTACTCGAACGGCAACCACCCCGCCATCGAACTCTGCAATGCTGGTTTGTTTGGTGGCATCCACCACATTGACGGATGACGGGAGCAAGAAGTAAAGAAAACCGCGCTTTCCTAAATACCGCCTGCGAAGTACCTGCCGTAATGACGACAGGGCCCGCAGCTCGTCTTGCACGCTCTTCAGGCGTCCGGACACCCTGCGCCTTGTAAATCGGACGATGTGACTGCCGAAAGGCGATTTTAGCAACGGATCTAGAACCACTCTTAAGCCCTTGTCCAGCTGCTGACCACCGAACTTCCCAAGTTCTGCGAGAGGCCAAGGCTCTACGTGGAGCCAAAGCGGGGGCGAACAAGCCTGCACAATCTGGCGAAACAAGGCTTCATAGACCTCACCGAGGTCCTCTTTCAAGCCCGAATCGTACAAGCTCTTGCTATTCGCGTCTGGGGCATCGAGCACTTCCGATACCCACTGGACCAGCTTGATCCCCGCCGTGAAAGACCCGTCAACAGAGAGGACGTCTATCAGGTACTCTTCGGGTTCAATTCGAACCAATTGCTCCCACGGATCGTATCTCAGGATATTAGCGAGTCCGTCTTTCCCAACGATGTGTCTCAGACGGTCCGCGTACGTGGTAACAAGCCGGTCTTTGTACACGAAGTAGCTTCGAATTGGCACATGGGTCATCGTCCGCTGCTTCGAAAGCGTGTCTGATACGTCCGCCTCCCAATCAAGTACCTCATCAAACGACCAACTGCGAAGCCAGCGATTGACAATGTCGCCAGGATTGCTTTCACGCTGCAACCGACTCTCGACTGCACTAGCCACCACGGCAGTTAACCGCCTGGCTTCCTCACTATGATAAAGCTTAGCGAAGACCATTCTTTCGTACGCTGCAAGGAGTTCTGATGACAGTTCCACTTCAGATTCAGTTCGGGAGTCGGCCTCTCCCGCTACAAGACGCCGAAACAAAATGGGTAGGTCTAGCCTAAGCGGAAGGTCCACTAGTGCACCATCCACTGCAAGATACGCAACCCTTCGACATAGTTGATAAACTCTTTCAAGTTTTGCCCATTGCTGGTACTTTCCCGCGCGAAGCTCTGGGAAAAAGAAGGGTGCCACCAAGTCAATGCCAAGCGCCCAGGTCACGTGGCACCCTGGACCGTAGGCAAGCAGCTTCGCAACAGACAGCACACGATTCAGGATGAGGTAGCCGTGCTGAGCCAGACTAACACTCGCCGCCTCAACGATGGCCTCTGGAGTGTCCGGGTGCCATTGAATCACTTGAGCAGACAGACCACGGGAGCGTATAAAGCGAGCAACACCTTCTTCTACGGCGAACGTACCGGGGAGGTGACCGATATTCGAGACCAGAGCAAGGCATTGTAGCGCAGCTCTCGCTGAACTAAGCTTAGCTGACCCTAGATTTAGTTTGGAGTTTAATCCAGGAGCACCTATATTCGTGACGAGCGTGAGAACTGCTGCAGAGTAATCCCATCTGGTATGCCTTACGCCCGGAAACGCTTTTGAAAGCGCACCCAGGTGAAGGAGATTTGTCAACCGTTCGATCTCCCCGTTGGTTAGAAGAACTGAATAGAACTGGTCGGCGGGAGGGTAAAGAGTGGACGTAAAGCGCCCCATCCCTGGGAGGGTGTGCGTAATCGAGGTTGGCGTCGCAGTTCCAGCTGGGGAGGGCATTTGCACCACCCCACATTCTACTGCTCCTCTCGATAAGCGAGGGCCGATGCCAGAAACTAATCGGTATCCATTGCGACTTCATTTGGAGTCCCCTAGCAGCGTGTGTGGGAATTGCCAGCCGGGTGGCATGAAATCTCGGGGCAGTGTCGAACCTTCGCCCATGAAGCCGTTTAAGCCCTATAGTCCCCATCAGACCTATCTGCTGCCCCCTTCGCCGAAGCACTGGCTGCCCCCGGACCACCTGGCCCACTTCATCGACGAGGCGGTGGACCAGCTGGATCTGTCGGCCATCTTCCGGGCCTACGAAGCGGAAGACCGGGGCCAGCCGCCTTATCATCCGGTCATGATGGTGAAGGTGTGGCTGTACGCCTACACCCAGGGCATCCGCTCCTCGCGCAGGGTGGAGCGGGCGCTTTACGAGGATGTCGCCTTCCGGATGTTGTCCGGTAACCAGCAGCCAGACCACTGGACGCTGTCGGAGTTTCGCCGCCGGCACCTGCCAGCGCTGGGGGAGCTGTTCGTCCAGACGGTTCACCTGGCCCAGAAGGCGGGCCTGGTGAAGCTGGGCCAGGTGGCCCTGGACGGCACCAAGATCAAAGCCTACGCCTCGAAGCATGCCGCCATGAGTTACGCCCGCATGCAGGAAGAGGAGCAGCGGCTGCGGGAGGAGATTGAGCACTACTTTGCCGAGGTGGAGGCGACGGACCGGGAAGAGGACCGGCGGTTCGGCGACCGGCGGGGCGATGAACTGCCGGAGCCCTTGAAGACGGTCGAAAAGCGCCGGGAGGCCATCCGCCGGGCCATGCGGGCGTTGGAAGAGGAGGCCCGGCAAAAAGCCGAAGCCGAGCAGGCCAAGCGTCGGGCCGAAGCGGAGGCCAAAGGTCGGCGCTACCGGCCTCGTCGAGACCCCGCGCAGGCCCGCCCCTCCCCCAAAGCCCAGCGCAACTTCACGGACCCTGACTCCCGGATCATGAAAGACCCGGACGGGCGCTTCATCCAGGGCTACAACGCTCACGCCGTGGTCGATACCGAAAGCCAGATCATCGTGGCGGCGGACCTCACCAACCAGGCGGCCGATGCCCCGCACCTGATCCCCATAGCCGACCAGGTGGAGGCCAATACCGGGCGACGCCCCGGGGAGTGGCTGGCCGACGCCGGGTACTTTGATACGGACGCCATTCAGACGCTGCAAGCCCGTGGCCTTCGCGTCTTGATTCCGGCGGACAAGCTGCGTCACCGGGACCGCCGGGCCACCCAGCCGCCTCCGGATCCGCCGGCGCCGGGGGCTTCCCTGCGGGAGTGGATGCGGTACTGGTTGAAAGTGCCCGAGATGCTCGAGCGGTATCGGAAGCGGGAGCAGTCTGTCGAGCCCGTCTTTGGGCAGATCAAGGAGGCCCGCCGGCTCCGCCAGTTCCTGCTGCGGGGGTTGGCGAAGGTTCGGGCGCTTTGGCGGCTTGACTGTGCCGTGCACAACCTGCTGAAGCTCTATCGTGCCGGGGTGCGGTTCCGACGAAGGCCCCTGGCCCCTGACGTCGCTCGACACGAGGCCCGAGGAGAGGAGTGGGCTCTGGCAGGGGTCCCGTGATCCCACCCAGACGGGTGCCATGGGCATCATCGGCCACTCCCTCCTTCGTTGTCAGGTGCTCCGGCGAAAACCCACACGGGCTGCTAGCG
>JADBKP010000018.1 GCA_014896315.1 Limnochordales bacterium
GCACCGCTACGTCATCGGGGTCCCGGCGTGTGACCATGAACTGTCGAACTCGGGAGCTACGCTGGACGTCTATCAAACAATTGCCTTCACTGTCTAGCGGCAAGGACGCGCCCCGGAAGAATAAAGGCCTCGGGGCACCCCGAGGCCTTCCTTTCAATCCTGCCGTCGTCTATTTCTACTTAGAGCCGGTCGAAACCACCTTCGTTGCATCGAAGGCCCATGCTGCGTAAACCGCCCCATTCTCGCCCATCAGCACGATATAGCAATGCCCCAACGTCTCCGGCGACACAACGAGCTGCTGACCAACACTAGTTCTTAGAGTCTCAGGAAGATCGAACCAGACTGTGCCGGTCGCGGACTTGCCAAAGTCAAGCTGCGAACCATAGTAACCAAGAACAAAGTCGTTAGGGTTCATCACCGAACCCGGCTGATCCGCGGCCACCATAGGATCCCTGGCGAACGCCAGGACCTCGCCGTTGGCACCGACGAGAGCCAGGTTGGTCGCCGCGATGGACAGCGGCATGTGCAACATAGGGCCTTGGGGAACCCACTTCCCATTCACGAGACGCGACCCGCTAGGAAAGGCAGTGCGGTTAGTTACCTCCAGCGAGACGGCCAGCACGTGGTTACTAACGAACCTTGGACTGGCAACGTTAAATGTGCCAATACCGGGAAGCGCGACCGACATCCCCATCGGAGCTATCTTGACCTTTTTCGGATCAATAACATACGGCGGACGCTCTCCGAGTGTGCCCGCGGATCCAAGGCCCGACTCGCCATAGTGATCCAGGAGCGTACTCGGCAACCCGGATTCCATGCCTATCTCCCAGGCCATCTCCAAACTGACGTTATCCTTGGGCTGGCCCACATGCCAGCCCGGAACAAACCCCCATATCTTCGCCGGGTCGACACCGAGGTTTTTTCCGTCTGGTAGATCGGAGTTTTTTCGTAGTCATTGGGCAGCGGCGAAGCAGGATAGGCGGGTTCCTCGTAGTCTCTGGCATTCCTCACCAAAGTCAGATTTCCCAGGTCCGCCACACACCAAGCGTGCGCCGACTGCTCCTGGCCTTGGACCAACGCGTTCTGCGCGTCTGGGCTCAAGGTCAAGCCATACTGCGCCCTGCCGGTACCAAACTCCTTCTGATCGTTGCCATACACCGCCGTTTGCAGCAATACGGTGAACGAAGCGCTCTGGCCCGGACGGAGGAACGGTGGAATGTCCCTGTAGGGTGCCCCGACGAGCTGGTCAAGATAGATAGATCCGGACACCATGCGGAACATCTTGTAGCGGTACCGCATCAGATCGTTGACCGCTGAGCCAACCGCCTTGACGGAGCCGTCGGGCAGCACCTGGACGAAGCCGAAGCGCCTGCCGGCGGGCTCCAGCTGCAGGGGAGTCCGGCCGTGGTTCGTCATCGTGACGTCCACCGCTATGATCGGCTCGAAGAACCCCTGGTCCTTGAACGGACCGGAGCCGGTGTCCTGGTTGGGCAGGTAGGTACTCGCATATCGCACCTTCAGCACCTTGAGCTCGACATCGCCCGCCTTCGCAGCCTCTCCCATCGGAACCACACGGAAGCGTGACGAGTACGGTGCGGGATCCGGCGGGAGAATTCCAGCTGGCAGGGGATCCCATAACCCCGTCACCGCCTGCGGCAGAGGCGGCGACTTCCCGTTCCCCTTCTCCAGTGTTTGCCCAGAATTCGCCTTCTCGCCTCCAGTAGCAGTCGTGCTGCTCGGGCGCGCCCACGGTCGGACTGCTAGGAACACCACGACCAGAAGCACCGCCAGGACAACTACCCCTCCCAGCCAAAACCAGCCTTTGCGCTTCTCTCTTTGCTCATCCAACACCCATCCCTCCTCTTCCTCGCGGTGGGCATGCTTTCCCTACGACCCGTTCTTCACGGGCAGAGCCCCGGAGGCGGCGAGGGCACGGCCGTCGCCGACTCCGTCAGGCTTCTCTCGTAGGGCACAATCGCGAACACCCTCGCCGTGTACCGAATCGTTGCGGTTACCTGGTAGCCCTGGCTCGATCCCTCGGGCACCTTCTCGTACCCGATGTCGGACGGTGTCCAGGACGGACTCAGCCGTGGCGCAAAGATCGGGGCGTTCTCCGCCCACGTTGCGCCCGCTGCGTCGTGCGCTTCATCCTCGTAA
>JADBKP010000019.1 GCA_014896315.1 Limnochordales bacterium
CATCATGGCCACCCTGGACAGCCTCCGCCGCCAGGAGCACTTGGAGCGGTCGATGAGGCAGCGGATGAAGCAGTTCAGCAACATGTTCGCGATCCCTCTTCTGTTCCCGATCGCTATGTATGCGCTGTTCCAGCCTACTGTCGACAAGCTTCTGGCCACCGACGTTCTGTCCAATTTCGTGTTGCTTGTCGGGATCGCAGGGTTTGGGGCTATGATCTGGGCCGCCAACCAGTTCACGCGGCCGAAATTGCTGGATTAGTGGAGGTGAAGGGATGATCGTTGCATTGTGCGTCGCCTTCGCCCTGGTGGCGGGCTGGCCTATTGTGAAGCCCCATGCCTGGCCCGCCATCGCCTGGGGCTACCGCCTCCGGTACGAGTACCAGGCCACCCGGGGGCGGCGTCGGGCCTGGCGGCTTTTGGTCAGGAAAGTCGAGCCCCACGTCAGCGAACGGCTAGTGAGGCGACTGGACCGGCAGTTGCGTTTGGCCGGCCGGCCATGGCCGCTGACAGGAGTGGAGTTGTTAATCCTTCAGGTTCTTGCCGGTGTGGGGCTGGCGGTTCTCGGGCTGGCCTTGATTCCGCAGGACGCGCAGACCGTGTACTGGCTCCTGGCGGTGCTTCTGGTGTTTTTCCCGCAGCGCCGGCTGAGTGTGTTGCGGAAAAAGCGGCAGTTGGCCGCACGGGGAGCCGTCCGCTTCGCCAAGCGAAGGCTGCTTGAAAAGCTCCGGCTCGGGCTGCCGCTGGACGATGCGCTGCGAAGCGTCGCCGAGATCGCTCCCGGGGAGTTCGGCGAGACGTTCCGGCGACTTTTGGGGCAGACGAAAAACCGCTCGCTCAAGGCAATCGCGGTGGATCTCCGGAAAGAGTACGAAGTGCAGGAGGTGGACACGTTCAGCACGTCGCTTGAGTACAGCGACGAAAAGTCTCCGGCTTCGCTGATCGAAAGCCTCCGGCTCCAAATTGCCGAGGAAGACGATCAGCTGCAGGAGTTCATCGAAGCGCAATTGGAGGGAACGGTGCCGAAGCTCTACGGCGTGATCGCGATCGCCGTCCTGTACACGCTCGTGCTCTCCGGATACTTCTTCTGGGCGGCCGCGAGGAGCCAGATGGGTGGGGTGTTCACGTTTCAGCTTTTCTAAGACTGTTCCGGGCGGGACATTCTCCCGCCCCTCTTTTGTTTTGGGAGGTGATCGACAAAAGTTCTCCCGCACCCCACGTCAAGTGAAAACCACGAAAGGAGTGTTCCAAGCCTATGGAAGCAAAACGAATCTTTGCAGGCGTCTGGGCGGTGCTCGGCCTGGCCTTCGCAGCGTGGTGCATTTGGGCGGGTGCTGCCGGCGGGTTCGGCGCCGGACCCATCATCGGCATCTTGTTTGGGCTCGGCTTCGCCGTCTGGCAGGGAAGGGTCGCGCTAGGGATGCAAGGACATCACAAGGATGAGGAAGGTGAAGACGAGTGGTACTGAAACAGATGGAACAGTGGGCGCTCAAATGGATCGCGGCAGTATTGGCCTGGCTGCAGACCGGGTGGAGGGAGCCGGCCCGGACACTCCGGTGGGATTCCGGGCTGTACCCGCTGGTTATGTTTGCCGCTGCTGTTGTGCTCGTGGTGAAACTGACCCCCGTCATGGGGGATCAGTTGAATACCATTATCACGTCCGTGGGAAACAGCCTGAATAAGCTGTTAAACTTCAGCATCAGCGCATGACCCGGGGGTGACGCACCATGTACGGCCTCCCGTTCATCCCGTGGCGGATCCTCGCTTGGGCGACATTCATCTACATCGTGGCCGCGGTTGCGGTCACGGGTGTCAAAGACGCTTATTTGATCAACCAAACCAACCACATGGCCCGGGCGCTGGCAATCTACCAAGACGGCAAAGACC
>JADBKP010000002.1 GCA_014896315.1 Limnochordales bacterium
CCCAGAATCACGAGCCCGTCTCTCTCGCACTGTTCCGTTTTCAAGGAGCAATCTCTCGGCGCTTTCGCCTTCTGCCGCCCGCTCTGCGGCCGGCAAGCGCTATGTTAACACCTCGTTAACATGGGTGTCAACCCCCCTCGGACAAGAAAGGGAGCAAAACTTCGAGTAAATACCAGGGCCGGGCAACTCTAGGTGTCGAGAGGCAGAGTTACTACCGGGCCGCGCAGCGAAATACCGCCGCCTGCACCGCTGCCTCGGGAAATGCCCCCGCCGCTCTGCCCGCCCTCGTTCTGTCTCGGCATCCCCGCTACTCCCAGCCAGGGTGCCGTTCCCGCAGCGTAAACCGACGGAACCTGACCGACAAGGACCGCTTCTCCCAGCGGTAGTCTGATCTGCCAGCGGATGGCTTCCTCCCGACGGGGCAACACCAACCGGATGACCGCGGTGGCCTCCATACCTATTTGATGGAGCGACTGATTGATGCCGGCTTCCCGGAACTCGCTGTAGAAGGCAACCTCGACGTTACCAACCGGCAGGATCTTCACTGGCACCTCTGGTCCTCGCGCGGCCCACAGCGGGATTCCTAGCAACTGGCCTGTTGGTATGGATATGGACGTCGCCTCCAGCTTGCGCAGCGCTTCCTGGATACGCAAAGCAACCTCAAGTTGTAGTCGGCTGACGGCCAGGCTGTCCACGAGCAGGTAGGCTGCCTGGCCATCGCGATTTTGTACCACGCGCACAAACGAACCATACGTTCCTGGCTCGAGGATAGCCGCGACCGATCGGCTTACCATCTCGCTGGCCAAAGCCCGGACCCGTGACTCGGCCGCGACAAGCACCGAATCCATCAGGCGCCGGTCGGCCCACACCCAGAATCTCGTCAACCCGATGGATGCTGCCGCCAGCAAGAGGAGAGCCAGCACCCCCACCCAGGGCTGGCGCGGGTGGTACCGCGGTCGCCGGCTGCCACCCCATCCGGCAGCCCTCGCCCACCAGCGCGCCAGACGCCAGCGCCTCCACGGGCGGAGTACCGCCCCTGTCGGGCCGCGCCACCCGGGCTGACGTGCAGGCCTCCCTCTTCGCCGCAAAGAACCGGAGACCCCTCCAAATCCGATCTCCATGTACTGGTGCTCCATGCCTTATGTGTATGCATAGAAAAGGGATGGGGTCGCCGCCGGTGGCAGAAATCAGGTATAATGCCTGAGAGTTAGCCCTTTTACCTGCTGTTCCTGGCACTCGAGGAGGCCGAAGCAGATGCCGCAGCCACGTTCACCTCGCCAACCCTCCGGCCGCCATTTGCGCGCCTCGTCCCGGCTTTCCTACGGCCTCCGGGTAGCTTTTCTGGTCATCCTCGCCCTCACCGGACTGCTCACATTCTTCGGGGTCGGGCTGTTTGTAAGCGTCTGGTACACAGCAGCTCCCAGCCTTGACGAGGTGGTGTTCAATCCCGAGCTGACCACCATTATCTACGACCGAAACGGGCGGGAAGTTCACCGGTTGTATCGGGAGAATCGCATTTGGCTTCCCATCAGTGAAATCCCGGCCACCATCCAAGACGCCATCGTAGCCATCGAGGACGCTCATTTCTGGGAACATCGGGGGATCAATCCCATCGCCATCATCCGGGCGCTCCTGGTCGATCTGCGTGACCGTCGCGCCTGGCAGGGAGGCAGTACCATCACGCAGCAATTGGCCAAAAACGCCTTCTTGACTCATGAACGTACACTGCAGCGCAAGCTTAAAGAGGCGGTCTGGGCCATTCAGATCGAACGCAAATATACAAAGGAAGAGATTCTCGAAAGATACCTGAACGAAATCGCATTCGGTCCGGGTATCTACGGCGTGGAGGCGGCTTCCCAGCACTACTTCGGGCACTCGGCCCGTACTCTGACTTTGGCTGAGGCGGCGCTACTTGCCGCGATACCTCGCGGTCCCGCTCTCTATGATCCGTACCGTCATCCGGACGCGGCGCTCGCCCGACGCAACCTGGTCCTGCGCCGGATGGCAGAGGAAGGATTTATATCCGAGGCACAAGCCCGCGCCGCCCAGGCTGAGCCCCTCACCCTCGCAACTCCCCGCCAGCGGGAAGCCAACGCGGCTGCATTTGTGGATTACGTCATTACTCAGCTACTGAACGAAGGCTTTACCGAAACCGACATCTGGGCTGGCGGCCTGCAAATCTACACTACGCTTGACCTCAGCATGCAGGCCGCGGCCGAACAAGCTTTGTGGAACAGCCTGCCGGATGGGTTTACGGACAGCCGGGGGTTGAAGCAACCGCAAGGGGCGTTAGTCACCATCGATGTCCACTCCGGGGCGATCCTGGCCATGGTCGGGGGACGCAAGGAGCCCCAAAACAAGTTCAACCGGGCAGTCTACGCGGTCCGGCAACCAGGATCGGCCATGAAGCCGTTTGTTTACGCGGTGGCACTGCAACACAACTTCACCCCCGCCAGTATCATTGTCGACGAACCGGTAAGCTACCCCATGGGCGACGGCACTACCTGGGAGCCGAAGAACTATGACGATCGCTTTCGCGGACCGATGCTGTTGCGGGACGCTCTGGAACAATCGGTAAACACCGTGGCTGTAAAGCTGCTGGAGGAGGTGGGCGTGGGCAACGTCCTGCAACTTGCCCGGCGCCTTGGACTTTCCTACCTCGTCGACCGCGGCGAACCCAACGACCTAACCCTTTCCCTGGCCCTTGGCGGTCTCACCCGGGGTGTCACACCCCTGGAGATGGCAGCAGCCTACGCAGCCTTCGCCAACGGTGGGACATACTACGAACCCTATGCCGTGGTCGAGGTACGCGATGCGCGCGGCGACGTGGTTTATCGCGCCAACCCCCGGCCGCGGGTCGTACTGGAACCGGCCACCGCGTACGTGCTCACGGACATGCTCAAGGGCGTGATCCTGCGGGGCACGGGGAAACGAGCCGATATAGGCCGCCCGGCCGCTGGCAAGACAGGCACCACGTCGGACAATACCAATGCCTGGTTCGTGGGCTATACTCCCCGGCTTTCTACCGCAGTCTGGGTGGGCAATGATCGTCAATCAGATCAGCTGGTTTTCAACGGAGTAACGTACGGGAGTGCCCTTGCTGCCGAAATCTGGGGCCGCTACATGCGGCAGGCTACAGCCGGCATGCCGGCGGAGGACTTTCCGCGGCCACCCGGCATAGTCGAGGGAGTTCCCATTGACGTGCGCAACGGCCAGCTCGCCACGAGTAACACCCCCACGCAGTTCATCCGCTATGAAGTCTTCATTTTGGGGACGGAACCTGCGGGATACGTCAAACCCGCCGACCCACCGGCAGCCACCGGCGATGCCACCTGGGAAAACAAAGAATACAGCAACCAGGGCAGCACGAATTGGTGGGCCGCCCCGGAGAGCAACCAGGCGCCCGGGTCAGACGGCGGCTTTTCCGCTGGTCCGTCCGCGGACACCGCTGAAGATGCCCGGACGTTATTCCCCTTCGAAAACAGGGACTGATATACACCACGGGCTTCGGCCGCTGCCCCGGCACGTCTCAGGCCCTAGGAAAGCCAGGCGATGGTAACGCCGCTGCCTCCCTCGCCCGGTTCACCCAGGCGAAATCGTGTGACGCGGGGGTCTTTTTGCAGGTATTGTTGAACTGCCTGCCGGAGCATACCCGTGCCCTTACCGTGGATCACCCTCACCCACGGCAAACCAGCGAGAACTGCCTGATCCAGGTACTTATCCAGCTTGGCACAGGCCTCTTCCACCCGCTCGCCACGCAGGTCAAGCTCCACTGAGATAGATCGGCGGACGGCGCCGGCAAGGCTGCTGGGCGCAGCGGAAGTTCGGGCTCCCGCCCGTTCTTCGGCTTTTTCCGCGCTCAGCTCCTCCTGCGCCGGTATCGGTTCGAGTTCGTACGCTTCCACCCGCAAACGGAAGACCCCTACCTGCACCTCTATCGTGCCATCCGGGTCCACGCTGCGGATCTCGCCCCGCTGCCCACCATTGCGCAGCCGCACCTGCTCTCCCGGCCTGGGCGTCCAGCGTTGTACGCCAGCGTTCAGGTACGCAACCGTATCGGCAGCTTCTTGCGCCGGATGATCATCCTCCGCCAGATCCGGCACAAGTCCACTCACGGTGTCCGCTACCCTTCGGGCCAGCTGCCGCACTTGCTCTCGCGCACGCTGCGCCGCCGCGAGCGCTTCCTCCGCCGTGCCCTGCCGCTGGCGCTGCCGCGCCTCTCCCACCATCTGGTTCAGTTCCAGCAAAGCCCGGTGAACAGCCTCCTCCACCCGGCGCCGCGCTTTCTCCTGCACTTCGCGGCGCAGGGCGGCCAGACGCCTCAGCTCCTCCTCCTGCCGGCTGCGCAACGCAGCCAACTCCGCTCGGAGCCGTTCGACCTCCCGCCTCTCCTCCGCGGCCTGCCGGCGCTCGCTCTCCAGCCCGGAGACCACATCCTCGAGACGCACTCCCACCTCGCCCAGCAGTTCCTCCGCCCGGGCGACAACCTCGGCCGGCAATCCCAGGCGACGGGCGATGGCCAGCGCCATACTCCGTCCGGGAATACCGATGACCAGCTGGTAGGTGGGCCGCAGGGTATCCAGATCGAAGCTAACTGCAGCGTTAGCCACTTGCGGGTGCTCGTGGGCGAAGAGTTTCAGGGTGCTTAAGTGCGTAGTAGCAAGGATCCGTGAGCCGCGGGCAAGCAGCTGCTCCAGGATGGCCTGGGCCAGCGTTGATCCCTCGACGGGGTCGGTTCCCGCCCCGAGCTCGTCCAGGATTACAAGCGTTGCATCGTCTGCTTCTTCCAGGATGTCGCGAATAACCCGCAAATGCCCGGAGAAGGTGGAGAGATTCTGCTCGATGGACTGTTCGTCGCCAATATCGGCAAAAACTTTCCTGAAGATCGAGATCTCCGCGCGCCTGGCCGGTACGAAGAGCCCGGACTGAGCCATGAGCACGGCCAGACCTCCGGTCTTTATGCTCACTGTCTTGCCGCCCGTGTTCGGCCCGGTGATAACCAGCGCCTGAAAGTCACGGCCGACTCGCAGGTCGATGGGAACCACTTCGCCTCGCAGCAGCGGATGCCGGACCGCCTCCAATTCAACGATCCCTCCGTCTACCAGCCGCGGTCGTACCGCGTGCATGGCAGCGGCGAGCCGTGCCTTCGCCTCGGCAAGGTCCAGATACGCCAGGGCGGTGAGTGCCGCTTCCAACCGGGGCGCAGACGCCCCCACCATGCCGGTCAGTTCTCTGAGAATCCGCTCTTCTTCTTCCCGAACCCGGGACTCGAGCTCACGAACCCGGTTGTTGATCTCGATTACCGCTAGCGGCTCGATGAAGAGGGTGGCGCCGCTGCCGGACTGATCGTGAACGATCCCGGGAACATCCGCCCGACACTCGGCCTTGACAGGGAGTACGAAGCGCCCGTTTCGTAGCGTAATGATAGGCTCCTGCAGATAGCGTGCGGCGCTACGCACCAGGTTCTCCAGGTGCTCCCGGGCGCGGTTCTGCTCGCTGCGTACCTGCCGGCGCAAAGCGGCCAGCTTCGGCGAAGCCGAGTCGCGGATCCCGATCTGCTCGTCCACACAGCGCGCAATCTCCTTCTCGAGGTCGCTCATGTCGGAGAGTTCTTCGATCCACTGTGCAAGGCGCGGGAGAACTGCGGCTCTCTCCAGGAGAAACTGCCGACACCGGCGGACCGCCTGGCAGAAATCGGCCACCCGCAACAGCTCACCTGGATCGAGGATGCCACCGGCACGAGCGCGGGCGACCAGCGTGGAGATATCCGTCACTCCTCCCAAAGGCAAGCTCTCACCGCGGTCAAGCCAGGCCAGGGCCTCGCCCGTTTCGTCCAGTGCCCGCTCCACCTGCCGGGGATCCGCGGACGGAAGCAGCGACAGTGCCAGCTGCTTGCCGCCACTCCAACTCGCCTGGCAGGCCAGAAGCTCCCGGACTTTCGGCCACTCGAGGACGCGCAGGGTTTGCTCGTTCACGAACCTGTTGTTGCCCCTTTGCGGCAGGAATCGCTGACCAACATGTTAATTCTACACCGTCCTCAAAAGCAGGGAGGGTGCTCCCGGTAGTCGAAAATTGATCGGTGTAGCTAATACCACCAGCCCCGGCCGGAGAAGGCAGGAGATGTAGATGGCAGGCGAAACCGGCAACCAGGCCCGGGCAGCCGGAGCAACGCCCCCCGTGCCTCCGGTTGCGCGCGTACGGATCGACCTCATGGGAGAGACCATGGTTATCCGTGGCAGCACCTCGGAGGAGTATATACGTGAACTGGCTGCCGAGCTCAACCAGCGGATCCAGATCGCTACTTCCAAGCACAACGGCGAGTCAAGAATCAGAATACTCCTGCTCGTAGCGCTGAATCTCATGGACGAACTGCGCCAGATGCGCACCGAGAAAGCCCAGCTGCAGCGTCTCCTTGAAGAAGTAGCTCGGACTCCCACGAGCCGCAACCACAACGCCAGTGAGGGGGCATAAGAGGGGGAGGCCGAAACGGCTCTTTCACTTCCTCCTCCCGCGCCCCGGTCCTGTCACCCCCGTACCGAAACCCCCAGACTGGCCAGAGCAGCCGTGATTCTTTCCAGAACTGATTCCACTTCGTCCTCCCGCAAGGTACCCGTGTCCGACCTGAACTCCAGCGCGTAGGCAAGGCTGCGCATCCCGGCCGGTATCTGTTTCCCTTCGTACACATCAAACAGGCGCAGACTGCGCAGGAGTTGCCCGCCGGATTCCCACAGCCGCCGCTCCACTTCCCGGGCAGGCACGTCCTTGGGCACAAGCAGCGCCAGGTCGCGGAAGACCGCCGGGAACTCCGGCAACGGCTGATGCCTGGGGACGGTCACCGGGAGTTGCAGCACTTCCTCCACATCGATCTCGGCTACTACCGGCCGGCCCGGCAGGTCGTAACCACGTATTACCTCAGGATGCAGCTCACCAAGGTAACCCAGCCATCTGCCTGCAGCGCTCCAGATAACGGCGGCTCGCCCGGGATGCAGAAACGGGAGACGTTCACGCTCATCGCCATCCCCGACCGGGAGAAACTCCACCCCGATCAGAAGACGCTCGAACAGTTGCTCCAGCATCCCTTTAAGGTCGTACACGTCGGCTACCGGCAGCCGGCGGGTCCAGTCAACCGCTCCCGCCGCCTGATCGGCCGACCCCAAAAGGAGCACCCCGAGATGGAGCGGTTCTCGCGGCTGCTGGCGCAAAGGAAGCTCGTCCGGGATATATACAGCCCCCACCTCGAAGATCCAGACGGCCTGCTGGCGGGCGGCGTTGCGAGCCGCCACCTCAAGCAGACCCGGCAGGAGCGAGGTGCGCATAATACTCCGTTCTTCGCTGAGCGGGTTCAGAATCGGGATAGCCTGCCTCCAGGGGTGATCAGCCGCAAGCCGCAGCCGGTCGAAGTGGCGGGGAGAAGTGAAACTGTAAGTTATGACCTCACTGACCCCCTGGGAAACCAGAAGGCCGCGGATTTTGTCCGCCAGGTCCAGGCGGGGACTCTGTCTTCCCGCAACGACCGGCCCCCGCGGCGCCGTCTCCGGCAACCGATCGTAGCCCCAGAACCGGATCACTTCCTCCGCCAGGTCCGCCTCGCGGGTCACATCCTGCCGGAAGGTGGGAATGACGGCCTGGTACTCCTCCTCGGCCGGGCTCGCCCCACCGCCTGTACTGGAAGATGGTTCAAGGGTGATCTCGAGCCGTGCAAGCAGCCTCTTCATCTCGGCAACAGGTATGTCGCTCCCCAGCAGGGCATTGACCTTGTGCGGGCGGAAGCGAACTTTCCACGGTTCGACCGGAGCGGGATAGTGGTCGACCCAACCGGCAGGGATGGTTGCTTTGGCGATATCGGCAAACAGCTCCAGCGCCCGCGCCGCGGCATAGGCTGGCAGGTTCGGGTCGAGACCTTTCTCGAAGCGGGAGGAGGCTTCCGTCCGCAATCCGAGTCGGAGCGCCCCCCGGCGCACGGTAGCAGCATGGAAGGTGGCCGACTCCAGTAACACGTCCCGGGTATCCAGGCGGATCTCCGAGTTCTCTCCTCCCATGATACCTGCCAGGGCTATCGCCCGTTCCGGATCGGCAATGACCAGAATATCCGGGCTCAGCTCGTGTTCTTTTTCGTCCAGGGTACGGAATCTCTCTCCGGCTTCCGCCCGCCGGACCAGGATGGTCTGCTGACGCACGTCGCGCAGGTCAAACGCGTGCAGTGGCTGCCCGGTCTCCAACATGACAAAATTGGTGATGTCTACCACGTTGTTGATCGGCCGCATCCCTGCCGCCCGCAGGCGCTGGGCCATCCAGAGCGGCGATGGCCCGATCTCTAAGCCGAGCGCCAGCGTGGCGAGGTAACGCGGGCACAGGTCGGTGGCCTGAACCTCCACATTGATGGGAAGGTTACCCTCTCTCCCACCCCGGGCCCGAGCAACCGCCAGCCGTGGCTCGGGCCGGCGGAGCGGGCGCCCCAGCCAGGCGGCCACCTCCCGGGCTACTCCCAGCATGCTCCACAAATCCGCACGGTTGGCGTAGATTTCAAGATCGATGACGGTGTCATCAAGTCCGAGTACCTCGGCTACCGACTTGCCGACGGGCGCATCCGGCGGCAGGATCATAATACCGCTCGCATCCTCCCCCACCGCCAGCTCCGCTTCCGAGCAGAGCATCCCCTGGGAGATGACCCCCTGGAATTCGAGGGTCCGGATCACGCGTGAGGTTCCGTCCTTCTCCGGCAACACCGCGCCCGGGAGGGCCACGGGCACCCGGTCACCCACCTTTATGTTGGTTGCCCCGGTAACCAGTACCAGCCGGCCCCCCAACCCGCTGCCGTCCACCCGACCGATCTCCACCACGGCTACCCAGAGGTGATCTGAGGCCTGATGCCGCTGCAGCTCTACGATCTTACCGACCACCACTCCCGAAAACCGCGGTTCGGTATGGCTTATCCCTTCTACCTTGAGCCCGATCGCCGTCAACCCTTCGGCAAGTTGAGCCGGATCAAGATCGATCTCCACATAGTCTTGCAGCCAGCGGTAAGAGACTAGCATGGCGATCCCCTCTTCCTACCCTTACACCCTTAACAAACCTTGTGAACTAAAAGCGGGCAAGAAACCGACGGTCGTTCTCAAAGAACAAGCGAATATCGTCCACCCCGTAGCGGAGCATCACTATGCGTTCCACACCCATACCGAAGGCAAACCCGGTCACATCCTCCGGATCATACCCTGCCATTTCCAGGACCTGCGGATGAACCATGCCCGATCCCAGTATCTCGATCCAGCCCTCGCCCTTGCAAACCCGGCAACCCCGTCCACCGCAGACCATGCAAGAGATATCCATCTCCGCACTGGGTTCAGTGAAGGGAAAGTAGCTGGGCCTGAACCGAACCGCCCGGTCCTGCCCGAACAAAGCACGGGCAAATTCGGCCAGCGTGCCCTTGAGGTCGCTGAAGCGGATCCCCCGGTCGACTACCAGCCCCTCCACCTGGTGAAACATGGGCGAATGGGTTAGATCGGCATCAACCCGGTATACCTTACCGGGAGCAATGATCCTGACGGGCGGTTTCTGACGCTCCATGGTTCGTGCCTGCACGGGGCTTGTCTGAGTACGCAATACCAGGTCTTCCGAGAGGTAGAAGGTGGCCTGCATATCGCGAGCCGGGTGATCCCTGGGCACATTGAGCGCCTGGAAAT
Organism: Limnochordales bacterium; assembly: GCA_014896315.1. Classification (GTDB taxonomy): domain Bacteria; phylum Bacillota; class Limnochordia; order Limnochordales; family DUMU01; genus DUMU01. The sequence continues at coordinate 9,681 of JADBKP010000002.1, forward strand.
TGTAGTAATCCGTTTCGATCTCCGGGCCTTCTACCACCTGGTAACCCAGCCCGATGAAGAAGCGCTTGATGTCCTGCAGCACCAAAGTGAGCGGATGCAGATGCCCCAAAGGCATGCGGCGGCCGGGAAGGGTCAGATCCAGTCGCTCCTCCCGGATGCGATTCTCTTGCTCCCTCGCTCGCACCTCCGCCGCCCGGGCAGAAATAGCCTCCTCGACCTCGGCGCGTAGCGAGTTGATCTCCTGCCCCGCCGCCGGGCGAAGTTCAGGGGGAAGAGAGCCCACACTCCGCAACAGCTGGGTGACATTACCTTTCTTACCCAGCCACCGGACCCGCACTTCCTCCAGCTCGGTTGTGGAGGATACCGCCGCCAGTTCACGCTTGTACTCTTCTCTTAGCCTCGTAACCTCCGCCTGCAGGCCAGAAAGAGTCTCCGCCAACTTCGTTCCCTCCATCCGCTGTGCAAGACAAGCCTCTGCTCAAGGACTCCCAGTCACCGCCCTGATGCAAGCAAGACAGAAACCAAGCAGCCCAAAGCAACTCAAGAGCCCGGGCTAAGAACAAAGCCTCCACCCGTCAGGGACGGATGGAGGCTTTCCGTGGTACCACCCTGTTGACCGCCCGGCCTTGCCCGGACAGCCACTCACCGGACAGACAGGGCAGTCCGCCCCATCCTGAATGAAAGGGCCGGACCGTCTTATCTGTCCCCTCCCATAACGCAGGAGTGCGAGCCAGCCTACTACCCGCCCGTACCCGGGGTACGTACAGGCTTCAGCCGCCGGTTTGGGAGCGAACTTCCACCGGTCGGTGACGGGAAAGGCTCTCAGTCACGACCTTTCCTCCCTGGCGTCCCGGAACCGGTGTACTCCTCTCCCGCATCACCTTTACCGCCCACCAAGGGCTCTGACCGCAACGCAGGATTTGACTCAATCCGCCATTGAACTGCAAACGGAACGATAAAGAAGGTAAGCGACAATCGACCCGGTCATCTCAAACATGCTCCAGAAGAAGTCAACTGGCGTCACCGGTCGCGTCCCCTTCACAAAGCCTCGCTACATCAATCCTAGCAAAGGCCCGTGCAAAGCCGCAAGCAAGCTCATCCAGCATATTCTCCAGGGGCAGACAACCCTTACCATGCATGCCGGTGTCCCCGCAGCCTCTGCTCCCCCCGGCTCGGTGCTGCTCTCTGCCTTCACCTGGGCAGCTGCCCTCTTTGCCGCCGTTGGCGGACAACCTCATACATCAGAATAGCCGCAGCCACCGCCGCGTTTAACGACTCCACCTGATTGGCCAGGGGGATGGCGACCGTCGCACGCGCCATCCGCCGCAGGGCCTCCGATGGCCCCTGCCCTTCGTTGCCTGCCGCCACTGCGACCGGCCCCGTCCAGTCCACCTCATCATAGACCAGCTCACCGTGACTCTCGGCGACATAGAGAGGAATATCGAGTCGCTGCAGGGCAGACTCCAATTCCTCAGGGCGAAGCTTGACCCATGGAAGGCGAAAGAGCGCCCCGGCGCTGGCACGCAACACCTTGAGGTTGGTGGGAGCAACAGTTCCCGGCGTCACCACCACTCCCTGCGCTCCTGCTGCTGCCGCAGTACGGAAGATGGTTCCGAGATTGCCGGGATCCTGTATGGCATCCGCTACGACCAGAAAGGGCGGCTCGTCGGCGCTGTGTTCCTTAACCGTACTCCAAAAGCGCTCACGACCTGCCTCATCTTGATCCCAGCGAGCGACTGCTACCACCCCGGCCGGTGTCTCGGTGGTCACCAGCTCTCGCATGATCTCCGGGCTCACAGCCCGGAGCTCCTGTGCCAGGCCGCCGCTCTCTGCGGCCTGTCGGCAACGCTCCAGGAGCTCCCGTCCTGCGGGGCGCATCGAAAAAGCAGGCGTAAACAAAATGACCGGAAGCGGGATCCCGGCCACCAGAGCCTCCTCCACCAGATGCGGGCTGTCCAGGAGCAACAGCCCGGGCTCACGCCCCTGCCCCTGCCGCAGCCGCCGTACCTTCCGGACAAGAGGATTGGCCCTACTGGTTATGACCTCGGCGGGCACCTCACTACTCCTCCGCTTGCAGCCTCTCCAGATCCTCGTCCGGGCCAAGGGCTACCAGTATGTCGCCGCTCTCGATACGGAATTCGGGACCGGGAGCTGGATACAACTCCTCACCCCGGCGAACAGCAACGATGATCACGCCAAAGCGAGCTCGAAAGTCCAGATCCCTGAGGGTTCGTCCCACGAACTCGGGGGCGGTTTTCACCTCCAACAGACTGTAGCCGGGAGCAAGGGGAAAATAGTCGAGGACGTTCCCGGAGACGAGATAATGGGCCACACGCTCCCCCATATCCCTCTCCGGATAGACCACGTGATGGGCCCCTACCTTCTGGAGCACCCGCCCGTGCAGCTCGGAAACGGCCTTGGCAACCACCAGTTTGACCCCCTGCTCGAGGAGGATCACGGTGGCCAGGACGGAGGCTTCCAGATCGCCGATGGCGACCACACCCACATCAAAGTTACGAATGCCCAGGGAAATAAGAGCTTCCTCGTCGGTGCAGTCTGCCTGAACGGCATGGGTGACCTCGTCAGAGATGTCCTGGACCCGCTCGGCGTCGATGTCGATTCCCAGCACTTCAAAGCCCATCTGGCTGAGAGTGCGGGCTACGCTCGACCCAAACCTCCCCAGTCCCAGAACGACAAACTGACGGTTCGTACGCGGGCGTCGTCTGAGCGCCACAATCACAACCTCCCGCCAGGATGACCCTGCTCAGGCGTTGGCAACCGCAGCCGGTTCCTGCGCCAGGGCATCCCGGGCGGTGGCGGCCAGGCGGGCAAAAGCTTCCTGATCCGAGACGGCCAGCTCGGCCAGCATCTTCCGGTTAACCGCCACTCCCGCTTTGCGCAGGCCGTTGATAAGACGACTGTAGCTCAGGCCATTCTGCCGGGCGGCCGCATTGATCCTGATCACCCAGAGGCGGCGGAAATCACGCTTGCGGTTACGCCGGTCCCGGTAGGCGTAAACACCACTCTTGATCAATTGCTGGCGAGCAATGCGGTACCGCCGGCTCTTGCTGCCCAGGTACCCTTCGGCCATCTTCAAAATCTTCTTGTGACGACGGCGGGTAACAACACCGCCTTTAACGCGCGGCATCTGTCGGTTCCTCCTCCACTACGACCCAACCCGTAACGCCCCGGAGCTTACCGGTTGCGAATACGAATCAGCTCTTGCTTGAAACAGACCGGGCATCAGATGTAGGGCAACAGTTTACGCACCCGCTGCTGATCACGAGGGCTCATCACCTGCGGCTGACGCAGCCGGCGGCGACGACGCGCGCTCTTTCCGGTAAGCAAATGGCTGTGGAACGCATGGCGCATCAGCAGCTTACCCGTCCCCGTGCGCTTAAAACGCTTGGCTGCGCTCCGGTTGGTCTTCATTTTCGGCATGGATACTACCACCTCTGCCTCATTCTCAGTGGCCATAAAAGCAGGGACCCGCAGCCACCTGACTACTTTTCCACCATCTTCTCCGGCACATCCGCGGGCGGGGTGGTCTCCGCGATCATGGCCGTCTTGGCCTCTGCAGGCTGGCTGTCGCCCTCACCCGCCCGGTCGGCCCGGCCGGCACGCTCCACTTTGTCCGGACGCGGGGTAAGGACCATCACCAGTTGACGGCCCTCAACTACGGGCGGCCGCTCAACCACGCTCACATCGGCCAGTTGCCGGGCGATGTTCTCCAGCATAGTGCGGGCCAGGTCAGCATGAACGATCTCGCGACCCCGGAAGCGAACTGTCATTTTCACCTTATCGCCCTGCTGTAAAATACGTTGCGCATTACGGGTCTTGATGCCCAGGTCGTGCTCTCCGGTCTTCAGGGTCAGGCTCAATTCCTTGACATCCACAATCTTTTGTCGCTTCCGCGCTTCTCTCTCGCGCTTGCCCTGCTCGTACCGGAACTTGCCGTAATTCATGATCCGGCATACCGGGGGGTAAGCGTTAGGCGCAACCTCTACCAGATCAAGATCCCTTTCCTGAGCAAGCCGCAGCGCCTCACGGACACTCATGATGCCCAGCTGGTTTCCGTCGCTATCTATCACCCGAACCTCCCGAGCCCGGATCTCACCATTCACGCGCAGCTCCCTGGTAATTGCACATCACTCCCCGTTTCAGCGCTAAGCCGCTCAGAGTATAGCATCAGCCCGTGCCAGCGTCAATCCGACTCCTACCGGAGCTCCAGATCAAGCCGGCGCTCATCTGCCAGCCGCTGGAGAGCTGCAAGGAACTCTTTCATCTTCATGCGGCCCGCGTCTCCCTCACCACGCCGACGGATGGCAACCTCCTCTTCAGCCACTTCTCTATCACCCACGACCAGCATGAACGGGATCTTCTGCAGCTCCGCATCGCGGATTTTGCGACTGAGTTTTTCGTCCCGCTCATCCACTTCCAGGCGCAGCCCCAATTCCCGGGCCTCCTGGGCCCACGCGCGCGCATATTCGACATGCCGGTCGGCAATGGGCAGGAGAATCCCCTGCACGGGTGCGAGCCAGACGGGGAACGCGCCACCATACAGTTCGATCAGGAAGGCAGTCATTCGCTCCATTGTACTGACCACACCCCGGTGGATCATAACCGGGCGGTGCGGCTGGTTGTCGGGGCCGATATACTCGAGCCCGAACCGTTCGGGCAAGTAGAAGTCCACCTGCACCGTGCTGATGGTCTCATACTTCCCCGCCACGCTCTTTACGTCTACATCCAGCTTGGGGCCGTAGAATGCTGCCCCACCCACATCCTCCCGGAAGTCGACACCCATCTCGTCCAGGGCCTGCCGGATCAGTCGCTCGGCCTTATCCCACATCTCGGGCAGGTCAACAAACTTCTCTTTGTCGGCCGGGTCGCGCAGCGACAGAGTATATACATAGTCCTTGAAACCCAGATCCCGGTAGACCCTCTGTATCAGCCTGACCACGCGGAGGAACTCGTCTTTAATCTGTTCCGGGGTGCAGAAAATGTGAGCGTCGTTCAGCACCATGCTCCGCACCCGGCTGAGGCCCGTGAGCACGCCGCTCCGTTCGTAACGGTGCATCAACCCGAGCTCTGCGATACGCAGCGGCAGCTCCCGGTAGCTGTGGGGTTTCTGCTTGTAGATCATGATGTGGTGGGGACAATTCATGGGCCGGAGCACAAGTTCCTCGTCGTCGACCTTCATGGGCGGGTACATATTGTCCCGGTAATGATCCCAGTGGCCACTGATCTTATACAGCTCTACCCTCGCCAGGGGAGTCGTGTAAACGTGCTGATAGCCTTCCTTCAACTCCAGATCGACGATGTAGCGCTCAAGCGTCCTCCTGATGGTCGCCCCTTTGGGCAACCAGAGCGGCAGACCCTGGCCTACCTCTTCCGAGATGGCAAAGAGTTCCAGGTCCTTGCCAAGCCGCCGGTGATCCCGCTTCCTGGCCTCTTCTAAAGCTTTAAGGTGCTCCTCCAGCTGCTTGCGGCTGGGAAAGGCCGTGCCGTAGATGCGGGTCAACATCGGCCGCCTCTCATCCCCGCGCCAGTACGCTCCCGCTATCGAGAGAAGCTTGAAAGCTTTCAGATGGCCGGTACTGGGCAGATGCGGACCCCGACAGAGGTCAACAAACTCCCCCTGCGAGTAGATGCTGGCCGTGGGATCGGTGATCTCCTGCAGAATCTCAACCTTGTACGGCTGGCCGGCTTTGGTAAACCGTTCAACCAACTGCTCCCGCGGCAGCTCCTCCCGGATGATCGGCAAATTCTCCTTGACTATCCTCTCCATCTCTGCCTCGATAGCCGGCAACGCGTCGGGGCCGATTGACACCGGGAGATCAAAGTCGTAGTAGAAACCATCCTCTATGGTCGGACCGATGGCCAGTTTTGTACCGGGATACAGGCGCATCACCGCCTGGGCCATCACGTGGGTAGTGGTATGCCGCAGTACGTCGAGGCCTTCGGGGGTGTCAAGAGTCAGGAGTTCCAGCGAACCATCTTCCCACAACCTGTAACCCAGGTCTACGAGCTTGCCGTTGTAGCGAGCCACCACCGCCTCTCGCGCCAGGCGGGGGCTGATGCGAGCGGCAACGCTGGCCACCGTGCTCCCCACCTCCACGCTCACGGTGGCACCGTCCGGCAGGGTCAGCACGATCGATGCCCCATCCGATCTTTCCCTATCGCCCATGGTTGAACACCTCCTGCGTAAGTCTGTACGCACTGCCGTCTGCAGTTGAGTATTAAATGAAAAAAACCCCGCCCCATCGGGGCGAGGCTGGCGCGCTCGCGGTTCCACCCGACTGAGTGTCCCAAGGCGCTTGCCTGTCGCGGACACCCACTCTCACGTGCTTTAACGGGCACTCCCGCTTCGCTTACGGACCGGGGCGGACCCCCGGCACGTTCGCGCAGAGCTCGAAGGGGGTTTTCCGGCAGTGAGACGGCGGAGCTTGCAGCCTCCGGCTCCACCTCTCTTTAGTCCCGTCGCTACCGTACTCGTCCTTCTCATCGCCACGGCCTGATCAGCTTACCGGGTTACGAGTAGTTTATTTCCTTCTCGAAGTCTTGTCAACCAGACGCCGGTTGAGCGCCTGCAACTGCATCGGCGTCACGAAACGACCGTCAGCACACAAAAAGCGGGCGGCTGCAGACAAACCCGTCAGCCACCCGCAAAATGGTGGGGACGCACGGGCTCGAACCGTGGACCTTCCGCACGTCAAGCGGATGCTCTCCCAGCTGAGCTACATCCCCGAAAACCGTAACACTTGGAGGCGGGAGTGGGACTCGAACCCACGTATAAGGCTTTTGCAGAGCCTTGCCTTGCCCCTTGGCTATCCCGCCGAAAGAGAAACGATGGAGCGGATGACGGGCCTCGAACCCGCGACCTCCACCTTGGCAAGGTGGCGTTCTACCACTGAACTACATCCGCTCGCAAAACTGGTGGCGAGAGGCAGAATCGAACTGCCGACACGGGGATTTTCAGTCCCCTGCTCTACCAACTGAGCTATCTCGCCAAACCTGGCGGAGCCGACGGGAATCGAACCCGCGATCTCCTGCGTGACAGGCAGGTGTGTTAGACCGCTACACCACGGCTCCGTGAAAACTTATTGTCAAACTCCTTGTCAAACTTCTAAACTGGTGGGCGGAAACGGACTCGAACCGCTGACCTCCTCCTTGTAAGGGAGGCGCTCTGACCAGCTGAGCTATCCGCCCGAAAGGCTCTGCCGTTCCCGACCGCCGTCGGTCATTTTACCAGTCTCCGGCTGCCCCTGTCAAGCTGCCCCGCAACAACTTCTAACGCTGGACTTACGCTCTCCCGGAGGCGTCCGGGACAATCAGGAAAAGATCGGGCAAATTGAGTATACCACAAGCCCGGCGTCGTGGAAAGCCCGGCTTGGGTACCCTCGTTCTGGGTGAACGTGTTCCCATGGCTGAGCGTCATAGTGTCCAGGAGAAAGTGGGTGCAGATGTAGGCTCTGGTGGGTTAGGATCAATATGGGTGGGTACCTCGAGACTGACTCAGGCCATACCCTCGCGCAGATCCAGAGCCACCCCCCCACCCGCCACCCAAAAGGAGGTCGATCAAGATGGCAGGCTACCGTATCCGATGCCTCGGCTCGCGACTCTCCGGCCGGATCGCGTCTGCTTGTGCCCTGGTCCTGGTTTTGGCGCTCTTTTGCGGGCTGGGAACGCCGGCCGCTGCCGCCGATAAGGATCAGCCAGCCACCGTCACACCCCAGCGTATTATCATTCAACCCCCTGCCGGCGGCCAACTGACGGCACGTATCTGGGTGGACCGGGCGTCGTATGCCCCCGGCGACCCCATCGTGATCCACTTCAGCATCAGCAAAGACGCGTATGTCTACATCCTCGACCTGGACACCGAGGGAGTCCAACGGCTGCTGCTGCCCAATTCCTATGAGGGTACCAACTTCTTCCGTGCCGGTACCTACTCCATCCCGCGCGCTAACTACAGCCTGAAGGTACAAGGTCCGCCGGGCACCGAATACCTGCAGATCGTGGCCGCCACCAAGCCGGTCAAGGTGCTCGAAGATCTGCGGGTGCAGTTCAGCGCCAGCCTCAACATCCCCTTCCTTGGCGGCCAGCTGCAGGCCAGCATAGGCCCCTTCAGCATTGTGGAGAATCCCGTTGACCTGCGCGCCCGCATCGAAGAACAACTGCACAGCGACCCTACCGTTCAGTGGACAACAGCGTATACCAGCTTCCAGGTGACCGCGCCGGGCGTGGTGCTTCCTCCTCCGAATAGGGCTCCCGTGGCCCAGGCGAGCGCCAATCCGTCTCGCGCCGAGGTAGGTCAATCCGTCAGCTTCGATGCTTCCAACTCCTATGACCCGGACGGCTTCATTGCCAACTACTTCTGGGACCTCAACGGGGACGGTATCAATGACGCGAGCGGCATGAAGGCAAACTGGCGGTACGATCGGGCCGGCACCTACCACGTCCGCCTGCAGGTCACCGACAACCAGGGAGCCGTCGCTGCTACCACTATCACGGTGCAGGTTGTCACCCCGGCCACGGTGCGCCTTGAGATCAGCTCTTCGCCCTCCGGCGCCAACGTCTACCTGGACGGCGTCTACTTAGGTCGCACGCCCGTGCGGGTCAACACGACGCCCGGATGGCATCAACTCCGGGTCACCAGATCCTCCGACAGCTGGGAGACACAGATCAACCTGAGCGGCCTCGAATCCCTCGAGCTTGACGTGAGCTTCGACTGATCCTCTCTCCTTACTGTCTGTTGCTATGCGACGCCGGCTGGTCACAGCCGGCGTTTTCTTTCACTCAGTTGCCAGTAGATTGCCTTCAAGACAGGGGCGGTAGATACGCAAGCTAGGAGGGCCGGGAGGGAAAACCCGACCGGGCAGCAAGAGGAGGCGGCGGTCGTGCCGGCAGTCTGGACCGGGACAATATCCTTCGGTCTGGTCAGTATTCCCGTGCGGCTCACCCCGGCCATACAGGACCGGGACATCCACTTTCGCACCTTGCACCGGGAGTGCCTCACTCCCATTCGTTACCTGAAATGGTGTCCCACCTGTGAACGGGAGACTTCCCCGGACGAACTGGTGGCCGGCTACGAATACCGCCGCGGCGAGTATCTTCCGGTAGAGTTTGCGGAACTGGAGGAACTGTCCGGTACCCACGAACGCTCGGTCGAGCTTATCAACTTCGTTCAACTGCGGGAGATCGACCCGGTCTACTTCGAGCGCACATACTTCATAGAACCGGCTGAAGGCGGCAGCAAGCCCTACGCGCTGCTGCAACGTGCTCTGGAGGAGAGCGGGCGCATCGGGATCGGCCGCTTCACCCTGCGCGACAAGGAACGGCTGGTAGCTATCAGGGTTTACCGGGATGTCCTTGCCCTCAACACGCTCTTCTATCCCGATGAAGTGCGCGCCGCCCCGGCGCGACCGACCGCCAGCTTGAGCGATCGCGAATTGCAGATTGCCCTCAGCCTCATCGACCATCTGACCGAACCTTTTGTGCCGGAGCGGTACGCAAGCGAGTATCGGCAGAAGGTCGAAAAACTACTGCAGGAGAAGCTGCAAGGGATGCCGGCGAAGGAGCATGCTGCCGTTGCTGGGCCCGCCCGCGGCCAGGTCATCGATCTGATGGAGGCGCTGGAACGGAGTCTGGCGGCCGCCCGCGCAGCGCGCCAAAGTCAGGGACAGGGAGGGCAGCCAAATAATGGCACCCCTGCGGCCGGAAGCAACCCAGGCGACTCCACACCCAACCCGCCCAAAGCCGGCAGGCGGCGACGAGCAAGTGCCGACGCACTGGCCAACGGGAGGTTGACCTAGGGCGATGGACGCCGCTTGCGCCGGACTGCCCCCCTTCGGATCGGTCAAACCGATGCTGCCCGTAGAAGGAGCGCCCTTCGATTCTCCCGACTTTCTCTTTGAACCCAAGTGGGACGGTTTCCGCTGCCTCGCCTTTTGCACACAGACGGAGAGGGGGGTTGCTACCCGGCTGCAGTCCCGCAGCGGCCACGACCTCACACCGCGCTTTCCTGAACTGCGAGGCCTGGCAGCGAACCTTCCTCCTGCTTGCTGTCCTGCCCTCCTTGACGGTGAAATCGTCGCCCTCCGCGGGGGGCGCCCGGACTTCCACGCGCTGCAGCGGCGCATGGGGCCATCTTTTGAAACCGACATAATTCTGCCCGGAAACTACCCACCGCCCGCTGGCAGCCAAGCCGTCTCCACTGACCCGATTGAGCTGCTTTTCGTCGTCTTCGACCTGCTTTTTCTTTCCGGGGTGGATCTCCGGTCCGAACCGCTTCTCACCCGCCGAACCCGGCTGGAATCGCTGTTGTGCGACCGGAACGCCGATGCCCTCCCGCCTCTTCTCCTTTCCCGGGCCGTGCGGGGCGAGGGCGTTCTCCTCTACGAAGCCAGTGTGGCCCAGGGCTTCGAAGGAGTGGTAGGCAAGCGCCTCACCAGCCGCTACCAGCCGGGCAGGAGCAGAGATTGGGTTAAGGCACGGGTCCGGCCCGAACTGGATGTGGTAGTGGGAGCATATCTCGTCAAAGAGGCTGGTGGAGCTTCGGACAGGCGCGTGCGCAGCCTTCTGGTAGGACTCTACGATAGCCAGGGAAGGCTGATATACGCAGGGAGAGTAGGCAGTGGCTGGACGTGGCAGGAAGCCGAGCAACTGTCGGAGCTGCTGTCCCGGCTCAAGACAGCCGACTGCCCGTTCACTCCCCCGCCCAGAGCTGCTATCCCGGGTTTCTCCATCGTCTGGATTCGTCCCGTGCTCGTTGCCCGTGTCGCCTTTCGGGAATGGACACCCCTTGGGCTCTTGCGCCAACCGAGCTGGATCGGGCTACGCGCGGATAAGGCTCCCTCCGAATGCCGCGTCCCGGACTCTTCTGTCGCGGCCGGGGTCAGGGAGGTGGGAAGCGATGAGTGGCACAAGGCTCTCCGCGACGACGACCGTAATCATTGAAGGTAAAGAGGTTCACCTGACCCATCTCGACAAGCTCCTCTGGCCGGCCGAAGGGTTGCGCAAGGCGGACCTGATCAGCTACTACCATACCGTCGCCTCCTACCTTCTGCCCCACCTGGCAGGAAGGAGGGTTACGGTTACCCGATACCCCGAGGGCATCGACAAGGATGGCTTCTATCAGAAGCACCTGCCGGAGTATGCTCCTGACTGGATACGTCGCTACCGGGTCCCTTCCTCCGACACACAGCGTGGATACATCGATTACCCGGCGGTGGACAATCTTGCCACCCTGGTCTGGTTGGCCAACCAGGCGGTGATCGAATTCCACCCCTCCCTGGACAGGCTCGACCGCCCGGGATATCCCGATTACGCCGTCTTCGACCTCGACCCCAACCCTCCGGCCACTTTTGCCGATGCCCGGGAAGTAGCGCTACGCATTCGTGATCTGCTCCACCGCCTCGGATTACGAAGCTACCCCAAGGTGTCCGGTGCCACGGGACTTCATATCTACGTCCCTCTTGACCGGGTTCATACCTTCGCCGAGACCGAAGGGTTTGTCGCTTACCTGGGTGAGTTGCTGGTGGCGCACCGTCCTGACCTGGTGACCAACGAAAGGCTGGTAGCCCGGAGGGGAGGGCGCGTCTACGTGGACCACATGCAAAACCGCCCGGAAAAGACCATCACTGCCGTTTTCAGCGTGAGGCCGCTGCCAAGTGCGCCGCTCTCCCTCCCAGTTACCTGGGATGAACTGGAATCCAGCCACGCCTCTTTGAAGTTTAGCTTAGCCGAACGGGCTGAGGCCGTCCGGCGCGGCCCGCTCTTTGACCCGGTCCTGCAAGGCGGGCAGGACCTGAAACCGCTGGCCGACGTACTGGCCGAACGCCTGAAACGCCGGCGGTGAGAAGAAGGCGACGAAGCATAAACTACACTTGCCGGCGCACATTATAGACGACAGCTGGACGAGCCGCTCCTGGCACGGAGGTTGAGGAGTGTTGGCACCCAGCCGTCACAGTTCAATGCGAGGGGAAACGGATGTCCCCTCGTTTCTTTTTTGGAAAGGAATTCCCCTGGTCCTGAGGAACTTATTTGATAGGAGTGATGAGCGTGAGACAACGACCGTTCACTATTGCCACCGTAATGTTGACTCTTATCGCAACAGTTTTTCTCTTCAGCTTTTCAAGCCGGTTAAGCTTGGACCGCTCCCCGCTCCGCTCCCGCCCGGCTGAAGCCGCCTCGCCTTCGCCGGCCGCCGGCCCCACAGGGCGATCCCTGGCTTTGGGCATCGACATCCTGCTGACGGAGAGGATTGACTTGATCGCTGGCAAGCGGGTGGGGCTGATCACCAATCAGACAGGTCGGGGTCGGGATGGAGTCCACGACGCCGATCGGCTGGCAGCAGATCCCCGCGTGAAGCTGGTAGCCCTCTTCAGCCCGGAGCACGGCATCCGGGGCGATGAGCCGCCGGGCGCTAAGGTCTCATCCTATATCGATCCTGTCCTGCGTATACCCGTCTGGAGTCTTTATGGCCAAACCCTCAAGCCCACCCCGGCTATGCTGGCCAATATCGACGTGCTGATCTTTGACATACAGGACGTCGGCACCCGCTACTACACCTACATCTCCACCATGGCCTACGCCATGCAGGCTGCCAAGGAGAAGGGTATTCGCTTCATCGTACTGGACCGCCCGAACCCTATCGGCGGCCTTAAGGTGGAAGGCCCGGTGCTCGAGGATTCTTACCGTTCATTCGTCGGGATTTATCCTATTCCGGTAAGGCACGGCATGACCGTGGGAGAACTGGCTCTTCTCTTCAACGAAGAGTTCGGCATCGGAGCGGACCTCGAGGTAGTCAAGATGTCCGGCTGGCAACGGGAGATGTATTGGGATGCCACCGGACTCACCTGGATCAAGCCATCACCGAACATGGTTCGTCTGGAAACGGCACTGGTATACCCGGGCACCTGCCTTCTCGAGGGAACCAACGTATCTGAAGGTCGTGGTAGTCCCCGCCCCTTTGAAATGATAGGTGCACCCTGGATAGATGGCGACAAGCTCGCCCAGGAGCTGAATGCGCTGAGCCTCCCCGGAGTACGTTTTGCGCCTACAGCTTACGTCCCTACCACTTCAAAATACCAGGGCCAGCGGGTGGAAGGGGTGGAGATCATCGTTACGGACCGGCAACGGTTCGAAGCGGTCCGGACCGGATTGTGGATCATTGCCACCCTGCGCAAACTCTACCCCCGGCAGTTCCGGTTCACCACTTCCGGAGGAAAGTACTATTTCGATACCCTGATCGGCAACGGTTGGATGCGCCCGGCATTAGAACAGAGCGAAAGTCCAGATGAGCTCCTGGAACGGAGCAGGCCCCGCCTCGAGGCTTTCGTGCAGGTGCGATCCCGCTACCTTCTTTACCGGTGATCTTTCCTTGACAGCTAAGGAGGGACTGGCATGGCCGGAACGACCAGATACCCGTATGCGGCGGTTTTCGTTTTCGCGCTGCTCTTCATGCTGGCAATATCTTCCGTTTGCCCCGTCGCGGCCTCGTCTATCCAGCCCGCCCCCACCCTCAATTGGGACGGGCAACCGGAGGACGTGGGCATGTCCACAGAGCGGTTGGCGTGGGCCAAACAGGTGATAGAGGACTCCATCAAGCGCAACTACATCCCGGGCGCCGTGCTCCTGGCTGCTCGCAGGGGGACGGTGGTCCTCTACGAAGCTTTCGGAGTAGCCCAGCGGACTCAAGATATCCGCCCGATGGAGAAGGATACCCTCTTTGATCTTGCCTCGGTCACCAAGCTCTTCACTGCCACCGCGGTCATGATTCTCTTGGAGGAGGGAAAGCTTCGCCTCGACGATCCTGTTAAGGACTTTATTCCTGCCTTTGCCCAGAAGGGCAAGCAGGATATCACCATCCGCCAGCTCCTGACCCATACTTCGGGCCTTCCGGCCTGGGCTCCACTCTACCGAGAGGTGAAGAGTAAAGACGAGATGTACGCCAAGATCTGTGCCATGGAGCTGGAGAATCCTCCTGGAACCGAGTACGTGTACAGTGATCTTGGTTATATAATGCTCGGAGCGATCGTGGAAAAGGTGAGCGGAAAGCCCCTTGACCAGTTCATCAAGGAGCGGATTACCGATCCTCTGGGTATGGAACATACCTTCTACAACCCGGGCCCGGAATGGAGGGAGAAGGCCGCCGCGACCGAATACGATGCCACTTTTCGCCGCCGTCTGATCATAGGCGAAGTACACGATGAAAACGCATGGGCGATGGGGGGTGTCAGCGGTCACGCCGGTCTTTTCTCCACTGCCGCAGACATGGCTCGATTTGCCCAGATGTTCCTCAATTACGGAAGCTATGGCGATGTGCAGATTCTTAGCCCTGCAACGGTGGTGTTGATGACCACCAACCACACGCTGGAGGTTGGCGTACGGCACGGCCTCGGGTGGGATCTCAAATCGGTAGAGTACTCTTCTGCCGGCGACCTCTTCAGCCTCAATTCCTACGGTCACACCGGGTTCACCGGCACCTCGATATGGATCGACCCTACTTTGCAGCTTTTCTCCGTGCTGCTGACCAACCGGGTGCACCCATCACGGAGCAACACCCGCATCACCTGGGTACGTCCACATCTCCACAACCCGGTGGCAGCGGCCATCGTTCGGTTTTAGCCTGGGGAGTAGCGTAGCAGCGCCGGATCGCATCGGGCAAGCATGGGCAGCAGCTGACCGCGACGTGAGTAGCCGTCAACGCGTCGCAGCTGCTGCTCGCGCCAGCGCTTCAAGAACCCGTTGGGGCTGGAAGGGCTTCACCACAAAGTCAAACGCTCCCGCATTGAGGGCCTCGACTACCAGTGCCTTCTGCCCCATGCTGCTGCAGACGATTATCTTACAGGCCGGGTCACGACGCACCAGTTCCTTGATGGCAGTGATTCCGTCCATGACCGGCATGATCAAGTCCATGGTTACGAGATCCGGATGGGTCTCCTCGTAGCGCTGCAGCGCCTCGAGACCGTTCTCGGCCTCGGCTACCACCTGGTAGCCGTTCTTCTCCAAGAGACGCCGCAACGTCAGTCGCATAAAGGCGGTATCGTCCACCACGAGCACACGTCCTGGCAAGCATATCCTCTCCCGCAACGACGCTCTCTTTCAGTTGATCGGCAGTGAGAAATGCCTTCTTTACAGCGTCAAGCCTCTCGCCTGGCAAAAGTGGCAGCCCGCCTGAAACAGACAGGCTGCCGCTCTTATTTCGCACCCAGGATCACGACGCAGGAGTTGGGTCGGTCGGATCAGGCAACGATGGCGTCACCTCCGGCTCGGTCGGACCAACCCCCACCTCTTCCAGGAAGCGTACGATCGCGCGGAAGAGCGCCTGCGCCATGCGTTCGGTGAAGTCGCCCTCCCTCATCCACCTCTCTATCTCGGGATTGCTGATGAAGTTGCCCTCCACGAGAATCGCCGGCATGCCCGTTTGCCGGATGACCGCAAAGGAACGGTAGGCAAAGAAGCGATCAGTGGAGGAAAGTACGGCCACCATCTCCTCCTGAGCAATACGGGCCAGTTGCCCGCTGAGCGGGTTGTAGTAGTAGGTCTCCGTGCCCTCGACCGTCATAGCTGCTGAGCCGCCAACTGCGTTATTGTGGATGCTGATAAAGAGCTGGCTCCTGCTGGTTTCCGCAATCTCGACCCGCGCATAGAGGTCGTCCGTCGTGGTCGATACACGGTTATCGGTCCGGCGCGTCATGATCACCTTAGCCCCGGCCTCTTGCAGCAGCCGCTCCAGACGGAGAGCAATGTCCAGGTTGACGTCGGCTTCGCGCAAGCCCTGCTGTCCGACCGCGCCGGATTCTCCACCGTGTCCCGGATCGAGAGTGATCCGCACGCCCTCAAGGCTACGCGGCAGGGGCGGCCTGACCTCGATGACGAGAGTGTTACCCTGGTAGCGGGCGAAGTACCCGCTCACGTGCGGGGCATCGATGTCGATGATGAGTTCACTGGTCTCTCCTGCGGGTTGATTCAAAGTCATCAGCTTGATCAGCTTCTCGCCTGGCCCATACGCCATATGGTAGAGACCATACACCGCGTTGTAGAGGGTCACCCGCAAAGAGCGGCGGCGTACATCCGGATAGATCAGGAACGGAACACGTTCCGACAGGTAAATGGAAACCTGACTTGATCCATCGGGTTGCGGATTGGTGCGGATCTGGCTGATAAGAGCCCGCGGCGGTAGACTCCCGGGAGGCAGGAGCGTTACCACACTCTCGTGCACCCAGGCAGTCTGGGCCGTCCCCAGCTGAACCTTGAACCATTCGCCGGCCTTACCTCTCACCTCCATACGCGTGGGCGCGTACACATTGGTGAGCCTCTCATAATCTGTGCCCGGTCCGGTCCGCAACACAGCATAGTCGCTGGCTGTGACCTGCACCACCAGCGGCACCATCGGATCAAGTACGGTCACGCTTTGTGCGTACCGGCTGCCCTCATTTCCTGCCTTGTCCTTCAGGCGCAGGCGTATCGGCGCATTCTCGAACCGGTCGTCAGGCTGGATGCGATAGATACCGGTGTAGTTGCCGGGATTCCCCTCGGCCGCCGGAATCCCGATGCGGCGGTCACCTATGTCGAAACTGGCCGTAGCGCCTGCTTCGCCACGGAAACGGACCACCAGCACATCTCCGGGCAACAGAGCGACAGGTGCGGCCGGCTCCTGAGGAGTGATACTGGGAGCCCTGGTATCGCGCACCACCCGCAGTGTGGTCTCAATCTGGTTACCAGCGGCATCACTGGCCCGGACGTTTATGTACCGCGTGCCATCGGCCGTGAGTGCTACCGTATGCTGGAACCGACCCTCGGCGTCGACCGGCACTTCTTGACCGTCTACAGCTACCACTGCCCCCGCCTCTGTCTGGCCGGCAACCAGCACCTCAGATTGGTTTGTAATCAGGCCCGGCTCGGGACTGGTTATCGTCAGAGAAGGAGGTTCACGATCAAGAATAGCTACCACCTCAACCCGGGTGAGATTGCCAGCTTCATCGGCGGCAGTAAAGGCAAAGAAGTTTGAACCTGGCTGAAGGCTCTTGGTGACTGCAAAACTCCCGTCTTCGGAGACGGCAAGAGATTCGCCATCCACCCACACCCGTGCTCCCGGCTCAGTCTTCCCTTGAAGCTCCAGTGAGTCCTCCCGTGTCTGCCACCCGGAAGGAGGCGAGGGTATGGTTAGCTCCGGAGGCGTGGTATCGCGAATGATAGGCACAATAAGCGTTGTGGTATCTCCATCCGCGTCTTGCGCCTGGACGCGCAGAAATGTCGGACCTTCAATAGGAAGCGGAACGAGTACAGAAAAACGCCCATCGGCCCCGCTGACGGTAAAGACGCCATTAACGGTCACCTTGACTTCAGGTGCAGTTCGCCCCGTTACTTCAATCTCGGTCCTGTTGGTCCGGAAAACGTAGTCAGAGAACGAGAAATCCGGGTACAACGGAAAATCAACCTGGAGATTGGGGGATCCGACGGTCTTCTCCCCTTCCGCCGCCTTTGTCCCTGCCCACCGTTCGCCAGCTCCGGAAAGAAGCCCAGCAGCGATCACTGCAAGAAAGAGCAGAACCAGCCTTACCGGGAATCTTCGGCACGCCGCGGCTTCCTGCAGCACGGTAACACCTCCCCTGCCATGGCACGTTGATATCTGCTATACGCTACTCATTGTACCATGTCTGGGAGGAGAAGGAAACGCAGCTGTCAGTTGCTATTGCGACGCGGTCCCCCGCCGGGTCGAGAAATTTGTTTGCTATACCTTCCGTGGCGGACGTAAGCTTCAAAGGCCCGATGCGCCGTCTCACCTCCTGTCCGGACATACAGGAGGACTCCCTCGAGAACAGCGCGCCGGAGCTGCTGGCGGTCAGCATTATCCAGATCGACTACCTCAACCGGCGTCCCCAGCAATTCCCCGGTTTTCCTTGCTAACGCCATACGCCGGATTACCTTATCGCGCGGGCTGACTGCCCGGCCGGTACCGGGCACGCGGAAAAGCACCCCCAGTTGCAGCAAGGATTGCCCCTGGCGAACCAAGGTCGGCGGCATGCCTGGCCCGCCGCTTCCCTGTTCACCCAGAACGTAGGCCGCCAGCACAGCAGGATCCTCCGCTAACAAGCCAATTAACGCTTCCCTGACCTCCAGACTCATGAGCAGAAGGCCCGCACCACTGGCGCGGGCCCAAGACAACGCCTCCTTTGCACCATCTGCATACTATGTGACATGCCCGTTTTACCTCTGGGCATCAGCGGCCGATCCGGTCCCAGCCAGGCCCCAATCATGGAAGCTACTCCCTTCCAGAAAGCGCTCAACGTCCATCGCTGCCTGGCAGCCCGAAGCAGCAGCCGTTACCGCCTGACGATAGAACGGATCCTGGACGTCACCGGCGGCGAAAACTCCCGGAATGCTGGTGGCAGTCGCACCCGGACCTGTGCCTTTGACCCGGATATAACCATGCTCGTCAAGCTCAAGTTGGCCTTTGACCAAAGCAGTGTTGGGAACATGACCAATTGCCACGAAAAGGCCGTCGATACTCAGTTCCCGCCGCTCGCCGGTAACGGTATCCCGCAAGGCAACACCCGTTACCTTTCCGGCCGCGACGTCATATATGTCCTCTACCACCGCATTCCAGTTAATGTTGATCTTCGGCTCCGCCCGGACACGCTCCTGCAGAATCCGGGATGCCCGCAACTCGCTGCGGCGGTGGATCAAGGTGACGCTCTCGGCGAGTTTGGCCAGGTACAGGGCTTCCTCGCAGGCCGAGTCGCCTCCTCCGACGACAGCCACCCTCTTGCCCCGGAAGAAGAAACCGTCGCAGGTGGCGCAGGTCGAGACTCCACGGCCGGTCAACCGCTTTTCCGCCTCCAGCCCCAGGCGGCGGGCGGAGGCACCCATGGCCAGGATAAGAGTTTCAGCAGCGATTTCCCGACCGCCGGCCTCAATGCGAAATGGACGCTGGCTCAAATCGATGCGGGTGGCCGTCTCAGCACGGATCTCTGCTCCAAAGTGCTGCGCCTGTTCCCGCCACCGCTGCATCAGCTCCGGCCCTTGCACCCCGTCGGGGAAACCAGGGAAGTTCTCCACGGTGGTGGTCTGCATCAACTGCCCCCCCGGCTCGTCGCCTTCGAGAAGCAGGGGATGCAAGCCCGCCCTCGCCGCATACAGTGCGGCCGTGTAACCGGCAGGGCCGCCGCCGATGATTACCAGCCGGTACAGCTCTCCCTCGCTTCTTGCCTCCATCAAGTGAACCTCCCTTTCTCACCATGCACCTTCCGTCATCGTCCGCTAGCACGCCGGACAACGGTAAGGCTATCACTTCCGGTATTGTCGCGCCCTGGGGAGTCGTATAGTCAGTACTATATTTTATAAGTTTACTCCCGCCCTCCCTGGTACTACAATACGAGAAGAGGTGATCCGGTGGAAATCCACGAACAGCCAACTCGGGCTGAACTGCTTCGGCTTCTCAAAGAGCAGGGCGAAATGACCGTGAAACAGCTCAGCGAGGCGCTGGGCATCACCCCCATGGGGGTCAGACAACACCTGGAAGCGCTTCTGCGGGAAGGGCTGGTTACCTACAGCTGGCAGAGGCACGGACCAGGCCGCCCCTGTCAACTCTTCCGTCTGACTCCCCAAGGTGATGAACTCTTTCCACGCAATTATGCCAGTCTTGCGGTCGACATTTTGCGCGACGCAGACAGAGCTCAACTTCTCGATCGGTTGCTGCAAACGCGGGTGCGACGAATGATCTCGCACTATCGACAGTTCATCCCGGTCAACGTCGACTTGCCGGCAAGAGTACAAGCACTTGCCAGCGCCCGGTCAAATGAAGGATACTTTGCCGAGGTGATAATCGACCCTGACGGTTCGGTGCGGCTCGTGCAGAAGAACTGTGCCATTCGTAAGGTAGCAGAGCTCTTCCCGGCGTTGTGCCGAACGGAAGAAGCAGTGTTGGCAAGTCTCGTCAATGCAGAAGTGGAACAGGTCCGCTGCATCGCCCGCGGAGCCAGTTGTTGTGAGTTTCGTCTGCGACCCAACTGCAGTGGTTCAACCAGGGCTGAATAACGCTCTGCTGCCGCGGCATCCTACTCACGGAACACGGAACCAATAGCGCCAGCTCTCCGGCCGTGAAATCGCCGTGGATTTGCTGCAGCGCCTCCTTACGGGGGGATAAACATGAAAGAGACAGGCGTTGTTCGCCGTATGGATGAACTGGGTCGAATTGTCATTCCCAAGGAGATTCGCCGCACTCTACGCATACGTGAGGGTGACCCGCTGGAGATCTTCATCGACCGGGGAAACGAGGTGATCCTCAAGCGATACGCCCCGATTACCGCAGTTGAAGACCACGCCCAGGAGTATGTCGAGGCACTCCACGATTCCCTGGGTTTTATTGCCATTGTAGCCGACACGCAGGAAGTAGTAGGCGTTGCCGGGGCTCCGAAGAAACAGCTGTTGGGCCGGGCGGTCAACGAAGATGAGCTGGCCAAGATTGCGCAGGCCGAAGATGTCATTGTGAGCCACACTGCCGGTCAGCCGCCGCTTATCGAAGGTTTCGAACCGGAAAGCCAGGTCATTGCCCCCATCCGCCGTGACGGTGAGCTGGAGGGGGTTGTAATTGTGGCCAGTCGTGACCCGAAGCATCCGGTAGGAGAGCTTGAACAGGCGGTAGTGCGGACGGCCGCCGACTTCCTGGCGCGTCAGCTGCGCTGACAGGTACCCCACATGCGTTTTTGCCTCGACCCTATTGACAGCTGCCATTGCCGGGATATATTAGTTGGATGTCAGCACTCACCATACGTGAGTGCTAACAATCTGTCCGCGGCCGGTGCGGGGCGGCTGTGTGCCCAGACGCGCCATGCGCCGGGCCGGTAACACTCTAAGGAGGGATGGGTAGTGCTAAAGCCACTGGCTGATCGGGTCGTGGTAAAACCGATTGAGCAGGAAGAGAAGACTAAGGGCGGCATCGTGCTGCCGGATACGGCCAAAGAGAAGCCCCAGGAGGGCGAAGTAGTGGCCGTTGGTCCTGGACGCCTGCTCGACAACGGGCAGAGGGCTCCCATGGAAGTTAAGGTGGGTGACCGCGTTGTGTTCGCCCGCTACAGCGGCACCGAGTTCAAGGTAGACGGCGAGACCTACCTTGTATTGAGGGAGAGCGACATCCTGGCCATCAACGCTTGAGACCATTGCCAGTCCGTTTAGCCGTCTCTAGGTATACCGGGCGCAAACGCTCATCCAAATTCTCAAGGATTATGGACAATTAATAAGGAGGTCCGGAGATGGCAGCCAAGCAACTCGCATTTGATGTAGAAGCCCGCAAAGCACTGGAACGTGGCGTCAACAAGGTGGCCAATGCCGTCAAGGTCACTCTCGGGCCGAAGGGCCGCAACGTTGTGTTGGAGCGCAAGTACGGTTCCCCCGTCATTACGAAGGACGGAGTCACTGTAGCCAAGGAGATCGAACTTGAAGATCCGTACGAAAACATGGGCGCCCAGCTCTGCAAGGAGGTAGCCTCGAAAACCAACGACATCGCCGGTGACGGCACTACCACAGCCACAGTCCTCGCTCAGGCTATTGTGCTTGAGGGTCTGAAGAACGTGGCCGCCGGTGCCAACCCAATGGAGTTGAAGAAAGGGATCGACAAGGCCGTAGAGGCGGTGGTCGAAGACCTGAAGAAGCGGGCCATCCCTGTTGAGGGTCGGCAGGATATCGCCCACGTGGCCAGCATCGCCGGCAATGACGAGGAGATCGGCCAGCTTATCGCCGAGGCCATGGAGAAGGTGGGCAAGGACGGCGTCATTACCGTCGAGGAGTCCAAGGGTACCGGCACCACCGTTGAGGTAGTAGAAGGTATGGAGTTTGATAAGGGATATATCTCCCCCTACTTCGTCACCAACGCTGAAACGATGGTGGCCGAACTCGACGATCCGTATATCCTTATTCATGAGAAGAAAATCTCCAACGTACGCGACCTTGTTCCGCTGCTGGAGAAGATCGTCCAGGCCGGCAAACCGCTGCTCATCATCGCCGAAGACGTCGAAGGCGAGGCCCTGGCTACGTTGGTGGTGAACAAGATTCGCGGCACCCTCAACGTCTGCGCGGTGAAGGCTCCCGGCTTCGGCGATCGGCGTAAGGCGATGCTTGAGGATATCGCCATCCTCACCGGTGGTACATTCCTGTCGGAAGACCTCGGCATTAAGCTTGAGAACGTTAACCTCAGCCAGCTCGGCCGGGCCCGGCGAGTCAAGGTCGAGAAGGAGAGCACCACTATCATTGAGGGTGCGGGCGATCCCGCCAAGATCAAGGGTCGGATCGAACAGATCCGTCGTCAGATCGAAGAGACTGAGTCCGACTATGACCGGGAGAAGCTGCAGGAGCGGCTGGCCAAGTTGGCGGGCGGTGTGGCAGTGATCAAGGTCGGTGCTGCCACTGAGACCGAACTGAAGGAGAAGAAGCACCGGATTGAGGACGCCGTCAACGCCACCCGCGCCGCGGTGGAGGAAGGCGTCGTCCCCGGCGGTGGTACCGCGCTGATTGCCGCCATCCCCGCCGTGGAGAAGCTGGAGGCCCAGCTTTCCGGTGACATCAAGGTAGGAGCCTCCATCGTGAAGCGGGCTCTCGCCGAGCCGCTGCGGCAGATTGCCAATAATGCCGGCTGGGAGGGTTCCGTCGTCGTTGAACGTGTCAAGCAGGGCGATGGCCGGCTCGGATTCAACGCTGCCGCTGAGAGATTCGAGGATATGATCAACGCCGGCATTATCGACCCGGTCAAGGTGACCCGTATCGCCTTGCAGAACGCGGCCAGCATCGCCAGCATGGTGCTGACCACGGAGGCTCTCATCTCCGAAGTGCCCAAGCAGGAGAAGCAAACAACGCCCTCTACGCCCGATATGGATTACTAATACCAGAGACCGGGCGTCAGAGAGGCGGAGCCAGAAGCTTTGGCGCTTTCCGGGCTGTCGCCCTTACGGGCGGCAGCCCGCATTTTGCTGCAAAGGGGGTGACCGGCCGTGAACCATCTGCCCTCAACCGGTACACGCAGGGCTCGACCGGCAGGCAGTTACTCGCGCGAGATATGCTACTGCTGCTGCCAGACGGACCTCGGGCCAGTATGGGTAGGGTGGACCGCTCGCGGCATCTGCTGGGTCGATTTCTTCTCACCGCCAGCCGGAAACGCACGGGCCGACGTCAGCCGTCAGGCGGAAATGACCCGTATGCTATCAGACTGGCTCGCCGGCAAGGAGTTTACGGGAGTCCTCGACCTGACGGGCTTGACGGCTTTTAGCCGGAGCGTTCTCCTCAAAGTGCGGGAGATTCCACGCGGTGAAGTCCGTTCGTATGCCTGGGTGGCCCGGGAGATCGGCAGGCCAGGGGCGGCCCGGGCTGTCGGCAATGTGCTGGCTCGCAACCCTGTTCCCCTATTGATACCCTGCCACCGGGTCATTCCCCAATCGGGGATCCTCGGCGAGTACTCGGGCGGTGGGCCGACAATGAAAGCACGTTTGCTCGCCCTCGAGGGAGTGGTCTTGCCCGCTTCGTCAACCAGGATTCGAGCCGGCGACGCCCGGCCGGAGTGAGGAGATATCGCTGCAGGCCCGCAGGTAATGTTCGTGAAACCGATCTCAACCCCGTGGAAGACGGCGTGGCAAGAGGGCAGTCGCGACAGCGAGGCGGCAGAGGTAAAGAGGCCGGTTCTCCAGGCGCGTAAGCAGGTACCAACCAGCTCCGTCTGACCAGATCATCTAAGAGAACGTCAAGCAACTCCGACGAGATGCCCAGCCGGCGGCGCAGCCTGCTCCGGTCAATCATTCCCTCCGTCGCGACCAGCCACAATAATTCGGCTACGGTATTACTCCCGCCCGGGCCTGGACCGATGTCTAGCCCGTTCTCAGAAGATGATCCGGCCTGCCGCATAAACGACCGCCCCCAACAGGAGCGAAATCACCATACTGCCGATCACGCCCGTCACAAACAGCCTCCTGCTTCCCAGTTCGTCCCGCATCACGCGAGCTGTGGCCAAACAGGGGAAGTAAAGCATGAAGACGGTAAGGAAGCTGAGAGCCTGGGCGGGCGTATAAGCGGAGCGCAACAGCAGGGGTAAACCAGCGTCACCCAGTCCTGCTGCCCCGACGCCCCCATTCGACGCCAGACTGACGGCCAAAGTGGAGAGTGCCGTCTCTTTTGCCAGCGCCCCTGAGACCAGCGCCATCCCCATCCGCCAGTCCATGCCGAGCCAACCGAGGCCGCCGGCCAGTAACCGCCCTATCCAACCGGCCACCGTCTCCTCAACGGGAACTCCCCAGGGAATGTGACTCACAAGCCAGAAACCGGCAGTGGCCAGGGGGATGATGGTTCCCGCCTTGTTCAGGAAATGACGGAGCTCATGCCATGTGCCAAGCAGCAGGGTTCGCAAGGAGGGCCAGCGGTAATCGGGCAGCTCCAGGAGAAAAGGCGAGAGAGGCCCCCTCGTCAGCTTGCGGCGCAACAAGAAGGCAAGCAGCCCCACCAGCAGTCCGTCCAGAACCAGCAACCCGATGAGGACGAACGTGGCCAGAAGCGGTGGGAAAAAGGCGGCGACCAGGAACGTCATCACGCCCAGGCGGGCTGCACAGGGTATCAGCGGTTCGAGCAGGATGACCGCGCGCCGGTCGTCGTGGTTGTCCAGGATACGGGCGGCCAGCACCCCCGGAACATTACAGCCGTATCCGGTCAGCAAGACGAAGAATACTCGCCCGTGAAACCCGAGATATTGCATGAAGCGGTCCAGAAGGAAGGCAGCCCGGGCCAGATAGCCGCTATCCTGGAGAAAAGCAAACAGGAAAAAGAAGATTCCCATCAGCGGGAAGAAAGCCAGCACCGCGCCGACCCCTCCCACAATCCCTTCGACGAGGAATTCCTGTACTGCGGGCGGCGCGTCCAGGGAAGTAAGCAGAGCAGCAAGTAAGTCCCCCAGCTCGGCGATCCCCTGGTCAACCAGATCGACCAGGGGAGTGCTGGCAGCAAAGGTAAGCCAGAAGAACGCGGCCAGAACGAGAGCTAGTATAGGATATCCCAGCCACGGATGCAGCACATACTGGTCCAACCAGTCGCTGAAAGAAGCGGTGTTGTGCTTCTTCTGAACTGCTGCCAGGATCGACTCAATCCTGGCGTACCGGCGTCCGGCCGCCTCCAGCGGGTCCTCGCCGTCAAGGGAGAGCGTGCTGATTTGGGGCACTCCTTGCCGCGCCGGCACCGGCCGGCAGCCAGTACCGGCAAGCCGTCTCAACCTCCTGACCTCCTCATAGACAGACTGCATCAAGCGAGCGAGGCTTTCGGGATTCTCCCGGTCCACCGCTACCACCGGCAATTGCAGCAGCTCTGCGAGGCGCGCTAGGTCCAGATGGATCTTTTGTGCCCGCGCCATGTCCAGCATGGTCAGAGCCACCACCAGCGCAAACGGCCTGACGCTCGCCTGCTGCAGTTCTTGCAACTGCAAAGCCAGATAAAGAGTTCGCTCGAGATGGGTGGCATCAACTACGACCACAACTGCGTCGGCAACTCCCGAGGTGAGCACCTCCCGAGCCAGCTCTTCTTCGGGAGAGAGCGGGTCGAGGCTGTAGGTACCCGGCAGATCGATGATCTCGCAGGTAAACCCTCCCGTACGGGAACGGTAGATCCCACTCTTGCGGGTGACTGTTTTGCCCGGCCAGTTGCCCACCTGCTGATTGCCGCCGGTGAGAGCATTAAAAATAGTACTCTTGCCCACGTTGGGATTTCCGGCGAGGACCAATACGAAATCGGTCGCGGGCGCACTCCGGACATCTGCTGTTCGGTCGAGAACGGTCGCGGTCTTGCCTGCTCCATGGCAGCTCATCGTACCACTACTCCTTTTGCTTCCGCCTGACGCAATGCCAGCCGCCATCCACGCAACGTGACCAGCATCAGCCTGCCTCCGGCAAACCGCCGCATTACCCGAACTGTAGCTCCCGGAATGAACCCAAGGTCGGCCAAGCGGCGAGCTAAAACCTCAGGGCACCGCAGGTCGATGATGCAGGCTTCCTCCCCCGCCGCAAGATCGGCCAGGGAGCGACACTCCGACGCACCCGGGGCCAGACGGCCTGTCCACTCCGGACCGGCCGCTTCCACCCTTCTGTAGGCTGCCGTCGCCCGCATCGCCAAGCGCCCCAAGCGAGGATCGCGATCACTACCACAATGCGGGTTCATCGCCTGCCGGTACCCAGCCTGCGGCTGCCCGCCTCTTCCGGCCTGCATGGTGCCACGCCACTACCCTTCATTGAGAAAGCTTCTCAATCAACTGTAGCTGGCGGGGCTGTACGGTGTCAAGCTCGACTTCCCTCCGTCAGCGGGCGACGAAGTAGAAGCGGTTGGCGTCCCAGCGGTACTCCCGGGTGCTCCTCGTCTCCTTTACCAGATCATATTGAACGGAGTCCGGCCGTCGTTCATACTCGGAAAGGGTCTCGACGGTAGTTATGACTCCGGGGCGCATCTCGATGCTGCTCGCCAGAGTCAACTTGCGGGAAAACGGCGGTTCGGGACTGTACGACTCCTCCCACATTCTGCCTTCCCAGACCGAGCGTAGCCTCCTGCCGTCCCACTTGAGAACGCGCATTTGCCGGACAAACGAGAGCGCCCCCGTCCTGGCGTCGTACTCTTCGATCACCCGCAACTCGCTTGCGGGATCTCCCACCGCCTGGAGGGAGTCGACCCGGCAGATACGGCCAAGCTCCTCGCTGACGGCAAGAAAGGGCCTGCTTTCCTGCATCCAATCCTCGTCCGTGGTCAGGGCACGAGAGCCCTGACTGTCGCCGGCAGCAACTATAATCCACCCCCGGTCGGGTGCAAGCGACGCCGCCACCACTCTTTCCGGCCCCGGCATATCCACGACAAGGTCATACGACGCCTCGGTCACCTCCCCGTCGCTCAGGATCAGGTCGGCCGTCTGCTGACCCAGGGCCTGAACCAGGAGAGTGACTAAGCTTCTCTTCCCCGCTTCCGCGGTATAGGCACGCCACCCCCACCAGGCCGCCGACAGGAACGGCATAAGCAAAAGGAGAAGCGTTTGCGATCGCTTTGATTGCTGTCGCATGGACTTGCACCTCTACTTCATCCTACGCCTTCAGCCGCTGGTTAGACCAAAACCGGCGGTCGAGCCTCCTGCCGGATCCAGGAAAAAAAGATGGGGCGTACACTCGCCCCATCTTCTGATTCTGTGATCGGAAACCAACATCGGGTCGGCCTACTCCATTCTGACGATTCGGCCCTCCACCTGGGGGTTAACCTCTCCCTTTGCCTGAAGGTACTCCACAAGCACCTCAAAGTCCACAAAACCTGCTTCGATGGAATTCCGGCCTTGGGTGAACACGTGATATCCATCGCCGCCACTGTACAGGAAGTTGTTGGTGGCAACCTTGTAGCTGGCGGCCGGGTCTATCGGCCTGTAGCTCCCGTCGGGCTCACGAACTTCCACCTTCACCACCCGTTTGCCCGGCGCCTGCTTGGGATCCCAGACGAAACGCAATCCGGCTACGTGCGGGAAGCGTCCGGCGCCGCTCTCTACCTGGCTGACTCCGTTTTCCAGCGCCTCGACAATCTGGGCTCCCGTCAGCTCAGTCACCATCAGGGTGTTGCCGAAAGGCATCACTGTCAGAACCTCGCCCAGGGTGATCTCACCCGCATCGATGGAAGCCCGGATTCCGCCGCCATTGGTGATGGCGATCCGCGCCCCCCAGGGAGCGGCCTTAGCCAGCATAGCATCGGCGATCAGGTTGCCGAGGTTAGTCTCCTGGGCTCTGACATGCGCCCGCTCACCGTCAAGGGCGACCGCCGTCCTCCCCACCACGCGGGAGCGTATATCAGCCAGCGCCGCATTATACTCGGCCAGCCGAGCGGCCACCTGCGGCTCTTCCTCCACAACGAATTGCTCATTCTCCTTCTGGTCCACGGCTGTCAGCCCGCCCTGCCAGGCAGCGGGAACGCCTTTCTGGTCAAAAGTGACGTCCAACCGGCCGAGGTACTTGCCTTCTGCACCCGCCTGTACCACCAGCGTGGGGGTCCCGTCGGCGGTGATAACGGCCGGATACTCTTCCGGTACGGTGTGGCTGTGCCCGCCTACAATCACATCGATCCCTTCGACC
Organism: Limnochordales bacterium; assembly: GCA_014896315.1. GTDB lineage: Bacteria > Bacillota > Limnochordia > Limnochordales > DUMU01 > DUMU01. The sequence goes on from JADBKP010000002.1 coordinate 37,793, forward strand.
GCCGCCGCCAGTTCAAGGTCCCGCGACCACCCAAGGTGGCTGAGGACGATAATCCGGTCAACCCCCATGTCCGTAAGACGGTCCACCAGCTCGCCGGCGGCAGCTATCGGGTCACGGAAGCGTACGTGCGGTCCGGGACTTGAGATCTCGGCTGCTTCCGGCGTAGTCAGCCCTATGATGCCTACCTTTGCACCGGCAATCTCCCGGATCACCGCCGGGTAGATGCCGCTCTCCTTACTGCCGATCTCGGTGCGGGCAAACTTGCCAAGATCAGGGTCATCGGCAAGATCGACGTTGGCACTCACCAGCGGGAAGCGTGCCCCGGCCACAAAAGAAGCGAGTCCGGCGGGCCCCTTGTCAAACTCATGGTTGCCGATCGTCATCGCATCGTACCCGAGAAGGTTCATGAACTCGAGATCGGCCCTGCCCTGATACTGGGTGAAATAGAGAGTTCCGGAGAAGACATCTCCGGCGTCAACCAGGAGCGCGTCGGGCACCTGCTCCCGTATCTGCTTGACCAGGGCGGCCCGGCGGGCAATCTGTTCCAGATGCGCGTGAGTGTCATTGGTGTGCAAGATAGTCAGGGTTGGGGACGATAACGAGCCCGCCTCTTCTCCCGTCGCCCCAACTACAACCGGCACAAGGGAGAAGAGAGCTACCAACCAGACTGCCAGTCCCAGGGTGGTTCGCAAAGCCCAGCACCGTACCGAAAACTTCATGGCGGTCCTCCTCTCACATTGTTTCTGCTATCTAATTCCACAAGCTCTATCACCAACACCTGCCAGCGATCAGGGTGTCCCGGTACTGCTGACCACCCGGTTGCGCAAGGTACCAATCCCGGTCACCGTGCATTCCACAAGATCACCGGGCTTGATCGGGGCAATTCCCTGTGGAGTACCGGTACTGACGATATCCCCCGGTTCGAGCGTAATATGCCGGGTGATGGCCACCAGGATGTCTGGTATCTTGAAGATCATCTCGGCAGTAGAGGCAGTCTGACGCAGTTCACCATTGACTCGCAGGGTGATCTGTAGCGTATGGGGGTCGGAGATCTCGTCGGTCAGCACCACGACCGGACCCATAGGACAGAACGTGTCGTAACTCTTCGATCGGAACCAGGGCTGCCTGGCGGCGATATCCTGCTGCTGCAGGCTGCGTTCAGTCACATCGTTGAGGATGGTATAACCGAGAACGCAGTCAAGAGCGCTCTCCCGCGTCAGGTTGCGCGCCCGCGTCCCGATCACAACTGCCAGCTCAGCCTCGGGATCTACGCGTTCTGCCCCTTCCGGATAGACTATCTCGTCATCCTGGCCGATCACCGCCGTGGATGCCTTAACGAAGTAGATGGGTTCGGACGGAACCGGGGCGTCAGTCTCCCGGGCGTGGGCGGCATAGTTCCGTCCCAGGCAGATTATCTTGCCCGGGCGAGCTATCGGAGGCCCGAGACGGGGTGTCCCCGGAATGGTCAGGGTCGGCCACAGGTGGTGGCGGTCGAGAAAGGCGACCACCTCCGCCAGAAAAGCGGTGAAGGGCTGGTTGGCGGTGAGTGCCGACCGCTGGTTTAAGAGATCCAGTAGTGAACGGATGGTAGGCCCCGGTTCGCCCTCTTTGGCAAGACGGTAGAGGCGAAGCCCGCGGCCCAGGTCGATCAGGTCGTCACCCCAGACCAGGGCGACGGTTTCCTGGGTTCCATACTTCACCGATGCCAGCTTCAACGCAGTGCCCTCCTAGCGTTCGGGCGTCCCGTGCACACCCTCCGGCCCACCGTGGGGAGCAGCTCCCGGCACATGTCGTGCTCCGGCTGCCGTGCCCTCCACCGGCTCTTGCGCCCAGTGCCTGCGGGCTTGAGCCAACTGCGGATCGATGGTATCCCGCATCTCGGTGGATGTTGGATACGAACGGGTGTTGGCCGTCGCCAACGGTGCGCCACACTCTATACAGAATTTGTTGCTATCGTCGTTGAAACGGCCACAATGCGGGCAGCGTTGCATGTACAAACCCTCCCATTGCCGAAGTAGATGGGCAGCTGCCCGCTGGCTGACCACATACCGACCGCCAAATGCCTGGCAGCAGCAGACAACGCCCGTTTAAGTATTCCCGTCTTTCAGCGAACGGTGCATAAGGTAGAAGACGCGGTCCATTCGGGCATTGACCGTGCGAGCATAGAACGGCACCGGGCCGGCCCAGGAGATCTGAGCCTCCAGGTACCCCTGCTCCCTGAGGTCGCGCAGACAGAGCCGCAAGAGCGTGCGGCCGATGCCAAGCTTACGGACGCGCGGGTCTGTCCCCATCGGCCCAAACCAGTTGCGCCGGTTTCCGGCGTAGGCGGCAAATCCTACCACCCGCTCCTCCGCCGCCGCGGATGGTTGTATCGCGATAAAGACGGCCGGCGGAGAACGACGCAGCGATGCCATGGTTTCCCAACGCCAGTTATCGCCGAAAGCCCGGGCAATCCAGTTGCCAACCGCCTCGGCATCGTCCGGCTCCATGCGACGGACGACGATTCCCTGGCTTGCCAGGAACCGTTCATCATCTTCCGTATCCAAAGGTGCAGTGGCCAGGTCGACACGCAGGTTAACTGCGTCGGCATAGCGCGTATATCCGTTCTTAAGAAAGAAGCAGTAGGCTCCGGTGTAGCAGACATCGACACCGGGCCAAAGGTAGCAGGGTGCACTGCCGCTCACCCGTACTGTGTCTACTCCCCGCGCTGCGAGAAGAGCTTCAAACCTCTTCAGCAGGCTAGTTCCCACCCCCTGTCTCTGGTAAGTAGGAGAGACGGCAACAAACTTCACATAACCGACGCTTGTGCCCGTCCCGCGGTCCTGCCGGACAACCCCGCCCAACGCGCCGACCAGCCCGCCATCCACCTCGACTCCAAGTTGGAGTTCGGGATCGAAATCCGGATCACCCCAAACCTGTCCCTCCACCTCCGCCTCGGTCAGCATATCCAGCCAGAGCGCGCTGCGTAGCAGGCTGGCCAGCTCTCTGAGTCTGTCGCGCGTCAGGTTGACTTCTGTATGCTTGTTCTCCACAATCCCTTCACCCTGCCCTTTCATCTCCGTCCGTTAGCGATGCGGACCACCTGCGCCCGGGCAGCCCGCCTCGCCCTGTGCGGCCCTCCGGTCGAGTCAGGCCGTTTAGAACCGCGACGGAGAATTATCCGGAGGCGTGCGGTTCCCCTGCCGGGCTGCAGCGCGGCTGATCCTCATAGAGATTCCGCGCTTTGCCGTGGGTGCCCGCATGGGCCCGAACGACCCTGGAAGAGATCCGTCTACCCTCAGAGGGATAAATGGGTACCGTCTGCTTCAGGCAGTTGCGGGAGGCTTTTGCGGCCCTTTACCCTCTTTGCTAAATCTGGTTTACGGCATATAATCACGAACGGGCCGGCTCTACGCCCGGGTGCTCATTCGTCAGGCCAGCCGGGCAAGCCTTAGGGAGGATTAGGTCCTTCATCTTTAAAGAGGAGAGGGTTTGGCGTGCGCATTTCTAAGAAGTGGGCTGTCCTTGGGATTTCGTTGTTGCTGGTTACCTTCGTGGCCGCCGGCTGCGGCAAGAAGGATGAAGCGACCTCCGAGGAGACCACAACCGAGGAGACCACCACCACGGAAGATACCTCTACCGACGTTACGACTGACACCCTCGGAACCGAGACCACCGATACGCTAAGCACCGAGAGCACGGATACCACCGCGGCCGACGCGACCACAACGGACACCGCGACCACTGACGCGACCGCTACCACCGACGCCGGCACGCTTGACACTACTACTACAGACACTACTAGCTCCTTCTAATAGCTGGAGGCTCGGCGTCAAGGGTAAGCAAAGTGACCGGCATCTGGGCCGCTTTACGGAGTCGGCCCAGACTTAGGCTCAGGTGCCGGTCGCTTGCTTTTTCGTTATTGCTGTTCTATTCTCCAACCATTTCCCAGGTCTCTGTGTGAACGTCCGTCGTCTTCCCTGCGTCTGAGCAGACGATACTCCGGCAGAAAGGATGCGAGGGGTTCACTATGGACTTCTTCACGTTCATCGGCATAATCGTGGTGGCCTGGGTAGTTCTCAAGCACCTGGGTGGTCTTTGATTGAGTATATAAACTCTGGCTGCACGTCTCCCCCACGCGAGACGTGCAGCAACGTCGGGGCTCTCCACAGCCACTTGTTTCCTACATCCTGATTGCGGGTAAGTTTGCCCGCCGCCACAGACGGCAGCGCCCTTCCAGGCGACTGCCCGGCGGTAACTTTTGTGAGGACGTAGCGGCAATCCGGCGCGCAACGGAGACCGGCTGTCTGGGAGCGTCCACTATGGTGAGGCTGTTTACCACAATCTCGGTGCGGCATCCTGCCGGAGTAGACCGGGTACACTCCCGCCTTATCTCAACCCGTGGCATGATGACGTGCAGTTCATGAGGGGTGGGGTCATCGGAGTGTCGGGTCACGGTGATCCGAATCTCCGGAAGGTCAACGTGCACCTCATCAGACAATACCGGGTTGTTGCTCCGCCGGCGAAGCCTGCGGCAGCCAGACAGCCAGTCCTGCCATTTCCGTGTCATCCCGCATCCCACCAGCCGCGCTGCTGGTCTGAGCGTAACGGGGTCCTGCTGCCGCGACCATCCGCCTGCAGTGCCTATTTTCTTTCCCCCTCAACCGGGCTTGGGAAAGCTACTCCTGGCCGAGAAGCTCCCGCAAGCGAGCAACGACCGGTTCCAGAGTAGGAGACGGGTTCTCCGGATCGGCCTCATACTCTATAACATATGTGCCCGCAAACCCTTGCTTCCGCAAAGCGGCCACGACGGCGGGCAGATCGAGTCTGCCGGTTCCAGGCGAAACCTCCTTCCTTTCATCCACAAAATCCTTCAGGTGAACGGCATGCACTCGCTCGCCCAGGTGTTCGATCACCGCTACCGGATCTTCACCGGAACGCAGGTAATGGCCGGTATCGACACATGCCCCCATCTCACGGGGATATCCGCTCACCGCCTGCCAGACCCTTTCCGAGCTGCCAAAATGGTGACCTGGCCCATGGTTGTGCAGAGCCAGGCAGATTCCCGCCTCTTGTGCTTCCGCCACTGCCGCCTGCTGCGTCTCACGGTCGTCAGGCCTGAAGTCGACGCTCAGGTAGTCCGCCCCGAGCCGGGCTGCAAACTGCACGAGCTGACGGGCCGACTCCGGATCACGCAGCCAGACCACCCCAAAGCCGCATACGCGCAAGCCGCGGGAGCGAAAGTGAGCCAGGATACTCTCAACCTCTGCTGGTGGTGTGCTCGCCGGCAGGTGGCCATCCCAGACTTCCGCCGCCTGTACACCTAGTTGTTGCAGCTTGTCGGCTACCGTGCGGATGTCGAACTTGCGAAAAGTATAGCTTTGAATCCCGATCTCAACCGGCATCGATCTCTCGCCTCCTGCACCGATGTAACTTGCCGCCGGCACTTGAAGCCTTCTCCATTTGCGCCTACTATCCTCCCGCCAACACGGAGTACCCGGCTCCTTGCGGGTTCACGTACCTTCAAGGGTTGGCGCCGCCCCTCCCGCCAGCGGGCAGCAGCTGAATCCTGAGCTCTTCCGCAGAAGTGGCAGGCTGGCGACAGGTTTCGCCCTGGCAGACGTAGGCTGCCGGGCGGCCGTTGATTCTGTCCTTGCCCTCCCAAAGCGGGAGCCCTGGCGGCACGGGCTGCCTGGGGTCGAGCCAGAAGAGGGTGGAGCTTGGCAGGAAAGCGCGGTCCACAACCCGGCGCAGTTCGGCAAAGCCCGGCTCGTCAGGAGCGCCGACCAGCACAATCTGGCGGCTGCCGGAGGCGAGGCGCAGGGCAACCCGCCACAGCGTTGCACAGCCCCAGGCATTTCCATCCATTTGGGAACTGTACGATGCAAGAACCTGCTCGATGGTCTCACCCAGTCCCTCTCCACCGCTGCTCAGGTTCGGAAAGGCATCCCGCAGGCGTAGCGCGCCAAGAAGGAAAAGGCCGACCGGAGAAGGGGTGGATTGATCTGACGCCGCGGCGATCAGTCGCGGACCGTCTGCCAGCCCCAGATTCTCCGTCTCCACGGACCACAAACAGCCCTGCTCGCGGTCGAAGAAATGATCCAGGATCCGCCCCAGGTACTCGATGGCAAGCTCGAGATAGCGGGGCGCGAAGGTTGCCTCGTACAGGTCCAGAAGACCGTTCACGAAGGCGGCATAATCTTCCAAAAAGCCAGTGGCCGGGCCGGGTCTCTCCCGGAAACTGCGCCAAAGCCGCCCGTCGGGCAGACGCAAACGGGAGAGAATGAACTCGGCGGCGTGGATCGCGGCGTTGATGTATTCCTCTTTTCCCAGTGCCCGGCCGGCCCGGGCGAACGCGGAGATCATCAGCCCGTTCCAGGCGGTGATGATCTTCTCGTCGCGGTGAGGTCGGGGGCGAATGGCGCGGGCGGCCAGCAACCGCTTGCGAACAGAGGCAAGCCATGCGGCAAGCTGTGCGTCCGTCCATCCCTGGCGGGCAGCAAAGGCCGCCGGATCATCAACCGCTCCGTGCAGCACCGACCGGCCTCTCTCGAAATTGCCCGCCTCTGTCACGCCGAAGTACTCACAGGCAAGTCTCCCATCTTCTGGGCCGAGCACCTCGACCATCTCCGCCGGCGTCCAGGTGTAGAAACGCCCCTCCTCACCATGCTCGTCAAGATGGCCAAGGGGAACAGTTGGACCGGGCCCGGAGCTGCGGTCGACTTCAACGGCACCAGGTACAGGGCTGTCGGCATCGAGGGTGGCGTAGAATGCGGTACGATCCAGCGGGAATCGGTCGAGTAGCGATGAAAACCGCCCCCTACCTGGTCATAGATGCCGCCTCTGGCCATCTCAAGCAGAGTCTTCGTCACCATCTCAAGCCATCGGCCCTGCTTTTTGGGCAGCAAGGCGTAAAGGTCGAGAAGGAACTCGAGAACTGGAACGTTGGGGAACTTGGGAGGGCCGCCGAAGCCGCCGTACCGGTGGTCAAAGTACCGCCAGAGAGTCTCCGCCGCCGCCTGCGCTTTCTCTAACCAGTTCGGCGAGGGGATGGGAGTGGAGGAGAGTTGCGCTGGCCCTCGCCCCGCGCCCCGAGTTGATCCCTGCCGATGGTTTTCCAGAGCCTCTTGCACAGCGGTTGCCACCTGCTCCACTCGCTCCCGCTCTTCCACGAACAACCGGGAAAGTTCGCTCAAGACACGGGGGAACCCGGGGCGCCCCAGTCGGTCGCGGGGAGGGAAATACGTGCCTACATAGAAGGGCCGCAAGTCCGGGGTGAGGAAGACTGTCAGAGGCCACCCCCCCTGTTCGCCCATGATCAGGGCAACGAGCTGGTAGAGCTCATCGAGATCGGGGCGTTCCTCCCGATCCACCTTGATGTTGACGTAGAAGCGGTTCATCAGGTCAGCCGTCTCCTGGTTTTCGAAAGACTCGCGGGCCATGACGTGGCACCAGTGGCAGGCCGAATAGCCAATGGAGAGCAGGATCGGCTTGTTCTCCCGGCGAGCCTTCTCGAGGGCCTCCTTCCCCCACGGATACCAGTCCACCGGGTTGTAGGCGTGCTGCAGCAGGTAGGGGCTGGTCTCGGCGATAAGGCGGTTGGGTTTGCGACCGCGGTACGGCAACTTTCTGTACCTCCTTGATCTCTTCTCCGGTAAACACGAAGAGAGACTTTGGTGGTCTTATTCTGTGCTCCCGCGTGCAGGAATGGGAAGCCGGGACTTTGGGGGCGGCGATTTCTGCCGCCCCCCGCTCCTACCGCTGCCGTACAGCCGTGCGCAGTGCCGCACGCAGCAGCGCCGGCTACTGCAACAGAATTGGTTCAACACCGGTATGCCGACAGAAAGCTACCAGCTCCGCCACCCAGTCACCATACACGCCGTGGATGTGGTTGGCCGGGAAATTCTGCAGGAAGGTGTCGATGCTGCACTCCAGCCTGGCAAAGGCATGCGGCCAGTTGTCCTGCACCTGGGCGATCCGCCGGGCCTCGTCGGCCGGATCAAGCCGGACGAATTCTGCTTTGAGGATATGCATCCGGTACTTCCCCTCCCGCCGGCTCAGGCGGGCCAGAGTTACTTCGCCGGGATGTGCGACATGGAAGACAGCAGCGCCACCGGCGGGGAAGTAGAAGCTTTGGGGTTTCAGCTCGACGTGGGCCAGGTTTTCGTCCGGGGAAAAACTGGCTTTCGCGAAGTAGGTGGCATGCTCCCCTGAGTTGCAGAGATCCAACAGGCCGATGTCGTCGAAGTAGTGGCGAACATCGGCAAAGAGCACCGGTGTCCCGGCGAGATGCTTGAAAACCTCCATAGTCAGCGCCGCATCCATGTCTGCCTCGGTTGCACAGACCACGGGCTCTTTGGGACCGTCAAAATCGTAGGGGTCGTTCATGAAGGCTTCGGCAATGTCGGCGGTGACGAAGTTCTCCGTCAGCTCCGGCTGGCCCTTGATGCCGCAGAAATCGAACTTCTTCTCCTGAACGATCTCTTTGAGCGCATAGTAGCTGGCAATCTGCAGCCTCAGCTTGTCAGGGGTGAGCTGCTGCCCGTCGTAATGCACCCTCTTTACCTTGCTTTCCAGCCACTTCTGGGCGGCCGCCACCTCCGGTCTCTCCACCCACTTCTGTGAACGGCGTACGATCTCCCACTGGTCGACATGCTCGACGTCGATGGCGAACTGTTTCGCCCACAGGTCGGTTGGGGCGACCGCCGTATTGATACCGATGGAACGACCGCCAAAGAGCCCGAAGGTCTCACCTTTGAGGACGGCGGCAGCGTGGGCGGCCCGAACGAAGGCGACGACTTTGCGGAGCACCTCGGGTTTCTCGATCTCGCCAAAGACCCGGTCGTAGCGGACGCCGTTCTGGTCAAGGGCGCCGGCGGCGGCCAGGACCGAGACCATCCCCGGCCTGGAGGGATTGACCTGACCGAAGAGGAGGATCGGGCAGGGAGCAAAGCGAGAGGCTACTACGCTGAACTGCGGAAAGGCCCAGATAGCGTAGTTAAAGATGGTCGCTTCGCAGCCGGCGGCGGCAAGCTTGCGTGCTTCAGAGGCAGCCAGTTCGTTGGTCCAGACCAGTTCACCGGTGACCACTTCGATACCGGCTGCCTCGAGTGCACGGCGGAGCGTTGCTTCAAACGCCTTGTTCTCCTCAATCTGCGGGACGTGAGCATAAGGACGACCGTCGGAGAACGTTAGAATTCCCACCCTCGGTTTCGCCATCATGTCCCTGTCGCTCCTTCACTCTGGTTTAGTTCTGGAGATCCGACCTGCCTGCAATCGTTTCTTATCTAATTCTGCCTGGCCTACCGTTTACCTCTTAGCAAGTTCACGAGGGGCATCGGCGCTGTCAGTACCCGCTCTCCTGAGAAGGAGAAGATGTAAACACAGCGTATAAGAGATTCTGGGGCAATCGTTGGCAGTCACCGGTTTGAAACCCACCTGACTTTTTCCAGCGAACAGCTACCTACTGCTGCAAGGGAGGTCTTATGTACATGGACCAGTTCAACGGCTTGGCGCTGGGCCTTGGCAACATCTGGCGAATATCACGCGCTCAGACCTTCTCCATAAGTGCCGAGAATCCCACCGGCGAGAAAGGAAAAGGCGGCATGGCGACGGAGGGTACGGGGGCAGCGGCAGCCCGTGATCTCGGGAGAGGCTGGAAGGTCTCCCCCTCTATTCAGCTGCAGCCGCAGAGTACCTTCACTTTGGCGGACATCGCGGGGCCTGGTGCGATTCAACACATCTGGATGACGTGTGACTCCCGCTTCTGGCGCTATCTGATCCTGCGCTTCTACTGGGACGGCGAGGAGAACCCGTCGGTGGAAGTACCCTACGGCGACTTCTTCTGCAACGGCTGGTGTGAACTGGCGCTCGTCCGCTCGATCCCGGTCGCCTGTAATCCGGCGGGCGGGTTCAACTCCTACTGGCCGATGCCTTTCCGCAAGTCTGCTCGGATAACCATCGAAAACGTCAGCCCGCATCCGGTGATTCTCTACTACCAGATCACTTTCACCAGGACAGAGATCCCCGAGGATGCCGCCTACTTCCACGCCGAGTGGCGGCGGAACAACCCCCTGCCCTACAAAGAGGTGCACACGCTGGTATCAGGCATTCGAGGCCAGGGCCATTACGTTGGCACGTACATCGCCTGGGGCGTCAACAACAACGGCTGGTGGGGCGAGGGCGAGATCAAGTTCTACATCGACGGCGATACGGAGTTTCCCACTATCTGCGGCACGGGGACGGAGGATTACTTTGGGGGCGCATGGAATTTCGAGTTTCCTCGAGGTGAGTACGGAGTTTTTACCGCTCCCTTCACCGGCCTCTGCCAGGTGATCAAGCCGGACGGCCTCTACCGCAGCCAGCAGCGTTTCGGCATGTATCGCTGGCACATTATGGACCCGATCCGATTCCAGCAGGATCTGCGGGTCACCATCCAGGCACTCGGCTGGCGCAGCGACGGCCGCTATTTACCGCTGCAGGATGATATCGCCTCAACAGCCTTCTGGTACCAGACCGAACCGCACACTCCCCATCCACCCCTGCCAGACAAGGACGGGCTGGAGGTGATCTGAGGTTAAAATCCCGACGAAAGCCTGCGCCGATACCGTTCACCCGGTCGTTCTTCCCGCAGCGATGGCGTGTTCGGTGCCACCCGACACGATGGGGCACGAAAAGCACCCATCCTGAACGGCACTTTTTGCGGCCCGCAAGCTCTTGCGACCAGGGACGAGGGCAGTCACGATTGCTCCCGGTGGAACACAGGAATGCGGTCGCAAATGCCGAAACTGACAGGGAAAAGGGGAGGGATCGGGTGTGCCACCTGAACATCCTGCCATATACCTGCTCCGGCTCCTGATCGCCGGCGCCGGCCTGGTCATCCTAGCTGGCCTCCTGTACCTTTCGTACGCGCGCCTGTTGCGGTGGGGCAACACCCGCGAAAGGGAGTTGCTCGGCAAACGGTCGATCCCCCACTATGAACTGCGCCACATCGGATACCTGGCACAGGCCTTGCGGGAGGGCCAGGCCGCCTTCTGCTCTCCCCGGTTGGTAGCGGGGGCGGGGTTTGCCGCCGGCTTTTCCCTGGTACTGATCCCGCCTGTTCTTCATCTCCTGTACACCATCGCGATTACTGTTTTTAACCTCTCCTTCATGACCGGTGCACCCATCGACCCCCGGCTGCCGCCATCGATGTATCCATGGCCGATCTTCCGGGACAACATTATCGCCATCTGCCGTTACCTCCCTTACCTGCTGCTGATAGGAATCATTTACGGGATCCTGGCCACTGCCTTCGCGCTCTCCCGTCAGCGGCTGACCAGAGCTCAGATTCAATGGCAATTCCTTGGGATCGATATCCCCGGTTCGTGGCTGGTAGGGATACCTCTCGGAGCGCTTTTCTACTTCCTCGCGGGCGCGCTCTCGCATGAACGGGCTCTGGGATGGATTCTTACCCAGCACGTTTTCTGGGCCGTAGCCTCCTATGCAATCTCGCTCTACCTGCACCGGATGGAAGACATCTTGCTTTACTGGTTCACCCGCTTCGACTGGGAAACCCGCACCGCCAACGCTGTCCGCTACATCCTCCTCGACCGTTTTTCGCAACCCGCCCCCCAGATGGTGCAACCCCGGGCTCCTGATGGGTATCTGCTGGTCGACGCCGAGCTGCTCCCGCAGGATGCCCCGATATTCATCGGTCTGGCCGCACAGCTTCCCGGGGTTGAAAAAGTAGAGTTACGGAACGCAGGCCAGGTCGCCGGCGACACTAATCGGGACAACCGCGCCTATTCGCTCTTGCGGGAAGCGGCGGCCCTGCGCGATGAGCGCCGGCATACTCTTTCCGCCGGTGGTTCGCAAACAGCCGTCCTCGGCGAAGGGAGTGGCAGCAAGAAGAGGCTGCTGTTTCCAAGGGAAGGCGATACTCGGGCCAGCGAAAGCCAGAATGCGCCCTCCGGGCGTCGCCTGGTAACGCTACAGTTCGTTCTTTTCGTCGCCGGAGCTTTGCTACTTGGCATATACTTCTACGGGCCGGCCGCAGTCAGGTACTTTTGGCCCGAACGGGTGTTTGGCCCACTCCCCTCCCCTGAGCTTCCCGCCGGCCTTGAGCTTACCGCCGAGCTCTCGCTGAGTTCTTTGCCCGACGGTGCTTCTCCGTCCACGCTGACCGTTACTCCGTCAGGTTCCCTTGCCGTCCTGGCGTCGGACGGCAAACTCTGGATCTGGCCCGGTGCCGGCCAGGCGCTCTCACAAACCGCCGGGAAAACGACAACGACGGTTAAACCCGCGTTCCACCTCCTCCCCCTGCTGCCGGGCGAGAGAGTAACCCATGTCGCCCCCGCTCCCGATGACCGCCTTCTCGCAGCTATACGTAATGACTCCCAACCTGAAGATCAGATACCGGCGCTCATGTGGGTCGACCCTGATACGCAGAAGCGTTCACAGCTACCGCCGCTCTCTCTAGCTCCCTTCCCGGCCCCGGAGAAGAACGAGATCCGCCTGGTTCAGCTAGCGGTCGACCACCACGGACGGCCGTACGCCGCAGTTGCGATAGGCAACAAGGATTCGGCCAGCTTCTTCGTGGCGGCACTTTTTGGCAACCGGTGGCAAACCGTCTTCAGCGGTCCGGTGCTACTCGCCTTGATCCCTTCCTACCAGGAAGGACTTCCCCTGATCGCCCTGACCGCCAGCGTGCCGGCCCTGTACCGAATTGGCTATGGCGACCAGGCACCGTTACCGCTGCGGGGGCATGCTCTTCCGCCAGATCTGAAGTGGAGCGGAGGAGCGATGACAGCGGAGCAGTATCTTACGCTGGTGGGGCCGGGAGATACCCTCGTTCAGATTGCCCCGGATGGTTACCCTATTGCGTATCTGAAGGTGGGAGAGCCAGAGCATCCTGCCGTCTCCAGCCCCACAGACTCCTCACCCTCAAGCTACCAGGTAGTGGCCTGGTCGGATTCGGACGCTGGGAAGGAGTGGGTGGGCCTCTTCTCCGAAGGACGTCTTCGCGTCTACCAGCCGGACAGTGTCGGTCGCCTGGTGCGTCTTGCCTATCGGCTCGAGGCCAGCAACCAGAGAACAGAGGCGACTGCCATATGGAGGAATGTCCTGCGGGTTGCTCCCACCCTCCCTCAAGCCCATGTCGCTGTAGGTAAGGCCTATTTCGAGAGGCAGGACTGGCAGAATGCGGCGAAAGAGTTTTATCTGGCTGGGGAAAAGGACTGGCTCGAGCGCGCTCTGGCCAACCTTGACAGCCAGACCCGGCGCGATCAACTCCTACCTCTTCTCCTGGTTGGAGCTACTCTCGTGCTCCTGTCGGCCATTACTTCCTTTCTAGACTCGGGAAAAGGTGCCCGAGGGGTATCCGTGCAGCTGTAAGTGATTCGATGACTACGAACGCTGCCACCAGCTTGAGAAAGTCTCCTGGCAGGAAGGGCAACAGGCCGGCCGCAATCGCACCCGAAAGGGGGAGATTGGCAGCATGCATCAGCCAGGGCAACCCGACAAGGTAGGGAGTCGCAGCTGCGATCGTTAAGAAGAGAAAGCGAACCGCTCTTTCGAACTTCCTCTGGTATAGTATCCCCGCCAGTGCTGCTTCGAGAATGAAACCGATCAGAAAGCCGCCCGTCGGACCGATGAGGACTGCCAAACCGGCTCTACCACCCGCAAAGACGGGCAGACCCGCCAGGCCCAGCAACAGGTAGGCGGTCATTGATAGAGCACCCAGTCCCGGTCCCAGCAGACTCCCGGCTACCAGGGGTACACAGGACTGCAGGGTAATGGGGACCGGTGAGAACGGGAGCGGGATCGCTACCCAGGCGCCCACTGCCGCAAGGCCGGCAAATATCGCACCTGAAGCAAGCTGCCGCAGGGAAAGCCTGCCTGCCAAGACGACCACCTCCGGAGAAAAATCCTGCCGCCGTGGAGATCATACCGGTGATTTGCTCATGTCGGCGGAGCCTCAGAGCGATTATACTGATGGTGGCATTTCCCGTAAACTCTGAGACCTGGCTGCAAAACCCGGCTCCAACTGGCACGAGGTGCACTCTACAAAGTTCGGAGGGATTGAGAGATGTTCTGGCTTTTTCTGCTTCTTACCATCGGTGCAGTCGCCCTCACCTGGCTCTGGATTCAGAACCGGCAAACCCATCTCGTGAATGTCGGCCTGCTTACCACCCTGAGCTTCCTTCTTCTCACCATCGCCCAGCGCTTGCAGGAGTTTGGCCGGGGCTTTTTTACAGCTCTGGGAGCGGTGGGCCTGGTCGGAGTCGTCCTTCTTCTGGTTCGAACAGCACGGTAAGGAGCTGCACTGGCAGAAGAAGTCCGGCACCGAAACGGCATGCGGCCACCGATGGGGGGCTGGCCGGGAGAGCCACGCCTTCTCTCTCGCCCATCAGCCGCCCCAGACCGCCAGAGGAGGCAGTTTGCGCGGATCGGTGTGAGCTTCCTGCTCCCCCACCTCCACCACTTGCCTGAGAGCAAGGAAAACAAGAAAGAGACGGGATACCGGCCGGTGCAGGATGCTGCTTACAGCCTCCCGGTAGAGTTCCACCTGCACCCGGTAGCGCTGAACCAGGTCAGAGAGGGGCCTGCGGTCACTATCCGTCTTAAACTCGATCAGTACCAGGGTGCCGTCGTCCTGCTCGACCAGGCCGTCGATAGTCCCTTGGACCAGGATGCGCTCTCCCTGCACAGGCCAGGTCCAGGTAAAACGCACCTCCCGTCGCACCCGCCCGGGAGCGGCCCGGCCGGTTTCGAGAAGCAGCCGTCCGAGCTCAGTGCCGAAAAACCAGATCACATCATCCACAGAAACGGCAGCCGCCGCCCTGGGACTCAAAAGCTCTCTGGCGACCAGCGCGGCCAGGGTCTCTCGCACCACCCCTTCGTCTACATACCCCCGGCTCAGATCGAGATGTTGCAGGAGAAGATGGGTGGCCGTTCCCTTCTCGGCGGCAGTCAGGCCGTCCCCTTGTCGTAGAAAGCCGGGTAACACCTTCTCCTGTCCGGTCCTGCTTCGCCACCATTCACGGCGGGGAAAAAGTTGGCCCGCCTCCTCGTCCGCCTCCGGACCTCCTCCCGCACCGGTCGTCCCCAACCCAGCCGCTTCCACGCTCCGTTTCCACTCACTGACGCTCAATTTGGCAACGGTCCGCGTGGCAGACAGGTGCGGATACTCCCAGTTGAAAAGAGCTTCGATCTCCCGGGCGGCGAGTCCCATCTCGTCTTGAGCCATCACCGAACTCGTACCGTCCTCAGCCGTACCAAGCTGATGGCCGGCCTCCGGCTGCAGCCTTGCACCTCGGCGCAGTACATTCACCGCCTGATCAAGCTCCAGGGCCGCATGCACATGAAAGCGCCAGCACGAATGAGCCTGTCGCGCTAGTTCGGCGCGAGCTATTGCCCTCACCCCAGGCTTGTCCTCAAACTGACTCGGGGCATCCGGTGGAGAGGCCAGCCGGCGGAGCAGGGAGGCATCCGGATGTCTTATCAGGGCAGGCCCCAGCCAGTCAAGATAGTTTTGTGCCCCAGCCAGAAGATACGACGGCAACTTCTCACTCTCGCTGTCCAGCACTGATGCCCAACGAACCAGCTTCTCTTGCAGCTGTGAGAGGCTGCCTACCAGGATCAACCGCTCGCGCGCCCGCGTCAAAGCTACGTAGAGCACCCGTAATTCCTCGGCCAGGAGCTCCTTGCGGCGCGCCTGACGGACGGCCTGGTAAACGGGGGTAGCATACCTGATCGCCCGCTCGTGGTCTACCGTGCGCATGGCAACTCCCAAATGGCGGTGGAAGAGGATGTCCTGCTTCAACTCGTTGAGGTTGAAGCTTCTTCCCAGACCGGCCACGATCACGACCGGCATCTCTAACCCCTTACTCCGATGAATGCTGAGAATGCGCACTACGTTGTCGCCCTCACCAAGCATGGGAGCCTCCGGCGATTCCACCCCCTCGGCCTCCAGATGGTCGAGAAAGCGGACGAACCGGTTCAAGCCCTGCCGGGCAAAGCTGTCAAACTGGCACGCCCGGTCATAGAAGGCTCTCAGGTTGGCCTGGCGCCGGTCACCACCGGGCAGCCCGGCAACGTAGTAGTAAAACCCGGTCTCGCGGTACACCTGCCAGATGAGGCGGCTCAGGGGCTCACGCCGGGCCGCCGTCCGCCAGGCCTCGATCATCTCGACCGCCCGGCCGACCTCCGGCATCTTCTCCGCCGCCACACGACACGCATCCCAGAACGAACCGTCTGGAGACGCGATCCGAATCTGCGCCAGCTGTTCGGCATCCAGGCCGATCAACGGCGACCGGAGGAGTGCCGCCAGCGGTATGTCACGGCGGGGGTTATCCAGAACCCGTAGTAATGCACGCATAGTCTCGATTTCCACCGTACGCAGAAAGCCGGTGCCTACTTCCGAGAAAACAGGTACTCCGGCGGCTTCCAGAATCTCAAGCAGGACCGACGAAACCTGGTTGGCCGCCCGGTGAAGCACCGCGATGTCGCTATACCTGATCGGGCGGTAGCACTGCTCCGCTCGATCCCAGACCAGCATGGGGCGCCCCCCCGAGGGCCGCACCAGTTCCTGAATAATATCCGCGATCAACGCCGCCTCCCGTGCCGCCGTCTCTTCCTCGGCCAGCTCTTCCGCCAGCGAATCTCTACCCGTCTTGCTTTCCGACTCATACTCCGGCTCATACTCCGCATCCCCACCGTCGCGATCTTCAGGTTCGTCGGCGTCGCTCCGCAGGCTCGACCCTTCCAGGACTTCGTTTAGAGCGGCATCTCTCGCCGACTCAATCAGGTGGACTTCTATGGGCCATACCGTGCCGCCGGCGGCGTCCGCCTCCGGATACGGTGGGTATTCGTAACCGGGTACAAGTTCTGCCTCTTCGTTGTAGTCGAGCTCGCCCACTTCCCGGCGCCAGATCTGCCGAAACAGCGTATTAACACCATGGATAATGGGCGGGCGGCTGCGGAAGTTCTCCCGTAGCGTCAGGCAGAAGCCCACCTCTCCCTCCGCCCTGCCATCACCTTCTGCCGCAACCGGTGAACTCGCACCGTCTCCGCCAACCGACAGCGGTAGAAAGCGCTGCTGCTTTTCGAGGAATATGGCAGGCTCAGCCAGGCGAAAACGGTAGATGCTCTGCTTGACATCGCCCACAAGGAAGCGGGTCCCGGGAGCCTCCGGGTCGCCGCTCTTGCCCAGCTGCGCGAGGGCCAGCAGAATCGCCTCCTGCAGGGGGTTGATGTCCTGATACTCGTCTACCAGGATCTCGTCGTACGCCAGCGAGATCAGGCTTTTGGTTTCACCGCGGCGTCGCAGCAGCTCCAGCGCTCTGTGCTCGATATCGTTAAAGTCGACCAGGTTCAGCTCCCGCTTGCGAGAGGCCAGTCCCGCAGCAAACTCCCTGACCAGCCAGAGCAAGGCCCCGACCAGAACGGCGTGCCGCCGAAGCTCATTTTCAATCTGCTGAGAGGTGAAACTGTGAACCAATTCCAGCTTCTTCAGTTTGTCCCTGGCCCGGCCGTACAGTTTCTTCGC
The DNA here is from genome assembly GCA_014896315.1 of Limnochordales bacterium. Taxonomy (GTDB): domain Bacteria; phylum Bacillota; class Limnochordia; order Limnochordales; family DUMU01; genus DUMU01. Next base: position 55,302 of record JADBKP010000002.1, read on the forward strand.
CTGTGTCCGCAGCAGGAGGGAATCGTCACCGGGGCTGCCGGTCTTACCTGAACGTGGTAGATAGGGCAAGGGCAGCAGCCCTGACAGGAGGGCATGCAGTTGATCCCAGTCCTGGCAGTTTCGAAGCTGCGTTCGCACCGACTCCAGCCGGCTCTGAGCGGTCGTGAACGTGGTCGCGTACTGCACCGGCCCGCCGGGAAGAGCGGTCAACCGTAGCGCCTCGTCTATCACCGCCACCGTCTCTGCCAGCACCTCATCAATCATATCCACTAGCTCCCGGCGCCACGCGTCTGCCCAACCCGGTGTTTCTCTCATCGCCTCCGTCGCTGCCCGGCTCCAGGTATAACCATTGGTCAGCGAGTCGAGCCACGCCCAGGGCTCGGGCAAAGAGAAGGCGTACTTATAGAGGCGGAGTACCAGCTGCCGCAGGTACCTCGCCTCCCTTTCGTCCCCATAGCTGCGCAAGAGCTCTCCTAAGGCCGAGTCTCCGTCCTCTGCCTTCTGGTACGCAGCAGAAAAGACCCCATCCAGAACTTCATCTTCGATCAGACGCATTTCGTCTGGGTCGGCTACCCGGAAATCGGGATCAAGTCCGACCAGGTAAAAGCCGTGCTGCACAAGCCAGAGGCAGAAAGCATCGATCGTAGTGATATGAGCCTGATCGAGCAAGAGCATCTGGAGTCGCAGCTGCCGGTCTTCGGGATATTGTTGCAGAAGCTCCTGCAGGCGCCGGCCGATCCTCTGCCGCATCTCATCGGCCGCCGCCCGGGTGAAAGTGACTACCAGCAGCCGGTCCAGGGAGACCGGGCGCGACTTGTCGCGCAGAAGGTTGACGATCCTCTCCGTGAGAACTGCCGTCTTCCCCGCCCCCGCAGACGCGGCGACGAGGAGCGACCCGGGGCGGCTCTGGATAGCCAGCCGTTGCGCTTCCGTCCATTGGGGTAAGTTGCTTGGGCGATTCATGGGTTTGCCGCCTCCCGGATCTCCTGCCAGAGTTCTCTTTCGCCGCGCCTTGGAAGATAGCGGAACTTGTTGGCCGGGAACCTCCTGTCAAACCAGCACAACGCATGGTAGGGGCAATGAGTACAGGCCACCGCCTTCGGCTTGCTCCAGGGCGAGATCGTAATATCTCCAGACAGAATGGCACGAGCATACTGCGCCGCCTTCTGCTCCACGTAGGAGAGTAACGCTACGAGGTCGGCCTCTGCCACCGCATTTGCAGAGTTCCGGTACGGTTGCCCGTCCCTGGTCAGATCCAGCGGCACCAAACTCGACCGTCCGCCGGCGCCTAACGATCCGTCCATCAGCGTCGGGACAGGGCGATCACAGACCACAAGCCCGCTCAGTTTGTATAACTTGAGCTGCTCTTCCGCCACCTTCTCCGGCGCAGCGGCAAGTCGCGCCGCCAGGTCAGCAGAACGCCACAGGCGCGCCACCGGAAAGAAGAAAAGACCGGCTGGTCGCGCCGTAGCGCCGGTGATCGCCCCTGCCACCCAGCGCAGTGCCTGCCCCAGATAAATGGGTAACTGCAGCGCAAGCCCGTTCACCACATCCTCCAGTTGCCAGCCGGCACCGCTACCGGTCTTGTAATCGACCACCCGCACATATACCTGATCATCTACCACTGCCACATCCACCCTATCGATGCGCCCGCGTAACTCCAACAACCCTCCCCCCGCCAGCACGATCGCCTGGAAGCAGCTGGCAGAACAAGACGCGTCGCTCCGGCCCGGCCCAAATGGCACTTCCAGGCCGAACGGCCGAAACTCGCCGGCCCCGATCTGCCGGAGCAGCGCCGGCAGCGCTTTCCGGAGCACCTCATCAAGCAGGCGCACCTGGAAGCGAAGCCGTGGCGAAGGCGCAGGCTCCCGGGCCAACCCCCTTTGCACCTCCTGGAACGCCTCTTTGAGATAAGGCAGGGCTTCGTCCGCGGTCAACTCTGACCAATCCTTCAGCCTGCCGGCGTCAATCTCTCTTTTCAGGGAACGGAGCAGGCGCTCCAAAACGGCATGGGCGAATTGCCCCCACAAGAGCGAATCGAATTCGGGCTCTTTCCACTCGCGAAGCTTCAGACCGAAGGTGGCAAAGTGGCGAAAAGGGCAGTGGGCAAACTCTTCAAGACGCGAGACACTGCTGCGGAACAGACTCCCGCTACCGTCGTGGTCTCTCCTTCCGTACAGGGCTGCCACAGTCTCGGGTTTCAGGCGGGGCAGGCTGTTTGTATATGAAACTCCCTCGATGATCCGTTTGCCGAGTGGGCTTGCCTGTACGATCTGTAACAGCCGTTGCACTTGAGAGTCTTTCGCCAATTCCGGGTCTGAACGGAGGCGGCTGGCCAAAGCTCCGGCCAATCGCGAAAGATCACCCGGCTTGAGCTGCAGGAAGTCTGTGATACGGCGCACCCGCTGCTCCGGGAACAACTCCCCGAGCCTGCGGAACGCCCATGCCGGATTAAGGGCCCGGCCCGACTCGTCGCTTTGAGGGTAACTGACCCAAAGCCGCTGCGCCGGACGGGTCAGAGCAATATAGGTCAGATAGCGCTGGTGCAGGAGCCTGGTACGGGCGGTGTCGGCCAGCAGCAGGCCTTCCTTTCCGAGCAACTCCCGTTCTTGATCGAGAAAGAGCATATCTTCCTGAGGAACGGCCGGAAAGTATCCTTCCGCCATGCCCAGTACCAGCGTGGCCCGGACTGCCGGCGTGCGCGACCGCTCCACACTCCCCACCAGAACCTGGTCGAGGCTGGGGGGTATGAGCCCAAGGCTCAGGCCGGCCAGACCGGTCTCCAGGACCTGCCTGAACTCGACGAGCGTGAGGGGTTGTTGTCCCAGCCCCTCCACCAGCTCATCGAGGAGCTGGACCAGCAGCGGCCAGATCTCCTCATGTTCCCGGGCGGTTGCCGGCTCGCCCCGCCTGCGGGCTTCCTCAGCCCAGCGGGCCAGCTTCTCCTCCACCTGCAAACTGGTCAGGAACTCGAATAAGGCCCGGCAATACTCCCCCGCCGTCGCACCGCGGCCCTGCTCCCCCGCACCGGCATTCAGGCGCAAAAGTGTTCCGGCCAACCGCCCCAGCTCCTGCACCGCTTGGCGGCGCAAGCGATCGAAATCGGTTACATCCCGTTGCCGCTGGCGCTCACCGTCAGTGGGAGGATCATCTATCTCCAGCGTATATGGGCGCTGATGCGTCCACGGGGTTGTCGACAACCAGGCTTCGCTACCTGTCAGCCCGTGCTGGAGAACATACTCCTCCAGCCGATCTATCGCGTCCCTATCAACCGGTCCCAGATCGGTCTTGAGGAATCGGAAAAGCGGTTCGGGCGCAAAGCCGCTTGTCACCGTCTCGACGGCCGAACGCACCAGCTCGACCAGCGGATGGTGGGCCAGGGGCCGCCGCACATCCATGAAATACGGAATCCCCAGGTCAGTGAAGACATTGTCGATCAGCGCCTGGTAGGGTTCAAGACTCCAGGTCAGGACATTGATCTCACGAAAACGATAGCCTTCCTCCCGGCAGAGCCTGAGAATCTCCAGCGCAGCCGCCTCTACCTCAAGCCGCCGATTGGCCGCCGCTACCAATTCCAGGTAGGGAACTCCGCTCCGCTGCTGGCTGTACTCGTTTCCTTCTCGACGGCTGAGACCCGCCTCCTGGCGGGGAGACACCCCCGGTGTACTCCCGGCCTCGCCGAACCCCACCTCCACCTTTTGCCTCGCCCACTCCCGCTCCAGGTAGAGCAGCGCCGGCGCCCTCCGAAAGCGGTACGGCTCGGTCAGCCGCAGCGCCGGAATAACCGGCAAGCCCAGCTGGTCGATCCTCTCGCGCAGCTCCCGATATGTGCGCAGTGTCGGAGCAAAGAGCAGTGACTCTTCTTCCAGGATGAATCCCCGATCGGGAATAGCAAGGGCGTGCAACTCCGGCACCCAACGCACGTAGGGAGGGTCGTCCAGGCACAGCCGCGGATCGACACAGAGCGCAATCTCAGCCGCCTCTACATGGCAGAGAAGAGCGGCCAGCAGCCGATACTCCTGCGGGGTAAAACCGGCGAATCCATCCACCCACAAACGTGCACCAGCCAGAGCAGAGAAGGGGCCACCCTGCCTGCCGGAGGCATCCAGCACCGCCGCAGCCCGATCCAGTGCAGCATCGGGATCGAGGTAGCGTTCGGACGTGGCCTGCTGGTAGAGCCGGTAAAGAAGAGCCAGATCGTGCAACTTGTCGGCCAGCAACGCATCCTGCGGGCCGAGCCTGGCCGCCGCCCGTTCCACATTTTCGGGAGTGTGGGCAAAGGCGCGCATCTCACCGAGTATGCGCGCAAGGCGCTCGAGAAACCCCGGCCGCCGGGCGTACCCGGCAAAGACCCGCAAGCTGCCTTCATTCCGCAGCAACAATGAACGGAGGAGCATACGTCGGCCAAGCTCCCCAAGCCGCGGCCGCGCCAGCCCTCCCGCTATCTCAAGGATCCGGTAAACAAGCCGGGCAAAAGAGATTACATGAGCGCGGATGAAGCCGGATAGATCTGGAGTATCGGCCAATTCCCGCTCCATCTGAAAGGTCGCCTGCTCGGGCACGAGCAGGAGCAACGGAGGCCCTTCCGGACTGCGCCGCAGCTCCTCCCGTATGGCCTGGAGACAATGGTAGGTTTTTCCCGTCCCGGCCCTTCCCAGGACAAACCGGATCGCCATCCTGCCCGTTTCCTCCAAACTCCTGTTTGCTGGCATCTTCTTGTCATCTTCGCTTTCCGGCGGCTACTTCCTGCCTGGCTGGCCCCAACTTGCCACCGGCTTGTACCCCGAGCAACTTCGTGGTAAAGTGCAAAAGATAACCAGGACGTCTGCGTAACGGAGACGCCAGGCGAAACCATGGCAGAAAGCTGCGCACTCTTGCGCACTGCACTCCGTTCACGAGGAACAGCCGGGAGGAAAGAGTCTATGCCTTTGATCCCAATGTACCAATGCTTACAGGAAGCAGCCAAAGGCGGATATGGAGTCGGCGCATTCAATGTGAACAACATGGAGCAGGTGCAGGCGGTGCTCCGGGCCGGTCGTGAAACGCGTTCCCCGGTCATCCTGCAGGTGAGCCGCGGCGCCCTCAAGTATACCAACCGGGTGTACATCAAACATCTGATACGGGCTGCGGTGGAGGAGAACCCTGATCTGCCGATAGTGGTACATCTTGACCACGGGGACAGTCTCGAAACGGTGAAAGTGGCAATAGACCTCGGTTTTACCTCAGTGATGATCGACGGCTCCCACTATGAATTCGAGAAGAACGTCGCCATCACCCGGGAAGTGGTCGAATACGCCCATCAGTTCGGAGTCTCAGTGGAAGCAGAGCTCGGTACTTTGGGCGGGATAGAAGAAGATGTCTCGGGATCCGTTCAGCTCACCGATCCCGACCAGGCTGCCGAGTTCGTAGCCCGCACGCACTGTGACTCCCTTGCCGTTGCCATTGGTACCTCCCACGGAGCATACAAGTTCAAGGCTGAGCCAAAACTTGCCATCGACCTGGTGGAGGAGATCTACAGGCGGGTGCAGATCCCACTCGTTCTGCATGGTTCCTCTTCCGTACCGCCGGAGCTGGTCGACCGCATCAACCAGTACGGTGGCCGCATGGAGAAGACCGCCGGTGTCCCCATTGCCAGCATCCAGCAGGCCATCGCCAAAGGAGTGCGCAAGATCAACGTCGACACGGACCTGCGCCTGGCCGCCACGGGGGCAATCAGGCAAGCATTTGCCGAGAATCCGGCCCTCTTTGATCTGCGAGATTACCTCGGACCGGCACGGGAGGCCATGTACAAGATAGTGGCTGAAAGAATGCGCGACTTCGGTAGCGCGGGCCACGCCGGAGATTACGAGCCCTTGACCCTGGAGGACATGAAGGCTTTCTATCGCGTGCGCGGATACTAAACCACTGACTGAAATGCTGAGCCGCACGGAGGCAGGTGGAGGCGGCAGTGCGTCAAACGCCCTCCGCCCGCCTCTCCCTTAATCTTGCTCCTTCTTACTCCTTCACCAGCTTGAGTACCCAGACCTCTCCCGCCGCCAGCTTCTTGCTCAGGATCAGCTCCGGTCTGCCGGCGGAAACCTCCATGTGCTGTGTCTGCCACCAGTGTTCACCCGGAGCGGGTTTCAGCACACCGCTACCATCAGGTCCGACCAACCCTTCCTCAGCCACCAGCTCATCTACGGCATATCTGCCCGGGGCAAGCCCCCTCACCCGAAAGACCGGTTCAACCTCCTCTTCCCCGTGGTTGAAAGCGAAGAAGAGATAGCGCCCCTCACCGGCCTCCAGCAGCCGGGGCTCGACGACCCGGTGCTGATCGTCACCAATCCCTGTCACTTCGACAGGCCGCACCAGGCCGGCCCAGTCCTGGAAGGCAGCCAGCAGCTGCCCGGCCGCCGGATCCCTGCGGGTCTGATAGGTAAAGCTGAGCATCGTGCCGATCAGCACGGCCACGCCCATCCCCACCCGCCGGGCCGTGATGGCCGCATCGCCATTGGCGAAAGTGGCCAGGACCTGCGTACCTGCGTACGGCCGCAGATGCTGTTCAAAGAGAGAACCGCTGATCCCCGCACCGACCGGGAAAGGCAAACGCAAGGCGGAGGCCGCCGCCGGCTCATCCCTGTCGCCCGTTGAGCTACCAGGAGAAGAAGCGGCCGGTATCTCGTGCGCCACCACCTTCATCATGGTGGAGTCGACCTTGTAGGTACCGATCTCTTCCGCTCCGAAGAGTTCGTTGAGACCCACGCCCGGCACTGCCGTCCCGCAGCGGCCCGTGGGGTCGTTCCAACCGGTCCGGGCCTCCGCCACAACCACACCGCCATCTTCGACAAACCGGCGCAAGACTGCGGTGGCCTCCGGCGGCATTGCCAAGGCAAACGGCAGGTAGATCAGCTTATACCCGTCTACCTTCCCTTGAGCCAGGAGGTCAATGTGCAGGAAATCGGCAGGGTGATGATTCTCAAAGAGCGAACGGTACGCGCCAAGGAGCGATCGGCTGGGTACGTAGGCCGAAACTTCTCGCAGGCCCACCCAGAGCATGTTGGCATACAGGTTATACACTACCGCTGCCTGCGCCCGAACGGGCCGGGCCGCCAGGAAGAGCTCCATCTCCCTGGTCACCACTCGCGCTATCGCTCCCGCTGCGAGCGCCCGCTCCGAGGGCGTTCCGTCCAGATTGGTCAGGCCGAAACCGGCGGATTCAATCCCCCGCATCATTGGCCGCCAGGCGTACCAGTTGAGGCCCTTGGCCCCGTGTGCCAACGGCCCCCAGGTCCAAAGCCTTTCGTCCTTCGCATCCGCCGGAATAGCGAACGTACCTACATAGCCGTGCCCGCCCTGCAGTTCACCCAGCCAGAAAGGCTTCCCTTCCGCATCCGCCGCCGACCGGGTACTGTCGAGGTACGCTCCCCGAACGGCCGGATCGTTGGTCTCCTTCGCCCCCACATGCTTCGGATAGAAGCTTGTGCCCCAGATATCGACCGCCCTGGCCATCCGCCAATCGTCCGGCTCACCTTCACTGGTGTAGGGAACGGTGAGAATCCCCGGTACCGCCGAATGACTGGTGGTGATGAAATCGGGGTTGACACTCTTCACCACCTGCCGCCGCCAGGCCAGGTCGGCAGCGATCTTGTCCACTATAAACTCCTGCCAGTCCATGAAATCGGTGTAGGCCATCAGAGAGATGAAGCGGGGCGGTTCAACCTCATCCCAGGAGCGGTAGGTGCGGTACCAGGCCTCATTGAGGGCGGAAAGCGAACCGTACTTTTTCTTCAACCAGTTGCGAAAGCGTGTCCTTGAATAATGACAGAAGCAGAAGGATGAGCGGGGCGGAAGGTAATCGAAGTAAGCCCACTGCACCACGTGAGGCTCACTCCAGAGATCCCAGGCATAGAAGTTCGGCTGAGTATTAACATACTCGGCCAGCCGGCGCAGGAACGCCTCCGCCTGCTGCCGCACCCCCGGGTGGTCGTAACAATACCCCGGAGCCGTCTGGCTGACGATTTTCTGTCCCCCTGACGCCACATAGTGGCTGTCCGGATAGAGTACGGGCAGCCAGTCGGGTGCCGAATCCAGATATACCTGGACCAGAACCTTCAGGCCGGCTTCCCGCGCCATCTCAAACAACAGGTCCAGCGTGGAGAAGTTGTACACCCCCGGCTCGGGCTCGCCGGAAGCCCAGTCGATCCACGCCCGGACGGCGTTGAACCCGCACGCCCGTATGTATTGGACGTCCCGCTGCCATCTGGCCTTTGCTTGCTCCCGATCGGGCGCAGGAGCGTAGACAAGCGTGGCCCGGGCATCGCCTCCCGTGTACCAGACTGCAAGCGGTAAGAAGGTCTGCTTCATTCCTCAATCCATCCTTCCTGGCCAGATTCTCCCCTACGCGCCGCTTCCTTCGAGACCCGGTCGGTCCCACCGGCGCGAGGGTACAGGGTCCGTTACATTGATAGGTCAACCTATCCTATCCTATCCTGCCCCTCCAGTTCGCCGTCACTCAACCAAATCCTGCTGACCCGGCTGTGTACAGCCAATCAGTAACAATCAGTCAAGCCGTCCCGATGCGAACCATTGCGCGAAGTGTTACACTATAGGATACGCGGACACGTTTCCGCAATTGGTTTAACTCAACCGGTTTACGAAGAGGAAAGGCGAGATTCATGTCAGACAATGGGCCAGCTCAACCCCGTCTAGAAGCAGCTCCGAGGGGGCTTACCATCGCCGGTGTCATCCTGGCCATCTTCCTCCTTGCCCTGAAGGGTTGGGCAGCTGTTATCACAGGAAGTATCTCAATTCTCTCGGATGCTCTCAACTCGTTTCTGGATGTTTTCTCATACTCCGCTATCCACCTGGCCGTACGAGTACATAACAGCGCTCCCGATGCCGAACACCCCTTTGGTCACCGACGGGCAGAGCCGCTCGCCGGCCTTATCATTGCCATCCTTGCGGGCGTCCTCGGCTTCAACATCCTCAACGACGCCATCACCTCATTTGCCGGTGAACATAGCGTGGTGCTCACCCCCGCCGCCCTCGCAGTCATGACCATCGCCGTCGGCAGCAAGATCATCATGGCCACGCTTTACCACCGGGCGGCCCGGCGCACGGGAAGCCCGGCTATGCAGGCAAGCTTCATAGATACTCGCAACGATATTCTCGCTTCTTCCATAGCATTCGTCGGCTTCTTCCTGGGCGGTGACTGGGATGGCGCGGCTGCCCTCGCTGTCGGCGTCTGGGTGATCTACTCGGGCGTGCGGGTCGGACTGGAGAATATCCATTATCTTATGGGGCGTGCCCCGGGGGAGGAGACCCAGGAGGCGATTCGCCGGGTGGCCCTGAGTGTACCGGGCGTGACCGGCGTGGCCTTCCTGCGGGCTCACTTTGTTGGCGACCGGGTCGATGCCGAACTGCATGTAACAGTAGATGAGAATATGCCTTTGCGCGAAGCACACACGATCAGCGAGTCGGTACGCCAGGCGGTAGAGAGGCTGCCCGGTCTGCAACACGCCTTCGTACACATAGAACCCGTTCCGACCGGCGAAAGGTGGCCGTATCCGGAACGGGCCCACCAAGCCGCTGAGAATGCGGGGAACACCGGCAGTGGCCTTAGCGCAGCCGGTCGGCGGAAGGAGACGTCACCGGCCGGCCTGCGCGAGTAGCATCGGTCTGCTCTCCCTGCGACCCCAACTGTTCTACGAGCGTATCGGCAACGCCAAAGTGCCCGGTGCGGGCCAGTTCGCGGGCCATCTCCTCGAGGAAGAGGGAGCTGTAGACTTGAGCGCCCGGGCCATTGCCCCAGAAGCTTCCTTTACCGGGCGAAAGCATGGTGTTGAGCAGGTCCCGGAGCAGTACTGCTTCCAGCTCTGTCGCCGCCCAGCGGAGCCGTTCTTCCTGCCCTGTTACCCAGGCAAGTTCGGGAACAGCGTCGCGACCGGCCAGCTCCCGGTAGCTCAATAATATGCTCTCAAAGGACGACTTCCCCGTCTCTTGGGGGAGGGTAGCCTCGGGTTGCTTCTTATCCCGCAGCGGCAACCCGCCCTGTTCAGTCCGCGCCTCTGTCAGCTGCCTCTGCACCCCTGATACTTGCATCCCGGTGCTCATTCCACCACCAGCTCTCCATAGAGGGCTCCTGCGGCCTTGATGGCCTGCAGGATGGCAATCAGATCCCGTGGCGTCGCTCCCAGCGCGTTGAGCGACGCCACGAGTTCTGCGAGGGAAGTTCTGCCTTCGACCAGCTGCAGCGAGCCTTTTTCTTCACTGACCTGCACTCTCTCGCCAACGGGGATGTTCGCCGTACCGGTCACCTGCACCGCTGCAGCTGTTGCTGTCGATTCAGGGGTGGTACTGCCGCTCCCGCCGGTCACCGCCACACCGGTAATCGGGACCTCCACGTAGCGCGGCTCGATGCTCACCCGCAAGTTCCCATGGGCCACTGCTACCGGGGCAACCCGGACGTCGGCCCCGATCACCACCGTGCCCGTTCTTTCGTTGATCACAACCTGAGCTGACCGGGCCGGCTCAAGCGTCAGTTCCTCAACCATGGCGACAAATGCAACCGGGTCGGAGAGGAACGGCTCCGGTATGGTAACACGAACCGTGGCGGCATCCTGAGCCAGCGCCGTTCCGGGCCGAAACGCCCTGTTGATGGAGCTGGCCAACCGGCTGGCCGTACCGAAGTCGGGGCTGTAAAGCACCCACTCAAGTTGCCTGCCATCTCCCAATGTAAACGGGATCTCCCGCTCGACCAGACCACCTCCCGGCACCCGACCCACGGTGGGATGGTTCTTCTGCTGCCCGGCACCTCCACCCCCCGCACCCACACCAGCGGTAAAACCTCCTACCGACACAGAACCCTGTGCCACGACGTATACCTCGCCGTCTGCGCCGGTAAGCGGCGTTTGCAACAACACTCCCCCCTGCAGTGAACGGGCATCACCCAGAGACGAGACGGTCACATCGATCCGGTCGCCGCTGCGGGCAAAGGGAGGCAGCTCGGCCGTGACCATCACCGCCGCCACGTTGCGCGCCCTAAGCTGGCTTTCGGAGAGCGCCACTCCCAGGCGATCCAGCAGATTGGCAGCCAAACGAGCGGTCAGACCGTTGCTTGCAGAATCGCCCGTGCCCGCCAGCCCGACCACCAGACCAATGCCCATCACCTGGTTGGTCCGGCTGGTGACCAGGCGGGCCACATCCTTCACTCGCACAACCAGCCCTGTGCCTCCGCCGGAACCGGACGGCATCAAGACGTCCGCCCCGGACGTCCCAGGAGCTGTCCCGGCAGCCATCACCTTCTCTGCCGCCGAGCCGGCAAGCACGACCGACATCAGCCCTATCAATGCTAGCCGGGCTGTCAACAACAGCCAACCCTCGAGTCTGTACCCACTTCGCTTCGATCTGCCTGGCATGGGCAACCCTCCCCGAACCCGTGCCTGCGGTGCAGCCCTCGTCAGAAAAGCCAATTCAGAGCCTTAGTAAGCAAACCCGGCTCTTGTTTCTCGTTCAGCATGCCTTCGCCGGCAAGCACGATCTCCGCATTGGCCACATAGGTGGACAGGACGGTGTTGTCCGGCCGCACGTCGCGGCTGCGCACCAGCCCTGACACCTTCAGCTCTTGTTTCTCTCCGTTCACTACGATGGTCTGGCGACCCTCAATCCTCAGGATGCCGCCGGGGAGTACCTCCACAACCTGCACGGTAAGCCGGGCGCTCAGGGATCCGCTGCGGGCGGTCTCCCCCTCCCCTTCGTTGTAATCCTTACCACTCAGACCAAACAGGGGAATATAGCGTAGCAGCAGCCCCAACCCGCCGACCTGCGCACCCCCATCTTGGCTGTTGCTACTTTCCGCTCGTTGGGTAGCGCTGGTCTCTTCGACGATTACCAGCGTCAACAGGTCTCCGGGCTGTTTGGGTCTGAGATCAGCATACCAGCCGACGTCCTTGCCCTGAGACTCGGCCTTCTGCCACAGAGAGGCGCCGGCAGCACCCCTCACGGCCGCCAGCTCGAGCAAAATCACCGCCAGGAGGGTAGCGACAATACGCAACAGCTGACCTTCCCACTTTCTCACGTCTGGCAGCCTCCTTTGTCAGCTGGAAACGACGGTGAACGCCGGTACCGGCCCCTCCGGCGTGACCCTCACCATTACCACCTTGCCGGTATCCGCGTTGCGGCAGCGGACCAATGCCCCAACCCGCCCGTCTTCCAATGCTTCCAACAACACCGTAACTCTCACCGAGCCGTTCTGTACCGTGACCGGAAGACGATCACCGCGGCGAAAGACAAGCGGTGCGGTCAACCACGAAGACCGCACCGGTTCACCAGCCGCCACGTCTCGCTCTAGCTGGCGGCCATAAGCATCTTCGAGGCTGGTTAGCACTCCCGGGAGTGAGAGCAGGCGGTCACCGGCCATTGGCTTGAGTTCCACGTCTTCCGGTCCGAGCAGCTTGCCTGCAGGCAAGTCCGAACGGGCCACCACAACCGCCACGTTGACCTTCAACGTACCGTAAACGGTAACCGGGTACTCTCTGGCACTTGTTTCCGACCTGAGGCGAGCAAAGAGCGTGAAACGGCCGGGAACAGGCACCCACGAACCCAAATCCCAGCTTAGCTTCGGCCTCTGGCGAATCTCATGCTCGGTGGTTTGCGATGCCACCAGCTCACCACCCGCCGCCCCACGCAGAAGCTGTTCGATCTGGGTTTCAAGACCGATGATCCCATCAATCTCCACTTCCCAGCTGGCACCCGCCAGCCTCCCGTCTTTTTCCGCCCGGGTCCGGATAGCTTCGATAAGGTCCGCTCGTGCCCGCTCGACCAGCGCCGCTGTGGCTGCGGCTGCGGCCGTACCTTTCGCCGCCTCGCCGGCGACAGCGGTATCCGCAGCCGCGCGGTTAACAGTGATGGAGCCCGAGGGGGGAAACTCTACGCTGACAAGATCCAGGCTGACACGAGCTTGCCGGAGTTTAACGAGCACATAACCGGCGGGGATGCGGATGGTCTGTCCTACCAGCGGCACCCGGCCCACTTCGACTGCGGCCAGGCTCTCTAGCTCCTCGTCCTCTCCACCAACAGCCGTGATCTGCGCTATGTCGCGCAGATAAACTCTCTCTTCGGTGACCCGAGCCGACTCCTGCAACTCTACCCGGTACTGCACCGTACGGGTGGGTACAGCGGAGGAGGCAGAAGCTACTGGCCCGGGCATCGCTTGCGCCTGCGCTGTGGAAGAGATCAGAGAAACGCAAAGGAGCAGGAGCCCGCCCCACATCGCCCTACGCCTCCGCATCACTTACCGGCGCAGGTTGTTGGCGGTCTGGAGCATCTCGTCGGCAGCCTGAATCGCCCGCGAGTTTGATTCGTAAGCACGCTGGGCCAGGATCATGTTGACCAGCTCCTCGACTACCTGGACATTGGACATCTCAAGGTACCCTTGAGCGATGTTCCCCAGACCGTCGAGGCCAGGAGTTCCGACCATCGCTTCGCCCGAAGCGGCGGTGGCCGCGAAGAGGTTGCGTCCGAGACTGCGCAATCCCGCCGGGTTGATGAACCTGGCCAGCTGTATCTGACCGAGCGTCTGCGGCTGGCTGCTGCCGCTGACCAGCACCGTCACGGTTCCGTCTGTCCCGACGTTGACGCTGACGGCATCGGAGGGAATGGTGATTTCCGGCTGCAGGGTGAAGCCATCTGCCGTAACTAACCGTCCCTGCCCGTCCACCTTAAAAGCTCCGTCACGGGTGTAAGCGATAGTCCCATCAGGAAGGAGAATCTGGAAGAAGCCTTCACCCTCGATGAGAAGATCCAGCGGGTTGTCGGTCTGCTTGAACGTTCCCGTGGTGAAGATCCGCTCAGTCGAAACCGGTCGAACTCCGTGACCCACCTGGATTCCGGTGGGAATCTGTGCGCCGGCGGTAACGGGGCTCCCTGCATAGCGAACAGTCTGGTACAGGAGATCCTGGAAATCGACCCGGCTCCGCTTGAAACCGACTGTGTTGACGTTGGCAAGGTTGTTGGCAATAGTGTCAATATTGAACTGCTGGGCGATCATGCCGGAAGCAGCCGTCCACAGGGAACGCAACATAAGAACGCCCTCCTCGCTGAGTTGACTTTCTTAGCCGGGCAGCCCGTCTCTGCGGACGACGAACGGCCCGGCGCCGGCGGCGGGATCAGGTCACCTCAGCGGTGGAGGGCAGCGATGCATCAGTCGTTCCGCATCGCTTGAGCTCCCCGGAGGCCATTTCGGAGAGACATGGCCATCCCGGGTCCAGCTCCAAACAACGACCAACCTCTGCCGCTGAAGGGTTACCGCTTCCCGCAAGCACCGGCCGGCTATCCGGCTACCACGGCGTTGAGCAGCCGTCCGTACTGCTCATCGTAGGCTTGGATGATCCGGGAGGCCGCCTCGTACGCCCGGGTAACCGCGATCATCTCCACCATCCCTGTTATCGGCGAAACGTTGGCAAACTCAAGGGCTCCCGACCGGACTCCCCCACTTCCTGCGACGACGGGAGTCAGAGGACCGGCAGCAGCTCCAGCCCGGTAGCGGGCAGCACCTGCCGGCTCGAGCAGTTCAGGACGGGCAACCTGGACCCGGGCAAGCCGCCCGACAAAGCTTCCATCAGCCCAGACCCGGCCGTCGGCATCTATCTCTACGCGGCTCGTCCCGGGGGGAATCCGCAAAAGGCCCGTCTCGCCCAGCACCGGCTCCCCGGCGGCGGTGACAAGAGTGCCCGTACTGTCAATCTTCAGGTTGCCTGCCCGGGTAAGCAAAACCCCCGCCGTTGTCTCTACTTGCAGAAAGCTGTCATCCTCCAAAGCTATGTCAAGAGGATTGCCGGTCTCCTGGATCCGGCCGGGCTGCAGGTCGAAGTAGAGCCCGTCGAGAGCCACTCCCTGTCCGAGAGTCCCGATCGGCTGACTTGTGATGGTGCCGGCCGACACCCACGGGGACGTGGCCCCTACCCCCGGGCCAGCTCCCGGTCCACCACCTTCACGCCGGTAGATCAGCGCCCCGGGAAAGCTCCGGTTGGCGGGCAGTTGGCCGCGGTAGCCAACGGTATTGACGTTGGCAAGGTCGTTGGCGATGCGGTCAAGGTCCAGCTGGCGGAGGAGCATGCCGGACGCGGCGGTGAATAGCCCTCTCACCCTTTCGCCTCCTTTCCTCTTGGGTATTCGGCCAAAGGAAGCGAAAGGTTTAGTCCCAAAAGCAGCTTCGCTTCCGGAAGAGGACAGAGGGGCAGATTCGGGTACACCTCAAGCCAGTTCACCGCATGACGTAGTTCGGCCGCTCAGGATCAAGATCCAGCTGCGGGAGTATTTCCAGGAACTTGGCAGTGCCCAGCACGACGCAGGAGACGGGATCGTCGGCAAGATGAACAGGAATCCCCGTCCTCTCGGCGATCAGCTGCGGCAGCCCGGCCAGCAACGATCCACCACCTGTCAGGACTATGCCTTTGTCCATGATGTCCGCTGCCAGCTCGGGAGGGGTCTGCTCCAGTACCCGGCTGATGCTCTCCAGAATGGCCAGAACCGGTTCCTGCAGTGCCTCGTACGCTTCACTGCTGCTGAAGCGAACGGTCCGGGGAAGACCGGTGATCATATCCCGGCCCCGGACCTCCACGTACTTTTCCTCTTTTGGCGGAAGTGCAGTCCCTACCTGAATCTTGATCTCTTCCGCCGTCCTTTCTCCCACCATGAGGTTATGTACGCGGCGAACATAGCGGGTGATCGCCTCATCCATGCTATCCCCCGCTATGCGCAACTGCTCGCTCACCACTTCGCCGCCCAGGGAGATCACCGCAATATCGGTAGAGCCGCCACCAATGTCAACCACCATGTTGCCGCTGGCTTCATGCACGTTCAGACCGGCGCCGATAGCGGCCGCCATCGGCTCGGTGATCAGATACACACGCCGTGCCCCTGCCTGGTGCGCGGCCTCAACCACCGCCCGCCGTTCGACACTGGTTACGCCGGAAGGAATGCCGATCACTACCCGCAGGCCAAGCAAACGCCGTCGGCCCGCGACGCGCCGGATGAAAGTCTCAAGCATTTTCTGCGTGACGTCGTAGTCGGCGATAACACCCTCCCGCAACGGCCGGATCGCCACGATGTTTCCAGGAGTCCGGCCGATCATCTGGCGGGCTTCTTCCCCCACGGCCTGGACCGCCCCGGTCTCCTTGTCGATTGCAACCACCGACGGCTCACGGACCACAATCCCCCGTCCGCGCACATAGACGAGCACACTGGCGGTACCCAGGTCGATTCCCATCTCCAACCCAAACATCGATTTCCCTCCGCCCTTTTCCTGAAAGGGCAGTTCGACGGGGAGAGAAGGGAATCCTCCCGGCACTCCCTTGCTATGAAGCCTTCTTTTCCCGGCGATATTTGCGGCGGGTCGCCTCCCCGCCTCGCAGATGTCGCTCCGCCTTGTTGTGGTCTAGCACCCGCTTAACCTGGCGGGCCAACTCCTTGCTCACCCGGGGAAGCCGCTCGGTGACATCCTTGTGAACCGTGCTCTTGCTCACCCCAAAGACGGAAGCCGCCTGTCGGACGGTGGCCTTGTTCTCCACTATATAGGTACTGACTTCCACCACCCGGCGCCGGATGTAATCTCTCATCGACGCGGCCCCCTCGCCGACTGCTGGCTGGCATGCGCAGCCTCTATCGCTAGATCTATATGGGCAAGAGGGCCACCCTATTCACAGCACAGCTACCGCCCGGATTCGCCTGCGCTCTCCTGCCCGGCCGGCAGGAGGGGCAGGGGGTCAATATACTCACCTCCAGCTTTGATCGCAAAGAACAGGTAAGGACGACCGTCAGGGGTTTGCGCAGATCCCGCCCGCCCCAGGATCTCCCCTCCGGTCAGCTCCTGACCCACTTTGACGTTTAGCTGGGCCAGTCCCCCATAGAGAGACTCCACGCCGTTCCCGTGATCTATTACGACCGTCAGTGAGTTCACCGGATCGTTGAATATGGAACTGACCTTCCCCGCTGCCGCCGCCTTGACCGCCGTGCCCGGAGCAACCTGAAGGTCAATGCCAGCATGCAGGCGCCAGTCCTGGTAGATCGGATGCTGGAACCACCCGAACTTCTCTTGCACCGGTCCCCGCACCGGCCAGGCCCAATCGAGCATGGTAGCCTGCACCTGCGGGGTCAACTCGGGGGACACGCTATCGGTGCTCTCTTGGTCGACTTGTCCGACGCTGGTCGCAGCTGTCTGCCCACCAGACGTCTCCGTGGGAGAAGCTGCGGACTCACCCGGAACCGGCTGGCCTTGCCGGGAACTCAGTTGACCCAGGAAACCAGGTCCGACCGGCGAGGGAACCCCCTGGTTCAAGATTAGGGCTAAAGCCACAATCACCAGCGCAGCCCCCCCTATCATGCCGAGAGTTACGGGGAAGAAGAAGCGTCGTAACGCCGCCCCTCCCCGTCTTGCACCAGCAAGCACCCAATGCCCCGAACCGCTGATCTGGCGGGAGAGTCGGCGCCAAAACCCGGTCGTCGGCGCTGACTGCCGTTCCTTCATACATACCACCTCGCGGCGGTATTATGTCCCGCAGCGACCGCAGATTATGCAGTACCGGGCAACAGTGTAAAGGGAGGAAATTTAGTCCTTGAGACGAAGTGTTGAAAAGTACACTACTTGTAGGAGGGGCAGAAGAATGAAGTTGAGAAATGTGCACAAGCAAGTGCTTATGATTGGCCTCTGCCTTCTGGTCATGCTCGGCGTCTGGTTGTCGGCGGTACGGGCGGCCACCGTTAACCTGACGTTTGCCGGGCGTATGGGCCCTACTGAGCTCGCGACCTATGAGAAGTTGTTGAGAGAGTATGAGGCGAAGAACCCGGGCGTCAAGATCAGGATCGAAAACTACAGCGCTTCCGAGTACGACAACAAGATCCTCGTCGAGATGGCCGCCGGCACCCCTCCCGATGTTATGTACATTCACTATAGCCGCTTTCCTCAGTATGCCAAGTCGGGGGCTCTTTTCGACCTTACCCCCTTCATTGAGAGAGACAAGTTCGACCTGGACCAGTTCTTCCCCGCCACCCGGATGCAGTTGAAGTACAAGGGGAAGGAAGGCCTGGGCATCCCGCGGGAGACCAGCAGCATCGTCCTTTTCTACAACCAGGACATGTTTGACGAGTTCGGCCTCGCCTACCCGAACAAGGATTGGACTTACGACACGACGCTTGAGGTCGCCCGCAAGCTCTCCAAGGATCTCAACAACGACGGCACCAATGATACGTGGGGCATTTTGGCACCCTGGCAGTGGTTCCAGAGGGTGAACGTAGTCTGGGCCTTCGGCGGCTCAATCCTCAACGCGGACTATACCGCCTTCACTATGAACCAGGCTCCCGCAGTGAAAGCTATCCAATGGATTGCAGACCTGATCTGGAAGCACAAGGTATCGCCCCAGGTTGGGACGTCCAGCTTCACCTTCACAAGAGGAAATGTAGGCATGTTCTACGCCGGCTATTGGGATATCGGATACCACAAAGGCAACAATTTTATCTGGGATGCAGCCATGCTGCCCTCCGGCCCGGCGGGTCGCTATGTCCGCACGGGAACGGGGGGATACGCCATTCCAGCCGGCTCGAAGAATAAGGAAGAAGCCTGGAAACTTCTCAAGTACCTGGCCAGCTACGAAGCGATGGTAGCTATCGGCGAGACGGGCGTCGCCATCCCGGCCCATCTCCAGGCCGCCCTCCATCCCTCGGTGATCGGCGGCTACCCGAAGAACCGCCGGGTCTTTGTTGAGTCGCTCCAGTTTGGCCGCATCGACCCGGTCACGACGGTGTGGAACGAGATGAATGCCGCCCTCGACAAGGCACTTGCACCAGTATGGGCGGGAAGGGAAGACGCGCAACATGCACTGTCGGCAGTCGAACCTACCATCAACGCCCTTCTGAAGCAGCAGTAACACCGGCCGGCGAAGTACTGAGCCGGTGCATGAAACGTGAGAAAAAGGCGGCAGTGCTGCGGGACTCCGCCTTTTTCTCCTTTTCTAGCAACCTCTCTACCAGCCCGTTGCCGGTTGCTGGTTCACTGCTCGCCCAGATGTCGCTCTCCGGGAGCAAAGGCCCCTTCGTCCCTTGCCTCCTTACCGTACACGGCCCGCAGCCGGGCCAGTGCCCTGCGCATAGCCATCTCGGCCCGGGCCACATCCACCTGCCAATCCCACCGCCGCAGCCGCTCTTCGGCCCTCTCCAGGGCCGCCCGCGCCCGCCCGACGTCGATCTCCTCCGGCAGTTCAGCCGCATCCGCCAGCACCCGTACGTGGTTCTCCGCCACTTCCGCCAGGCCACCGCTGACTGCCATCCGCGCCTTTTCCCTGCCCTTCGGCCCGTACAGCAAGACCCCAGGAGCCAGCCCCGCCACAAGCGGTGCGTGCCCGGACATAATCCCCAGGTAACCATCGAGAGCCGGCAAGAGAACCGATTCGACCCGTTGCCGCAGGACAGTACGGCCGGGCGTTATAACCTCGAGCAGTAGCCCACCTGCGGCATCCGCCTCAGCTTTGGTCACCATCAGGCCACCAGCTCCTTCTCGAGCCGGGCTGCCTTCTCCACCGCCTCATCGATCGTTCCCACCATGTAGAAAGCCTGCTCCGGCAGGTGGTCATACTTGCCTTCCAGGATCTCCTTAAACCCGCGGACCGTCTCCTTGACCGGCACGTATCGCCCAGGCTGACCGGTGAAAGCTTCGGCCACAAACATGGGTTGGGAGAGGAATCTTTCAATCTTGCGGGCCCGGCTCACCGTCAGCTTGTCCTCGTCAGATAATTCATCCATGCCGAGGATGGCGATGACATCCTGCAGTTCCTTATAGCGCTGCAATACCTCCTGCACCCCGCGGGCAACCCGGTAATGCTCCTCTCCTACAATCTGGGGCGAGAGGATCCGGGAGGTGGATGCCAGCGGGTCGACGGCCGGATAGATCCCGCGCTCGGCGATCGAGCGCTCGAGGTTGGTGGTGGCGTCCAGGTGCGTGAAGGTGGTAGCCGGCGCCGGATCTGTGTAATCGTCGGCTGGCACGTAGATCGCCTGGATAGACGTGATCGATCCCTTCTTGGTCGTCACGATCCGCTCCTGTAGCTCGCCCATCTCCGTCGCCAGCGTCGGCTGGTAACCTACAGCACTCGGCATGCGCCCAAGCAACGCCGATACCTCGGAACCGGCCTGCACAAAGCGGAAGATGTTGTCGATAAAGAGAAGAACATCCTGTCCCTCGACGTCCCGGAAATACTCCGCCATGGTGAGCGCCGTCAAAGCCACCCGCAAGCGGGCGCCTGGCGGTTCATTCATTTGGCCGAAGACCAGCGCCGTCTTCGCGATCACTCCTGATTCCTGCATCTCGCGCCAGAGCTGATTGCCCTCGCGAGTCCTTTCGCCTACACCTGCAAAGACCGAGAAGCCGCCGTGCTCGGTAGCGATGTTACGGATCAGCTCCATGATGAGCACGGTCTTGCCCACGCCTGCGCCGCCAAAGAGCCCGATCTTGCCGCCGCGGGGATATGGCGCCAGAAGATCGATCACTTTGATACCGGTCTCCAGGACCGTCGTAGCCGGCTTCACATCTGCCACCGACGGTGCGGGTCTGTGTATCGGCCAGCTCTCCTTTGTTACTGGCGCCGGCCGGCCGTCAATCGGTTCACCCAACACGTTGAACATGCGACCGAGGGTCTCCCGGCCTACCGGCACGGTGATCGGGGCGCCTGTATCACGCACCCGCATTCCTCGCTGCAGCCCGTCCGTGGAATCCATGGCAATGCAACGGACGGTGTTGTTTCCCAGGTGTTGGGCGGCCTCAATCACCAGACGAATCGGTCGATCCGGTGCATCTCCCTCCACCACCAGGGCGTTGTTTAAGTCAGGAAGCTGCCCGGGTTCGAATTGTACATCCACCACCGGACCGGTAACCTGGAGTACCCGGCCCACTCTTTCTGTCATGCTTCCAGCCTCCTCAACCCTCGGTTCACAAGCTTCCACCCTGTGTGAGGGCTTCAGCCCCTGCGACGATCTCCGCCAGTTCTTTGGTGATAGCCGCCTGGCGGGCCTTATTGTAAGAAAGCTGCAAACTCTCAATTAACTCTTCTGCGTTCTTGGTGGCATTGTGCATGGCCGTCATACGCGCTCCGTGTTCACTAGCCTTGGCTTCCAGCAACAAGAGGTAAAACTCCGCGTCAATAACGCGAGGCAGAAGCATCTCCAACACGGCCGCCCGGGAGGGAACGAGGAGCGTCTCCCGGCCGGTCTCACTCTCGTTCGGAGCTACCGGCAGCCGAAGCAACTCACTGAGCGGCAACAGCTTGCGCACGGCCGGCTTCTCCCGACCGGGGCCCAGGAACTGGTTGTACACAACGTAAACCTCGTCTGTGTCCCCCCGCCTGAGAAGGTCGACCAGCTGGCGACTCAGCTTCCGGGCAAGGGCGAAATCGATGCTGTCGCCGAGAAAGGCAATCTCACCTGCAAGCGGGTATCGCCGCGAGGCAAAGAAGTCTCGCGACTTCCGTCCCAGGCAAAACACCTGGTAGGGGCGTTGCTCCTCGGCCAGAACGCGGGCGGCATAGCGTAACAGATTGACGTTCAGGCCCCCGCAAAGTCCCCGGTCGGCCGCAATCACCACGTAGACCACCTGGCGTACTACGCTCCGCCCCTTGAGTATGACCGGGTCAAAGCCACCCCCGGCCAGCACTCCTGGGTCGGCCAGCAGCCGGCCCATCATCTCCTCAAGTTGCCCGGTGTAGTGCCTCGCCGCCTCCAGCTGTGTCTGGGTGCGGCGGAGTTTGGCCACCGAAACCATTTCCATGGCCCGCGTTATCTGCTGAGTACTGCGGACCGTATTGATCCGGCGCCGGATTTCCCTTGTCGATCGCGGCATGCCCGACAGTTACCTCCCCGGGAATCAACGACCGGTGCCGGTCTTGAGCGCCCCACCCGTGCCCGCATGGGCCGATCCCGTCTGCCCGGCGACCCCCTGGCGAGATGAGCCCACCCCGGCCTCTCCCGCCAGCTGATGGGCCCGGACAAAGTTGGCTTTGAAGCTCTTGACCGCCGCGGCCAACCGCTCCCACAGATCATCGTCGAAGGCCTTTTTCTCCTCAAGTTCCCGGACCAGATCAGCCTGGGAAGAGTGCATGTACTCCAGGAACTGCCGTTCAAACGGCCGCACCAGCTCTACGGGAAGGTCATCAAGAAAGCCGTTGACACCCACGAAGATGGCCATAACCTCGTCAACCACCGGCATGGGCTGGTACTGATCCTGTTTGAGAATCTCAACCAGCCGCTCGCCCCGAATGAGCCGGGCTCTCGTCGCCCGATCCAGTTCTGAGCCGAACTGGGCAAAGGCCGCAAGTTCCCGGTACTGGGAAAGGTCCAGCCGCAGGCTACCCGCCACCTGCTTCATCATCTTGACCTGAGCATCGCCGCCCACACGGGA
This sequence comes from Limnochordales bacterium, assembly GCA_014896315.1. Lineage (GTDB taxonomy): Bacteria > Bacillota > Limnochordia > Limnochordales > DUMU01 > DUMU01. Next base: position 77,719 of record JADBKP010000002.1, read on the forward strand.
CACGGAACGCCCCACGTTTATGGCAGGACGCACCCCGGCGTAAAAGAGGTCGGTCTCCAGGTAGATCTGCCCGTCGGTGATGGAGATGACATTGGTTGGAATATAGGCCGAGATATCTCCGGCCTGGGTCTCCACGATGGGCAACGCGGTTAGAGAACCGCCCCCCAGCTCGTCACTGAGTTTCGCCGCCCTCTCCAGCAAGCGCGAGTGCAGGTAGAAGATATCACCCGGGAACGCCTCCCGGCCGGGGGGACGGCGCAAGAGCAGCGAGATCTCGCGATAGGCCGCGGCATGCTTGGTCAGGTCGTCATAGACTACCAGCGCGTGCCGGCCACTGAACATGAACTCCTCTCCCATAGCGCAACCGGCGTAAGGAGCGATGTAGAGCAGGGGTGCGGGGTCGGCAGCCGTGGCGGCTACCACGATGGTATAGTCCATAGCGCCGTGCTCGCGCAGCACCTCGACCACTCCGGCCACCGTCGAGGCTTTCTGGCCGATGGCCACATAGATGCAGATAACATCCTGGCCCTTCTGGTTGAGGATTGTATCGATGGCCAGGGCGGTCTTGCCTGTCTGGCGATCGCCGATGATCAATTCCCGCTGGCCGCGTCCGATAGGGGTCATGGCATCGATGGCTTTCAACCCTGTTTGCAACGGCTGGTGAACTCCGCGCCGTTCGATCACTCCCGGCGCCTTCCGCTCCAGAGGACGGCGACGGGTTGCCTTCACCGGACCACGCCCGTCCAGCGGCTCACCCAGGGGATTGACGACCCGGCCTATCAATTCATCACCCACCGGTACCTCGATTACCCGACCGGTCCGCCGAACCTCGTCCCCCTCCTTCAAATGCTGATACGGTCCAAACAGGATGACGCCAATCTCATCCTCTTCCAGGTTAAGCGCGACACCCATCAAGCCGCCGGGGAACAGCAGAAGCTCACCGGCCATGACCTTCCGCAAGCCGTAAACCCGGGCGATTCCGTCGCCTACCTGAATAACGGTCCCGATGTCTTCGACCGCGAGCGACGGCCGAAACTCTTCTATCTCCCGGCGCAGAACCGCGCTTATCTCATCAGGCTTGATCGCCATCCCCACATTCCCTCCAGGTAGAAACTAAAGAGGGCTGCCCGCGTCCGCAAGTGAACCGTTCATGCCGGCCCTCAGCATCTTCTCTTCTAGCTGCCGCAAGCGTGACCGGACGCTGCCATCGATAATTAAATCTTCGATCTGCACTCGTACCCCGCCCAGCAACGAGTGGTCCACCACGGGCCGTAGCCGCACCCGCCTACCGGTAAAGCTCTCCAGTCCTCCCCGAATCTGCTCCAGTTCATCAGCACCGAGCGGCCGGGCAGAGTATATCTCTGCTTCGACCTCCTGTCGCGCCTCTACCGCCATCTGTCGATAGACGGAGGCGATCGTGGGCAGAAGACGCTGCCGCCTGTGCCGAAGAACCAGCTTGAGGAAGGACAGAGTGAGTGAATCGACATGCGGCCCGAACACTCTCTCCAGGACCTGCATCCTTTGCTCAAGGGGAATGCGGATATCGGCCAGGAAAAGGCGCCACTCTTCTATCGCCAGGGTCCCCACGAAAGACTCCAGATCCTGCTCCACCCGCTCCAACAGTCCCCGGGCGCGCGCCGCTTCGACCAGGGCCCGCGCGTACTGCTTTGCCAGGCGTACCTCTTTCATCACTGGCCCTCCACCTTGTCTCCTGCGGTCTGGCCGTTCCGCCCCTCCTCGGCCACTGCCAGTGCCCTGACCTTGCGCTCTTCCATATCAGCCAGCTGGCCGATAAACTCGCTCACCAATCGCCGATCGTCGGCAGCAGAGAGCTGACGACCGATAACCCGGGAGGCAGCCATCAGGGCAAGCTCTACCGCCTCTTCCCGCAGCTCGCGCAGAGCCTTCTCCTTTTCCTCGCCAATCTCGCGGCGAGCACGATCAAGCAGCTTTTCTGCCTCTGTAGCTGCTGCCTGTAGCCGCTCCTCCCGCAGGCGCTCCGCGTCGTGCAACGCCTTGCTCACGATCTCCTGCGCCTGCGCCTCGGCAGCCGCCATTTTCCCCTCATACTCCCGCAACAGGCTGGTCGCCTGGTCCTGCTGGCGCTTGGCCGCCTCCAGCGTCTCCCGGACTGCCCTTTCGCGTTTTTCCAGAATCTCGCTGACCGGCTTGAAGAGGAACCGCGACAGCAGCCACATTACCACGAGCACGTTGAGAGCGGTGAAAAGGAAGGTCCACAGATTCAGTTGAACCGGACCTATTTGAAGCATCACAACTAGACCTCCTGCCCGGGAAACACCACCTCGTTCATCCGCATTAAGACGCGCACCCTGCAGGCCCCGGGGCCGGCCTGAATTCTGTCACCGGGGAGGATGATGCCCAGTTAGCCCCACCGGCACCCACACCGGCACAGCCACCCGCTCACCATCTGCTCCCCGGTGACTGATCCTCTCGGTCAAATCTTTATCCAAAGCAGCAGGGCGATGACGAACGAGAAGAGCGTCAAAGCCTCCATAAACGCCAGTGGCAGAACAAGGCTGCCTCGGATATCGGCGGCCGCCTCCGGTTGACGGGCCATGCCATCCATCGCACGGCTTGCCGTCCAGGCCTGCGACAGCGCCGACGCCATGGCCGGAAGCACCATAGTAAGTGCTGCTGCAAAGTATTCCATAGCGAACTCACCTCCCCCCGGCAACTCCCTCGCCGCGGTTACCCGGGCCGGAAACCTTAACTAAAACTAGGCCTTTAGTGCTGCTCCTCCACAGCCTCAGCAATATACGTAGCTGTGAGAGTAGTAAAGACAAAGGCCTGGATGAAGCCAAAGATCAACCCCAGTAGCATAATGGGTACCGGAACCAAAAGCGGGATCAGGGCAGCAAAAGCACCAACCACGAGCTCTTCTCCGAAAAGATTTCCGAAAAGACGGAGTGCCAGCGAGAAGGGCCTGACCACCTGCTCGATCAGATTCATTATCACCATGGGTGGAAAAGGTTTGAAAAACCGCCCGACATACCTGCGGAAACCCAGTTCCCGGATGGCGACAACCTGAACGGCAATGATCGCCGTCACAGCCAAACCCGCGGTAACACTCAGATCGGAAGTGGGAGGAATAACTCCCGGAATGAACCAGGCAAAATTAAGGAAAAGTATGAATACAAAAAATGTGCCAATTACCGGAAGGAATTTGCGCCCGTGCCTACCCATCAGGGGATCGGTTATGCCCCAGATGAACTCCACCAGCAACTCCAGCAGCGTCTGAGCCCCCCGCGGCATAAAACTCAGCCTCCGCGTGAGAAGCCACAACAGCACTGCCAGGAGAATCATGGCCGCCCACATGTTCACGATAGAACTGGTAATCTGGACCGGTCCTATCTGAAATACTGTATGCGGCTCAACTTCCTCGAGAAGGTGAGCCAGCCTCTCTTCCAAGGTATACCTTCACCCCCGGCTTTGCCGCCCCGGTAGCCCGGCCATATAACCAAGGCTTTCGCTCACCAGGGCAAGCAGCACGCCCATCAGAAACTCCACTCCCGCTGGCAGAGCAGCAAGCAAAGCCGCCATTCCCAGCAGCGTCCGCCCGAATGAAACAAGGAGTATGCGCCGCGTCCCGGCGGCGATGGGCAACTGCTCTGCCTTCCGCACCGCCCGTTGCATGGCATAATAGTTGAACAGCGCCAAAGGAGCCCCGGCCGCAATCCCGGCAGCCGTCATACCATATCCGGCGACAAGGGCCACCGCGGCGGCAACCACCAGAGTACCGAAGATGACTGCCAGACGCCTATTTGTCAACCGACCCGCCGGCCTGGTCACCTGTGCCGGGTTCTTTCCGGTTCTCACCCGCTGACTCGCTCCCCTGGCCTGAGGATGCTCCTCTTTGCGACGCCTTCGGGGTGGCCGATCTCCAAAAGGCGCTGACCTGCCAGTAAAGACTGACCAGGCTTCCTGCCATCCCTAGCAACAGCCCGACCAACAGAAAAAGGGGCTCCGTACCAAACCGGCGGTCAAGGTAGTGACCGCCCCACGCTCCGAGTCCCAGGTATATCAGCGTCGATATGACCAAGCTGATGCCGGCGGTGCTATGGCGCAGGACCGTCAGGTCCGGTACCATGGCGGGGCGATCGCGCCCCTTCCCTTCTCTGCCTCCTTTGCCGCTGCCGCCTATTATAGGGCAATCTCCCCTCCCACGCAAACCTATTGAGCGTGACTATCAAAAGACTCCACTGGTACGAATCACCAGTCAGCGCGTCCCGAAGAGACGGTCGCCTGCATCTCCCAGCCCGGGACGTATGTAACCATGTTCGTCCAGCCGGTCGTCGATGGCGGCGACGAAGATCTCAACTTCAGGATGGTGCGTTTCCATATTTCTGATTCCTTCAGGTGCGGCGATCAAGCTCATCACCTTTATGTTTTCCGCACGCCCCCCGCGCTCCTTGATAAAGTTGATGGCCGCTACCATGGAGTTGCCGGTCGCCAGCATCGGATCGACGACGATAACGTCCCGTTCGTGGATGTCGGCAGGGAGCTTGCAGTAGTATTCAACTGGCGTCAAAGTGGCGGGATCCCGATAGACCCCGATGTGTCCCACCTTGGCAGTGGGAATGAGGCTGAGAATGCCTCCTACCATGCCCAACCCCGCCCGCAGGATGGGCACGACAGCTACCTTCTTGCCCGCGATTACCCGGCAGACGGTTTTCTCCAGAGGTGTCTCGACCTCGATCTCCTCAAGCGGGGTGTTCCTGGTCACCTCATAAGCCATAAGCAGGGATACCTCGTCGAGGAGCTCGCGAAACTCCTTGGGCCCCGTCTCCTTGTTGCGAAGAATGGCCAATTTGTGCTGAATCAGTGGGTGGTCGATGACATGAACTTTGCCCATCAGCAGCCTCCTTCGACAGGTGGTTCAAGCTTGGACACACGGCGGGCATGGCGCCCGCCGGCAAAGGCCGTGGTAAGAAACTCGCGGACGATATCCTGTGCCGGTCCGGGGCCTATGACCCTGCTTCCCATTGTCAGGACGTTGGCATCGTTATGCTCCCTCGCCATCCGGGCCGAGTATGTGTCATGGCAGAGCGCTGCCCTGATCCCCCTCACCTTGTTGGCAGCAATCGCCATGCCAATCCCCGTGCCGCAGATGAGAATCCCACGGTCGAACCTCCCGGACGCCACCGCCCTGGCCACCGCCAGCCCGATGTCTGGGTAGTCTACCGGCTCCGAGGTTTGGACCCCGAAATCTTCCCATTCCAGGGGGAAGCTCCGGCTCAACTCAGTAAGAAACCGTACCACTTCCTGCTTCAAAGGGAGTCCGGCATGGTCACAGCCCACCGCAACCCGCAGTGGCCGGCTACCCTGCCCCCGCTCCTGGTCAGGGGATGGTTCTTTGCCCTCAGCCACTTTCCTTCTTCCCTTTCCCCTCGAGTTCCCGCGTCAGCCGGCTAACAACCTGTTCGAGCGCAGTACGAATCTTGCGGGCGGTCTTCCGGTAAACCTCAAGATCGCCGCCAATCGGGTCCTCAATATCGTAGACAGCCAGCTGCGCCTGCAACTCTCGCTTCTCGCGCTCGTCTTCCGACTCATCTCCGCCGCCGGGCACACCCTGCTCCTCTACCCGGTGCTCCGCTGCCTCGGGCTTTTGCTTTCGCCTTGCCTCCTCTAACTGCTCAAGCAAATGCAACCGCAGCAGGAGCGGGCCCAGATCCTTTCCTTCAGCATACTCAAGCAGGGCAAACACACGCCCGCTGGCCTGGGGATACTGCCCGAGCAACGCCCGCTTCTGATCCGATGTCATGGTCAGGATCAGATCGGCGCGCATCACGTCCGCGGCAGCCAAACGGTGGGCGCGGTGGGAGGCCAGGTCGAGTCCCTCTTCCTTCATCACCTGTACCGCCTGCGGGGTTGCCGGTGCGCCCTCGAACGCAGCCAGCCCGGCACTGGTCACCTCCACACCGGTCACCCCGCGCTCCTGCAGCAGGTGACGCAAGTAAACTTCAGCCATGCTACTGCGGCAGGTATTCCCCGTACAGATCAGCAGGATTCGGTATGCCGCGGCGCCCAAGCCCATGCTCCTTTCTCATGGGTTCCCTGAACAGTCTACCACAGTATTCCTCTCTTCTGCTGCCCAAGATCGCCCGGTTGGGGTATCATAGGTAGTCGTTTTCTGCGGGAGGTGAACGGAGTGGACGCGAAAGGGATCGACCGGAAAAAGATCGAAGACGCGGTACGCCTCATCCTGGAAGCCATCGGGGAAAACCCGGCCCGGGAGGGGTTGCGAGATACCCCCCGCCGCGTGGCAGAGATGTACAGCGAGGTTTTCGCCGGATTGCACCACGATCCCCGTTCCGAGCTCGAAGTATCCTTCCACGAAGAACATGACGAATTGATCCTGGTCCGGGATATCCGTTTCTATTCCATGTGTGAACACCACTTGCTGCCTTTCTTCGGCCAGGCTCACGTAGCGTATGTCCCGGCCGACGGGCGTCTGACCGGATTGAGCCGGCTCATCCGGGTGGTGGAGACGGTGGCCCGCCGCCCGCAGATGCAGGAACGCATGACAGCTCAAATCGCCGACACTCTCATGCAGGGCTTGCGACCGCAGGGCGTCTGTGTGGTGATCGAGGCCGAGCATCTATGCATGAGTATGCGCGGCACCAACAAACCGGGCGCGCTGGCAGTCACGTCGGCCATGCGGGGTATCTTCCGCACGGATGCCAAGACCCGCGCCGAGGCGTTGGCATTGATCCGCCCTCACCTCCACGCGCCGCTCTGAGCAGAAGCCCGCGCTCATTCGCAACGGACGATCTGATAGCCGGCGGCCCGCCTCAGACGATTGGCAACAGCCAGACCGATGCCCGCCGCCGGCACCCCTTCCATAAGAACCACGTCTACTCCAGCCGCATCTATCCGGCGCAACAGGTCGAAAAGAGCGTGTGCGTACTCCTCGGGCCGGTCCCGCCGCCCGGCGACGCCCAGGTAGGCGGTCCCGGCAGCAAGCGCCGCCTCCAGCTGAGGAAGGGCTTCCCGGATGGTGCGGGCCGTCTCTTCCGAAACCACCAACCCAATACGGTTTCCCTGGCGCAGGTAATCGCCGGCATGCCGGGCCAGGCAGTCCGCTACAGCCCCCGCTTCGCCTTCGAAAAGCCAGGCCGGCGCTTTTGGCGCGTAATGGCGGTATTTCATGCCCGGAGAGCGAACCCGGCCGGCTTCTACCCGTTCCCACACACCCCTATCTACCTCGACCCGGCCGAGCACCTTCTGCAGAGCTTCCAGCGTAACCCCTCCCGGCCGCAGCAGCACAGGAGGATCGACAGTCATATCCACCACGGTCGACTCCACCCCTATCCGGCAAGGGCCGCCGTCAAGGATCAGGGAGACCCGCCCCGCGAGGTCTTCGAGAACATGCTCGGCCCGGGTGGGACTGGGGCGGCCGGAGAGGTTGGCGCTGGGGGCGGCAATGGGCCGATCGGCCGCCGCAATCAATTCGCGCGCCACCGGGTGGTCCGGCAGGCGAACGCCCACGGTCTCCAGGCCGGCGGTCGCCGCCAGCGATATCTCCGGCCGTTTGGGCAGCACCATGGTAAGAGGCCCCGGCCAGAACGCGGCGGCCAGCTCCAACGCCGCCGGCGGTATGTGAACGACAACCTGCCGCAAGCGCTCTACCCTGTCTATGTGCACTATGAGCGGATTATCCCCAGGCCTTCCTTTGGCGCGGAATATCCTCTCCACCGCTTCCGTATTAGTGGCATCTGCCCCCAGCCCGTAAACCGTTTCGGTGGGGAAGGCTACCAGCTCGCCTCGCCGAAGTTCACGGCCCGCGAGCTGCAAAGCCTCCCGGCGCAACCGGGGCGGAGTCTGGGCATCGACCCGCAGGACGCGGGTCACTCTCGTTGCACCCAGATCAACCAGATCAACATGAAGATCGCTGCTCATTCGCCCCGATATACCAGCTTGCCTCACTCACGCTCTCTCCCTTGCCGGCCCTGCGGCAGGCCGCACAAAGCTGACCACGCGCTCGTGCCCTGCCAGGTCAGGGCGCACTCTGAGGAACTGTAGCCCCGCCGCTTCGCCAACCTGGCGCACGCCCGCCGCCTCCCCCGCACCGATCTCGACCACGACCAGACCGCCAGGTTTGAGAACTGGCACCACCTGCGGGAACATCCGGCGATACGCGGCCAGACCGTCCGGCCCGCCATCGAGCGCTAGCGCCGGCTCATAGCGGGTGATCTCTGGCTGCAATCCGGAAAGCTCCCCCGTGGGAATGTAGGGGGGGTTTGATACAACCAGGTCCAGATCCGGCAACTTTAGAGGCTGCCCGGTATCAGGATCTCTCAGCCAGTCACCTGCGAGCACCTTCACCTGCTCCGCCAGCCCTAAACGCCGGGCATTCTCAGCCGTCACCTCGCGAGCCACCGGTGAAAGGTCTATCGCCCAAATCCTGGCTTGCGGGAGGCGGGAGGCCAGCGCCAGGCCGATTGCCCCCGTGCCGGACCCAATATCGGCTATCTCCAGCCGGGCTGGTCCGGGCCTGCCCTCCGCAGCTCCCAGTAATCTCAGGGCCTCTTCCACCACTACCTCGGTCTCCGGGCGGGGAATCAGCACTCCCGGCCGAACCAGCAGCTCCAGACCGAAGAACTCCTTCTTGCCAATGATTAAGGCGACAGGCACTCGTCGCCCCCGGGCGACGATGCGACGGCGATACTCATCCACCTCCGCCGACACCAACGGGCGGTCAAACTGCACGTAAAGATCGAGCCGGGTAAGCCCCAAAAGGTCTGCCAGCAAGACCTCGGCGTCAAGGCGCGGGGTAGCCACACCGCACTGGGACAGGTATTGCGTAGATAGTCTGATTAACTCCAGTACAGTGGGGAGTTTTGCGGTCGCCGCTTTACCCCCTCCGCGACTCTTTCCGACACTTTCGCCGCCTAGCCCGCTGATCTCCCCGCCGGCCATAGAACATCCACTCCATCCCGTATCACGCCTGCACCGCCCGCGGTGACTCGGCCGGCGGCGCCGCCGGCGACGACGTTCCCGAGTTCCTGCTCTGGGCAGCCAGCCGCAATGCCTCGATCATCTCGTCCAGATCGCCATCAAGGAACTGTTCGAGACGGTAAAGGGTCAAACCAATCCGATGATCTGTCACGCGGCCCTGCGGGAAGTTGTAGGTGCGGATTCTCTCGCTCCGTTCGCCTGTGCCCACCTGGCTGCGGCGGGCCGCGTCGATCTCAGAACGCTGCTGCTCTCGCGCCCGCTCCAGCAGGCGGGCGCGCAAGACCCGAAGCGCCTTTTCCTTGTTTTTCAGCTGGGAGCGTTCATCCTGACAGGTAACGACGATCCCGGTCGGTATGTGGGTGATGCGCACCGCCGAATCAGTAGTGTTGACGCTCTGACCCCCGTGCCCGGTGGACCGGAAGACGTCAATGCGCAGGTCCTCCGGATTGATTGTGACCTCCACCTCTTCCGCTTCTGGCAAGACGGCGACGGTAGCGGTGGAGGTGTGAATCCGCCCGCTTGCTTCTGTTATCGGCACCCTCTGCACCCGGTGAACCCCGCTCTCATACTTCAGCCGGCTGTAGGCGCCCTTTCCCTCCAGAAGCAGCACCGCTTCCTTGAAACCACCGAGCTCGGTAGGGCTGGCGTCAACTAGCTCCGCCCGCCATCCCTGCCTTTCTGCGTAACGGGTGTACATGCGAACCAGGTCGGCAGCAAACAGGGCCGCCTCCTCGCCCCCCGTTCCGGCCCGTACCTCCAGGAAGACGTTGCGTTCATCGTTGGGATCGCGAGGAGTGAGCAGCTCTTTGATCTCAGCTTCCAGCCGGGCCAACCTCTGCTCCAGTTGCTCGGCCTCTTCGGCCGCCAGGTCCCGCAGCTCCGCGCTGTTCCTGTCCGTCAACAGCTGCTTTACGTCCTCAAGCTCTCGCGCGGTCTTCTCATACTCGGCAAACTTTGTAGCCACCGGTTCATACTCGGCAGCCTCTTTGGCCACCGCCCTATACCGCTCGGGATCTTGAAAAACCGCCGGATCCGCCATCCGGGCGGTCAACTCCTGGTACTGGTTGGCGATCCTCCGGGCCTGATCCCACCAGGCTTTCATCAAGGACCGTCCCCTTTCAGACAATGCCAAAGGCCTCGGGAAGCAAGCGCGGATCGAATCCCTCGCGCATGTTGCCCCGGGCTAGTCTTATGCTTTTCTGGATCATTCGCACTGCAAAAGGCAGGCTCTCCACCTGGCCGGGACGGAAGCGGAGCAGAGTAGCGAGCGCCAGCCTGAACCGATGCTCTCTGCCCGCCCTCCGGTAGAAGTCCGCCATCAGAGCCAGCCGACGCCGCCACCGCGCCAGCCCCGGGGTCAGCAGCTCGCGCACAGTCTCAGAGTCTTGCGCACCGGCCAGTACGGTCGCGGCTTGTGCCGGCGCCTTCTCCCCTGCCTCTCGCAGGCTGTCAAACCGGTCTATCCAATCGTACACCGCCGGTTCAACCAAAAACCAGTCGTCAAACTCATGGTAATCCAGGAGCCGTCTGGTGTCGGCCGGCTTCACCTGGCTGATGGCGGTCTCCCTTTCACTGGCCGAAAAGCGGGGGGTGTAGGGACGCGGGATTTCGGCAGGAAGTCCCAGCACCCTCCACCAGTAATGAAATGAGACAGGCAGAGGTTGTCGTGAACGGCGGTTGTGCCACAACGCATCCCGCACCAGCGTCAACGCGTATTCTACATCACCCACGAGCACTGCCGTATCCTTCCGCAGCTCCTGGATGAGCCGACGGAAGATGGTTCTCCGGGGTGAGGACGAACCAAAGCAAAGTACTATGCCCTTCTCGTCATGGATCAGGAGATAGATGGTCTGCCAGGAACGCCGCGGATGAGCCGGGTGGCCATACGCCAGCCATACCGCCCGGTTGCCCGCGCCGTCCACGGCGCTAACCGCCGCCTCCTCCAGGCGCAACTCTCCCCCGGTTGCTCCCGTCACCAGTTCGGGTCGCACGATCGCTGTCTCAAGAAGACGGGACTTTCTATCGCCAGCAGCAGAAGCCTGCCGCAGTTTCTCGCCGCACTCCTGGGCGGCCTGTGCTGCCCACTGCCGGACCGGACTCTGCCTGGGAAGTGTTGCCGTCAGGTAGAGCAGCTCGCGCCAGGCGGCCAGGCCCCCGATGGTAACCAACCCTTCCAGTGCCGCCTGTACCGTTTCCGGATCCTCCGTGCAACTCAAAGCGGCGAGAAAGGGTACGGCCTGCGCCAGACCTGTTTGTCCAAGATACCGGGCATATGCCGCCTTCCCCTCGGGGGGCAGGCGATCCATCTCATCGAGTACTTGCTGGGCAATGCTCTGATCGGCAGCGGCAAGCAGGACAAGGCGCTGCAATTCCTTACGAGCCACCCGCCGTACGTCGTGGAAGACATCATGCCAGGGGAGACTTTCCATGTCTACTTGGTAAAACTGGAAGACGGGCAGGAGAGCTGCTTTCGTATCATCGGGAACGGAGGGATCAAGCATCACTTCGGATAGCGGGTACAAACAGGCCGGGTCGCCCAAGGCTTGCAGCACCTCGGCGATGACCTCGTCAAACACCCCGGGCTGCTTACGCAAGGTCTCGAAGCAGTACGGGAGAGTGTAGCGGCGTAACCGTATCAATCGGCGTAAAGCCGCCTTCTTCTCCCGTACTCCCCGCCCTCGGTCTGCCAGCAACCGCAGGTTGTCACTGACCTTTCGCCGGGCAAGGAGCTGGTAATCCACGTTTCCGCTTTCGCTTCCACCTTTCGCCACTATGCTGCCTCCCCTCGGATGTGGGTGCCCGCAGGTGTGAGCATGCCCTCAAGAAAGAAAAGAGCCCCAACGGGGGCTCTCCCTCTTCTATTCTATCCTCCGGCCTAGCCTGGCAAAAGAGGCGCAACAGGATACTGCCTAAAAGTCGAACTCGTCAGAGTACACGTCTTCCCCCTCCCCTTCCACTCCGGCCTGACGAAAGGCAGCGATCACATCCTCCAAGCGCAAGCGCGGCTTGTATGTGAGCGCATCCAGCTGGTCTTCGTCGAGAACGATTCCCAGTTCCTCTTGGAGATAGTCCAGGAATTCCCCCCGCTCCTCCGGAGCAAGCTCGCCGACCTCCCGTGCTGCTGCCGGGCCCAGGTACTCCTGGACAACCCGCTCGATCTCCGCGGTCAGCCCGCCCATGTCCGAGCTGCCCAACCGATCTGGCATGGCACCTGTCCGCCCCCTTTCTCGCCCGTTTCACAGCCCGTCAACCCGGCCGACATGCTCACCCGGGCTGACGACCAGTCGCCTGCCCGATATATTGCTCCTGCGAACATACTTGTATGCCCCCCGAGGAGAACCAGCACGAAGGCCAGACCGGTGGTAGGTGGCAGCAGGGATGGCGGAAAACAGCAGGACGAAAGAAGAGTATGGGACAATAGTATTAGCATTAGCAACCGGCGAAGCGGGCCGCGCGTCAGTACCAGAGCGAGCGGGGAGTGGCAAGTGAGAAAATGGGTGGGTGACTACTGAGTGCGGATAATCGGCCACGTGGACATGGATGCATTCTTTGCCGCCATCGAGGTCCGCGACCACCCCGAGTTGCGGGGCAAGCCCATCATTGTGGGCGGAAGGCCGGGTGAGCCCCGCGGAGTCGTTTCCACAGCCTCCTACGAAGCCCGGCGCTATGGCATCCGCTCGGCCATGCCGCTCGCCACTGCCTTTCGCCTCTGCCCGCGGGGCATCTTCCTTCCGGTTGACATGCCCCGCTACGTCGCAGTCTCCCAGCAACTCTTCCACCTGTTGTCGGAGTTCACCCCGCTTATCGAACCTGTCTCAATCGACGAAGCCTTCCTCGACCTGAGCGATGTGGCCGCTGACTTTGGCGAGGCGGAGAGACTCGCCCACGCCATCAAGGAGGCGATCAAGACGCGCTTGCAGCTTACGGCATCGATGGGAGTTGCCCCCAACAAGTTCCTGGCTAAAATCGCGTCGGATCTGCAGAAACCGGATGGACTGACGGTAGTGCGCCCCCAAGATGTGGACAACCTCTTGCTGCAGCTGCCGCTTGAGAGATTGTGGGGGCTCGGAGTCAAAAGCCGTGAACGGCTGCAGCGGGCGGGAATCCACAGCATCGCTGATTTGCGTCTCCTCTCCCGGGCCCAGTTGCGAGCCCTGCTGGGTTCCTGGGGTGAAGAAGTCTACGATCTTATCAGGGGTATAGACGAGCGTCCGGTGACTTCTCCCGGACCGGCGAAGTCGGTGGGGAGAGAGTTTACCTTCCCTGAAGATCTTGCCGGCAGCGATCGGATACACCAGGAGCTGGCCCGGCTGGCCCGGCTGGTTTCATCCCGCCTCGCCGAGACCTGCCAGGCGGGCCGGACGGTAATTCTCAAGGCCCGTTATACCGATTTCTCCACCCACACCCGCAGCCGTACCCTCCCCTACTCTCTCTGGCAGGCGCACGAACTCTACCGGCTCGCCTGCGACCTGCTGCAACAGTTGCCCCAGCCGACCGGGCCGTTTCGCCTCCTCGGGCTGTCGCTGGCCGGGCTTGTGCCCTACCGGCAGCTCCCGCTCCTGGATGAGGAGTTGCCCGTAACGCGAACAGACCAGCCCCAGGTAGCACACAGGTCCGATCGACTTGACGACCTGGTGGCACGCATCAATCGCCAGCTCAAGGGGGCGGGAGAGGAGACGCCGTTGATTTCCCGGGGCTGGCCGCCGCGATCCTATCACCGCTACTGACCGCCCCGCCTCTGCAGGCTCTAAAGCCATACGGACCGGGTAAAAAGCAAAGCCGGGATCAGATATCCCGGCTTAATCTCAAGTTACGCCCGCCGCTTCACCAGATCGCCATTGCGAGCGAAGGGCGAACGCTCGCGCTCCAGTTCCTGACGGATGCGGCGATTGAGAATACGCAGGTAGGTACCTTTCATTCCCAGGGAGCGGCTTTCGATCACATTGGCCGAACCGAGCTTGCGCAGGGCGTTGACGATGACCGATCGGGTGATACCGGCCTCATCTGCTACTCGGGAGGCCACAAGCATCCCTTCGTCGCCATCCAGCTCTTCGAGGATCTTCTGCATGGCAACCACTTCGGAGTAGGACAGGCTACGGATGGCAGCCCGCGCCCGCTGCCGCTCTTCAGCCTCATCCTCTTCCTCGAGATCCTTGGCGTTGGCAATAGCCATACCGGCCACCGTCGCCGCGAATTCGGCCAGGAGCTCCTCCTCCGGGGTGGACTGGCCAGCATGGTAGATGAAAAGAAGTGTACCTACCCGCTGGCCACCACCGACGATGGGTACTATCATGGCCGGATAGCCCACTAGCCGCTGGGCTTCGCTGCCCGTGGAGGTGGCGCCCACTTTTAACAGCGTGGCATTGATCTCCTCGGGAACCCTGCCCTCATTTATCCATTCGGACTCAAAAGAGAATCGCTCCTGCTCGGAATCAACGGCATACCCGAGGATCTTGCCCCGCTGCGAGAGGAGATAAACGCTTGCCTTTGACCCATCCATGAGAGCCGCACAAAGGTCATGGAAGTCCACTCCCATGCCTTCGCGCTGCAGCAGCTGGATCAGGCGTGAGCTCCTTTTGTGAAGCACCGCTTCGTTCATCCTGACTCAGAACCTCCGCTCCGATATCGGGTCTGAGGAGCTGACCCGTCATAATAGCCAATAGCTAGGACTATTAACAAAATAGTCTCCCCAGTGCAAGTATACCGATATCAACCGAGCTTGTCAACGAATTCACAGATCAGGTTCGCAATTCCTCATCGTTTCTCTGCCATTATCACGAAATTTAGGGCAAAGTTCACCCGACACATTTTTCCAGTGCGCCGGTCGCCACAAACTGGTGATGGAGCGGGACGAACCAGTCCGTGTGTAGACCGGCAAGTATCTGTGCAGCCTGCTTGTCCCTGGGCCAAAAAGCAGAAAAGCGCGCAGAGGGGGTTGCGCTACTCCCCAGCAGGTGTTACAATACAAGCGCTGGCGGTGCCGAAGTGGTGGAATTGGCAGACGCGCTACATTCAGGGTGTAGTGGGCTTACGCCCGTGCGGGTTCAAATCCCGCCTTCGGCACCAAAAAGTTTTGCACCGGTTACAGCCGGTGCTTTTTTGCAACCGAAGAGCTCCGTGGCGGAGGAGGAAACCCATGAAGCTGATGCTGGCGGTCCTGGAAGACGATGACGTTCCCGCCTTGATGGAAGCTTTGGCTGCCGCCCGCATCGGCGCCACCAAGCTGGCCAGCACCGGCGGTTTCCTCCTGCAGGGAAATACTACACTGCTCATTGGTGTGGAAGACACCCGCGCGGAAGAGGTGCTGCAGATCATCCGCAGGGTGGCGGTGCGGCGGCGCATGGTCCTACCTACTGCTGCCTCCGAAGGTGTTTCCCACCTCAACCTCCCCATCGAAGTGGAGATTGGCGGAGCGATCGTCTTCACGCTGGACGTGGAGTCTTTCTATAGAATTTGACCGAATCAGCCGCTGGTATGCCAATCGGCTGCGGCAATCTTGCGTACCGCTTGCTTCTGTCCGGGCAAGCCGGCGCCGAGCAGATGGTTCACCTGTTGTGAGGTTTGTGTTAAGCTGGCTATCCAGCTTTCCACCGGCCGGCCGTGAATGGGCAGTCCCGGAGCGATCTCCGCCAGCGGTATGAGTACAAATAGACGTTCGGTGGCCCGGGGATGCGGAATGACCAGCGCGGGGCTCTCCCATTTCCGTTCCACCCAGCAGGCCCGCAACCGGCCGTCTCCTCCATCTCCTGGCTCCTCCCCGCCGGTCACCTCGCCCCACCAGATCAGGTCCAGGTCGATCTCCCGGGGCCCCCAACGAAAGGGAGTAGCACGACCCATCACTTCCTCAATCCTCTTGCACAAAGCCAGCATGACCGGGGGTTCCATATCCGTTGCCACCGCGACGGCAGTGTTGAGAAAGTCCGCTTGTTCCGTGTACCCCACCGGCGAGGTTTCATAAAGCGAAGCGACCGCCAGTACCCGTATCCGGCGGCAAACTGCGGCAGGAGCAACCAGTGCCAGTTCCGGCCCCGCCAGGTTGGCCAGGCGGGAAAGCGCTTCTTTGAGATAGCGCTGCCGGTCTCCCTTGTTTGAACCGAGGCTGAGAAAGTAGACGTCCACGGGCAAGCAGCCTCTCCCTTCTCGGTCTTTTGGGTCAGCTCCGGATCATACCCCTCACCACCGCATCGGTCATCCGGCAGGCTCGCACGGCCGGTAACACGTCGTGGACGCGGACAATGTCAGCTCCGGCGGCAACGGCCAGCACTACGGTCGCCACGGTCCCCTCCAGCCTCTCTGAGACAGGAAGCCCGAGAACCTGGCCGATCATGGACTTGCGGGAGGTACCGACCAAAACCGGCCGGCCGATGCGCTGGAACTCCGGAAGGCGTCGCAAAAGCTCCAGGTTCTGCGCCAGGTTCTTGCTGAATCCAAAGCCCGGGTCAATCACAATCCTCTCTCGTGCCACACCATTTGCAACCAGCCATTGTGTGCGCGCCTCCAACCAGGCACAGACTTCAGCGACCACGTCGTCGTACTGCGTATACTGCTGCATGTCCTGCGGCGTGCCGCGCATGTGCATTATGACGACCCCTGCATCACTCTCCCGCAGGACTTGGAGCATCCGCGGGTCAAACTGGAGCCCACTCACATCGTTGATGATGGAAGCACCGGCAGCGAGGGCCTGTTCGGCCACTCGTGCCTTACGCGTGTCAATCGAAACCTGAACATGGGGCGGCAGCTGCCGCACCAGCTCCTTTATTACCGGTATTACCCGGCGCAACTCTTCCTCTTCCGGAACAGTAACTGCTCCGGGGCGGGTCGACTCGCCGCCCACGTCGATGATCTCCGCTCCCTCAGCTGCCATCACCAGCCCGTGGTCAACGGCGCTCTCAAGATCGTAAAACGTGTTGCCATCGGAGAAGGAGTCGGGCGTAACATTGAGAATGCCCATCACCAGTGTGTGGTCGAGCAGCAAGCACCTGCCCCGCCCCACCTGCCAGCGGTACGGCGGCACCGGACGGGTGAGGCTGGCATCGGAGAGCGGTAACCGTAACCCCTTCAGTTTAGCCATCCCCCTACCAACCAGGGCTTTGCGGCCATCCTCGCTGCAGTATGAGCACGGCCAGAACCACGGCGTTGAGCGTCGCGTGGGCGAAGACGGCCGGCCACAAGGAACGGCGACGCTCGTAGATGAGCGTCAATACGATACCGACCAGGAAAAGCGCCGGATAGGCAATCAGATTGAGGTGAAGCAGGCCAAAGACGGCGCTTTGAGCCAGCATGGCGCGTCCGACCCCAAAGCGAGCTCGCCAGGACGGGTAGAGAACACCGCGAAACCAGATCTCTTCGGCCAACGGACCGAAGGCGGCCAGGAGCAACACCAGCGCGTACTGCTGCCAGGGCTCCGGGGTTGCCGCCATCCAGTTGAGCATCTGCGCCTGACTTCCGGCAAGCATCTCCTGAGCCCGCTCCGGTCCGAACAGAGCCACGAGCACGGCGTACACCAGTCCACTACCGATAGACTCCACCACGAGCAACATAAGGCCCAGACTGGCACCGTTGACAAGGTGGGAAAATGCAGGCGGATCTCCCAGCCCGATCCAATCGGCCAGCTCATCGGAGGAACCTCCATCGTTACGCCCCTCCGCCAGCGGTGCCAGTCGCCGGCGAACCAGGAGGATCGCCAGCCCGATCAGGGTGATCTCCTGGGCAAAACCAGCAATCAGGAACGCGCTCCCCCTCGCCGCCCTCCCTGCGGCGCTCTCGCCGAACGCGGTAAGAAGCCACTCAGCGGCCAGTCCAAACAGGTTGGGAACTACCAGGATCCCGATCAGAAGGGAGAGCATGAGATCGCGGTGGGTGACTGTCTGCCAGCGGGGCGAGGCCAGCCCCGCCGGACCACCCGTCTCTTCCATCCGGCTTCTCGGGTCGGGAAAGCTCGTCTGCCTGCCGCTCTGTCCTGGTATCCTCTCAAAGTCCGGGATAGTTAGGTGCCTCCTTGGTTATTTGCACGTCATGGGGATGGCTCTCCCGCATACCAGCAGCGGTCACCCGGATGAACCGGCTCTTCTTCTGCAGGGTAGGAATGTCGGGCGCTCCGCAGTAGCCCATCCCCGCCCGAATACCGCCGACCAGCTGGAAGACGGTGTCGGCCAGCGGACCCTTGAAGGGTACTCGCCCTTCTATTCCTTCCGGAACCAGCTTCTCCTGGCCTTCCTGGAAGTAGCGGTCACGACTGCCCGCCTTCATCGCCCCCAGGGATCCCATTCCTCTGTATACCTTGTATGAACGGCCCTGGAAGATCTCCACCTCCCCGGGGCTTTCGGCCGTACCGGCAAAGAGGTTACCGAGCATCACGGTGCTCGCCCCGGCGGCCAGCGCCTTCACGATATCACCCGAATAACGGATGCCACCGTCGGCAATGATCGGTGTGCCTGTTTCCGCTGCCGCCCGGGCGCATTCCCAGACCGCCGTTATCTGAGGAACACCTATTCCGGCTATCACTCGCGTGGTACAGATCGAACCGGGCCCAATACCGACTTTGACAGCGTCGGCGCCTGCTGCGATTAAGGCTTTGGTGGCTTCGGCCGTAGCGACATTGCCGGCCACAATCTCGGTCTTGCTGCCAAACTCCGACTTGAGCTTCTCTACCGTCTGCAACACCCGCCGGCTGTGGCCGTGAGCCGTGTCGACGACGAGGGCATCCACCCCCGCCTGGACCAGAGCTTTGGCCCTCTCCATGGTATCCGGTCCCGTTCCCACTGCCGCCGCCACCCGTAGCCGTCCCTTGTCATCTTTGGCCGCCCGCGGGTACTTGATCGCCTTCTCAATGTCTTTTATGGTAATCAAGCCCTTGAGGTGGCCCTGCTCGTCCACCAGCGGTAGCTTCTCGATACGGTGGCGGTGCAGGATCTGTTTGGCCTCCTCCAGCGTCGTTCCAACTGGAGCAGTAATCAGATTCTCTTTGGTCATGACGTCGCCGATGCGCTGGTCGAAGTCCGTCTCGAACTTGAGGTCACGATTGGTCAGGATACCCACCAGCCGCCCCTCGGCATCGGTGATAGGAATCCCGGATATGTGGTAACGCTCCATCATGGCGAGAGCATCCCGGAGAGTATGGTCGGGCGAAAGGAAGATCGGATCGACTATAATGCCGCTCTCTGACCGCTTTACCTTATCCACCTCACCCGCCTGGGCCTCAATGTCCAGGTTGCGGTGAATCACTCCAATACCACCCTCACGGGCGATGGCAATGGCCAGCCGGGCTTCTGTCACCGTATCCATGGCTGCGCTTACCAGCGGAATGTTCAGGCGGATACGAGGAGTAAACCAGGTCTCCAGATTCACTTCGGACGGCAAAACATCTGATTCGGCCGGTATGAGCAAGACATCATCGAAGGTAAGGCCTTCACGTCCAAACTTTTCCTCGAAAAGAATCTCGTCATCATTTTTCATTGCGGTCGTCCCCCATACCCCTTCTCTGCCTCGGTCCCTGCATCACCGGGTTCCCGTCGCCCTGGCTTTTCGGTTGCTGCAGCTCCGGGTCACTCCCGGCCGTGCCCTGCGGGATCAAAAGACTACCTGCGCTTTCGCCTATTATAGCAGACTGGCTACACGCCTCACTCCGCAACCGGTACCTCAAGATCATCCATCACGAGCCCGGTAAGAAGCTTGGGATAGAAGAATGTTGACTTGGGGGGCATCTTCTCCCCCAAAGCGGCAACCTCCGCCACCTGCTGGGCGCGGGTGGGTCGCAACAGCACCGCCCAATCCGCCCCGCCACCGGTGGTACCCCGGGCAAGGTCGGCGGCCACCTGCTCCGGCGATTGGGTGTAGTATAGCTCCTTTAGCGGAAGCTTCTCCCGCAGGGGATCGAGCAGAAGACGGTGGAGTACAGCCACGTCCAGCCGCCGCCAGGTATCGCTCCGCTCGGGAGCTACCCGGCGCATAGCCTCCTCGTCGACGAGGGTGAAAAGCCAGCTCGCTCCCGAAGCCGCGACCAGAACAAATGCCGGCCTTTCTGCTTCTACCCGTTCCAGGGCTGCTAGACCCGAGGCGACTACCCCTGTAAGATCGGCCGTAGCTGCCGGCGTCAGCTCTACCACCTGGAAAGGACGGAGCAGCTCGCCGCAGGCCGCAAGTGGCGCACCGCGCCCTTCCTCCCAATCCTCGGCCAGGCGCAGCAGCCGGTGGGTGGGAAGAATCACCAGCCCCGGGTCGTCCACAGCCAGGAAGTACGTGAGCGAGTAATTCCAGCCGGCCGCGGAATGGTCGCCACAAGGCGCATCCGCCGCCCGTCGGGCCTGGTAGCGCAGGCGCGACTCGTAGCGGTGATGACCATCCGCAATGACCACGGGCTGGCCGGCCAGTACCCGGCGCAGGGGTTCACCCTCGTCTGCAGGCAGAACCCATAGCTCCTGTGTGACCCCGGCGGAGTCCGTGAAGTGGTAAACCGGAGACCGCTCGGTGGCCGAAAGCAGGCAGGCCCGGGCAACCTGCTCAGGGTCATTGTAGAGCGCCCATACGGGACTGAAATTGGCCGCCGTCGCCTCAAGCAAGGCAAAGAGTTCCTCTTTGGGGGCGCTGTGGGTTTCCTCATGGGCCCGCACGATGCCGCTGGCAAAGGGAACAAGGCGCAGCCGGGCCAGGAACCCGAGGCGGGTGTACTCCCTTCCTGCCAGAGTAAAACGCTGGCGGTAGACGTAGTAGGAAGCCGCAGACTCTTCTTTGAGGAAGCCTTGCTGTCGCCAGCTGCGCCAATAGGCGGCCGCGCGTGTGTAACGGTTATCTGCCGCCGAGTCATTGGGATACTCCTCGCCGAGGATTAAGCGGATCACATTTTGCGGGTGAAGCAAGTGGTACCTTCTCCGCTCCTCGGGTGAAATCACGTCATACGGCGGCGTTACTACTGCGTCGATCGGGACCAGAGCCGGATCATAGCGGATACCGCGAAAGGGACGAATATCGGTCATCAGTACTGCCATCCTCCCAGACGTTCCACCATCCTTGCCATTCTATCAGCCACTGCTTCAGAGTACACGCGCGGCTTTATCGCGCATCTTGACGGTCTGCTCCCGGCCGCCGGCCGGTGAACTCCCAGAAGTAGCCACCGAGAAGCGCCTCTACATCTCGTTCAACTTCGGATCTGGTTGGCTGCCACCCCGTAGCAAGCAATAGTTCATACTGGTGGCTGAGAACCTCGGCAATGATCGCCCGCGCATGCGCCCATTTATAGATTAGCTGGTCAAGCACGCGGGCGTCCGAGTGTTGCGGAACGAAACTGGTCCCCAGGAGCTCCATCCGCATACGGGTAATCTCGGTGACCAGACTCGGGTTGTTGAGGAACCACCAGCAACCAAACGGCAGGAGGTTGCGGAACTTCCGGGCGACCACTGCCAGCTCATGCTGGTTTTCGCGGGATAGCATGGTTACCATGAATTTGTTCTCCGGGAAAGATGCGCAGAGGTGTTCTACCGCAGAGATCGCCGCCTTGCCCACTCCATCTCCCGCTACCCGTAGAGCCGGGTTGACCTGTCGTTTCACCCCTATCATCAGCGCCAAGGGAAGGCCGTACTGCCGAGCCGAGGGTAGTACCGCCTCTTCAATCAGCTGCGTACGAATGGCTTCTTCCTTGCCGCTATGATCCGGATAGGCGAACTCCGGGGGGAGCGAGACGGCAAGGTAGACCGGCTCGAGGCGCTCGATCCAATCCGCGAGAAAGCGGCGTATCTCACCAAGCGTCTGCGCGTCCAGGCCCGTCTCGCCCGTCCGGACCCGGTAGCCCGCCACTACAAGTTGCGGGACAACCCGTGGCCATGCCAAGAGGAGCGGATCGAGCCGCAGGGCGGCCAGGAACCTGGGGTCGCGCGCTCCTCGCCCGGCACTGAGCCAGTAGGCTCTTTCGGTGGGGTCAAACGGGTCGTTGGTCATCACCACGTACCGGACATTGGCAACAGCCAGGACACGATCGACGTACTCGGTGATGCTCAGGTCGGCCAGGGCGGTCCTGTAGCCCTCCAGGTCCCGGCGGCTCACATCCAGACCAAGCCCGGCCAGAGTGGTCAGCACACCGCGGCAGGCCTCGCTTACCGGAGAACGGTTCACAAAAAGAGTTGCCCAGATGAAGTCGGCCTGCTTGCGCCGGGGAAGCTCCCAGAAGGTCTCGTAGGGAAGATCGCTGACCCGCAGCGCCTCCGCTATCAGGTAGTGGTAACTCAGCAGCTCATCGATGCCAAAGAGAAGCTGGGGCGAGTCGGGCGGATAAAGATGCGTATGAATATCGGTGACAGGCGTTTTCTCTACGGTTTGCCGCACGAACGAACGGAGCTCACTCACCGAAGTCAGCGGGCTGGCACCCGTATGGACCGCAGCATCCATGGCAATCATTACCACCTTTCCCTCGCTTGCGCCGCCTAACCCTTTCGCTCTTGCTCCCGGTTTCCCTGTTGTGTCTTCCGGCGAACCGGTCGTGAGAGCTGGCAGCAGCACCGGCGGTAACGTACAATAATGACAATAGTGACAATGAACAGGAAAGGGGCGCTGGTGCTGATCGGTTCGTCGCCAACCGCGACCGTCTCCCTTGCGTCGGTAAAAGAGGCGATCCGGGCAGCCGGCTTCGAGGTGGGCCTCGACCTTGTGGGGTTTGCTGCGGCCGAACGAAACCTGGCCCTGGAGCAACACCTGATTGAGCTCCAATCGGCGGGATACCTGTCACAGTTTCTACCCGGTGACCCTGCCGACCACACCGATCCTGAGCGCGTACTGCCAGGAGCCCGTTCCCTAATAGTAGGCGCAGTTTCGTACCTGGTGCCCGTCGAGCCCGAACCGGTCCGGGATGATGAGGACGATGAGCAGGAGGAGCAGGTCAACGAGCTCCGTGGCCGCCTGGCCCGCTTCGCCTGGGTCGCTGATTACCACCGTTTGCTCCGATCCCGGTTGCAGGCCCTGGTAGAGCGTCTCCCGCAGATCCTAGGTGACCCGGCCCAGCCTGTCCGGGCGGCCATCCTGGTGGATAGCGGCAGGTTGTTGGACCGCGCCGCCGCGGTAGCAGCCGGCCTCGGCTGGATCGGCAAGAACGGTTGCCTGATCAATCCCACTTACGGTTCATGGTTGGTGTTGGGGCAGATCGTTACCAACCTTCCCCTACCTCCGGACAAACCGGTACCAAACCGCTGCGGCCGTTGTGACCGCTGCTTGCGGGCCTGTCCCACCCGGGCGCTGGTACGCCCGGCCGTCCTCGACGCCGGCCGCTGTATCTCGGAATGGACGCAACGCCACGGAGAGGTTCCGCAAGAGCTGCGCGCAGGCTTTGGCGACTTCATATACGGTTGTGACATCTGCCAGGATGTCTGCCCGTGGAATCGCAAAGCTCGCCCGGGACGTTGGGCTCAGGAAATGAACGGGCCTGTGCCAAGAGACCAGGCCTTCCCCCGGCTTGCTTCCTTGCTCAAACGTTCCCGCCGCGAGCTTGACGCCGAGCTTAAAGATCGAGCCTTGGGCTGGCGGGGCAGCCGCGTTCTGCAGCGCAACGCCCTGATCGCTCTGGGAAACTCGGGCAACCCGGCGGCCATCGAACTGCTGGCAGATGCCCTGGCCAGCAACTCCCCTCTGTTACGCTCTCATGCCCGCGACGCCCTTGTCTGCCTTAAAAGGAGACTCCCGACCGACGTCAGGAACTACCCTCTCTGGGAGCGGCGCATCAACGCACTCCTGGCGGCCGATCAGCCCGAAGCGGAAGAGTAGACTGCCCGTCTGGATTGATGAACGGAACTGCCGGATCAGCGCAAGCATGAGGCGTGTCGGCAGTTGCATCAGGGAAGGTTTCTCAGAAGGGAAGTAGTGGCTGGCACCGCCCGGGCACACCCCTCGCCGTCTCTGTCACCCGCACACCCGGGGCAGAGCTTTCGCCGGGAAAAACGTGAACAAGACGCCTTATCGGACTCTGCGCCTATAGGGCCACGCCACTATCCGGGCAGTACTGCCACCGCAGTCTGCAGAAGGCGGTGTCGAGCATGACGCCAACAGAATATAGTAAAGCGATGATTACACGGGCTGAAGCAGGAGTTTTATGCCCGGTCATACTCGACAACGCAAGGATTCAGCGCAAGAGGGGAGAGAGGATCGGTGCTAGGTCGTAGAAGGCCCCCGGCCCTGGAGCATACGCACCGGTCACCGGCAACGGCCAGTCAGCAACCTCCACCTCCGCCGGGGCAGCCGGTACCGCCCGCCCGACCCATACCACCAATACGCTTTGAGAGCTGAACCCGGTTCGGCCGTTAGGCGGCTGTGAGAAGAAAGAAAATGGCAGGGGAGACAGGACTCGAACCTGCAACCTGCGGTTTTGGAGACCGCTGCTCTGCCACTTGAGCTACTCCCCTGCGCTAGCCTATGCTATCGCTGAACGTTTTTAATTTAGCACATGAGCTGTCGCGTGTCAACTACCAGCGATCGCTGCGGCCGCTCCCCCAGGCCGCCCCGAACATGCCCCCCAAGGCTCCGATCACAACCTGCAGCAACAACCAGAGCAGAATACGCGTCTGCCACAGATCATGGCCGTGCTCGCTCCAGACGGCAACCCCGATACCGTAGATCAACCCCACCAGACTCCCGTGGGCCCACCCCAGTCGGCCCGCTCGGATACCCGCGAGCCAGCCACCGATGCCGACAACGATCAGGTGTACTATGCGCACCCACCGTTCGCTCAGGATGGGCCAGGGGGTGAGGGCAATGATCAGCCCCTGTGCCAGACCGACCAGGAGAATGAGCAACACGGCCCAGGCCAGCCCCCACAAGACCGCTCCGAGGCTGAATCCTGTGCCGCCTCCTTCACCTTTCCTGGTTACCTCGTCTCCACGTCCGCGGCCGGCAAGAAGGGTGCGGTCCGGGCTCATACACATCCCTCCCGGGTAGACTCCCTTCACCGGAATATGTATGGACGACCCGGACCGGCTAGACCAACCTGCTTCACTTCAGGAACGAAAAACCGCGCGTCCCGATCCTATGAAGCGTTCTCTTTCTTGGCCTCCGCTATGATCTGCTGGGCGATCTGCGCGGGTACTTCTTCGTAGTGGTCGAACTCCATGCGGAACCATCCGCGCCCCTGGGTGAGAGAACGCAGGTCGGTAGCATAACGGAACATCTCTGCAAGCGGCACCTGCGCCCGCACTACCTGCATGCCGTCGCGGGACTCCATGCCCAGGATACGGCCGCGCTTCTTGTTGAGGTCGCCCATGACATCACCCATCGCGGCCTCAGGAACGTGTACCTCCACGTTCATGATCGGCTCCATCAGAATCGGGTTGGCCTCCATGAATGCCTTCTTCAATGCCATACTGGCGGCCAGCTTGAAGGCCATCTCTGAAGAGTCGACCGGGTGATACGAACCGTCGTACAGGGTAACCCGCATATCAACCACAGGATACCCGGCCAGTATTCCTTCGGCCATGGTCTCCCGTACGCCTTTTTCCACGGCCGGGATGTACTGCTTGGGAACGGCGCCGCCGAAGATCTTGTCGACAAACTCAAACCCGGCGCCGAGCGGCAGGGGTTCAATCTCGAGGAAGACATGGCCGTACTGGCCGCGGCCACCCGTCTGTTTCTTGTGTTTGTATTCTGCCTTCGCCGTACCCTTGATGGTCTCACGATAAGGTACCTTCGGTAACACCAGTTCGGCTTCCACGCCAAATTTCTTCTGCAGCCGGCTGACCAGCACCTCGAGGTGCAGCTCTCCCTGACCGGAGAGCAGCATCTGGGACGTCTCGCTGTTGCGCTGCACCGCGCAGGTGGGATCTTCCTCAGCCAGCCGCGCCAGCCCGGCACCGATCTTGTCATCATCACCGCGGCTCTTGGGGACTACCGCCATGGTGATCACCGGGGCGGGGAAGACGATAGGCGGTAGCCGCAGCGGCTTCTCTCTGTTCGTAAGTGTATCGTTGGTGAGCGTCTCCGCCAGCTTGGCCACACCACCAATGTCGCCGGCTTCCAGGCTATCGACCGGGATCTGCTCTTTGCCCCGCATGAGGAAGAGCTGGCCAATTCTCTCGTCATGATCCCGGTTGACGTTATAGGCCGTGCTGTTGGATGTGAGGGTACCGCTCACCACCCGCAGCAGGGTGATCTTACCCACATACGGATCCGAGATGGTCTTGAAGGCGAGCGCGGCCAGAGGTCCATCAGCCCTGGACTCGAGCTCAACCTCCTGGCCTTGCTTATCGGTTGCCTTGTATTTGCGGGATGCCGGTGACGGCACCAGACGGACGAGATAGTCGAGGAGAGTGGAGGTGCCGGCGTTCTTCAGGGCTGAACCGCACAGGACCGGAATGATCTGCCGGCTTGCCACTCCCTGAGCCAAGCCCCGCTCAATCTCCTCCTGGGTCAACTCCTCACCTTCCAGATACTTCTCGGTCAGAGTGTCGTCAGCCGCCGCCACCGCTTCTACCAGAGCCTCCCGGGCCGCCTGGACGGTAGAGGCCAGTTCAGCAGGAATATCCGCAACCTTCTCCTTGCCGGCGGCGTCGTAAGTGAGCATCTTGCCGCGCACCACATCGATGATCCCCCGGAAACTATCTGCTTGCCCTACGGGGATTTCGATGGGGGCGATTCCCGGTCCCATGGCCGTCCGCAATTCGCTTACGCAGCGCTCGAAGTTCGCGTTTTCGCGGTCCATCTTGTTAATAAAAACGAGGCAGGGAATGCCCGCCTCCTGTGCATACTTCCACACCTTTTCGGTGCCGACTGCTACTCCGGCCGACGCGTCAAGAAGCACCAGGGCTCCCTCGACCACTCGCAGGCTGCTGATCACCTCGCCCACGAAGTCGAAGTATCCCGGCGTGTCGAGAAGGTTGATCCGGCAGTCCTGCCACTCAAGCGGTGCCAGTGCCGTACTCAGGCTGATCTTGCGGCGGACTTCCTCGGGGTCGTAATCGGTCACCGCCGTGCCATCATCAACCCGTCCCAGGCGGCTCGTAGCACCAGCTGTGAACAACATGGCCTCGGCGAGTGAGGTCTTCCCCGCTCCACCATGAGAAACCAGGGCGATGTTACGCAGATGCTGGACATCTACCTTTTTCAACCGGATCTCCTCCCCACATGCGCAGTTTGGCTTTGGCTTTGCTCTGCTGCGGCGTCACCGGTATCAGGCGTCACCCCGCTCCGCGTCTTTTGTCCCTCCGCGCCTCTCAGACCGTGAAAATGTCCCCCGATCTCGATAAACTTCCGGCGCAGTTCAAGCAGGTCTTGCCACGCGAGAGGCTTCTTGCTCGGATCACGCAGGAGAGCTGCGGGATGAAAGGTGGCAATAACTGGTACCCCCCTCCAGTTGAACCACTTGCCATGATCCCTGGTAATCCGTGCTTCCGGCCCCACCAGCGTCTGCAGCGAAGGAGATCCCAGGCACAGGATCATCCTCGGGCGAATCATCGCGATCTGCGCCTGCAGGTAGGGGAAGCACGTCTCCCGCTCGTCAGGGGCCGGAACACGGTTATCGGGCGGACGGCACTTGACCGTGTTGGTAATGTACACCTCCTCCCGGGTAAAGCCCGTCGCCGCCAACATCCTGTCCAAGAGCTGGCCAGCACGACCTACAAACGGACGCCCGAGCTCGTCTTCAGTGGCGCCCGGCGCTTCGCCCACAACCATCAACTCTGCGTGCGGGTTACCTTCTCCAAAGACCACCTGCTTGCAGCCGGCCCGCAGCCGGCAGCGCCGGCACTGCCGAGCAATGCTGGATATTTCATCCAGCCCCTGGCAGGAAGCAAGTTGAGCGGCCAGTGGGTCTTCCCGGTTTGCGGACGAGAACAGATCGGCGGCAACAAAAGACGCGGAAGCAGCCGCTATTTCAGAGGTGACAGGAGAGGCTGTACCTTCCCGCACACCACCGGAATCTTTGCTCTCTTGAACTGCCGGTGCAGACTCCAGCAGGGGGAAGAGTTCGAGTTGCTGATTGGTGGCGGCGGGAGTCTCCCCCCGCCGTCGGTGAGGGCGGTCCATTCACCAGACCTCCTCAGCCCGTCACGGACTGGACTCGGCAAACGGATTACACGTTATTCAATACCGGATGTGAAAACCGTGAAAATTTCCGCTGGGCGGCCCCCATTCGACTTTAACGTCGCGAACCTCAGCCCCCAGCGGTCCTACCCGAAGCCTGGCCAGGTATTCCTCCAGGGCTGCACGCGGCCCTTCCACCACGGTTTCCACAGCCCCGTCGTCAAGGTTGCGGACATATCCGCTCAAGCCCCGGCGCACCGCCTCGCGCTGGGCAAACATCCGAAAACCCACTCCCTGCACCACGCCGGAAACCACGGCGTACAGGCGCAGCGGCTCCCCGGCGGCGCCTGCAGCCATACGCGAATCTTCTCCCACCGCAACCACCAGTCTACCAGGAGTAAAAAACTAGTGTTAGTATTCCGCAGACCGGAACAAATTCCTCTTTCACACACAACGAGCCCGCCCGGGTTCACCGGCGTCCCAGACATGTACCCGCCGGTGACTGGTCGAGTCGAATACCATAGGCATCTGGCGATCCACACCTGGGGAATGGACCGAACCACTCCGGTTCCACTATGGTGGCCGCGGCTGTCCCGAACGCTATGAGCGTCCGGCCTTCTCCGCACATGTCCTCGACCGCTGCTTCATCCGGGGTCGCCCCCCAACAGTACCTGATGGACAAACAAAACAGCCCACCAGGAACCGCTCCTGGTGGGCTTTAAAACTGGTCGGGGCGACTGGATTTGAACCAGCGACCTCTACCACCCCAAGGTAGCGCGCTAGCCAAGCTGCGCCACGCCCCGATTGCACCAACCACTATATCACCGGCGGGGATTCAGCGTCAACCCACCTGCTCTCCCACCTGGCCCGGCCGCTCCCATCGGCAACCAGCACACCCGTCCTCAGCCGGCCCGGCTGATCATCCCAGTGCCGCTATTGCCGCTCCCGGCCCCGGCATTAACCTCGGCCTCACCGGCAGTTCTCGTCTGGCCCTCATCCGCAGGAGACAACGTATCTTCCAGGAAGCGGCGGTGGATGGCCCGAACCGCCTCAACCACGCGGCTCTCATCGATCAGGCAGGAAACCTTGATCTCCGAAGTGCTGATAACCTGAATGTTGATCCCGCACTCCGCCAGCGCCTCGAACATCGCCGCCGCCACGCCCGGGTTCATCATCATTCCGGCTCCGACGATGGAGACCTTGGCCACCGTCTGATCCTCGAGCACATCCTTGGCCCCTAGCTCCTGTGCTACCTTGCGCACCACCTGGCTGGCCCGAGCCAGGTCATCCCGGGAGATGGTGAAAAGCAGGTCCGTCGACTTCTCTTCCTTGGTCGTTTGCACGATCATGTCTACGTTGATCCGTTCTGCCGCCAGCGCCCCGAAAATGCGGGCCGCCACCCCCGGCCGGTCGGGTACGCCTACCAGGACCACCTTGGCCACGTTGGTGTCATGGGTGACACCAGTTACGACGACTTCTTTCTCGCCCGTATCCATCACCGTCAACTCCTTTACGATCGTCCCCGGTTCATCGCTAAAGCTGGACCGAACATGAATAGGAACACCGTACACCGCCGCAAACTCCACCGCGCGCGGCTGCAGCACCACCGCACCCAGACTTGCCATCTCCAGCATCTCCCCATACGAGATGGCCGCAAGCTTGCGAGCGTTGGGAACAATACGCGGATCGGCGGTGAAAACGCCGGTAACATCAGTGTAAATCTCACACATGTCGGCTTTCAGTGCTGCCGCCAGCGCTACGGCCGTGGTGTCAGATCCGCCCCGTCCCAGGGTGGTGATCTCGTAATCTTCGCCGCTGACTGTAATACCCTGAAAGCCGGCCACGATCACGATCTTGCCAGCTCCCAGTTCTCGCAAAACCCGGTCGGCACTCACCCGTGTAATGCGTGCTTTCGTGTGCACATTATCCGTATATATCCCGCCCTGCGCCCCGGTGAGGCTTACCACCGGCTCGCCCAGGCAATCGATGGCAATGGCAAGCAGTGCGATGGAAACCTGTTCACCGGTGGCGAGGAGCATGTCCATCTCCCGGCGCGGCGGATTCGGTGTTAACTCCTTCGCTTTCCTGATCAGATCATCGGTGGTGTCTCCCTGAGCCGAGACCACCACAACTACCTGGTTTCCCGCTCGCCGGGTGCGCACCACCCTTTCGGCCACCCGGCGCAATCTTTCCGTATTGGCAACCGAAGAACCACCAAACTTCTGAACTATCAGCGCCACCCTGCCGTGCCTCCCGTCGTCTCAGACGCAGATATTTCAACCTGATGCCAGTGGCAGCAAACCCGTGATCGGCCGGAAAAGTGCGAGTGCTCCCGGCACCCCCGCCCGGACCGCTAGTCCCGTGGCCTTGACCCCCGCGGCGGCAAACGCCTCCTGCATCGCCCCGGCCACTCTTTCCGCCGTCGCCCGGTCCGGCGCCAGGGCCACCACCGAAGGTCCCGACCCGCTCAAGGCCGCCCCCCAGGCTCCCGCCGCCCGGCTGGCGGCCAGAACCTGCTCCAGCCCGGGCACGAGCGGCACCCGGTACGGCTGGTGGAGGCGGTCGTTCATAGCCGCTCCCACCTCCTGCCAGTCACCCGCGGCGGCGGCGAGTAAAAGCCAGGAGAGCTGCGCCATATTGAAGACCGCATCCTTCC
This sequence comes from Limnochordales bacterium, assembly GCA_014896315.1. Lineage (GTDB taxonomy): Bacteria > Bacillota > Limnochordia > Limnochordales > DUMU01 > DUMU01. The sequence goes on from JADBKP010000002.1 coordinate 108,338, forward strand.
AGCTTACCTGTTTCGGCAGTACGGAACGGGAGACGGAAGTGCGCAGCACAAACCGAGGCGTCACCACTGCCGCCCAGACTTCGCCTGCCGGTGCGACCCGTGCCACGGACCACTCTCGTACCCCTTGCCGCTCAATCTCGGCGGCCGCGGTCAACCCGCCAAACAGGGCCGCCGCCAGGTTGTCCGGATGGCCTTCCAGGGCTATACCAAGGTCGAGGAGATCCCGGAAAACTCCCTCAGGTCGCAACAAGAACAGCAGCGAGTCGCTCCGTTTACTACTCCCGCCCGGCCTGCTCCAACCGTCCTCTGCCGGACCTGCCGGATTCACCGGCAACCGGCCCGCCAACCAGGCGGCGGCAACAAGTCCGGCCACGACCGCCGTGGAACTGCTTCCCAGCCCCGATCCTGGCGGCACTCTGTTGGTACACACAAGCCGCACCGCCGGCAGCGAGACACCCGGTTGCCAAAGCTGCCAGCCGGCAAGAAGTGCCTGTACCAGCAGGTTGTCCGCGCCGCGGGGAAGCTGATCGGCCCCCCCCGCTGCGCCCACTCCCCTGATTTCGATCTCGACAGGCAAGGAGTCGGAATCAGGCATGCCGCCCGAGGTGAGGCCACGGGCCAGCCGTTCGACTACCACCTCATTATAAAGATCGAGGGTCAGGCCCAGGATGTCGAAACCGGGGCCAAGGTTGGCCGTGGTAGCCGGAACCTTGATGAGACAGGCCCTGGCCCGCTCCATCTCTTGTGCGTCGGCCCCGCAGGCCGCGTTTGGTTCAACCACGGGCACTGCCTCCGCTCTCGCATTTATCTCCGGCCGTCCCATCCTCAACGCGGATGACACTGGCCACCTGGTGGACCGCCGCGAGGGGTTCGATCTCCCGCAACGCCTGCCGAACGTCGGCCTCCCGGGCATCGTGGGTTACAAAGACCACATCGACCGGGGACTTGCCCCGACTCTTCTGGATGACCGACTCGATGCTGACGCCGTTACGTCCGAAGGATGCGGCCATAGCGGCCAGGACTCCCGGTTCATCGCAGACCGACAAGCGGATGTAAAAACGGGTGCGGGTTTCGGTGATGGGCTGTACCGGCTTAACCGGCCACTCTCCAGGATTGCGCCGCACCAGGAGCGGCAGCTGCCCCCGCAGCAGGTCATCGGCAGCCTCGATCAGGTCCGCAGCAACCGCCGACGCCGTCGGCAGCGAGCCAGCCCCCCGCCCGTAGAACATCAACTCTCCGACTGCGTCTGCGGAGATGAAAATGGCATTGAAAACATCCCGGACTGCCGCCAGCGGATGGTGTTGCGGCACCAGGGTCGGATGCACCCGCGCCTCGATACTGCCGTTGACGTTCTTGGCAACGGCCAGAAGCTTGATGGTGAAACCCAGATCCCGGCTGTAGGCGATGTCTACCGGTGTCACCCGGCGGATGCCTTCGACATGAATCGACTCCACAGGAATGTAGGTTTCAAAGGCCAGGGAGGCCAGGATCGCCAGCTTGTAGGCGGCGTCCCAACCGTCCACATCCGAACTGGGATCAGCCTCCGCATAACCGGCCGCTTGGGCCTGCTCCAGTGCAACCGAGAAGTCAGTACCATCTTCAACCATCCGCGTCAGGATGTAGTTGGTCGTGCCGTTGATGATTCCCATCAGGGTCTGCACCTGGTTGGCAGCCAGCCCGTCGACAATGCTTCTGATCACCGGAATCCCCGCCGCGACGCTAGCCTCGAAGTACAACCCCGCCCTGTGCTCGCAGGCTGCGCGGAAAAGCTCCGGTCCGTGCTGGGCCAGCACAGCCTTGTTGGCCGTCACTACCGGCCGCCCGCGCCCTAAAGCCGCGAGAATATACTCTCGCGCCGGCTCGACCCCACCCATCACTTCCACGATGATGTCGATATCCGGATCTTCGAGAATGTCACGCGGGTTGGTCGTCAACCGCTCCTCGGGCAACGAGACCATGCGGGGCTTGTCCAGAGAACGTACCAGTGCACGCCTGATCTCCAGCCCGACCCCCAGCCGGTTGCCGATAATCTCACCATTTTCCTGGAGCACGCGTACCAGGCCGCTACCTACTACCCCCAAGCCCAGCAGTCCCACCTGCAGCGGGTTTCCCACCGATTCCACCCCCACCGCCGCCCGGGTCATCGACTGGCCACAGGTCGATTGGCCATACGTCCCGGGCACTGCCCAAAGCTGCTTGTCGGATTTACTCGCAAGATTATAGCAGAACCGGCTCCGCTCTGGAAACGGAGCCGGTTTACCAGCACTGGGGAGTATCGGTCACGGCAAGCCGGGCACAAGCAGGGCGAGGGTGGCAGGCAGAACGCAGGGAGTGTCGCCCCGGGCGCTGCATGCGGCCGGGAAAACTAAAGCAGGATGCAGATGAGCCCGCCGCTTCCTTCGTTGACAATCTTGGTGAGGGTCTCTTGCAGCTTGACCTGGGCGTTTTCCGGCATCCGATGTAACTTGCTATCGATCCCCTCCCGGACCAGGTCGGGCAGGGACTTGCCCAGGAAGTCCGCCTGCCAGATCCGTTCAGGCTGGCGCTCGTACTGTTCCAGCAGATAGCGGGCGAACTCCTCGCCCTGGCGCTCGGCCCCGATAAAAGGTGTGACCTCGGTCGTTATGTCCGCCCGGATCATGTGAATGGCGGTAGCGGTTGCCCGCAACCGGATACCAAAACGGTTGCCGCGCCGGATCAGTTCCGGCTCTTCATAGACAATCTCCTCCTCCGCCGGAGGGACGATGCCGTACCCGGTCTCCCGGACCTGAGCCAGGGCTGCCGCTACCTTGTCATACTCCCGCTTGGCCGCGGCCAGCTCCTTCATGGCCCGCATCAGGCCGCGGTCACCCTCCAGCTCCATGCCGGTTACCTCCTGCAAGATCTGGAAGAAGAGGCCTTCGGCCATCTCGAGCCGGATATCTGCCAGCCCCTGTCCAAGATCGAGCAGACTCAGCTCGGCGCCGGCCAGAAACTCAACGCGGGAGAAAGCGTCGACCGCCTCGTTCACATCTCGCAGCCGTACTATGCGCTCCACAACTTCGGCCACGCTCTCCTCGCAGCGCTGGCGCAGCCAGTGATCCTCGTCTAGCTCCTCCACCCATCCCGGCAGGCGGAAGGCAATCTCCCGGATCGGAAACGAGTAGAGCAACTCGCCAAGCAGCCGCAGAAGCTCGCTTTCCGTCAGATGCAGGCAGTCGAGGGGAAGCACCATCACATCGTACTTCTCGGTCAGCTTCTGGGCCAACCGGCGGGTCTCCTCGGCACCCGGATGAACAGAGTTCAACACGACTACAAAGGGTTTGCCAAGCTCCTGCAACTCCCGGATCACACGCTCTTCCGCCGGTTCATAGGCAGCACGGGGAATGTCGGTTATTGAACCGTCGGTGGTGACAACCAGCCCCATGGTGGAATGTTCGGCGATGACCTTGCGGGTGCCGATCTCGGCCGCCTGCTGAAAGGCGATCTCTTCCTCAAGCCAGGGGGTTCGCACCCGCCGCGGCCCGTGTTCGTCCATGTATCCCAGCGCGCCTTCCACGGTATAGCCCACGCAGTCGACCAGCCGCACCTTGATACGCAGATGCTCACCGACGGAAACCTCTACTGGTTCATCAGGGACGAATTTGGGCTCGGTGGTCATGATGCTGCGCCCCGCGCCGCTTTGGGGGAGCGCATCACTGGTACGCTGCCGCACGTAGACGTCCTCGATTTCCGGGAGGACCAGAAGGTCCATGAACCGCCGGATCAGGGTGGACTTGCCCGTTCTGACCGGCCCGACCACACCGATGTAGACGCTCCCGTTGGTCCTTTCGGCAATGTCGGCAAAAAGGTCAAACTTCTCCATCTACCGCACCCTCCTTGCAGGGTGGAAAGCCGCAGCGGAGCCGCTACCAGGCCGGGGTGGCACAGGACTTGCCCGGGATCTCTGCCGGGCCAGAGCCTGCTTGCGGCTGGTTAGGTCCTGGCTGGGTCTGTAGATCTATATGAACGGGGGCACGGGGATAGTACAAGAGTGCAGTCTAGGAGCTGCGCGCACGTGCCTTCAGCCGCCAAGCGATGGGCGTCCCTGTCAGGGGATAAGCCCGGCGGACGAAATTTTCCAGGTACCGGAGGTAGGAGAAGTGCACCCTCTCAGGATCGTTGACTTCGAGAAGTACGGTGGGGGGTCTCACCTGCACCTGAGAGGCGGAGTAGATCTCAAGCGGGCGGCCTTTGCGGGCGGGTGGCTGATGGAAGGAGAGTGCGTCGTTGAGCAGCGCCTGCCATGTGGCCGGCGAAAGCCGGGTGGCAAAGTTCTCGGCCACCACCAGGAGCTGGTCAAGCAGGCGGCCGATCCCGCGGCCGGTGCGTGCGGAGATGAAAACAAGGGGGGCGAAATGCAAGAAGTCCAGTTCACGTCGGACCTGCTCTTCGAGGCGCCGCGCCGCATCCGCATCGCCCGGTGCAGTAAGATCCCACTTGTTGGCAGCAAGCACCACCGCCCGCCGGGATTCCTGAATCAAGCCGGCTACGTACAGATCCTGGTGAACGATCCCTTCCGCTGCATCCAGCACGAGTACGGCGACGTCGGAGCGCTCCAGCGCCCGCCTGGCCCGCTCTGCCACCTGCTTCTCCACAGGTTCCTCAACTCTCCCCGGCCGGCGCAGACCGGCGGTGTCGACCAGAACCAGATCGCGCCCCTGGTAGCGGAAGGGCGTGTCCACCGGGTCCCGGGTCGTCCCGGGGATGTTGCTGACCACCACCCGTTCCTCGCCGAGAATCCGGTTGACCAGCGAGGATTTGCCCACATTGGGTCTTCCCACTATCGCCACCCGGATGACATCGGCCTGGTCCTCGTCAACCGGGGCTGGCTGCACAGCTTTGAGCTCCTTCAACCTTTCTACCACCGCGTCCAGCAGGTCGCCCAGCCCGCGCCGGTGCTCGGCAGCAACCGGCAGCGGTTCGCCGAGGCCCAGCCGGAGGAACTCCCAGACCCCCGGCTCCACCTCGGGCCCGTCCACCTTGTTTGCCACCAGCAGTACGGGTTTGCCCGCGGTGCGCAAGGTCTTGGCAATATCCTGGTCTTCGGATACCACTCCGGTCCGGGCATCAACTACGAACAGTATCAGATCCGCTTCTTCGATAGCCTTCTGCGCCTGGCGCAACACCTGCTGCGGGATCTCGCCCGTGGCCGCCGGATCGATGCCCCCTGTATCAACCAGCGCAAAGCGGAACCCATTCCAGTCGGTCTCGGCATAGAGCCGGTCGCGCGTGATCCCAGGTTCAGCCCGCACCACGGCTACCGGTCGGGCGATAATCTGGTTGAACAATGTCGACTTCCCAACGTTGGGGCGCCCCACAATGGCAACAAGCGGGAGCATCCTGGCGAGCCTCCTCCGTGAGCGGTCAGTCCACCCACCGAGCATAAGCCTGATCCCGCCGGCAGGCAAGGCCGGGGTCTGCCATGCCCGCGCCCGCCATCAGCGCCGCTGTGGTAGCCGGTTGAGCCAGTAGAAGAAGAGAAGGCCGCCCCCAACCACTGCCAGCAGAATCAACGCGACCCAGGCATAACGTTGGCCGGCAGGGGCTTTCCGCGTCTGCCCCACCTGAGCCAGTCCGGCCGCCGCCGGGATCACCTTGCTGAAGAGCTCGGCAGCGACCATAGCCTGATCCAGCGAATTGTGGGTCGTCCCGAACTCAAGCAGTACAGACTGGGGCGCTACGTCCTGATTGTAGTTGCCGTGTCCGAAGAAGACGTCCAGCACCAGACCGGGAAAGAGCCGGTCGGCCACCGCCTTAAGGCGCCGGGCGAGGTCGAAGTTGGCTTCGGCCTGAGGGTTCTGCCTCCCCACCACGATCCGCACCCGCGCTGTCTTGCGCCCATTTATATCCGCTAGATAGATGTTGGCGGGCACCGCATCCCGATGGATATCGATGAGCAGGGCGGGCATCTCGGCCAGCAGCTTGCGCACGGTGGCACGGGAGCGGTGGTAAGCCAGCCCATCGTGGGGAACATGAGTTTCTTCTCGCACCTCAACCCGTATGCCTTGCCGGCGTAAGCCTCTTGCCAGCGCCTCTCCTACCTGGTAGACATCGCCACGTGGCGTCTCCATCGGTGTGCCACTGGTGGGGCGGTACGATTCGGCGCTGTGGGTGAAGTAGATTCCGACCAGCGGCGATTGGCGGGTGATCGGACGGCTAACTTCTGCTTTCAGTTCGGTGCGCAGCCGCTCTATCAACCCGTCGTCGACAGGAGGGAGCTGTGCGTTCCCTTTTTTGATCATGAAGATCTCGTCACCCACCACGCGCTCCACTTCGTACTCTACGTTGTCACTGCTTACGTAGATGTCACCAGGGCGCAGCTCGAGCGTGGTATAGGTCAGAACCTGGCCGCCTGTCCCATCCCGGACTGTGTAATATCCGCCCTCACGCCTCTCCCACCACTCATCCGGAATCTGGCGTTCATCCTCGCTCTCCCTGCCGGAAGTCCCATTCCCGCCAGACGCTGCGCTGCCGGCAGCTGGCCGGAGGACTGCTCCCGCCAGCGTAACAACAAGCAGGGAAAGTATCAGGCCAAACCTGGCTGGCTTCATTCGTTCTGCCCCCCGGTCCGAATCCGCTCCCGCACTTCGCCCACCCACTCCGCCAACCCCAAAGCGACCACTCCGCCGATTACCGACGCGTCGAAAATCCCCGCTCCGCCCAGCGTTACCGATACGTCCATACCCGCCCTGCGGGCGAGCAGGCCATCGGCAAGGAGTGCCAGCAAGACACCGACGCTTCCTCCCAGAAAGGCAGACCGGCGGGAACGACCGGCTATGTAGGCAACGAGCCCGGCAACCAGTCCAAACAACCAGAGCGGGTCGAGGTACGCCCAGGGACTGCGGCCGGCATCGAAGTCCGTAAAGTGGCTGAGCGTCCAGATGATCCCGGCTGTAACCAGAACCGTAAAGAGCCCCCGCCACCGCTCAAGCGCCGTGTCGGCCCGGGCCCACACGTAAGCAGACAACAGCAACGGGATAAGACCGCCACCCAGGTTGATTTCCCAGGGAACGCGGGCAAACTCAAAGCGCAAATCAATGAACGAACCGGCGGCCATGGCTGCTATCAACACCAGCGCCTGCCGGTCCGTAAGATGGAGCCGATCCAGGGCCCGTTCGGTCAGACCGAAGGCAATCAGTATGGTCACTACCGAGAGCAGCAGAAGTCCCAGTGGCATACTCCGTCCCTCGTTTCAGACTACCGGTAGCGTACCTCCCAAGCGGCGTCATTATCCGGTCTAGCACCCGGCTGACCTCCGCCCCGCTCTTTATTTTGCCGGAATATCCTGTTGTGGCCCGGAACGAGGAGTGGTAGACTGCTATTGGCGAACATTTTCGTGGTTTTCGCCCAGGATGTTCGGAATCCGAGAAAGGGAGCTGATTGAGGTTGGGCACAGTAGCCGAGCGTTCGCAGGATCTGACTGCAGGTGCCTCCGGCCGCTGGTCGTGGGCGGGACTCCTGGATCGGTTTTTCCGCATCAGTGAACGGGGTTCGACAATTGGGAGAGAAGTAGTTGCCGGCGTTACCACCTTCATGACAATGGCCTATATCCTCTTCGTGAACCCGGACATTCTGTCCAGCGCCGGCGTTCCTGTTGAAGGTGCGGCCGTGGCGACCGCACTGGCTGCCGCTCTCACCACACTGGCCATGGGACTGTACGCCAACTATCCTTTCGCTCTCGCTTCGGGAATGGGTCTCAACGCTGCCCTGGCTTTCGGCCTCGTGCTCGGGCAGGGTGTCTCCTGGCAAACGGCCATGGGCGTCGTGGTTGTCGAGGGCCTGATTGTAACACTTCTGGTACTCACCAACGTGCGTGAGGCAGTGATGGATGCCATTCCACTCACCCTGAAGCAGGCTATCGGGGCGGGGATAGGGCTTTTCATTGCGTTTATCGGCCTGCAGAATGCAGGGCTGGTCGTCAACAGCGACGCCACTCTGGTAACTTTTGGTTCGATTACAGACAAAGGACCGCTCCTGGCCATCATCGGCCTGTTGCTCACGGCAGTACTGATGAGCCGGCGAGTACCGGGAGCTATTCTGCTCGGTATCTTGATCACCACGGTGATCGGCGTCCCCCTGGGGCTGACCAAAGCTCCTTCAGCCTGGATCCGTTGGCCGACGGCGGAATCATTCAGCACCTTCTTCCAGGCGGACATCAGGGGAGTCCTCAACCTTGCGATGCTGTCCTCCGTATTTGCCTTCCTTATGACTGACTTCTTTGACACGATGGGGACTGTGGTCGCGGTAGGTACCGAGGGCGGCCTGATGAAAGATGGAAAACTGCCCGGGCTTAAGCGGGTGCTGCTGGTTGACTCGCTGGCTGCAGCCCTGGGCGGTTTGCTGGGAGCAAGCTCTGTGACGACTTACGTTGAAAGCGCCTCGGGCGTGGGCCAGGGCGGCCGCACGGGGCTTACTTCTGTCGTTACCGGTCTTCTCTTCCTGGTCGCAGTCCTCTTTGCTCCTTTGATGGGTATAGTACCCAGTCAGGCCACCGCACCTGCCTTGATCCTTGTCGGCTTTCTGATGCTGGCCACCATCAAGGATATCCCCTTCCATGATTTCCCCGAAAGCTTCCCGGCCTTTATCACCCTCCTCAGCATTCCGCTGACCTACAGCATTGCCCGCGGCATTGGCTACGGCTTCGTCACCTACGTGGTGGTCAAACTGCTCTCGGGTCGCTCCCGGGAGATCCACCCGCTCATGTGGGCGGTTGCTGTTCTTTTCCTGATCAGTTTCCTCGTCTGAAGAGCAGGAGGGGCTCCCCCTCCTGCTTCTACCTCCCCTGATCCGCATCGCTGGCTCTGTGCGGCTCGGTCAGTCGCATGTATTCGACCAACAATTGGTCAAACTCCGCAGACATTTGCTGAACTTTGGGATCTTGTTGATCTCCCTGAGCAGCATCGAGTGCTGCAAAAAGCCGCGAACGTACGTCGGATAACCTTGAACTCAGGACCTCGATTTGCCTGTTTCGTACGTAATCCATCTTCATTCTTCATTACCACCAAAAGACTGGTGAGAATGTCCATAGCGACCGCTGCCAGGCTGGCCAGGTCACCCATGATAAAGGCCGTCGTTACCAGTTACACCCTTACTGTACGTACTCATACGTCACTTTGAGTAACTTGTCAACACCCGGCGTTACTTTTGCCAACAATCCGCCGCAGCTAAAGCACTTGCTCTAGACTGAAACAGGAGGGGGTTACCCGTGGTAACGCCGGACGCTTACGACACTGACAGGAATCGGCCCTACTGGGCCGCTCAAATACGAAGATTTCGCCTGATGCGTAAGCTCAAGCAGAGTGACCTGGCCAGACTGGTTAACAAGAGCCGCTCAGCGGTGGCGGCCTGGGAATCGGGTCGCAACCGTCCTGACCTGGAGACTCTGAGCACTCTCTGCCGTATATTTGGCTGCCGTATGGAACAGCTTATCGGCAACCCCATCGAAAGCGACGCTGTCAGTGAAACCGGGAGGGAACCGCACAAGGAGGAGACTCTGGTTTCGTCCGGCGAGACGGCAAAGGGTCACCACACCCGCCAGGAGTTTCACATGCCTCCCGATCTGCCGCCTGAGGCCCGCGAGGAGTATCAGTTGCTTCTCGATTTTCTACGCGCCAAGTACAGGTCGGCCGACCGGAAGAGTGAGGACAGCCACAAATAAAGGCGAGCCCGCAAAGAGCTCGCCCTCTTCTCGCGAAAATCTCACCCACTCAGGTTTAGCTGCTTTGTCCCTGCCGCGAACCGGTCTCGAGCAGTTCGTGGAGGTCTATGTCACCCAGACGTTCGCCGATAGTCATACCACCGACATCGCCGGCAGTGTAGGAACCGGGCTCTTCCTCGTCGTAATCGCGCCGACTACGCTCTCGTTCCCGGCGGCGGGCCCTTTCACCCCGCTCGGCACGTTCAGAACGCTCACTCCGCTCGCTCGGTTCGCGCCGGCTCTCGCCCCCCTCGTTCTCAGGTGCCGCCTCCGCTGGCGGTTCCTCCGCCTGACGAATGGAGAGAGAAATCCGGCGATTTTCCGGGTCAATGGCCAAGATCTTAACTTTAACTTCCTGGCCGGGCGAGACCACATCGGTACTGCGGGCAACACGGTAGGGAGCAAGCTGTGAGATGTGGACCAACCCTTCAAGTCCATCCTCCAGCTTGACGAAGGCGCCGAAGTCGACCACCCGGGTTACCTGGCCGGTTACAATCTGGCCCGCCTGGTAGCGCTCGGTCACCCTGGCCCAGGGGTCGCCCTTGGCCTGTTTGAGACTGAGCGACACCCGCCCCCGCTCGCGATCTACCTTGAGAATCAAAACTTGGACCTGGTCACCCTCGTGCAGCACATCCGACGGATGACGCACGCGGCTCCAAGCCATCTCCGAGATGTGCAGCAGGCCTTCGACACCGTTACCGATGTCCACGAAAGCACCAAAGTCAGCCAGGCGGCGTACCGTCCCGGTAACGATGGTGCCTTCCTGCAGGCTTGCCAGGGTCTCCTCCCGGAGCTTTTTGGCTTCCTCTTCCAGGACCTGTCGGTGCGAAAGGACGACGTTGCGGCGGTCCTTTTCCAGTTCAATAACCTTCAAACGCAAAGTCTGTCCCACATATTGGTCAAGGTTCTCGACGAAGCCCCGCCCTACCTGGGAGGCAGGAATGAAACCGCGAACGCCCACGTCGGCCAGGAGTCCGCCTTTGACTCGCTCGGTGACCTTAGCCTCAATCACTTCGCCCGTCTCATACGCCTTCTGCAGACGCTTCCAGGCAGAATGGGCCAGGGCCCGCCGGCGTGAGAGGATAATCGTACCCTCTCCTTCGTCCACCCGCAGGATGGTTACGTCAATCCTGTCGCCGGGATGCAGCACGTCTGCCGGGTTCGTGTCCGCAGGTATTCCCAGCTCGGACCGGGGGATTACCCCGTCTGACTTATAGCCGACGTCAACCAGGACCTCGTCCTGCCGGACCTGCACCACTCTACCCTCGACAATCTGTCCGGGATTAAAGGTGCGAAAAGTCTCGGCATACGGGCCGTTGTCAGCTGCCGTCTCCGCCTGCGTACCAGCTCCCTCGGCCGGGGTAGAGGGTGTCTGCTGCGCACCGGGCTCAGCACCGATAGCTGCCGGAGGGGTTGCCGCCTCCCCTGCCTTGCCCTCCTCGCGGTCGGCAACTACCTCTGTTGAACCCGCCCGGGCACCCTGGCCCGCCTGCTCCTCCGCCCGGGGTGCGGTAGCTATCTGGTCGGTGCCGGCTGCCACTTCCTTCGCCGCCTGCTCCCAGCCCGGTTGCACCGCCTCTGATCTTCCCGGCGACTCCGCCTGCGCGGCATCGGAGGACAGATTCTCACCATTGGCCATATTTTCCCTCTCCTCGGCTGACATCGTATAACCCCCTCATCCCGCCCACCAGTCAAAGGGCGGTGAGCACTTCCCCCATCTCTTGCGCCCCACCGCACCAACCCTCTGGCCCTTCATGGCGGAATGAGGCCAGTGCTAGTATGGCGTGACGCAACGGAATCATAACGCGATTCCGTTCCCGTATGTTTGACACAGCACAGGCAATTCCTTCCCCCAAAAACCAACGTTCCAAGAAAAATATATGCTGCCGGAGGTCTAGTGGGCCAAAAGTGTCTGCAAGGCGTGGGCCAGTCCCCCGGAGAGCGCCTCTAGCGCTTCACGGTCAGCGTGGGTTGATACTACTGCACTTATGGGCTTCCCAAACGTTATACGCACCCTGCCCCGACGGGGAAACCAGCGCCCCTTCGGCCAAAGCTCCCAGCTGCCGGCTACCGCCACAGGTACGATAGGCGCTCCCGCATGCAACGCAATCAGCGCCGCGCCACCCCGTAAGGCCTGGAGCTGACCATCACTGGAACGTGTGCCTTCCGGGAATATCCCCACGATCTTCCCGCTACGAACCCGCTCAATGGCAATACGAAGGGCAGACCGGTCCGGTCTTCCCCGGCGCAACGGGATGGCGTAAATCCTGGGTAGCACCCAACGCAAGATGGGGTACTGGAATAGCTCGTACTTGGCAAGAAAGTGGATGGGGCGATCAAGAACCAGAGCGATCAAGATGGGATCGAGGGCCGAGGCATGATTGGCTGCGAGGATGTATCCACCCGCTGGGGGTAAGTTCTCCTTTCCTTCTATTATCAAGTCAAAATAGCGAAAGGCCAGCGGCCTCAACAACTTCCAGGCGATCCGATATAACAGGGCAAGCCCCTCCTCTTGCACTCCAGCATGACGCGCTCGATCGCCGCCTCCACCGAGATGCCCGTGGTATCAATCACGATGGCATCTGCCGCGCGTCGCAGGGGCGCAACTTCCCGGCTGGAGTCTATCTCGTCGCGACGCCGGATTTGCTCCTCCAGCTCGGCAAGGTTTACGTCAAACCCGCGGTCGCGCAACTCTGTCCAGCGACGACGCGCCCGCTCGTGAAGGCTGGCAGTCACATATATCTTGAGGTCGGCATCAGGAAGCACTACCGTCCCGATGTCGCGGCCATCGACGACGATACCCCCGGAGGCTGCCAGCTCCCGCTGCCGAGAAGCCAGCACCTCGCGCACCCCCGGCACCCTGGCAACCAGCGAGACTTTCTCGCTCACCACGGGACTCCGAATGGCATCGGTCACATCGTTCCCGTCGAGAAAGACCCGCCCCCGGTCAAGTGCAGTGCAATCCGCACCCTCCCGGGCTGCCTCGAGATCGATACGGGCAAAACGAGCTACTTCCACCAGCTCGCCCGGGTCGGCCCGGGCCGGATCGATACCTTGCGTTAGGGCCCGCCACGTAACAGCGCGGTACATTGCTCCGGTATCCAGGTACCGGTAGCGTAACACTTTTGCCAGCCGCCGTGCAATGGTGCTCTTTCCGGCCCCCGCCGGCCCGTCCACGGCAATGGTCCATTGCGAACCCTCTGCCAACTCAAGCCCTTCTTTCTTCTTGCTCCACTCGCGTTACACGTGCCAGTGTCGAGAAGAATCCGGGATACGACGTATCCACCCAACCTGCGCCTTCGATGCTGACCGGCCCCTCCGCCCAGAGGGCAGCTGTCGCCATGGCCATGGCAATCCGGTGATCTCCCCGGCTGTCAACCTCGCCTGACCGAATTCTTTGTGGACCGGGAATGATCAGGCCGTCAGGAGTCTTCTCCACCTTCACTCCCAGTCTTCCGAGGCAGTCCGCCAGGACCTCAATCCGATCGGACTCCTTCACCCGCAGTTCCGCCGCATCCTTGATCACCGTGACGCCGCGAGCTTGCGTCGCAACCACGGAAAGAACCGGCAGTTCATCTATGAGGAGAGGGATCTCCGCCCCGCCGATCTCCGTCGCCTTCAGATTTCCGCCTACGAGGCGAATATCGGCCCGCGGCTCACCACCCTCCTCAACCAGGTTGGCCACCTCGACCCGCGCCCCCATGCGCTGCAACACCTGAAGAATGCCGGTGCGCGTCGGGTTTACCCCTACTTTTTCTACCACGATTTCGGCTCCGGGAACCGGTGCGTAAGCGGAAAGAAAGAAGGCTGCCGAGGAGATGTCCCCGGGGATGCGCAGGTGGAAAGAACGCAGGCGCTGCCCGCCTGCCACCGCTACCCTCCCGCGCCCAGCTTCTTGCCTCATCTCTACCCCGAGGTAGCGGAAGAGCCGCTCTGTATGGTCACGGGAGAGCGCCGGTTCCTCCACCACCGTCCACCCGTCGGCAGACAGCCCTGCCAGCAGCAGAGCGGTCTTGACCTGCGCGCTGGCAACGGCCAGTTTGAACTCCCTGCCACGCAAGCTCGCACCGTTGCCATCAACAACCAGCGGTGCCAGCTCCCCCTGACGCCGACCGGAGATCTTCGCCCCCATATCCTGTAGCGGGCGAACGATCCTCCCCATGGGCCGCCGGCGCAGGGAGGCGTCACCTGTAAGAATGCTTACACCCGGTACCCGGCAGACGGCCGCGGCAAGAAGCCGCAAACCGGTGCCAGAATTGCCCAGGTCGAGGATATCATCGGGTTCTTGCCACCCCGCCACGCCCGAGCTGGCGATGCGCACCCTCTCGCCCTGCCTTTCGATCTTAACCCCCAGCTGCGAGAGGGCCTTGAGGGTGGCCAGGCAATCGGCGCTGTTCAAATACCCTTCCAGTACCGTCTCCCCCGCCGCCATCGCTCCCAGGATCGCCGCCCGGTGCGAGATCGACTTGTCACCGGGAACCCTCATGGTGAGTGACGGTAGTCCCGGCTGGGGAAAGACTTTCACCACATCGGTGCGATGCATCTGACCTTTCCTCCTACCTCTGGCGACAGGTGAACCCGCGGGCGGCCAGGAGCAGGAGAGCCTCATCTCGCGCGGCTTCCGATTCTACAGCGAGCCGCAAGGTGCCGCCAAAACCCTCCCTGGCCCGCAGGATCTCAATGTCCGCCAGGTTGATGCCCGCTTCGCCCAGAATGCTGGTAACCTGGGCGATGGCGCCGGGCCGGTCCTGCAATTCAACAACAAGTTCGTAAAAGGGCTGGACATACCCCTTGTGCCGCACCGGAAGGCTGCGGCGCACCTCGCAGGCAGAAGATAGCAGGCGCACTAGCTGATCCCGGTCGCGATTGGCCACAGCCTCGAGCAACTCGTGCCAGCAGTTTTCCAGTACTTGAGCCGAAGCTAGCAACGGTTCCGCATTGGCAAGCATAATGTCCGCCCAGAGGTTGGGATCCCCGGCGGCAATGCGGGTGGTATCCCGGAAACCGCCTGCCGCCAGCGAGAGGGTGAGGGGCAAGTCGGCATTGACACGATCGGCAGCCCGCACCAACGCCGCTGCCAGAAGATGGGGCAGGTGGCTTACCGCCGCCACCATCCGATCATGGGCATCAGGGTCGACAGTCACGGGAAGCGCGCCAATCGCCCTGATCCAGCGGGTCAGCCGGGAGATGGCCGGGCCGTTTTCGCCCTCTGCCGTCATCAGCAGGTAGATGGCATTTTCGAAGAGGTAGGGATCGGCCGCGTCGACCCCAGGCCGCTCCGATCCGGTCATGGGATGCCCGCCGACAAATTGTGCCCTGCGACCACAGGCGGCCACCGCCTCCATCACGGGCCGCTTTACG
Source organism: Limnochordales bacterium (assembly GCA_014896315.1). GTDB lineage: Bacteria > Bacillota > Limnochordia > Limnochordales > DUMU01 > DUMU01. Next base: position 123,417 of record JADBKP010000002.1, read on the forward strand.
CTGGCCACGTCGGTGACAACCGCATCGGGGTCAGCCAGCTGCAGAACCTGCAGGGTAACCTCGACCACCTGGGCCACCGGAACGGCCACGATGACCAGCTCCGCCCCGCGAACGGCCGCCTCCAGCGACCGGGCCGCCTGCGTGATCGCCCCCAGGGCAACGGCCCGATCGAGGCTGCGGGCATCCACGTCGAAGCCGCTCACCTCCCGGGCCACTCCCCGGCGCAACAGCGCCATCCCAAAAGAGCCCCCGATCAGCCCAACCCCGATCACTGCCACCCGGTTTATCGGCGTAAGGCTTGTTGCCGCGTCCTCCGGGACCATCACTTGCCCCCCGCTTCCTTGGTATATTTACCACTTCACGGGGGCCGGACTGGCCATTCGCCGACCCACCGCAGCGGCAACAGCGGCCAGTTCCTGCATGAGCTGGCTGAATTGCGCGGGCGTGAGCGACTGCGGCCCATCGGAAAGAGCCTCTTCCGGCCGGGGATGAACTTCTATGATCAGCCCGTCCGCTCCCGCGGCACAGGCGGCGCGAGACATTGCGGGAACATACTGCCGTTTGCCCGTTCCATGGCTTGGATCTACGATGATTGGAAGATGAGAAAGCTCCTTTACCACCGGCACGGCATTAAGGTCAAGAGTGTTGCGGGTCGCCGTCTCAAAGGTCCTAATGCCCCGTTCACACAGCATGACCTGGTAGTTTCCGCCTGAAAGAATGTACTCCGCGGCCATCAGCCATTCCTCCACGGTGTTTGCCAATCCCCGCTTGAGAAGGACGGGTTTGCGGGTGACGGCTACCTCCCGCAACAGGCTGAAGTTTTGCATATTACGGGCTCCGATCTGCAGAATGTCTGCGTACTCAGCCACCAGTTCCACATCTTTGGGGCTGAGAACCTCGGTGACGATGGGCAACCCGGTCTCCTCCCGGGCAAGACGCAGGAGCTTGAGGCCTTCCTCGGCCAGCCCCTGGAAACTATAAGGAGAGGTACGCGGCTTGTACGCCCCTCCCCGCAGGATACGCGCCCCGGCCGCCTTCACCTGGCGAGCCGTCTCGACCACCTGTTCCTCTGACTCGACGGCGCACGGCCCGGCCATCACCACGAATTCGTCACTGCCCACCCTCACGTCGCCGACCTGGACGACGGTCGGCTCGGGCTTAAACTCCCTTCCGGCCAGCTTGAAAGGGTGCAGGATCGGAACGATCCGCTCTACACCGGGCATGGCCTCGATGTTTTCAAGGACAGCCGGTTTCTTGTCCCCAATCGCACCGATCACTGTCCTTTCCACACCCGCGGAGAGGTGGATATCGAAACCGAAATGCCGCAACCTGGCGGCTACGTCTTCGATCTGTCGGGGAGTCGCATCTTTTTTCATCACCACGATCATTCTCGTTCACCTTCCTCGCCCTCTCGGCTTCCCTTTGCGGCTAGCCGTCTTTTGAACGGACCGCTGCCAGAACACGATCCAGCGCTGCAAGGAAGCGGCGGTTCTGTTCCGGCAATCCCACCGTCACCCGCAGAAAGGTCGGATTGCCGAAGATGTCACCCGTCCGCACGATAACCCCCTCCTGCAGGAGTCTCCGGAAAACCTCGCGGCCGTCGCAACCCAGGTCGAAATACAAGAAATTGGCCTGGGAGGGGATAACCCGCATTCCCCGGGCGGTCAGCTCTCGCGTCAGCTCCTCCCGGCCCTCCCGCACCAGCTGCCGGGAGCGGGCGACATGGTCGGTGTCTTCAAGAGCCGCCAGGGCTGCTTCCTGAGCCAGGCTGTTGACGTTGAAGGGCTCCCGCACCCGCTGCACCAGCGCGACCAGCTCGGCCGGGGCAACTCCATACCCCACCCGCAGGCCGGCCAGTCCGTAGATCTTGGAGAAAGTTCGCAAGACCACCACTGGACGTCCCTCGGCCACCCAGAGCAGCCCCGGGGTGTAGGCTGGGTCGTCCACGAACTCATAATAGGCCTCATCCAGGACCAGGATGGTCTCCGGCGGTAGCTGATCGATCAGCCATTCCAGTTCGGGGCGAGAGATGAGCGTACCGGTGGGATTGTTGGGATTGGCGATAAAGACAAGAGGAGTGCGGGGTACGCGTGCCGCCGCAGCGATGGCTTCCACATCTACGCGGAAATCCTTAAGAGGAACCGCCACCGGCGTCCCGTCCGCTACCCTGCAGGCAAACTCGTACTCGCTGAAACTGGGAGTGGGAAAGACCACCCGGTCACCGGGATGTACAAACGTCTCGGCCAGCATCTTGATGAGCTCATCCGAACCGTTGCCCACCATCACCTGCTCCGCGGAGATGATCAGCGAGCGCCCCTTACCGGCCGGATCATCTCCAACCTGGGCGCTGAGGTGGGCGGCCAGCGCGTGGCGCAGGCGGAAAGCGTTGCCGTCCGGATAGATGTGCACCTGACCTGCGGCCGCCCGAATAGCCGCCTGCGCGCGCGGCGAGGGACCGAGCGGGTTTTCGTTGCTGGCAAGCTTGATCACATCCGTCAGCCCTAATTCCCGTTTCACCTCTTCTATCGGCTTTCCGGGAACGTAGGGAGCGATCTGTAAGATGTTGGGCCGCGGAACTATTCGGCCGCAGCGGTTGCCCCGCTCGCCACTCCGGCTACTTACCGCGGCTTCCAACGGCTCCGCCTCTGCCTGGCGACCCGCCCAGTCCGGACGCAAGCGAGCAGCCTCACCGAGGTACACATGAACGGGCGCACCGCTCGGCCGGGGAGCATCCACAAGCAGCATGGCGCGTATACAGCGAGCCAATCCTCCCGGTACGGCCACCTCCTGGGCGGAGAGGAGCGGCACCTCCTGCAACCCGGCCAGCCTTCCTCCCTCAGCAGGAAAGGCCGCATCCAGATCGGGAGTGCTGGTATAAAAGCCGGCGACAATATCCTCGGGCCCCAATCTGTTGGCCGCCAGGAGGGCCTGCGTCAGCTCACAGGCCGCTCTTAAGATCGCCTGGCGGTTGTTCTCGTTCACTGTAACTGCCCCGCGTAATGCCCACAAGAATACCACCTCACCTTGACCTGCTTTTGCTGCACCGCTCTGCCAAAACCGCGAGAGTCCCGGCATCATGGCGGTGACATGCAGCCTGATACCGCCACCCGATGGCCAAGACCGACGGCAACGTCGTCGAGATGGACAAGGCCCACGCTGGCAACCACTGCAACGACGAGGTGATCGCCCTGGCGACAGATGGCGGCCTTACCACCTACGTTGAGGCCGACCGCCTTGGCGCTCAACTGCGACATAGCCTCGTGGGCTGCGCCGGCCACTGCCCCAAGCTCCCCGTGGGAGTCACCGATCACTCCTTCGCGTCGCGCGGCCACGATCGCCCGTTCAATCACCTTGGGAACCTGGCTTTCAAAAGGTCCACCAAAATCGACCGCCGCAGCCGCTACACCCTGCCTCTGCCACTTTGCCCGGCACTCGGCCTCTTCGTCACGGTCCCACGTAAGGGCCATCTCGAGCGCAGCCCTGGCCACCACGCGGCTGGCCGTCTGGCTCATTGTGACTACCCCCGAAGTACTAGGGTGGATTTGCGGACGCTTGGCGCCTGCACTCACGGTGATTTGAAAACATGAGGTGGATGGAGTGGATGGAGAAGAGGGAACGGACACCCCAAATTGGGGTGGGAGTTCAGCCCCTGCCTGCCGTCCTGCCATCCTACCTGCTCGGGCTGCCAACGTCTGCTATACGGGTGGTTGTAGCTTTAGTGAAGTATATACCTCGCACGACTCAACCTGTAAAGATGTCACAGACAAAAGGTGAGTGTCAAGTACTTGTGGGCGAACCTCCGATCGCCTTAAAAACTGGAAGCTGATAATGCCAACTCGAAAAGGACTCGTGAGAGACCTCCGGGCGTCCGCCCAGCGTCAAGGATGGGCGGGTGGCTTTCTATTTGACTCCAGGGCTCTCTGCCCCACGTTTCTTTTCCACCACTTCTCGTTTCGCTTCTTCGATTCGCTCTTCGACATCCGCGGCTCCACCCCAATACTCCTTGCTCGATTGAATGACGGCCTCGAGCTTCCTGCCAGCTTTGCACAGAGCGAGACTGCATCGGTGACGCTAACCCACACTGCGACTCCAACTGCCGCCGGTGCTTTGTCCGATCCAGCCAGGCGGCTCATCTGCGTTCGGCTGCTTTGCATACCATACAGCCCTTCGGTCGATTGCGTAAACTCCGCAAGCGAAACCCGGTGATATCCGCGCACACACGCACTCGGCTATCGGCCTCCGGATCATTCACAGAGCCTCGAATTCCATGGCTTCTCCTTGGGCAGCTATTCCCGATGGCGCTCAAGAAACGCCGAACCTGCCCGTCGGTCCTTTATCAAATGACCCGGAAGATCTCCATAACACCTTCTTGTTTCCACTGCAAATATCCACCCGCTCCCGGGCTAGATGAAACCTGTCCACCTGGTGGGGGCATTCGGGAAATACTTCTGCCCTTGCCGAATCCAACCGGCGATCACCGTTGATAATCACCAACGTCTGTTCGTCCAAGTCATAGAGGCTGTACAGATGCTCACTTGCCACTTCCCAAAACTCCTCGCCAGAAGCAGCTTGGCTGCGGAAAGTGTCTTGTTCCGCAACCGCTGGCCGCAGCTTACCGTCCGCGCCATCCTCTGTGTCCGGTCGGCGCCGCTCGCTCAACGAACTTTTGGCGATCCTTTTTGCGGGTGCTCATATATCCATCCACCTCGAAAGAGCATCCGGTACACGCCGAGTCACTGCTAGTGGCCCGTTGCCGTTCTTCTGCTGCCGCAGCTATTTGACCCACCGCTATCACCGACCGGCGGATTGTCTCGTGGCTAACGACAGGGTGCTGGTAGATACCGGCCAACGCCTTCGCAGCTTGGCGATAGGAACTGCATTCTACACCCAGCGTAACAACTGCCTCCCGCAACCCCGGGCTGATGGTTTCATTCGGCTCAAGTCCCAGCACCTCGTCCAGGAGGTATACGTATCTCCTCTCTTCCCGATCGTAGTAAAGCCGCCGCTGGTAAACCACCGGAACCCCCAGCAGCGTCTCAATGGTGCGAGACCGCACCTGCTTGACCTGAAAGCGCTCGGGCCTTCTTTCCATGATCAGGCAATCGTATTGCCACAAGACCTCTGCCAACACTTGGGCAAAGGCCTCTCCCAGTTTCCGCAGCAACATATACTCCAACTGCTTGAAGGAATACGGGCACAGGGAGCGAAACTCTTTCATGACGAGAAGCCACCTCCGGTTGGTTGGTTTTTGTGCAGATTGACGATTCGGAGGTTGAGCTTCTCGTTCCTGCTATTTAGCCCCAAAACCGGTCTTTCCGGCTGGCGAGTTGCCCGCTTTAGGGATCCACACCGAGAGGCTTCGGCCATTCACGATCCCTCACCCTCTACCCCCTACCAAGGAACTGGGAGGGAGAGGAACCTACGCGCGGAGTCGCAGTCCCGGAGGGCTACTGCAGGAACCCATCAGGTACCCCTCAAGTACCTACCACCCACTACCACCCACAAATCTTTTACTCATAGAGACAAAAGACCTGAATCAGCGGATGGGCTCAAGCCCCACCGCCCGGCGGAGGGCGGCGACTTCCCTGGCGCTGAGCGGGCGCAACGCGCCGCTGGCAAGCCCGCCCAGGCGCACCGGCCCTTCGGCGATCCGCACCAGGCGAACGACCCGGTGGCCCACCGCCGCACACATCCGGCGAACCTGACGGTTGCGCCCCTCGCCGATCCCGATCAGAAACTCCCGTTCACCGAGGCGGCGAACTTCGGCCGGCCCGGTCGGTCCGTCGTCGAGCATCACCCCGCGGCGCAACATTTCTAGCTCCCCATCCTCAATTGGCCGTTCAACCGTAACCCTGTACGTCTTTTGAATCTGGTACCGCGGGTGGGTGAGGCGATAGGCCAGTTCGCCATCGTTGGTAAGCAGAAGCAAGCCTTCCGAGTCCCAGTCGAGCCGCCCCACAGGAAAGAGACGGGGTAGCCCGTGCGGCAGCAGATCCTTGATGGTCGGCCGTCCCCGATCATCCCGCAGCGTCGTCAGGACATTTCTCGGCTTGTTAAGGATGAAATAGACGAGCTTCGGTGGTGGAGGTAGAGGCTTGCCATTCACCTCCACCCTGTCGCGCTCGGGATCGACCTTTATCCCTACTTCCCTGACTACTTCGCCGTTAACCCGTACCTTGCCGGACCGGATCAGCTCTTCACCGTGTCTTCGCGAGCAGACACCGCGAAGGGCCAGCAATTTGTGGAGCCTGACCCGCCCTGCCTCCTCTGCATCAGCTTGAACCCGGAGGCTCCTTCTCTCCCTTTCGCTTTCGCTCAACCCCGGCTGCCACTCCTTTCCCCGACGGGGGAATTATACAACCGGGACCTGACGTTGGAGGTGGAACCCCTGATCCCGGCTTTCCTGACCACAATGCTGGTAGCCCTGGGACTTACCGCAGCCATCCTGTTTATGTTGCTCTTTCTCTTACTGCTTCTCCTCCTTCTCTTCCCGTTCCGATTTGGTCTGCGGGTCTGCGGGAGCACCGAATCGCAGAGAATCTCCTGGCAGCTCCGCCTGCGCCTCCCCTTCGCCGGCTACCTCAGTTACGGGCGAAGTTACAGAATAGGCGATCTACTCTCAGGCCTGGGACGAGACCTGCAGCCCGCCCCTGCATCCGCAGCCCTGACACCTTCACCGTCTTCATCCCCGGCAGCCATTCCCCACCGTGCCCACCCCCTCCGCCGCCGCGCAGGGGAAGTGCTGCGCCGGCTGGCTCGCCGGGCGAGAGGATGGGCCGGAACGCAGGTCACAAAGCCCCCCGGACTTGCATTCGGCTTGCAGACGGCAGCAAAAGGTTGGGAGATAGCCAGACTCGTTCTGGGCAGCTTCGACCGCCTGCACTTGCGCATCCGCTTCGGGACGGGCGATGCAGCCTCCACCGGCCTGCTTTACGGAACGGTGTGGGCTGTGTTGGGACAACTACCCATAAACTGGAAGGCCAGTGGGCCGCGGCGATCCCTTTTCCCCCTTTTCCGTCATGGGAAAAGAGACCAGCCGGCCGATCTGGCGGTAGAGCTGATACCGGATTTCTCCGCCCGCGGAGGGATCCTGGTTCTGTCCTGTATAGGAAAAGTGCGACCCGGCCAGATTATCCTTGCGCTCGCACAATACTGGGCCAAAGCCCGCCGCATCGGCCGCGGCCAGCACCGCCGTCATTCTTGCAGAGCCGGTAGCCGGGCGGTGGGGTATCGGGGGGAAACGAGCCATGGCTGAACCGCATCCCATCGAGGGGCTGCTGGCAACCGCAATGGAAAGCATTCGCAGCATGGTGGATGTCAATACCATACTGGGCGAGCCGGTCGAAACGCCAAACGGCACTGTCATTCTGCCGATCTCCCGCGTCTCCTTTGGTTTTGCCGCCGGAGGCCGTGAGTACGGCGGGGACGGGATAGCAGCCGCCGGGCAGGCTGAGGGGGAGTACTCCGAGCAGAACAATGAGGACGGGTACGACCAGGAGTACGAGCAAGGATACGCCGGGGCAGCCCGCAGTCGCTCGGCCCGTCGTGCCCGCTTCCCCTTTGCCGGAGGTAGCGGCGCCGGTATCAGCCTCTCTCCGGTCGGCTTCCTCGTCGTTCAGCGCGAGGAGGTTCGGTTGGTCTCCGTACACGACCGCAACGCCCTCTACGACCGGCTGATCGATCTCATACCCCGGCTCGCAGAATGGATCAGTGGTCGCCGCCAGCAGGTGGCACAAGCAGGGGCGGCCACCGGCTATCAGGCGACGGGACAGGGAACGCCACCGACCGCTGCGGCCGGCACAAGCAGGCCCCAGGCAGGTAACGGTGCGTACGTTGAATCGGCAGCCAGGCCGTCACAAGCAGGCATGATCCCGCTTCTGGACTGAAGGCCAAGGGCTCGGGATGGGCGAGCCGAGCCGGAAACTCCCGAGGCGGAGCTCGGGGTCCTCGCTCCGCCCCGCTCCACTGGTCCGCGGGAAGCTGCGGCGCAGACACGATCCCGAGGGTCTTGTCCTCAGGCAGGACCGGGGCACAAGCCAGGGCAAAGGCTGAGACTAAGGCGCGGATCAGGCCCAGGTACTCGATCTTGGGCTCAACTGAACCGGGGGCTTGGTCAGAGGCTACGGCTCAGACTGAGACTGTGACTGAGACTGAGACCGCGACTGAGGCCGAAACCGAGGCTGAGGCCGAAGCTGAGACCGAGGCTTGTGCCCGGCCCGCAGCCGGTCCGTCGCCTCCCCCTCCGCCTCCCCCTCTGCCTTCACCTCTGTCTGGGAGGCCTCTGCCTCGCCGTCGATCTTGACAGGGGGCAGGTCGGCGAGGCTGCGCAGGCCAAACTCCAAAAGAAAGCGGCGGGTGGTCCTGTACAGGACTGGATGGCCGATCGTATCCGCCCTCCCGGCCTCTTCAATCAGCCCACGCTCGAGCAAGGAATTGATAGCACTTTCCGACCGTACCCCCCGCAGCTGGTCGATCTCCGGCCGGGAGATCGGTTGCCGATAGGCAATGATCGCCAGAGTCTCCAGGGCAGCCCGGCTCAGGCCGGTGCGATCCGGGACCACATGAACCTTGGCCACCAGGTCGCGGTACTGCGGCGCCGTGGCCAGGCGGTAGCCGCCGGCCACTTCCTGTAATTCAACCCCGTGCGGTCGCGCCGAACGATCCGCCCACCAGCGCTCGAGCTCGACCCGGACTGTTTCGGCGGGAACCCCAAGGATATACGAGAGTCTTTCCAGGGAGAGCGGCTCGTCCGTGGCAAAGAGCAACGCCTCCAGCGCTCCCCAGTCAACCCGAAAGGGAGGCAGCGGCTCCTGGCGAACGGTCTCTCGCAACTCTCCGCCGGCCTCCTTCTCCTGCACCTCAGCTCACCTCTTGCTCAGCCCCGGGCGGTTTTGGCAACGTGAGATTGCGGTCAGGAGTTCTGGCAGCCCAGACCAGCCGTATGGGGCGACCTGGTCCCTCCTGCACCCCTATCACCCTGCCCCGGCGCACCAGTTCTAGAAAGGCCAGAAAGGCAGCAACTTGTTGCGGCTTGTCCAGGCGACGAGCCCACTCCTCCAGAATCGCCTCCCGGCGTTCCCGCAGCCAGCGCACCAGCTGGGGCAGAATCAGCCGCCAGGAGGGCTCGCTGCGATAGGCTGGCATCCTTGCAGGGGCAATGCGAGCAGCCACGCGCCGCCAGGCAGCAGCAAGTTCAGCAACATGCGCACGTCCCACCGGACGCAGATATTCACGCTGAACGGGGTGGTTCTCCAATCCTCCCCGCGGAAAGCGGAGTGCCGCTTGTTCACGGCAGGCGGCAAGCGCCTGCGCGGCCGCCTGGATCTCCCGGGCTCCCTCAACCCACCGCCGCCAGGCGGCCGGATCAAACCCGGCCTCGTGATCCTCCGCCTCGCCTTCCTCGTCCTCTTCAGCCCGCGCTGCCATCGCCGGGTCCGCGTCATCCTCTGCTGGCATCCCCGGCCTGCTTGCCGCCGGCAACAGGCTTTCCGCCTTCAGCTGGATAAGTGTTGCCCACACCACCAGCTCTTCCCCGGGGTCATAGGGGTTAAGCGGGTCATACGGGCCATATGCCTTACCCGCCGGCTCTGCGAGCCTGGCTTCGACGGCACGCACCTCTCCTTCCTCCGCCCGGCCGCCTACCCCGACCGGCTCGGCCTGGCAGGCGATCCGCCGTTGCCTGATCAACTCCGCCAGAGAGATACCGGCCAGAGAGAAACGGCGTTTTCGTACCCACTCCCGCAGCTGGTAGATGGTGCCCTCCCAGCCGATAAGGGAGAGCAGATATTTAACGAGCCAATCCGTCTTCATTCCGATACGAACCGGAAGCCGCCGCTTCGGCCGCCGCCCATTTGCGGTAACGGGCGGGTATCCGGTCAAGACGGGTCAGATCTTCGTAGGTCTCTCTTTCCACCAGAAGATCTGCTTCACCTTCGTACACCGTCACCATGGCCGGGCGCGGCACGCGGTTATAGTTGCTTGCCATCGAGTAGTGGTACGCTCCGGTGGAGAAAACGACCAGGATATCACCCCTCCGGGCGCGCGGCAGTCGCACATCCTTGATCAGGATATCACCCGACTCGCAGAAACGGCCGGCAATGGTCACCGTCTCCTCCGGCTCATCCAACATCCGGTTGGCCAGAGCACAGGTGTACTCAGCCTGGTAGAGGGCGACTCGCGGATTGTCGGCCATGCCCCCGTCGACCGACACATAAGTCCTTACTCCGGGGATCTCTTTGCGGGTGCCGACGGTGTAAAGGGTCAGGCCCGCTTCTCCTACCAGGCTCCGTCCCGGCTCCAGAACCAGCTGCGGCAGCGGCAGCTCCCTTTCCTTGCATTCCCTTTCCAGAGCGGTGGCGATAACCTGCACCATATCGGAGGGAGCCGGCGGGTCGTCCGCCTCGGTGTAGCGGATACCCAATCCCCCACCCAGGTCGAGCTCGGACAGGACCTGGCCTGTGCTCGCCCGCACCGTAGCCAGGAACTCGGCGAGTACCCCTACCAGCAGACGAAAAGGTTCGGTCTCCAGAATCTGCGAGCCGATATGGGCGTGGATTCCCCTCAACCGTAGATGCGGTAGCACCAGCGCCCGCTGCACCGCGGCCAGTGCTTGTCCGTTCACCAGAGGAAACCCAAACTTGGAATCGATCTGACCCGTCTGAATGTGTGAATGGGTATGGGCTTCAATCCCCGGAGTCACCCGCAACCAGATCTCGGCGGTCGTGTTGAAGCGGGCGGCCATCTGCTCCAGCAGGTCCAGCTCATCGAAGCTGTCCACCACGAAGCGCCCCACACCGCTGGTGAGCGCCAATTCCAGCTCCTCAGGAGTCTTGTTGTTGCCGTGCATCACGATATTGGCCGCCGGGAAGCCGGCTTTCAGGGCGGTGTAAAGCTCGCCGCCGGAGACCACGTCAAGGCCCAACCCCTCCTGTAGGAGCAGGCGAACAAGGCCTGTCGTGAGACACGCCTTGCCCGCGTAGAGCAGACGGCTCTGGGGATAGAAACGGGCCAGCGCCGCGCGATATTCACGGCAGCGACTGCGAAAATGAGCCTCGTCGAAAACGTAGAGCGGAGTGCCAAAGCGCTGGACCAGGTTGGTGACTTCCACACCGCCAACCACCAGTGTCCCTTGTTCGTTAACCCGGCAGGTGCCGGGAAGCCGAAATCCTGCCACGTGGTAACTCCTCTCCAGGTTGACCATGAACTCATGGTACGTCACACCGAGAGGAGCGTCAATCGGAACCCCGTTCACCGGAGAGTGAACTGCGCGAACGTACCTACCTCGGAGGTTTGGTGCGGCGGTCGGTCACGCCCTGCAGCGTGCGGGTTCCCACTACGGGAACGGGCGGGCGCAGCAGTGCCCGAACCAGAGCAGTCTTATTGAACGGAATAAGCGGCCACAGATAAGGCAGCCCGAAAGAGCGAGTGAAAGCGAAGATGACCAGGATCAGTGCCAGACCTCCCAGAACTCCGGGGATTCCCCAGATCCCCGCCGGGATAATGGCCAGATAACGCAGAAGGCGCATCGCCAGGGCAAATTCGAGGTTGGGAATGGCAAAGAAACCGATGGCGGCAATGGCCGAATAGAGGATCACCTCGTTGGTTACCAGCCCCACCTCAACCGCAAACTGGCCAAGCAGCACGGCGGCGATGACACCCAGGGAGGAGGCAAGCGGCGAAGGGGTATGGACGAAAGCCTGGCGGGTAACGTCAATGCCTATTTCAATCGTCAGGAACTGCCAGAGCAGGGGCACTATCCCCACCTCTCCCTTCGGACCGATCCAGCCCAGGGAGGGAGGCGGGCCGGAAGTGACCACTCCCAGCCAGACGGGAACCAAAAGAAAGCTCAGCAAGTACCCCAGTACCCGTATCCAGCGCAGGTACGTCCCTACCGACGGACTCTGGTAGTACTCCTCCGAGTGCTGCAGGAAATGAAAGGCGGTGGCGGGGAGGATCATGGCCTGGGGAGTGGTATCCACTAGCACCGCGATATGTCCCTCAAGCAGGTGAGAGGCTACGACGTCCGGTCTCTCCGAATACCGCACAATGGGTAGCGGGTTTATCCGCATCCCCGTTATGTACTCTTCCAGGCTCTTGCTGCCCATAGGCAGGCCATCCGCATCGACTTCCTCGATGCGCTTCTTCAGCTGCTCCACCAGCTGTTGCGGTGCGATCCCTTCGATGTAGCAAAGCAGGATATCGGTCTTGGACCGGCGGCCGGCCGTCAACGCCTCAATGCGCAGCCGCGGGTCGCGGATGCGCCGCCGGATCAAGGCGGAGTTGAAGAGGACCGTCTCAACAAATCCGTCACGTGCCCCGCGAGTGACCCGTTCAAGATCGGGCTCTTCTACCGAGCGGACCGGATACGCCCGCATATCGATGATCAGGGCGCGGGCGTCACCGTCCAGGAGCAGGGCAATCTGTCCCGAGAGGACCTTGTCCACTACCTCGTCGAGGCTTTCAACCTGTTCCGTCTCGTAGTACCCGACCACGGCCTGGCGCATGTAAGCAAGAGGACCGCCCTCGGCCCTCTCGAGAGCCGCAGGATCCGTCCGGCTTACCAGCGCCATGATCAGGCGTTGAACCATCAGCCCGTTGACCAGGCCATCGATGACGATAACAGCGGCCCGGCGATGGGAGATCAGGATGTCCTGTATGCAGATATCGAAAGAGACGCCGAATCCCAACCGTTGCCGCAGCACCTGCAGATTCTTGTCCAGGCTGGGCGTGAGCGGATAGCGAGCGCTCTCCGCTGCCGACCCGCCGAAACCGCCGGAACGGGAGGGCCGGCCACCAGCCGGCCCACCACCCAGGTCACCCTCTTCCAGCTCCATCTGCGCATCCTCTGCGCCTCCGGCGACGCCGGCGCTATACTCAGCTCGGTCCATTTCACTAACGCCCACCCCGAACAGCAAAATCACCAGCCGTTCTCCCTGGTCTCTCGTCCGTCATCGGGCTATCCCGCCCCGCCCGCGCTGCTAGCGAAGGGCGGTGGGAACGAACAGGTCGATCACGCCAATGATGAAGGCGGCCAGCAACGCCCCAAGTACACTGACCTGTAGTCCGGGGACCACAAACTGTGCGACCCAGATCACTACGGCCGAGACGAGGAAGCCAACAATGCCCCTCCCGTAGGGCGATACCCGCCGGCCCATAATGGCCTCGATGATCCATCCGAGAGCGGCGATGACCACCGCCGCAACCAACGCCTGCACGAACCCAAGCTGGCTGAAGCCAGGAACGATAGCTCCCACCAGCATCAACGCCAACGCTGAAACCACGAATCTGACTATCACGCCCAGCCATTCCACGGCCAAAGCACCCCCTGAAGACGTAACGTACGCAGCTAGTCTTTCTCCCCCATGTCCCGCCTATACCAGCAGGAGTCCTCTTACTGCGCGGTGCTATCCCCGCGGGCGAAAGACGAGGGCGGCGATGAAACCAAAGACCACTGCCGCGGCCAGGGCGCCGCCGGCGATCTCGAAGACACCCGTGAGCAGGCCGAACCATCCTTCACGCCGCAAGGCGTCGAGAACACCACGCGTCAGCACATAACCGAAGTTGGAGAGGGGGACCGTCGCCCCCGCCCCGGCCACTCTGATAAAGGGTTCGTAAAGCCCCAGGCCCGCCAGGACCGCCCCCGCCACCACTAAGAGAACCATTACGTGCGCCGGGGGTATGCGAAATACGTCGATCAGTACCTGCCCAATCAGGCAGATCGTGCCACCGATCAGAAATGCCCAGACTACGGACACAGCTGCCTCCCCCCAAGCCAGCGTCATGCCTCGATGGCCACGGCGTGGGCAATGGTTGGTATCGGTTCACCCTGTTGGATGGAGACCGGGTTGTGCAGTGAACCGGTCCCGACAAAGAGCACGCGCCGGAAGCGTCCTTTCCGCATCTCTTTCAGGATGTAGCTGGCCAGCACGGATGCCGCGCAGCCAGCCCCACTTCCCCCCGCGTGTACGTCTTGCTCGGGCCGGTAAAGGAGGACCCCGCAGTCCATGTGCCGGCTCGACACGTCAAGCCCACGCCGGCGCATCCCCTCCCGAAAGATCTCGCTGCCGATCCGCGCCAGATCACCTGTGAGGATCAGGTCGTAATAGGCCGGATCGCGACCCGTCTCCCGAAAGTGGGCCAGCAGTGTATCCCAGGCCGCGGGCACTTCGGCGGTTCCCATGTCGTAAGGATCCTTCTGCCCCATCTCTACCACCTTACCCACGGTGGCAAAGGTTATCCTGGGTAGCAACTGGGCCTCGCCGGTACTGCCGTCGGCCGCCGCTCCCCATCCCGCGCCTCCGCCCCCGTCGGCCGGAAGGCCGAGCGCAATAGCCCCGGCTGCCGTCGCCGTCCATTGGGCTGTCATCGGCCGCTGAGCCCCAAACTCGTTGGGATAGCGAAACTGGCGCTCGGCCGCCTCATGGTGGCTGGAGGCGGCGGCGATCACCCGTGCAGCCACTCCCGCCTCGAGGAGCGTTGCGGCCAGCAGCAGGCCTTCAGCAATGGTGGCACAGGCAGAAAAGATGCCGAGAAAGGGCATCTGCGTGTTGCGAGAGGCAAAGTTGCTGGCTGAGATCTGATTGAGCAGATCCCCGCTTATCAGCGCATCCAGTTCATCCTCTTTCCATCCGGCCAGTCCAAGGGCGGTGTTGACCGCTTCTTTCAGAATCCGGCTTTCCGCCTGCTCCCAGCATCTCTCCCCGTACCGTTCGTCCTCAAGAATAGTCTCAAAATACCGGCCCAGTGGCCCCTGGCCCTCACGCAGACCGACCACCGACGCTGAGGCTACCACGGCCGGAGCAGTCTCGAACCGCATGGTCTGGTGTCCCAGTCGTTTGGACGCCTGCCGGATTGCGATCGCATTCCCCGTCACCATTGACCGGTCACCTTCCCCTGTCCCCCAAGCTCTCGTCTGCGTCTAGCCGGTCACCAGGAAGCGGATGAGCGCGCTGGCCATTGCGGCCAGAATTCCGAAAGTGACAACCGGACCGGCAATGGAGAAAAGGCGGGCGGCAAAGCCGAAGACCAGCCCTTCAGTGCGATATTCCATGGCCGGCGAGACAATCGAGTTGGCAAAGCCGGTGATAGGTATCGCGGCGCCGGCACCGCCCACCCGGCCGATCTCGTCATAAACTCCCAGCCCGGTCAGGAGCGAGCCGAGGGCAAGCAGGGTGATGGAAGCCCTAGCGCTTGCTTGCACATCGGTCATACCCAGAGATTGAAACAAGGCGATGAAAAGCTGGCCGATGGCGCAGATACTCCCTCCCACAAGGAAGGCAAATATCAGGTTGCGTGCCAGAGGCGGATGAGGATGATACTGAGCAGCCAGAGCTGCAAACTCAGCCGCCTGGCGCTTCCGTTCCTCTTCTGGATCGGGCAAACCGGCCACCTCCCACGTAACTTGTGCCAGCAACTCCGCAGACTTAGTATGAAAACGTCCGCCCCGCTCCATGCGGAGCGGGGCGGACTTCCACTTCCCGACAGTAAGTTACCACCGGGTCAGGTAGTTGCCGCCGTCGCAGATGGCGACGATGGCGGCAGGACCTCGTATATCCGTCTTATAAGGAGCGCCCTCCCTGATTCCGGATCGACCTCGATGAGCACACCGCTTACCACCGTCGGACCGGAGCGTGCAATCTCATGACGGACAGGTAACTGCGTTACGAAAGCACGCAGGATGACCTCTGTCTCTACGCCAAGGACAGAGTCGAGCGGACCGCACATGCCGGCATCCGTAAGGTAAGCTGTTCCCCCGGGCAGGATCCGCTCGTCAGCCGTCGGTATGTGGGTGTGAGTCCCAATAACCGCCGAGACCCGCCCGTTGAGATACCAGCCCATTGCCACCTTTTCCGAGGTTGCTTCCGCATGGAAATCCACGAGGATGACCCTCACGTCCTCCGGAAGAGAACTGAGACACTGATCGACCACGCGGAAGGGCGAGTCAATCGGCTCCATGAAAGTACGTCCCTGAAGGTTAATAACGGCCACCGGCCACTTTTCCCCCACCCGGGTAACATAAACACCGCGTCCGGGCGTCCCGGGGGGGTAGTTGGCAGGACGAAGCAGGGGCCGATAATCCTGATCCAGGAACGGGATGATCTCCTTCTTGGACCAAATATGGTTACCACTGGTCAGAACATCGACCCCCGACCGCCACAGCTCTTCAGCAACGGGGGGTGTCAGACCAACTCCCCCGGCGGCGTTCTCGCCATTGGCCACTACCAGCTCGCAGCCGAACTCCGCCCGCCATTTGGGCACGAGCTCGGCTACAGCCCTCCGGCCGGGCCGGCCGACTATATCCCCCAGGAAGAGCAATCTCAGGGCAATCTCACTCCTGTCTCAACGGGCATACTCCACGGCCCTGGTTTCCCGTATTACGGTCACCTTGATCTGGCCGGGGTACTCCAGCTCTTTTTCGATACGCCGGGCGATCTCACGAGCAATCCGGGCCGCTTCCGCATCATCAACCTTGTCCGGTTTCACCATGATGCGAATCTCCCGGCCTGCCTGGATGGCATAGGCTTTCTCGACCCCTTCGAACGAGTCGGCAATCGCCTCCAGCTTCTCCAGACGGCGGAGATAGAGCTCGAGGCTTTCCCGTCTGGCCCCCGGCCGGGCCGCTGACAGCGCATCGGCAGCGGTGACCAGGACTGCCTCGACCGAATGCGGCTCGTACTCGCCATGATGGCAACTCATGGCGTGAATCACCGCCTCGGACTCACGATACCGACGCAGGAGCTCCATGCCGATCTGCACATGCGTTCCCTCGACATCGTGATCGATCGCCTTACCGATGTCATGAAGAAGACCGGCCCGGCGGGCCAGCTTCTCATCAGCCCCCAGCTCTGCCGCCATCATGCCCGCCAGGTGCGATACCTCTAGTGAGTGCCGCAGGACATTCTGCCCGTAGCTCGTACGGAACTTCAGCCGGCCAAGCATCTTGATAAGCTCGGGATGTAAGCCGTGTACACCCGCATCGAGGGCCGCGGCTTCCCCCTCCTCGCGGATGATCTGCTCCACGTCGCGACGGGCCTTCTCCACCATCTCCTCGATGCGGGCGGGATGGATCCGGCCGTCTGCTACCAGCCTTTCCAGAGCTATGCGGGCCACCTCACGACGGATGGGGTCGAAGGCCGAGATCAGCACCGCCTCGGGCGTGTCGTCGATTATCAGATCGACGCCGGTCAATGTCTCGAAGGTCCGTATGTTTCGTCCCTCTCGCCCGATAATCCTCCCCTTCATCTCGTCGCTGGGGAGTGAGACCACCGAAACCGTCGTTTCGGCCACGTGGTCGGCAGCATACCGTTGGATAGCGGTGGAAATGATCTCCCGAGCCCGCCGCTCGGCCTCTTCCCTGGCTTCATTCTCAATGTCCTTAATCATTAGGGCCGCTTCATGGCGGGCCTGTTCGGCCGCCTCCTCCAGGACGATGCGACGGGCTTCCTCCGGCGTCAGTCCAGCAATACGCGTCAGCTCCGCCTGGACTTTCTCCCGCAGAGCCTCAACCTCCCGGCGAGCTTCCGCCAGCTCCGCATCCTTGCGCTGTAGGGCCTCCTCCTTGTGCTGAAGGGCGGCCGCCCGTCGTTCCAGCGCCTCCTCCCGCTGATCCAGCCGCCGCTCTAACTGGAGGAGTTCACTTCTCCTTTCCCGTGTTTCACGGTCCAGCTGCTCCCGCAGCCGCTGCTCCTCTTCTTTGATACTGATCTGCGCTTCCCGCTTCAGGCGGGCTGCTTCTTCCTCACTCTTGCGCAGGATTTCGGCGGCCCGCTGCTGGACCGAGCCTATCCTCTTCTCATCGAGCCGACCCCGCATCCAGTAGCCCAGGCCCAACCCACCTAATACTGCCGCTACGGAAGCAAATAGAAGATATGCGGTCTCCATGGAGTCCACCTCCTTCCCCTTGTGCAAACTTTTCGCCCATCACTCAGCTGCACAGAAAAAGCCGAGTGCAGCACTCGGCTTTGCGGCGAGAGATAATCAGACCTTTTTTGAGTCTGATATTGATGGCACGGTAGTATGTTACCCTGCAACTAGGGCAGCGGTCAAGCAAAGCAGGCGGTCAGGAGGGCAGCAGGTGATCTACTACCGCCCGCGCTATCTCCCCGGTATATCCACGCCGAATGAGAAAAGCCCACAGCCGTCGACGCAATCCTGCCAAGGCTTCTTGTGAACCGGACCCCGGGTCTACCCGCGCTGTCCGACCCAACCAACGCTCTGCGGCCGCCAGTGCCGCCTCGCCTTCCATCTCTGCCGAGATCGCTGCCAGCGCCTCTTCGACGGTGGCAGCTGCTATACCTCGACGGTATAGTTCGTGGCGCAGGCGTTCCTTTCCTGCCTGGCCCCGGGCAAGACGGGTAGTTATCCATTCCTCCGCCAGCCGTCTATCGTTAAGATATCCCCAGTTTACCAGACGCGCCACCACTTCTGCGATTACGCTGGCGGAGAAACCAGCCCGTGCCAGGTAGTGGCGGACCTCCTGTTCGCTACGATCCCGCCGACCCAGGTAACGGAGCGCCCGCACCAGAGCCGCCCGTGCGTCGCACGGATCAGTTGCCTGCCGTGCCATTACCGCCTCCACGCACCGTGCCAGCGCGCAGCCGCCCGCTACTCCGCTCCTCGGCTGCTGAACTTCCCTCTTCCGTGCCTTCCTGAGCCACCTCCACTACCGCGCTCTGCCCCGACTGGTTTACCCCCCCGGCCGGCCGTCCCGGCCACAGCCGCGGAACCGGCCGCAACGGTATACCCAGCTGCTCGCGGCAGCGATTCTCCAGCTCCAGGCAGAGCTCGGGATTCTGGCTGAGGAACTCCCGCGCATTATCCCGTCCCTGTCCGAGCCGGACATCCCCGTAGCTGAACCAGGTACCCGTCCGCTGCACAATTCCCAGGCTGCTCGCCACATCAAGCACGCTGGCCTCCCAGGAGATGCCCTTGCCGTAGAAGATGTCAAACTCAGCTTCGCGGAAGGGAGGGGCAAGTTTGTTCTTGACCACCTTTACCTTCGTGCGGGCGCCCGTGGTCTCCGCGCCCTGCTTCAGGGCTTCGGTCTTCCTGATCTCCATGCGGATGGAGGCATAAAACTTGAGCGCCCGGCCTCCGGGGGTTACCTCCGGGTTGCCGAACATGACGCCTACTTTCTCCCTGATCTGGTTGGTAAAGATCATGGTGGTCCGAGACTTGGAAATGGCGCCGGTTAGCTTGCGCAGCGCCTGCGACATCAACCGGGCCTGCAGGCCTACGTGCGCATCTCCCATCTCGCCTTCCAGCTCAGCACGGGGCACCAGGGCCGCCACCGAGTCGACAACGATCACGTCCACGGCTCCGCTCCGGACCAGCGCCTCGGCAATCTCCAGCGCCTGCTCAGCACTATCCGGCTGGGATATGAGGAGGTTGTCCACATCAACGCCAAGATTCCTGGCATAGACAGGGTCCTGGGCATGTTCGGCATCGATGAAGGCCGCTATCCCCCCCATGCGCTGTGCCTCAGCGATCACATGCAGGCAAAGAGTGGTCTTCCCCGAGGACTCCGGCCCGTAGACCTCAATGACCCGGCCACGCGGCACCCCGCCCACACCCAAAGCAATGTCCAGCGAGAGTGCCCCGGTAGGTATAACCTCTACGTTAAGCTGGGCTGCGGCCTCTCCCAGACGCATTATCGCGCCCTTGCCAAACTGCTTCTCAATCTGAAGCACCGCCAGCTCCAGCGCTTTTTCTCTTTCCATGGTCGCCATCTGCCTACCCCCTTCTTATGCGATTGCCGGCCCCTTGCAAGACACCACAGCTACCATCCACAATCAACTACCACTACTGCCGTCCAGTTTCGCCTGAGCGAGAGGCAGGTACTCCGGCCCGCCCGGATGCAACCGGCTTTCATACAGAACCAATCGATCGGCCCGCCACGCACCTGCCGGTCCCTCCTCGCTTCCATCCATCAACCTCTGCCAGAGAGAAAGAAAAGCAGGCGACGGACGTGAACCGCGGCGCACCCGCGCCACGGTAAGATGGGCCGAGAACGGTTCCTCCCGGTCTCCCCAGCCAACCTCCGCCAGCCGGCTATCGAGGTGGGACGCCAACGCCGGCAGCCGCTCTGCCGAGCTGAGTCCCAACCAGAAAACTTGCGGCCGGGAGAGCGAAGGGAAAACCCCGGCTCCCTTCAAGGAAATGTCAAAGGGCTCAACCTCTCGGCCGGTCTCCTCAAGAACCTGTTCCAGTGTGGAAAGGAGAGAACGGTCGACCTCCCCCAGAAAACGCAACGTCACATGCAAAAGAGAAGGGTTGACCCACTTGAGCTCATGATCCAATTGCCGCCACTTTGCCAGGAATCCGGCCACTCGAACGCGCAGCTGATCATCGAGGGGCAGCGCGATGAAAGTGCGCACGGCGGTCTACTCCTTTCCTTCGGCACCTGCCTGCCGATTCCTTGTCTGCTGCCGAGCCACCAGCGCGACTTCCCGTTCAATCTGGTGCAGCCTGCTCCCCAGCCAGGCTACATACGCAAAAAAAGCGGCGAGACTCAGAAAGAGAGCAACCCACACCCAGCTCAACCCAGAGTTCACCCCCCGCGTTCGTGAACACGCCGCAACGCTGCTTTCGTCCGTTCCCAGCGCCTTTCGATCTCTTCCACCCGGAAGGTCAGATACCACAGTATTCCAGCAAGCAGGCTCACCCCGCCTACCATCGCCAGCAGAGCCACCAGCATCGGCGGAGCAATCTCCACCCTTGTAAGGTGCACTACCTGCGGATGAAGCGAGTACCACCAACGAACGGAGAGAAAGATCACCGGCAGGTCAATCGCCCCCATCAGGCTCAGTCCGGCAGAAAGGCGCGCGCGTCGCTCCTCTTCGGCGAGACTCCGCCGCAAAAGCAGGTACCCCGTCTCCACCCAGAAAAGGAGCAGCGTGCTGATGAGCCTGGCATCCCAGACCCAGGCTGCTCCCCAGGTCGGCCGGGCAAACAACATACCAGTTAGCAGTGTGAGTCCCCCAAACAGCCAGGAGACTGAACCGGTAGCCGCCGCCCGGCGATCCCAATCGATACTCCGCCGCGAGAGGTAAAGCAGGCCGAAGAGGGATTGCAGAGCATACAGAACCAGTCCTATCCAGGCAAAGGAGACATGCAGATAGAAAAGACGCTGGACCTCGCCCAGCTGGCGGTCGACAGGAGAAGAAGCAAGGGCCAGGTAGAAAGCGACAGCAAGGCTGACGAAAGCCGCTGCCAACCCGGAAGCTTTGCGGCGCTCCCGCCACACCTTTCCTTACCCCTCCTCGACCAGGGCCCCGAAGATCAGCCACCCAAAGGCAAGCATAACACCATCATACACGACAAGGAGACGCCACCACGGCCCGGTGTGAAGGAGGCTGCCGGTCGTCAACGCGGTGCGCGCCAGCTCTGTTCCTGCCACCAGTACCGGCGCGGCCAGCGGCAGAAAAACCAGGGGAAAGAGCTGCTCCCGCCCCCGTGCGTGAACTGCCAGATAGGCAAGGAGTATACCGGCCGCCGTCACTCCCAGAAGCCCGAGGGCCACGGAAGCGACCAGCGTGAAAGGTCCGGGGGGCCAACCATCCCCTAGCAGAAAGAGGAGCAGGAGAACCAGCAACAGGGCAGGCGGCAGAGTACGCGCCCACTGTACCAGGGTGCGGGCAAGGAAGATATTCCCCGGATCGACCGGGGCATGCAAGAGACCGCGGATCGCCCCATCTTCCAGCTCGAGCTGCACGCCCTGCCAGATAGACCAGCCGCTGCCAACCGCCACCGCGGTCCACATGAGCCCGGCAAGCAGGGACGACTGGCGCAACGTATCCGGGCCGGCTACCAAACCGAGCAGCAAGAGTATGACAAGGCTCATAAACAAGAAAGACAAGCTTCCCGCCCGCGCCCGCCGCGCCAACCAGCTGTCCCGCTGCCAGATCACGGCCAACAGAACCCGGAAACTCACACTTTCTCCTCCTCATCACCGTTACTCTCGCCCACACCGCCGCCCGAATCGGCGATGAGCCGGCCGGACCGTATTCTCACCTGCCGGTCCGCCAGGACTGTCAACGGGCCCGGACGGGCCGCCGTCAACAGGATGCTTTGCTGGCGCGGTCGCTCTGCCAACCTGGTCGCCAACCAGTCGATGCCAGCCGTGTCTAGAGTAGCTTCCGGTTCGTCCAGCAGCAACAGAGGGAGGTCACGCAAGAACAGCCTGGCCAGGGCCACCCGCCGTCGCATACCCCGGGAAAGCCGACGCACCGGCTCGTGAGCCATCAGGATTAAACCCAGCTCTTCCAGCAACATCTCCGTGCGCAACCTGGCCTGGCCATGGTCAAGGCCCATGAGGCGACCGTAGAAGTACAGGTTCTCCCAGGGAGAAAGATCTACGTAAAGGTAGTCTTCATGGGCCAGCATCCCCACAAGGCCCGCACCACCTCCCAGGCCTCCCCCCCTCCGGCCGTAGGTGCCGCGACGATCACCGCTACGACCAACGAGGTCTGGGCCACCGCCGCTGTCGAAGACCAGCGTCCCGTTGCGCCAGACCTCACCCCGGGATGGTCGCCACACTCCCCCCGCCACCCGCAGCAGGCTGCTCTTGCCGGCGCCGTTCGGCCCGAGGACCAGTACGAGCTCGCCCGGGTCGAGCCACAGGTTCACATTCTCGAGAATCTCGACGCCTGACCGTTCCAGGAAGACTCCTCGCAGCAGAAGAGCAGGAGCATCGTCAGTGCTTCTCGCGCTCCCCTCATATCTGTTAAGTCCCTGACTCTTCGCCACCCTTCTCATCCTCTTCCAGGTCCGGAATGTATCGGGACGGGCACTCCACCAGTATCCTCTCGGCCCGGAGAACGCCGTCGGCCGCCAGCCGTCCCTCCGCCACGAGCTGGTCGCCTAGCTCGATCTTTGTGGGAAGCTCCCCCCGGTAATGAGCGACCAGTTCGGCCCCGCCGTCACGCAGGACCATCACTATCAAGCCGGACCGGCTGTCCTCACGGTGGCTGAGATTCTGGGCCACCAACTCGCCGCGAACCCTCACCAGTCGCTCCTGCCAGCGCTCCGGGGTCGCAACCAACTGACTTACGCTCATATACGGCACACTCTGCCAGCCGGTTGCCACCAGGTATAGTAGCGCTACCACCATGAAGACGAGGACCACCCAACGCTTTGTCTCCATCTAAGGCTCCTCACATCACATACTCTTGCCGTGCCGTTCAATTTGGCAGGAGATCGAGCCGGCGGGCTTCCCGCAAGAGCTCGGCAGTATTGTGAGCTCTTAACTTGTTCATGATGTTCCCCCGATGCGTTTGAACCGTCTTCTCGCTGATCGAGAGCAACCTGGCGATCTCCCGGTTGGTGTACCCTTCGGCGATCAGCTGCAACACCTCCCGCTCCCGCTCGCTCAGGGGGGAGGGAGGTACCGGCGGTTCATTCTGCGCGTGCAAAGAACGGCGCAAGACATAACCGGTGGCCATCTCCGGGTCGAGTGCCACCTCGCCCCGGCAGACCCGCCTGATGGCGGCGACCAGATCAAGGGCGGCCGCCTTCTTCAATACGTAGCCGGATGCTCCCGAGCGCAGCATCTCTTCCATGTACTCGTCCTTTTCATGAACTGTCAGCGCCAGCACCCGGACTCCGGGAAGCTTCGCCCGCAACTGGCGGGTAACCTCAATGCCATTCATATCCGGCAGGCCAATGTCCATAACCACTACGTCTGGAGCGACCTCTTCCGCCAGGCGCAGCGCGGTCTTACCATCTGCTGCCTCACCCACCACTTCCAGGTCGGGTTCCTCTCGCAGCAGGGCTGCGACCCCCTCACGTACCAAAGCATGGTCGTCTACAACCAGCACCCGGAGTGGTTGCGACGTTCTCTCCACCGACTTTCCCCCTTTCACGCGATCTCCTTCCAGATCGCCAGCAATAGATCATGTCTGCTTGACCCCTCACTCCTTGTCCGCAACCCTATCGTAGGGCAATACTACGGTCACGCGGCAGCCGCTGCCCGGGTGAGAATCGATAATCAGCGTGCCACCGATCAGACCGACCCGCTCCTCCATTCCCAGGATTCCAAGCGCCTGGGTGTTCTGCCGCCGCGTGCGCCAAACGGTCTCGGTGTCAAACCCGCGCCCGTTATCTATCACTTCCATGCGCAGCTGCTGCCCTTCTCGCTGGAAACGAAGCCAAACCCGGGTGGCCCGGGCATGCCGGATGACATTGCGCACCGCCTCCTGCAACACCCGGTAGAGCTCGGTTTCTGTCTCCCGGGGCAGGCGGGGCCAGGCGGGGTCAGCAGTGACAGACGGCTCGACCCCTGTCTCCCGGCAGGCAGCCCGGACAAAAGAGGCTGAAGCAGCCACCAGACCGAGATCATCGAGGAGTGCCGGTCGCAGGTCGAAGCCCAGCCGGTGAACTCCCTGCAGCGCCCGGTCAGCCAGCTCCCGCAAACGAGCCAGGGATTCGCAAAGCTCGCCACCCAGCTCGCCCGCGACCTTCTCCTTGATGCGCCCCTGCAGCAAATCCAGGCGCATAATAAAGGCGCTCAGCAACTGCCCGGTCTCGTCGTGCAGTTCACGGGCGATCCTTTCCCGTTCTTCCTCCTGGCTGGCCACCACCTGGTGGAGGAGTCGGCGGTGTAACTCGTCGCGATGGCGTTCAGCTTCGAGCAGCCGCCGTTGTCTCTCCTCCGCCAGCCCGGACAGATAGGCGGAGAGCACGGCAAAGCCGCCTGTGAGCACAAGCACAAGCGCAACTGCACCTGCCACCTGCCCGGGGCTTCGCCGATCCGGCCCGAAGTGACGCCAGATATCAGCCACATGAAAACCCGGAAGCACTCCCGCCGCCTCGAGGAACAACATCAGGAGCAAGAAGATGAAACTGAAAAGGGCGGACAAATAGCTCAAGCGGCGGCCGAGAAGCGCCCCTGCCGCCAGGATAATCATACCGTAGCCGAAAAGCAGCGGGCTCTCCCTTCCGCCGGTCAGGTAAACCAGACCAGTCAAGCCGGCCGTATCCAGGAATATCTCCAATACGGCCAATTCCTGTAACCGGACGCCCCGGCGAAACCAGAGAAGCCAGATGGTGTTAGCGATCAGGCCGAGCGCAACCAGGACCGTAAGGAGAAAAGCAGGATAAAAGCCGATGATCCACGGGTAGGTCGTTACCACCGCCAGGACCAGCAGCGCAAGCGCCCCCAGGACAAACCAGCGCAGGTTGGTGTAGACGGCGATCCCGGAGGGCTCACGCTCTCGTGACGCATGGTGGGGGTCTCTCTCCGTCTCCATGCTCACTCACCTGCCAAACGGTGGCGGACGGCAAACGCCGCCGCCTCCGCCCGGTTGTTCAACCCCAGCTTGTTGAGAATGCTGCTTACGTAGTTGCGGACCGTCTTCTCGGAAAGCCGCAGCCGGGCTGCTATCTCCCGGTTGGTCAACCCGGAGGCTATCAGCTGCAGAATCCTGCGTTCGTGGGGAGTTAGTTCGGAAAGCAGCTGGCTTTCCCCGGCAGGGGCGCCGGCCATGCCCTCCCGCAGGTGCGCCAGAAGACGAGTGGTAACTTCAGGGGCAAGAAACGAGTTGCCGGCAGCTACCGCCCGCACGGCCTCCACCAGCTGGCTGCTGCCTATCTGCTTGAGAAGGTAGCCGCTTGCGCCCGCCCGCACCGCCCCCATGATCTCCTCGTCGTCGGCAAAGGAGGTCAGTATAACCACCGCCACTTGGGGATGCTCCTGCTTGATCCGCCGGCAGGTTTCCAGCCCGCTCATCCCCGGCAGCCGCAGGTCGAGCAAGACCACCTGCGGTTTGAGCTCCGCGATCCGGGCGAGCGCCTCTTCCCCCGAACCCGCTTCCCCCACAACGCGGATATCATCCGTCCGGGAGAGGACGGAACGCAGACCTACCCGCACCAGCTCATGGTCATCGACGATCAGGACTGTGACTGGCGGCTTGCCGCTCATTCCCCGTACACCGCCCCATCTCCGCCCGCAACTCCGGCCGCGCCCTGACGGTACGGAAATGTCACCCGGACCGCCGCACCCCGGCCCGGCGCACTCTCAAACCGGAACTCGCCTCCCAAAAGGCGCGCCCGCTCTCTCATGGTGCGCAACCCAAGCCCTCGCTCTGCCGCTCGCCGGCCGAGAAGGGTTTCCGGCGCTACTCCCCGGCCATTGTCTCTTATTTCGAGGCGGGCCCGGCCTCTTCTGTCTGCCACCAATTCTACAACCACCTCAGATGCCCGCCCGTGCTCGCACCCGTTGCGGATCGCCTCCCGGGCGATCTGCACAAGCTCCCGGCGGATAGAGCCCGGCAGCTCATGCCACAACCGGAGATCAACATCCAGTTGTAGTTGAACCGGGAAACTCTGCTCGAATTCGGCCGCCAGCTCCTCCCAAGCCAGCCGCGGTTCGTCTTCGCTTTCACCCCGGTACAAACCTGCCACGTGAGCGCGAATCTCCTGGCTGATGCGACCTAGCCTTGCCACCAGTTCATCCACCTGACGCCGCTGCGGCTCAAGCTCCGGCAGCGTCAGATCAGCTTTCAGGCTCTCAAGCCCCAGCCCGACGCTGAAGAGGGACTGGAGCACCCCATCGTGCAACTCCCGGGCAATTCGCGACCTTTCCTGGACGACCGCACGCAGGCGGCGGCGTTCCTCATCGCGCCGCTCCGATTCCACATCGTAAAGCTCCAGCAGCCGCACCATGGACCACGCCAGCACCAACCCCAGCCCCGCCCGGACCATCTCGACCGGAACGAGCGTTACTTTGAAGAACCAGGTGGAATTCCAGACCCGGGCCGGCCAGATAGGTGCAGCATCCACCAGGAGCCCGCCAACAATTACATAAAGGAAGAGCGCCCGGCCTCCCCGGTCCGTATGAATTGTCAGATGCTCCATTCCCGCCCGCCGCAGACTCTCACGCTGGCGGATAAGTCCGAGGCCGGATACGACCGCTCCCGGCACTCCCAGAAGGTAGCGGGCCAGCGCTTCGGCGATGCGCGGCCAGGCAGGGTCGGCCGAAGCAGCCAGACCCCGGAAGTGAGCCCCCAGAAACAGGCTGAGCAGTGTCCAGCCAGCCAGGAGCAGCAACGGCAGCATAGGCAAGAGTCGGCGCGTACGTACCGGGCCGGGCCACAGTTTCAGCCCGAAACTGAAGAGGAGGGCAAAGGCGGCGGGAAAGAGCGCTGCATCCACCAGCCATAGAGCTTCACTGACAGGTGGAGGTAGGAACGCGGCCTGGATGGGGATGAAAACCTTACCCCAGATGGCGACCGCGTAGATCACGCCAAACAGGCCGAGAAACCGCAGATGGTGAGCCAGAGGAAGCTGGCTGGGACGACGGGACTCAAGTAAGAGGGAGAAGCCCATGAGTAAGAAGGCGAGGGCGTAGGCAAAGTGGATGACTACCTGATTGGCCGTTAGCAATGCCTGCCAGGATAACAGCGCCTCCCGCACCGTCACCGCCCCGCCTCCTCGGCCAGCAACCGGCGGCGCAGCGCATCCAATGCGGCAGCAGTCGTCCGGCGCTGAACGGTTCGCCGGTCGCCCCGGAAGAGATGACGCTGGCAGAGTGTGACGTTATCGGGACCTGATACAGCAATATACACCAGACCCACCGGCTTCTCCGCAGTACCCCCTCCCGGTCCGGCGATGCCTGTGGTGGCAACCGCCCACTCCACACCGGCAGCGCGCCGCGCCCCTTCCGCCATCGCCCGCGCCACAGGTTCGCTGACCGCGCCGTAGGTGACCAGCAACGCTGCGGGCACGCCCAGGCACTCCTGCTTGGCACGGTTGCTATAGGTGACGTAACCCCGTTCGAAGTAATCTGAACTACCCGGCACACTGGTTAGATAGTGTGCGATCATACCTCCTGTGCAACTCTCGGCAACCGCCAAACGCTCACCCCGCCGCCGGAGCAACTCTCCCACTACCGATTCCAGCCGGTCGGCGTCGGCTCCGTAGATCCACTCACCGAGGCGCCGGCGAATCTCCGCCTCGACCGGGGCGATGAGTGCTTCAGCCTTGCTCCTATCAGCTGCTTTTGCTGTCAAGCGCAAGCGGCATTCTCCATCGCCCGCATAAGGGGCAACCGTAGGGTTAACGCTTCCTTCTACCAGGTCACGCACCCGGGCTTCCATGGCCGCCTCCCCAATGCCGACCAGACGTATGGTCCGGGAGAGGATCACTCCTGTCTCGCCCGTCTCCTCCAGCCGCTTTTGCAGTCGAGGAAGCACCTCCTGCCTCCACATGGCCTCAAGCTCTGCCGGCGGTCCGGGCAGGGCCACGAAGATCACCCGTTTCGCTTCGGCGAAAGGCAAGCCGAAAAGCTCGCGAAGCACAGGTTCGGGCCGGATGTCGGCCTCGACCCAAAGACCCGGGGCGGTACCGACCGGGTTGGCCAGCGCATAGGGGGCGACCGGGTCAGCTGCGAGCGTGCGACCCACAACGGCGGCGATGGCCGCCCGGGTCAGATCATCGGCCGTCGGACCAAGCCCTCCGCTCGCGATGACCAGATCGGCCCGGGCCGCAGCCAACCGCAGGGCGGCCGCGATCCGGCCCAGGTTATCACCTACCGTCTGCCGGAAACGGCAGCCGATGCCCAGATCGGCTAGCTGGTTCGCAAGGAAGACCGCATTGGTGTCGGCAATCTCGCCCAGCAGCAGCTCAGTTCCGACAGAGATTATCTCTGCTTCCACGACCGACTCCGCCTCCTGTTGCGCCTCAGGCCGGGATCCTCGCTTGCAGACGATGCTTAAGAAGCTCACGGAACCGCTCACCTGAGATACGTTCCTGCTCAAGGAGCAGTTCTGCCACTTCCCGGATGAACTCCTGATGCGGCGCCAGCTTCTCTCGAACTTCCTTCTCAACCTGTTGCAGCACTTCTTGAACCGCCGCGCTCAACTGCTCGTGGCTCAGCAACTCCCTGCTAACAATACCCAGTGACGACATGCCACACCAGACCAACTTCTTGGCCAGCTCGCTCCCTTGTTCGAAGTCCCCGGCCGCGCCGGTACTCCGTTCACCCAGCACCAGTTCTTCGGCGCAGGTTCCCCCGAGGGTGACCGCTATCTGGCGAAGCAGTTCCTGTCGCGTCCACAGATATTGATCATCGGGGGGCGTTTGGCGGGTATAGCCCAGCGCCTGGCCGCGTGAGGTGACAGTCACCGCTGCCACCGAGCCAGGGTTCTCGAGCTCGCTGATGAGCGCATGGCCCACCTCGTGCACCGCCACCCGCAGACGCTCTTCCGGCGTAGGCCGCCGGTCGAGCTTCTCGCCCATCATCACCTTCTCCAGCGCCTCGAAGAAATCCGCCCGGGTGATCTCACGGCGCCTGGCCCGCAAAGCAAAGATGGCCGCCTCGTTGACGAGACTCTCCAGGTGTGCACCGCTGAAGCCATAGCTCTCCCGGGCCAGTTCGTCCAGATCGACATCGGCTGCAAGCGGCTTGCCCCGGGTATGGATCTCGAGGATCCGCCGCCTTCCCTCACGGTCGGGCAGTTCCACCCGGACCACCCGGTCAAAGCGGCCTGGTCGCAGCAGAGCCGGATCGAGCAGGTCGGCCCGGTTTGTCGCCCCCAGGACCAGCAGCCGTACCGGGTCTTCGCTGCGGATGCCGTCCATCTCCACCAGCAGCTGGTTGAGGGTCTGATCGTACTCCAGGTGGCTGGAATGGCGCCCCCGCTGGCCGCCGATCACTTCAAGCTCATCCAGGAAGATTATGGCGTTATTGCGACCGCACTCCCGGGCCACCCTTCGCGCCTCGGCAAACAACTGACGAACCCGCTGGGCCCCGACACCGGCGAACATCTCTACAAATTCGGAGCCGCTGGCGGCCACGAAGACTGAGTCAGTGTAATTGGCGGCCGCTTTGGCCAGCAGCGTCTTGCCCGTCCCGGGCGGCCCGGCGAGAAGAATTCCCTTGATCGGCCGGATGCCGAGGTGCGCGGCCTTCTCGTACTCCTTTACAAACTCCAGGGCCTCCATCAGTTCCCGTTTGGCCGTCTCCTGGCCGCCAATGTCATCAAAACAGACGGCTGGAATCCGCTGGCCGGCGCCTGCCCCGCCCACGACGGTGGCAAAACGTCGTCCCGTTCCCGGCAAGATCCCTCTGTTTATCATGAGGATCAATGCCAGGATACCAGCAAAGCCGATGTACGGGAGAAGATTGAGACCGCGAATGTATAAGACGACGGCCGCGGCCAGTATCGCTCCGAGGACCATCTCACGTTTCCACACGGGCTGCACCCCCATCGCCCATCCCCGCTATCCCCATCTGGTTAGGAACCGGCGCACGGGGGATTACCGCATAAAGCCAGCCCCGTCCGTCCTGGAGATACAGGTAGACATTCTGGCGGTCGACCCAGAGCTCGGCCCGGGACAGACTCGCTTCCTCTTTGGCCCGCACTACCCAGTCGGAGAGTTCGGTAAAGCGTCCTGTAGCAATCGCTTCCTCCACCGCCAGCCGGAGCTGGTTGTAAGCAGAGATCAGTCGCGGTGTACGCCGGTCAGCAATGGCGATCATGTATCCGGGAAGATCGCCGCCATCGGCAGGGCCCAGACGCCGGCTGGCCAGAGTTTCAAGCTGCTGGTAGACTTGCGGCAGATCCACTCCGGCCCGTAGCCGAACCTCGATCAGTGGGGGTCGCAACTCCCTCTGTACCTCCACGCGTTCCACCCCGGGAACCCTTGCCATCTCCGCTGCCAGAGGCTGCCAGACCCAGCGTTCTTCATAAACCCACTGCCCTGCTACGGCCAGGGAAAGGAATATAAGGAAGAAACCGCCCACAACGGGCAGGCGCAATTGCTTCCAGGCCACTTTTTCACCTCTTCCCCGGTTGAACCGCGGACAGACATCGATACCAGTCTAATTCTAGCGCGGCTCGGGCCGGCTGTCACGCAAATAATCACAATAATCGCAATTTCTCAGCAATTTACTCTTGCGCCTGCCCGCACTCTTAGCACCCTACAACGTCGAGCGGTTCACCCACCCAGTCATAGGGTCGGGCGCCGGTCAGACGGACGCGGGCAAACCGGCCCGGCAGCAGCTTCTCTGCCATGTCGCCCCGCGCCAGCGGCCTGCGTACCAGTACGTTGCCATCAACCTCCGGCGCCTGCCCCTCCGTCCGGCCCACCAGCACCCGCGATGAACGTTCACCCTCAAGCAATACCAGCACTTCCTGCCCGACCCGGGCGAGCCGCCGACGGTAGCTGATCTCTTGTTGCACCCGCATCGCCTCGGCACGCCGCTCCCGCTTCACCCGTTCGGGAATCTGATCCGGATAGCGAGCGGAAAGGGTCCCCTCCTCCCGCGAGTACGTGAAGATACCGGTATGGTCGAACTCCATCTCTTGCAGGAAGGAAATGAGGTTGGCAAATTCCTCGTCCGTCTCCCCCGGAAAGCCGACAATGAACGCACTGCGAAGGGTGACACCTGGTACGCGCTCCCGGATCCGGGCCACCAACCGCTCAAGGTCGGCCCGTCCGCCCGGTCGCCGCATGCGGGCCAGCACCCGGTCATCCGCATGTTGCAGGGGTAGGTCGACGTACTTGCAGACATGTGGCAGTTCCGCAATCGCCTCCAGCAGCTGATCGGAGATGGAGGCGGGATATGTGTAAAGGATGCGGATCCAGCGCACGCCGTCGATGGCATCGAGCTGGCGCAGGAGGTCTGCAAGCCGCGGTTCCCCGTAAATGTCCGTGCCGTAAGCGCTGGTATCCTGGGCCACCAGAATCAGTTCTCGCGCTCCGTCTTCCACCAGCCTGCGCGCCTCGGCGACCACCGACTCGATCGGGCGGCTGCGGAGGCGCCCCCGCAGCCTTGGAATGATGCAGAACGTGCACGGATGGTTGCAGCCCTCCGCCAGTTTGATGTAGGCGGTCGGACGCGGGGTGGAGACAACTCTCGGGAGCTCTTCGGTATAGAGGAAGCTTGGTGAACGGCTGGTCAAGACAGGGCGTTCCCCGCTCAAGGTTCGTTCCACTACCTCGACTACCTTGTCCACCTCGTTCGTACCAAAGAACCCATCCACTTCCGGAAGCTCTGCTGCCAGCTCAGCCGGGTAACGCTGGGCAAGACATCCGGCGACCAGGAGCGCCCGAGCCCTACCTTCTTCTTTGTAGCGGGCCATCTCCAGAATGGTATCGATCGACTCTTTCTTGGCCGGGCCGATGAAGGCGCAGGTGTTGATGATGATCACCTCCGCCTGGCCCGGATCTGCTGTTATCTCATAGCCGGCAGCCCGGAGTAGCCCCAGCATTACTTCGCTGTCTACCGTGTTCTTCGCACAGCCCAGGGAGACTATCCCAACTTTGGCCTTACCCATGACAATCACGTCCCAACCAACTATAATACGATCAGCGCCCTAGCCTAATATCATTACCCTAGGGCGCTGTGCTCCCGCCGGGTCAGCCACCGCGATGATACCCGCACGGAGCACGAGGGACAAGGGTGCCGGCAAGCAGAGCTTGGTTTGACACCCCCCCGGGCCGGAAGTATAATAACTTTAGATAGAAGTAACTTCATCAAGGGAGCACCACCGATGCTCAACGCTTATACTGACATAGCCGTCTTTATGACAGTCGCCATCCTTTTCATTATGATCAGCCTGCTGTTGAGCCGCCTGTTGCGACCGCACCACCCTGAAAGCGGAAAACTCGCCACGTATGAATGCGGTAAGACACCCTTTGGAGATGCCCGGGTGCGATTCAAGATTCGCTATTACATTTTTGCGCTGGTATTCCTGGTTTTTGACGTTGAGCTCCTCTTTTTATATCCCTGGGCTGTAACCCTCGATGATCTGGGGATTGTCGCTCTGGCGGAAGCAGCTGTCTTCCTTGCCTTGTTGTTTGGTGGTCTCCTCTACGCCTGGAGAAAGAAGGTGCTCGAATGGCAGTGATCAGGCTGGACAGCGATGTTGATGGTGCTCCGATACTTCCTGGCGTAGTAACTACCAGCCTGCAGCGGGTCATAAACTGGAGCCGCAAGTCATCATTGTGGTACATGCTCTTCGGTATTGCTTGCTGTGCCATCGAGATGATGGCTACCGGCGCGTCTCGACATGACTTTGACCGTTTCGGTATGATCTTCCGTGCCTCACCTCGCCAATCCGATCTTATGATCGTGGCAGGCACGGTCAACGAGAAGATGGCCGATGTCATCCGTACGCTTTACGCGCAAATGGCCGAGCCCCGTTACGTTCTGGCTATGGGTGCATGTGCTACGAACGGCGGTCCATACCATGATCTCTACAACGTGGTGGACGGGGTCGACCGGGTTGTACCGGTTGACATATACGTCCCCGGCTGCCCGCCCCGGCCCGAGGCGCTGTTGCACGCGGTTCTCCGGCTTCAGGAGAAGATCTCGCAGGAGGGGATCAGGCGCACAGCCTGAAGTACGGCGCCCGCCCGGCGGGATCTGATTCTGTCTTGCCAAACAACCGTATAAGCGGGCATCCGCTAGGAGGTTTTGGAGCATGAGTTTACGAAAGATCAGCAGCGGGTCGGGGAGCAGTCAGCCAGTGCCCGCCCTGATGCCCGCCCGGGTGGTAGGGGGGGCAGCGCTCGCGGAAAGTGCCGAGCGCC
This sequence comes from Limnochordales bacterium, assembly GCA_014896315.1. Classification (GTDB taxonomy): domain Bacteria; phylum Bacillota; class Limnochordia; order Limnochordales; family DUMU01; genus DUMU01. Next base: position 156,954 of record JADBKP010000002.1, read on the forward strand.
TGCGCCAGGAGCTGCCGCAACTTGAGCCCAGGATCAGACCGGACGGGTGGCTGGAAATAGCGGTCCCGCGCGACTCGTTGCTTGAAGTGAGCAGCATCCTGCGCGACCGGCTCGGGTATGATTACCTGCTGCTACTCAGCGCTGTTGATTGGAAAGAGAAGGGGTTTCAGGTTGTGCTCCATCTGCAGAACCTTGCACGGGGCGAAAGGCTCATCGCTACTGTTGACGTACCCCGGGAGGATCCGCGCTGCCCGTCCGTCGTCTCCCTCTGGCCTACTGCCAACTGGCACGAGCGGGAGGCCTGGGACCTCATGGGCATCCGCTTCGACGGGCATCCGGACCTGCGCCGCATTCTGTTGAAAGAGGGCTGGCAGGGTCATCCGCTCCGCAAGGATTACGAAGACCACCGCCCGCCTCGCGACCGCCTCCCGCGGCCGGTCCGTTGAGCGTTGCGAAGGAGGTGTTGATTGTGCCTGATGCTGCTGCAACGGTTTCCGGCGCGACGCGGGAGCAGGACGGGGAGGAAGTCCGGCCGACTGCCCCGGACTCGGAAGTCGGAGACCTGCACACCGAAGAGATGATGATAAACATGGGCCCGCAGCACCCCAGCACGCACGGGGTTTTGCGGGCGGTGGTAACCATCGACGGCGAGCGTGTCGTCGACGTGGACAGCGATGTGGGCTACCTACACCGCTGTTTCGAGAAGATCTGTGAAAAGCTGACGTATCATCAGATCATTCCTTACACTGACAGAACCGACTACCTGGCCGGCATGACCAATGAGCTGGCCCTTGTGCTTACGGTGGAGAAAGCGCTCGGTCTGGAAGTGCCGCGGCGCGCTCAGTTCATCCGGACCATAATGAGTGAACTGCAGCGTATTCACAGCCATCTCCTCTGGTTTGGTACGTTCGGGCTGGACCTGGGCGCGACCACTCCTTTCCTGTACGCGTTTCGCGACCGGGAAACCATCAGCGACCTTTTCGAAGAGATCACCGGCGCCCGCATGATGTACAACTACATGCGTGTCGGAGGAGTTCGTAACGACGTATCCGCTGCCTGGGTCAAGAAAGTACGAACCTTTCTTCGGCAATTCCCGGCTGCCTTGCGTGAGTACGACGACCTTCTCACCGGTAACCCAATCCTGAAGGCGCGCACCCGTGGGGTGGGCAAGATCAATGCCAGGACCGCGATCGCCTACGGCGCTTCTGGTCCGGTCCTGCGTGCTTCGGGAGTACCATACGACCTGCGCAAGCACGATCCCTACCTGGTATACGACGAGCTGGAGTTCGACGTCGCCTGGGCGAGCGAAGGTGATGTACTCGCCCGCTATCAGGTTCGCCTGGAGGAGATGAGGCAGAGTCTCCGCATCCTGGAACAGGCTCTGGAAGGATTGCCGGAGGGCGAATACCTGGGCAAGGCCCCCCGCATCATCAAGCTTCCGCCCGGCCACTATTATGGCCACGTGGAGGGTCCCCGGGGTGAGGTGGGCTGCTACATCGTAAGCGACGGCGACCGCAAACCGTACCGTCTCCACTGGAGGGCGCCTTCCTTCGTTCACCTGCAATTGCTGCCTCTTATGGCCAGGGGACACCTGATGGGTGACATGGTGGCCATAATTGGGAGCATCGACATCGTTATGGGGGAGGTGGACCGATAGTGTACCTTGCAGCAACCTCATCCCTCCCCTTGCGGCTCTACCAGTGGACGGAGCAGCTCTTCACCGATCTGGGGCTGCCGCTCTGGTTGCTGGCTGTTCTCGTCGCAACAGTAAAGGCGGCGCTGATAATTGGTTTCATCCTCATCAACGTGATCTTCCTTATCTGGCTTGAGCGGAAGCTGGGCGGGCACATCCAGAATCGCCTCGGCCCCGTCTACACAGGACCATTCGGCCTGTTGCAGACGGTGGCCGATGCCCTCAAGGTGCTGGTCAAGGAGGACATCATCCCTGCTGCCGCCGACCGGTGGGTCTTCATGGCCGCCCCCCTCGTCGCTTTCGTCCCGTCCGTCATGATCTGGCTTGTTGTCCCCTTCGCCCCCGGAGTGCAGGCCCGGGACCTTAATATTGGCACCCTGTATGTGGCCGCCATGACCGGCTGCACCGTACCGGCTCTCCTGATGGCCGGCTGGTCGTCGGGCAATAAATGGTCACTTCTTGGAGCATTCCGGGCCGGGGCTCAGCTGGTCAGCTATGAAGTTCCGCTCATTCTGGCAACGCTGGCCGTGGTGATGCTGGCCGGCTCTCTCAGCCTGAACGACATCATCAGAGCGCAGCAGGAGAGTACCTGGTTTATCTTCCTGCAACCGCTTGGTTTCGTGGTTTATCTGATCTCTGCCATCGCCGAACTTAACCGGACTCCCTTCGACCTGCCTGAGGCCGAATCGGAACTGGTAGCCGGATTCAATACGGAATACTCCGGATTCCGATTCGCCATCTTTTTCCTGACAGAGTACGCCAACTTGCTTGGTTCGTCGGCGATTGCCGCAACGCTCTTTCTGGGAGGCTGGAGTGGCCCATTCCTGCCTCCGTTCGTCTGGTTCCTATTGAAGACGTACCTGTTTGTTTTCCTGGCGATGTGGATAAGGTTCACGCTGCCCCGCCTGCGGGTCGACCAGTTGATGAACCTGAGCTGGAAGTTCTTGCTCCCGGTGGCACTGATAAATGTGCTCGGTACCGGGGTGTTCGTGGCGCTTTGAGCATCCGTAAAAGGCAGGAGGTGTAACTGATGGGTCTGTGGCAGCAAGTAGCCGATGGGGTAACCGGGGTGGTAAAAGGGCACCTGGTCACCTTCCGCAACCTCTTTCGCCGCCCGGTAACCTACCGTTACCCGGAAGTCCGGCCCAACCTGCCCGTAGGCACCCGGGGCATGCCGGTTCTGCTCAGCGACGATGAAGGAAACCTGCTCTGCACCGCTTGCGAGGTGTGTGCCCGTGAATGCCCGGTGCAGGTGATTCATATCACAGCCCACCGGGACGAAAACAAGAAGAAGGTACTGGATGAGTTCGACATCGATATGAGCCGGTGCATGTTCTGCGGCATCTGCGCCGAAGTCTGCGCCTTCGGGGCAATCGCCATGTCAGATATCTACGAGCTCGCCGACTTTGAGCAGGAGAATCTGATCTATAACAAGGAACGCCTGGCCGAGCTGGGCCGGCGCCGTAAGGGCCCGATCATCAATTACGGAATCAAGACCGAGGGTAATCCCTATCAGAGCCCGGCGGAAGAGGCGGAAGGATCAGCAGGGACGGCGGATAAGCCTGCTCAATCCGCCCCGGCTACACCAACCGCAGGAGGAACAAGCAGATGAGTACAACTCTGCTGGTTTTCTTCGCGCTGGCAGCTATCAGCCTCCTTGCCGCCTGGCGAGTGGTGACCGATCCGCAGATCATGCATGCCGGTCTTTGGATGGGTCTCTGCTTTGTGGGGGTAGCCGGCATCTTCCTGCTTCTCACCGCCGAGTTCCTGGCCGGCGTCCAGATCCTTGTGTATGTTGGCGCGATCACTACCATCATTCTCTTCGGCATCATGCTCTCCGATGTCGAGGAGGTCCAGCCGCAGGAGCCGCCCTTTTACCGCTTTCGCCGGCGCTTCGGTCGCTGGTGGCAGCCTGCCCTGCCCCTTCTTGTAGCGGCAGCTTTCCTGGTGGCCCTCTTCACTATCTACGGCCAGGCCGGTTGGAGTGACTTGCAGCCCGTTGGACCGGCAGCCTCGACGCCTGCAGGTCTGGACATCCCGGCTATCGGCCACGCTCTGTTTGGTCCTTATGCTCTTCCGGCCGAGGCGGCGTCGGTTCTACTGCTCTCAGCGCTCCTGGGAGCATTGGTTCTGGCCATGCGCGAAGAGACCTTGCGCGTCTTTCGGGGATCGCCGGGCAGTTCTCGAGTGTTGCAGCCCGGGTCGGGAATGGCGGGAAGGGAAGTTAACGCAGGTGAGACAGACCACCCCGGTCAGGACGAGAAGAAGGAGGTTGGAGCGGGCACATGATTCCCCTCGGCTACTTTCTTGGCTTCGGCGTTCTACTCTTCGCTCTCGGGCTCTACGGGGTGCTGACCCAGCGAAGTGCAATCCGCATGGTGATGGCGATCGAGCTGATGTTAAATGCGGCCAACATCAACTTCCTTGCCTTCACCCGCTATCTCTATCCGGATGATCCGCGGGGTGCGATCTGGGCGATCTTCGTCATGACGGTGGCAGCCGCCGAGGTGGCCGTGGGTCTGGCCGTCATACTGGTGCTCTCCCGTCGTCGCCAAACTATCGACGTCGATGCGGCAGAGGAGATGAAACACTGACGACCCTTTTGACGGAGTGACCATGCAGGTACTGGCCGGCCTTCGCCGGTTGCCAACATTTTGAACCAGATAGCAAAGCCCTGCATGAAGCTGGCTCAGATGTTGTCCGCAATGAAAGGATGATGTGGCGTGGCGGAGCTTGCCTGGGTGGCGGCCGCCCTACCGTTCTTTTCATTCTTAATTCAGGTATTCATCACCGGCCCGACCCGCCGCCGTGGAGATTGGGTGGGTATCATCGCAACGGCCGCAAGCTTCATCCTCAGCATTGGGGTTCTGCTCGAAACCACCGCGGGAGTGAGGACCGGCTCTTCCTTCCTGTGGGCAACCATGGGCGACCGGACCTTCCGCTTCGGCTACCACGTCGATGCTTTGACTGGAGTTATGCTCGTGGTAGTCGCCCTGGTCAGCCTGATGGTGCACCTGTTTTCCCTGGGATACATGGAGGGTGACGTTCGCTACGGCCGTTACTACACGATTCTCTCGCTTTTCACTTTCTCCATGCTGGGGCTTTTGCTGGCCGACAACTTCCTGCAGCTCTTCGTCTTCTGGGAGCTGGTCGGTCTCTGTTCTTTCCTGCTGATCGGCCACTGGTATGAGGAGAAAGCTAACAGCAATGCGGCTATGAAAGCCTTCCTGACCACCCGTGTCGGGGATATCGGGATGGCGATCGGCATCTTCTTGCTCTATAGCGCCACGGGCACATTGCAGTTTGAGGAAGTCTGGCACTCCGTCTCCGCCGGTCTGCTGACTCCCGCAACCATCACCGCCGTCAGCCTGCTTCTCTTTGCGGGGGCGGTCGGCAAGTCGGCGCAGTTTCCCCTGCACGTCTGGCTGCCGGACGCCATGGCCGGCCCGACTCCTGTCAGCGCCCTGATCCACGCGGCGACCATGGTGGCTGCAGGAGTATATCTTGTGGCGCGCTCCTTCCCGCTCTTCTCGGCCTCACCCACCGCCATGTACTGGGTGGCGGCGATCGGCGGCTTCACCGCGTTCTTTGCGGCTACCATCGCCCTTGTTCAGGAAGACATAAAGAAAGTGCTGGCCTACTCCACCATCAGTCAGCTGGGGTACATGTTCCTGGGATTGGGCTCAGGGTCGCTGGTAGCCGGGACCTTTCACTTGATGACGCAGGCTTTCTTCAAATCCCTACTCTTCCTGGCCTCCGGAAGTGTGATCCACGCTTTGCACACCCAAAACCTCCACGAGATGGGCGGCCTCTACCGCCGCATGCGCTGGACGGCCTGGACCTGGATCATTGGGTCCCTGGCCATGGCGGGTGTACCGCCGCTCTCCGGTTTCTGGAGCAAAGACGAGGTGCTGCTTGCCGCCTACCACAGTGGCCGGCCGCTTCTCTTCTGGCTCGGGTTGATTACGGCGCTCCTCACCGCGTTCTACATCACCCGGGCAACCTGGCTGGCCTTCTTTGGCAGACCCCGGGATGAAGAGAAGTTCCGTCACGCCCATGAAGGTGATTGGCGCTTCAAGCTGCCTCTTGGGGTGCTGGCCATCATGGCGGCCTTCTCCGGGTTCGTTGGTTCAAGCTGGTTCGGCCATCCGTTCACCCACTGGATGGAGACGACGCTGCCTTCCGGTTTCCACCTTGTCGAACTTGAGCCTGCGGGCATAGTGCAGTTGCTGGCCTTGGCAGCAGCGGTGCTCGGGATTCTCCTCGGCTGGCTGGTCTATGGTGCGGGAGTGGTCTCCCGTTCGGCATTGATTCGGGCAGCCGGGCCCGTTTACACACTGCTCAAGCGGAAGTACTACCTGGATGAACTGTACGGGTGGCTTTTCGTACGCACGACAGTGGCACTCTCCTGGGTTGTCAGCGTCTTCGATCGCTACATCGTCGACGGCATCGTAAACCTCATCGCATGGTTTAGCACCCAGCTCAGCTTTGCCACTGGTGACTTCGATCGTTCCGTCATCGATGGCGCGGTCAACGGGGTTGGAGCTGCTTTCAGCGCCGGCAGTCAGGTGCTGCGTCGGGCCCAGACAGGTTACGTCGGCGCTTATCTGCTCGTGCTGCTGGGGGCTATGGCCGCCGGACTGCTCGTACTCGCATTCATCGTGGATTAGAGAAGAGGAGGCATGGCATGCTTACCGCACTAGTCTTCTTACCGCTTGTCGGAAGCCTGCTCCTGCTGCTCCTGCCGCAGGAGAACAAACCGGCGCTGCGGGGAGTAGCTACTTTCTTTGCCGCCGTTGAACTTCTGCTCAGCCTGGTCTTGCTGGCACGCTTTGCCCCGTCCCAGGCGGAAATGCAGTTCGTGGAGAAGTACGCCTGGATCCCGTCCCTGGGTATCAGCTACCACCTGGGCGTCGACGGGGTCTCGCTGGCGCTGGTGGTAATGACTGCTCTGGTGACGCTTCTGGCCGCGGTGGCCTCCTACTCTATTCAGGAGCGGGTAAAGCTTTTCTACTCCCTGCTCCTGCTCCTTGAGACCGGGATGCTCGGGGTCTTCGTGGCGCTGGACTATATTCTCTTTTATGTCTTCTGGGAACTGGTCCTAGTTCCCATGTACTTCCTGATCGGCATCTGGGGCGGGCCACGCCGGCAGTACGCCGCCATCAAGTTCTTCATCTACACCCTGGCCGGTTCCGTAATCATGCTGGTCGGCATCATCGCCCTCTACTTCAGCGCTGGCATGGGTACCTTCGACATCATAGAATTGCAGCAGGCCGGAGCTACCCTGGGCAGCCGCCTGCAGTGGTGGATCTTCCTCGCCTTCTTCCTTGGCTTTGCGGTCAAAGTGCCTATCTTCCCCTTCCACACCTGGCTGCCCGACGCCCACGTGGAAGCGCCGACCGGTGGCTCCATGATCCTGGCGGGAGTGCTGCTCAAGATGGGCACGTACGGTTTTTACCGTATCAGCCTGCCCACCCTTCCGGACGGGGCCCAGGCTTTCGCCCTGCTGCTGGCCACACTGGGTGTTATCAACATCATCTACGGTGCGCTGGCGGCCATGGCTCAGAAGGATCTCAAGCGGATGGTCGCCTACTCCTCCATCAGCCACATGGGTTTCGTCATGCTGGGGTTGGCGGCGATGACCCCCCGCAGCATCAGTGGTGCGGTCTTCGTCATGCTTTCCCACGGCCTGATCTCGCCGCTTTTGTTCTTCCTGGTGGGATCTGTCTTCTATGAGCGCACCCATACCCGCATGATCGACGAACTGGGCGGGCTCTACAACAAGATGCCGCTTGCCTCTGTCGTGATGGCCTTCGGTATCTTCGCCAATCTCGGCTTGCCGGGATTGTCAGGATTTGTAGGCGAATTTGCGACGCTGCTGGGCTCGTTTGATGTCTTCCGGACGCTGGTGATCGTCGGCTCCCTCGGCCTGATAATCACCGCCGCCTACCACCTGTGGATGATGCAGCGGGTGCTCATGGGCGAAGCCTCATCTGCGGGCGGCCTGGGTAAGCTGCCCGATATCAACCGGCGTGAACTTCTTGTTGCCGTTCCACTGATGGCACTGGTGCTCTTTCTGGGTGTCTATCCTGCTCCCACCTTTGAACTCTTCAACACGGCCGTGCTCAGGCTGCAGAACCTGATGCAGCTGGCCAGTCTGGGAGGGGGCATCTAGGCGTGGAAAGAAACATTCTGGTCCTTCTGCCGCAGCTGGTCCTGATCGCCACCTCCTTCCTGGTGCTGGCCGTCGATTTGCGAACGGGTGACCGCAAGAACAGAGAAGCTGAGCTGATCCCCTGGCTGGTCGCCCTGCTCGGAACGGTGGCCGCCCTGGTAACGCTGCCCCTTTGGGTCGGGCAGGGCGAGTTTTGGGGGCGCATGTGGCAAAGCGACAGGTTCAGCCTCTTCTTCCAGGTCCTCGTCTTCAGCGTTATGATCCTGGTCCTGCTCGAATCGGCCGAGTACGTACGTTCGCGGGAGATTCAAAGCGGAGTTTTCTACGCCCTCATCTTGCTTGCGGGTGTAGGCATGACAATGATGGCAAGCTCCCGTGAGCTACTCACCATCTATGTCGGGCTTGAGCTCATGTCGGTCTCCTTCTACGCCCTGGTCGGTATGATGAAGAACGACGACCGTTCCAATGAGGCTGCCATCAAGTATTACTTGCTGGGGGCGGCCTCCTCCGCGGTGCTGCTCTTTGGCATCTCACTCCTCTTCGGTCTGACGGGCAGCACGTATCTGCCCGAGATAAGCAGCAAACTGTCCGGCCTGCAGGGAACGGCGGCGCTGCCGGTCGCCTGGGCGGCCGTCCTGCTGCTTTTTGTGGCCCTGGGCTTCAAGGTGGCGGCCGTACCTTTTCACATGTGGACACCCGATACCTACCAGGGTGCACCGACGCCGGTCACGGCCTATCTTGCCGCCGGGTCTAAGGCGGCAGCCTTTGCCGCGCTGATCCGGGCGTTCAGCCTAGGGCTGCCGACTCTCGCCGACCTGTGGCAGCCGGCTCTCACCGCGGTGGCCGTGGCGACCATGACCTACGGTAACGTGGTCGCCCTCTCCCAAACGGACGTGAAGCGGATGATGGGCTACTCTTCGATCGCCCATGCCGGCTACGTCCTGACGGGGCTCGCCATCTTCACCCCGGAAAGCCTGTCGGCCACCCTCTACTACCTGCTGGCCTACGCCTTTACCAATCTGGGCGTCTTTGCCGTCATCGTGCTGGTGGCGGGCCGCCGGGGCAACGAAGAGATCTCGAGCTTCCGGGGGCTGGGGCAGATTTCGCCGGCCTATGCTGCCGCCCTGACCCTCTTCTTCCTCTCCCTGGTGGGCATTCCGCCCACCGCCGGCTTCCTGGGGAAGTTCTATCTTTTCTTTGCCATGATCGAGGCGGATTACACGTGGCTTGCAGTGGTGATGGTGATCAACTCGGTCATCTCCCTACCGTACTACTACAATGTGGTGCGCCAGATGTGGCTTGAACCGCCGGAGGAGGCAAACGTGCTCCCGGCCGGTACTGCCGCGGGTCAAACCGCTGCCACGATTGCCCATCGTGCTCTGCTGGGTATTGGGCCTGCGGTAGCCGTTACCGCCCTGGCGGTGTTGCTGCTTGGCCTCTATCCGCAGCCCTTTATCGAGTGGGTACGGCAGGTGACTCTGCTATAAGCAAAGAAAAAGCACGTGGAAATAGAGGTGTAGGGGTTAGAGGTGTAGGGGTAACAGCGCAGGAGACAGCTCCAAGCTGAGCAAACCCGTAAACCGGAGGCAGAACATGAGCCGCGTTTATGTTCTCGGGCTGTGCGGCGTCGGCTACCTGTTCAATCTGCCAAGATTACCGGTTGTCGGCGAAACCCTCCAGGCAGAACATGTGACGATCGAGCCCGGGGGAAAAGGGGCCAATCAGGCGGTCGCCTTGGCCCGTCTCGGCAACCAGGTCGAGTTTGTGACAGCACTGGGGCGAGATACCAACGGTGACGCGTGCCTCAACTTCCTTGCCCACGAACACGTGGGGACACAGTATTGCGTCCGGGTGGACGCCCCGACCGCTCTCGGCGTAGTCGCCACCGCCGCTACTCCGAGCGACGCCTCCAGCAGTTGCCGGAGCGGCGTCTCCGGCAGCAACGGCAACTTGGTCATCGTCTATCCGGGGGCGGTCTCCGCTCTGCGCGCCGAGCACGTGCTGGCCAGTGCCCTCGCCCTCGACTGGGCCGATGCCGTCCTCCTGCAACTGGAGGCGCCGCTCGAAGCAAACCTGACGGCTGCCAGGGAAGCTACCCGGCGGGGAAAGCCCGTCTTCCTCAACCCTGCCCCTGCGCCGACCTACGAGAAGCTAGCTGATCCACGTTTCCGTGAATTGCTTTCCCTCGCCACCCTCATCACGCCCAATGCAGTGGAAGCCCAACAGCTGCTCGGCATACCCCCTGTGCCGGATCTGCCCCTGTCTCGGGCTGCCGATCTCGCCTCCGCCCTCACAACCCTCGGTCCCCGCCAAGTCGTAATCACGCTGGGAGCGCAAGGCGCGATTGCCTGCGAAGGCGGGCGCGTCTGTCACGTTCCCGCTCAACCGGTCCGAGTGGTCGACACAACGGGCGCAGGCGACTGCTTCACCGCAGCACTGACCAGCGAGATTCTCAACGGCAAGCCATTGCTGGCAGCGGTTGAATATGCCGTACGGGCAGCAGCAATCTCTGTCAGCCGTGCTGGCGTGATGGCATCCTTCCCGACTGCTACCGAGCTCGTGGAACAGCAAACAGGATAAGGAAGGAGATTCGGATGCATTGAGATACCCTCAAAAGGTGTTGAAATGTGCTTAGGCGGTGTACCCTCCTGTTGAGAGAACCAACCGGGGCAATGGGCCCCAGTAAG